>CAADGE010000024.1 GCA_900696465.1 uncultured Planctomycetota bacterium
AGGTCATCAATGTACCGAGCCCCCCACACGTACGCGCGGCGTTCATCGACGGAACCGGGAGTGCCCGAGGACCATGCCTCGTAGATCTCCTCTTCCACCAACTGCCATGAGGCGTTGTAGAACATGACCCGCTGCTCATCGAGGCCACCCGCCAGGTCGGAATCGACCCGCTGGATGACCCGCCAGTTGAGGCCATTATACCAGTTCTCGGTGCGGTCCACATCCCCGCCCCCCGAATCCACTTCCACCTTCACCAGCCGGTTCCAGCCGTCGTGGGTGTAGGTGGTCACAGTGGTCCCATCGTCGGCCGTGCGGATGTTCCCCGCGTGGTCCAGGGTGAAGGTGACCTCATCCGTGGCGTCATCATCGATGTCCCGGCCCAGCAGTTCGTTGGCCAGGTTGTGGGTGCGATTCTCGACCTCGTTGGCGTCGCCGTAGTCGCCATCCCCGTTCCCGTCGTTCTCGATCATGACCATGTTGCCGAGGAAGTCGTAGGTCCACTGCTGGCTGCCCTTGGCGGCGCTTCCTCCGTCGATTCCCCGCCAGTACTGGGTGAGACGGTGGAGGTTGTCCATCGTCGCCACGGCGTCGCGGTTGGCCCGCTTGGCGCCCGGGCGGCCATCGAGAACCTTGGTCCGGTTGCCCGCCTTGTCGTAGGTGTAGTCGATCTCGATGATGGGCGGGATGTTGGGGACCGTGCCGGAACTGCCGTGCGTGGTGAAGTTGCCATCCACCCAGAGCTGCTTCACGACCCGGCCGAAGCGGTCGTAGCCGGGGTAGATTCCGGGGGCGCGGGCGCCGTTGTGGGCTGCCGAGGGGTCCAACTGCACATCCAGCGAACTGAGCGCGTAGTCCACCACCGCGGGCATGGAGAGACCGATGTAGTCGTAGGCGACGATGCTGTACGTCGTCGGGTTGGAGTCGATCCAGCGCATGCTCTTGAGCCGCGAGATCGCTTCATTGCTCCCGCTGCCGTAGTCCATGCGGGGCGTGAAGCCCGACGGATACTCCACGTTCAGCAAGCGCTGGAGGTTCCCGCCCGCGAAGTCCTCGGTGTCATAGGTGTAGGTCACATTGGCGGAGGCAAGAGATTGCCATTGAATTACCGAGTGCCACGAACTACATCAAGCACCTCGGTCCCTGGCGCCCCATTTCCCTTGGACGTGCATGGCGTTCACCCAAACAGCACCAAGCCAAAGAACCCTACCACAACCATGAGCGTGTTGAGCGCGAAAATGCAGATAGTCGCAAGCGCGTAGAATGCGACACTGCTTCGTCCGAGCAGTTGTCGCGGCAAAAGAACGCTCGCGATAGGCGCGTAGACACCTAGAGTAATTATAATGATACCCAGTACATGATAAGGTCTATAGTCGCTCATTAACCCCGGATGGTAATAATCGTATGCCAAGGCGGCCACGACCAGGGGACCCGGCAACATGGCAGCCAGCAATCCGCATGCGACCCGTACATCGAGACGCGCAGATTCACTTGGAGAGGTCGTCATCTGTGAAGATCACCTTTCTGCAACAAGAAGTCAGGTTGTTGTAAACCCATCGGAGGAATGCCACGCTTGTAGATGTCGCGGAACGTCGCGCCGAATCGTAGGCACCACTGCCAAGTCCGCTAGGATGTGCTCGGGCTCGACCGAAGCCGCTCTTGTCCGCCGCAAAGTTCTGATGCGCGTCGTACTTGCCCTCGCCGAGGTTTCCCGCCTCTCCGCCAACATAGTAAATGATCCTATCTGTAGTGAATGATGAACCGTCGCGCCGCTGAATCTCGTCGAGGCTAATCAATCTGTCCCCGTGCGCGGTTTGCCGTGATGCGCGCATTCCGAGCGCGTCGTGACCTGCATGATAGTAGTAGTACTCCATTGTGCTACCATCGATCCAATCGGTATGCGAGTAGAAATCCTGCAGAGTATGCAAGGTGGTCCCAATCAGCTGAAGAATCTTGTCTGTAGTGTAGACGATGCCTCCCCATCCTCTGCAATCAGCGGTCTGAATGTCCATCATCACATCGGATACCGCATCGACAAACTGTGGGTTCTGGCTGTGCCGATTCTTCGCAAAAAAATCGGGTCCCAAATCGGTGTGAAAATTTGCCTCCACAATCTTAACAACGTCCTCGCTGCTTCGGAAGAGACGTTCAAACTGCCTGACGGCATCCAACGTAATACCTTCGTGAATCTGCGGAATCTTCACCTTAAAAAGCCCCCACGGATCCCCATGCACTAGCGGCGAGTTCGCAGAATAGTCGAACAAGTTCCACCCATCCACATACCCCGCCGGATCGCGTTGCATCCAGCGCATGAGGATGGGGCTGTAGTCGCGGTGGCGCACCTTGTACTCACGCCGCTCGGGGTCGAAGCGGTAGCCGTCGTAGCCGAACCGCCCTCCCACGTGGGCGTACGACAACTCACCCTTCGCCAGCGGCGTGGGGTAGGTGGTCGTGGACAGGGTGATGTCCGTGGCGTTCACCACGCCGTCGCGGTTGAGGTCCGCATCCGCGTTGTAGTTGGCGTTGGTGATCGGGTAGCCCTGGAACGGGATTGATGCGATGATGCCCCGGTCCGTCGCGTCGTAGTCCCCATCCCCATCCACATCCCGCCAGTCGTGGTGCCGCGCTTCGCCATAGGCGTCGTAGGTCACACGCTCGAGTACCCCCCCAACCGCATCCATCACCGCCACCACCGAGAACTGGGCATCGTGGAGGTGGAAGAACCAGGCATCATCCCCCCCTGCGGCATCCTCGTAGTCCCCATCCGGCGTGGCGCCGTCATGACCATCCACCAGCGTCTGCACGAGATCATCGATGTAGCGAGCCCCCCACACGTACGCGCGGCGTTCATCGACGGAACCGGGAGTGCCCGAGGACCAACCCTCGTAGATCTCTTCTTCCACAAGCTGCCAGGAGGCGTTGTAGACCATGACCCGCTGCTCATCGAGCCCCCCCACGAGGTCGGAATCGACCCGCTGGATGACCCGCCAGTTGAGGCCATTATACCAGTTCTCCGTGCGGTCAACATCCCCCGCGCCCGAATCCACGACCACTTTCACCAGCCGGTTCCAGCCGTCGTGGGTGTAGGTGGTGACCGTCGTCCCATCATCGGACGTGCGGATGTTCCCCGCGTGGTCCAGGGTGAAGGTGACCTCATCCGTGGCATCATCATCGATGTCGCGGCCCAGCAGTTCGTTGGCCAGGTTGTGGGTGCGGTTTTCGACCTCATTGGTGTCGCCGTAGTCGCCATCGCCGGTGAGATCGCGCTCGATCATCACCATGTTGCCGAGGAAGTCGTAGGTCCACTTCTGCGAGCCGAAGTCGTAGGCGAAGCCGATCCCTTCGACGCCTCGTCGGTATTCGACCAGCCGATCAAGTGTGTCCGTGGTCGCTAGGGCGTGGCGATTCGTGCGTTTCGCGCCTGGTCGTCCATCCTTGATGCTCAGACGATGCCCACCCTTGCAGTACGCGTAGTCGATCTCGACGATGGGTGGGATGTTGGGGACCGTGCCGGAACTGCCGTGCGTGGTGTAGTTGCCATCCACCCAGAGCTGCTTCACGACCCGGCCGAAGCGGTCGGAGCCGGGGTAGTTTCCGGGGGCCCGGGCGCCGTTGTGGGCCGCCGAGGGGTCCAGCTGCACATCCAGCGAACTGAGCGCATAGTCCACCACCGCGGGCATGGAGAGACCGATGTAGTCGTAGGCGACGATCTGGTGCGTGGTGGGGGTAGAGTCCGTCCAGCGCATGGACTTGAGCCGCGAGATGGTCGCATTGCTCCCGCTGCCGTAGTCCATTGAGGGGGTGAAGCCCGAGGGATACTCCACGCTCAGCAAGCGCTGGAGGTTCCCGCTTCCCATGGCGTCGGTGTCATACGTGTAGGTCACGGTGGGGGAGCCCCCGGATGTGACCCCATCATGCTGCTGGCGCACTTCGGTCAGGACGCCCAGATCGCCGTCATCGTAGATGAACGCCACTTCGTTCACCACGGCGGGCGTGCCCGCGTAGTCGTTGTACGAAGTCACTTTCGACCGCCGGCCCAGGTCATCGTACGTGGTCACGATGGCATCAATGGCATCATCGATATCTGTGCCGAAGCTGGTGATCTCATCCACCGTCAGTTGCCCCCGCGCGTTGTACGAGTAGGCGTGGACGGTGCCGTTCTGGTCCGTCATGGTGAGCATCTGGCCCGCCCGGTCGTACGAGTAGATCACCTTGTAGGCCGAGGTCGAGCCCGCCGCCCCCGTGGACTCGTCGGGATAGCGCACCTCGCGCAGCAGGTCGGGCGAGTTGATCCCCGAAGCAGGGGACTGGCCCGTGGTCACGCCGTAGATGTACTGGGTCTCTTCCAGCTTCTCCGTGGATGCCACAAACAGGTGGGCGATCTGCTTCACCACCTGGCCGCTGCCGTTGTACACGAAGGTCGTCACCCGGTCGCGGGCGTTGGTCTGGTCGGCGGCGCTGAACCCCGAGAGATTCCAGCGTTGATCCCCCGAGTTCCAGCCGGAGATGTCCGCATCATCCCAGTTCTCGATCACCGCGATCTGGCGGCCCATGTCATCGAAGATGACCTTGGTGAGCCGGCCCTTGGGGTCGGTGGTGGTGTCGGCCACCCCCCGCACGCCGTAGTCGGTGTGGGTGACGATCTCGGCTCCGCCCGTGTCCCAGTCGGGGGGCGAGTCCTGGTCAATCGTGGGCTCATCGTTCGTGCTGTGGGGGCTGTGGGCCCAGCCGTCTGATCGGTTCGTCCCGTAGTGGGCGGCGCGGATGGGCCGGTTGGCGGCATCGTAGAAGGAGGCGCTGTAGGTGGTGATGACGCAGATGTCGTCCGCCTCAACGTCGGCCAGCGCTGCCAGCGACCCCTTCTTCGCATCCGTCGCGGCATGGGTGCGCAGGCGCGTGGTCATGAGATCCGCCAGCCCCGTGAAGGAGTCATTGGTGTAGTCGCCGGGCACGATGTAGCGCGTGGCGCTCTCCTGGAACACCACATCGTCCGTGAGGTCCGCGGCGTGGATCGAGACGTCGTGCACATCGGCGTAGTTGCCCGACCCGCCCGGCGCGGCATCGCTGCCCCGGTCGCTCAGGTAACTGGCGACCGCGCGGCCCAGCCCGTCGTAGGTCATCTTCTGCATCGGACCGGTGGGGGAGAGCGATCCCACCGAGCGCCCCGTGGCGTCGTACCAGGTGTGGGATTCGAGGAAGTCGGGCGTGCCATCCGTCGGATCGATCGCCGTCTGGCTCCTGTAGGTCAACCCGCGCTGGCTGTAGAAGGTCACCGAGTAGGACTTACGGTCCGCCAGGGGGTCATCGATGTCATCCGGCTCACTCTCAAAGACGCCGCGTTCGACCACCCGGTCCAGGTTGTCGTACACGACCCACTCATGGGGCGCCAAGGCGCTCATGGTCTTGTAGCGGCGGCCCCGGAAGTCGTGCCAGAAGCGCGAGTCGCGCGTGGTGCCGCCATCGATGTGCTGGCGCACGAAGGTCACGTGCCCGTTGCCCACCCCCTGCACATCATCCGGATCACCGGCATCCAGGCCATCGTAGAAGGTCTCGGAGACGGTGAGCATGTTGCCCACGGTCTCGGGGTCGGTGCCCACCTTGACCGCGATGGTCCGTCCCAGTACATCGTACACCTGCTGCGTCACGGTCCCTTCGGGACTGGTGGTGAACTCCACGCGGCCCAGGTCATCGTACTCGTAGGTGGTCTCGTAGAAGCCGTCGTTGGCCACATCGTGCCACACCTGCTGCGCCTGGACCGGCCCCGAGTAGTGGTGCACGGTGGCGCTGCGAGAGAGTTCCGCCCCCTCATCGTTCCAGTCGGAGATGACCAGTTCGTAGCCGCCGGTGGTCGGCGAGCCGTAGGGGTCGCCCTCCAGGTCGAAGCTGCTCGATCCGATCGATGCCCCACCCGCATTCTGCCATGACACCCGCGCCGGACTGGCGTGGTAGGTGGTCGTGCTCACCGTCCACTCGTGCGACAGCGACACGGTGGCGAAGTACAGCAGACCGGGACGCTCGGGCCACTCGCGCATCTCGCGCAGCGTGTAGGTGCTCACACCGCTGGGGCTGATCACCTGCTGGACCCGCCCGAGCAGGTCGTACACGTACGTGGTGGTCAGTGAACCGCCCTGGCCTTCGCGGGCGGTGTCGTCCCAGTCGTCCGTGTCCGGATGCAGGTCGTTGTATAGGACATCCAGCGGCACACCCGTCCCATCGTGGTTGCGGATGATGGTCTGAGGCGCGCCGGTCTGAGCGTGGAAGTCGGTGTACTTGGTCAGCGAACCATCCGCGGCCCGGCTCCAGAGCGTCCGTCCCCGGTCATCGAGGATCACCGCCGTGTAGTACGTGCCCCCCGGTCCGTTCTCGGCCTCGAGTTCCGCCTCAACCGCGGTCTCGATCCAGGCGATATCGTTCCCGTTCGTGGTGTGGAAGCCGTAGAAGAACTTGGTGATCTCCAGGTCGTTGGCCCCTGGTGTCCCCCCCTCGATCCGGTAGCGCGTGCGCTGGCTGACCAGGTGGTCGCGACTGTTGTCCGCGTCCCAGTCGGCCCCGGCATCGCCGTACTCGATCTTCTCGATCTGGATGAAGTCGTCCGGGAAGGTGTCGAGGTCGGGGTCGTAGCCGTTCTTGATGTAGCGCCCGATGAGGCGCCGGTCGGCGTTGTACTCCGAGCCGTGGACGAGGCCGGACTGCAGCGTGAACTCCGGGACGCCGCCATTATGGCCGTAGTTCGACAAGGACGCGGGTGTGTACTCCGCCTCCACCTGCCGCGTGTCATCCACGTAGATGTAGCGCGTCATCCACTGACGCTCGGCATCGGCGCCATCGCGGATCACGGAGTTGACGACGTAGAAGTCGCGCGGATCAGGATCGCTCGGGTTGGTCCCGCCGCCCTGGCGCTCCATGTCGTACAGGAGGGTGCGGTGAGTCACCCAGTCCTCGCCGTCCCAGAGCGCCTCGGTCACCGTGATGGTCTTGCCGTCATTGATGTCGAGCCCGGACGGCAGGGGGTCGTAGCTCACCGTCGTAGAAGTCACCTTCAGTCCCGTCGTGCCCGAGCCGCCGCAGCCGCACGCCGACTGTACGTAGGTGGTCTCGATGGGACCGTTGTTCGAGGCGCTGTACTCGGCGAAGACCGAAGAAGCCAGGTCCACCGTCAGCACATCGTTCCCGCCGGCCGTCCAGAGGATCTCGTCATCGGCCTTGGTCAGCAGTTCCAGCGCCGCCACCCGCGGCAGCACCGGCGTCGTCGCCTCCTTGTTGTACTCCTGGGCCCAGAACTCAATCTGCTCCGGCTGGATGATCATCTTGATCTGACCGTCATCACCTTCCATGTCGTACCCGCGCTCCGTGAGCGTCCAATCCTCGGCCGCGGCGCGGTGATACCGGTACTGCGTGATCAGCTGGCGGCGAGGGACGGCGTCGATGTCGCCGGTGTCCGAGCCCAGCAGGCGATCCACCCGTGTCCACTTCAGTACCTGCACCAGGTCGCTGCCGGTGCCGATGTCATCACTGAACTCGGGGTCATCCGAGGCGTAGGTGTAGACCACCCGGTCGGTCAGCACATCCTCGCTCTCGCCGCCTGTGCGCACCACCTTGATCTGGCGCAGGCGCTGGAAGGAACCCGAAGAGGTGTCCATGTCCCACACGAAGTACACCACGCCTTGGGTGGCGTCCGAGGCGTCCTTGAGCGTGATGGAGTCGAGGCGCGCCCAGTCGGTGCTGTTGGCGCCCGGGTAGATGGTGTAGTCGTAGACCTTGCGGTTGCCGTGGATGTCGCGGGTCTCCTTCAAGCGACCTTCCAGCGAGCCCTCCGAGGCGTTCCGGTAGTAGTCCTCCTGCCACCGACCCAGCACTTCCAGGCGCCACACATCCACGCTGCCGCCGACGGTCGTCGGCTCCACGGTCATGGTCGTGGGGCCGTTCCACGTGACCTGGCCCGTGCCGTCGTACCCGGTGATGCGCGGCGTCGAGACGGCCGACCCGAAGAGGGTCATCACATCCGTATCCGCGTCATAGTCGAGCCGGCGCAGCTCCGAGAGCGTCCACTTGCGCCCCACGCCGCCCTTGTCGCAGTCGTAGTCCTTGCTGCTACGGTAGCTGCGGGAGATGTTCAGGTCCGAACCCGTCATGGCGATGCTCAGGTCGGTCTCCGTGAGCACTTGGTCGCCGGTCACCAGCTCCATGCCGGTGTCGGTGCGGGCCTTGCCCGTCGTTTCGCGGCCACCGCAGTTGTCGCAATCGCTCGCCTGCTCACCCGCGGGGCAGGCGTCCTCATCCGGCTCAGCGGGATTGGCCACATCGTCGCAGATCTCGATCTCGCCGCCGCCCAGGCAGTCGGCGCAGGAGTTCTCGCTTCCATCGAAATGCGATCGTTCCTCTCCCGTGAGTCCCGGCTCGGTCTCGTCGATGAACTCCTCCAGCAGCGACGTGATGCAGTTCTCGAACTGCTCGCAGATGTCGCCCTGGCCGGCGCACGCCGTCATGAACACGCAGACGAGGTCAAGGAAGTTGCTTCGGGACATCGTCCCGCTGTTGCACTCCGACCAGGAGGCGTTGAGGAACGCTCGCAGATCATCGCAGTCGACGATGCCATCGCAGTTCTGGTCGCAGGCCACGGTGCCGCTGCAGGCGTTGTAGTACACACCGGTGGTTTCGATCTCTTGGCAGCATGACTCCTGGGGTTCGCACTCGTCCTCGGCGACCACGCCCAAGCACTCGGCGATGGCCTCCACCTGTTCGAGGGTCAGCGCACAGCCGGGATCGCCCGTTCCGTTGCCTTCGATGCAGATGATGATGTCGTCAAGGTCGTCGCAGCTGTCAAAGCCGGAATCGCAGAACAGGAGAAAGTCGCACACGGCGGAAACCGGGTCGCAGCCGAGCGAGAGCAGTTCGCGCAGGTTCTCGCAGTCGGTGCCGGTCAGAGCGTCACATCGGTTCTTCCTCCAGCACCAGTACAGATCATCCTTTTCTTGCTGGTCAAGCCCACCCCAGCACGAACCGTCGTTGTTCTGTTCGAGCCATCCTTCGAATTCGGACTGATCACAAATCTCCAAGTCGAATTCCGGGACGCAAACTCCCCTGATCACGTTGGGACAAAGCAGGCCCGTGCAGTCCGGATAGGGGGTACCAGTGCAAGGCGGATCGAATATTGCCGCAGGAATCGCTGTGGAATGTCGGAGAGCCGGAATGGCAATCACCGCCAGAGCCGCCAGCACCATCGCGCCCAACGCCATCATCGTCACATGTCCGCGTGTCATGACCGACTCCTTCGACTGCTGTTCCGACCTCACCACCAACCGCCCGAGTCCGCTCGATCCACATTCACTGGTCTTCAACCTGAACCACCGACCCCCTCACCTTGCTCCTCACCCCCTCGCCGAAGCGCCCACCGCACCGGGACCCGGGACCGACCCTCATCGGTCTCGATCCACAGGTCGTCCGCGTAGTCGCCATCCTCGATGAGCTCGCCCGGACCGCGGGCCACCAACCGGAGCCGGATGACCGTGTCCGCCTCCTCCACGCGAAACTCAACCAGCTCCGCCACAAGCCCCCCCGCATCACCCCCCGCATTCCTTTCCGCATCCCCCAGCGTGACCCGCACCGATCCGGGGGTGCAAACATCCAGCAGGCGCACCTCGCGCTCGATGCTTTGACCCGCCCACACCGTGCCCAGGTTCAATCGCCGCGTGTCCGTCCGCAGCAGCCGCTCGGACACGGGTGGATCGATGGCGGGTGACATCGATGATGATGAACCGACCTCGCTCTCGGTGGCGGTCCTGGCAGTCGCGCCCTGGTTCCGAACCGTGATCTCCAGCCGAGCGACCTTCGGGTGATCCGTCTGCAGGAACACCGAGCGCGGCGATCCCGCGTTGCGCCAGGCCGCGGCGTCGAAGCGCAGTTCGTGGGTGTCAGCGGCTGTCGCGGCGGTCCCTGTTTCCAGCGCTTCCGCTCCGCGCGGCAGGAATCCGGTGATGACCGAGCCAGGTGTGGCTGACGTGATGCGGAACTTCGTGCCATCACCGGATCGCACCGTGAAGGGGAGCGTGGTGTCTTTGGGCGCGACCTTCAGCCCCGCCGGACTCGCCTCCAGAAACACCGCCGCCGTCGCCGACACGGGCAGGCGAAGACGCTCCTCAAGTTCCCGTATATGAAACGTGAGGTGCTTCGTCGTTCGCCGCCCCGCGCCGGCCGATACATTCATCCGAACTTTGACATCCACGGCGTGGCCCGGGGGGATCGGCGTCCTGGGCCGATCCGCCACGGTGCAGCCGCAGGTGGTGGTGATGTCCGCCACGGTGATGGGCCGCCGCCCGGTGTTGATCACCCGGACCGTGCCGGTGGCCGTGGTGTTCTTCTGCACCTCACCCAGGTCGAGCTCGGCGGGCTCCAGCGCGGCATCAAACTCCTTGCCGGAGAGCGCCACACCGGTCACCGCGTAGGTCTGCGTGGTCGAGGCGGTGAGCATGCCCACCAACCCGGCGCTGAGCGCGATGACCGCGGCGATGACCAGCACCGAGACCACCGATCGGATGCGTGAATGTCCGGGAGTTTGTGGGCGATTCGTCTCATCGTGCGCGGCGGCGTGCATGTCGGATCCTCCACCCGAGGTGACCGGTCGCAGACACGATCCAGTTCACCTCGACGGAGGCGTTATGCCACGGCGTCAACCCCCTGTCCAACACTTAATGGTTTCATTAACCATTAAGTGTTGGACGACCGGGCCCCGATCCGGTCAAGTATGTCCGCCCCCCCAACAAGCCCCCCACGCCCCACGCACACCACGCCCACAGCCACACACGCCAACTTCCTCAGTCACGCACACCATCATCCAGAACGGAGTACACCCATGCGAATCTCACTCATCGGATCGACTCTGATCGCCTCCGTCTTCCTTCCTCCCATCCTCGGATCGACGGGCAGTGGGTTCGGAAGCGCAGCCCTGGCATCGCACCTCGCCGAACAGGCCACTCCCCACGTTGGCATCGCGTCCCAGATCGGGATCACGCCGGAGTTGGTCATCGTGGCCGGCTTCGATGGCACCAGCGTGACCACCATGCTCAGCCGGTTGGAAGCGGCCACCACGGAGCGGCAGGCGGTGGAAGCGTGCCACGCCGCCTGTGATGCGGCCAACACCGAGGCCGCGGCGCGAAGAGCCACCTACCTCGCCAGCCCGGATGAGGAGGGTGTTCGCCAGCACTACGAGACCGCGATGGCGGCTGCCGCCACGGCTCGGGAGAATCTGCGCAGCGCGCTGGATGACCTGTTCGAGGTGGTGACCGATGGTTTGAATGGGACGTGGGTCGCCAAACTGGAAGCGATCCGCCTCGTCGACTCGATCGACCTGCCGCCTCAGTTTCTGGCGCTCTCACTGACCGAGCCGCAGAAAGCGCGGCTGCAGGCCGCCCTGCGTGCCGAGCAGCGCGCCCAGCGCCGCGGCGAGGCGCTGGAGACGCACTACGCGGAACTGCTGGCCGACCTGCGCGGCGAGCCCGTGGTCCAGCAGGCGCAGACGCGGCTGAGTCAGATGCTGGCGACGATCGAAGGGTTGTTCGAGGAGTAGACCCGACCGAGTCGCGAATCCGCATGTGCATCGCGGAGGCATGAGGCGGCAGGGTCTTGTGGTGGGCGCGACACCCGAGCGCACCGCGGTCCAGGAGCGGCGGGCGGCGTGGCGCAGTTTGGCCTGGGGAGTGCGGGCGTGCGTGCGTGGGGGGAAGGATGCCACCTGCTGCACCCTGCATGTTTGCGCTTTTCTGTTCCCTCAATCGCCGGACTGTGGAGAATCATCGCTCCACGGTCCGGTTTTTCTTCGTTGGCTGGAGTGGCGTGGGAAGGGCGGGGTGGGGTGGGGTGGGGGCGGATCGTGATGGGTGCGGGACGAATCACGGGTCGGAGCGAAAGCGATGATTGCCAGACTCAGCGACCAACTATCCGAGATGGCGGGGCAATCGCGGTCGGACGCGGAGCGGATCACCGCCATTGCCCGGATCGTCACGCTGAGGAAGCAGGTGGAGATCCTGGCGGCCCTGTGCATCGGCCCCAAGGGCGTCACGGAACTGGCCGAGCTCCTGGGGTACGCCACGCCGGATGTATCGATGCAGCTGCGGAAACTGCGCGCTCACGGTCTGGTCGTCGAGGATCGGCAGGGCAAGCGCCGTATCCAGCACGTGGTCAAGGAACCCTCGGTGGCCCTGAACGGAAACGGCACCCCACACCAAATCGCCGGCACACTACGACGACAACGAACAGGCACCAAGCCAAGGCGCCCTCTGGGTCGCCCGACGCGAATGGATCAGCTGTGTGAGGTTACGGTCAGTTCGCAGGAGACTTTCCGGGGGACGCACGTGTGTCTTGAGGACTGGACGCTGCATGTCGGCACCACGGTGAGCCGCGTACGGGTCAACCTGCGCTGGCCGCTGGATCGGTTCCAGGTCTCGCGGCTGAACGGGGGGTGCGACGAGCGGCCGCGACGGCGGGTGGCGAGTGCGTGAGGATCGGTGGGTGAGGGGCGATCCGCTCGGAGGGAAGGCACGCCGGGGAATGTGGAAGAATGGCCGCCAGCACACGACTGATAGCCGTCACCCGACATCGACGATGAAGCGACCCCCCTTGACCGCAGCCGTGTCCCCTGTTCAGGTGACAAACAGAGGGCGAATAACGGTGGGTGCCAGCGCGTGTGCCGATCACGCCATCCTCTATACTGGCAGCCGTGATGAACAAGAAGGCGCTCACCGAAGCGGACATCCGCACCAAGTTCATCACGCCTGCCATCGTGGGCGTGGGCGGCTGCAATTGGGATGTGATGACCCAGGTTCGCGAGGAGGTCTACTTCACCAAGGGCCGCGTCATCGTGCGCGGCAAGCTCGTCAAACGCGGCGAGCCGAAGAAAGCCGACTACATCCTCTACCGCAAGCCCAACATCCCCCTCGCCATCGTCGAAGCCAAGGACAACAACCACACTGTCGCCGCCGGCATGCAGCAGGCGCTTGAATACGCTGAAATCCTGGACATTCCATTCGCCTACAGCAGCAACGGCGACGCTTTCCTCGAACACGATCGCACCATCACCAGCGGCCCCGTCACCCGCGAAATCCCCCTCGATCAGTTTCCATCGGCGGATGAACTCTGGCACCGCTACCGCGCCGCCAAGGGGTACACGCCCCAGCAGGAATCCATCGCCACGCAGGACTACTACGACGACGGCTCCGGCAAGGCCCCGCGATACTTCCAGCGCATCGCCATCAACCGCACCGTCGATGCCATCGCCAACGGCGAGAATCGCATCCTCCTCGTCATGGCCACCGGCACCGGCAAGACCTACACCGCGTTCCAGATCATCTGGCGACTCTGGAAATCCGGCGCCAAGAAACGCATCCTCTTCCTCGTCGACCGAAACATCCTCGCCGACCAGACCAAGACCAACGACTTCAAGCCCTTCGGCCAGGCGATGACCAAGATCGCCAACCGCACGGTGGACAAGTCCTACGAAATCTACCTGTGCCTCTATCAGGCCGTCACCGGCACCGAGGAAGACCGCAACATCTACAAGCAGTTCTCCCGCGACTTCTTCGACCTCGTCGTCGTCGATGAGTGTCATCGCGGCAGCGCGGATGCCGACTCCGCATGGCGGCAAATCCTCGAGTACTTCAACTCCGCAACGCAGATCGGCCTCACCGCCACGCCCAAGGAAACCCGCGACACCTCCAACATCGAGTACTTCGGCGAACCCGTCTACACCTACTCCCTCCGCCAGGGGATCGATGATGGCTTCCTCGCCCCCTACAAGGTCATCCGCATCGGCCTCGACAAGGACCTCGATGGCTGGCGACCCGAGTCCGGGCAGACCGACAAGCACGGGCAACTCATCGAGGACCGCGAGTACAACCAACTCGACTACGACCGCACACTGATCCTCACCAAGCGAACCGAGACCGTCGCCGCCAAAGTCACCGAGTTCCTCAAGGCCACCAACCGCTTCAACAAGACCATCATCTTCTGCGAGAACATCGCCCACGCTGAACGCATGCGCCAGGCGATGGTCAACGCCAACCCCGACCTCGCCGCCGCCAACAGCAAGTACGTGATGCGGATCACCGGCGACAACGACGAAGGCAAGGCCCAGCTCGACAACTTCATCGACCCCGAATCCACGTACCCCGTCATCGCCACCACTTCGCGCCTCATGTCCACCGGCGTCGATGCCCAGACCTGCCACCTCATCGTCCTCGACCGCCGCATCAACTCCATGACCGAGTTCAAGCAGATCATCGGCCGCGGCACCCGCATCCGCGAGGAGTACGGCAAACTCTTCTTCACCATCATGGACTTCAAGCGCGCCACCGCGCTCTTCGCCGATCCCGACTTCGACGGTGACCCTGTCCAGATCTACGAGCCGCGCGAGGGCGACCCGCCCGTCCCGCCCGAGGACGGAGGCGAATTAGGCCCGGACGGCTCCATCGACCCGCCCGAAGAAGGCGATTGGCCCGACGAGGGCGATGGTCCATCGGTCGCGACCAAGAAGTACATCGTGGAAAACGTCCCCGTCCGAGTCGCCACCGAGCGCGTCCAGTACCTCGACGCGAATGGCAAACTCATCACGGAATCACTCACCGACTACACCCGCAAGGCCCTCCGCCAGCGCTACGCCTCGCTCCACGACTTCCTCAACATCTGGACCGCCGCCGATCGCAAGTACGCCATCCTCGAAGAGCTCGCAAACCACGGCGTGTTCCTCGATGAACTGGCCGAGCATGTCGGCCGCGACTACGACGCCTTCGACCTGATCTGCCACGTCGCCTTCGATCGCCCGCCCCTCACCCGCGCCGAGCGCGCCAACAACGTGAAGAAACGCCACATCTTCGCCCGCTACGGCGAAGAGGCCCGCGCGGTCCTCGAAGCCCTGCTCCAGAAGTACGCGGACAACGGCATCGCCAGCGTCGAATCCCTAGATATCCTCAAGGTCGATCCCTTCCGGGCCTTCGGCACACCCATCGAGATCATCACCCTCTTCGGCGGACGCGACAGATACCTCGCCGCCGTGCGCGAACTCGAAACCGCGTTGTACAAGGAGGCCGCCTAGCCCATGTCCAACGTCTCCACACTCGTCAAGTCCATCCAGGACATCATGCGCAAGGACGCGGGCACCTACGGCGACGCCCAGCGCCTCGAACAGATCGGCTGGATGCTCTTCCTCAAAATCTTCGATGACCGCGAACGCGAACTCCGCACCATCCGCGACAACTACCGCTCCCCGCTCCCCAAACACCTTCAATGGAACCAGTGGGCGGGGGATGAAGAAGGCATGACCGGCGAAGGTCTCCGCGACTTCGTGGACAACACGCTTCTCCCGAAACTCAAGGCCCTCAACGGCTCGTCCGACCGCATCGGCGGCCTCGTTCGCATGGCCTTCGAGGATGCCAACAACTACATGAAGAACGGCACGTTGATGCGCCAGGTGATCAACAAGATCAACGGCATCGACTTCAACCGCTCCAAGGACCGCCACCTCTTCGGCGACATCTACGAGCAGCTCCTCCGCGATCTCCAGTCCGCCGGCAACGCCGGCGAGTTCTACACCCCCCGTGCCGTCACACAGTTCATCGTCGATCAGGTCAACCCTTCGCTCAAGAAGCGCGAAACGATCCTCGACCCCGCCTGCGGCACCGGCGGCTTCCTCACCTGCGCCATCGAACACCTCCGCAAGCAGGCCAAGACCGAGGAGGATGAGCAATATCTTCAGGAGTGCTTCAAGGGAATCGAGAAAAAGCACCTGCCGCACATCCTGTGTATGACCAACATGCTCCTGCACGGCATTGATGTGCCGTCGAACGTCAAGCACGACAACACGCTCTCTCGCCCGCTCAAGGACTGGTCGCCCGCCGAGCGCGTCGATGTCATCATCACCAATCCCCCCTTTGGCGGCATGGAGGAAGATGGCATTGAGCAGAACTTCCCGCAGGAGTTCCGCACCCGCGAAACCGCCGACCTGTTCCTCGTCCTGATCATGCGCCTCCTCAAGCCCGGTGGCCGCTGCGGCATGGTCCTGCCGGATGGCACGCTCTTCGGCGAGGGCGTCAAGACCCGCATCAAGCAGCAACTCCTCACCGACTGCAACTTGCACACCATCGTCCGGCTGCCCAATGGTGTGTTCGCGCCCTACACCTCCATCCGCACCAACCTGCTGTTCTTCACGAAGGGCCAGCCGACCACGGCGGTCTGGTACTACGAGCATCCCTACCCGCCCGGCGCGAAGTCGTACAACAAGACCAAGCCCATCCGCATCGAAGAGTTCGATGCCGAAAAGAAATGGTGGGGCGAGGAAAGAGACGGCTTCAAGGACCGCGTGGAAAGCGAACAGGCGTGGCGCGTGCCCATCGATGAGATCGAACGCCGGGGATACAACCTCGACATCAAGAACCCCAACAGCCCCGAAGCGGGCCCCGGCGATGTGGATCACCTGCTGCCGGAGTATGAGAAGCTGTTGACCCAGATCGCCGAGACACGGGCGCAGTTGAGGAGCGCACTACACGCGGCATTGACGGCGACGGCGGATTCTCGTCATTCCGGCGCAAGCGGGAATCCAGTGGGGGCTGCGTCGTGAGTGTCGAGATGTTCTTCGAGAAGTTCGAGTTGTTCGCCGATGCGCCGAACGCAGTTCAGAAGTTGCGGGAGTTAGTGCTGCAACTGGCGATTCAAGGCCGGCTCGTGTCCCAGAGCGACAATGACGAACCGGCGGCGGCGTTGATGATGAAAGCCATTCATGCGCGGAAGAAACTCGTCGCTGCGAGAATCGTGCGCGACGAGGGCCCGGGGCTTGGACAGGTCTGTGAAGTTGACAAAGAGCTGCCTGCGGGATGGGTGCGCGCCCCCTTGTCGACGTATGTCGCAGTGATCATGGGGCAGAGTCCGCCTTCGTCCGCGTACAACCAGACGGGTGAGGGTCTACCGTTCTATCAGGGCAAGGCGCAGTTCGGCCGCCTCTATCCCGCACCAGCGGACTGGTGCTCGGAACCAACGAAGATCGGTGAATTAGGCGATGTGGTGATCTCCGTTCGGGCACCAGTTGGTCCAACGAACATGCTTCGGGAAAAGTCGTGTGTGGGGCGCGGACTTGCCGCACTTCGCAGTCTTGCGGGCGATCCAAAGCATCTCCTTTACACATTGCGCGCGCTTGAGAAGTCGATTGCTGCGATGGGATTCGGCTCGACTTTCGTCGCGATTTCCAAGCGTGATCTTGACGACGTTGCCATACCCGTTCCACCCCTCGCCGAGCAGAAGCGGATTGTGGCGAAGGTGGATGAGCTGATGGCGTTGTGTGATGCGCTGGAGCAGCAGCAGCAGGAGCGGCAGACCCGCCACGCCGCCCTCGCCCACGCCTCCCTCGCCCGCTTCGCCGAGCAGCCAACCCCCGACAACCTCAACTTCCTCTTCCACAAGTCGTACGACATCACGGCGGATGGACTTCGCCAAGCGATCCTCATACTTGCTGTCGGCGGTATGCTCGTTCCACAGGACGATGATGATGAGTCCGCCGTTTCGTTCATCGACCGCATGCCTGCGCTGCCACGTCCAGCGCGTTATGCAAATCGCAGTCGCATTCCGATCCAAGGGATCGCAGCGCTGTCGGTCGGGCCGACCGAGCGAGTAGTCCCCCGAGGATGGGCATGTGTTCCCCTAATCGAAGTTGCACGCCTTGAGAGTGGCCACACACCGAGCCGCGCAAGGGCAGATTGGTGGGACGGTGATGTGCCTTGGATCGGTGTTGTCGACGCTCGCCTTCACGACGGACAGGTCATCTACGAAACCCGGCAACATACCAACCATGAAGGGTTGGCGAACTCGGCAGCAAGGCTGTTGCCAACTGGCACAGTTTGCGTTAGCCGCACAGCGTCCGTGGGATACGTCGTCATCATGGGTCGGCCAATGGCGACAAGCCAAGACTTCGTGAACTGGGTGCCAACTGAGGCTGTCGCGTCTGATTGGTTACGGCTTGTGTTTACCGCAGAGAAGCCCGCATTCGAGCGATTCAGCAAGGGCGCTGTTCATCAGACGATCTACTACCCAGAGTGGCTTTCGATGCACGTCATGGTTCCCCCGCTCGCCGAACAGCGTCGCATCGTCGCCAAGGTGGATCAGTTGATGGCCTTGGTGGATGAGTTGGAGCGCTTGGAGAAACAGGAGCGCGCCAGCGCCGCCGCCCTCATGGACGCCCTCGTCGCCGAACTCACCGCCCCGCCCCGATCCACAGCGCCGCTCCAATCGCCCGCGGCGAGTCAGCCGCCGTCGCGGCCTTCACGGCCCATCGTGCATAGCGCCCGCAACCGCGCCTCCGTGACCACCGTGGCGGCGCGCCGTGCTAGGAGGTACCACCGGAAGATTGGGGCTACCCTGTCCGAGAAGAGCGTCTTCCTGGTCGAGGCCCATGTCGGCATCGACTGCCAGAGCCGCTGGCGCCCGTGGGACTTCGGGCCGTATGACCCGGAAGGTCGCACTGCCGCCGAGCTGGAGGCCGCGAACCTGCGTTGGTTCACCGTCGGCCCGGGAGCAATCAGCGCCCAGACCGTGACGCTCGGGGAACGGTCAGACGAGGCCGAAGCCCATTTCCGCCAGATCGCAGGCGACCGCTACGCCGCCGCCATCGCCCTCATCGATCGCATGGTCGAGTGGGATGCCGACACCGCCGAACTCCATGCGACCCTTTACGCGGTCTGGAACGATGCGCTCTTCGAGGCGTCCAGCCAGATGACGCTGCCGGGCGTCGAAGGCAGAGTGACCAACGAGCTGATTGCCCAGCGTTTCTTCGCCTGGCACGAATCGAAACGGACCCGATTCACGTCCCGGCAGGTTCACTTGGGGATCGCGGCGATGCGATCGATGGGTCTCGTCCCACGCGGGGAGCGACGGCTGATCGTCCAAACATCGTGACGACTCGGTGCCCCGCCCTGCACCCACGTCCACCCCGATTATCCGCCCGAAAACGCGGGTTGGCGCAATGGCTGCGCAGTCCATCTCTTCCACCGGAGCGTTCATCCATATGGCCGGAGCGTTCATCCATTCCACTGGAACGCTCAGCCAGAGAGATGCCGCGTGCATCTCTTCCACTCAGCCGTCCGGTGGAAGGAATGGACGCGGCATCTCTCTCACTGGAAGCGCCGGTGGAAGAGATGGAGCGTTCATCCATTCCACCGGGCCGCCCATCCATTCCACTGAACCGTCCGGCGCTCTGGCTCGTCGCTCCATCCAATGAAATGCGGCCAGCATCTGCCACAGATGCCGTGGTCCAAAAACCCCCGGCGGGTTCACCGCGGAGGCGCGGAGTGCGCGGCGAGGGCGCCAGCCAGGCGGGTTCAACGCGGAGAACGCGGAGGAGAGGCGATCATCGTTCGCGCGTGCCGTCGATGTGCCGTATTTCTTTGATCTTGCCCTGTTCGATGAGTTTCTGGATCGGCTCTGCCCTTTCGGTCGCCCACGCGGCCAGCTGCCGCTCCTGCAGGTCAGCCGCCGCGCCTTCGACCCGAAGCGCCACGAAGTCCCTGGCGATGCGAACCCGTCGTTCGGCGTTCTCGAGTTCCCGAGTTTCGTTCTCGAGTTCGCGTTTTCTTCGATTGGAGGGAAACAGTTCAACGATGAAGTCCTTTACGTGCCCGACGATCGCGCCGATGCCGAGGAAATCGATGACTCCCGGCGACTCATAGGTCACGCGCTTCACCCGCAACAGTTCCGATGGACTCACGAGGCGATGTAGATAGGCCGCGTCCGTCCACTCGTCGGTGCGCAGCACAGCCGGATGCTCCCGACTCCGCAACAAGAAGCGGACGACTTCCGGAATTCGGCCTTCGTACGCATGATCACGCCGACGCTCGTCTCGCGCCAGCGAGTCGAGCCACCGAGCGGCCGCCGTTCGCATCAGTCGGAAGTTGTAGAGTTCGCTCAGTACCCGGCACGTGAGACCGAATTCCGTTGCGGTCCATCGCCCGTCAATCTCAAGCGTCAACACGGATTCATCGCCATCCATCATGATCTCCTTTCGACTTGGTTCCTGTGGGCCCACCCACCACGAAGCGTTCAATCCGATCGGCGCGCACTATACTCGCGCAGCCGCGTGGTGTAGAGGGCGATGTCCTCGGGGGAGAGCCGGGCCTTCTCTTTGCGAATCCATTTGATCAGCGCATCATCGTTCAGCACCCAGATCGCGTCTTTCTGGCCGCTGGGCCGCGTGTCGCGGATGTACCACCCGCCCGCGAAGACCAGCACCGGCCGGGTTTCCACGCGGCGGCCGGTGACCTGGGAGAGCGCCTGGGCGACGCGTCGGGCGTTGCCGAGCGTCTGGCCGACCGCGCCTTCGCAGATTTCGCGGCCGTCGATGGTCAGGCGCTGGCCGTCGAAGGCGATCTCCTCGCCCGGGTTCTTGGGCGGTACTTGGTCTCGATGGTGAAGATGCCGCCGGGGCCGATGAGAACGTGGTCGATGTTCGCCCCCCCGCCCCCGCCCCCGGAAGCGCCCCCGCCCCGGCCCCCGGCGGCGGGGTCAAAGGGCAGGTCGTGGAGCGCGAGGTAGCCGAGCGGGCTCAGGGCGTGCAGGGCCTGGGCGACCGCGACCTCGCCCTGGCTGCCCTTGTGGAAGTGGTCGATCTGTTCCTCCGCACCGGCCACGTAGCGCCACAGCAGAAACACGGCGATGGCCATGACGGCCAGCCCGATGAGTGTCGACCACTCGGGCGAAACGGGGACATACCTGATGAGGATGCTCAGGAAGGTGGCGCCGGCCGCCATGCCGCTGATGAACATGTACACGAAGGCGGGCCGGATCAGCGCGATGGCCCTCCGTCGGGCCGAGGCGCCGGGTAGCTCATCGGGGACAGCGCGGAGCGGTGAGCGTTGGGAGTCAGTGTCATTCATGATTGGCGCAGCGTAGACGACTCAAGAGCCCGGGGCTTCCGGCATCATGCCGCGCATCCGTCGCTGTGCCGTTGCTGGGGCGAGTGGGCTCGGGGCCGCCGCGACTGGACGCTATTCTGAGGAACAGGACACACATCCCATTGCACGGCCGAGACCTGCGACGCCTCAGCCGGCTGTCAGTAACGGCACCGATCCGAAAACGAAAACGCCACCGCGATGCCGCGGCGGCGTCTAGACCTGGCCTGCTTCGAGCGCCCGACTATGCTACACGATACCGCCTTGAGGCCAATGGCGGTTGCCCAACCGCGTCTGCTCGCCGAAGCCCTCGGCGTACTTCCGTCGCAGTTCTGTCACCGTCATGCGCCGCAGTTCGCTTACCATCTGTCCTACGTTCAAGCCCATGCATCACCTCATTCTCTGGGCGTTAACCAGTGACGCGATCAGGGCGAGAGGTGGCGCAGAGGTCAAGGCCAGTTTGGGAGGATCCCTCGGAAATCTCGGCCTCGGAAACATCGCGCCGGAGGCGGCCATGCAGGCGAGTAACGCCGCGGGCGAGAATGCTCGCGACCTCTTCGAGTCGTTCGTCGGCGCACATGTCGTCGGGGTTGGTACAGAGGGACATCGGCACGCTCCTCGGGTGGAGGTGTTGGCCACGCGACCGTCCGTGGTCGGTCGTCGTGAATGATCAGTTGGGCACTGCCCCGCGAACGCTGTTAACCAGGGCCTGCTACTGGATACCTACGCAGTAGCAGATCGAAATGCCGTCGGACATTCGACTTTCGCACCACCGTCGACCGGTTAATCGATTCCTGGCGGCGGCTCCCACTCAACCGATAGCGTTGATCAGTAGCTCTCGGAAGTGCGGTCGCCAGCGTGGGGCGTTCCACGGATAGCTGAACGCCCACGGACCACACTCACCGAGGATGATCCCGTAGCGCCACGGCTCGCGCGATAACGGGGCTCCCTCGTTCACTTCCAACATATTGTGCGACCCAATGACGCGATCACCATACCGGTGTTTCCATGATTCGAACCACTGCAACTGGCTGATCGCCTCAGGTTCCTTCTCGCCAGGCAGTCCATAGATCAGGTTGATCACGACAGATATACCGACCTCCAATGCGTCGCCGATCACGCGCTCCACCAACGGCAACGGCTGGTCTTTGTCGATCAATGGTTGGAGTCTCTCATGGATCGTCTCAACCCCGAGCTCAAGAGTCCTGCATCCCATGTTGCGGACCTCGGCCAGTCGCTCTTTGGTCATTTGGTTCGAGATTTTTGTGGTTGCGCTCCAAACCCGCGCAGGCACAATGTCTCGCACAGCCCGACCAATTGTCTCCAGTTGCGTAATCGTTAGCAGTGAGTCCTTCGCGGAGAAACGCTGAATCTCCCATTTGCTGATACTCTGAAGGAAGCGCCTAGCTGTCTCATCAAGGTGGTCGACCTGCACACCTTCGACTGCCGGATACGTGCAGAATGTGCAACGTCCGTAGGTGCATCCTCGCGTAAACTGAAGTGGAAGAGCCATCCTCTCCTTTGGATACAACGCGAGTTCGGTCTCATCGAACACGGGCCCGAGCCATGCACCAGGTTTGAGGGGCTCTGCCGCGCGAAATGGATGTCCTGCCCGCAGAACGCCGTCCTGCAGCCACCGCTCAGGCGATGTGCCGTCCACAGCAAGCGCGGTAAACAGCCCTTCACAATGTCCCGGCAACATTGCATGTACGTCAACTCCGTACCTCGAATCGCGTGAAATTGCTGCCGTCTTGAGCGTGATGTGCGAGCCGCCAAAGGCAATTCTCGACGACGGCCAATTCCTATTCACCCATCGTGCTAGGAGGCGCCCAACAACAAGTTGTGCGGGCCCCATCACAGAAATGCCCACGATGGCAGGCTCCGCACCAGTAATGCAGCCAAGTTCTGTGTTGAAAAAGCGCTCCCAATAACCGTCACTCTCCGCTCTCCCAATCGCCACATCGATTTCCTCAAAGGTGTGAGGCAAAGCGAATACTGGCTCGAGGCAACATGGCAGGCGTGCCGAAGGAACAGCACCCAACGGCAGCGCATTGCGATAATGGTCCCGCGCGGCCGCAACTAGTCGCCGGTCCTTCGCGTGATCGCCGATGACAGCAGATTCGGTTCGTGCCTCGTTGCGAAACTGTCTGATGTATCGGATGTTCAGGTCAACCGTGCAGCACTCTACTCCGCCAGCCTCAAGGTGAGCCTTCAGTACAGCAGGACCCGCCGGTGGGCTCGCGTCAAAGGGTGCGAAGGGTGGTGTCACTATGACAACGTCGGCCATCGATGGCTATCCCCGCATGATCTGGCTCATTCCGTAGCCGGCGAGCCGCCTTATGACCTCCTCGTCCGTGATGGAGCTCCACTCCGGCACAGTATGTGATACGTCCTCCACCGCCCGAACAGGTGGGCCAAAGACACCCACCGGCACGATGGTGGGCGTCTTTCGAGATACAAACACATCCTCCAACGCGCTCAGCGTTGGAGGAAACAGCCAACCTTGCGCAAGGGTCCCTTCATTGATATGAAAAGACTTCCATCGTGTGGCGTGGACAACCCCACGATCGCCATTTCCGAAAAGCGCTTCCGAATCAGCACCGGGCTGCCAACTTGACAAGTCGGAAGACTCCACAGCACCTTCGCGACTGCCGCGCAACCACACCTGCCAAATGAACCACTCGTCAGCAAGCCATATCGGGGACGCACATTCGCGGCGCTCCAGCCATTCGACGACGTGCCTCGCTCGGGGATGCTCGCCCATCAGGGCTAACATGGCTGCGTCGTCGAGTTCCAACATGCTCGCAGGTCGTGGAAGGTCGGCAAGCACCAAGCGAAGCGCGGCCTTGATCATCGCCTCCACTGCCTGATTGGCTACACCGAATACACACTCTCGGTAGATGCGCTGTTGAGCCTGCCAAAAAGCAACTGCGGCGCTCAGTGCATTCACTCGATACACAAGTTCGGGCCCATCCCTGCTGACTCCGCCTAACACCTGTTCCGCTGACGGGCAACAAATCTCCAGTGAACGCGCGGTGCGGGTAATACCCTCAACACGATCAATATTCAATGGGCACCGCATCAATGAGATGAGCAGACTATTCTCTTCATTCTGCGGACCACGCGAACTGAGGAGGTCACACACCGATTCCCAGACGACGGCGCCAGTATGCAGCCGCGCGATACACCACTCTTTTACCAGAGCCGTATGCACGGCAATTACGCGGCTCATCGCCTCGTGGAACACCGGTCCCGCGCCGATGTCACGCAAAAGTGGCTCCGCCACGTGCGAATACGGTAGATGGCCGATGTCATGAAGAAGGTAGTACAGAACAAACGAGTCGCGCATACGCGCCGGCAGATCGAGTCGTTGGGAAAGCGATAGGGCGAGCGACGCCGCGCTGACCGAGTGAGCAAAACGAGACGTGTCTGGGCGACCGACCAAGTACGCGGCAGTTCCAAGAAAACCGATGCGGCGCAGGCGCGCGATGGGAGGCAGCGCGATCAGCTCTTCGAGAGCTGATCCATACACTTGCTCGAGCTGTCCGAGTGCGTCAGTGGTCTCACATGTATCGTCGATCAACATCGCGCTAACTGTCCTTCACATCAGTCACTTGCCGGTGGAGCCGATTGCAAATGGAGGACGCAAACTCGCTAACCCATGCCGCCTGGCCAGGGGTGACCTCTTTCACACGAGTCGCGACAATGTCTGCAGTTTCTGGGCTGATAGTCGAGCCGGGTCGTGACTCTAGGAATCTGACGAGCGTATAGGCGTCCAGGAGGCGCTGTGTCCGGCGCATGGCGGCACCGTCATTTAGGTTTTCGATGATTGCCGAGCGGGTGCGGTCCCACAACACCGATCCATCGTCGATGAAGGGAGGCGTACCGTTACCTCCCCATTCACGATAGTAGTAGAGGTGATAGCCACGATTCATGGCGTCAAGACCGCAGGGGTCCGATTCCGAATCATGGAGGGCCTTCAGATATTGGCGCAAGGCATCCCAGTCACCGGAGCGCGTAAGCGCCCAATAGAGTGACGATCGCACAAATGTGTGCAATGGCAATGTGGCACAGCTGCGCAGAGCAGCTGCCGCCGCTGGAGTTGGCAGATGTCCGAGCAGGTAGACCGCTTGATTCTGTGCCTGCAGATTTGGACCTGGCCCTGTGTCGGGCGTACTCACAAGGTTGGCGAGCACACGAACCAGCGCTGGATAGTCCCCCGCGAGAGTGATGAGATCGACAAGGTAGTGGCGAATCTCACGAGTGAGGTGAGTACTTAGGGCACGTGCTGCGGTCGCATGATCCGCATAGAGCATTCCATAGACGGCGCGCGCGACGAGAAACTCGAGGAACGAATGGTGACGAAAGCGAATCCCACGTGGTTCGACATGGAACGCGACCCAAAACCGTCCATCATGCGACAGGCCGGGATAACTAGAATCCACCAATTCAGCGGCAATCCGTTGCGGTGCGTAGTCGGCATGGCCGTCCTCATACAAACGCCACGCAACTGCGGTCCATGCCGCGAGGCAGTCGGACGCGAAGCGATGATACGTGCCGGCACGAGAGCCCTCGCGCGTGACCCAGTGCGAAAAGAAGAGGTCATACAACGCGCCACGCGAGCTGGGAGTGGCGATGCCAGATTCGGTGTAGACGAAGGAGAGCATTCGGAGCAGAAGAGGATTGGAGGCGAGATCACGAAGCGTGTCGTCGGAGAGGAGCTGGTGTAGGCCTGACACCGTGTCTGCAGCCGTACCGGTATCTGTCAGCGTGCGCAGATAGCGTTGAACTTCGGTGTCGAAGGTCCAGGGCTGAAGTTGAAGAATAGATCGATACTTCGAAGTGAGCGATGATGACGCGACCGACGTATGGAATTCGTGGCTGCGACAGGCTGCGGCGTTGGGGCACGCAAACACCGGCGAGGAAGCCCATTCTGTCGAGGCGTTCTGTGACGTGCTGATCGCTTCGTCGATGCCGTCAACAAAGAAGTAAACATCACACAGATCGTCGCGGAGCAATGGATATGACCCTTGACGCATGTATGTCGTCTGCAGGGCTCGGAGAAGTTCGGCTAACGAAGAGATCCCCGCGGGCAACTCGGCCATGTTGACGTAGAGCGGCGTCGGCGCTCCTGATGCATGAAGATTGAGGACATGGGAGAATGCCGCGTACAACGCGCTGGTCTTGCCAAGACCTGGCTCGCCGAGAAGGAATAGGGATTGTTTGTCGGTCACACATTGAGCTACGAAGTCGATGAGTGGTTGTGTCTGTGGGCGAGGTGTGCCAAGCACTCGATATGGCGGTGCGATGAAGTGACCGGAATCGACCAATTCTCTCAGAGCCAAATCTGTTGGAGATGCCGTTCGAAGATTGCCTAGGCGCTCGAGCTGTTCCTCGGCGAGTCTTTGGAGCACCCAAGGTGTGAGACCGGCAAGCTTTGCTTCGAGCTTCTGCCAGAGATCTGTCGAATCAGCGAAGAAGATGCAGTAGTTGTCGTGCTTTCCGGTTCGGACCTCCTGGATGAAGTCCACGGTCTTCGTTGAATCAAAATAGCCGACGGTGCTCTTGGTACCCGACGAGCGACTCACTTCAATGGCGGCGTGCGCGTGGGCATGCGCATCGTGACTGATGCAGGGGAGGATCGGCACTCTCCGAGCAAGGGCTCGCTGCCACTCGGCGCGTGTGATGGTCGTGTCCAGGACCGCGTGCTGACCGCCTGCGCGCTTGTCGATCACCAGCACCACGATATCGGCGAGGTCAAGGTTTAATAGGCAAACATCGTGCGAGTGTTCGCCCGGACGAAGGGGAAAGTCTGCTTGCTCAAACGCGAGAACGTCAAACCCCGTGCCCTTGAGTGCACGGATGATCTGTGACCTGAGGTCCCGAAGGTCGCGGTCCGTCGAGATGAGGGAGACACGGTATGGCATGGGCAGCCGGGTAAACCATCGGTGAGGTCCATTCTATCGCCGACCATCGATCTGGCCTGCGTAAGGCACCCCGAGAGCAACCCCGCGTTAACGTCGGCCGACCTGTCAACCAGAGAGGGAGAGAGTTCGAGAGGGTTGCTCTCGATCGCCGAAAGCAACCGTCACGGTTGCTCTCGCACCCCGAGACCATGCTCTCCGAAACCGAGAGCGCCGCCGGAAGCGGCACCGCGCCGAAACCTCCGCAGATACGAGGCTTTCTGCGATCCGGGCAGCCGGCGATCCGAGAGGCCGAGCCGTAAACCAAACGACCGCCGCTATTCCGCGACGGTCGTGAAAGCTCCCCGAACTGGGCTCGAACCAGTAACCTGCCGGTTAACGGACGACCGCACGATTCGCCGGGGCTCCAACGGCAACCGTTCGCCAACATGGCGGCACTCGGATTCCTCAAGGACCGAAGCGGGCCACGAAGTCGCCCGGAAATGAACGCGGTTCGGGTCCATGCTCTGGCAGAAACGCATCTGGGCTTCGCCCCCGTCAACTGCGCGAACCTCGTTCGAGCAGCGATTAATCATGAAGTTCGTGGTCGCGGGGAGCGTCGTTCTCTCCGCAGAATCCCTGACGACGGTCGTGGTCGCAGGTTCCGACAATCGTAGTCGGAATTTCAGTCGATCGGTTCAAGGAAATCCACATCGATCTCGAGCGCGGCCCCCCGGCCGAGAATGCCGATCTGCATCACAAGTCGCGACATGGATCTTCGATGAATCACAACGCCCTCCAGTCCCATGAGCGGCCCGTGAATGATGCGGCACCGCCGCCCTTCGACGGCGAAGGGGTGCAAGTCGAGAGGAGCGCCGGCTTCGAGCGCCCGGACGACCTGGTCGAGTTCGTGGAGGAAGGTCGTCTGGTCCGGAATGTCGATGATGCGGCAGACGCGCTTGGTGGTGATGGCGTGATAGGCCACTTCGCGCTCGCCGCGCACGAACACGTAGCCCGGGAAGAGCGGCACCTGCGACGTAAACTTGCGCCCTCGGATGAGCGTGATGCGAGGGATCAGCGGCAGGACGACTTCGGCCCGGCGGGCGGTGAACTGACGAGCGATCGCCTTCTCCTGGCGTGAGCGCGTCTGAAGCACCATCCACGCCCCGGGTCGGGTCTCATCGGAAACTTGG
>CAADGE010000025.1 GCA_900696465.1 uncultured Planctomycetota bacterium
GACCAGCCACTCGCAGGGCCATCCTGGCCAACGCCTTCGGCGATCGCGTCATGCTTCGTTGAGTGCTCATGAGTCATATAACGGCCTTCAATAGGCACAAAGTTGAAGGATTTCTACAGGGCAATCTGAAATTAAAAAAAATCCCCCTCGCCATACGCCTTCAATCAATCTCCAGACTGAACGTACTCACGACTGGCTGTGGAAGACTCGGCTCCTCGACCGGAACCTCCAGCGGCGGCATGACCGGAATCCGCGGGAGTGCCGCAAGCGTCAACGATGCCCTTCGCTCCACGATCTCCCCTGCTTCCATACCTTTGCGTTCCTTCTTCGGAACATACATCTGCGACTCAAGCGCCACATGTCCAACCGCGTCCTGCTGAATCCCGGCGGACTCGTCTCGTGCATCCCCCCCGACCGGAGAAACCTCAGCCAGAAACGCGCGTACCTCAGTCAAAGTATCCTCGCTCAGCCCATAGACCCGTTGCTGGCGTACCCGCGTCTCCCGGATAAGACCCGCTCGCTTGAGAATCGTCAGATGCTTCGATATAGCCGGCCGCTGCTGTGGAAATGCCGCCGCGATCCGACCTGCCGGCAGCTCCTCCCGCGCCAGCAGCCGAAGAATCGCCCGCCGAGTTCGGTCTGCCAGTGCTGCGAAGGGGTCAATCATCAATATGTTCCTCATAAGTTACGTATCTATATCGGAACATAACAATCCGTGACCACAGACAACCCCCATCCCTAACCCGTAAACAACGCCGAAACGCTCGTCCGATCGAAGATGTTCCGGATCGCTTTCGCAAACAGCGGCGCCGCGCTCACCACCCGAACCCGCTTCGACAGCGGCTCCCAACGATACTCGATCGTGTCTGTAATGATCAGCTCTTTCACCGGGCTGGCATCCAGCTTCTGCGAGGCCCCCTTGCCCAGCACCCCATGGGCCACCGCCGCATAGACATCCTTCGCCCCCTCCTGCTTGAGACGTTCCGCCGTCGCAAAAATCGTCCCCCCCGTGATCGTGAAGTCATCCACGATCAACGCATTCTTACCGGCCACGTACCCGATCAGTCGATTCACCACGGCCACTTCCTTGTGGCCGATCCGTTGCTTCTCCGCGATTACCGTCTTGGCCCCGAACGAGTGGGCATAGGCGTTCGCCATCCCCGCCGCCCCCACGTCCGGTCCCACCACCACCCAGTCCCGCGAATTCCGCATCTTCTTCCGAAAATACCCTGCGATCACCGGCAAGGCATACAGATGATCCACCGGCACCCGAAAGAACCCCTGTATCTGCGGGGCGTGCAGGTCCATGGTCACGATCCGATCTACCCCTGCCGACTCCAGACAGTCCGCGCAGACCCGAGCCCGGATCGAAACCCGCGGCTCGTCCTTCTTGTCACCCTTGCCATACCCGAAAAATGGAATCACCGCCGTCACGCTCTGCGCTGACGCCCGCTTGAAGGCATCAATGAAGAACAGCAGCTCCATGAAATGGTCATTGACCGGGTAACTCAGCGACTGGATGAAGAAAACGTCCTTGCCCCGCACGTTCTCCCCGACTCGCACAAACGAATTGCCCTCCGAAAAGAACCGCGTCTCGCAGCGCCCAACGCGCACGCCGAGCTGCTTGCAGATGGCCGCCGTTATCTGCGGGCTGGCCGATCCCCCGAACACCAGTAGATTGTCGCGTCTGGGCATCGTATCTCCTCTCGATACCGTAATCGTCGGCCATCATAGCAATTGCCTCCAGCGGCGTCGCGGCTTGTGATTTATCGACGACACCCCATTCATCCCCCTGATGATCCTCTGTTATGATAAGTTCCACACCGCGGCAGATAGCCGAGGCCAGACCGACAGGAGGTGCCACATGCTCATGCCGTACCAGCCCGAGTCCTACGTGAACTTCGCGGATCCCGAGCCGCGCCGGCAGATGCTCGAAGCCCTCAAGTGCGTCGAGTCCCAGCTCGGTCGCACTTACCCGCTTCGTATCGGCGGTAAGAAAATCGAAACCTCCGCGAAGATCGAATCGCTCAACCCCGCGAGGCCCGAACAGATCGTCGGCTATGTCTGCAAGGCCGGGCAGGACGAAGCCCTTGCCGCTGTTCAGGCCGCCGAGACCGCCTTCAAGACATGGTCCCGTGTCGCCCCCGAGGCCCGTGCCCGCTATCTCCTCCGCGCCGCCGCCATCATCCGCCATCGCGTCTATGAATTCTCTGCGTGGATGGTCTATGAAGAATCAAAATCCTGGATCGAGGCCTATGCTGACACCTGCGAATGCATCGACTTTCTCGAGTTCTACGCCCGTGAGATGATGCGTCTCGGCGGCCCGCAGCCCGTCACGCCCTACCCCGGCGAGGAAAACGAGCTTCGCTACATCCCCCTCGGCGTTGCCGTCGTCATTCCGCCGTGGAACTTCCCCCTCGCCATCATGGCCGGCATGACCACCGCCGCCGCCGTCACCGGCAACACCGTCGTCTTAAAACCCGCCAGTACCGCCCCCGTCATCGCCGCCAAGTTTATCGAAGTCCTCGAAGAAGTAATGCTCCCGCCCGGCGTCGTGAACTTTCTCCCAGGCCCCGGCGGTCAGGTCGGCGACACCCTCGTCGACCACCCCCGCACCCGACTCATCGCCTTCACCGGCTCGCGCGACATCGGCCTGCGCATCTTCGAGCGCGCCGCCAAAGTCCACCCCGGTCAGATCTGGCTCAAGCGCACCATCCTCGAAATGGGCGGCAAGGACTGCATCGTCGTCACCGACAAGGCCGACCTCGATGCGGCTGCCGAAGCTGTCGTTGCCTCGGCTTTCGGCTTCCAGGGACAGAAATGCTCCGCGTGCAGTCGGCTCATCGTCGACGAAAAAGTCCACGCCTCCCTCGTCGAAAAAGTCCTCCAGCAGGCAAAGAAGCTCACCATCGGCGACCCCGCCAGCCCCGAAAACTACTTCATGGGCGCCGTCATCGACAAGCCCGCATACGAAAAGATCATCAGCTACATCGAAATCGGCGAGAAGGAAGGTTCGCTCCTGCTCGGCAACACCGCAACGGAGCTGCGTAAAGGTGGAATTGGATCCAATCCGCAATCCGCGATCCGCAATTCGCAATCCGGCTATTTCATTCCCCCCACCATCTTCGACGGCATCGCCCCCAGTGCCCGACTCGCCCAGGAGGAAATTTTCGGCCCGGTCCTCGCCATCCTCAAGGGTCGCGGTCTTGACGAGCTGTTGACCATCGCCAATGGCACCGAATACGGCCTCACCGGCGCGATCTTCAGCAACGACCGCGCCGAGCTCGAGCGTGCCCGCAACGAGCTCCACGTGGGCAACCTTTACTTAAATCGAAAATGCACCGGTGCCCTGGTCGACGTGCAGCCCTTCGGCGGCTTCAACATGAGCGGCACCGACAGCAAGGCCGGCGGCCGCGATTACCTGCAGCTCTTCATGCAGGGCAAGAGCATCACCGAGCGACTCTGACTGCCCCCGACGACCCCAGGATTATCTCGACCTGATTCAGTCATCGCGGGCAACTCGCCTGCTATAGTATTCAGCAGGGGTGGTACGGGCATCCCGCCCGTTCTCCCTTCTGCGCCCCCCGTCGCCACACGCAATACTGGATTCGAATGCTTCCCCAATCCGCAATAAAAATCCAAAATCTGAAATGGTGCCGCTCGCGCAGCGAGCCCCCTCCTCTTTCGACTTTTTGACTTTTTGACGTTTCGACGTTTCGACTTTTATGAAACCGCCACTTCCCGCAGCAGCCCCGCCGGCGCTTCCATCGTCTTCTTGCACTTCGGATACGCGCTGCAACCAAGAAACCGGCCCGTCCGACCCATCCGCAGAAGCATCTTCGACCCGCAGTCCGGACACTTCACGTCCGTCTCGATCGGCTTGGCCCGCGCTTCCTGCGGTGATTCCGCCTCGGCACGCTTCTTCGCCTCGCCGCGCAGATTCGCCACCGCCTTGCACTTGCCGCACGAATAAAACGGCCCGAACCGTCCCTGTCGCAGCGTCATCTCACTGCCGCACTCAAAACACGTCAGCGGTTCCTCCGGCCACGTCTCCACCACCGGCCGCCCCGTCAGCGTCCATGCAAAGCCCGGCGGCGGCGCGCCCAGCGCCTTGACCTCATCCTTCGTCAGTCGCTTCACCTTGCCGCCCGCGCCGCGCGTCTTGGTCGTCCGTGCCCGGCCGTTGGTCCCGCCATTCTCCGCCGGCGCATCCGGTATCTCGCCCGCAGACTCCTTCCGCTTCAGCTCGTCCAGCTTCTCCATCGGCATCGCGTTGCGACATCGCGGGAACCCCGAACAGGACAGAAACGGCCCGCGCCGGCTCTTGCGGATCACCATCGCCCGGCCGCACTTGTCACACCGCGCACCGGCGTCCTCCGGCTTCGGCTTCTCCACATACACGCCCTCGGGCATCGGCTTCGTCGCCTTGCAGTCTGGGTACTTCGTGCAGCCCAGAAAAGCACGTCCCCGGGCCCAGCGCACCCCCATCGCCGCGCCGCAGTCCGGGCACTTCTCGTCGATATCCTCGGCCCGGACCTTCTTCAGTGCCACACCGTTGTCATCACACGGCTTCGTGTTGCTGCATTCCGGATAGCCCGTGCAACCGAGAAAAACCCCGCTCCGGCTCTTGCGCATCACCATCGGCTTGCCGCACAGCTCACACGGCTCGGCCCCCACCACCGGCTCGATCGGCTTGCCGTCCCGATCGACGTTTCGCGTCTCTTTGCACTCCGGATAGCCCGTGCACGACAGAAATCGCCCGTTCTTCCCCAGTCGATACACCATCGGCTTGCCGCATGTCCCGCAGGTGTATTCGCTCGGCTCCGCCCGGACCGCGTCCATCTCCTCATGCGCCCGGGCCAGCGACTCCTTGAACGGGTCGTAAAACTCGTGCAGAACGTCGTGCCACTCCATCTCCCGCTCTTCGATCTTGTCGAGGTCTTCCTCGATGTGGCTCGTGAACCGCACGTCCATGATCTTGGGGAAATGCTCACACAGCTTGTCCGTCACCACGATCCCGCGCGGCGTCGGATGAAACTTCCGGTCCTCCTGCTCCACGTACCCCCGATCCTGAATCGTCTTGATGATCGCTGCGTACGTGCTCGGCCGCCCGATCCCCTCGGCCTCCAGCGTTTTGACCAGCGACGCTTCCGTATAGCGCGGCGGCGGCGCCGTAAAGCGCTGCTTCGCATCGATCGCCACCGCCGGCGTCCGCTGACCTTCCGCCAGCTCCGGCAGCAGTTGATCCTCGCTGCTCTTCGGCACGCCCAGCACCTTGTAGAACCCGTCGAACGCCAGCACCCGGCCGCTCGCCTTGAAGGTCGCAGCGCCGACCTTGGTCGTGGCGGTCAGCAGCACCGTCGTCGAATCCCACTCCGCCGCCGTCATCTGGCAGGCCACGAACCGATTCCAGATCAGCGTGTACAGCCGATGCTGCTCGCTGGTCATGTGACCCCGCAGCGATTCCGGCGTTCGTGTCACGTCCGTCGGTCGGATCGCCTCGTGCGCCTCCTGCGCCGTCTTCTTGCTGCTGTATATGTTCGGCCGGTCCGGCACATAGGTATCGCCGAACTTCTGCGCGATATATTCCCGTGCGTGCTGCACCGACTCCGCCGAAAGATTCGTTGAGTCGGTTCGCATGTAAGTGATCAGACCGACGTTTCCCTCGCCGGTCTTGATGTCGATGCCTTCGTAGAGGGCCTGTGCCACCTTCATCGTCTTGCTGGTGGCGAAATGAAGCTGATTCGCTGCTGCCTGCTGCAAGCTCGCCGTCGTAAACGGAGCCGGCGGCTTCGACTTCGAACGTTTCTTCTCAATCGACTTGACCGAGAACGTCGGCGCCGCCGAAGGGTCGAACCGCCCGACGAACTCAATCTGCTGCAGACCCAGCCGCTCGTACTGCGCCCAGTCATCCGCCCGTACGGACTCGACCCTGAAGCCCAGCGCTTCCACGATCGGCCGGACTTCCTCGACCGCGCTGATGAACCGCTTGCCTTTACCCTTTCCGTTGCCCTCTTCCAGCCGCCCCTCAAACTTCGCCGCAGCGCCCTTGATCTCCACCAGCTCCGCGGAAAAACAGCCGTGCTCCCCGAGCCAGCCGGCCCGCTCCTTCATCGTCCGCCCCGCGCCGGCGCTCTCCTCACCCTCCTCGCCTTCCGTATCCTTTCGCTCGGCGCTGCCCCCGCGCAGAAAGGCCGCCCATTCCTTCGACAGTGTCTCTAACTTGGCACCCTCACCCGCGAAGACCCCCGAAACCGACCAGTATTCCTGCGGTTCAAACGCCGCGATCTCACGCTCCCGGTTCACGACCAGCCGTACCGCGACCGACTGCACCCGGCCCGCCGAGAGCCCCTTGGCCACCTTCTTCCAGAGCAGCGGCGAAAGTTCATAGCCCACGACGCGATCGAGAATCCGCCGCGCCTGTTGCGCGTCTACCTTCGCTTGGTCGATCTCGTGCGGATGGCTGAAGGCCTCCTTGATGGCACTCTTCGTGATCTCGTTGAACACCACCCGCCGGATCTTCTTCGCCGGCAGGTCCAACGCCTGCGCCAGATGCCAGGCGATCGCCTCCCCCTCCCGGTCAAGGTCCGTCGCCAGGTAAACGACGTCCGCGTCCCGCGCCAGTTTCTGGAGCTCGCTGATCGTCTTCTGATGGCTCGGAAGAATCTCGTAAGTCGGCTCGAAGTTCCGACCCGGATCAACCCCGTAACGATGGGGTGGCAGGTCCCGGACATGCCCCTTCGACGCCCGGACGACGTAATCCGAGCCCAGATACTTATTGATGGTCTTCGCCTTGGCCGGAGACTCAACGATCACCAGAGACTTGCCCGAGCCCGCTGGCTCAGGCGATGCCCGGTCCGTGCTGGTCTTCCGACTCTTTTTCGCCATTACAATCCTAACTATCTGCTAGAGATACGTTTACGCTACTGACTGGCTTCGATCACCGCAAACAGCACACCTTCGCCGAAAACTTCGACGTATATCGGCAGCCCTTCCGACTCAATCGATGAACCGTGCCATCCAAACACTGGCACGACGATTCCTGCCCCCAAGAAAGCGTCGAAAACCTAGCAGCACCCCCCGGCCAAGTCAAATCACAGGCCGATTTGGCGCATTTGCAAGGTTGGCACAGGAGTCCCGTCCGTCTTTACCCTTGCACGCACTCAATTCCACATTCCTCATTAAACTGGCTCACAAAGCGAATTCCATTCCACTCTCTTCGATCTGGAGCTCCATCTGCTCTCCAATTCCTGTTACGGGCAATAGTTGCGCTCGGGTGAAGTCTCGTTCAAACCCGGTTTCCAGCACTGTCAGCAAGCTGTGAGTTCCTGTGCGAAAATCGAATGATCACAACCGCGATGACGCCCCAACTCGAAGCCCATCTTCCGCCGATACCCTCACGGAATTGCGTATACCGTGGTTTCATTTCACATGTGTGAAGGATGTCACAGGCATGCGATGTCTTTATAATCAGGACCTGCATACACCCACGGGGATTTCTGCCGAACCGATGTTCGGCTGGCTTGTATCAATCTGAGAACGGTCCTACCGCGGTGCGCCGCGCCGCGCTCGCCTTGTTCACTCTGTTCTAAGGAGTCCTTCATGTACCCTCGTCTCTGGATCGCCGTCGTCTTCTTGCTCGGTCTTGCCGCTCACGCCAGCGCATCGGAAACCGAGCGTACACCCCCGCCTCAGGTCGACATCGATAAGGCCAAGGCCGCCGCAGAGGACAAGAAAGACAAGCCCGAGTTCCCGCCCTTCGAAGAGGTGATGAAGGATTTCGAGCAGGTCAAGACCGCCGAGACCCCATTCATTCCTCTCTGGTACAACAAGAAATCGGATTCGCTTCGGGCACAGATTCCGGCCAGTCTCATCGGTCCCAAGTTTCTGATCGCGACGAGCATGGCCGGCGGCCCGGTCGCCACCGGCTTCCAGCTCGATCACTTCCTCGCCTACTTCGAGCGGATGGACAAGAACCTCGTGCTGATGCGCGTGGACCCGCGCTACGTCGAGGGCGGCGATCAGCCCGTCGCCGATGTCATTAAGCGAACCTACGGCGGCGATGAAATCCTCCGCAGCATCCCGATTGTGACGATGAAAGGTGCGGATGCGATCATCGATCTCGACGGTGTCTTCAAGGGCGACTTCTCCGGAATCAGCGAATGGGGCCTCGGACAGGTCAACCCGCAGCTCTCAAAATGGGCCAAGTACAAGGCCTTCCCGCAGAATCTGGAACTGTCCGTCGATCTGGCCATGATGCGCCGCGGCGTCGGTCGGCGAATGCTGTTCCACTACAGCATTTCGCAGATTCCCGAATCGGCCAAGGGCTACAAGCCGCGCGTCGCGGACAACCGCGTCGGCTACTTCATGACCGTCCGCAAGGACTGGACCAAGCAGCACGATGCCCCGACGCTCTTCGATCGCTACATCAACCGCTGGCGGCTTGAGAAGCGCGATCCGTCGGCCCGGCTCAGCGCCCCCAAGCATCCGATCGTGTGGTACATCGAGAAGACGGTACCGCTCAAGTACCGCCGCTGGGTGAAGGAAGGCATCCTCGAATGGAACAAGGCCTACGAAAAGTGCGGCTTCCTCGATGCCATCGAAGTCAAGCAGCAGGAAGACTACGACCCCGATACCAAGGATCTCGACCCCGAGGATGTCCGCTACAACTTCTTCCGCTGGATCGTGACCGGCAATGCGTTCGCCATGGGTCCGTCGCGCGATCATCCGCTGACCGGTCAGATCTTCGATGCCGACATCGTCTTTGACGATTCGATGGTCCGCCATTACGTGGCCGACTATGCCCGTCTGACCGGCAACGAGGATTCGTGGGACGCTTACAACCCGTACATCGAGTCTTTCTTCCGCGCGCACCCGCAGTGGAAGTTTCGAACGCCCTGGCAAAACCTGCTGCCCGGTATCCAGCTGTCCGAGGACCCCGAGCAGGAGTTCCGGATGAACCTGATGAAGCACATGCAGCGGCGCGGCCGGCCGGTCTGTGAGTGCGCCGCAGGCATGACGCACCAGATTCAGTTCGCCTGCCTGGCGCTGGAAGCCCAGGGCCTGGCCCGCGACGATGAGGACTTCATCGGGCAGGTGGTCAAGGAAGTGGTGATGCACGAGGTAGGCCACTGCATCGGCCTGCGACACAACTTCAAGGCCAGCACCTGGCTGCCGATGGAGGAGATCGAGAAGCACCGCGAGGCCGGCGACGCCAATGTCGGCTCGGTTATGGATTACAACCCGCCGATCATCGCCCCGCGCGGAACCGAGCAGGGCTCCTACACGACCCGCTCGATCGGCCCGTACGACTACTGGGCGATTGAATACGGCTATCGCCCGGTCGGCGAACCGTACAAGAGCGAGGAGGAAATGCTGAGCAAGATCGCGACCCGCGTGGCGGAGGCCGGTCTGGACTATGCGACCGACGAGGACACGATGTCGTTCCTCTCGCCGGATCCGCTTTCCAACCGCTTCGACATGGGTCGCGACGTACAGGAATACGCCCGCCGGCAGATCACGCTGACGGACTCGCTGCTCGAAGACATCACGAGCTGGGCGGTCAAGGACGGTCAGTCCTACACGCGACTGCGACGGGCTTTCACGCGGATTCTCGGTGAGCGGGCCCGGGTGACGGACTTCGTCGCCCGGTTTGTCGGCGGACAGATCATGAACCGCGATCAGCGCGGCGATCCGGACGCGCGGCCGCCGGTGAAGGTGGTCGACGGCAAGGAGCAGCGGGCGGCGCTGCAATTCGTTTGCGATAACGTGTTCAGCGAAAGTGCCTACCAGGTGTCACCGGAACTGCTCTCGCACCTGGCGCCGGGCCGTTTCTGGCACTGGGGCTCGGACGAGTTCGACATCCGGGTCGACTTCAACATCCACGACTTCGTGATCAACTCACAGTACCGCTGCCTTTTCACGCTGATGAATCCGTTCACGATCGGGCGGATCCACGATAACCAGGTCAAGTTCACCGAGGACCAGGAGGCCTACACCCTCGCCGAGCACATTACCGACCTGGCCGACGCCATCTGGTCGGAACTGGACGACAAGGACCGCACCGGCTCCAACGCCAAGCCCTACGTCAACAGCTTCCGCCGGAATCTGCAGCGCGAGCATCTGAACCTGCTGCTGCAACTGATCCTGTCAGAACCGGGCGGCATGGTCCCGGCGGATGCCAACGCCATCGCCCGTCTGACGGCCGGCAAGCTTTCCGGGAAGATCGCCAAGGTCATGAAGGGGGGTAAGCTGGACGTGGCGACCGAGGCCCACCTGTCGGATGTCAAGACGCGGATCGACAAGGCCCTGGAGGCCCAGTACACCCTGGGCGGCCGGGGAATGTCGGCCATGGACTTCTTCTGGTTCTTCCGCCAGCCGGAGTCCGGCCCCGCTTCGGAGCCGGTGAACGTGCTTCCGAACCACTGATCGGACGGTACTTTGGGGGCTGTATCCGGTCGCTCACGATCAGACAGGCCCGGGACGCCGATGCGGTGTTCCGGGCCTGTTTCATTGGGTCGCCCGGTCGAAAAATGACCGGGGATGATGCGTCAGAAAAGTCGAATGAAGTTCTCCTCTCCCGGCTTGACATGGCCGCTGGCAAGATAAGAGAATTGTCAGTCGCAGCGTTCTGATGAATCACAAGGCAGCGGTCATCAATTTTCGCGAACCATCGAGCGGTCACAGAGAATTGACAGGCAGATAACCGCCGCTATTGTGCCGGCGCGGCTCGCCGTTCTGACGGGCGGCGTAACGTGCGAAATGCCGATGCAAGAGGGTGCAGCCCGGCAGCGGCCTTGATCGCACGTCGTGGATGAACTTGCCATCCCTGGGACAGGCGAGGAGTGGACGTCATGATGGATGAAACAATGGGACCCTCAAACACGATGAACTGCACGGGTGAGAAGGACTTTGTCGAGGTAATGTTTGCCCGATCGATGCCGGAGGCGCGGGATTTTGTCAGCTACCTGCTGGAGCAGGAGATCCCGGCCCGTCTGGAGAATACGGGTGGCGCGGTACCGGCCTGCGGGGTGGCGGTGCTGGTGCCGAGCGATCGAATGATCGAAGCGGCCGAACTGCTGGCGGCACGGGCGGACGCAGAAGACGATTCGGAGGAGGTCGAAGGCGAGGAGGAATTCGACGATCTCGACGATGACTATGACGACGAAGAAGACGAAGACGACGAATTCGACGATGATGATGATGAATTCGGCGACGACGACGAAGAAGAGGAGTTCGAAGAGGAAGACGATATCTGATCGTCGACACAACGCGAAACGCCTGCCGAACAAGGAAGGACATCGGCCATGACAGAACACACGCGGGGCACGGAGCAGGCGGTCACGGCGACGTCGGCAGGCGCGGAGCGCCGGACGGGGGTGGATCGGCGTTCGTCGGTGGTGGACCGCCGGGGCGGTCTGGAACGCCGCCGGGGACCGGGTCTTCGCCGGAGCGATTCGCGTCGCAGCGCGGAAGAGGGCGAAATGACGCCGGAGCAGTTCGAATTCGTCATGGCGATGGACGAATACAAGCGGGCCAACAAGAAACCCTTCCCGAGTTGGACCGAGGTTCTGGAAGTGATAAAATACCTTGGCTACCGTAAGGTGGCGGACGTGAGCGAGCACGTGGACCGGACGGAATGACTCGTCGTGGCTGCGTGGCCCGTCGGATTCGCGACGCTTGCGGGCTGGTCGAGATGTGCATGCTCGGCGGATGAGGGCTCCGATTTGTTCGTGAGGCCGTTGTGCTGGCCGAAGGTTATCAGGTCGTCGATGTTCTGATGCTGGTGGGGAATCTCCTGCCGCTGTCGCTTTATTTCCTGATTCTGGGATTGGTCAATTCACACGCCCGGCCGTGTCTGATCACGAGCCGCTCGGACTTTCTGGTGCTGACCAGCGTGCTGGTACCGGTGCTTCTGTGGCCGGTGCCGGACCTTGTGCGCGGGCAGATGTATCACTGGCTGGGGGCGATTCTGCTCTTTGCCGCCGCGATCTTTTTCTATCTGCTGCCGGCGCGGGACGCCGGTTTTGTGATTTACAACCTGACGCAATCACGCTGCCGGCGGCTGCTCGACCATGTTTTCGAACGGATGGGCCTTTCCGGTCGCTGGCTGGGCAACACCTGGCGCGCCGACGGACTCGAATTGTCGCTGGAGCTGCGGGAGTTCTCGCTGCTCTCGAACGTCTCGCTGCACTTCGAGTCGGGGGACGCAGGGGCGCGATCACGGATCAACGCGATCGGTTCGGAGCTGGATCGCCGGCTGGACGCGATCCGCCGCCTTCCTTCGAACATGGGGATCGGGCTGGTGATGGCGGGGATCACGCTGATGATCCTTCCGATGTGGATGGTCGGGCGACATATCCACGACCTTGTCGACGCGATGCTTCATCTCTTCGGTTGAATCGGACCTTGCCTGAGCGGATTCTGCCCTGTATCGCGGATCGGCCGGGGCGGTCTCGATGTGGGTACCGGGGACGCATTTCCTGTCGTCGAAATCGGGTGACGAGGCCTCAGGGTGAACGCCGGGGGCTTTGGTTTCGCGGGGGACGAGGTTGCCGGTCCTGATGTCAAAGCCGTAGATATCGGCGACGGCCTGGTCGAGCAGCTCGCAGAATTCGGCATGGGAATAGGGGTCGCCGTCGGGGCGGCGTCCGTAGGGCGCAGCCGGGTCTTCGAGATCGGCCGGATTGACTTCCGACGAAACCCGCTGCGCGGCGCGGACACGCTGACGAGCCGCGGCAAGACCGGCATCGATTTTCTTTTCGAGCAGATCGAGTTTGCGGCGATCGAGTTCGAGCTTGCGCTCGGCGCGCAGGTCGGCGGCGATCTTCAGAAAATCAGCCACGAGCTTGTCGCGGCGCTTCAAGTCGATCTGCGGATCGGCAAGTTCGCCGTGCAGTTGACGGATGATCCGGTCTCGCGTTTCGCCGAGTTGATGCAGGGTTTCTTGCATGGGCGGCTCCTTTCATGGCTGACGAGCGATCACGTGCAGCGCTGCATTCTTTGCTGCTTCGCGTGTCGGCACGCTGACACTCAGGATGTTCTATAGGTCACGTTTTGCGGAGTGGCAAATCGAGGAGGCCGACTTTTTTTGCACGATTGACTGATGTCGCGTGTCGGTCGGAGGTTGGGGCAGAAAGAAAAATTCCGGGCTACGCAGCCAGCGAGCAAGCCCGGCTGGAAGCCGCCGTGAAGATCAATCTTCTGCATTCATCGGCTGACGCCAGGGGCAAGGAACTTTCCGGCTAAGGTGGTTCCCGGGCTGCCGGACGGTGTCGTTGTGATTCGGCATCAGCCCACGGCATACCTGCCGTGGGCTTTGGATCGTCGTGAGCTTTGTATCGTCCACGGATGCAAAAAACGCTCTAATGGCCGGACGCAAGCGCGGAACGCGGAAGCGGAACTGGTGCTGCCGTTGCTACGCGGAAGGCAATACGGGCGGGGCATCCGTAAGCTGTAGCAGCAATGGCGCGATACGCCTGGAAACTGTTCTTCTGCATCCGATCAATCCTGGGGCGTGTTCTGTTCGTCGATCGGCGGATGAAGCTGCACATCGTCTGCGGGTGTGAAATCAGGCGAGGAGAGTGCATCTGAAAACGACTCGGGCTGCAACTCGGCGGGAACTCCGCTGCCTGGATCGGCGGGAAACTTGCTGACGGGATCCATCGGCGCGGCTGCACTTGAACGGGATCGCCTGCGCGGGGCGCGTCGGCCTTCGCGGACATCTTCATCGAACTGGCGTTTTCGACGCAGCAGGTGGTGGTAGTGCTGTGCGAAACGATGGGCTTCGTCGCGGACCTGTTGGAGCAGGCGGAGGCCGTCGTCGTTGCGCGGCAGGCGAATCGGACCCTTTCGGGCCTGGGTGTAGATTTCTTCCTCTCGCTTGGCGAGTGAGATGATCATCGGCGGCTTTACGAACATCTCACCGCAGGCCTCGATGGCGGCGTGAAGCTGACCGAGCCCGCCGTCAATGAGGATCAGATCGGGGTAGAGTTCTTCGCCTTCAGCGGCGTGGCGATAGCGGCGGGTAATGACCTCGCGGATCATGGCGTAGTCGTCCTGCCTCTCGACGGTGCGAATGCGAAAGCGTTTGTAGCCGGCTTTGAAGGTCAGGCCGTCGATGAAGCAGACCAGCGCGCCGACGGACTCCTCGCCCTGGAGATTGGCGATGTCGAGTCCTTCTATGATGCGCGGCGGACTTTCGAGATCGAGGATTTTGGCGAGTCTTTCTAGCCCTTTGCGGGGGTCGATGTGGTGGTAGAAGGCCTCGGGCTGAATGTCTTCATCGGGGCTGCCGGACAGCTTGAGTGACTGTATGGCCTTGATTCGGTCCCGGACGCGGGCGGCTTCTTCGAAGTCCATCCTTTCGGCGGCGGCTTTCATTTCCTTTTCCATTTCGCGGATGGCGACGCTGCGCTTGGAGCCGAGAAATCGCCGGAGGCGCTCAATGTCGCGGCGGTAGTCTTCGCGGGAAATCTTGTCGGCACAGGGGGCGGTGCATTGGTTGATGGCGTAGAGCAGGCAGGGACGGAAGAAACGCCGCTTGTCATCGTCGGCCAGGATTTCGAGTTCGCAGGTACGAAACTTGTAGACTTTCTGGAGTGCGTTGACGGCATCGCGCAGGGCACCGGCCGAGGTGAAGGGGCCGTAGAGCTTGCTTCCCCTGGCGCGCGGGGTACGGGTGACGAAGACGCCGGGGAAGTCGTCGCCGGTGGTGATTTCCAGATAGGGAAAGGTCTTGCCATCCTTGAGCATGGCATTGTGCGGCGGCTGGATGTCCTTGATGAGCCGGGCTTCGGTGAGCAGTGCGTCGACCTCGGTTTCACATTCGAGGAAGTCGATGTCGACGACCTTGACGATCATGCGGGCGATGTCGGGACCGCGGGTGTTGAGCAGGTCTGCGGCATCCTGAAAGTATGACGCGACACGGGAACGCAGGTCCTTGGCCTTGCCGATGTAGAGGACGATTCCCTTTTCGTCCTTCATGAGGTAGACGCCGGGTGTCTTTGGAAAGAGGGCGATCTTTTCGCGAAGCCGGCGGAGTCGATCGGCGTGGTCGTGCATGGTCGTATTGTAGCGGGGAGAAGCGGCGAAACGTTAAAAAGTCGAAACGTCGAATGAGGAAGGGGCTCGCTGCGCGAGCGGTACCTTTCAGATTTTGGATTTTTGATTTTGGATTGGGGAAGTAATCGAATGCAGGACTGAGGAAGGCAGCGGTGCGAGGTAAGGCAAACGGGCGGGACGCCCATACCACCGTGTTGCCTGCATCGACGGGCGAGACGCCCTTACCATCCTGAGGCGAACAGATATGTTGCCTGCACCGCCCACTTGCAGAGTTCGGACGGTCGGGGTCAGCCGTTGTACTGGCGGCGGATGATTTCGCTGGCCTTGTTGCTGGGGAGGTTCAGCGCGCCGAGGGCGCGGGAGGCGGCAGCGCGGAGGACGAGATCGGACTCGGTGAGGGTGAATTCGATGAGCCGCTGCACGAGGTCGGCATCGGTGATGAGGTTTCCGTTTCGCCGGGCGGATTCGGCGAGGGATCCGAAGACGGCGATGCGCTCTTCGTGACGGCGATCGTCGTTAAGTGCGGCAACGGCGAGCGCCTCCTGTGCGGCACTGGAGCCGAGCAGCGCGAGGGCGTGGGCGGCGCGGACACGGAGGACCTCGGAGTCGCTCTGGGTTGCGCCGATGAGGGCCGGCTCGGCCTTGGCGACATCGAAGACCTTGAGATTGCTCTCGGCAATCAGGCGGAGGACGTCGGCGCTTTGCAGGGCGAGACTCATCGCCAATTCGCGGCCAAGCGGGCTCATGCCGAGGGCCTGCGAGGCGCGGGCGACGCGATTGGTCATCTGCTGCTGGATGACGACGGGGTCGCCCAGTTCGGTGATTTCGCCGGGCAGAACCTCGACGCCGGCGGCGGCGCGGGCCGCCGTGGTGGCGCGCGAGAGCTGGCCGTTCTTGACGACGACCAGTACGGGCGTCGCAGCGGTGGGCAGATCGCGGCGCAGGTCGTTTACGGCGGTGAGCACGTCGGGCTTTTCGATGTCGGTGGCCAGCAGAATCAGGTCGTAGGAGGTGATGCCGACCTTGCGAGCGGCCTCACGGGCGGAGTTCAGGTTGGGGCCGACGGCACAGTCAAAGCCGACGGCGCGGAGGAGTGCCTGCATGCGATTGGCGGCATCGACATCGGGATCGACGATGAGGGCGGACTGGCGGCCGGACTGGGCCAGGGCTTCGCAGAGGACGGGGATGACGTTCTCGGCGCCGGGGAAGCTCATCGCAGGAAGGGCGCGACCCAATGCAAGCGCGGCCTTGATGCGAACCTGCCTGCTGGGGAATGCGAGTGAGGATGCGAGGGCCTGCTTGAGATCTTCGGGGCCGACCAGACTGGGTGCGCCGGCTGTTTCCGACAGAGCGGCGATGGCGCCGAGGGCCACGCCGGGGTCGCGATCTGCGAAGGCGCGGGCAAGGACCATGTGGTTGTAGATGGGACCGGCGGCGCGGGCGAAGTAGATCGAGCGAGGATAGTCTTCGGGTCGGGTGCCGTCGCGTGCGGCGAGTTCATCGGGCTGATCGCTTTCGACATCGAGACCGAGCTTGGCTTCTCGGCGGAAGTTGGCGGCAACCCAGAGTGCGGTGGCGGCGGTGTGGTCGGCATCGGCGAGGAGGGCCTCTTCGCAGCAGCGCATGGCCATGATGTCGTTGAAGATGGCCGTTGGGACGGGAATGTATCGCAACTCGCCGTCGCGGAGGTACCAGACGTTGGCGATGTCGCGCCGGCTGTCGGCGCGGACGGATTCGGCATTGCTGTAGTAGTTTTCCGCCAGCTCGGAGAAGAGTGCCGCACGTCCGGCACCAGACGCGCCGATGGTGGCCATCGCCTGTGTCGCGGCGGCGCGGCATTCACCGGAGGCGCGGGCGTCTTCTGCGACCTTGGCGAGGTACGGCAGGGCCTGGCGGTAGCCGATGCGGGCGAGGGAATCAATCAGAATCTTGCGGGTGACGCTGTCGTCCATGGAGAGCGCGGCGCAGAGGGGATTGAGGGCGCCTCGGCCGATCTGGGGGATGACCTGGATGATGGCGGGGTGAAGGGCGCGCTGGCTGGCATCCTGCAGGAACTGGATGAGGTGCGGGATGGCGTATTCGCCGGACTCCCTGAGGCGCGTCTGGGCATGGTGTGCGACGCGCGGCGGGCCGGCGAGCTTTTTGATGTTGGCGACGACCTCGTAGGGGTCCATGCGGAGGAGCTCTTCGCCCCTGCTAAGGATCTCAAGGAAGCGGCTGGCGGAGGGACCGACCTGGGCGTTGGTGATGAGTTTGATCAGGATGGTGTGGCGGTTGGGATTCTGCCGGGCCAGTTCGAGGAGAGCGACCGGGTCGGGATTTTCGTCGGCGAGTGCCTTGAAGTTGGCATCAGCATAGTTGAAGCGGCCGATGGCGGCGAAGTGCCAGCCGTCTTCGGCGAGGGCCTTTTGTTTGCGACCGCGGGCGATTTTTTCGGCGAGGTCTTTGATCGCGGCGGGGGCATCGGCGGCAGCGGCCCACTGTTCGATGCGGAGGGAGCCGGTTCGATCGGCCATGAGGGCGAGCCGCAGATCGGAGAGGCCCATGGCGCTTACGGCCTCGAACTGCGCGGCGGCCTGTTCCTTCTGGTCGCGCTCGAGGGCGCGGGTGGCGGCCTGCCAGGCGGACCAGGAGTCCTCGGTCTGTCCGACCATGTCTTCGGTGATGTCGGAGGCGCGAAGCTGGGCTGCGCCGATTGCGGCGAGCAGGGCCAGTGCCCCGAGGACGCGAACGAACCCATATCGAGGATCTCGGATCGCAGCATTCATGCGAGCAAACCTCCGCTCATTTCTTCGGACGGATCGGCGATCAACTGCCGTAACGGGTCATCGCGCATCGCGGCCGAACGTTCATCACTCTGACCGGGTCCGTGGCGTTTTTTATATGACGCCGAAACAGGGATGCCGACCGTCTGTCGGGCGGGCAGTGTATGCGGGCCCCACCGGTCCCGTGGTGCAAGCGGCGTCGCCCCCCTCGCATGCGGCGCGGACACTTGCGGATTGATGCACTTTATTATTGCGGAACGTGGACAGGCGGTCAAGGAAATCAGCGTTTACGCCGCGGGGCGAGCGCGGCGAGGTGGTCCGCGGTGACGCCGGGACCGCCACCGATAATGTCGGCGCCTGCTTTCCGGACGGCTGTGACCCGGATGGCGAAGTCCGCAGGCGATTCTGGATAGACGACGCGGCCCTCTTCGAGCAGTGGAAAACCTGCGCTGATGCGGACCCAGATCGGTAGTTGCGTGGTCTTGCGGACGAGTGCGACGACGGCAGCGACGGTATCCGGACGCTCACCGGCATCGATGGCGAAGATCGCGGCACCGGCGGATTCGGCAGCGGCGGCGGCCTGCGGCGAGGTGACGCCGAGGGTGGTTTCGGCACCGTCGGCTCCGGCGTCGAAGCGCATGCCTGCGATGGCGGGGAGATTGACAGTGGCGGCGGATCTGATGGCGATGAGCAGGGCCTCCAGTTCCACGAAAGCGCTACAGAAAATGGCATCCACGCCGCCTTCGGCGAGGGCCTGGCATTGTTTCGTGAAGACGGCGTGCAGGTTGTCGGCGGTGTGTTCTCCCAGCAGGAGCAGGCGGGAGGATGGGCCGATCGCGCCGATGACCGCGGGCCGTTCTGAAGAATGTTCGTCCGCGAAGGTGCGATAGAAGCGGGCGGTGCGGCGGATGGCATCGAGCAGACGGGTGGCATGATCGGACTTATCGAGAGCGGCCGGGGCAGTGTCAGTGAGTTCGTCGGTCGTGTCGGTCGGGGTGACGAGCAGGCGGGCACCGGCCCTGAGGAAGCCGGTCAGGGCTTTTTCGAGCAGCGTGGGGTAGTCGATCGCGGCAAAGACGGGATTCTGGCCGGGGGGCACACCGAGATCGGCGAGGGCCCGGCGAAGATCGCCGTCAGCGAGGGTCAACGAGTGCCGATAATCCGCCGGGTAGAATGCCATAGTTATGACACTATTCGCGGCGGAAGGTCCGATCCGCTGCGCGGGTCCGATAGAAGCACGACGCGTGCATTCAACCGATTGAATCTTACATTTTTTCTGTGGTCGTGACGATGTAGGAACTGATCGGCTCGCCCAGTCGGAGGTCAGCCGGTGGTCATGCACCTGGAGATCTTGCCATGTGCCTCCGCCGGACCTTCGTGGCTCCTTTCTGCCGGGCCTTTTGTTTCGTCGTACTGCTGTGCTGTGTGACCGGCTGCGATACCTTGCCGCTGGGCGGATCGGACGCGGCAAGTCTGCGCGCGGATTTCTCCTCGCGCGAGATGCCTCCGGTGCAGAGCCCGGTGGAGGAAGCGACCGACGACAACAATTCGTTTGAGACGGCACAGCCGGCGACGCTTCCGGATCAGGGACAGATTGAGATCCATGGGCGGATCGACTTTCAGGGGGATGTCGATCTGTATGCGCTGGGAGCTGCGGCCGCAGGCGACCTGGTGATCGTCGATGTGTCGGGCCACGACGGGCTTAACACGGTGGCGGCGTTGTTCGACGGCAACGGCGACCTGATCAAGGCGAACAATGATCGGTCGTATTACGCGGGACAGTATGATCCGTATATCTCGCAGGTGATTCGATCGGACACGGGAATGCTGTTCGTAGGGATTGCGGTGTCGACGGCGACGCACTTCGCGACATCGGGCGGACGGTACTCGACGGGTTCGTACACGATTCGCGTGACGCGGCAGATGGGTGCAACGTATCCGGCGGCGCGTCAGCAGGTGGTGTGGCTGGACTTTGCGGGGGGCGAGCGGGTGCAGATCGCGCTGGAACCGGCGGAAGTGATGCGGCCGTTCAGTGCGGAGTCGATGTCGGCCCGGTTCACGGGGCAGACGGACTACATTGCCGATCTGGTGGTGAGCCATCTGCGGCGGGACCTGACGCCGTTCAATGTTTTCCTGCTGGACAGTCGGTATGACGCGCGACCGGGCGGACCCTACACGAAGCTGTACTTCGGCAACTTCAACGCGGCGTACCTGGGGCTGGCAGACAACGTGGATACCGGGAACACGCGTCTGGATCAGAAGGCGATCATCTTTACGGAAGACATCCGGATGTTCGAGGGACTTCTGCCAAGCGCGGAGGCGGCGGCCCTGGCGATCGCGAACATCGCGGCGCACGAGCTGGGGCATCTGCTGGGGCTGGAGCATTCCAGCGAGCCGGCGGACGTGATGGCGACGGCGGCGAGCGCGCGGCAGATTCTTGAGATTGACGCGACCTATCTTCGCAGCCGGGTGGAGCGGAGCGTGTTTCCGCTGGGCTGGCAGGATGGATATGGTCAGCTCATGCTGAACGTGGGACCGAACCCGTTCGGCAGCACGGCGCGGGCACGGATGGATGATTTCCTGCCTGCGGGGGTGACGCCGATCGATCCGTCGCTGGGTGATCTGCCGATCACGATGTGCGGGCGGTGCAGTCCGTAAAACGTCGAGACGTTGAATGCGAATCACAGAATATCAGATTTGAGATTTCAGATTGCATAAGCGCGGCACACAGATCACAAGCCGTCCAATGATGAGGGCGGAATGGGCGGCGGTGGTACTGCGTCACCCACGATGGAGGTACGGCCGCAGGGATGATCGAGCGGATCAGAAGCGCGGCAAGGCGCTGAGGGCGTAGTTGCGGCACTCCTCATCGCTCATGGCGGGCAGACCGATTTCGCGCAGCTCGCGGTCAATCCAGGCGCGCATGGACATGTTGGTCTTCTGCTCCATGTAGCTGATTTTTGCGCGCGTAATGATCTCGTGGCGGGACTTTTCTTCAGTGAATCTCATATTGTTCGTACCTCTGGCACCCCTGACAGGATCTGTCGCATGGCGAGCCGGCAGCGTGAACCGGGCTTTGATCCTGCCTTTGTTGCCCGACGGGACGGAGTCCTCGTACGGGCTTGACCATCCTGGTCATGACTGGTTGTCACGCTCCTTCGTCAGTCCTGCTTCATGATGAAGTCTGAAAATGTTACTGCCGGGCGGATCCGTCCATCGGACGGTGCCTCCCGGGCGGCCCCATATCTTTAAGAGTTTACACATCATATCGGTAAACGCAAGGAAAGATTCAAGAAATCCATTCGGGATGGGCCTGAGGCGTGGGAGCAGGGGCCTGGGAGTTGTGGATTGGGCAATCCCTGGGGTGGCGTAGCTGGGCGTGGTTATCGGTTCGGAGGGCGTCAGGTGGCGCGCCAGCAGTGGGCGTCGTGTGCGGGATCGATCTTTCCGACGCCCATCAGGTAGCACTTCGTGGTTTCGGGACCCATGAATTTGAAGGTCTTCTTGAAGAGCGGGTAGAGTGCAGCGCGGGCACGCGGTGTGCTCGCGTCGAGCCGATCGAACCACCGGCGATAGGAGCCGAACTCGTCGGCCAGATCGAGGAAGACGCGGGCGTTCGACACGATGGCCTCGATCTTTTTGCGGTTGCGAATGATGGCAGGGTTGGCGACCAGGCGCGAGATGTCGCGCGCGGACATCGAGGCAACGCGTCTGGGATCGAACTTTCGGAAGCATTCTCGAAAGGCGGGTCGCTTAACGAGCACGATCTTCCAGGAGAGGCCGCACTGGAAGACTTCGAGGGCCATCCGTTCGAGGTGACCGGCGTCGGTGCGGATGGGCGCGCCCCACTCTCGGTCGTGGTAGTGTGCGAGCAACGGATCGCCGGCTGCCCACTTGCAGCGCGGTTTGCCGTCGTTCGGGTTGATGCGTGGTGAGGCGGGCATGGCTGATCTAGAATAGGGAAACGTCGAAACGTCAAAAAGTCAAAAAGCCGAAAATGAGGAACGGGCTCGCTGCGCGAGCCGGTCGAATGCGGAGTGGAGGGGAGCGGGAGAAAAGGGGAAAGGGAGAAAGAAGGCGGTACAGGGCCTCCGTGTGAAGGCGTGCGTTGGAGAAGGTGGGCGAGGAATTCGTTGTGGCGGAGCGGTTGTATCTCGATCATGCAGCGACGAGCTTTCCCAAGCCGGCGGGCGTATTGGAGGCGATGCGCGCTTATGCGGAGTCGATGGGGGCCAGCGCGGGACGCGGGGCCTATCGGGAAGCGATGGAGACAGGCGAGCTGCTGGCTGATTGTCGCCGGCGGCTGGCGCGGCTGATCGGCGCGCGGCGGCCGGAGCAGGTTCTCTTCACCTTCAACTGCACGGGGGCGCTGAACCAAGGGATCAAAGGTCTGCTGCGGGCGGGTGATCATGTCGTAACGACCACCATGGAGCACAACTCGGTACTGCGACCGCTGAGTGGTCTGGCGGCACGGGCCGAGGGACGGATCGAAGTCACGTATGTACCGGCAGACCGGCAGACGGGGTTTGTGGAGCCGGCTCGCCTGCTGGCGGCGGTGCGGCCCGACACGCGGATGATCTGCCTGGTCCACGCGAGCAACGTGACGGGGACGCTGCAAGCCGTGGAAGCGGTCGGAGCGGAGGCGCGAAGGCGCGGGGTGCTTTTCCTGGTGGATGCGGCGCAGACGGCCGGGCACGTACCGATCGACGTGGAGGCGATGGGAATTGATCTGCTGGCGATGCCGGGGCACAAAGGGCTGATGGGGCCGCTGGGGACCGGGGCGCTCTATGTGCGCGAGGGGCTGGAGGCGGAGATGCAGCCGCTCGTCGAAGGCGGGACGGGGAGTGTGAGCGAGCAGCCATTGCAGCCGTCGTTTCTACCTGATCGGTTTGAATCGGGCAGCCATAATGCGATCGGTCTTGCGGGGCTGTGTGCGTCGCTGCGCTGGCTGGAAGCGAAGACGGTGGCGGCGTTGCAGGAACACGAACGGGCGATCTGCACACAATTTCTCGAAGCGACAGCGGGGATCGAGGGGCTGATGGTGTACGGACCGCGGAATGCGGGGGCGCGGGTTGCGGTGTTCAGCGTTCGCGTGGCGGGATATCGGCCGGAGGAGTTGTCGGCGGTGCTGGAGGGTGAGTTCGGGATTCTTACGCGATCGGGACTGCACTGCGCGCCGCTGGCGCATGAAACGATCGGTACACATGCGGACGGCGGGACGACGCGGATCTCCTTCGGAGCGATGAGCACATCGGCGGACGTGGAACGGTGCGTTGCGGCGCTGGAGCGAGCGGGCGATGGCGGCTGAGTTATCAACGCTGATGATCGAGCGTGCCGCGGCAGCGGATGCGCGGCGGGTGCTGCGGATGGCGCTGGCGGACGGGCGACGAACAGCGGCGGCGCTGGAAGCGCACGTCACGGGCTTTCTTGCGTATGCGCAGGAGATGGGTCTGGACCTGAGCCGGCAATGGCTGGCGACGCGCGACGGGCGGATGATGGGCGGCTGCCTGTGGATTGAGTCTCCGGGGCGAACCGCCCTGCTGCTTCTGCCGAATTCGGCGACGATGCCGGGCGGCGCGGTCGTGTCGGCGGCGCTGGTGCACCGGGCGCTGTCGGAAGCGGCGGGTAGTGCCATAACGATGGCACAGTGCCTGATTGATCCGGCGGATGCACGGAGCCGGGCGGTGCTGTCAGAGGCGAGTTTTGAAGAAATCGCGGTGCTGATCTACCTGGAGTGCGTGGTCGGTGACGCAGCGACCTACGGCCATCCGCAGGAAGTCGAGGCGATGGAACAACGGACCTCGTGGCAACTGTATGATGCAGCGTCGCACGGGGAGTTCGCCGAGCTGGTGATGGAGACCTACGAGGGAAGCCAGGATTGCCCGAAGCTGTCGGGGTTGCGGGAGATCGACGATATCCTTGCGGGTCATCGCGCCGCCGGCCGGTTCGATCCGCGGCGCTGGCTTCTGGCGCGACTCGATGGCCGCGCGGCGGGATGTATCCTTCTATCGGAGAATCCCTTGCGGCCGGCGCTGGAAGTGACGTACATGGGTGTTGCTCCGCATGCACGGGGACAGGGAATCGGCGGACTGCTGCTGCGTCGCGCGCTTGCGGAGGCCTACCTATCGGGTTTTCAACGACTTACACTCGCGGTTGATTCGGAGAACGCGCCGGCGATGCATCTTTACCGATCGTTTGGATTTTTTGAGACGGCGCGACAGCGAGCGATGATAAGAAGAATGAAGGACCGTGGACACGCTTTTTCAAGTCTCCGGCACGATTAAGGATGCGCGTGGGAAAGAAAGTTTTCCACGAACTGTTCAGATGAAAAAGGACGGATGTGGGCAAGTCGTGGACGGGCAAGAATTTTTTTGCTGCAAGCTATTATCATGTCGATCATCACGTCGTGAATAAAACTTCGGTTAAAGTTTTCGATTGACGCGCGGTGTCTCGATCCGTATAACAATGTCCCGGTAAGAAGCCCGTGGCGAAACGAGACAGACCTGTCGAGCCACCTGGGCCGGAGGCGACTCTCTTCGGGACGCGCCTCAAACCTTCTTACATCGACCGACATTCAAAGAGAATACATGCATCCGCGTGTCGCATTCGCGAGCGCGGCCAGGGTTAAGGAGCGCGCCGTGGATATCCAGACACAAGCACTTGTGGAGCGAATTGGCAACCGGATCGAAGAGTTGATCGGTGCGCAGCGCTACAAGGTGTGGTTTCGATCGTCGACGCAACTGAGCTGCGAAGAGGGCCTGCTGAAGGTCGGCGTGCCGAATCTTTTTGTAAGCGGTTGGATCGAGGATCATTACGCGGATCAGATTCTTCAGGCGGCGCGGGAGGCGATGGGCCCTGCGGCACGGGTGATCTACGTGATCGACCCGGTGCTGTACCGGAACATGCGCAAGAGCCAGCTCAACTCGCAGGCGGCGTTCATCGAGCGGCAGACGGAGCGGGCGGCAGGAGGTGACAACGGCAAGGCACCCGCGGCACCGGCGCCGGCGCGAACACTTCGCGGGCGTCTGGAGGATTTCGTCGTGGGGGCAAACAACCGACTGGCCTTCTCGGTGGCGCAGTCGGTGGTGGAGCAGCCGACGAGCGACAGCAATGTGGTACTGTTTCACAGCGCCTGCGGGCTCGGCAAGACGCACCTCTTGCAGGGCATCGGTAACGGGCTGAGCCGGCAGAACGGCCGTGTGCGCTGGGTGTACGCCTCGGGGGAGGATTTTACGAACCAGTTTCTCTGTGCGCTTCGCGAGCGGAAGCTGGACGCCTTTCGCCATCGTTTTCGCGACGTGGACGTGCTGCTGCTGGATGACATGCAGTTCATCGCGAACAAGCGGGCGACGCAGGAGGAGTTTTTCCACACGTTCAACGCGATCAACGGGGCGGGCAAGCGGGTGGTGCTGGCCTCGGACGCGCATCCGAAGCAGATCAGCGATCTGTCGGATTCGCTGGTGAGCCGGCTGGTGGCGGGCGTGGTGGTGAAGATCGACCGGCCGGACGCCCAGACGCGAAAGGAGATTCTCCGGCGTCGTGCGGCGGCGCTTCGGCGCGAGGTGCCGGAGTCGGTACTGGAATACATCGCGGACAAGATCGTGGCAAACGTACGGGAACTGGAGGGCTGTCTCGTGAAACTGCTGGCCTTTGCCTCGCTGACGAAGGAACCGATGACGCTGGAGATGGCGCGACAGGCGCTGGACGAGCACCTGACGCAGACGGGCAAGCTGCTGACCGTCAGCGAGATTGAGCAGAGCGTGGCGACGTACTTCTGCCTGACGCCGGCAGACCTGCACACGTCACGCAAGAGCCGGGCGATCGCGCTGGCGCGGAACATCGCGATGTACATCGCGCGGCAGCACACGGAGCTGTCGTTTCCGGAGATCGGCCGGATGATGGGGAACAAGAATCACACGACGGTGCTGCTGGCCTGTCGGCGGATGAACAATCTGCTTTCGGAAGATGCGGTGGTGAGCTGGCCCAGCGCGAGCGGCATGCAGACGCGGAAGCTGTCGGAGATCATCCACGGGCAGGAAGAGCAACTGGGGTGCAACGGCAGGAAGTAAACGCCGAAAAGTCGAAACGTCGAAACAGGAGGGGGCTCGCTGCGCGAGCCGTCTTACTGCGGAATTCGGAACGCGGAACTGAGGAAGGCGAGGACAGTTCGGGGGGTCGGGGTCATTTCTGACGCGCGGCGGCGCGGATCGTATTCTGCAGCAACATCGCAACGGTGACCGGGCCGACGCCGCCGGGTACGGGCGTGATGGCTGCGGCCAGCGGCGCGACTTCGTCAAAGCGGACATCGCCGACCGTGCGTGTCACTTCGAGTCCATTCGCGTCGATGACGGTGACGCGGTGGGTTCCCACATCGATGACGACGGTGCCGGGCACGACGTGTTCAGCGCCGATGAGTCCGGCGGCGCCGGCGGCGACGAGAAGCATTTCCGCGGCGCGGGTGTGATCGGCGAGGTTGCGCGTTCGGGTGTGGCACTGGGTGACGGTGGCATTCGCGGCCAGCAGGAGCATGGCCAGCGGCTTCCCGACGATGGCGCTGCGGCCGACGACCACGGCGTTTCGTCCGGTCAGGTCGGGAGTGACAGCGCGAAGGCACTCCATGGCGGCGGCGGCGGTGCAGGGGGCGAGGGCCTCACGGCCGAGGGCCAGCAGGCCGAGGTTCGCCGGGCTGACGCCTTCGACGTCCTTGTGCGCGGGGATGCGCTGCTGGAGGGCGAAGGCATCGAGCGGGCCGGGCACGGGCAGATGGAGCATGATGCCGCTGACGGCGGGGTTGGCGGCGAGTTCATCCATGCGGGCCGCGGCCTGTTCGGGGGAAGTTCTTGCAGGCAGTTCAATGAGGCGGTGTTCGATGCCGACGGCCTCGGCGTGTCGGGCCTGGGAGCGGGCGTAGCTGGCGGCCGCGGGGTCGTCGCCGATCATGACGGCTGCCAGGCAGGGCGCGCGGCCGCGTTTCTTCAACTGCGCCACCTCGTCTGCGACGCGCTGCTTGATGGTTGCGGCGATTGATTTTCCGTCGATGAGTCTGGTCATACGGTTCGGATGCTTCCCTCGCTTCGGGTTGGCAGCGGCAATGCTTCGCAGCCGGGATGTTACGGGGGCACTTCACCAGACGGCAAGCAGAAGCGAAAACGCATCGAGATTACGAGAAGTCGGAAAGTTCAGACGACCAAGCGGCGGACGTACCACGGGAAAAAGTCTTGTTCGAAGCAGCGGGTCAGGGGTTCGTTTCGATGGCGCGGCCGGTCAGGCGGTCGCGGATGCGCTGTTCGAAGTCGTCGTCGAGCGGGCCGAAGTGTTTCTCGAAGTGCCTTAAATGGGCCTCGGAAACGGGACCCTCGGCGGGATCGTCGCGGACGGTTTCGATGAGGTAGCGGGCGAAGGCGTCCGGCCGGGTGGTGGCCAGGTCGTACACCAGCACCCAGGCGACGGCGTAGGCGGCGGGCGCGTGTTCGGAGCCGGCGGCGACGACACGGGGATCGATGATGAGTCGGCGGAAGGAAAGATCGACGGCGGCACGATCGATGGCCAAAAAGTCACTGAGGCGGTAGCGGTTCAGCGCCAGTTCGGGGTGGCTGCCGGGCGGCTGGGAATCCGGCTCGAAGAGCATGGCGAGGCCTTCACAAAGCCAGCGGCGACCGGGGGCGTGCGTCGGCTGGAGCCGCAGGTGATGCAGGACCTGATGGGCGAGTTCGTGGCGGAAGACGGTGGTGTTGATCCGTCGCTCGATGTCGTCGAGCTGCGCGGTGTTTCGATCCAGTTCGCGACGCATGGCGGCGGTCCGGGCGGCAGAACGGGCGGGTTCAAGATCATCGGGCTGCCCATCGAGCCGGTTTCGGGCGGCGGTGATTTTGTCGCGCAGTTCGCGGATCAGGGCTGAATCGGCGTAGTTGAACATGATGCAGCGGGCGGTGTGGTGATCGAAGAAGCCGGGGACCCACTGGCTTGCGGGAAAGCCGATGCGGTCGGTGTAGCGCTCGTAGTCTTCCCAGGTGTTGAAGTAGAGGACGGTCATCTTGGCGGCGGGTTTTTGTGCCGGCAGTCGATAGCGGCGGGCGAATTCATCGACTGCTTTGAAGGTCGATTCGGCAAGGGCACGCAGTTCTTCCACGCGGGCGGCATCGGCGTCGGAGATGATCGTGAAGTGCGGCGAATAGTCGGCACTGAAGCGCGGACCGAGCTGACGGAGGAGCAATCTTGCTTCGCCGGTGTCGGGGGGAAGGTCGGAAGCGAGGCAAACTCCAGAAGAGAAAACTAAAACGCCAAGATGGCAATGCACCAAAAAGCCACACCAAATGCGGAATGCGGAATGCGGAATGTGGCATCGAGAGTGATGCGCCATCGCGCGCGGCACGGCGCGAAGTTGATCGGATCGATCGGCCTGGTCCACGCGGGGATTGTAGAGGGAATCAGGTGGGCTGGGGCTCAAGGAGTTCGTGGGACTGACGCGGGGCGTACTTGTCGCCCTTGTAGGCCGTCATGGGGACGGGTTTTTCGTCGATCAGGCCTTGCAGGTATTTGGCGGCGGCAGGCAGGGCGCGGTCGGCATCAGCCAGGGTCGGGTTCCAGAGCTTGGGCCACTCGAAGACGAGATGACCGCGGTAGGCGATGCCCTTGAGGAGCTGGATGAGACGCGGGACTTCGACGTTGCCCTGGCCGGGCAGGACATAGCCATCGAAGGCGTTGCCCTCGAACTTCGCGTCGGTGACATGCACGAGTCCGATGCGGGCGCCGAGGCGCGGGATGGAGGTCGTGGGCCGCTCGCCGCGAAGCCGGGCATTCATCGGATTCCAGCAACAGCGGACGGCGGGCGAGTTGGCCGCGTCGACCAGGTACCACATGGCGACGCTGTCGGTGAAGTCGCCGCTGTTCTCGATCAGCAGGGTGACGCGGCGGGCGGCGGCGTAGTCGGCCAGCTCGCGGAGGGCGTTTGCGATGCGGCCAAGGACGACCTCACGGCGCTCGCGGCCGAGGAGCCAGAACCTTGCCTGTGGAATCTCGGCGCCGAAGACGCGGACGAACGGGCAGCCAAGCTTGCCGGCAAGGTCGATGTACTCGCGGACCTGTGCCTGGTTGTCGGCAACGTCACGGGGGTCGCGCATGTGGAAGGCATTGGAGGTTGCAAGGCAGACGAGGTCCACGCCGGCATCGTGCATGAGCTTGCCGACGCGGGCGGGGTTGGAGGCAAGCTGCGGGGCCAGGGGCAGGTACATCTGACCTTCGAGGCCGCGTAGTTCCAGTCCCTTGTAGCCGAACTCGCGGGCCTTTTCGACCATGGTAACGAGGTCCCACGCGGGACAGGCGACACTGCTGAAGGCAAGTTTCATGCTGGGGCTCCTGTATTCAGGACGAGACAATAGGGAAGAAAGTCAGAAACGTCAAAACGCCAAGATTGGGGATGCGGAAATGGGGGCGATGGCGATGCGCGGTAAAGCGAACGGGTGGAACGCCCGTGCCACCCTGCGGCGAACGGGCAGGATGCCTGTACCACCGACTGTGTGTTTAGCTTCTGAGGAACTTTCGGGATAAGGTAAGGCAGTTCGAGGTTGGGTGGCGAAGGATGGCAGACGGTTGAAGCGAGACGTTTCGTGGCTGGAGACCGGGGGGCTGCTGGTTCTGGTCGGGCTCTTTCAGACCTGGGCGGCGGGGCATTACAGCGTATTCGACGATGAAGCGTTCAGTTGCCTGCGGTACACGCTGCCGCCGGGCGAGATGGTGTCTGCGCTGTGGCATGGCGCGGAGCCGGACCCGCCGCTTTATTACCTGATGCAGAATCTGTGGGTTCACTGGTTCGGCGTGGGGCCGCTGGGGCTGCGCTCGCTGTCGATTGTGTTGTTTCTGGCGGGCCTTGTCGCGCTGCGGGCGGCGGCGCGGAACTGGTACGGCGAGACAATGGCGCGGTGGACGCTGTGGATCGCCGCGCTGCATCCGGCGCACCTGTTCTTCGGATTCGCCGGTCGCTGGTACGCGGCGATGTTCTGCGCCACGGCGGTGGTGCTGTATGTCACTTCGTGCATTGAACGGGCCGCGTCGGCAGGTCGGCCGTCGCGAGGATGGTGGATTGCCTGGGGCGTTGCGGCGGCGGTGGCGTGTTACGTGAATTATTTCGGGCCGGTGGTGGTCGGGCTGATCTGGCTGATGATGCTGCGCGGACGGGAGACGAGCGCGGCACCTTCGGCCGGCGAGGACGCCAGACGTTACGCTGACGGGCGCAGCGGGGGCGGGCCAATCCATCTCGGGCGATACGGAGCTGGGCGGTACCTGGCGGCGGCGGTTGCGGTGGCGCTGTATGCGCCGTGGGCGCCGGCCTTCTGGCGGCAGGTGGGAACCTTTCCCAGCGTGGGCGGACCGTGGCAGGAATCGGCCGCATCGCTGGCGCGGACGCTGGCGGCACTGGCGGCAGGCAACCTGGCCTCGGTGCGGGCGTGGTGGGTGTGGCTGCCGCTCGCGGCGGCTTTCGCGGCGCTGGTGGTGACTGCCCTGCGGCACTGGCAGATGGTTCGTCGGCCGGCGATGGTCGCACTGGGCTGCCTGCTCGCGGGGACGCTTACGCGGGTGATGATCGACAAGTACGTGCTGGCCTTCAGCGGGATTGTCTGTCTTGCGGCGGTGCGTGCCGTGACGATGTCGCACGCGGCGCGCGAGCGGCTGCTGCCGAGGGTGGTACTCGTCGGACTGGCGATCGGCTGGCTGGGCTGTGGTGTCAACCTTGTGACACAGAAGAACTGGTCGAGCTTGCGCTGGCTGGACCCCTTTGAAGACGTCGTGATGGCGAACCTGGGCGCGGCGGACGCACCGGCCGTCGGCGACTGGGTGGTGACGCATCCGGCGGCGCGCTATTACATCGCGCTGGCGCAGGCGGCGGATGCACCGGGTGCCTGGCGCGTGGACGCGGCGAAGTGGCGTGCGTGCATCGAGCAGCGCGGGCCGATGCGACCGGAGCAGATGCTCGAACGGCTGAAGGACGTCGGGCCGGAACGGGTTCTGACGATCCGCACGGCGGGATTCGCGGATGATGCAGACTGGGCGCGTCTGGAGGAGGCCCTGGGCGAGAAATACACGCTGGAGCGCGAACGGGGATATCTCGCGGACCCGGACGCGGCACTGAAAGATCGAATCGATCCGAGGTACGCGCACCCGGTGTGGCGGATCGCGGTGCAAATCTGGAAGCGATGAGGACCGCGGGAGCGGCCGTCGAGATCAGCCGCGCTCGGCGCCGGTGGCGTCTCGTTCTGCACTGCGACGCTTTTCGGTGTATTTGTTGACGAGTTTCTGATACTTCTCGACGTTCTCGGGCTGCTCCATGGCCTCGTAGAGCTTGGCCAGTGCTTCGCAGGCCTCGCGCTTGCGGCGCATGGGGGCATCGGACTTCTTTGCGATCAGGCCCTTGTAGCCGCGGAGCAGCATCTTCTCGGCTTCGGGATACTTTTTCTGACCGGCGAGGGCTTCACCGACGATGCACATGGCACTGAAGCGCTGCCAGTGAGTTTTGGGCAGTATGGCTTCGCGGATTTTGAGGCAATGGCGTGCGTAGGACTCGGCCTCCTTGTGCTTGCCGTTGTCGTTCAGAATTCCTGCCAGCAGGGCCATGGCATCTGAGATATGGGGGTGGACACCGGGGAGGATGCGTTCGAGGCGATTGACGACTTCGCGGGCCATGGACTCGGCGAGGGTCAGTTCACTACCGGCCTGAAGATTCCGGGCGACGCTCATCCGCGCCAGAATGGCCAAGGGGTGGGCCTTGCCGAACTGGCGTTCGAGGACGAGGACGATGTAGTTGGCGTGCGAGGCGGCCTCGAGATAGTTACCGTTGGCCATGGCATTCTGCATCATGGCGGTCAGGTTGTTGACGCGTCCGGGCGGCTGGTCCTGGAGGAACTTGTTGTACATCTCCATCGCGCGGGTCAGAAGAGGCGTGGCTTCCTCGGCGTCGCCCTTGGCGGCGAGGACGAGTGCAAGACCGCTGATGCCTTCGAGCATTTCAGGCCGGTCGTCGCCGCCGGCCAGTTCGCGCGTCAGGTCGTAGGCACGACGAAAGTGGGCTTCGGCGGGCTCGAAGACGCCCAGTCGCAGGTAGGCGTAGCCGATGGTGCGGCGGAGCTGAAGTTCGAGGTCCGGGCGTTTTTTGAATTCTCCCGCATCGAGACGCTCGGTTGCGCGATCCAGCGCGTCCCTGACGGTGAGCTTGGCGGCGTCCTTGCCGGCTTCGCGATCGGCCATGAGGGTTTCGGCAACGAAGTCGAAGAGGATGTCGTTGTTGGTGGCTTCTTCCTGGGCGGCCTCGAACTTGGCGATGGTCTTGTTGAGTTCCTTTCGTTCGCCGGAGCGGGCCAGCTCGACCTGCTTGATTTTGCTTTCGGCTTCGGCGAGTTCAGACTTCGCGGAGTAGGCGAGCCAGCCGCTGGTGCCCAAACCTGCCGCGAGGAGGATGAGCATGACGAGCATCGCGATCTTGCCGCCCTTACCGCCGCTCGCAGGTGCAGCGGATGTCGGCGCGGAAGACGCCGGCGCGGGGGCGGTGCGTGGTGCTGCGGGCTTGACTGGCGCGACGCCGGCGGCTTGCGTCGGCTTGCTGGCGGGTTTCCGAATAGGTTCCGTGCTCATGTTGATCGTGACTCCTGCTCTCCGGGCATGCGAATCCGTCAGCGGTCGTCCCCCGCACGGCTGCCGTCCAATGATTGTACCGCCTCGATGAGCGCCGAGCGCATCAGCAATTCACCGCCGCTGTGGCCGGCGGACTCGACCATGACCAGACGCGAGCCGGGGATGGCCTGGTGCAGTTCGCGGGCGGTTCTGGGGGTGCTGACCATGTCATAACGGCCGTGGACGATGACCGTGGGAATGCCGGAGAGCCCCGCGGCGCCGCGGAGCAGCTCCCCTTCCTTCAGAAAGCACCCATTAGCCATATAGTAATTCTTCAGGAGGGAGAAATTAAGGCAGTCGGAGTTGTCGAGGATCGCCTCAACCTCCCGGTCGGAGACGCTGAGTGCGGCGATCTTCGTCTCATAACCAGCCCACGCCCTGGCAACGCGATCGCGCTTGTCGCTGTCGGTGCCTTTGAGAAGGTCGAGCAGTTGCTGCGGATAGTTGAGTCGGTCGGGCTGGGGAATGACGGCTTTGAGTTTTTCATGAACTTCGGGGAAGTACTCGGCGACACCGCCGTGGTAGAGGTGGTCGATCTCGCGGCGCGTGGCGAGGAAGACGCCTCGGAGGACGAGTGCGCTGACACGGTCGGGATGCTTCTGGGTGTAGGCCAGTGCCAACGTTGAACCCCAGGAGCCGCCGAAGACCTGCATCTTGTCGAACTTCAATTCCTTTCGCAGCTTTTCGATGTCTGCGACGAGATCGTCGGTCGTGTTTTCGCGGAGTTCACCGGCGGGTCTGCTCCTGCCTGCGCCGCGTTGATCGAATAGGACGATCTGGTAGAGCTGCGGATCGTGATAACGCCGTAGACTCGGGTAGCTGCCTCCGCCGGGTCCGCCGTGGAGAACGATGACGGGTTTGCCCAGGGGATTGCCGGAGATTTCGTAGTAGATTTCGTGGAGGTCGCTGACCTTGAGGTGACCGGTGCGGAAAGGTTCGATCGGCGGGTAGTAATCGTAGAGCCGGCCGCCCGGGGCTTGTGCGGAGGCGCGCGAAACGAAGAATGCGATCACGTGGAGCGCTATGACAAAGGAATGAAGGGGAAGTTTCATAAATCGTGTGCTCCAAAATGGAGTATTGCCACTCGGAATCCATCCCGGCGGCGTTCGTTTCCGCATCCATCCGGTGCGTTCCGGCGACCTATGTGTTGGAAAACGCCGGTGCGTCGCAGAATGGGGAGTAGAAAGAACGGAAATGCGGCCGAGAGGAGTCGAACCTCCACGATCTTGCGATCACTAGGACCTGAACCTAGCGCGTCTGCCAATTCCGCCACGGCCGCGAAGTTCGGGCAGGACCGGCGCCCGAGGGCAGACCGGCTTGGGGAAGGCAGTCTAGCGATCCTCTCGGTCCGGGACAAGTGGTTGCCGCAGACGGGTTTGGGGCGCGGCCACTCGTCTTAACAACCGGTAGGCGCGTGGGCTGTCCGGAGGAATCTTTCGGACGGGCTGTTTCCCTTCCGGTGTGGGATATGTTATGTTACAGGGCCCTACAAGGCCCAGGATCGATGCCGCTAACAGAAAATCTTCGACGCGACCACGTATCCAAGCTGAATTGCAAGCCGGCGCTGACGGTTCCACCGAGCGCGACGATCCGGCAGGCGATCGCGATCATGCAACAGAACCGCGCGGGGGTGGTTTTTGTGGAGGACGGCGGCCGGGTAACGGGGGTGTTCACGGAACGTGATCTACTCAAGCGCGTTCTGGGACGTGGGGTTGATATCGGGGCTATGATCTCCACAGTGATGACGGCGAATCCCACGACGGTCACGGTGGAGGATACGGTCGGCGCGGCACTGCAAAAGATGCTCGACGGCGGTTATCGCCACCTACCGGTGGTGGATGCCCGCGGACGGGCGGTGGGTCGCATCTCCGTGCGTGAAATAGTTCATTACATGGTCGAGTACTTTCCGAAAGCTGTATATAACCTGCCCCCGGAACCGGACCAGGTGCAGGCAGCTCCGGAAGGAGCATAGGCCTTCGATGCACCAGAATCGAACGACATCCGGCACCATTTCCATCACGAGGGGTATTTCACCACAGCCATGACCACTGAGACGATGACCAGACCCGCCTCGTCCAAACGGATCGAGGCCCTCGACGACGTAACGGTACGATTTGCCGGAGACTCCGGCGACGGCATGCAGCTCGCGGGGACGCAGTTCACCCGCGGGACGCTGATCTTCGGGAATGACGTCAGCACGTTTCCCGACTTTCCGGCTGAGATTCGCGCCCCCGCCGGCACGCTGGCCGGGGTGAGCGGTTTTCAGGTTCGCTTTTCGAGCCACGATGTTCACACGCCGGGGGATGCAGTGGACACGCTGGTGGCGTTCAACCCGGCGGCGCTCAAGGTAAACATGAGCGACGTGAAAGACGGCGGGATGATCATCGTCAACGAGGACGCCTTTGATAAGGGGCGGCTCAAGCAGGCGGGGTTTACGGACAGCCCGCTGGAAGACGGGACGCTGTCGAAGTACCGCGTTTTTCGAGTGCCGGTAAACAAGCTGACGCGCGAGGCGCTGAAGGACTCGGGCCTGGGCGCGAAAGACGTGGACCGGTGCAAGAACTTCTTCGCGCTGGGGCTGGTGTACTGGCTGTATGGTCGGCCGATGGACACGACGATCAAGTGGATCGAGGACAAGTTCGGTAAGAATCCGGCGCTGGCGGAGGCGAACAAGTCGGTCCTGAAGGCGGGCTACTTCTACGGTGAGACGTGCGAAGTCTTCACCAGCAGCTACCAGGTTGATCGGGCGCACCTTGTGCCGGGCAAGTACCGGCGCATCTCCGGCAACGAGGCGGTCTCGCTGGGCTTCATCGCCGCGGGCCAGCTCTCGGGCAAGGACGTGTTTTACGGGAGCTATCCGATCACGCCGGCGAGCGACATTCTGCACACGCTGGCGCGTTACAAGAACTATCGCGTGAAAACGTTTCAGGCGGAGGATGAAATCGCGGCGGTCGCTTCGGCGATCGGCGCGTCCTTCGCCGGCGACATCAGTGTGACGGGCACGAGCGGCCCGGGCCTGGCGCTGAAGGCAGAGGCGATCGGCCTGGCGGTGATGACGGAGCTTCCGCTGGTGATCGTGGACGTGCAGCGCGGCGGTCCGAGCACCGGCCTGCCAACGAAGACGGAGCAGGCGGACCTTTTCCAGGCATGTTACGGACGCAATGGTGAGTGCCCGGTGTGCGTGATCGCGGCAAACTCTCCGGCGGACTGTTTCAGCTGTGCGATCGAAGCGGTTCGCATCGCGACGAAGTTCATGACGCCGGTGATCCTGCTGACGGACGGATACATCGCCAACGGCGAGGAGCCGTGGGCGATTCCCGATATCAAGACGCTGCCGCGGATCGAGATCAAGCATCCGACGGCGCGGAGCGACGGCAGCGCGTTTCATCCGTATGAGCGCGATGAGCACCTTGCGCGTCCGTGGGCCCTGCCGGGCACGCCGGGGCTGGAACACCGCATCGGCGGTCTTGAGAAACAGGACATCACCGGCAACGTCAGCTACGACCCGGAGAACCATCAGCGGATGATTCACCTGCGGGCCAAAAAAATCGCGAGCATCGCCCTGGACGTCCCCGAGCAGAAAGTCATGGGCCCGGAGAAAGGCGACCTGCTTGTGATCGGCTGGGGCGGGACGATGGGCGCGATCCGCAGCGCGGTGGAGCGCGTACAGAAGCAGGGCTACCAGGTGGCGGCGGCGAACGTTCGCTATCTGAACCCCTTCCCGCGAAACCTGGGCCAGGTATTGAGCAATTACAAGAAAGTGCTGGTGCCGGAGCTGAACATGGGACAGCTTCGCATGCTGCTGCGTGCCAACTATCTCGTGGATGCCCTCGGATACAACAAGATCAAGGGCAAGCCGTTCCTCATCAGCGAACTGGAGCTGCGCATCAAGGAAGTGCTTGAAGGCAAGAACTGAGACCGAACCGCGGGGCATTTAGTAACAGGGAATCACCGGCCGACCGGCCGACTGGGATCGCAAGACATGTCGACATCAACGTTGCCGCAACTGACACCGAAGGACTTCGCCAGCGATCAGGACGTGCGCTGGTGCCCGGGCTGTGGGGATTACTCGATTCTGGCGCAGGCGAAGAAGATCCTGCCGGAGGTGGGTATCCCTCGGGAGAAGATCGTGTTTGTATCTGGGATCGGCTGTTCGAGCCGGTTTCCGTATTACGTGAACAGCTACGGTTTCCACAGCATCCACGGCCGTGCGACGGCGATCGCCACCGGGGTGAAGGTGGCGAATCCGGAGTTGCAGGTCTGGGTGGTGACGGGCGACGGCGATGGGCTGTCGATCGGCGGGAATCATCTGCTGCACCTGATCCGGCGAAACCTGGACATTAACATTCTGCTTTTCAACAATCGCATTTACGGGCTGACGAAGGGGCAGTACTCCCCCACCTCGGAACTGGGCAAGAAGACGAAGTCGACGCCGTATGGTTCGGTGGACAATCCGCTTCATCCGTTGTCGGTAGCGATCGGCGCGGAGGCGACCTTCGTCGCGCGGACGCTGGATGTGAACGTGAAGCATCTGTCGGAGACGCTCCTGCGTGCAGCGAAGCACAAGGGCACGTCGTTCGTGGAAATCTACCAGAACTGCAACGTGTTCAATGACGGCGCCTGGGAGTATGCGACGAGCCGCGAAACGAAGGACGACACCACGATCTTTCTCGAACACGGCAAGCCGCTGATCTTCGGCAAGAACCGCGACAAGGGCATCCGCCTGAAGAACATGGAGCCGGAGGTGGTGCAGCTCGGCGGGGATATCAAGGAAGACGACCTGATCTTTCACGATGAGAAGGCCGTTGAGCCGTCGCTGGCCTTCATGCTCAGCCGCATGCGGTATCCGGAGTTTCCCGAGCCGATGGGCGTTTTCCGGTCGGTGGATGCACCGGTCTTCGAGGACATGGTGCACGACCAGATGCGCCAGATCACGGAGAAGCAGGGCAAGGGCGACCTGGAGAAGCTGCTTAACTCGGGCGATACGTGGGTCGTCTCCTGACTCGAAAATCCTGAGCAGAACTGGGGGAGACAGCGGCGCGCATCAACCGGAGGAACCGCCGTGATTTGCCCGGCATGCAAAATCGACAACATCGAAGGCGTTGATGAATGCGACAGCTGTGGTGAGCCGCTGACGCAGGAAGTTCCCGCGACGCTGGCCTCGGAACTGGAAGACAGCGCCGCGATGACGGCCCTGTCAGACGTGGCCTCGCCCGCGCCGGTGAAGGTGGCGCCGACGGCGACGGTCTCGGAGGTGGTGGACCGGCTGATCGCCGCGAGCGCGAGCTGCGTGCTGGTGGTCGGGCCGGACGGCTGCCTGATGGGCATCGTCAGCGAGCGCGATCTGCTCTACAAAGTCGCCGATCGCTACGAGCAGCTCAAGTCATCCCCGATTCACGAATTCATGACGCCGGACCCGGAGACGCTCAAACCGGATGCGACGGTGGCCTGGGCATTGAACCGGATGGACGTCGGGGGTTTTCGACACATCCCGATCGTGGAAAACTCCCGACCGCAGGGGGTGGTGGCGGTACGCGATCTGCTCGCCCACCTGAGTCGGCATTACATGCCAGCCGGCTCCTGACGCGTCGAACGCGACACCGTTCTTGCCGGATTGCCGATTTCCATCTATATCACGGTCATGCGCTCGAATGGGTCGAGCTGTGAACTCATTCCGTGGATGACCTGCATGGCCGCTCCGATCGCAACGCCGAAAATGACTCCCAGCAATGTCGCCGTACCGCTGCTCGACCTGAAGGCCCAATACGCCACGATCCGTGAGGAAGTCCGGGCGGCGCTGGACGCGATCTGCGAATCGCAGCGTTTCATCGGCGGGCCGGAGGTCGTCGCCTGTGAGGAGGCGGTGGCGGCCTACAGTGACTGCGCGTACGGCATCGGCATGAGCAGCGGCACGGACGCGCTGCTGTGCGCGATGATGGCGATGGGCATCGGGCCGGGCGACGAGGTGATCGTGCCGACGTTCACGTTCTTCGCCACGGCGGGCTGCGTCAGCCGGCTGGGAGCACGGCCGGTCTTCGTTGATGTGGACCCCGACACGTTCAACACGTCTGCGAAGTACATCGCGCCGGCGATCACGAACAAGACGAAGCTCATCATTCCCGTGCACCTTTTCGGCCAGTGTGCTGAGATGGAGGGCATTCTCGATCTGGCGAAGTCGCGAGAGATTCCGGTCATGGAAGACGCGGCGCAGTCGATCGGCGCGACGCGTCACGGACGCAAGGCATGCAGCATGGGTACGGTCGGGACGCTGTCGTTCTTCCCGAGCAAGAATCTCGGCGCTTTCGGTGACGCAGGGATGGTCTGCACGAACGACGCGGCGCTGGCCGATCGGATTCGCATCTTCCGCGATCATGGGGCACAGCCGAAGTATTACCACAAGTGGATCGGCGGCAATTTCCGGCTGGATGCGATTCAGGCGGCGGTGGTGCGGATCAAGCTGAAGCATCTGGACGCCTGGTCGCAAAAGCGCGCGGAGAATGCCTGTCGCTATGCGGGGCTTTTCGCCGGGAGCGGGGTGAAGACGCCGGTGATTGCCGACGGGAATGTTTCGATCTTCAACCAGTATTGCATTCGTGTACGACGGCGGGATGAACTGAAGAAGCACCTCGATGCCCGAGGAATCGGCACGGAGGTTTACTACCCCGTTCCGCTGCATCTGCAGGAGTGTTTCGCGCATCTGGGCGGGAAGGCGGGCGACTGTCCGAACGCGGAGGCGGCGGCGCGGGAGATATTGGCAATTCCGATCTATCCGGAGCTGACGGAAGCGCAGCAGGCGGCGGTCGCCGGGGCGATCGTGGAATTCGATCGGGCCGGTCGCTGAACAGGGTTCACCGGTGGATGCTTCGCCCCCCCCACTTACCTTCAATGATATCTACTGGCGGCCGCTGGCGGCGGCGCTGGCGACGACGCTGATCGTGTGTCCGATCATCCGAGGGATCGCGGTCCGCCTGGAGCTGTACGACCGGCCGGACGGCGGTCTCAAGCCGCATCAACAACCGATTCCGTACCTGGGCGGCGTGGCGATGTATGCGGGCTGGCTGGTGGCGCTGGCCGTGGCGTATGCCTCGGTGGTCGCGGCGCGCGGGTTGATACCGTGGATCGCCGCGGCGGGCACGGTGCTCATGCTGACAGGACTGGTGGATGATCTGCGGCATCTGTCGCCGAAGGTGCGGCTGCTGATTCAGGCGGCGATGGCCTGTCTGCTGATGTACGGCGGCGTGGGCCGGTATGTCTCGCTGGCACTGTTGATACCGATTCACGAGTACCTGCCGATGCCGGACTGGTTCCTCTCGGAGCCAATGGTGCTGACGGTCAGCGGGCTGGTGTGCATGTTCACGATCGCCGGGGCGACGAATGCGACGAATTTCATCGACGGGCTGGACGGACTCTGCGCGGGGATACTGGCCATCGCCTCGGTGGGTCTGCTGCTGGTGAGTCTGTTATTGTTTCGCGCCGATCCGCGGCATGATCCAAGCGGACCGATGCGCATCGTGCTGTGCGCGGGCGTGCTGGGGGCTTGTCTCGGCTTCCTTCGCTACAACTTCAACCCGGCGAGCATCTTCATGGGCGACAGCGGCTCACTGCTTCTGGGATTCAACGTGGCGGTACTGCTGATTCTGCTGGCAGAACAGCCGTGCCATGCGGGGTATGCGACGTGGCGCTGGCTGGACGGCGGGCTGATTGTGTTTGCCTTTCCGGTGCTGGATACCGGCGTTGCGATTACGCGGCGCTGGCTGAACCGGCGACCGCTTTTCGTTGGCGATCGCAGCCATCTCTACGATCAGATACGCGACCGCGGCTACAGCGTGCGTCAGACCGTGCTGATCTGCTACACGATCGGTGTGGTGTTCGCCCTGCTGGGTCCGGCGGTCGTTCGCCTGCCGACGCTGCTGCTGTTTGCCATGCTGCTCGCGGTGCCATCGGCCGCGGGGCTGATCTGCCGCCGCTACGGACTGCTGCGCGTGGACGATACGGGGACGCGCGCGGGCGGGTGAAGTTCGGCCTTGTGAGGGCCGGCGACTTGCGGCTAGAATCCCGCACTACATGGACGGATTCTGATCCACCTGCGTGGCGAACGCCCCCGGGCGAAGGGATGCGCAAGCGCCGTGATCACCAACGTAGCAACAACCCGACGGCGTCTTTCGGAGAACCTTAAGAAGGTGCGGGATCGGATTGCATCGGCCTGTGACCGGGCGCGGCGCGATCCGCAGACGGTCCGGCTGGTGGCGGTGACGAAGTACGTGGAGGTGGACGTCATCCGACAGTTGCTGGAGCTGGGGGTGACGGACATCGGCGAAAGCCGCGCGCAGCAATTGAACCAGCGCGCGGGGATGATGCACGAATTCTTCGAGCGCAAGAGCGTGCTCGGTGGCCGCAAGGACGGGCCGCTGGTTCGGCCGCGGTGGCACATGGTCGGCCACCTTCAGCGGAACAAGGTGAAGCTGGTCGTGCCATGGGCGGAGCTGACGCACAGCGTAGACAGTCTTCGTCTGGCGGAAGACCTGCATCAGCAGGCGGTCAAGCTGGGGCGCGTGGCGGACATCCTGCTGCAGGTGAACACGAGCGGCGAGCGGAGCAAGTTCGGGGTGGCGGTCGGGGCGGCGCCGCACCTGGCGGAGCATCTGGCGGAGTGGCCGGGGATTCGCCTTTGCGGGTTGATGACGATGGCCCCGCTGGACGCGCCGGCAACGGAGATTCGCCTGGCATTCGACCGGCTGCGGGACATCTTCGAGGACATGCGCGGTGACCGGCACGTGGGGCCGGAATTCAAGCATTTGTCGATGGGCATGAGCCACGACTTTGAGTCGGCGATCGAAGCGGGCGCGACCATGGTGCGGATCGGCAGTCTTCTCTTTGAGGGGCTGCCCAGCACGACGGCGATCCGCGAGGATGAGGAAGAGGCGTGAACATCCTCGATCGGGACGTGTTCGAGCTGTGGCGGCTGGTGCTGGGACTGATCTGCACGGTGTATGCCGTGGTAGTGACCGGGCGATCGCTCTGGGGCTGGCTGGTGTATTTTTCGCGGGGCGATCGAACGACGGTGTTGATGCGAAACTATGTGCTGGCGCAGCTCCTGAGTCTGCGCGTGGGCCGCTTTTCATGGGAGCTGGCGCAGATCGGTTTCTGGCTGGCGGCGTTGTTTGTGCTGCTTCGATTGCACGTGTGAGGCGCGACGCGACGTGGATTGTCCGCAGCCCGACGTGCTTGTGAACAAGCGAAAAGAGAAAGTAGTCGCATGCAGATTTTTCTGACGGCCTGGCTGGCGATCACCATCCTGACGGTGATGGTCTGGCTGGTGAGACACTTCCAGCTTTCGCGAGCGGCGCGGATCATGCCGCCGCTGGAATCGTGGATGTATGCGAAGGACGTAGCCCCCCTGCCGACGGTTTCGCTGCTGGTGGCGGCGAAGGACGAGCGAACCAACATCGAGTCCTGCGTACGCTCGCTGATCTCTCAGGATTACCCCGCGCTGGAAGTACTGGCGATCAACGATCGGAGCACGGACGGGACGGGCGCGATCCTGGACCGGGTGGCGAAGGAGTCACCCAACCTGACGGCGATCCACGTACAGACGCTTCGAGAGGGCTGGTTCGGCAAGAACAACGCGATGCGTGAGGGCGTCGCGCGATCATCGGGCGAATGGTTGTGTTTCACGGACGCCGATTGCGTGCAGACCAGCCGGCGCTCGCTGCGGATCGCGATGAATTACGCGATGGAGAAAGGGCTGGATTTTCTCTCGGTGCTGCCGGCGCACGAGACGGGCAGTTTCTGGGAGAATGTGATCCAGCCGGCTTGCAGCGGGATCATGATGATCTGGTTCGACCCGATGAAGGTGAACAACCCGCGGCGAAAGACGGCGTACGCCAACGGGGCCTTCATGCTGATGAAGCGGTCGTGTTACGAGGCGATCGGCGGACACGAGGCGGTAAAGCGGGAGCTGAACGAGGACATGCACATGGCGCGGCTCGCCAAGGAGGCCGGGCTGCGGCTGGCGGTGGCCTCGAACGTGGACCTCTACACGGTGCGGATGTATGAGAGTTTCGCGCAGACGGTCGCGGGCTGGAGCCGCATCTTTTACGGGTGCTTCGGCACGCTGCCGCGTCTGGCGGCCACCGGGCTGGCCATGCTGGTGTTCAGTCTGCTTCCGTGGCTGACGCTGGTGAGCTGCGCGGCTGCGCTGGCGGACGGCGTGTGGACTTCGCCGACCTGGCCGGCGCTTTGCCTTGCGGCAGCAGCGGCGTGTTTCGTGCAGTGGTCGGTGATGCATCGCTTCTATCGGCTTTGCCGGTTGAAGCCGGGTTATGCGCTGCTGTATCCGCTGGGTGCGGCCGTGGGATTGTGGGCCGTCGGCGGTGCGATCCGGCGACTGGGCGGGCGAGCTTCGATCACCTGGCGCGGCACGACGTATCGCGGCGGGCAGGTGGATCAGACAGCGGAGAAGCTGCCGGCCTCTGCGACGGCCGCCGAAGAGCAGCCGCTTGCGACGGTATCGAAATAGGCCGGGCGGATCGGGCGATTGCAGGGTGATTCCGGGACATTGCAGGAGACACGGAGAGGTCCGGAATTGATTCAAGTCTGACAGGCAAGACGCCCGCACACCCCCTTGTCGTCCTATCCGCAGAATGAGTGCATCGAGAACGGTGTCGTAGCAGGTCAGCTTTCTTTGCCGCCGAGGGACTGGAGCAGTTCCACGATCTGCGTGGTGGCGAACTCGAAAGCCGTTCGAGCGCGGTCGACGGCCAGTTGCGGATCCCATGGGCCGGGCTGTCCCCAGCGGGCGTCGACCTCGATGAAAAGCTGGCGCACGTCTTCGATGAGCGATTCGATTTTTACTTCGGCCTGCCAGTTGGGCTTGTCCGGACCGGCCAACGGCGGGAGCAGCAGCTTGAGACCGACGGCGTGGACCGGCCGACCGAGCGGGCCGAGACGGTCATCAAGCCCCAGACAGCGCTGACCGAGGTAGAGCCGGGCGTCGTTGTCCTGCGACTGGGCCGTCAGACGGATGACGACGCCGGTGGCGAGGATGAGCCGCGGGGAAAATACGGAAGCGACTGCTTCGAGGGCCAGTTTGAGATTATCCAGATACAGCTCAAGGGGGGTCGTGGGAAAGAAGTCCTCAAAGTTGACGAGGTCGGGACTAACGGAGAGCTTGAGCTGGCTGCGCGGGTCGCCTTCAGATTGCGGCGAGACGAGGTGCCAGGCGTTGTCTGCATATTCCTGTCGGCGCCAGTCGAAGCCCTCGCTGGCCTTGAGCTGGAACTGCTGCTTGTGCTGTTTGTCGAGCGATGCGGAAGGCGCAAATCGCACACCGACATGAAGGCCGCGGGTCTTGAGGGTCTGGGGTTGCATTCAGTTACCGTCGCCGTCGTCGGCAGGTTGCGTGGTCGGGACCGGGGCGCCTTGCTCGGTGATGCGAACGGGAATGCTCGTATCACCTTCAACGACCTCGCCGGCCTTAAGGTCGATGGTCTTGGACATGATCAACTGCTGACCGTCGGGCGGGGCGGAGATCGCGGCGGGCACGGCTTCGGGCGAGGGGACAGTGATGGCGGCGGGCGGAAAGGTGACCGGCGCGGACCAGCGGGCGAGACCGGCGATGCGGTACTCGGCCTGCATCGGCAGCGGCGTGGCGGCGAACTCCTTCTGCTCGATGATTTTTTGGTAGTATTCGCGGGCTTTTTCGAACTGGCCGCGGTCCTCGGCGAGGACGCCGAGCATCATGAGTGCCTGACCTCTGGCATTGGCCTGTCGCGCGCCGGCAAGCTGGACGACCTTCTCGAAGGCCTCCTGGGCCGTGGCGCGCCAGTTTTCGAGGGCGGCGGCGGATGAATCGGTGGCCTCCTTTGCGGTTGCGGGAGTCATGAGGCGATTCATCGCGGTTTCGCCGATCCGCAGCCAGGCGGCAATGATCAGATCGGTATTAGCCGTTTCTCCGGCGACGCTGCGGTAGCGGTTGATGGCGGTATCGGGATCGGCCGCGAGGGTAGCATCGGAGAGCGTCGCCCAGCCGTCCATGAGCTTGGCCTGGGCACTGCGGACGTACCATGCAACGGCGACAACCAGGACAATCACCACGGAACCGACGGCCAGCAGCCGGTTGGCGTTCTGTCGGACATAATCGCTGAGCTGTTCGATCTGCTGGGATAGTTCGTTGGTGTGCAGTTCGCGTCTTCGTTCGGTCTTCATGGGATGCCTCTTGTGATGCGGCGCGGGATGCAGTGCTGCCGTTGTCAGTCGGGTCTTTCCAGGTGCGGGGTTCGGATGGTTACAAGGACCTGCGTGCTCGGAGCGAACATGCCGGCCGGGACTTTCTCGATGCGTACTTCGCACATTTCCTCGAACTTGCGGAACTTCAAGGTATAGACGCCGGCGGTGAGGGTTTCATCGACCAGACGCCACTGGCCTGAAGGCATGTTGGCGTAATAGAAGTTTCGCACGGACTGAGGATCCTTGCTGCCAAGGTAGTAATGCTTCACCTTGCGGCGGCCTTCCTTGTAACTGTGGTCGGACTGGCGACGGTCGAGCTTAAAGCCCTTGGGGACCGGTACGTCGACGACATAGGGCTGGTCCCGGGCTTCGAGGACGGTGGGGACGGCGGGCTCTTTGTCGCCGCAGCCGACCAGCATCGCGGCGGCACAGACCGCAGCGTACAGAATCCTCGTGGCCGTCGTTTGTCGCGTCATTCTGTATCCGGTGAGCCGAGTGCGAACGGGCCCTGACCGGGGCGGCGTTCGACCGGTCGCTACGGCGCTTAACTTGCCGGATGGGAAAGGGTAAGGGCGCGGCGGCGGGCTGTCAAACGCCGCAGGATGTCGATCGAATCGCGTTGCTCATGCGGCACTCCGCCGCTCAAGTCACATGACGGTGAAATAGACATTGGCGGCGTAGTCGAACAGCTCGTTGGAGAGCTTGGGCGGCTGGCCGAGGTACAGACAGCGGTTGCGTACCTGGAGCATCAGGTCGCGCGGCTGACAGCATCGGAAAGGTCGATTGACCTTCCGGTAGTAGGTCTCGACGAGGTAGTCGATCGCGGCCTTGGCCTCGGCGTTCATCTCGAAGCCCATCGGCGGACCGACGAAATCAAAGAGCCGCCGGAAGTCGGTCTCGCTGGGATCGGGGACGTTGATCTTGTACGGGATACGCCGGAGGAAGGCCTCGTCGCAGAGGTCCTTGGGCTCGAGGTTGGTGGAGAAGATGATGAGCTGGTCGAACGGGACCTGGACCTTCTTCCCGTTGGCGAGCAGGAGGAAGTCGTATCGCTTTTCGAGCGGGACGATCCAGCGGTTGAGCAGCTCGATGGGCTTCATGCGTTGTCGTCCGAAGTCGTCGATGACGAGAGTTCCGCAATTGGACTTGAGCTGTGTGGGCGCTTCGCAGGTCTTGCTGGTGGCGTTGTACTGGACCTCGAGGGCTTCCATGGTCAGCTCGCCGCCGACAACGATGGTGGGCCGCTTGATCTTGACCCATCGGGGATCGAACTTGTCCTTCTTGAGGATGCTGTTTCGATCGACGGCGATCTCCTGATGGTTGGCGGCGTCGAAGAGCTTGATGACCAGGCCGTCGACGATCAGGCAGTGCGGGATGTAGATCTCATCGCCGAAGCAGCGCGTGATCCGCTCGGCGATGCTGGTCTTTCCATTGCCGGGGTAGCCGTAGAGGAACATGCCGCGGCCGCTGTTGATGGCCGGCCCGAGGATCTGGAACATCTCCTCGGTAATGAGCAGGTCGGAGAAGGCGCGCCGCAGGTCTTCGTAGTGCGGTGAGGATGTGGTAATGGTCTGGGCGCGTACGCTGGCGATGTACTGTTCGAGCGGCACGGGCGCGGGCCCGACGTACATGGATTCGAGCATGAAGCGGCGGGCGCGGTCGCGTCCGGCATCGGTGAGGGTGTAGGTGAAATCACCCATGGTGGCAGAGCCGACATAGACAACGATCTGCTGCTGCTTGAGGGCGGCGAGCAACTGGACGACGGATTCGGCGGGCAGACAGAGATCGGCTGCGATGGTGGCGCCGGTGGCCGAGCCGATGCCGGCGAGGTACTTGAGCACGAGCGACTCGACGATGCCGGGATCGAGGCCGGCCTCCTGGAAGTTCTTCGGCGCCTGGGGAATGAACGGTGCATCGGTCTTGGCACTGTCCGGAAGGCCCAGCGACGGTTCTGCCTGAAGATTCTTCGGCGGTGCGGCCAGCGTGGTCATCGGCGTTCTCCGTGGGGGTTGGGACGAGACCGATTCCATATCGGCCAGCGCATCGCCGGGCTTCATGGGGAAGTGCCCGGCTGCAGTGAGAGCGCCCGAAAAAACCGTCCTGGACCATGCAACCGCGGTCATCTTCATCCGGACCGACCCATAAGTACGGGGTATAATTGAGCGGTCGCCGATCGACGGCTGGCCTGTCGGGAGCCGGAGATGTCGCAGGACGATGCAACGCGCGATGCGTGGGGCGAGAAGGACGGCGCTTTCTCCCGGTCGGCGACTGCCCGGCCGACGGCAGTCGTGGATGCGGACGCGCGGGTCACGACGGATGCTGCGGCGGACGACCTGCCGGACTGGAACGCGATCGACGAAGATGTCGCCTGTCCGCTGTGCGAATACAACCTTCGGGGGCTGGCCACGCCGCGCTGTCCGGAGTGCGGGTATCGATTCACGTGGCAGGAGATGCTGGCACCGGAGCGACGGCGGCATCCGTTTCTTTTCGAGCATCATCCCGATCAGAACTTTTACAGTTTTCGAATGACCCTGTGGCACGGGCTGTGGCCGCGGAGGTTCTGGACGACGATGCATCCGGTGCAGCCGCATCGGAAGCTGCGGCTGCTCGTGTATTTTCTGCTGGTGTCGATTCTGAGCGTGGCGCTGTACGTTCCGAGTACGATGATTCAGACTGCGATTGTGACCGTCTGGTCGCAGAGTTCCGCACGCGAGAATAATTTGTTGATGCTGAATCAGCCGGGCAACGAACAATGGCGCGATCAGCTCATCCGTCGTTACGGATCGGTCGAGGCCTATCTGGATGCCGTCTATCCACAGGCGGAACGGAAGGCCGTCGTTCGGGAGATATGGAAGACTTTCAACTGGATGGTGCGATTCCCCCTGTTTGCCTTGCAGCGATGGGGATTCCTGATCGGGTCGGTGGTGCTGTGGCCGCTGGCGACGCTGCTGAGTCTGATGGTGTTTCAGGCGTCGATGCGACGGGCGCGGATTCGGCTGGTGCACGTGGTGCGGGCCGTGGTGTACAGCTATGACGTGGTGCTGTGGATGACCGGCGCGATGCTGCTGGTGGCGCTCTTAAAGGTGGCGATGAATCTATACGTGGTGGAGCTGACCGTCATGGCATCGTACGGCGTTGCAGGGATCCTGCTGGGGATCTTCAGCTATCGGCTGTGGGCGGCGTATCGGTATTACCTGCGATTCGACCGGCCGATCGCGACCGTGGCGGCGTCGCAGCTCATCGCGCTGCTGCTGGTCGCGAACCTGGTGCTGGGAATCATCGTGTGGTGAAGGATTTGCGCGCCCCGTTTCAGAAGTGCCGGGTCTCGTGGCGTGAGCCGATCTGCACCGTACCTCCCTGCGGCAAACTCCGGCGGGTGATCGACTTTACCGGCGCAATGAGGAGAGGCCCTCGGCTATAGCGCGAGGGCCGTGAAGAAATCTTCGGGCACGTTAAACGGTGGACAGGGCTAAACCTTGCCCCCGCTATTCCCTCGGCAATTGACACGCGAAACCGTGCGAAACCGTGCGAACAACGGCCCGGATACCCGGTCGGCCCGGTGTTCGGTATCACAAACACGGCATCCAGAAAACCACAGTAAACAAGCGGCGAAGTGCGACACTTGGCCAACCAGTGCGACACCGAACATGACAGCGGGTGACGCGACTCGAACGCGCAACGTCCAGCTTGGAAGGCTGGTGCTCTACCATTGAGCTACACCCGCAAAGGCCGGGGGAGATGGCGCGCATGCCCTCGGCAACGGCCGGAATCTAGCAGCTTTGATCGCATTTCGCAACTGCTGCCGCGCTGATTCGCAAGCGGCGGGCTTCCCAACCCTGCAACCTGCCTTATGATCTTGCGAGTTTTGAATCGCCCACGGTGACGGCTGGCGATGATCCGAAGAATTGCTGAGGGTGTTTGCGCAGATGAAGGTACTCGTCATCGGCGGCGGCGGCAGGGAGCACGCCCTGTGCTGGAAGCTGGCGCAATCGGCGCGGCGGCCGAAGCTCTACTGCGCGCCGGGCAATGCGGGCACGGCGCAGCATGCGGAGAACGTGCCGATTGCCGCGGACGATTTCGACAAACTGCTGTCGTTCGCCCGAAAGCAGGCCATCGATTTGACGATCGTCGGGCCGGAGGAACCTCTCTGCGCGGGGATTGTCGATCGATTCACAGCTGCCGGGCTTCGCATGTTCGGACCGACGGCGGCGGCAGCACGGCTGGAGGGCGACAAGACCTTCGCCAAGCAACTGATGCGCGAAGTCGGGGTTCCGACAGCAGAAGCGCGGATGTTCGGTCCGACGGCACAGGAGATCGCCCAGGCGAAGCAGTCGGGCCGCGGCCGCGACGAACTGAGCTATAAGGATTTTCAGAGCGGCTACGACATGGCGCGGCACTATGTCTCAACGCGCGATGAAGGGATCGTCGTCAAGGCGGCGGGACTGGCCAAGGGCAAGGGCGTTTTCGTGCATCCCGACCCGAGCGAAGCCCTGCTGACGCTGGAGCGCCTCATGGTGCAGCGCGAGCTGGGCGAGGCCGGGCAGCGCGTGGTGATCGAGGAACTGCTGACCGGTCCGGAGGTCAGCGTGCTGGCACTCGTGGACGGGCTGAACATCTACCTGCTCGAGTCGGCGGCAGATCACAAACGTCTCGGTGAACAGGATACCGGACCGAACACCGGCGGCATGGGGGCATACAGCCCGGCAACGACGCTGACGGAATCGGACCTGGCGACGATCGAGCGGGACGTGTTCGTGCCGATCGTCGATGCGCTGCGGCGCGACGAGATCGTATATCGCGGCGTGCTGTATGCGGGCCTGATGATGACCACGGCGGGGCCGAAGGTGCTGGAGTTCAACTGCCGCTTCGGTGACCCGGAGACGCAGCCGATCCTGATGCGGCTGGAGAGCGATCTGCTGGATGCGGTCGAGGCCACGATCGACGGGCGGCTCGATCAGATCGAATTGCGATGGGACCGGCGGGCCGCGGTCTGCGTGGTGATGGCGTCGGGCGGGTATCCGGGCGATTATCCCAAGGGCCACGCGATCGACGGCCTGAAGGAGGCGGGCGCCCTGCCGGATGTACAGGTCTTCCACAGCGGGACGGCGACGCGAGCCGATCAGATCGTGACTGCGGGGGGCCGGGTGCTCGGCGTGACGGCGCTGGGCGACACGATCTCGCAGGCGCGGCAACGTGCCTACGAGGCGACGAAGCTGATTCGCTTCGAAGGCGCGTACCTTCGTGGCGATATTGCGATGCAGGCGAGCAATCGATAGTCGTGGTAGCTTCGTGGCCGGCTGGATGCCGGTGCGACGCACTCCCTTTCCGGCATCGAACGGAGTCGACCATGCCCGGTGAGTTTTCGGGGAAGCGCATCATCGTGATGGGTCTGGGCCGCTTCGGCGGCGGGATCGGCGTGACGCGCTGGCTCTGCGCGCAGGGTGCGCGGGTGCTGGTGACGGACCTGGCCGGGGAGGAAAAGCTGGCGGAGAGTCTTCGGGAGCTGGACGGGCTGGAACTTTCGCGGCGTCTGGGCGGGCACGACGAGGCCGATCTTTATGGGTGCGAGCTGCTGGTCGTCAGCCCGGCGGTGGATAAGGCGAAGTCCGCCTTCTTCAGGGCGGCCGTGGCGCGCGGTATTCCCTGGACCAGCGAGATGAACCTCTTTCTGGAACGGTGCCGCGGTCGTGTCATCGGCATCACGGGGACAGTGGGCAAGAGCACGACGACGGCGATGATCGGGGCGGTGCTGGAGCGGGCGCGGAGCGCATCGAGCCGGGTACACGGAAACGTGTGGCTGGGCGGCAACATCGGCAAGTCGCTGCTCGATGATCTGCCGTCGATCGGCGATCGCGATGTGGTCGTGCTGGAGTTGTCGAGTTTTCAACTGGAGGACGCCGGTCAGATCAGATGCAGCCCGCACATTTCGGTGATCACGAACCTGCGCGACAATCACCTGGACCGCCACGGGACGATGGAAGCGTATGCGGCTGCGAAAGCGAACATCTACCGCCACCAGCGACCGCAGGATTGGCTCATCCTTCCGCTGGATGAAGACCTGACGTTGTTCCCGGAGTTGGGCGCATCCGGTCAGCAGATCGGATGGTACGGGGTGGATCGGGCTGCGCGAAGGGTTTTGCTGTCGACGGTTGCGGATCGTCAGCCGAAAGGGACGCCGGCTGCTACGGGCGCGCGAGGCGGTTGCAGAATCGCGATGCCTGTGGAGCCGGAGGCGATCGATGTGACGCTGGCGATCCCGGGGCTGCACAATCTGATGAATGCGGCGGCGGCGATTTCGGTCTCGCGGATTCTGGGCGTCGAGGATGATGTCGCGCGGGCGGCACTGGCCACGTTCGCCGGTCTGCCGCATCGGCTGGAGTTCGTCGGCGAGCGAGGCGGCGTTCGCTACTACAACGACAGCAAGGCGACGACGCCGGAGGCGGCGATGACTTCGCTGGCGGCGTTTGAGCCGCGCACGGCGGTGTTGATTGTCGGCGGGTCAGACAAGGGCAGCGATTTTGCCGCGCTGGGACGTGCCATCGCCGAGTGCGCCAAGGCGGCGGTGTGCATCGGCCAGACGGCTGAGCGAATCATCGCCGCTATCCGTGCTAACCGGGCTCGTGCCGACGGCCCCGCGATTGTAAGTGCATCCGATTTTGCATCTGCCATGTCGACCGCACGGCGGCTGGCTCAGAGCGGTGACGTGGTGCTGCTCTCGCCCGCTTGCGCGAGCTACGACTGGTTCCGCAATTACGAGGACCGCGGCGATCAGTTCAGACAGCTCGTCCATTCGTGATGCGCACATCGACGGTGGTGATTGCCGACGGATCGCGATCCGCCGGCTCGGCTTGAGGGACACTTACTCATCTCACGTTCAATTCGAAGCCGTCACCCGTGGGAGGATGCGGAAGGAACTGTGGCAGGCGTTGCACGTCGAGATCATCTCATCCATCTTTGATCGCACCTGGTCCAGTCGGCGGTCGCGTGCAAGGGCGGCCAGGTCCGTCGCCTCGACATAGAGCTTATCGGCGAACGAATTGAAGACCCGGCGGTCCTCCGGGCTGATACGCACATCGTGCAAGACATCGGGAATCGCACGGGCATCGGCGGCAAGGGCATCGGCAACGGCGACCAGCTCGCGAACATCGCGCTCGCGATAGGCGCGCGTATCCATCTCCTGCGGCAGGCGTTCGAAGGTGAGGCGGCTCAGGTCGGCCATGATCTCTCGCAGGCGATCCTTGTGGACGGCGTGCAGGGCCGGGCGACCGGTGTCCATCAGACGGCGCTGATAGGAGGACTGCGGCGCATCGGGACAGCCCGCAGTGGACCAGAAGAGAAACATGAGCGCAAGGATGATGATGACAATCAGAAGCGGATGGAGTCGATGCAATTGTGTGTGGGCCGGCATGATCGGGCTCCCTCTACTGTGCAGTGCGTCCGGTTCTTCAAGCACATCGTCCCGGGGGGCAAAGGTACTTTTGCGCCCGGACAATTGCCCATCTGGCAAGATCATTGCCACGGCGCGGAAGTCGAAAGCGGACACCGCAGAACGACACGAGTGTAAGCTGTATGCAAGTTAAGTCGATACAGACAGTTATGTGCACAGATATAAGAGAGCGGCACGGGCAAATCTTCCTCGATATGGCATGAAACATGCTTCCAGACCTGCTGGAGGCGCCTGGCTGCAGTACCGGAAGCAACAGGTTCATGCTGATGTGCGGCAAAACGAGGAAACCGCTTTGCGATCAACTACCGCGCCGGGTGGAAGCGCTGGTGTTCGGCGCGATCTTCTTCGGAGCGCTCGCTACGGTCAGCACTGCCAGCGGACAGACAACCCCCCCGCCGGCGGATCCTCCTGCGACGGCACCGACGGATTCGCAACCGGATGAAACCGATGAAGAAGCGTCGACGCAACCGGCAATGATCTGGCCGGAATCGCGCTTCGCACCGATGGCTCTGGATTCGCCCTATGCGACAGGCGACTGGCTCGGGGCGCGTCTCTTCCTCGAAGACCTCGGTATCACGACACAGTTTTTCTACAACAACACCTATCAATGGGTGACCAAAGGCGGACTCAACACCGGCGGGAAGAATGGCGCCACGATCGACTGGTTTGTGACCGTCGATTTTGATCGTCTCGGCCTGATACCCGGCGGAAAGCTGCTGGGCCATTTTCGCCGTCAATGGGGACGGGGCGTTAACGAGTGGACCGGCGCGCTCTGGGAAGTGGCCGACGATCTCGACGGCAACCGGTCGCTGCACGTGGATCAACTGTGGTACGAGCAGACGATCATCCGCAATGCGCTGGCGCTGACGGTGGGGTTTCTCGATTACCAGACAATCGTGGATCGCAATGCGTACGCGAACACAGAAGACAAGCAGTTCATGAATCAGGCGCTGGACAACAATCCGCTCCTGCCGCTGAACATCGGCCTCGGCGCGTACCTGTTCGTCAAGCCGGTCTCGTGGTTCAGCATCGTTACTGGCGTGGGCGATGCGAACTCGGTGCTGTTCAAGCCCGGATTCTCCACCGCCTTTCACGGTCCGGCGCGGTTTATCTGGTTCACTGAGCCGACGCTGCACCTGTCGCTGCCGAGCCTGTTGGGTGGCAAGCCGCTGGCGGGAAACTACCGCTTCGGCATGGTCTATGACCCGCGTGCGCGGAATGTTTTTGCGCCGGCAGGAACCGACCCGGCCTACATCCGGCAGCGCGGCGACGACGTGGGCTTCTATACCAGTTTCGATCAGAAGCTGTACCGCGAGAACGATCGCGATGAGCAGGGGCTGGGCTGGTTCGGCCGCTACGGCTTTCGGCACGGCGACATCAACCGCGTGCAGAACTTCTGGTCCACGGGGCTGGAGTATCGTGGTCTTGTGCCGACGCGGAATGACGACGTGCTGGGCGCGGCGGTATTTCAGTCGATCCCCTCGCGTACCTACAACGACAAGGTCAACCGCCTTGCCGAGGCCGAAACCGGTCTCGAAGTCTATTACTCGATTCAGGTGACGAAATGGCTGGCCGTCACGCCGGACTTTCAATACATCGCCAGCCCGGGAATCGGCTCCGGCGTGGACGACGTAATCGTCCTCGGAATCCGCACAAGGATCAGTTTTTAGCATTCGCAACCGCTACGCCACCCTCGCAGGTGACGAACGATTGAATGAATCGGAAAGGTGGATCACAATGATCGAAATGGCCACCGAACCAGAGCGCAGGCAGAAGGCCGGCACACGCAAGGCGATCACGCCGTGGCAGGAGCGTTACGCGGACAAGATCGTGTCGGCCCAGAAGGCAGTGTCGCAGATCCGACACGGGCAGCGGGTGTTCATCGGTTCCGGTGCCGGTGAGCCGCAGGCGCTGGTCGAGGCCCTGGCGGCGCGCGAGGACATCGCCGACACGGAGATCGTGCACATCATGACGCTGGGCATCGCTCCGTATGCGGAGCCGCGTCTGGGCGATCGCTTTCGTCACAATGCCTTTTTCATCGGACCGAACGTTCGATCGGCCGTGGCCGAGGGCCGCGCCGACTACACGCCGATCTTTCTATCTGAGATCGCCGCCCTTTTTCGCAGCGGGCGCGTGGTGATCGACGTGGCCTTGATCGAGGTGAGCCCGCCGGACGAGCACGGTTATTGCAGCTACGGCGTGTCCACAGACGTGGTGAAGCCGGCGGCGGAATCGGCGGAGATGGTCATCGCTGAGGTGAACGCCCAGATGCCGCGCTGCCTGGGCGACTGTTTCATCCATGTCAGCGAGATCGATCTGCTGGTACCGAGCGATCGGCCGATTCTCGAGTCTGTTCAGGGCGAGCCCGACGAGATTGCGCAGCGGATCGCCCGGCACATCGCCAATCTCGTGGAGGACGGCGCGACGCTGCAACTGGGCATCGGTACGATCCCCGACGCGGTGCTGCATTACCTGACGGATTTCAAGAACCTCGGCATCCACACGGAGATGTTCAGCGACGGGATCATCCCGCTCGTGGAAAGAGGGGTCCTCAACAACAGCGAGAAGACGCTGCACCGGGGGAAGATCGTGGCCAGCTTCGTGCTCGGCTCGCGGAAGCTCTACGACTTCATCGACAACAACCCGATGATTGAGTTTCATCCGACGGAGTATGTCAACGACCCGTTCGTCATCTGCCAGAACGACAAAATGATCTCGATCAACTCGGCGATCGAGGTCGATCTGACGGGGCAGGTCTGCGCCGATTCGCTGGGGCCGATGTTTTACAGCGGCATCGGCGGTCAGGTGGACTTCACACGCGGAGCGGCGCGCTCCAAGGGCGGCAAGCCGATCATCGCGCTGCCGGCGACGGCGGGCGGAGGGGTGATCTCGCGCATCGTGCCCTATCTCAAGCAGGGTGCCGGCGTCGTGACCAGCCGCGGCGACGTGCACTACGTCGTCACCGAGTACGGCACGGCCTACCTGCACGGCAAGACGATCCGCGAGCGGGCGATGGCGCTGATTCAGATCGCCGATCCGCGGTTTCGGCCGTGGCTGCTCGCCGAGGCGAAATCACGCAACATGGTGTATGCGGATCAGATCGAGCTGCCGATTCGCGCGCCGGAGTATCCGGATGTGCTGGAGCGATGGATCGAGCTGAAGGACAGCACGAAGGCCTTTCTGCGGCCACTGAAGATCACCGACGAGCCGCTTCTTCGAGAAATGTTTTACAAGCTCTCGCCGGACTCGATCCGCTATCGCTTCTTCCGCATGATCAAAGCCATGCCGCATGAGAAGCTTCAGGCATTCCTGCGCGTCGATTACGACGCCGACATGGCGCTGGTGGTTCTGACCGATGCCGCCGAATCCGGCGCCGAGATGATCGCCATCGCCCACTATGCCAAGAATCCGCGGACGAACTTCGCGGATGCGGCGTTTCTCGTGCGCGACGATTACCAGGGCAAGGGCATCGGCACGATCCTGATGAACACGCTTCTGGAGGCGGCCCGCGAGCGTGGCATCGCCGGATTTACCGCCGACGTGCTCGTGGACAACGCCGGCATGCTGCGCATCTTCCACAAGTGCGGCTACGCCGTGGAGAGCGAGATGGAAGACGGGGAGTACCATCTGACAATTCCATTCGACCGCAAACGCAGACGCAAAAGAGCCGTGCCGCAGAAATCGTGATCCCTTCCAAATAGAAACAAAGAAGGGTCATGAGTGCAATTTACGCGCGGTGCTGCCGTCAATCGAATTCCCATACGCAGACTGGTCACAATGTTGCTTGCCCTTGCTCGCGCCGCGCATCCGTACTGGTAACGAGTTGCTGTTACGTTTTAGCAAACGATAACCTGAGTCAGGATATTTTTGTCGCAGTGATGCGCCCGCATGTGACACGGTTCATTCGCGCGGCTCAGTGGTGGAAAGAAAATCGGAAAAAAGTAATGCACAATAGGGTTGATTATTATGGGGGGGGGGGGGGGAATTTTGCAATTGTGTCGGCAGCGTAACGGGATAACGGGCCACGGGGGTTGCGCCGACACGCAAGGGTTACTCTCCAGCGCATAGGAGGACCGTC
>CAADGE010000026.1 GCA_900696465.1 uncultured Planctomycetota bacterium
ATATTCGCTGGAATCCGAATTCGTACCAACGTGTGGGGCGCGCCTGCCGCCGCGCCGTAATGCTCAGGTTTCCCTTCATCGTCGTTTATCGAATAACTGACGACACCATCGACATAATCGGCGTTCTTCCGACGCGCGCGAGTCCGGCGCAACTCTCGACTCGCGTTGAAGACACTTCCCACTGACGCCGACATTGCACAATGCACCGCCCGCGCCAGGCGGGGCATCGCCTGTCACGGCCGTTGCCATTGAACTACACGGAGAACCCTCCGGCCTCGGGACCATACCGGCAGGTGGGTGCGGCAAAGCGCTTACGGCCGGTCGCGTCGGGTCCCAGCTACCGTGAGAACCCGACGGCGACGGCCTTATACGGCAGGCGAAACCGGCGCGAGATTTCGATTTACACGCGGCGTGAAATGCGGCAGGTTCGTGGCCCCGTTCAACTACGAATGAATCGAGACCATGAAATCAGAGCGAAACGCCGCCCGCCAGGAACCGCCAGGCGAACAACTCCTGTTCAACTGGACGCAAATCGAGAATCGCGCGGCGAATCAGCCGGTTACGCCGCAAGCCGACCAAGCGGCCGACGTGAGTCACGCGACTGATTCGGCCGTTGTCCCCTGCCCTTCGACTCCAGGCGAATCGCACGACGGCGAGTCGCGACCGATGCAAGCCGCATCATCGCATGAAGCCGAGCCGATCGACGGCGACGGCTATCCGCCGAACCATCCGTGGCACTACCTCAGCGAAGGCGACCACGCGCCGCCGGTGCCGTTCGACGACATCCCGCCGGCCGAGAATTACGACGGCTCGGTGGAACAGGACCTGCCCAAGCCCGCCGCCAAGCGGATCATCAAGGCGCGGCAAATCCTTGAAGCCGAACGAACCGGACTGGAGCAGGCACGCCTCCACTATGAGGACGTGATCGCCCGCGGCACCGAGGCGCTTTCCCGATACGACCGCGAGATCGCCTACGGCGGCAATGACGAGCTGGCCCGCGCCGGCACTCTGGCCCTGCTCTACAACCAGATCGCCTGGCGGAAGGGACGCATCGCGTACCTGGAGCGATGCACATCGCCGCAGGCTGCGAGATTGCGATAGCCATTTATTGCTTCATGTTGAACTTGCCGTATTCCGACCGACCGCGCCGCGGCCTGTCTGACGGGCACGCTAAAGCCGTCGCCGACCCGGGCAAGCTGCCAAGGCCGCTTTCCGCACGCGGAAGCCTTCGGCCTTTCGCTTGACCCGGAATGCGACTTCGTCGCTTCGGCTTGCCGGCTTTGAAGCACGTGCCGTCAGGCCGCGATGGGCGCGGCCGTCATCCAGCAAACGGAGTTCAACATGACCAAAAAGAAGACACAGGCCGCTTCACACCACAGCGACGACCGGCCCCTGCTCGCCATGTCAATTGACCGTTATCACGACTGCTACGGCGGCATCGGGGCGACCGTTTACGAAACCCGGTTCGCCAATGGAACTCGCCGCTACAGCGTCGTGTTTCGACGCGACGTAAGCGACCTCGCCCTGCAAGGTTCATTTCATTCGCTCGGCCAAGACGAACTCATGGACCTCGTCGCGGCCGCGTCAAACGCCTATCACCGCATCAATCACCTTCGGTTCCTCCGCAGGTGCGGAGACCTGCCCGATGTTCCGTTCGACCAGCTGTCCGAGACTGACGGCTGGGAACCTGCGATACCCGAGGAATACTACGCTTCACAGATCGAGGAGTCATAGCCCGACCATATCGCGTCTTCACGGCGGGTGAACTACCCGATAAGCCCCTTCCCCGCTCCGCCTCCGGCGAACAACCATTCGCATCCGGATGCTATTGAATTGTCGATTCCTGGTACATCCGACGCCGCTCGACGGCTTCGAGATTCGCCGTGCTTCCAGTCAGCCACCCGACTGATTTTCACCGTGAAAATGCCCCAGTCAGTCATATGACTTGCAGCTACGAACGAGATGAACATTGATACCCTGATTTTGGGCAGACGTCTCCCCTATCACTGCTCGTGATAGGACTTTCACCGTGAAAGACCGCATTCATGCGGTCATTCCAGCAATGCAGAAGTCGGGATTGCTTTCTGTCGTTCCAGCCGTCTTGCTTGCCAGCAATCTGGAAGGCTGGCAAGCAAGATGACACTCCAGCGGCATGTCATGCAAGACATCATGCTCGCTGGAGGGACGGCGAGATTGCTTGAAGTCATGAAGGACGCGCCGACAGAAGGACGGAAAGACCGCATGACGGCGGGCATTCCTGACTGAATGAAATATCGCTTGCCTTCCATCCCGAAATCGTGCTAGCCATCTTGCATGATCATCGTCGTCGCAAATTCAAAGGGCGGAGTCGGCAAGTCAACCTTGGCCGTCCACCTCGCCGCTTGGCTGAGCGAGCAGGGGCACCGCGTCACGCTCGCCGATTGCGACACGCAGCAGTCATCCTCCGAATGGATACGCGAGTCGCGCCCGGACATCAAGGCGGTCCGTCTCGACAATCCCGACACCATCCTCAACGAGTTGCCAAGCCTGGCCCAGGAGGCGGACTTCGTCGTCGCTGACGGCCCGGGCAGCCAGACCGAGACCAGCCGAGCGCTTCTGCTCCGTGCCGACTTGGCCATTGTGCCGTGCAAGGCGTCGATGCTGGAGGTGAGGGCGCTGGCCAAGGCGACCGACGTGTTGCGACAGGCGCAGGACATCCGCGCCGGCATCCCGAAGGCGGTCATCGTACTCAGCATGGTCGGCAAGACCTACCGCCTCACCAAGGACATGAAGGACGCCGCGGCGGCGCTGTCGCTTCCGCTTGCGTCGAAGGCGTTGACGCTCCGGCAGATCTATGCCGACGCGCCGGGGCAGGGGGCCGTCGTGTGGACGATGGGCGCCCGCGCCCGCGAGGCGGCGGACGAGGTGGACAAACTGTTCCGTGAAATTCTGCCGGATGCAGTACGTAGCAAACAACCCGTCGAGCGCGTCAAGCGCGCGGCGGCAACGTAGAAGAGGAGGGCGCATGGCCGATCAGCGGCGATCATTGACCGAGGGACTCCAACAGCCACCGCCTGCCGACACCAAGGTCGAAAAGGCGTTCGTCTTCGGCAAGCCCGCGGCCGCACGTCCAAACGGCGCGGAGACGCCGGCCACGCAGGTGAACCGCGCCCAACTCAGCACGCGCATTCGCGACGACTACTTCAGGGCGCTGAAGCGCGCGTCGCTCGAACGCCAGATGGACGGCGTCGAACCAAGCACCATCGTCGAGATCATCGAAGAGGCGCTGGAACCGTGGCTGAAGTCGAACGGATACCTTCGGTGAGCGAGGCTCCCGAAGCCGCGACCCAAGACGAGCTCCCGCCGACGGGAACCCAACTGACGCCGACGCAGCAACGACTCCTTCACGCCGGCACCTGGATCAAGCTGATGCCGCCCGACCGGGCGGATTTCCTGCACACGGTCATGTGCCAGGTCGGACTGCCGCGGCGGCGCACCGACGCCAAGACCTTCGAGCGTCACAGCGGCCATGTCAGCGTCTTGCTCGAAGCCGGCAAGCTGTTCGACGGCAAGGATTTCGTCGAGCAACCGCTGCCTCATGGGACCATACCGAGGCTGGTCATGGTTCACGTCAGTTCAGAGGCCATCCGCACGCAGCAGCGCAGCATCGAGATCGGCGATTCCATGCGCCAGTTCCTGAACATGCTCGGCATGCAGACCAGCGGCGGACGAAGGGGCGGCTACACAGCCCTTCGCAAGCAGATGGAAGCGCTGGCGGCCTGCCGCCTCACCATCGGCATGCACGCCGAGGGCCGGGTCGTCACCGTGGACGCCAAGCCGATCAAGCGGTTCGAGGCATGGTTGCAGCATGACGGTTCGCAACGGACGTTGTGGCCGGGCGTACTGGAATTATCCGAGGACTTCTTCAACACGTTGGCCGAGCACGCCGTGCCGCTCGACTACCGGGCGCTGGCGGCGCTGCGGCATTCGTCGCTGGGGCTGGATGTGTACACGTGGCTCGCCCATCGGCTGTGCCGCGTGAACAATCCCAACGGCATAATGCTCAGTTGGGAGAACCTGCGCGACCAGTTCGGCCAGGAGTATCACACATCGAAGGATTTCAAGAAGGAGTTCCGCCAAGCGCTGCGGCAGGTTTGCGTCGTCTATCCCGACGCCCGCATCGAGGAGATCATCGGCGGATTGAAGCTTTACCCATCGCCGCCGCCGCTCCCGCCGACGACTATCAGCATGATGTTGCCTTCCGGCAACACCCCTGTGGATAACTCCGGTGATCCGAAAAGTTATCCACGCTGAATTGCCCCCCCTTGATGCGCTGAATCGCCCCCCCGTCCGAACCGGTCAATGCGCTGAATCACCCCCCCGTAAAACCTATAGTTCAAATACCTATAAACTTCCTATAGTTACGAAGCCGGGAACAGTGCGACGAAGCCGGCAAAGGCATCCAGAATAAGCATCCAGGCAATCACCAACCGGCGTTCATTCCGCATTAGAACGCCGTAGAGCAGGGGAAGGCCATCAAGACAGCCCGCGATACCTTCGGGCAGGAATGACACGCCAGTGACGCATTTATTCAGGGAGGGTCGAACAGCGAAGGCCGCTATTGTTTGCTTTCAATCACTCAACCGAGCAACTGATCGACAAACCCCTGGATGTCATCACCATTGACCTGGCAGTCGCCAGACAAATCGGCGGCCAAGATGCCGCAATCGGGATACTGAGCGGCGAATAAGCTCGGATCGGTGAGCGCCAGCACGAAGGCGGCAACATCGAGGCCGTCCGCGCTGCCGTCGCAGTTGACATCCCCCCTCACGCCGGGCGCTCCGGATGGGACAACGATGGCCACACTCGCCGACAGCGCGGGCGATATGGCCCAGGTCGGCGTGAACGCGCCGGTCCCGGCATCAAACCTTCCGACGTAGAGGTGGGCAGGCGAGCCGGGACTTCTCAGCGCGCCCCACAATTGCCCGTCGTGCATTTCCAGTCCGTTCTTGTTGAACTCGATGCCGGCCGGTCCGACCAGTTCCCAACTCAGCGGCGCCGGCAACTCGTCGAACCGGTACAGCGAACTCGACGCCGAGTCGGTGGCGTACCAGGTGGATTCGCCGTCGAAGGTCAGCCCGCCGATGTCGGTATCGCCGGGGGCTACGTCGATGCCGGGGGCGACGAGCTCGAACGTCACCGGGTTGAACTCGCGCAGGAATCCGCCGCCGCCGATGCCGTAGAGCTTGCCGTTGGCGAAGGCGACCGAGGTGACGTTGTGCGACCCCGGAAGCTGCCCGACCTCCGCCAGCGATGGCGTCCCGCAGGCCGCATTATCGACGCGCCAGAACTTGCCTCCGTCCCCGGCCCCGACAGCCAGCGCATCGCCGGCCACACAACCGGCGACCGCCACGCCCGGCGGCACCAGCGTCATGCCGACAATCTCGCCCGCCTGGTTGGGAAATGACTCGACGCCGCCGGTGCCCCCGCCGTTGAAGCGGTAGAGCGTCGTACCCCGGCTTACCAGGCACACCGGGTCGGCGTAACCGGTCGCCCCCGGTAGCAGCATGCTGAAGGCTGCTACGGCAACCGCAAGCCACCTATCCGCCGTCGCAATCCAGCCGAATCCTCCCGTCCGTTCCATTGGCGTACTCCCTTCACGGCCCGGGTGCCTGTCATGCGGCCGGACAGGCCCCGCCAGGGCCGATTTCGTATTCCAACTATAGTTGGCAGACCGCCCCAAATGCAAGCTGTAGCCTGCAAAATGTGCTAGGCGACGAAATACGTAAGGAACGGTTGAGGGCGAAACTGACCCAGGAGCAGCTCGCGGCCAGGGCCGGCGTGTCGCGCAACTACGTCAGCCTGCTGGAACTGAACGAGAAATCGCCGACGGTCAAGATGCTGTTCCGGCTCTGCGGGGTCCTCCGCGTCCGGCCGTCCTCCCTGGTCGCCCGCGTCGAGCCGCGCGAAAGCCGCTAGCCAGCAATACCCCTCTCCGACAGCCGCCATTCAACTCAATCGAGCTCAGGCCGTTTCACAGGCAGCCTGCGGGTTTCGTTGACAGGGGCAGGGCTGGGTGCTATCCGGGAATCAAATAGAATCCGCCCATTCAGCCGGGATAGCCCATGACCGAACCGACGATTGTTTGCCCAAGCTGCAAGACCGAGATCAAGCTGACCGAGTCGCTGGCGGCGCCGCTGATCGAATCCACGCGGAGGCAGTACGAACAGCGGATCGCCGAGAAGGACGCCGACATCCGCAAACGCGAGGCCGCCGTCAAGGAGCAGCAGGCCGCGCTGGCCAAGGCACAGGAATCCATTGACGAGCAGGTAACCGCCAAGCTGAAGACCGAACGCGCGACCATCGCGGCCGAGGAAGCAAAGAAAGCCAAGCTGGTGCTTTCGACCGACCTCGACCAGAAGGCGAGGGAACTGGCTGACCTCCAGGAAGTCATCAAGCAGAAGGACGCCAAGCTCACCGAGGCGCAGAAGGCCCAGGCCGAGTTGATCCGCAAGCAGCGCGAACTCGACGACGCCAAACGCGAAATGGACCTGACCATCGAGAAGCGTGTGCAGGAGTCGCTCAGCGCGACGCGCGAGCAGGCGAAGAAAGAGGCCGAGGAATCTCTCAAACTCAAGGTCGCGGAAAGGGAACAGACCATCGCCTCGATGCAGAAGCAGATCGAAGACCTGAAGCGACGGGCGGAGCAGGGGTCGCAGCAGTTACAGGGCGAGGTGCAGGAACTGGAACTCGAGGCCATGCTGCGCGAGAAGTTTCCGCACGACGCCATCGAGCCGGTCGCCAAGGGAGAGCACGGCGGCGACGCGCTCCAGCGCGTCGTCGGACCTATGGGGCAGTCGTGCGGGGCGATCCTCTGGGAATCGAAGCGCACAAAGAATTGGACCGACGGCTGGCTGGCCAAGCTTCGCGAGGACCAGCGCGCCGCCAAGGCCGAACTCGCCGTCATCGTCAGCCAGGCGTTGCCGAAGGACGTGGAATCGTTCGACCAAGTTGACGGCGTGTGGGTCACGTCGCATCGTTGCGCCATGCCGGTCGCCGTGGCGCTGCGTCAATCGCTCATCGAACTCGCCGCCGCCCGCAAGGCTGGCGAGGGGCAGCAGACCAAGATGGAACTTGTTTACCAGTACCTGACTGGTCCGCGATTCCGCCACCGCGTGCAGGCAATCGTCGAGAAGTTCAGCGATATGCAGGACGACCTCGACAAGGAGCGCAAGACAATGACGCGGCTTTGGGCCAAGCGTGAGGAACAGATACGCGGCGTCATTGAATCCACCGCTGGCATGTACGGCGACCTCCAGGGCATCGCGGGGAAGACGCTTCAGGAGATTGAGGGGCTTACGTTCCCTGCGCTACCGTTGTCGGAGCCTGCGCACGACGGATCGGGCCACACTTCGAGCGACGCCTAGGGTTCGAGCATGTCACACTCACCACGTGGATCGCTGTGGAATCGTTGGGACCTGCACTTTCATACTCCCAGTTCGTTTGACTACGACGACAAGAGCATCACCAACCAGCAGATTGTTGACTGCCTGGTCGAGGCGGGGATTCGCGCTGTCGCTGTCACGGATCACCACCAGATCGACGTGGCCCGCGTTCGCGATTTGCAACAGATCGGCGACGGCCGACTCACAGTGCTGCCGGGGATAGAGCTTCGCAGTGATCAGGGCGGAGAGCCGATCCACTACATCTGCATATTCTCTGAATCATGCGACCTGGACCATGTGTGGACGACGTTGCAGGGCAGTCTTGGCCTGACGCCAGCCGCCATCAGGGAGAAAGGAGGAGACGAGAAGATCTACGTGCCCATAGAGAATGCCGCGCGCGAAACCCGCGCCCTGGGTGGAATCGTCTCAATTCATGCGGGAGCCAAGAGCAACTCCATCGAGGGAATCAGCAACCGGGAGCAGTTCCAGCAGCGCATCAAGTACGACATCACGAAGGACCATGTGGATCTGATGGAGATTGGCCAGCTGAAGGATGTCGATCGGCACTATAACACTATCTTTCCGGCGACGGGGCTCAACAAACCGCTCGTGCTCTGCTCGGACAATCACCGCGTCACGGAATACACGGTCAAGGCACCGTTGTGGTTCCGCGCCGACCCGACCTTCCGCGGGCTGCTGATGGTGCTGCGTGAACCGAGGGATCGCGTGTACATCGGCGACCGCCCGCCGGAGATGGTCCGTGTCGAGCAGAATCCGACCAAATACGTCCGCGGCGTCTCCTTCCAGCGAAAGGACAGCGCCCCCGTCGACGCACGCTGGTTCAGCGGCACCGTCGAGTTCAATCCGGGCCTGGTCGCAATCGTCGGCAACAAGGGCAGCGGCAAGAGCGCCCTCGCGGACATGCTGGGGCTGCTGGGAGCCACGAAGAATGCATCCGCCTTTTCGTTCCTCAGCAGAGAGCGGTTCCGGCACCCGACCGGTGGACTTGCCAGCCATTTTGACGCCACGATTGGGTGGGAGTCCGGCGACAACGCCACCAAGTGCCTCGCCGATGCGATCAAACCGGAAGAGGTCGAGCGTCTCAAGTATCTCCCGCAGGACCATGTCGAGACCGTGTGCAATGAACTGGTCGGACTTGGCGAAGAGGGCTTCGAGCAGGAACTGAAGGGCGTCATCTTCTCGCATGTCCCGGAGGCCGAGCGACTCGGACATACGACGCTGGATGCTTTGGTCCGGTTCCAGACCGGTGAAAAGCAGAAACGGATCGATTCGCTCGTCAAGCAGCTGCGCGACATCAGCCGATCGCGGGCACTTCTGGAGTTGCAAGCAGATCCGACGACCAAACGCGAACTCGTCGAAAAGATCAACCGCCGCCAACTTGAGCTGGAGGCCCATGACAAGGGAAAGCCTGTCGCGGTTGCCGATCCAAACGCCGCAGTGGGCGCTCCTACACAGGACGCCACCGTGCTCAAGGACCTCGCCGAGGTCGAGGCGGCGAAGCAGAAACTGGATGAACAGATCAAAAACGCCGGCGATACGCTCCGCGAGGCCGAGCGACGACACGCGGTAGCAAAGCGCCTGCTGGAGAAGCTGGACAACTTCCAGAAGGACTACGAGGTATTCGTCGAATCGCTCGCGGAAGATGCCGCGGAACTCGGTCTCGCCGTGTCTGAACTGGTCTCCATTACGATCACCAGAACGGGCCCCACTGACGCGCGCGACAAGGCCGCTGCGTCCATCGCGGCAACCAAGCTGTCGCTTGATGCTACGGAGCCACCCGGGTTGCGCCGCCAGCTTGCCACGGCAGAGGCCCGGGTTTCTGAACTGCAATCCAAGCTGGACGCGCCCAATCGAGCGTACCAGGTCTATCTCAAGTCGCTTGCTGACTGGCAAACCAAGCGCGCCGAAATCGAGGGTAATGAGAAGACACCGGAGTCGCTCAAGGGACTCCAGGCCGGCCTCGCGGCGCTGGACCAGTTGCCGGAGCACATTGCCAAAGCCAAAGAAGAACAGACGGGAATCGCCTTGCAGATTCATGCGGAAAAAGTTGCTCAGGCGGCGGTGTATCGAAATCTGTACGGTTCCGTCCAGCAATTCATCGATTCCCACGCCCTCGCCAAGGACAAACTCAAACTCGAATTCCGCGCCGAGCTCACGAATGAGGACTTTGCGAACCGATTGCTTGCCCTTCTCTCTCTCAATCGGCGCGGCAGTTTCATGGGAATCGACGAAGGCCGCGCCAAGGCCGAGTCTCTCAGTCAGGCCGCCAACTGGGAGGACCCGGCATCTGTCAGACAGTTTCTGAGCGAGGTCGATACAGCGCTCCATACCGATCAGCGGCCCGACCAAGGCGGTGAAGTTCAGCTTCGCGACCAGCTCTCCAAAGGCAAGAAGCCGGAAGAGGTATTCGATCTGCTGTACGGCCTTGAGTACGTCAGGCCGCGATACATTCTCCGATGGGAAGGCAAGGACCTTTCAATGTTGTCGCCCGGCGAACGTGGAACGCTGTTGCTCGTGTTCTATCTGCTGATCGACAAAGGCGACATGCCGCTCGTGATTGACCAACCCGAGGGAAACCTCGACAACCACACTGTCGCAAAGGTCCTTGTCGAGTGTATCAAAGAGGCCCGGCGCCGCCGGCAGGTCTTCATCGTCACCCACAACCCCAATCTCGCCGTCGTGTGCGACGCCGACCAAGTTGTTCACGCCAGTATGGACAAGACCAACGGCAACGCGATCACCTACGCCACGGGAGCCCTTGAGAATCCGGATATGACTCAGTTCGTGACCGACGTGCTGGAAGGCACGCGCTGGGCGTTCAGTGTACGCGGAGCCAAGTACGAAGTTGGTGATTGACATCTCTCTTTCACTTGCCCTTCCTAGAATCTGTTGTGACGTTTTCTTATTGATTGTCTCTCGACAATATGGCATGTCATGGCGCTTCAATTTCGCTTCACGTCACCATGTCCTTCCAATCGTCACGATACCAGACTGAATACATTGCGTTCGTTACTCTAAACCGACTCGCAACGCCGACGGGTCGAGCCGTTTTCGTACGCACAGCCGTTGATGCGGGCAGGCATGAATCCACGATGCTCGCAGCGCTCTGACTATGCCCCGTCGGCCGCGCTCTCATTATCAAACACCATTGCTGTTTTCGCTCGACGGAGACGGCACGGCGGTCGCCCTTGCGGACCCGCCGCAACGGGAAGGAGGCCCCGATGCCCTACAAGACGATCATGCTCGAGCTGCTGCAAGCGAATCCGAAGCTGCACGAGGTGCTCCGCCGCGGTCGGATGCTGCTGCCGGCGACGGAGTCGCTGGCGGCAGCGCTGAAGGCGCGGCACGAGGCTCTGAAGGAGCAGCTCTCCGCGACCCGGGCCGGCATCGACCCGAGTCAGATCGGGAGCGCGGCGATGGAGATCGCGGTCACGGAGATGGAGCGTCGTTTGCAGGCCGCGTTTCCGCCGGACGGGCAGGGGGAACTTTCAACGGACGCCGCGATGGCGTTCGTCCGCAGTCTCACGTCGAACGCCTGAAATGGTCGCGCGGCCCGACGCTGTGGGATGCGCCTGCCGAACCGCCCGCCGAGGACGAAACGGAGCATTCCGACAACGGCAAGCAATCCAAGCCCAAAGTCAGTTATTCGACTGAATCAGACGAACAGCCGAAATCCGAGCAGCCCGCAACCCGTGATGACACGACGCCGGCCCCCGTCATCCCGTTCGCAAGCGGCGAGAAGGAGAAGGCCCGCGACATCCTCGCCGCCATCCGCACGCTGAAACAGATCGAACAGGAGAAGCGCCCGGCAACCGGCGAGGAAAAACAAGCCCTCGCCCGGTTTCCCGGCTTCGGCCCCGTGGCCCTGTCAATCTTCCCCGACCCGGTGACGGGGCGCTACAAGGACGCCGGCTGGCAGGTGCTGGGCGAGGAACTGCAATCGCTGCTGTCGCCGGCCGAGTACGACAGCGCCAAGCGCACCACCTTCAACGCCTTCTACACGTCGCCGACCGTCATCGGCGCCATCCACGACGCCATCGGGCGATTAGGCGTTCCCGAAGATGCCGTCATATTGGAGCCCGGCTGCGGCAGCGGCAACTTCATGAGCCAGGGCGGCGGACGCCACTGTTTCATCGGCGTCGAACTCGATTCCATTTCCGGCCGCATCGCCCAAGCGCTGCATCCCGAGCACGTCATCCGCATAGAGAATTTCCGCGACACCAAGTTGCCGGAGAATCGCATCGGCGCCGTCGTCGGCAACGTGCCCTTCGCCGACATCAAGCTCGACTATGACGGCAGGCGGCTGTCGCTGCACGATTATTTCCTCGCCAAGTCGGTCGATGCGCTGAGGCCCGGCGGCATCATGGCGATGGTCACGTCGCATTTCACGCTGGACAAGCAGAACGCCGCCATCCGCGAGTATCTCGCCTCCAAAGCCGATTTCGTCGGCGCGATCCGCCTGCCGTCCGACGCCTTCAAGCGCGAAGGCACCGCCGTCGTCACCGACATCCTGTTCCTGCGTAAGCGCGCCGCCGGGGAGCCGGAGCACCACGCCGACCCCGAATGGCTCGGCGTCGCCCCGCTGGAGATTGAAGGCGTCGAAATCCCGATCAACCGCTACTTCCTCAATCACCCGGAGATGGTGCTGGGTGATTGGTCGCGCAAGGACACACTCTACGGCGACGGGTACAGCGTCCGCGGCAGCGGCGACCTTGCCGCGAAACTGAAAGGCGCCATTCAACGATTACCGGAGTCTTCGCCGGTGCAGGTTGGGCAGGGGACGGAAGAACACGCCCCGGCACTTACGCCGCCGCCACAAGAAAAGCACGTCGGGGAGGGCAGCTTCTTTGTAACGGACAACCAGGTCATCAATCAGCTCGTGAACGGGCAGGCGGCGCCGGTCGAGTACGGCGGCACGACACTCAAGGCCAACGGCACGCTGACCGGCAAGAGGCTGGCGGCCCTGATCGGCCTGCGCGACGCTGCCCGGCGCGTATTGCAATCGCAGAACGAGGGCTGGCCGGTCGAGCATCGCGAAGACGCGCGGCGTGAACTCAATCGCGTCTATGACCGCTTCGCTCGAACCTATGGCCCGATCAACAAGACGACCTTCAGCGAAACCCGCGACGGCAGCGTCATCCGCCGCCGGCCGAACCTGGTCAAGTTCATCGAAGACCCGGACGCCATGCTGGTGATGTCGCTGGAAGAGTACGACGAGGTCTCCGGCAAGGCGGCCAAGGCCGCCATCATGACCAAGGACGTGGTCGGCCGGACGCCGCCGGTGACGAAGGTCGCCAGCGCCGAAGAGGGTTTGCTCGTTTCGCTCAACCAGCGGGGCAGGGTGGACGTGCCGTTCATTGCCGAGTTGTACGGCAAGCCGGAGCAGCAGGTCGTCGCCGAACTGGGCGATTTGATCTACCACGACCCGGAATCGAAACAGTGGCGGACGGCCGACGAGTATCTCTCCGGCAACGTTCGCCACAAGCTGGCAATCGCCGAGAGGGTGGGCACCGAATACGCCCGCAACGCCGAGGCGTTACGCCGCGTGCAGCCCGAGGACGTGCTGCCCGGCGACATTGACGCCAATCTCGGCGCGCCGTGGATACCGGCATCCGACATCCAGGCATTCGCGGCCGAGTTGTTCCATGTTCCGCCGGAGGCCGTGCCCGTCGCGCACCTGGAGAAGGATGCCGTGTGGAGCTTTGACGCCGGTTACGCCGCCAAGCAGTCCGTAGCCGCCACGTCCGACTACGGCACCACCCGCGCCAACGGCACGTGGCTCTTGGAACTGGCCCTCAACATGAAGTCGCCGGTCATCTACGACGTGATCGACCACGGCGACAAGGAGGAGCGCGTCGTCAACCAGGAAGAGACGATGGCCGCCCGCGAGAAGCAGAAGCGGATCAAGGAGCGGTTCCGCGCCTGGGTGTTCACGGACCCCGAACGCACTGAGCGGCTGGTCCGCATCTACAACGACACCTACAACAACCTGCGTCCCCGCATCTTCGACGGCTCGCACCTCGACTTTCCCGGCATGAACCAGACGATCAACCTCCGGCCGCACCAGACGGCAGCCGTGTGGCGCGGCATGAGCTCCGGCAACACGCTGCTGGCCCACGCCGTCGGCGCCGGCAAGACGTTCACGATGGCCGCGACCGGCATGAAAATGAAGCAGGCCGGGCTCATCAAGAAACCGATGTACGTCGTGCCCAATCACCTGCTGGAGCAGTTCGCCCGCGAGTTCATGCAGCTCTACCCCAACGCGAAACTGCTTGTGGCCACCAAGGACGACCTGCGCCGCGACCGCCGCAAGCTATTGACCGCTAGGATCGCCAGCGGCGACTGGGACGGCATTCTCGTCACGCATTCCTCGTTCGAGCGGATCGGCATGTCGCGGGAATACCAGGAGAAGTTCCTCATCGAGCAGATCGCCGAGTACGACCAGTTGCTGATCGAACACGCCGGCGCCAAGGGGTCGAACCGCAACATCATCAAGCAGATCGAGAAGCAGAAGGCGGCCCGTGTCGAGCGGCTGAAAGACCTGCTGGCCGAGGAGAAAAAGGACGACGGACTCGTCTTTGACGAACTCGGCGTCGATCACGTCTTCATAGACGAGGCGCATTATTTCAAGAACCTGGAGACGCCGACCAAGATGGACCGCGTCGCCGGCATCCAGACGGGAGGCAGCGAACGCGCCTTCGACGTGTTCATGAAGGCCAGCTACCTGGGCGAGCACCATCCCGGCCACGGCGTCACGTTCGCCACCGGGACGCCGGTGTCGAACACGATGGTCGAGATGTACACCATGCAGCGCTTCCTCGACCCGGCCGGGCTGAAGAGCAGGGGGGCTGGAGCATTTCGACGCCTGGGCGGCGACCTTCGGCGAAGTTATTGACACGATGGAAATCTCGCCCGACGGCGCGTCGCTTCGCCCGCGCAGCCGGTTTGGCAAGTTCACCAACCTCCCGGAATTGCAGCAGATGTTCCGCGCCTTCTCCGACGTGCAGACGGCCGGGATGCTGAATCTCCCGACGCCGAAGCTGGAAACCGGCAAGGCGATCGTCGTCGCCTGCCCGATGTCGGACGAGCAGCACGCCCTGCAGGACGAGCTGGTCGAACGCTATGAGCGGCTGCGGACGGAGAAGGTGGACCCGCGCGAAGACAACGCGTTGGCCATCACCACCGACGGCCGCAAGCTGGCCCTCGACGCCCGGATGCTGTCGGCCGCCGCCACAGACTTCCCCGGCTCGAAGATCAACCGCCTGGTCGAGAACGTCCACGGCATCTGGCGGCGCACCGCCGCCACGCGCGGTACGCAGATGATTTTCTGCGACATGGGCGTGCATGCGACGCCGTGGGGTTACTCGGCCTATGACGACGTAACCGAGAAGTTGGTCGCGGCCGGCATCCCTCGCTCGCAGATCGCCGCCATCGGCGATGCCGACTCCGATGCCAAGAAGCAGGCCCTCTTCGAGAAAGTGCGAAACGGCTCGGTCCGCGTGCTGATCGGCAGCACGCAGAAGATGGGCACCGGCACCAACGTGCAGCAGCGACTCGTGGCGTTGCATCACCTGGACGCCCCGTGGAAGCCGGCCGAGGTCGAGCAGCGCGAAGGCCGGATTCTCCGCCAGGGCAACACCAACGAGGAAGTCGCGGTCTATCGCTACGTCACCGAAGGCTCGTTCGACGCCTACATGTGGCAGGCGCTGGAAACCAAGGCCCGATTCATCGGCCAGGTCATCACCGGGAACAACGCCGCCCGCCGCGCCGAAGATGTCGGCGGCCAGGAACTGTCCTACGCCGAGGTCAAGGCCATCGCCTCCGGCAACCCGGCTGTGCTGACGCTGGCCGAGGCCGACGCCGAATTGCAACGGCTGGCATTGCTCAAGAAGAACCACGTCGATGAGCAGTACGTCGCACGCCGCAGCGTGCGGGATCTGCCCGAGAAGATCGACCGGCTCAAAGGGCGGTTGTCTAACCTCGCGGCCGACCAATCGACCGTGACCGCGCACGCCCGCGACCCGGTCACAATCAACGGCCGCGGGTATGCAAAGGACGAGACCGTCGCCGTGCTGGGGGCGCAACTGGACAAGCTGCCGCGCGAGGTGCGGCAGGAACAGCGATTCCCGCTTGGCGTCTATCGCGGCCTACGCTTCGGCCTCGTGCTGCATCGAGACTTCCCGCCCGACGTGTATGTTGAGGGTAGGACGATGCGCTACGATCGTCTTCTTCGGGGCAGCCACGGACCGCGAGCCGTGCTGAACGCACTCGAACGGTTGTGCAACGCCTACACCGCCGAAATCGCCGGCGTGAAACAGGACCTCTCGATCGCCGAATCGCAGCTTCATGACTACCAGGCCCGCATCGGCAAGCCGTTCACTCACGAAACCTACCATTCAGAACTGACGCAACTGCGCGACCGGCTCAAGGCAAGCTTGGCCGGCATCGCTTCGCACACCAGCAGCGACGAATCCCCCGACTCTGCAACCGAACCGCCGCTCTCGACCGCCGAACTGGCCGACCGAATCAAGGCCCTGAAGGCGGACCACACCATTGACGCCCCTCCCGAGCGCTCCGCCATTCGCTCCCTCGACGCAGAAGAACCCGTCACGGCCCGCATCCGCCGCCGCGCGGCTTGTCCGCTCACCGAGTCCATCCGGTCCATGGATCCTCAATTGCCGAACGCCGTATCGACCCGGTGGAATTCGCGGTCTGGTACCGGGCCTGCTATGCCCACCCCGGCGCGATGACCAGGCAGATCGGCTGAGCGGTTTCGTTTTGTTCAGCGCAAGAGGCTGCATGCGGCACCAAGAATGCCTGCGCCAATGACCAGCCAGGCAGAATTCAGTGCGTACCGCCAAAGCAGGCACGCGGAGACGAGGGCGATCAAGACGGTCGGCACATCGCAGAGGGCGACGCTGCCAAGCTGCCAAGTCACCGCCGCAATCAAGGCCACCGAGCCGACATTGACGCCATCCAGAGCCGCCGAGGCGAACTTTGAGCTGCGTAGTCGCGGCACCAACGGCCCGCTGACCGCGACGAAGAAGAAAGCGGGCAGGAAAATGCCGACGGTCGCAACGGCCGCACCCGGCGACCCGCCGAGCACGTAACCGATGAACGTCGCGGTCGTGAACACCGGTCCCGGCGTGACTTGGCCGACGGCGATCGCGTCCAGTAATTGCGACTCGGACAGCCACCCCCAATGCTCGACCAGATCGGCGCGAATAAAGGCGAGCAGGACATATCCGCTCCCGAACAAGACCGATCCCACCTTGATGAAAAACAGGAATAGAGGCCAGAGGCCGAAGGGCGTCGCCGCGCCAAGCGCAAGAGCGGCGGATGCCGGTGCGGTCGTTGAGGTAGCGAGCAACAGGCACGGCGTCGCCGGCGGCAAGCGGGATGGCAAGACGTTCCGCGCGAGAGGAACGAACAGGCCCGCAAGGGCAAGTTTCAAGAGCTCGTTGATTCCTGCCAGCCCGCACGCCGTCGCAACCACCGCGACGGCCACGCATGTCCTGTCCTTCAATGCGCTCCGCGCCAGTCGCCACATGGCTTGCAACACGATGACCAGGATGACGGGCTTCATGGCGTAAAGGAATGCCGATACTTGCGGCAACGTGCCGAAGCGCACGTAGGCCCATGCGATCAGCGTAACGAGGAACACCGCCGGAAAGATGAAGGACGCGCCGGCCACCAGCAGCCCGGAGAATCCCGCCCGCCGCTGGCCGATGTGAATTGCCATTTCCGTGGAATTCGGTCCAGGAATGAGGTTCGTCGCGCTGAGCAGGTCAAGAAACTCCTCGCGCGTTATCCAGGCGCGGCGGGTGACGACCTCGTCCTCCATCATGGCGATGTGCGCGGCCGGCCCGCCAAAGGCGGTGGCCCCGAGTTTCAGGAACACGGCGGCCAGTTCCCGCAGGTTCTCTCGTCGTGGTCTCATCGTATTCGCGCTGTTGACGTTCATCGGCAAGGCACCTATTATCCGTGGTCGATATCGGAACACGATATCGTTTAGCGAGAGCGACGGCAATGAGATTGCGACTCGATCAGGAACTCTTTGCGGGACTCATCCCCCTTCACATCCTGCACCACGCGGGCGAGAAACCGATCTACGGGCTGTGGATCATCGAGGAACTGGCCCGGCACGGATACCATCTGAGCGCGGGCACGCTGTACCCCATGCTTCACCGGCTCGAAAAACGCGGACTGCTGCGCTCGAAGAAGGAACCCGCCGGTCAGAGCGCGCGTCGCGTCTATGCGATCACACCGAACGGACGCCGGACCCTGGTGGAGGCCAAGGAGAAGGTCAAGGAATTGTTTCGAGAGTTATTCGAATCTGAGTTACACCGCGTATTTGGCAGCGCTAAGCATGCGAAGCGTGCTATGGCGAATGGCCGGAATAAAAACATCGATCAACCCTCGAAAACGAGGAAGCGGCCCAGGTAAGGGGCTGGAGCCACTGGTTGGGGACATTTCAGTGGCGATTCGGGAGCCATGAAATCTGTAACAATCCAACCGCGATACGGAAGGAGCACGAACCATGAGTTGGGTTTCGACCATTGCGGAAGAGCAGGCCACCGGCTTGCTTGCGCAGATTTATGACGAGACGCGGGCCAGGTGCGGTAAGGTGATCAACCTGGTTAGAGTGCAAAGTCTGCGTCCAGAGAGCATGGTCATCGGACGGCAGATGTATCGTCAGGTCATGGATGGCCCCGGCGGGCTGACACGACTGCAAAGGGTGCTCATCGCAACCGTGGTCTCCAAGATTAATGGTTGTCTTTACTGAATGGAGGCGCACGAATCGGACCTCCGTGACGAGGTCCGCGATGACGGGCAGATTGCCTTGATCCAGACCGACTACCGCACGGCGGCCCTCGACGCGCCGACGAAGACCCTGCTAGAGTTCGCCGTCAAACTCTCGCTGCATCCCCTGGAGATGCGCAGCGACGACATCGCTTCCCTGCGGGATGCCGGCTTCGATGACGAAACCATCGTCGATGCGGTCCAGACGATTTCCTATTTCAACTACGCCAACCGAGTCATGGACGCGCTCGGCGTCGAACCGGAACCGGAGATGAGGCACAAGCGGCGCGCGTAACGGTTGGGCCAATCGGAGACACTCATGCGAACACCATTGAGAAAACTCGTATTTGATGCGACCGCTTCGAGAAGCGTGATCCTCATTCGTCTCATGGTCGGCCTTGTGTTTGTCTCCGAGGGATTGCAGAAGTTCTTGTTTCCGGGCGAGCTTGGTCCCGGCCGATTCGACAAGATGGGTTTTGCTCAGCCCAACATCGCATACTTCGTCGCCGTCTTCGAGTTGACGTGCGGCGCTCTCCTGATTCCCGGTTTGCTGACGCGCGCAGCGGCCATCCCGCTGATCATCGACATGACGATAGCCATCGTCACCACGAAGCTGCCGATCCTCGCCGGACACGACCTATGGGGCTTCCATGTCCGCAAACTGCCGGAGTATGGATTCTGGGCGATGGCACATGAGTCGCGCACCGACTGGGCCATGCTGCTGGGCAGCATATTCCTGTTGATCGTCGGCGCAGGCAGGTGGTCCATTGACGCGGTAATTCAGCGGCCTAGCGCCGAACCAGCGGAAACCAGGAAGTAACCACCCAATGCGGTATTCCGCTCGTAGTCTGAGGATTGCTGCGACCAAACGAAACGGAGACGATGATGAGGACGAATTCGGAATTTGGCTTGCGGATGACGTGCATTGCAATAGTCTTGACGGTCTCGTGGCTGGGGGGCTGCCACGGGGCGGGTTCGTCGCAGCCATCGCAAACTAGCGGACGGACGAACGGCACAACGCCGGCTCAGAGCGACGCCGAACTGGAAGCCCGCATCAAGCACCTTGAATCGCTGTCTCCGGGGCAAGGGTCACTCATGAGCGGGGTCGCCTACCATTTCGGCAGCCTGTGGTTCGCGATTGACCATGAAAACTGGCCGCTCGCGGACTTCTATCTGCACGAGTGTCGCGAGAGCATGGAACAGGCCGTCGAGGCGATGCCGGTACGCAAGCTGAGCACGGGCGAAGAGTTGAACATCCGGGGCATCGCCGAGGCGCTCGATAACACGCAGTTTGCCGCGATTGAGTCGGCCATCGCCGGCAAGGAGAAGGACCGCGCTGTGGCAGCCTACCGGGATACCATCATCGTCTGCCACTCCTGCCACCGGGCGGCGGAGAAGCCGTTCCTGCGCGTCCAGATTCCCGACCGGCCCCCGTCGCCATCAATCGACTTCAAGCCGATGCAGCTTGAATGACCGCCTTCAACTGACTTCGAAGCTTGGGCGTTCGCCATCTCGCTCGGCTCTACTTGCGGCGATCTCTAACCCCGCTTGCCCGGCTTGCAAACGCGGCGTCCGGCCGGCACCGCTTCGCTTCCCGCCTTTGAGTCTTGCACACCTCACGCCGGACCCGCTTCGCGCCCTGCGGGTCCGGTCCGTCATTCGTCCTGCTCCACTTCGCGGGACTCTCCGGCGGTCTGCCGGCCTTGCCGCCGCTGGCTCCTTTTCTGAACCGCTCGGGTCCCCCAGCCCGGGGGTGAAGGGACCACTCGCAGTCCCCAAGAAAAGGAGCAGAAACATGAAAGCCGAACAAGCCAAGAAAGTCGCTAACCAGGCCCTCGAACAACTGAGCGCAGCGCTCGCCGCCGGCAGGAGCGAAGAACTCACTCGCTACCTGTCGATGCTGGCGAAGTTCCACAAGTACAGCTTCGGAAACGTCATGCTGATCCTGTCGCAGAAGCCCGACGCGACGCACGTCGCCGGCTTCAAAACGTGGAAGCAGATGGGCCGCTACGTCCGCCAGGGCGAGAAGGGAATCATCATCATCGCGCCGATGGTCTTCCGCGAGCGCGACGCCGAGACTTCGGCCGGCGAATCCGCCGAGCGCGACGAGACCGTGCTGCGCTTCCGCGGCGTGTACGTCTTCGACGTATCGCAGACCGACGGCCAGCCGCTGCCCGAGCCGGCCGGCATCAACGGCAATCCCGGCCAGCACCTCGACTGCATCAAGACCGTCGTCGCTTCGCGCGGCATTGCGCTCGACTATGAGATCGGTGCCGGCAGCGCCCTTGGCCTGTCCCGCGGCGGTCGCATCAGCATCCGGCCGGGCCTGCCCGCCGCCGAGGAATTCGCGGTGATCGCGCACGAACTGGCGCACGAGCTTCTGCATCGCGGCGAGGACCGC
>CAADGE010000027.1 GCA_900696465.1 uncultured Planctomycetota bacterium
CCAGCCACTCGCAGGGCCATCCTGGCCAACGCCTTCGGCGATCGCGTCATGCTTCGTTGAGTGCTCATGAGTCATATAACGGCCTTCAATAGGCACAAAGTTGAAGGATTTCTACAGGGCAATTTCAAATCTCAGATTTCTGATGCAGGATTATGGTCCAAAGTTTATGGAGCATTAATCGCATGAACACAGAACAGGACTCTGCTCGCGACGTCGGCTGCTGGGCCTCGCTGATGATGCGGCTCGCCATCGCCGCGCTCTTCACCTCCGCAGCCATCGGCAAGCTCAAAGGTGGCATGGAGTCCGTCAGGGCCACCGTCGGCTACTTCCAGTCCGCCTTCGCCGAAACCTGGCTGCCCGGCTCGCTGGTTACGATGCACGGATACCTGACGCCCTTCATCGAAGCGATCATCCCCATCTGGCTGATTCTCGGCTGTCGGCTCAAGTACGCGTGGCTGTTCACTGGCCTCTTCATGATCTCGCTGGCCTTCGGCATGTCCGTCGCTGGTAAATATGACATCGCCGCAGGTAACTACAACTACGTGCTCATGTGTGCCGTCGGCCTCTACTTCTCGCGATTTGATTGCCTGAACATGGACGCCATGCGGCGACCTCGCTGATGCGGATTCCGGCGCCGGGATGATCTATCGGCCTCGCTGCATGGCGCTTCTGAGCGAGACTGTAAGCCGCTCGCTCGCCCACGCTGCCAGCTGCTCGCGGAAAATCTTCGAATTGTGCCGGATGTCCACGGGAAATCCCTGGTGGTAGAGCACCGACTCAATCGCCCGCGTATGCTCGTGCGCGCGGGCCATCTCCAACAGCTCGTGCGTCAGGCCGTCAAGGTTGCTCCGATCGTCCCCTTCGCGCAGCTCGATGCAGATGACCGGCCTCTGATCGGGCGGCCTGCCGACGCCGACGAGTGCCGATCGAAACACCCGCGCATGCCCGTTGAAGATCGCCTCGCACGGCTCGGTGAACAGCGTGCCGCCCGGCGTGATGACGCGGTGCGACTTTCGCCCGCAGAACCAAATCCGCCCGCGATCGTCGAAGTATCCCACGTCGCCCATGCGATGCCACACATCGCCGCCCTCGCGAATCTTGTGCAATCGGTTCGCTCGTTCGTTGGTGCAGTAGCGCCGCGTCACCATCGGCCCTTTTACCACGACCTCGCCGATCTCACCCGGCGGCAGAACGAGATCATCCGACCACGTCTCGATCGGCACGTCGCGGATTCGTAAGATCCGTACGGTCGCCTCGCGCATCGGTTTGCCGACACACGTCCCCGCGCCGCGCGAGGTGGCCGACGCCGTCTCGACGAGCACTTCGGCATGATCGATGGACGCCACCGGCAGGGCCTCGGTCGCGCCGTAGGGCGTGTGAATCCGCGCTTCCGGTTCCAGCATCTTCACGAAACGTGCGAGCGTCTCCGGCGGTACCGGCGCCCCCGCGGAGATGACCCGCCGGAGTGACGGCAATTTGACACCTTTTTCCTCGCCATAAAGCCCCACCCGATTGAGAAGTGCCGGCGAGCCGAACATGTGCGTCACCTGCTGATCGCGGATCGCCCCGATGATCTTGGTCGGATCGACCCATGCCGGCCGCGTCGGGTCCATCTCCGGTAACACCGCCGTCATCCCCAGCGCCGGGTCGAACAATGCAAAGAGCGGAAACGTCGGCAGATCAATTTCGCCGGGTCGGATGCCGAAATGATCGCGCAGAATGCGCACCTGCGCATCGAACATCCCATGTTCAAACAGCACGCCCTTGGGCGGTCCCGTGCTGCCCGTCGTGAAAATGATCGCCGCGGGGTCCTCCGATCGCGTTGGCACGCACTCAAACGGCCGCCACGGATCGTCACGAAGTTCGCTCAGTGACCATCCGCCCCAGCACCATCGCGTGCCGATGGTGACATGGATGTGGCACGTCCTGAATGCCTGCCGATGCGACAATCGCAAGAGATGCGCCAGCGGGATTCCGATGAAGGCCTGCGCATCGACCTGCCGCAGACATTCAACCATCCGCCGCCTGCCCATGCCGGGATCAATCAGCACCGGCACCGCCCCGATCTTGTACAAGGCAAACGTGAGCACGAAAAACTCGATGCTCGGCCGCACCATCAGGATCGTCCGCATGCCGCGCGTCACCCCCGCGCGGACCAGCCCATGCGCACAGCGATCCGTCTCGCGGTCCAGTTCGCCGAAACTGATCTGTGCGTAATCCGTCCGCCCATCCGGCCCGCGACGCAGCGCCCAGACGATCGCCCGCTGTTCGGGATGCTTCTGTGCCGCATCGTGCAAGTGCGCGGCGACGTTGACAACGGCTTGCGGAACCACAGCAGGAGCAGTTGATCCGGATTGCCTTCGTAGAAAATCCTGCACGAGCGGAATGATGCGATCGCCTGCGTCCTCGAGAACATAATGTCCCGCATCGGCGAAGGTATGCACCTCCGCTCGGGGAAAGCGCCGCCGCCACTCCGCGAGAAAATTCCGATCAAATACAAAATCATGATCCCCCCAGCAGATCAGCATCGGCACGGCGGCCAGTTGGTGCAGATTCTCATCAACCCACTTCGACATCGGATAGGCAGGATCGAGCGGCCCCAGCGGTATGTCCTGCACGAATCGCAGCGTCGCCCGCCGATTCGCCCACGAATCGTACGGTGCCACCAGCCCGGCACGTACCTCCGGCGGCAGACCCTTCTTCGTCGCCATCCACGTCGCACATCCGGCAAACGCGTTAAGCCCCTGCACGGCGAGCGTCGCCAACGGATTCCGCCGGCGCAGCAGCTTCAACCGCATCGGCAGCCGCTTGCCCGGCGGCAAGAGAAACGCAGCCGTATTGAGGATGACCACCCGTCGCACCGCCGACAGTCGACGCAGCGCCGCCGCAAGCCCGATCATCCCGCCCCAGTCATGCACAACGACGGTCAGATCATCCTCGATGCCCAGGTGCGTGAGCAATGCATCCAGATCGTCGACGCGAACTTCAAGCGTATAACGATACTGCGTATCGTCCGGCTTGTCGGAAAGCCCGCAGCCGATGTGATCCGGCACGATGCAGCGATGCGAGCCGCGAAGGGCCCTTACCAGTTCGCGATAGTAAAATGACCACGTCGGATTGCCGTGCACCATCAGCACCGGAGGGCCCGTACCTTCGTCGAGATAGTGATAGCGCCAGCCGTTGCGATCGAGGTAGCGGCTTTCGAAGGGATACAAACGCCGAATGGTTTCAGGCAGGATCATGGAGCGGCGTGAAAGGTAACGGGACGCAGGCCGGCCGTCGAGGTGGATGTTGAGGAGAGCGCACCAGCAGCGGTGCGAAGTGAGGTGTCAGCCGCCGTCCCGGGCCATGAAAGGCATATCCACGGCGGTCATGCTCTTGATCACCAGTGGTGTCTTCGGTCGTCGATTATCATCGATCTCCACTTCGCCGAGGCGACGGAGCGTGGACAGTGATTGCGGCCCGGTGATCTGCCCGAAGGCCGTGTAGCGACCGTCCCAGCCCGGCTGCCGCGATAGGCAGATAAAGAACTGACAACTGCCGGATTGCGGATCGCCCGGGATCAGGGCCATGCCCACCGTGCCGAACTCAAAGGGCGTGTCGTTGAATTCAGGCGGCAGCGTCATGCCATCAGGTCGCTTGCCTTCGCCGTAGCCGTCGGGCGAACCGCCGAGGATGAACTGATTCGGAAGGACCAGATGAAAGACCTTGCCGTTGTAAAAGCGGCGCTCGACAAGTTCAAGGAAGTTGCCCACGTGCATCGGCGCCTTCTCATAGAGCAGATTGATCGTCAACGCTCCCAGGTCGGTCTCCATCACCACCTGCTTGTACGGCACGACGCTGATGACCACCGGCGGGGCCTCGACCATGCCGCCGTAAGGACGCCATCGAAGTTGATAGACGCCCGCCTGATGCAGACCGGGATAAAAGCGGGCCACATCGAAGCGCAACCCTACGACACCGAACGGAGCGAGAGTCACTTCCGGCACCGGGTACTGTGGCTTTCGCGTGACGCGCTCGCCCATGCTGGGCATCTCATCCGACGAGATTTCCAGGGCGCGAAATTGCGGCGCGGAGAACACATGCTCCAGCGGCAGGCCCATACCGAGGTCCATGCGCTCGCGGCCGGCCAGCGCACCGGGCACGGTCAGCTTGACCGGCTCATCCGTCAGGTTGCAGATGGCAAACTCGACCATGACGCGGCCACCGACCGGGTAAACGGTTTTCTCAGGTCGAAGCTCGGCGCGGATCAGCGTGGAGAGCGGACGCTCCGCCGTGATCGGAGCCACCGGCTCCGTCGGCAGCGTCTGCCCCGCGAGGCATGCCGATAGTACGACCGCGAGTTGGACCAGTCCGGTCATCAACACCACACCACGTTCAGGTTCGCGACAGCTTGCCCCCGACCCGCAGGATCGACGGCCGGCATCTCATGCCGTGCCGACAAACCGCTCAGGCGCCGCTTCCGCTGAGCACCGCGGAAACGGTACGGAACAGGATAAGGAAATCGAGCTTCAATGACCAATGATCGATGTAGAACAAATCCAGCTTCATCCATTCCTCGAAGCCGATGCGATGGCGTCCCTTGATCTGCCACAGGCAGGTAAGCCCCGGTCGCATGCTCAGTCGGCGGCGCTGCCAGCGATCGTATTTCGCGACCTCCGACGGCAGCGGGGGCCTCGGACCGACCAGCGACATGTCGCCGCGCAGTACGTTGAAGAGCTGCGGAAACTCGTCCAGACTCCAGCGACGCAGGAATCGGCCGACCGGAGTCACGCGCGGATCGTTCTCGATCTTGAAGACCGGTCCGGTCACCTCGTTCAGTTCCTCCAGCTCGCGCTGCCGCTCCTCGGCATCTGTGAACATGGTGCGAAACTTGAGCATCTGAAACTCGCGCCCGTTGAGGCCGCTTCGCCTTTGTCGAAAGATTATCGGACCCGGCGAGGATAGCTTGATCGCAATCGCGCATAACAACATTATCGGCGCTGTCAGGATGATCCCGATAACCGCCAGCAGGACATCCAACGCCCGTTTGATCGAGAGCAGCTCGGGTGCATGGCTGACCGGCGAATAAGCCAGCAGCGGAATGCCGTGAAAATTCACAAGTTCCGGGTTGGAATGGCATTGCAGCGAGTCCACCTGTATCTGTGCCGTGACCCCGATCTCCTCGCACATCCGGACGTAAGTCAGCAGTCGCGGCAGGGCATCCAGCGGGGCGCAAAAAATGACCTCATCCACCACGCTGCCGTCGAGGATTCGCGTGAGTTGATCGATTTCGCCCAGGATGGCCCCGGTACCGGCATCGTCACCTCGTTTTTCCCAGAATCCTCGCAGATGGCCCAGGACCATCGGCTTACCGAGAGCGGAAGTCCGCAGCAGCCGGCGCATTCGCACCGCCTCACGGCCAGTCCCGACAATCAGGACATGTCGCTGCTGCCGGGAGCTGATCCAGCGGCCGACGACGCCTGTTATACCTCGCACGGCGAGCGTGGTCGCAGGAACCAGGGCGAGCATCAGTCCGATCTGTGCACGGGGGTAAGCTTCTCGGACGAAGAGCAGCGCCAGCCCTGCCATGAGCATGGCCAGAATCGCGGATGCGAAGACAGCCGTGCGGACCAGCCAGCCGAGAGGCCGCCAGCGCATCTGATACCAGCCAAGAATCCACAGGATGGCCGGCCAGGCCGGCGGAAGGAGGGCAAGCACCTTCAGATGGACTTCGCGAACGCTGCTGATCCTGCCCGGCAGGAGTTCAGGCCAGTCCACGCCCATGTAGAGCTTGCAGCGGATGACATCCGCCAGGACGTAAGTGAGAAGGATCGCCAGCGCGTCGGCCGCGATCATACCCACTCGAAACTGTCGCCAGATACGTGCCTGCGTCATGGAGTGTAAGCTCGGGCGAGGCGATTCGATCGTGAGTGGCGGCGGTTCATTCGCAGCAGCCGAGACTGGGCTGCCACCGGCTACGCGGCCTGCCACGCTTGCCCGATTCTATCGACAGGGGAAAAAAGCGACAAACCCTGCGAAGGGCGCACATTGCGATTACGGCAGAGGTGGGATCGCCGCGCTGCAGGGCCGATGCTCGTGAATTACATGCAAACTTAACGCCACGCTGATACGCGGTTAACCAGGCATGGCTACAAAGAGTACACCTTTTACGTCGGCTCCACCCATTCCACCCTTCGCCGCCCCGACCGCGACAAGACGGGCGGTCACGTCTTTTTACGAGAGCCGGTCGCCGGGTGAGCAGAAGTATTACTTCGCATAGATCTTGATGATCTCGTCGAGAAACTTGAGCGCTTCCGGGCGCTTGCGCTGGAAGGTGTTGCGACCGATGATGGAGCCGAAGCCGCCGCCGTCGCGGATGGCCTTGCATTCCTCGAATACTTCGGCGTCGTTCTCCTTCTTGGCGCCGCCGCTGAAGATGACGATCCGCTTGCCGGCAAAGGCGCATTGAGTGACGTGGCGCACGCGCTCAGTCAGGGTGCCGATCGGAATCTTCTCCTTCTCGTAAACTTTTCGAGCGGCGTCCTGCTCGATGTGGTTCGAAGGCAGCTTCACCTTGACGATGTGTGCCCCAAGCTGGCAGGCGATCTGAGCCGCATACCCGCAGACATCAATGGCCGTCTCGCCTTCCTTGCTCAAGCTGCTTCCACGCGGATAGCTCCAGACGATCACGGCCAGTCCGGCGGCCTTGGCTTCTTCCGCGTAGCAGCGGACGTTTTCGTACATCTCCTTGCGAAGGGCCGAGCCGGGATAGATCGTCAGACCGATGCCGCAGCAGCCCAGCCGCACGGCATCCTTCACGGTTGCTGTCAAGGCCTGCCACGAATCCTTTTCGTCGGCGAGCAGGTCATGATTGTTTGCTTTGAGGATCAGCGGCACTTCACCAGCAAACTCAGCGGCGCCGGCTTCGAGAAAGCCGAGCGGCGCGGCGTATGCATTCAGCCCCGCCTCGATGGCGATCTTAAAGTGATAATGCGGGTCGTAGCCCTCAGGGTTTGGCGCGAAACTGCGTGCCGGACCGTGTTCCCATCCCTGATCGACCGGAAGGATCACCATGCGACCCGTGCCCGCGAGTCGACCGTGGTTGAGCATTCGGGCGAGGTTGGTCAGCACACCGGGATTGTCACTTCGATACCAGCCCAGGATTTCGCGTACGCGCTCGGTCATGGTGAGTTCTCCTCCGTAGTTTCGGGATGATCAGCGTACCGCGAACGCAGGTCGGGTCAAGACCATCGGTCTGTCGACGTCCCGCCATCCTTCCCGTCAGAAGGCCTTGATCCGCAGCTTCCCCTGCTTGGCCTGGTCAAGTACCTCGCGCAGGTCCTCAAGCATGCTGGTCATCCGTCGGGCGGTCAGCAGCAACTCTTCGTACAGACGGTCGTCGTTGAGCAGGCGGCCGACCGTTCCGGTCTTCTGTTGCATGATCGCGACCGTCTGATCCAGCCGGCGCAGCAGGGTGGACATATCGTCGATGCCGCTGGCCAGGGCGGAGAGCAGCTTGTTCATGTCGCGGGCGACATCGGCGCTGATCTCGCGTACGTGCTCCATCGTCTTCGCTGTGGATTCGGAAATCTCCCGGGCATTGGCCAGGGCGACGCGGATGTTCTCCTGGTTTCCCGGGTCGCCGACGATGGCGTTCAACGATTGCAGCGTCATGTCGAATCGCTGAATCACGGTATCGAGCGTCGCAGTGAGGTGCTTCTCGTCCACATCCTGCATGGCCCGGGCCTCCATCAGGCGGGCGAGGTTCTCGGCCGCCGGCTTCAGTGTGGCCGCCAGTTCGCCGATGTGGTCCGCAGCCGACTGGAAGGTCTGCTGCATGTGCACGGGGATGAGTTGATCGAGAACCGGAAGCATTTTGCCTTTGATTTCGGCGGTCCCGTCCATCGGCAGTCGACGCGAATCCGTGGGATCGGTGATGACGATATTGATCGGCGGCTTGCCGATCCCCATCAGATTGGGGGACACCTGCATCTCGCACTTCTCCGGTAATTCGAAGCCCTCGACGGATACGATCAGCCGCACACCTTTCTCGAGATTGGCGTTCTGGACGAACTCCACGCTCTTGGTAATACCGATCCGCTTGCCGAACAGGGTCACGGCTTGACCCTCCTGGATGCCTTGCACGCCTTTCTCGAAAACGACGTGCAGGTCATACGTGCGGATGAAGAGGGTTCGTCCGCCGCCGAAGGCCATGATCAGGCCGCCGAGTACGACGAGGCCCATCGTGACGAAGACACCGACAATCGTGGTCTGCCGTTGATCCTGCATGTCTCACCTTTCAGGAATGTCTTACGACCAGTGACGGCCGACAGCGTGGCGCCCGGCTTCCGTTTCGGCGCTTCGGGCAGCTTTCTGTCGGTTGTCCTTCGCCATTGGTCTTGTCCGCTTAATCATCCAGTGCGGCGAGGTCTTCCGGATTCGCGTGGCCGTCAACAAAACGCCGTACGCGAGGATCATTGGAGGTCTTGTACCACTCCGGAGGGCCGTCGGCGATGATCCGCCCCTTGTCCAGCATGACGATCCGATCAGCGACCTTATAGGCGCTTGTCATGTCGTGCGTGACCACGATCCCGGTGACGCGCAGCTCGCGCTTCAGCTTGAGAATCAGCTCATTGATCACATCGGCTCGGACCGGGTCGAGGCCCGTCGTCGGCTCGTCGTAGAGGACGACTTCGGGGTTCAACGCGATGGCCCGTGCCAGGGCGACGCGCTTCCGCTGACCCCCGGAGATCTGTCCTGGCGAACGGGACTGTAGCCCGTCGAGGCCGACCATGCGGAGCTTCTGGGCGACGGTTTCCTCGAGTTGACGGTCGTCGGGCCGCGCATGCTGCACGATCGGAAAGGCGACGTTTTCGCCGACGGTCATTGAATCGAAGAGTGCACCCATCTGGAAAAGAAAGCCGAATCGCTTACGGACTTCGACAAGCTGATCTTCCGAGAGGTGATCCACCCGGCGACCATGAAAATAGACCTCACCGCTGTCCGGGCGCAGGAGCACGACAAGATGTTTGAGCAGGACGCTCTTTCCGGTGCCGGATTCACCGATGACCACGGTCGTCTGGCCCCGCTGCAGGGTGAGATCAAGCCCGTCAAGGACGGTGAGTGTGCCGAATCGCTTGCTGACACCGCGCAGCTCGATGAGGACATCGTCGTTGGCGGCGTCTGTGGCGGGCATCTATCCTGTCCTCGGGCGACTGTCGGGATTCTTTTCGCTAGGGATTCGAGGGAAACCGGCGGTTTGCCATCTGCCGGCCGCGGAAACCCTCACGCTTCTTACAAGAACGTTCGGAACCCGTAGATGCGGATGCTGATCGTCTGAAGGGCCTCTGCCAGGAAGTAATCCAGCGCCAGGATGGCCATGAACGAGGTCACAAAGGCCTCGGTGCAGGCGCGACCGACGCCCTCAGCGCCGGGCCGACAGTAAAAACCCTTGAAGCAGCTGATCAACCCGAGGGCCGCTCCGAAGAAGAAGGCCTTGAGCACCCCGGAGAGCAGGTCAAAGTTGTCGACCGCGAGCTGGGTGAATTCCCAGTAGGGCCCGCTGTCCACGCCGCGCTGAACGACGGAGATAAACCATCCGCCGATCGAGCCGGTCAGATTGGCATAGAGCGTCAGGATCGGCGTGAGCAGAAAACAGGCCACCACGCGCGGGGCAACCAGATAACGAATCGGATCAACACCCATGCTGCGAAGCGCGTCGATCTGCTCAGTCACTTTCATCGTGCCCAGTTCGGCCGTCAGTGCGCCGCCGACCCGACCGGCCAGCATGATTCCGGCCAGGACTGGCCCCAGCTCGCGGACCACGGAGATGTTAACGACCGCCCCCATGCGCTCTTCAAGGCCGACTGCGCGAAACTGCTCGATCGCCTGGACCGCGAGAACCATGCCGACGAAGGCACCGGTAATCAGGATGACGGGAAGGGAGCGGTAGCCGACTTCGAACATCTGCGGCATGAGCAGACGCCAGAAACGAGGATGTGCAATCTCCCGAAGGGAACCAATGCAGGATTCCCACGAAAAGATGCAGAACTCACCGAACTTGTCGATGTTTCGTCGGGTGCCTGCAAAGAGGACGGAGAGATTCGCCGCTGGACCGCTCGCCACGCTGCTGCTCCTGGGAAGAATCCGCCCGAATCTCTGGCGCCGCGCGTCGTGTCACCATTGAGGCGCAAGCGAGGACCGCTCGCTGCTCGCGCATTCATTCTTCAGGGGTTTTCTAGCAACGGTCCGATGCCGTGTCAAATCAAGCCGCGTCATCGGATGGAAGTGCGTGACTTTTTGACGACATGTTTACGCGCAGACCGGCGCGATTCGCGGTCCGCGCTGCGCAACATCGACTAATCCGACAGGGTCTTGTTGAGCTTGCGCAGGGCTTCACATTCGATCTGGCGGACCCGCTCGCGGGTCAGGCCGATGCGGGCACCGATGTCCTTGAGCGTCATCGGCTCGTTGTCATCCAGACCGTAGCGCAGGCGGAGGATGGTCGCCTCACGGTCGTCAAGCTGGTCGACCAGACGGGTGATCAACTCCGTTTCGTCTTCGTTGAACATGACTTCGTCGGGCGTCAGGGCCTTGTCGTCGGGGAGCATGTCCGCCAGGAGCATGCCGCCCTCGGTCATGGAGGACTGGCTCGGCGAGCTGAAGGCTCGGACAGCGCGCTTGATGATCCGCACCTTCCGCTCCGGCAGCTTCATCCGATCGGCGATCTCCTGAATCGAAGGTGAGCGGCCCAGCTCCTCGGTCAACTCGCTGTGGGCCTGCTTCCACCGGGCGATCATCTCAACCATGTACGCGGGAATGTGCACCGGCTGGACGCCGTTGATCAAGGCCCGCTTGATCGCCTGCTTGATCCACCAGCTGGCATAAGTGCTGAAGCGGGCGCCCATGTCGGGGTCGAATCCCTCGACGGCCCGAAGCAGCCCGAGGTTGCCTTCCTCAATGAGGTCGGAGAGCGGCATGCCGCGGTTGCCGTAGGCCTTGGCAATGTTGACCACCAGACGCAGGTTGGAGCGGATCATCCGCTCGCGCGCCAGGTTGGCCTCATTCTCGATGCGCTCCTTCTCCGCGAGCGTCAACTCCCCCCGCGCGAATCGCTGCGAGGCCGAACTGCCCCGGGCGATCGTGCGAGCGAGTTCCTTCTCCTCGTCCGCCGTCAGCAGCTTCGACTCGTTGATCTGCTTGAGGTACTGTTGCAATCCGGGCTCGACGGGAATGGCAGAATCCTCCGTGGTTGGTGCTGGTTGCGCGTCCGGCTGTCGGGCCCGGCCGGGGCAGGCCCCTCTCTTCCCAATCGGTCAGTTGGCTCTGGCGCTTTTTCTGTAATCGCCCGTCGGCCGGATCACGTCCGTATGCCGGGAAGTCGATTACCCGCCAGCCGGTCCCGGCGTGATTCTAGGACTCCTTCAGCGCCGCGGCCGATTTGCGCGCAGAAAAACGCCGCAAAGCGAGTCAACCGTCATTACGACTGGGGATCTTCCGTGGTCTCAGAGGCCGGCGCTTCCGTCGAGCCGGGGGAGGTCGCATCGTTGAGCAGGACCGTGCCCTGAATGATGTCGGTCGTTTCCTCGCCGGTCGAGCCGTGCAGACCACCGCGACGCTGCTTGGGAACGCCACGCTTATCGGCTTCGCCGCTGCCGTCGGCCGCCCAGTCGGCACGCTTCTTCGAGAGGCCGATCTTGCGGTCCTGCGTATCGACGCGAAGGATTTTGACCTCAATCTCCTGGCCGATCTGAACCTCCTGATGCGGGTCTTCGATGCGGTGGTCCGTCAGCTCGGAAACGTGCAGCAGCCCTTCGAGGTCCGACTCGAGTTCGACGAAGACTCCGAAATTCGTGATCTTCGTCACCTTGCCCTGAACGATCATGCCCGGGATGTAGCGATCCGGCACGGCGTGGAGCCACGGGTCCTCGGTCAACTGCTTGAGGCCCAGGGCGATGCGCTGCTTCTCCTGATCCACGGAGAGGACGACGCATCGAACCTCGTCCCCCTTCTTGATCATCTCGGACGGGTGGCTGACTTTCTTGGTCCAGCTCATGTCGGAAACATGCAACAGGCCGTCGATGCCTTCTTCGATCTCGATGAAAGCGCCGTAGTTTGTCAGGTTTCGCACCTTGCCGGTGACCACCGTGTTCGGCGGGTACTTCTCGGCCACCCGCGTCCACGGGTTCGTCTCCGTCTGCTTGATGCCGAGGGAGATCTCCTGCTTGGCCTTATTGATCTCCAGCACAATGACGTCGATCTCCTGACCAACGGTGAGCATCTCCGACGGGTGAGTGATGCGGCGGGTCCAGGACATCTCGGAAATGTGGACCAGCCCCTCGATACCGCCTTCGAGCTTCACGAAGGCGCCGTAGTTCGTCAGGTTGACGACGCTGCCGCGGATCTTCGCCCCGATCGGATACTTCTGCTCGACGGCGTCCCACGGATTCTCCTGCGTCTGCTTGAGACCCAGGGCGATCTTCTCCTTGTCCTTGTCGATCGACAGGACCTTGACCTTGATCTTCTCGTCAATCTTGAGCATCTCGCTGGGGTGGCCGATGCGGTCCCAGCTCATGTCGGTGATGTGCAGCAGGCCGTCGATGCCGCCCAGGTCGATGAATGCGCCGAAGTCGGCGATGTTCTTCACCGTGCCCTCGCGGATCTGGCCGATCTCGATCTCCGACATCAGCTTCGACTTGGCTTCGTTGCGCTCGGTCTCGATGAGCTTGCGCCGCGAGACGACGATGTTGCGCCGCTCGGTGTCAATCTTCAGCACCACAGCCTCGATCGTCTTGCCGATGAACTCGCCCACATCGCCCGGTCGCCGCGTATCGACCTGGCTGGCCGGCAGAAAGACCGGCACGCCGATATCGACGAGCAGGCCACCCTTGATCTTGCGGACGACCTTGCCGGAGACCTTCTGGCCTTCCTGGCAGTTGGTGAGCACGCGCTCCCAGCCGCGGATGCGGTCTGCCTTGCGCTTCGAGAGAATGATCGTGCCGGTGTCGGACTCGACCTGTTCGAGCAGGACTTCAATCTCGTCGCCGACGTCGATCTCGCCGGGATCGTCCCACTCGTTGACCGCGATGTAGCCCTCGCTCTTGAGGCCCACGTCCACGACGACCTCGGTACCGCTGATGCGGACGACCTTGCCTTTGAGGATCGTGTCGGGCTGATACTCTTCGCAGCTCGTGCCGATGGCCTTCTCGATCGTGGCCGTGTCCGTCGCGCTGGCGCCCAGTGCCTGCAACTCCCGGTTCAATTCCTCGTCGGAGACGTCAATCTGCGCCAGCATGTCGTTGTCAATTCGTAGCATGAATCATCCTGTCTTGCGCCCCGGGCCCACGTCCGGCCGCGCCTCTGTACGTTGTCTTCTCGCTGCGCGGCCGTCTTCAAAGTGGGCGGTTGCCGCGTCGCGAGCGATTCCCGCGCCGATTGTGGCGCGAGAACCCTGGTGAATCGATACCCCGAGCCGTCCGCGATCCCGGCCCTCCGGGCACCGCGGATTCCATTCCGGCAGTTCGGGGGAAACCCCGGAGTATACCTACCTCTTATCGGTCAGGCAAATCATCGAATCGGCAGCCGGATCGTGCCCCAGATCGGTCTTCTGCCGCCCACGGCTACGGGCAGTGCTTGCGCCGTGGAGGCATGCCCGTATCATGCGCCGGCGGCTACGGGATACCGACCAACCGGGCGAGAGGTTCCGACGCATGCCTTCGACCGTCAACGGATCGCTTCCTCCAGAGAGCTGCCCTCAAGTCGTGCGATACGCGAGGGCCGTCCGGAAGGCCATCCCGGTCGTGCTGCTTCTGATGATTCATTTCGCGCTGGGATGGTCGGCCTGGTCGCGTAAGAGCATCACCTGCGACGAGGTCGCGCACCTGACCGCCGGATACACCTACTGGCAGACGGGTGACTATCGTCTCGTGCCTGAGCATCCGCCGTTGGCACAGCTCTGGGCGGCGCTGCCGCTGAACTTCATGACCATCGATCTGCCGCCGGCCAGCGAGCTGAGCTGGCAGACCTCCGATGCCTGGACTTACGGCACGACGCTCCATTTTCAGAGCGACAACGATGGTCATCGCATGCTCAAGGCAGGTCGAGCCATGATCGGGTTGCTCAGTGTGATACTTGGTCTGGCCGTCTATGCGATTGCCCGGCAGTGTTTCGGAATCCCCGGTGGCCTGATTGCGCTGGCGCTCTACGCCTTTTCACCAAGCACCCTTTCGCACGGATTTCTCGTGACGACAGACCTCGCCGCGGCCCTGTTCTTCCTTCTGTCAGTCGTTGGCATACGGCGAGTGCTGGATCGCGTTACTCCCGGCACGCTTCTCTTCAGCAGTGCCGCGCTGGCAGGGCTGTTCGCTTCAAAAATGTCCGCCGTGCTGATTCTCCCGCTGTACTTCTTCCTGCTCGCGATTCGAATCATCAGCACTCGGCCGCTGGTGTGTCGCGTGTTCGTAAATCGGGAACTGCATCATCGGCTGAAGCGTCTGAGCGTACATGTTGCGACCATGCTTGTGCAGGCAGGAATCGTCATCGCCTGCCTCTGGGCGGTGCATGGTCTTCGATTCACGGCCATGCGCGACGCGTCGCCCGGTGTCGATCGGCTGCCGGTCGTCGCGGGCGTCGATCCATCGCCCGACACGAGCTGGACCTACACGCTCAATCGGCTCTCTGCCCTTCCGGCGCGCGGCATCGACTACGCCCGTGAGCATCGCCTGCTGCCGGAGGCATATCTCTACGGTTTGGCCTACACGCTCGATATGACGGTTTTGCGTGACGCATTTCTCAACGGTCGGCGTTCAGTCACTGGTTTTGCGATGTTCTTCCCATACTGCCTGTTCGCCAAGAGCACACCGGCCGAATGGACCCTGTGGCTCATAGGCGGGTGCGCGCTCATCGGAATCGCGCGGAAGGCGCGCCGTGGCAGAGACACATCGCCCTCGTCCATTCCCGCAATTCCACTGCTTGCGGCGTTGTTCCTGTACGTTGCGATCTACTTTGCCGTCGCCGTCGGCAGCGGGTTCAACATCGGCAGCCGCCATCTGCTGCCGATCTACCCGCCGTTGTTCATCCTCTCGGGCGCGGCAGGGCCATGGCTCCGGGCTCGTCGGCCGGCGTCGCTGGTGATCGTGATGCTGGCCCTGAGCCAAATCGGTGTCGCGTTGCGTACCTGGCCGGATTATCTCGCTTACTTCAACATCGCGGCCGGCGGTTCGCGAAACGGCTATCGGCATCTCGTGGACAGTTCACTCGACTGGGGACAGGACCTGACCGAACTGGCGGCATGGCTGAAGCACGATGCGTCATCCGCCGATTCGACTGGCCGACGCGACGATGACGAGCGCGCGGTGCATCTTTCGCCGGTCTATCTCTCATATCTCGGAAGTGCTGCCCCTGAGGCCTACGGTCTGCGCGGGCGACTGCTCTTTGCCGGACTGGGCGGCGTCAGCGAGGATGCCTTTCCCCTTGAATCGGGTCTGTACTGTATCAGCGCGACGCGCCTGCAACAGGTCGGCCTCACCCCCTATGCCGGCTGGACCGAGCAGATGGAACACGTCTACCATACGCTGTCTCCCTTCCTGCAGAGCCGGTCGCGCCCAGGCGAGCAAACGGGATCAGTCAACTCGTCGGCCGAGTCGGCGGCCCGGCGCATGGTTTTTGCCCGATTGTGCGCGCAGTTGCGGCAGCGCGAGCCGGACGGTCGCGCCGGCTACTCCATTCTCATCTATCGAGTCTCGGATGAAGAGCTGAATCACGCGCGCTTCGCTCCGATCCCGGTGCTGCAGCCGGACACCGCTTACGGGCTGAGTCTGCTCGGCGATCTGTGCGTGGAAGCTGGTGCCATCTCTGCGGCACGCGTTTGCTACCAGCGCTCCCTGGAAATGGACCCCGGACTGGCGAGATCGTCGTACAACCTCGCCCTCGTCTGCTATCTGGAAGGCGATTCGGCAGGGGCCATGGAGCATCTTCGACGGGCGGTGGCGATCGACCCGTCGGACGCCAGCGCCCGGCTTCGATTGGCCATGCTGCTCGCACAGACGGGGCGACTCACGGAAGCCGTCGAGCAGTTACAGCGCGTCGTGCGATTACGCCCCTGCAATGCCGACGCCCATCAGTTGCTGGCCGATTGCCTCAGTGCCATGGGCAAAGAGGCCGAGGCGCAGAAGCATCGGAAGCGGGTGCGGAGCTTGCGGCCGGATCAGCCGCAGTCGGATGCATCCTCTTCATCCAGCAACGGCCAGGGGCCGCAGTTCAAAAAGGCCTTGAGTGCCGCAACGCAGCGGCGGTCCAGTTGATCCGGGGTCATTTCGTCGAGTTCCTTCAACGCCTCGTGCATGCTCATCGCGCGTCGATGATGTCGCGTCTGCGTCAGCGCATCGTAAGTATCCGCCACGGCCAGGATTCGCGCCGGCAGCGGCAGGTTCTCGGCGCGATACCCGTCCGGGTAGCCCGATCCGTCCAGTCGTTCGTGATGCGCACCGGCGATGAAATCTGCGCCGTCGAGTTCGCCGGTAAATCGGACCTTCGACAGAATCTGCTGGGTGTGGCGGGCGTGCTGCTGCATTTCTTCCAGTTCCGCCTGCGAAAATCGACCGGCACGCGTAAGCACGGCCTCCGGCACGCCGATCTTGCCCACGTCGTGCAGCAGGCCGGCGACGTGTACGCGATGCAGATCCTCCGCGGGAAGCCCCAGAATCGTACCGATGCCCATAGCATAGTTGGCGACGTTGCGCGAATGCGTGGCCGTCAGCAGATCCCGCGCGTCAATGGCCGACGCGATTGCGGATACGAAGTCCTGAAATTGCCGTCGATTTGCAAGATGGCAGCACAGGTTTTCCATGGCCACGGCTGCGATGTCGCAAAGGGCTTCCAGCAGGACGAGGTCCTCCTCGCTGAAATGGCCCACCCGATGATCCATGACTTGCAGCACGGCAGGACCGTGATTCGGCCCCGATGCCAGCGGCGCGATGAGCAATGAATGCGGCGCGCAACCATCGTATGATGCCGCATCACGCGAGAGACGCGCATCGTCGCGCAGCTCGCGGATGCACAGCGGGCGATGCGTCGCGAAGACGCGGCCGCACAGTCCGTGGTCCGCCGGAATGCGATTCTCATGATGCAGCTCGCCCTGCGCGTCAAACGTCCGCGTCCAGAGCTCGAATCGTGCGGCATCGAACAGGTAGAGACAGGCACGATCCGCCTCAAAGGCCGTGGCCGCCTCCTGCCCGACCCGCCGGACGAATTCATCCAGATCGCGGCAACAGCCGACGGCATTGCTGAATCGCAGAACAAGATCGAGCCGGTCTCCCGCGCGGTCCTGCGCAGGGAGCGATCGCATCTTCCACGGTGAAGTTGGCATGTTCAGGATGGTCACGTAGCAAACATACCATTCGCCGGAAGCGGATAACTTCCGACGGACGTACTTTTTTCTTGTCTGCGTGATAACGGACGCACGAACGGAAGGTCCGCCGCCTGCTTGCACCCTGCCATGCTCCGATATACTTTGCCAGTACGAAGTAGAAACTCCGGAGCGCCGTGCAACTTGAAACCCCACACTGTCCACATCGATCGTAAGCCCATCACCTTCGAACAGCTCGACGCGCTGTATGCCAGGCCCCTCGCGGTCACCCTCGATGACTCGGTCCGGCAGTTGATCCGTGAGAGCCGGGCAAAAGTCCAGGCCCTTCTCGACAGCGGACGAGTCATCTACGGCGTCAACACCGGCTTCGGCAAGCTCTGCAACAAACGCATCGGCCCGGATGCCCTCGGACAGCTTCAGAACAACCTGATCGTCTCCCACGCCGTAGGCACCGGTCCGCCGATCCCACCGGAGCTGGTGCGGCTGATGATGCTTTTCAAAATCAAGTCGCTCGCCGCCGGGGCCAGTGGCGTGCAGCCCGAATGTGTGGACTGTCTGACCGCTTTGCTCAATGCCGACCTGTTGCCCGTCGTGCCGACGCGCGGCTCGCTCGGCGCCAGCGGCGACCTGGCGCCCTTGGCGCACATGGTCCTGCCGATGATCGGACGCGGCGAAGTCTGGTGCGACGGCGCAGCCCGCCCCGCGACCGAGGCAATGAAGAAGAAAAAGATCGCGGCCGTTGCCCTCGGTCCCAAGGACGGCCTGGCCCTGATCAACGGCACGCAGATGATGCTCGCCTACTCTGCGGCGATCTGTGTGCGGGCCCGGCGACTGGCAAAGCATGCGGACCTGATCGTCTCCATGTCGCTGGAGGCCCTTCAGGGGAGTATCCGGCCGTTTGGTGCCGATCTTCTGGCACTCCGTCCGCACGCCGGGGCGATGGAGGTCGGCGAAAACATCCGCCGGCTGATGGCCGACAGCGAAATCCTCCTCTCCCACGCCAACTGCGACAAAGTGCAGGACCCCTACAGTCTGCGGTGCGTCCCGCAGGTGCATGGCGCCTGCCGCGATGCCCTCCGCCATGCCACGCAGACCATGCTCACCGAGGTCAACTCGGTCACCGACAATCCCATCCTGCTGGGCGACGACGCCGTCAGCGGAGGACTCTTCCACGGCGAACCGCTGGCGCTGACCCTTGACTACCTCGCCATGGCCCTGACCGAATGGGCGAGCATCTCCGAACGCAGAACCTATCTCCTGCTCTCCGGTCATGACGGCCTGCCAACCCTGCTGATGCGCGACACCGGCCTGAACAGCGGCTTCATGATGCCGCAGTACACCGCCGCGGCCCTGGTGAATGAGTGCAAGGTGCTCTCGATGCCCGCGAGTGTCGATTCGATTCCCTCGTCGCTTGGTCAGGAAGATCACGTCAGCATGGGGGCGACCAGCGCGCTGAAGTGCCTGCAAATCCTGGAAAACGCCGAGACCGTACTGGCGATCGAGATGATGTGCGCCGCCCAGGCCCTCGATTATCGCCTGCCAGTCAAACCCGGCATCGGCCCGCGCACGGCTCTGGAGGCGCTTCGTAAGTCCATCCCACATGCCGAGGAGGATCGCCTTTTCGGCGAGGACATCGCCCGGGCTCTCGCCGTGTTGCGGAGCCAGGACGTACTCCGTGCCGCGGAGCACGCGACCGGTTCGCTCCACTGACACGACTCTCTGTGTACCGTGCCGCGTCACCGGCTCCTGAGGCCGCATTTTTCAGGACGGCACAAAACACAGGGATATAATCAAAAGCACCGCCGGATCGCGTCCGATCTTGCTGAAGAAGGAGACGCCGCCATGATCCGTCTCGCCTTCCGCGTCATCATTGCCTGTCTGATTCTCACGGCCCTCGTCGGCTGCGGTGCATTCCAATTCACTCTGCCCGAAGGTTCGAGCTTCGCACAGGCCCCGGGTCCGCCGTTGCCACCCAACAGCAGCGACATCTCCGGCGGCTTCCCGATTTCGGCAGCAGCGCCGGGCTTTCCGACCTTTTTCCCCGGTATCTTCCCCGGCGGCTTTGGCGGCGGCGGCACAACCACCGGCGCTGATACAAACAACCCGACGACCGGCAGCAACACCAATCCGAATACCACCGGCACCGGCCAGACGACATCGCAGTGACTCGCTGCGAGCGAGTCTCTTCAGATCGCAGCAGGATACACCGTCGCAGCGGCCGGCGTCCTCGCCGGCCGAGGAGGCATGGAAACGCCACGTCGTCGCGCGCCTTGAGACGAATCTGAAAAATTACATTTTCAATGTGTACCACGGCGGACGGGGCAGGTTGCCCCTCAGGCCGATGCGCCGCTGTAATGTCGCAGGCCGAAGCGCCAGAAGCGATTGGAGACGATGAACATCGCCACGGCCATCAGGATCGCCCAGATCGGCGCGTTCGGTGTGAGCATGCTCTCCTGACCAATCAGCGCCGCTGCGGGAACCGTGGTGATAAATGCCAGCGGGATGAGGTAGGTCAGCGTCCATCGCACGCCCGGCGGGTAGATGACGATCGGGAATCGTCCGGCCTCGAAGACATTCCAGAAGACCATCTCGATGTTCTGCACGCGGATGAACCAGAAGCAGAGCGTGCCGAGAATCAGCCACACGCCGTAGACAATGACAAAGCCGGCTGCAAGCAGGACAGCAAAGAGAATGGCTTCGTCCAGCGGTAGCTGGCCGGTGAGCTTGTAACAGCCGAATGCCGCGACGCACAGACCGAGGATCATGTCCACGACACGATATACGACGATCTCGCGGATACTGATGAGGAATTGTGTGTTGACCGGTCGCATCAGGGCGAAATCAAGCGATCCCTCGCGGATGTCCTCGAGCAGCTTGCGCATGTTCGGCACGATGGCGATACGGATGCCGCCGGCGACCATGCGATAGACACCGACGAGGACCAGCATGTGCTGCCATTGCCAGCCGCGGACATTCTGTGTGCCGGTGAAGATGATCCAGACGACCATCAGTTCGCTGATCAGGTGCATGATCGAAACGACGATCCGCATGTACATGTCGAATCGGTAGGCGGCCAGGTTCTGGATGTTGACCTTGAAATAAAGCCAGATGAGTTTGAGAGGCCGCAGGGACATCAGGGTCATTCTTCCTTTACCCGCTTACCGCCGTGTACCGCTTCACCGCCGCGGACCAGCCGATGCGGAACAGGATGATCGCGGCCGCCAGCCACGCGAATTGGATGCCGATCCCCGACAGGGCCGCTTCGAGCGACGCGATCCGCCCCATGAGCAGTTCGGCCGGAAAGGCGAACATCCACCGAAACGGCAGCACCCAGGCGATGTCGTAAAGAATCGGTGGCATCGTCGCCAGCGGCGCAAAGCGCCCGCCGAAGATCATGGCGATACCGAAATAGGTCTCGCCGACGGCATCGAGCTTCGGCGACCAGAAGGCCACCAGCGCCACGACATAGCCGAGCAGGTAGTTCAGCGCCCCGGCCATCATGACTGCCACGATGCCCAGCAGTACTTGCCAGGGCACCGCCTCGAAGGCCGGCCGGACGAAAAAGAAGAAGACGGCCCAGGCCGGCGCGACGAACGCGAGCGTCACGATTTTGTAGGCCAGGTTCTGGGCGAGGGAGTCCCAGATCGGCAGGATGGGCCGCAGCAGCTTGGGCGAAAGTGCGCCGCTGCGGATGAAATAGCCCAGTTCGTAGGCATCCCACGCCGTCGTGAAATGCCCGATGATCATGATGCAAAGGTAATACGCCGCGAACTGCCCGCGATCAAAGCCCGCGAGCGTCTGATCGACGTTGCTCTCGGCCGCGGCGCTCCACATGAGATACAGCACCGTCGGGTTGATCAGCCCCCAGACCGCCCAGAGGAAAATCTCGCCGCGATACTGCACCATCACGCCGATGGCGGCACGCAGGAACGCCAGGAAAGAGCGAGCAATGACGCGCATAGGATTCTTACGGGAACTCCTTACCCGCCTTGCCGGAAGCGGCTGTGGCTTCCCCTCCCGGGTTCTCATCGCTTGAACGCCGCTGACCGAAGGCCCGTGCGATGACGTCTTCAATCGGCGGATCTTCGATGGTCAGGTCAAGCACCGGCAGCTCGCGCAGCAGGCGATCGGTGATGGTCGGCGTTGCCCGTTTCGGTACCTGCAGCAGGACCTTGCGCGCCTCGCGCAGCAGGACATCACCCAGGGAGGAAAAGTCGTATCCGTCGATCTCGCGGTCGAGGTCGATCTTGATGACCTTGAAGGGGGCCAGCCGTGCGGAGAGTTCATCCAGACGCCCGTCGAAGAGAATCTTGCCGTGGTCGATGACGATGATCCGCTTGCACAGAGCGGTGACGTCGGCCATGTAATGGCTCGTGAGGATGATCGTCGCCCCGTAGCGCTTGTTGTAATCGGCGACGAACGCGCGGATGCGCGCCTGCATGGTGATGTCCACGCCGATCGTCGGCTCATCGAGAAAGAGCACCTCGGGCCGGTGCAGCAGCGAGACACAGATTTCGCATTTCATGCGCTCGCCGAGCGAGAGCGTGCGCACCTGCTTCTTGAGCACGTCGCGGATGTCGAGCAGGTCGATCAGTTCCTCGACCGTCTCCTGGTATTGTCGCTTGGGAAGGTCATACACCGCGGCATGAACGAGGAATGAATCCAGTGCCGGCAGGTCCCACGCCAGTTGGCTGCGCTGACCCATGAGCATGCTGATTCGTCGCAGATAGGCGGGCTCGCGCCGCCAGGGCACATGGCCCATGACCGTGCAGGCGCCTTCAGTGGGGTGCAGCAGGCCCGAGAGCATCTTGAGTGTGGTCGTTTTGCCGGCGCCATTGGGTCCGAGGAAGCCGACGATCTCTCCACGTTCGACGGAAAAAGTGACATGATCAACGGCGTGAACCTGCCGGTATCGCCGCCGAAAGATGCTTCGCACACTGGCCCGGAATCCACCTTCGCGCTCCGGCACGCGAAAGGTCTTGCAGAGGTTATCCACTTGTATCTGGGTCATGAATGCAGGCCGCTCGCGCGGCGGTGATCTCCCAAGTCGGCAAAGTTGAGGATGGTAAAGGATATCGACGCATCGCGCAAGGAGCGATGCGTGAGCAGGACAGTGGTCATCAGCGCCAGCCGCGCGGCTACTTGCCGCCTGAGGTGGCCATGGCTTTGCTGAGTTTCTCGCGGTACTCGCGATAATCCCGGCGGATTTCCAGTCGCGGATTGAGCCGGATGGCCTGGTTGAGCTTCTCGTTGGCCTCGGTCCAGCGCCGGGCCTCGATGGCCTCGCCCGCTTCCTTGAGCAGGAGGCGGGAGCGATCCTCGTTGGACATCTTTGTGCTGCTCTCCTCGTGCATATAAGAGGTGACGTACTGCACGAGATAGATGCTGCCGATGACGCCGCCGCCAAGCAGAACGGCGATGATGATGTATTTCGCGAGAAACGTTCCGAAGATCGCGCCGAAGAGGTCGGCGATCTTGGTGAAGATGGTCGGTTTCTTGGGCAGGGCCTCGGTCGGGCGTTCGACCTTCTTGCCGTCTTTCGTGGCGGCCCCCTTGCCGGCAAGTTGATCGTAACTTTCGATGAGGTCTTTCTGCTGCTTGCGGTAGGCAGCTTCTTCTTCAGCCGTGAGCTGCTTCTTCTTCTGTGCTTCCTGAAACTTCAGCAGCGCCGCCTGTTGATCCACCTTCGAACCACTCGAGCCGACGCTCTCCGCGCCGGTCACAGCTCCCGCGCCCGTCGGGATGCGCAGCGCCGACTTGCAGTCCGGACATCGGACCGCCTTCCCGGCCAGTTCATCCTTGACTTTGAATTTCTTGCCGCATTTGCAGGCGACGGCAATCGGCATGAATCGCGCTCCCTCAAGCACCTTCGGTGAGCGATGTTGGTTTTTCCTCGCTACGATGAATGTCCAATTATTGACCCGTCCCGACGGGCTGACAAGCACCGTTGCATGAACATTCCCACGCCGAGCGGTGAATTCGCGGGAGATCCTTGACCCGCCGCATCCTTCTTTTACCATCCTTTGCCATGTGCCGTTGCATTTCAGGACGATCATCCGTTGATGCGTCGCAGGCCGCCGCGCACCATGCAGCCGGCGTCGAAACACCCCGATTTGCAATGACGCTTATTGAAATGGTTATCACCGTATCGGTCGTCGGTTTCGGCCTCTTCCTCCTCGTCGGATGGACCGGCGACATGCGCGAGGACGCCCGGCGCGACTTGGCCGTGAGAATGCTTGCCGAACTGGATCGCGCACTCGCAAAGTACTATCGCCTGACGGGGCACTACCCGCGCACCAGCGGGCCGAATGCCGCGAACTGGGCAACCGCGGCGCTGCTCGACTATGAAAAAACAAGGTCCACGCTGGAGGCGTTCCCGCCGAGTCTCTGGGAAGGACCGGGCTACAAGAATCTGATTGATCCCTGGGGCACACGGTTGCGGTATCACGCCGAAGACCGGGTCTCGAAGCTGGTCCGGGCCAACGGCGGCCGGCCGGTCTTCGAGTCCGCCGGCCCGGATCGAGACTTCGGTGACAACGATCCGGCACGAATTGGTGACAATCTTCGAAGCGACGATCCCGGACCGGACCGTTTCCGGCTGCACGATCTCATCCAGAAGCCCCTGACCACGGAGACAGAAGCGAATGTCGCGGAAGAAGATTGACCAGGTGGAGGTGCGCGGTCGGCGCGTGCTGATGCGCGTGGATTTCAACGTTCCGCTTGACGGAGAGCGCATTACCGATGACCGCCGACTCGTTCAGGCGCTGCCGTCAATTCGATCGGTGATCGATCGCGGCGGCCGTCTCGTCCTGATGAGTCATCTGGGCAGGCCGGCCGGCAACGGCCCCGAGCCGGCGTTCTCGCTGCGCCCCGTCGCCGCTCACCTGGGACGACTGCTTGCCCGGCCGGTGGCCTTCGCGGATGACTGCGTCGGTGCTGCGGCTGATACGGCGGTCGACGCGCTCAAGGATGGCGAACTGCTCCTGCTGGAGAATCTGCGCTTCCATGCCGAGGAAACGCTCATCGACAAGGCAAAGAAGAACCCCGACCGCCAGCCGACTCCCGAGCAGCGCGAGAAGATCGACCGTTTCGCGGCGGGGCTCGCTCGACATGCCGACCTCTACTGCAACGATGCCTTCGGCACCTGCCATCGCAAGCATGTCAGCATGTACGATGTGCCTGTGCGGCTTGGTGCGGGCCGTCGCGTCTGTGGCCATCTTGTGGAGAAGGAGCTTCGCTACCTGGGCGAGGCGCTGGCCCGGCCGGTTCGGCCGTTCGTGGCCGTGCTCGGCGGGGCCAAAGTCAGTGACAAAATCAATGTTATTGAAAACCTTCTTCCGAAGGTGGACCTCATTCTCATCGGCGGGGCGATGACTTACACCTTCTTGGCGGCCAAGGGGATGCGCGTCGGGAGCAGTCTCTGCGAACGCGACAAGCTCGACCTGGCACGCGATCTGCTCGATAAAGGCGGCGGGAAAATTCGCCTGCCGATCGACAGCGTCTGCGCCGAGAAGCTCGAACCCGGCACGGTCACGAAGACAATCTCCGGCGAGATTCCCGACGGTCTGGCCGGCTTCGATATCGGCCCCGGCACGACGCTGGCCTACCGCGATCTGTTGTCGACCGCGAAGACGGTGATCTGGAACGGACCCATGGGCGTCTTCGAGACGCCGCCATTCGACAGCGGTACGATGGCCGTCGCTCGTGCCCTGGCCGATGCCACCGATCGCGGAGCGACGACCATCATCGGAGGTGGTGACTCTTCGGCCGCTGTTGAAGCGGCCGGCTTAGCCGATCGGATGTCTCACATCTCGACCGGCGGCGGCGCGAGTCTGGAGTTTCTGGAGGGAAAGCCGTTCGCCACGATCGAAATCCTGGACGAGGCATAAACGAAGAAGCACCCATGATTCCCACACGGGGCGAAGATTGCCCGATACCGTCCGCCAATCTCACGCAGCCAACTTCACTAGGCGCTGAACCATCCGGACCGCTTACATGACCCGACTCATCCTCGTTCCAGTAGGACAGACCGACTGGCGTGAGAACGGCCGGCTGACCGGCGACACCGATCTGCCGCTCAACGAGACCGGGCAGCGGCAGATTCTTGCCGACGCCGACGCGATCGCAGCTCTCAAGCCGTCGCTGCTTCGCAGCGGACCCGAGCAGGCCGCACGGGAATCGGTGCGGATTCTGGCCGACCGACTCGATCTGAAAGCCAAGCCCGTCAAAGAGCTGCGCGAGATGGACCTGGGCCACTGGGAGGGACTGACGCTCGACGACTTCCGTGAGCGTTTTCCGCGCGTCTATAAGCAATGGCAAAGCGATCCCACGTCGGTCGAGCCGCCCGAAGGTGAATCCGTCATGCAGGCGGCCGATCGACTGACCGCCGGTCTCGAAAAACTTCTGGCGGATCATGCGGGCGAGACGGTCGTCGTCGTGCTCGGCCACTTCGCCTATGCGATCCTGCGGTGTCGATTGCAGGATGCTTCCTTCGAGTCGTTCTGGGAGTACGTCGAGGGAAATGATCGCTGGCGGCAGATTGAGTTGCCCGAGCCGCTGCCGGAAAAGAAGGCATCCGCGACCGGCCGTCGGAAATCCGGAAAGAAAGCGACGTAGCATTCAGCGAGCTACGACTTGGGATTGATCCATGGCACATCGCCCACGCCGGCCGCGTGGTTGGCCCAGCGCGCCCACGCAAACAGCAGATCGCTGAGCCGATTCAGATAGATCACAACTTTAGGATTGACCGCGCCGGCTGAAGCCGACTGAGCGGAGAGCGTCACCACCAGTCGTTCGGCACGGCGGCAGACCGTACGGCAGACATGGAGCTGCGCAGCCAGCAGGTCGCCGCCGGGAAGGATGAACGATCGGAGCGGTGTGACGGCGGCGGTCGCATCATCGATCCACGCTTCGAGCCGCGCGATCTCCGCGTCGGCAACCTGCGGCACCCGATCGCGATGTGCCGCTGTCTCCGGCGTGGCCAGGTCGGAACCAATGTTGAACAGTTCCGATTGAATCGTCGTCAGCCGGGCCGCCAGTTCGGCCGTGCTGTGTGCGCCGGCGCGCTGCACGGCCACGGCAGCGGCCAGACCGATGAACGCATTGAGCTCGTCGACGGTGCCATACGCGGTGACGCGCGCATCATCTTTGCGTACTTCACTGCCGTCAAAGAGCGATGTGAAGCCGCCGTCGCCGCGCTTTGTGTAGAGCTTCACGGTCCGGTCCTCCGTGCTTGAGCAGGGCGCCTCGATCGCGCTATCGCACAAGAAAAAAGGCCGCCCGTCAAATTGACGAGCGGCCGTGTGCGATGGTCGTTGGTATCGGTGGGCGGGCGGTGTTATTCGTCCTCATCGCCCATATCGGTGTCGCCACTCGTGTCATCAGCCTGCTCATCGTCCAGCTCGTCGAAGTCTTCGTCGGCCGACGATGCGGAGTACTTGTCGTAGGCCTCCTTACCGGCCTTCAGGAGCTTCATGGGTACCAGGCAGTCGATACGCATCACCTTCTCCTGAATGGTTGTCGAGCAGCCGATCGGGGAATTGAGCGTGGGCACCTCGATGGGGAACTCATCGCTGCCGTCGCCGATCGCCGCAAGGGCGCGCTTCACCGTCTGAAGAATCGTATCGACCGAAACGAAAATCTCGGTAACTCGCGGTGTAGGAAGCTGGCCCGCCATTTCCTTGATGCCTTTGTCCGTGCTGAGCAGCTCGCCGGAAGACTTGAGGGCCTTACAGGTCGTTTCGTAGCGGCTCTTGCCGCCGCCGAAGGTGATGACCACCTTTCGATCGTCGGCCGCACCAAAGCGCAGGACAAAATCCTTCCCGAGCAGCGTCTGAACGTGCTTGAGTTCCGCGTCGCTCTCGTCCTCGTCCAGTTCCGACAGCTTCTTCAGATCGAAGGTCAGCGTGTCCACCTTCTTGCCGTCGATGGTCTCCGCGTCCGCCTTGTGGACGATGGCTTCCTTCATCGCGGCGACTTCTTCATCTTCGCTGACTTTCCAGGCCGTCTCGTAGGCCTTGCGGATGCCTGTCATAAAGGCGTCGGCATCCTCTGTCTCCGCCACGAAGGCCAGGCCGAACATGCCGTCGCTGCCCTCGGGCATCGCCGAAATGCTCACCGCGTAGCGCTTGATCGACTTCTTCAGCTTGATGATCTCCTTGTCGAGAACCTCCAGGGCCTTGGTGTCGATTCCTTCCATGCCGGTCAGTTGGATCATGTCGGAAAGCGGAGATTGGCTCGTGAAGCTCGCGGCGAACTCGCTGTAGGTCGTCGAGCTTCCCATCGTGAAGAGGAAATTCTCACGCGGCAGGCCGGCGATCAGGGCGTCGGCCGAGGGCTTCTCATCGGAAAAGAGCTTCTGAAGGTCGCTGTCGCCGACGGCGTCGACGAGAATCCGCAGGGCAAAGCCGGCATCGTTCATGCTCACGGCGAGGTCCAGACTGCCCACCTCGGTCAGCGCTTTGATCATTCGCTTGACGTTTTTGCCCTCGGGGTCGGTCGGGGCCATCATCATCTGGAAGAGCGGGAGGTACTGATCCTTGTAGGTGTTGACCACGGCGGCGAGCGAGATGCTCAGGAAAAAGTCGCACTTTTCGAGCACCGCCAGCCGCGTCTTGGAGATCGAGTCGCCCAGCGTCTTCTTGGTCTTGGAGACCCGCGTGACACAGTCCAGGTCAGGCCCGAGGATGATCATCTTGTTGCGAACGGCGGCATAGGCCGGCTCGCCCATCACGATGCACTTCGAGACGCCCTCGACCGGCGCTTCGGCTTCGAACCGTTCAAGCATGACCTTCGGGTCCTTGGCCGGTACGATCAGGACGGCGGCCTTGTCCGGGCTGGCGAACTTCTGCGCATTCATCATCACGGCGCAGATCGGGCTCGCGCGGTCGATCACGTCGGCGATGTTGAAGGAAGCAAGTGCCAGGCCGGTGACTTCGTCGGGAATCGGAAATCCAAGCGTGGACTTGATCAGGTTCGCCTTCGCGTCGATCCCGTCCAGTGAGGAGGCCAGCACAAACCCCCATGCATCGTCGGGAATAAGATCGAGCACGTCTTTGTGTGAGGCGGCCCGCGCGCCGGCGGGGTTCAGCCACCCGATGCCGAGGACGGCAGTAAGAATCAATGAAGAGAGCATACGTCGGTTCAACATGGCCTGAATCTCCTATCGTGACGCGAAAACGTCGTTTGCAAGGTTTTTCGAAGACGGTATCGATACATTGCGGCCGGGCATGATCGGGGCCACAGCGAGAGGCGTCAAGCCGCCCGATCGGTGAGCTAGGGCTGCGCTTCCGTCTCGGTGAGGGTTTCCTTCAGCTGCAGCATCATCTTTCTGGCAGCTTGAGCCGTGTGCACGAAATCGTCTGTGGAGACGGCGAGCCGACCGGTGAATGTGCCCGGGCCGGCGACAGCGGACCAGCCGACCAGTGTTTGCGCAAGGTTGGAAGTATCGCACTTCAAGGAAATCGGCTTGCCGGTTTCTCCCGCCTTGGTGTTCGCCGCCGTGAGCGCAAGCCCCGGGACAGCTGCCAGCAGGCGATCGGCGTCGAACAGGACGAGAAGATTGGGTTCCGCATGTAGTAGACGGATGGTCTTCTGCACGTTCCGATTGGCTGCGAGCGAAGCGGCTGTGCCCTTTCGCGATTGGGCCAGTTCGACGATGTTCATCGGCGGTTGCGAGATGCAGAAGAGAATCTCCTCTTTGTCCACGGTCATCATCTGGTAGCGGGCATTCGGGCCGTAGACCATCTCCACCTCATCGCGCACCTTCGGGCTGGCGCTCGCCAGGTCGAAGATCATCTCCGAGTATTTCTTGCCGTCGGAAGTCATCTCCTTGAACCGGCTGCTGCGGACTTTAGCCCCGGGAAGCATCGACGCCACGGCTTCGTTGGCGTTTTCCTGGATGAAGCTGAGCTGTGCGAGGCCGCGCGTCGCGTCGTTCATGACGTAGGAACCGATCATTTCCATCGGGAACATCGAGCCGGCCGGCGAGGCCATCATGAAAGCGCTGCCCTTCATCTGGCCGTAACAGTCGCGTACGTCTTTGAGCAGGCGCTCGTGGACCTTGGAGTCCATCTTCTGCTTCATCGGCTCGAGGTTCATGACGTACTCGGTGATCCGGGTGGTCAGCGATTGGTCGGGCGGACAGTTCCAGTTGGACGTCAGCGCCACCCAGAACGGTCGATCCGGGAGCGTCTCAAGCAGGTTACGTCGATCGTGCTTGACGGCGCTGAGATACGTGCCGACGGACTTGCCGGAGGCAAAGCGGTGATGATGCGTGATCTGGAGCGACTCTTCGCAGAACTTTGCCGAGAGTGAGATGCTGTCGAGTTGCTCGATGAGCGTCTGAAGCCCGTCGATGAACCAGCGGATCATGGCCTGCGAGGCCTCGAGCTGCTCGGGATCGACTTCGGCGGTGATGCCCAGACTGATCATCTGCATCGCCACGGTCATCGGCGGGAGGATTTTCTCGCGCCAGCGCGCCACGTTCAGACGGACAAAAACATCGCACTCGCTGAGCATCTGCCGCTCGACGGAATCGAGCGCATCCGCGACGCTGCGCGTCTCTTCCGAATCCTTGACCACGCGAAGTGCGCTTCGCTTCTGTGCCGCGAAGGCCATGCCTCCGCGAAGGGAGACCCAGCTCGGACCGGCCGGACCGTCGCACCGCCCCGGCATCTCCTCACGGGCGCCGGCTTTGACGATCAGACTTCCTGCATTCCTGGGTTTGAAGGCGACGACCAGCGAAGACTTGTCGAACTCAGGCCGGGGCAGAATCAGCACAACGGGAGCGCCGGTCTCCCAGCAGCCCGGTGAGAGATTGATGTCTTCCCCGAAGGCAAGCACACAAAAATCGTCCGCATCCGGCTGAATACGTTTGTAAAGCGTGCTGACCTGTTGCGTGGTCGTGGCCAGTTTCGGCATGACGATGACGCAGGGCGTATCGGCCGGAATCATCGCCAGCGGGTCTTTGGCGAACAGAGACGTGCACAAACCAGCCAGGAGGACGACCGCGGCAATTGCGCAAATCGATCCTCGCTGTGTGTAGATAGGGGAGTCTTTCATAAGGTGCTGGTGCATTACATGGTGGCGAATCTTTCGAGCCATCACTCTGGAGGTTATTCAGCAGGTGCGAGAACCATCTGCACCCAACCCTTTCGAAGACTCAGAAAGGCCGGGCATAACTACACAAAACGGAGAAGCTGGGCAAGACTCACGCCCTGACGTTGGTCGTCGGAAGGCATCGGTCCGCGTTGATTTCCGTTGATTTCGGGGCTAATCCCGCCTGTGAAATGATATCGGTACCGCTGAACGAAGGGGCCGGTACTCTGCGGTCAGCCGATCTTCCAGGGGTCGCCGCGAAGGGCATTTCGAATGCACTCCATCGTCCGCCGGGAGGCGGCTTCCTGGTCGGAACGACTGGCCGCGCGGGGGTTGAGCTTGAGCCGATCACAGGCGATCGACGTGCCCGAGGACTTGGCCATCTCGTGGATGACCTCCTCCAGCCGGGAGACATACCGCACGACCGGCGGGAGGGATTCGGTCGCCACGTCGGGATCGAAGTAGCGTGCCAGGGCGTGCTCCATGAATCGGGCAAGCGATGAGATCAACCGGGCCCTGTCTTCGCGGGCGGCATCGGCGTAGCAGCGCGCCGCGGCTTCGACGCCGTATTCATCGCGCAGCTCATCGCGGCTGCCGCTGTCGAGTTGTTCAAGCCGCCCCTGAAAGATCTCCGCGAGGGTGCGCGCCGAGAGTTCCGCGAATTTGAAGTTGCGCACCGTCGCCTTGAAATCCGCCGCCTGGTAGGTGACCCGCAACACGTGTTCGTCGGACTCGCGCGCCCCGGCGCGGCCCAAGGCCCGCAGCACCGTGTTGCACCGCTTCTGGTCGTCCTTAATCTGATCGTGCAGGCGGCAGATGGCCCGGGCGCACATCAACCGCACCGCCGGCTGGCGCGAGCGCATGCCGGCGGCGAGCGTGTCTGCCGTGTTGGCGTTGCCGAACTGCCCGAGAATCAGGACCGCATCCATGGCCGTCTCCAGCTGGTCGCCGGTCACGATGCCGGTCAACTGCTCAGCGCAGATTTCGGAGTAGGCGTCGAGTGCCGCAGCAGTGGCACCCTTGATCGCGGCCGTCCGGAGAATCCGGTCGCGGGCCTCGCTGCGCTGCTGGGCGTTGGTCCCGGCCTCACGGAGTCGGTTCACGCGAAGCGAGACCTCGGCCTCCATCGTCGCCCGCTGTCCGCGCGTCAGCTTGTCGAGTTTCATCAGCGGTTCGAGGGAATCCTGCGCCCGAGCGGGCGCGGCTGCCAGCAGGCAGAAGCTGAACGCACAGAGGAAAGCAAAAATTCGTTGCATCATGCGGGCCTGGATTCGTCGTCGCGGCGACTTGCGGCCGACCCAATTCGCTGCACGCCATGGGCAGGCATTCGCAGGACGCTCCTGGAGGGTGGGAACGCGCATCGTGCGGGTTATTCTGGCTCTGGCCGGGCTGCGGAGGTCGAGCGCGCGTGCGTCATCCTGCCACGCCGGCTTCCTTTCAAAACCGTATCAGGATGCGGCGCACTCTGTCAAGTGCGGCGCATCGGAAAAACATTGGCGCAGCGGATGTTACGCCGATCTTCCACATGACCGCGGCTTGAGCGGACGCGGCATCCGAGATATTATCACCCTATCGGTCCTGCTGAGTGCATTCGGCACGGAATGGGGTCCTTCCATGAAATCCACAGCCATTCCCGCTCCGGCCGTTCGTCGGTTGAGTCTCTACCTTCGAGAGTTGGAGTCCCTGTGGCGCAATGACCAGCGGACCGTCTCCTCCAAGCAATTGGGCGAAGCCCTCAAGCTCACGCCTACCCAGATTCGCAAGGACCTCGCCTACTTCGGCCAGTTCGGCCAGCCCGGCATCGGCTACGACGTCAACGAACTCACCACGCGCATTCGTCGCATCCTGGGGACCGATCGCACCTGGAACGTGCTGCTTGTTGGTGCTGGTAACCTAGGAATGGCCCTCTCCGCGTATCGCGGATTTGCCCGCAAGGGTTTCCGGCTGGTCGCCGTTTTTGACGACGACCCGTCGAAGGTCGGCCGTCCGCTGCCGGGGGTGCCGGGCCTCCTGATCCAGCCGGTGGGCGACATCCCCGCAGTCGTCAGAGAAAAGGACATCCGCCTGGCGATCGTCGCCGTGCCTGCGGAGTCCGCCCAGGGCGTGGCCGATGTGCTCGTCGCCGCGGGCGTCCGCGGCCTGCTGAATTTCGCACCGGTCAACATCAACGTTTCGGGCAAGGTGGCAGTCTCGGCCGTCGATCTGGCCGTCCAGCTTGAGCAGCTTTCCTTTCAGGTCGGCGCGGCCGTCTGAGGCACCATCCAACTACCGCCATCAGAGTATTTCACGCTGCGCTGCGATCCGGATCATGCCGCCGCTGACGCGTCGCCCGCGAACCACGGTCATCCGCCTCATCCGGTTCAGCCCGTTCGTGCGGCCGCTTCCTCGAGACGTCGCACTCCGTTCGCGGAAACACCCGCTCCCGGTCCCAGAGGTAGTAAATCGGCGGCTCCCCGATGATCTGCCGGAAGGCCCGTGTCAGCTCCTGTGGTGCACGGCCGCGCACTTTGTAGTGCGCCCCGCCGTGCATCGCCGCGACGTAATTGAGCAGTGTCTTTTCCACCATCGCCCGGATGCGCGGGTAGCGGGCCACCTTCTGCGAAAAGTCCGGGCTCAGCGGGTCGAGCTTCATCTCCCGCAACCGCTCGAGCAGTTTCCACCTTCCCGCGGGCATCGGGCATCGGCCGATGCGAATCATCCCCGCCCGCTCAAAGACCGGATTGACGGCACCCATGACGGCGAGACATTCGACGAAGCGCACGCCAACCTTCGGCAGCGCCTGCCGAACAAACCAGTGGCCCAGGCCGCACCCGCGAACGTCCGGGTGCATGACCAGCCGCCGCAGGATGCGCAGCTCTCGGTTGAGCCGCCGCATGTTGCGGATGAACCGGCCCTGCGTAGCCGCATTGCGCAACGCCAGTTCGCGCGGGGCATGGGCGAAGACGAGAATCCCCAGCGGGTCGGCCTTCGGGGCCTCGCGGAGCAGGAAGACCTTGTCAACGAAACCCAGCCCGTCGCGATGGCGGTAGTGCATCGGCGAGAAGCGATGATAGTCGCGCACGCTGCCAGACTCGATGGTCGCCCGGCGGCGCAGTGACACCGCCTTGTCACTCGGCCGATGCGTCAGTCGCGCCGGAGCCGGGCCGCCCAGGCGCACGGTCTCGTCCGGCTGAAGGTCCTCCGCCACGTCGTCCTGCGCCGCGGCCGTGATGAAGATCAGGCGGTGTCGGGAAACGAGCTTGCGCAGGTTGTGGGCGATGGCCCGCGCCGCCCGGCGATGCAGCAGCGAAGTAAACTCGTCGCAGATGATCGGCGCGCCCTGCCGCGAAGTGATTGACCAGCCGATCGCCCGCGCCAGTGACGCCCGAAACTTCTCGCCATCGGAAAGGTCGGCATACCGGCGGATCCACAAGCGGGGTTCTCCCAGACCGCATGCCGTGAGAATTTCCAGCGCGGTTGCCAGCGGACGGCCCGGGGCAATGCCGTCAACAATCGGTCGCGGCGAGGTCGTCTGCCGGTCGCCGACCCAGAGCGGCGAATCCACCTGTTCGGCGATGTTGGCGAGGATCGAGGTCTTCCCGCTGCCGGACGGGCCGGTCACGAGAAGGATCGACCCCGGTCGCAGCTCCAGATCGAGGCCATCGGCGATGATCTGCGGCTCCTCCCGTGGGGGAATCCCGAAATCGAGACAGATTTCTCTTTTACGAGGGGTCATGGGCACGAAGGCGGTCTCGCGGATTACGCGGACCCGGACTTTGACGGGTCGAAAAACTTCTGGCGACATTTCTGCTCCTCCTTTCTGGCGGCGATGGAAGCCGCACGCATGACAGGAATACCTAACATTTTCCTAATATGCGAAAGATAACACGTGAATTGGTAAAAATCAATAAGAAGTTGTAATACGTTGTCAGAATATGACTTAGTGATTTGTCATCTCGATAAGACCGGCCGGATTCCCGCCCGGGTCAGTCTCAACCGCGGTGGAATCGAGCGGGCTGACTGGCCTACCATCGCTGATTTTTTGCGAATTTCGATGAAATTATGCACGTTTTCGGGCTGTTTTACGCACGGATGGATAGTCGGATATTGCTTTCTCGCCTGACTGGTTACCGGCCGGTTCGCGAGGGCCATGAAAGACCCGAAAATCAGCCCTCCGGCGGGTAAGGCGGCCCCGGTAACGGGGTTGAAAAAAATGCGGCTTCCGGACAATTTTGCCCAAGCGGGCCTTGAAGTGACGGGCCCGGTTCGGGTAGCATGAAAGGTGAGCGTGCAGGCCGATTCCTCGGTCCTGCGTGCGGTTGGTGCCTTTGCAGAGGCACTCGGCCGTTCGCTCACGGCGACGGTCCGACCTGTGTCGGGCGTTTCGCCGCCTTGGTAAGGCCAGCGGTGGTCGGTGCTTTGCAAGAGTGCCGGTTGCTTTCGGCCTTTCGAGTCTGCCTCGGGCGATCCGCAAGAGCGCCCGCATGATGGCACTCGTGCAGACCACGGCGGTCGAGAAGCACGACGAAGTTGTCAGACGGTTGTCAGGTGCCAGGCGTCATTGCCGGCGGATGGGACGAAGCTCTTTCCGGTGAGCCAGTTCAGTCGCGGCATCGCCTTGCAATGGGGATGCAGGAAGGCCATGCAGAGCCGTCCGGCATCAGCCCGGTTCACGCGTGTGTATCGCGATCCGGGTCGAAGTGGTGTAGTTACGAGCGACCTTCACGCCCCGGTAGGCGAAGGGTCCTGCGGCGATGGTCGATTGGCCTCGCTGAAAAGCAAAGTGAAGTTGCTCGTCATCGAGCAGGGAGAAAAAAGATGAAGAAGAGTGCAATTTTTCTGAGCACGGCCGTGGTGGCGCTGTTCGCCTCGGTCTCGCTCGGCCAGGAATCGGTTATCTGGATGGACGCTCGGCCGAACAATACGGCTGCCGGTGTGAATACGATTACCGGTGGTTCGATTGGTAACGCGTTCAACAACCCGTACATTCAGACTGGTATTAACAGTGGTCGCCGCGGTGCAGGCCAGGTTGTTCGCCTCGAAGGCAAGCGAAACCTGAATCGCCACCTGACGCTGATCTCCGGCGGCGCAGGTCTGACCTTCCCGAATCATGATGGCGACAGCGATCCGAGCACCGCGAGCATCTGGGTCTATCTGGACATGAACGACGATCCGGACGGTACCGGTGACGTGCTGGCCTCGCTCGGCTTGAATATCAACAATACACCGTTAGTTCCAGGTGACCTGCGAAACCGCATTAATTCGATCAGTTTCCAGCTCTTCAACGATGGCAACGTCCGCAACTCCATCACCGGCGGTCAGCCGCTGGTCTGGGATGACAAGGTCGACGGCGCCGTGGTCCCCGGCGATCCGCCGAGCTGGGCGGGTGCCAAGGCCGTCCGCGTTCCGGTGAGCGCCGGTCCTGTCTACAACGCCTCTCTCGGCATCACGCCGCGACCTTCCGGCCTGACGGATATTCCTTATCGCGTCGGTCGGCTTGACCTTGTCGCCGGCAGCCGAAACTGCGTAAGCGGTGGTTTGATCGGTGGTCTCCCGGCACACGCGGCGAAGTCGACGTACAACGTTCACATGTCTGTGAACAATCTTTTGATCGCTCGCGTCTTCGAGACTGGTGGTGACACTCCACCGGATGAGAAGATCAGCTTCGGCTACAACGGCTCCATTCCCGAGCTTCCAGTGGTCAGCGGCAGCCAGCAGGGTGCGACGTCGACCCTCCCGGATGCAATCGTCGAGATCCGTATGAAGGGCGATTACAACGGCGACGGTCAGGTCAGTAGTGCCGACAACTCAGCCCACAGTGCTGCGGTTAGCGCTGCATCTGATACGCTGCTCCAAGTGTACACCGGCGACTTTAACAACTCGAATACCGTTACAAGTGCGGATACCTCGTTTTTTGCTGCTGCCCGAGCTGTTGGCTCGTTAGCTCCGATCCACTGTCCGTAAATGACGGTGTGCTCCGATTTTAGCCTTGGTCCCCGGGTCATAAAAAAAGTGGCCCGGGGGCCTTGAATCGGAACGAGGAACCTGATAGACTGGTTAGTGTGATGGGAAGCAGCACGCTTCCCGAGGAGTGCAAAGAAGTCAAGTATTCTCGTAAAAAGCTTCCAGTGCTGCCCGCCAGTCAAGGGGATTCTTGAGGCAAGGCCGCAGGGGAGAGAGCGGGAAAGAACAGAACTCAAAGTTTCTTTGAGAAGGAGATGGAGAAAATGAAAGCTGCTAAGATTCTTTCGCTGGCTGCGGCCCTTTCGCTGGCGGTCACCTCGATGGCGAACGCCGTCGGTGTGGTCTGGTTCGAAGCTCAGGGTGTTCTTCCGAATTCGTCGAGCGATGGTCTCGGCGGATCCGGCTTGGGTCGCGGCCTGAAGGTCGATTGCGACGTGACCCAGGGTCTTCGCTGTGAGTGGCTTGTTTCGGTCTTCTACCAGAACTTTGACGGTGGTGCCTACGGGTGGTCGTTGGATATCGGTACGCTCGATGGTACGATTGCGCCTGATAAGTTCCTCGTAAAGGATGTCATTCTTCCGCTTTCGACTTTGGCGACTGACGTCTCAGAGCCGCTGGTCAACCAGGAAGGTTTTCCCCTGATCTGGAATGCTGGCGGTAGCAACGTGAGTGCTACGGGAGCACCGGCTGGCACCTACTTGCTGATGCAGTTCGTCCTGTCGAAGAACAAGCGCCCGGGTGAGTTCCAGACTTCAGCGATCTACGCCGGTATCGGATTCGGCGAGTTCGGCGGAAACGACCTTCCGTCGGGTCACGAGATCCTCACGATGGTTGGCCCGAATCAGATCAACGGTGCTGGCTCGAACGATCAGTTCTGGCCTGACAATGCTCTGGGCAACCCCATTCTCGTCATCAACAACGTTCCGGAGCCCGCTACGATCGGTCTGCTCGGCCTCGGCCTGCTGACCCTCGTCCGCCGACGCCGGTAAGACGTACTCAGGTTTGCTTAACACTCGGACGGCCGGTTGCCTCTGCAATCGGCCGTCTGTCTTTTTACGGATCGCACGCCGATTCCCGGATTATTGCCCCGAGACACCGTAGCCGCTCAGCGCGTATAATCCATCAGATCAAGTGCGAAGCCGAAATCGTTTGCCTGCGGTCTGCGCCCTCCCCCGTACAGCGGTGGGCTGGCGAACGCCTTGGAGTTTCTGAGGAGTTGGTCATTATGCCTCGCTTGTCTTCTGTATCTATTTCTCGCTCGACTCAAACTTTGATTGGTTCGCTTGGCAGTAGAGCACTGGTTGTCACTGCCACGGTAGCGCTCTTGCTTGCATCGCCGGGTCAGGCCACGCCGCCGGGTATGGAGCATGTCGACCCATCGTGGATCGAGTCCTGGGAATTCGAGATGGAACGACAGCTTCAGATGATGGAGTCCGCCTACGCGCTGGATGCCGACGCGATGGCAACGCTACGGCAGGAGATGCAGAACCGCCTGCTCGAGCAGTGGAATCACGATCAGGAATCCGACCGTGAGATGCAGGACCTGCTGCGGCAGATCGAGGAATCCGGCACGCCTGCCGATGATGAGAACTCGCCGCTCGTGCAGAAACTCAATGAGCGACTTCTTGCGCAGACGGAGTCAATGCCATTGAATGAAATGCAGATCGCTACCTGGCTTGAACAGCGATTGCCTCCGGCGGTAGCCACCCAAGGCCGCGCCCGTCTGGAAGAGTTGCGAACGCGGCATCTGTTAATGATGGCCACCCAGGAATATGACAGCGAGATGCGAGCGTCGCTCAAGAGTTCCCTCCAGCGCGAAGCCAAGGAGATGACCGCTGAGGTTCCTGCCGAATTCAACCGACCGGTTCCTCCGGCGGAGATCGTCGAATATGCCGAGGCCCGCGACCGGATGGAGAAGATGCAGCCCTACGTCGAGCCGATGCGGCCGCGTGCAGAGGCCCGTGGCTCGCGCCCTGAGCAATCCCCGCAGTTTGTCCCGCCGACCGTCCCGCATCCGCAGCCGCAGGCACAGCCGCCGGTCACTCGCCCCGAGCACCAGGCCGCCAAGCCCGCGCCCGAGCCGATCTCTCCGCCGAGGCCGGTGGTCAATCCTCAGGCACAGCCGCCGCAGCAGAAGACTGCGGCCCCGCCTCCGCTTCAGCCGGCCCCGCCGCTGGACGACTGGGAAAAGTACGTGCTGAGCGTGGCGGCGAAGTATGAATTCGACGAGAGCCAGACGACCAATGCCCGGTCGATTCTCTCGGACCTCCGACGCCGAGCATACCAATACCAGGCCAGCCGAGCAGAGGATTTCGCCCGAACGGAGCTTATGACCGACGCGAAGGCCCGCACGGAAGAGTTGAAAAACCTGAACCGCCCGCTGGATGCCCTGTTTGAGGAGCTTAAGCAGCGGCTGGAGTCCCTGCCGACGATTTCGCAGCGGCAGAAGGCGGGTTCGGCAGCGCCGGCGGGACGCAAATAGAGGTAAGCGATCGCCGCCAGCTTTTTTGGCGACGCATGTACATCGTTACCGTTCACGATTCAACGCACGAAAGCCAAAGCCCGGAGCAGGCATGCTCCGGGTTTTTTCATTGGTAATCGTATTTGCCGCTGATTTCAGGATTGGCTCAGAGTTCCCGGCTGACGAGGCAGACGGCGATTCCCTGAATTGAGAAATCGCGGGTTTCATCGAGCACCACGGGAGGGACGCGGGGGTTGTCGCCGCGCAGAATGATGAGTCGGTCGCCGCTGCGACTTTCAATGCTCACGCGCTTGAGCGTCGGGCGGCCGTCGACGAGACACGCGCAGATCTTCCCCTGCACGGCGAATGGGTCCACGCCGGGGCGGTAATCGACGAGGATGATGTCCCCTCGCTGAAGGGTCGGCTCCATCGAATCGAACTCGCATCGCAGGCAGTAGCGGTCCGGCTGCCACAGGTGCCGCAGGACGGGGAACATCTCCAGTTGTTCCTGGGATTCGGCCGGCGGACCGTTGGGGATCGTGCCGAACAGCGGCAGCTCGCGGGTGTCCAGCGCCTGCGGGGCGTCGTGACCTTCGCCTTCGCCCAGCAGGACGGCCTCCGGCACGCCAAGGGCGATCGCCAAAGCCCGCAGGGTGTCCGGTCGGGGGAAATGCTCACCGCGCTCAACGGAGGACAGGTGCCCCTGATTGACGCGGGCCCGTTCGGCCAGCTCGGTCTGAGTGAGGCCCTGTTCGACGCGGATTCGCCTCAGGCGCTCCCCGAGGGTCTGCTGCGCCTGCTGTTTGACGCGATGGAAGTCGAACCCGGCCATGGGGCGCATTCTACCTGCATTGCGGACCGGCGGTGAGCATCGGCGTGTGTCTCGAATCGTGCTGCGAATTCATGGGCGGCGGATATGCGGGCGGATAGAATGCCCCGTAGTGGCGGTCTTTAAGGGCATGGGATGTTCCTGCTGGTGACATATCTGGCGATCTGGTGGTGCTCGCTGGCACAGGCGGTTGCAGGGGCGGCACCGTCGCCGACAACGCGGGCGGTCGAGCCGGCGCATTCGATCGACTCACTCCTGGCCGACCTGGAGAGCCCGGAGTGCATGGTACGCGATGCGGCGGCGATCCTTCTGTCGGAGAAGGGACCGGAGTGCTATGAACCGCTGCGGAAGCTTTTTCATCGGACGCGGTTCTATGAGGTGCGTCGGTTGATCCGGCAGATCACGCTGGAGATTTATCTGAGCGAGCGATTCGGCCCGCCGCGGGCGTTTCTGGGCATCAGCCATCATGGAATGCCGGTAGGCGAGGCGCAGGACACGCGGGTACCGCCGTGGGCGACGGCATTGCGGATCACGGACGTCTTCAAGGCCTCCAGCGCCCAGAAGGCGGGGCTGCAGAGCGGCGACATGGTCACAGCGATGAACGGTCGCGCTGCGACGATCGAGTATCCCGCGCTGGAGTTCACGAAGTGGATCGCCGAGCAGACGCCGGGCACACAGTGCGAGGTGACAGTGCTGCGCGGCGGAAAAGGTGTCAAGCTTGTGGCACACGAGCGCGCGCCCTTCCGGCCCGAGGCCCTGCGGACGGTGACCTTTGAGGCCCGGTCGCATGCCGAGGACCCGCGCGTGCCGCCGGGTGTGGGGGGGATCGTGCTGACGGACATCACCGGCGTGCCGATTGAGATCGACGTGCGTGAGGGGGATCTGATTCTCGCACTGGACGAGGAGGCGCTGCCCGTTGCCACGGCCGCGGAGCGATTTGAAAAATGGCGGCAGGGGCAGTGGGTCGGGCGCGGCTTTCCCGTGGACGTCGGTCGCCTTCCGCCACAGGCACAGCTTCGGCTCCAGCCGGGTCAGGCGGTAATGGCCCGCACGGCGCAGATTTTGCGCGGCGGGGAGGCGCTGAACATCGTCGTTTCGCTGGGGCGATGGCCGACCTACCTCGCGGACCAGATGCAGGGGGCGCCACGTGCCGGCGGGGGCGGTCAGCGGGAGCAGGTGATCGAGTCTTTCGGCTCCTGGTGGCGAGAGACCTTCGATCCCGACGGATTGTTTTCGGAACGGGCGGAGTACGACCCAGACTGGCAGCTCAAGCCCACCTGGAAGTCGCACTGATCGGGCGGCCTGTGATACCGGCGGTTCGTTGAACGCCAGATACGATTTGCCTGCTGCCTTCCGGCGTGATGCATCTCATCGACCTTAGCTGATAAATGGCGCACGACGTTGTGTGCGATGGTCGCGCAGGAAGTGCGCATCGTCTCAATAACGTGAAAGCGCAGTCGCGCCGGACGCGGGACGCGAAAATTTTGCGCGTTCATTTCTCGTGCGAAATATCGGTCGAAAATGCGATACACCCTCGGCCGCGTGTCGGGCCGATACTTATTATCAGTATTGCCGGTAGCGCCGACCGGTTGCCAGCGTCCGATCATGGAAAATATCTTTCAATGCTGCAAACTGGGTTTGCCCGCCCGACCATTGTTTCTTATGCTGAAAATGGCCTTCACCGATGTGAGTGCTGGTTTGGTGGTGAAGGCCCGGTCGATACCGCGAGCTGAGAGAATTGAACGGCTCGCGGCTGGCCCCGGCCCATCGGCGGTTCGGGCAGCTCGATCGCGGAGGGGTATGGCGTCGCGTCGACCTTGGTCCTGCGTCGCCACACATCACACGTCTGCCGCCCTTGGAGCGTTGCGGCAGGATCCGACTTCGCCACATGAAACGACGCGTCGCGGTTCGCACGAGCAGCCGTTTGGGCATGTTCTCGCGGAAAGCGGCAGTGCGTTACGGATTCGACAGAACGGACGCTGTCGGAGTGATTTCCCCTCGCGTTGGGGGGAAAGAAGGAAAGGGCACGGAGCACGGCAGGACGCCGGATTCCGGCCTGACCGCTTGGGGGACAGCGTCCGTTCCCTGCAGGAGAGGAGAAGCTATGAACGCTTTGATCAATCGAGTGAAGTCGTTTTTCGTCGAGGAAGATGGCGCGACGGCGACGGAGTACGCCGTGATGCTCGCGCTGATTATCGTGATCGCACTCGGCGCGATCAGCGCGCTGGGCACCAAGGTTTCGGCGACGTTCGCCGACGTGGAAAGCCAGATGCCGTAAGGCATCGCGCGACGGCGGAGGCGCCAGGCGGCGCCTTTGCCTGAACCGTAGTGGCGGCTCGACGGGCGGCGGCATGACGCCCCGCCCGTCGGGCGCGTTACGGGAATCTCGTACGGCTCGGCGGACCAAACGTCGAACGTGCGACTCTGACCATGAGGAAGGTGAAGTGATGTTCGAAGCCGGGTCAGGATGGTGGATGTTTGCGGTGCTCGTTCCCGCGATGCTCTTCGCGGGCTGGAACGACTACCGCACGCATCGCGTCCCGAACTGGCTGAACGTGCTTCTGGCGTCGGGCGGCCTCGCAGCGCATACCTGGTTTGCCGGTTGGGCAGGCCTGTGGCACGCGGCGGTCGGCATGCTGGTCGGCTTCGGGCTCCTCGTGGGCCTGTGGCTGATTCGCGGCATGGGCGCCGGCGATGTGAAGTTCATGGCCGGCCTCGGGGCCTGGCTGGGGCCGCAGCTGACGCTCTATGCCGTGGCGGCCGCCGGGCTAATCGGCGGCGTGATCGCGCTGGGCATGATCGCGGCGCGAGGTCAATGGCGGCAGTCGGCCTTCAACGTGGGTGTGCTGATATCCAAGTGCAGTTCCGTCCGCACGGCGCTGAGCGACTTCGGCTCGGCCGGGCAGCTTTCGGGACAGGCGGGAATGATGCCGTATGCCATTCCGCTGTCCCTGGGCACGACGGTGGTGATTCTGGCCAGGTTCTCCGGATGGTGGGGAGTGCTATGAAAACGAACCGAAGAAAATTCGCGCGTCGTGGTGCCGCGGTCGTTGAGGCCGCTGTGGTCGCTCCGCTGATGATCCTGTCGATGTTCGGCATGATCGAGGTGGGCTACGCTTTCATGGTCAAACAGACTGTGACGCTCGCAGCCCGTGAGGGTGCCAGAGCTGCGGCACTACCTGGCGGGAACATGAGCAGCGTGCAGTCCGCCGTGGACGCTTCCATGGGCGCCGCAAACCTGAGCGGCTACACCACCACCAGCAACATCAGCACCGTCGGCCCGACGGACGTCGAAGTCTGGGTCGAAGTGCGCATGCCGTTTGATCGCGTCGGTTTCACCGGCCAGCTCATGGGCGGCGGCTCTTTCGACATCACCGGGCGGACCACGATGCGCCGCGAGGGCATCGAAACCGGCTCCGACGGACAGGGCGGCGGTATCGAACTCTAAACGGTAGCATTCACGCGGCGACCGGCTTCGGCGCGGCGTCAATGGACGATACGGATGAAACCCAAAACCATCATACCGTTGGTCATCGGCCTGGGCGTCGGCTTCTTCGCCATCAAGATGGGTCTGGACCTGATCCAGAAGGCCAAGGGCGCGCAGGGGCTGGAGACGGTCGTCTGCGTCAGCGCCAAGCAGATCGAAGTGGCCACCCGCGTTACCGAGTCGATGATCAGCACGGCCCGCGTGCCGGTCGCGCTCGTTCCGTCAAACGCCTTCACCGACCCGAAGAATCTCGTCGGCCGAGTTACCAGCATGACCGTCGCGCCCGGTGTTCCGATCACCAATAACATGCTCGCCCCGGTGGGCTCGGAACCTGGCCTGCGGGCGATCATCCCGCAGGGCCATCGCGCGGTGAGTGTCAGCGTTACGGAGGAATCCGCGGTCGCCGGATTCATCACGCCGGGCAGTCGTGTGGATGTATCCACCGTTTCGGAACGCGACGGCGCCAGCAAGCTGATTCTGACCAACATCGAAGTCGGTGCGGTCGGCCAGTCGCTCAGCGAGGTCGGCGCCGACGGCAAGAGTACGCGCGTGACCAAGTCGGTGACGCTCTTCCTTGAGCCGCACGAGGTGCAGATTCTCAACAGCCACACCGCCGGCCGCAGTCAGAAAGTACGACTCGCACTGCGCGGCAACAATGAGGAACCGAGCGACGCTTTCTGGTCGAAGTTCCTCCAGAACACCCTGTCGAATCAACTGGTAGCCAAGGCCGCTTCATCGAAGGCAGAGGAAGCCCCGCGGCGCCAGTACGTCGTCGAAGTGCTACACGGCGACGAACTCGAACGACTCGTTTTTGATGATTCCGGCCTCGTGGAGCGGAGAGCATCGGGCAGCACACAGGATGTGCGCTCGAGCCGCTATCCGTCAGCCAAGGGTGCGGAAAACACGCAGAACACTCCAAAGTCGGAGGTACTTGAATGATCGCTCCCACGGATGGAAACGCCTCGCCGGACAAGGCCGCCTCAAGGAAGAGTGCGGTCGCTTGTCCGTTATGCGTGCCCGGAATTCGCGCGGGTCAGGCCCGAGCGACCGCGCTGGCATTGGTCGCGCTGACGCTTGGTACCAGTCTGGCCACTGTGCAGGCAGGTTCGAGTCTTTCCGGACCCGTTCTGCTGGATACGACCTGTCGTGTGATGGCCAATCGCGCCTTGGCGCTCGCCGATGGACCTGCTGATCCGGCCGAGCGTGAACAGCGTGTCGTACGGGCCAATCAGCCGACGTCCCTGCCTCCGGTAAAAGACGCCGCTGCAAACAAAGATGAAACCACACAGCCGGGCTCCGTCGTTGAGCCGGCACCGCCGCCGCCCAAAGCGGCTTCGAATGTTACTCCACCCGATTCAAACACGGATCAGCTACTCGATACGCCTGTGCTTCTGGCCAGCGCGCAGCAGCCGCAGGGCGGAGTGCCAGCCGGCGCAGCCGCCATGGGCGATTCAGATTTGATCGCCGGTATTGATGTGCAGAGTCATCGGGCACGGCCGGTGGTCGTTTCGCGAAACAGCTCCGCCGTCGTGGACCTCAAGGCACGATGCGATCGAGCGGAGATCGCCGATCCGAATATTGCAGAGATCTTCGTCGTATCACCGACGCGGATCATTGTGACCGGCCGGAACTTCGGTTCCACGCAGATGATCCTCTGGTTCGGCGATCAGCAGCGCGTTTTCTCGATCAACGTCGAGCATGATCTGTCGGTTTTGAACGAGGCGATCCGCCGCGTGTCGCCGACGGCGCGGGTCGAGCCGCGCAGCGTCAACGGCGTCATTGTGCTGGCCGGTACCGTGCCGGATTCCCAGAGTGCCGAGCGCATCGTCGAGATCGCCACGCTCTACCAGGGGGGGGTCGTGCGCAACCAGTTGAGCGTCGCCGGCGTGCAACAGACCATGCTGCGCGTGGTGGTCGCCGAAGTGAACAAGGAGGCCGTACGCCAACTCGGTTTCAACTGGGCGATCGGCGCTTCCGATTGGTCGCGCGATTTCTTCTTCGCCAACAATGTCGCCCAGCTCAACCCCACGGTCTATTCGTCCAACGGGCTGGCGAATATCCTCGCGCCGAATCCGGCCGGACAGTTGACCTATTCCGTGGCCGCGACAGCGAATGGGGCGAACACGAACCTCACCTTCGGCTTCCCGCGCGCCGAGTTCCAGGTCTTTATGCAGGCCCTGCGACAGAACTCGCTGGCCCGCGTCCTCGCGGAGCCGAACCTGGTGGCCATCAGCGGACAAACCGCGACGTTCCTCGCGGGCGGCGAAGTGCCGATCCCGGTGACACAGGGCGGCGCCGTGGCCGGCTCCATCACCATCGAATACAAGGAATTCGGCGTGCGACTCGCATTCACGCCGACCGTCATGGCCGGGCAGATTGTCCGGCTGCATGTCATGAGCGAAGTCAGCGACGCCATCCCGGGCATGGCTTTGCCCGGCGGGCTGCCCGTCTTTTCGTTCACGACGCGGCGTGTGGAATCGACGATCGAATGCGGAAACGGGCAGACCTTTGCCATGGCGGGGCTGCTGAGTGAGCGAGTTCAGGCAGTCTCCGAGAAGATACCTGGCCTGGGTGACCTGCCGGTACTAGGATCGTTGTTCAGTTCAATGCAGTATCAGCGAAACAACACGGAACTGGTCATCCTGGTGACACCGCAGCTCGTCGAACCGCTCGATCCGCAGCAGGTTCCTCCGCCTCCGGGATCCGAGATGGGACACCCGGACGATTTCCAGTTTTTCGCACTGGGTCAGCTCGAAGGCACGCCACGGACCGCGCCGTCGGTCGAGCGCGTGCCGCGCGAGGAGGCCCCGGTGACATCACCGCCGTCGGTCAGTTCCGCCGGCTGGCCGTCGTCACCGCTGACGCTTCGCGGATCCTGGGGATACGCGGACTTTGAGTAACTGCAAGCCAGGCGATGCCGGTTGTGCCCACAGCGGCGCGTCGGCTCGTGAAACAATGCCATCGTGCACTTGCTCGATGGCGAGCTTATCGCCAACTCCCGCCGGCCGTTCTGAAAGAGGCTGCGGGGCGAAACCCCACGGACAACCTGTGACGCCGCGCGGCGCCCAGTGTGTCTGGTTCGCCACGCCGGTCACTCCCAGGAGGGCAAGCGATGTTCCTGTTCCGAAAATCCCGTCATCGATCCACTCGACGCGCCACGATCCTGACGCAGACCGTCATCTTCGGCGGCGCGGTCGGGCTGGGTGTGGCCGCGCTCGCGGTCGACACCGGTCTGATGTTCGCAGCCAAGCAGGAGCTGCAAAGTGCCGCGGATGCCGCCGCGTTGGCTGCCGCGTCGCAACTTGGTTCGACGAGCAATGCGGCCGCACTCACCGTCGCGGAGGCCGCGACTTTTGCCAGTCTCAACGAGATCGCAGGCCAGTCGGCCACGCTGATTGAATCCGACGTCGTGCTCGGCCATGCCGTGCTCAACGGCGATCGATTCGATTTTGTGCCCAACGAGCAACCCTACGATGCCGTGCGTGTGTCTCTCAAACGCGATCACACCGTCGCGGATGGTCCGGTCTCGCTTGTTTTCGGAAAGGCACTCGGCATGGAAGGCGCCCGGATCAAGGCCAGCGCTACTGCGATGCTCACCCTGCGCGACATCGCCGTCGTCATCGACCTGTCCGGCTCGATGAATGATGACAGCGAACTGCGTCACCATCAGAACTACATTTCGGAGGCAGACGGTTCTTCGCGGCCTGGCGTGCAGATCAACCTGGAGGATGTCTGGCTCGCGATGCCTTGCGCAAAGGGGAACAACGGTGTCGGTAATGGTATCGACCCTGCTCCGCCGGGGAATCCTTCGAACTACAACGACCAGCCTGGTACCGGTCCCGGCTCGCCGAACAGTCAGGGCGGGAATCCCAGTCCGGGCGCCGATCCTTCAGGATCCAATGGTGGTTGCGGCGGTCCGCGGTGGGGTTGGATGACCGGTTTCGGAAGTACGATCGTCCTCGGTTCGTACAATCCGACGACCGATCCGGGTCTCTATCACATCCCGCGATCAAGTACTTGCACGCATTCGGATGTGATCGCCAACCTGACGGAGGCCGGTTACTCTTCTGCGGAGCGATCCGCACTGCTGTCGGGTCAGTATGACAGCAATGCCACGCTCTACTACAACCGCGTGAAAGTGTGTCTCGGCCTGGCGGGATGGCGCAGCAAGAAGTCCGGCGGTAAGTACAACGGAGGCCCTGGCAACGGCGATAACAAGGTCGATACCAATGAGCTGACGCAACAGGTATCATGGCCATTTGATGCCGGCAGCTGGGATGATTACCTCGCCTATGTGACCGGCAACGGCTCGCAGATGTTTCAGACGGACTCGCGCTTCCGCTATCGTTACGGAATCAAGACCGTCGTGAACTATCTGCTGGAGAAACAGGCAGGCCGGAGCCGATGTCCGGAGCTCGGCAATGCGCCGGAAGAGCCGCTCTATTCCACAAAGAACGCCGTGCAGGCCCTGATCGATACGCTCGTGGAACTCGACACGCAGGACTACTGCTCGCTGGAAATATTTGCTACGACCAGCCGGCACGAGGTGAATCTGGTCGGGCCGACGGAGACGGTCAGTTCGGCCGAAGCACTTCAGGCGATTCCCGATCGGCTCCGTCAGATGCAGGCCGGACATTACAACTCCACAACCTGCATCGGCTGCGGTGTTCAGCAGGGTATGACCGAGCTGACCTCAGCGCGGACCCGGAGCTCTGCCGCCAAGGTGATTATCCTGATGACCGACGGCAAGCCGAACGTGGCCCCGAGTGGTTGGAATCCGACCAGCTACAGCATTGACCGGGCACAGGCCGCAGCAGCAATGGGGATGACCATGCATGTTGTCGGCGTCGGTGCGGACGTGGATCCGGACCTGCTCCAGGAAATGGCGAACATCGGCAGAGGACACTACTTCTATGCCGACAGCGCGCCGGATCCTGTCACGGGGCAGCCGCTCTACGTCCATCAACTCCGTGAAATTTTCGAAACCCTGGCGACCAAGCGACCGGTTCGCTTGATCCAGTAACCGTTGATGCTTCTCGGACGCCGCGGCCACCCGCGCTTCAGGGCTTGACCCGTTCCCGGCCATCCGTCGGAAGAACGAGAAGAGACCTGAAGAGCGGGGTTGCGGTGGCCGATAAGACAGAGGCGACGAAGCCCGGTCGTGTCGCATGCGGCGCGCCCGGGTCGTTCCTCATTATTGGGAGGAGGGGGCCTGCCGCTGTGGCCGATGCTCCCCGTCGGGTGACAACGTCATGGCGCAAACGGTTCGAGTCATCCTCTACACCACAAATGAATCGACCCTGCCTGAATTGCGCCGCGTGGTGACCTCGCTGCCGCAGATGAGAATCGTGGCCGAGCTGGAAGAAGCCAGTTTCTTTGCCCAGGCGGTTTCTCAGTTCCCGGCGGACCTGCTCCTGGTGGACCTCGATCCTAACCCACTGGTAGTGATCGAGTGTCTCAAGCCGCTTCAGGAAGTCGCGCCGGAGCTTCCGATCTTCGCGCTTTCCAGCCAGACCGACGGCAACGTTGTCCTGTCGGCGATGCGCGCGGGCATTAAGGAATATCTCCTCAAACCACTCAATCCGGAAGAATTCGAACAGGCAGCCACGCGTTGCGTACGCACCCAGACCCGTACCAAGGAGCCCGGCAAGCTGATTTCGATCATGGGCAGTTCCGGCGGCGTCGGTTGCACGACGCTGGCGACGAATCTTGCGGTGGAACTGGCCGATCTGGTTGGATCGGAACAGCGCGTGGCCCTGGTCGATCTTGATTTTCGCTTCGGCCACGTCGCGACCATGCTCGACGTGCATGGGCAGTTCACGGTCGCCGATCTGTGCAGCACGCCGGAAGAACTCGACCCGCAGATGGTCCTCAAGGCGCTTATCCGTCATGAGTCAGGCGTGCATGTGCTCCGCCGACCGCACACGTTCGCGCAGGCGGAGATGATCACGGCGGCGCATTGCGCCAACGTGTTGCAATCGCTTCAGGACCTTTGCGCCTACGTCGTGGTGGACGGTCCGACGCGACACGATCCGGGCGGCCGCTGTGTACTGGACGCGGCGGATTACAACCTGCTGCTGATTCAGTTGCTTGTTACCAGTGTACGCAATGCCGACCGCATGGTGCAGGAGCTGGCCGTGCAGGGTTACAACACGCAGCGCGTGCAATTCGTCTGCAACCGGCTCGGACGCGATTCGGGACATCTGACAGTGGACCAGGTGGAGACGATCCTGAATCGCAAGCTGCTCTGCACGATCCTGGATGACTGGAAATCCGTCAGCGAGAGCATCAATATCGGACAGCCGCTCAAGAAGGAACACGATCGCACGAAGGTGCGGCAGGACATCCGCGCGCTGGCCCAGAGGATTCACTGCCCGGAGGCCCTGGCAGCGGAGGCCGGCCGAAGAGGCGGCCTGTTGCAGAAACTGTTTCGCCGGCCGGCCGGTGCGAAGGAAGAGGTCGTCCGCGATTCGGACCTGCCGACGCCGGCGACGATCGGCTGATGTTCCCGGCCGATAACCACTCACCGCACTTTTTGACATACCGTCTGCTAGTCAAACGCCACGTCGCGATCAACCGATGATGAGGGGGGCCCGGTGCGCACGTGGACCTGGTTCCATTCGTGATCCGGCGTCGTTGTGAGGGAAGCGGCGCGAGCTGAAGGCGCGGCCGTTGCGGGGGTATCTGGCATGTTTGGTCGATCAAAGGTTCCTACGCTGAAAGTACCCAAGCAGGGCGGTTCCACGGAAACGGCCGCGGAAAAGCCCGGCGCGCACGGTCCTGCGCCGAGTGCCGCACCGCCGGTCTCGCATGCGCCCGCCGGCAAGTCACCCTCGGCCGCGAACGCGGCGATGAAAGCCGGCGACCGCGACGACGAATATTACGAGCTGAAATCTCGGATACACCGGCAACTGGTCGAGACGCTCGACCTGACGGCGCTCTCCAAGCGCAGCGGCGAAGATGTGCGCGAAGAAGTGCGGCAGGTCATTGCCGGTCTTTGCGATCAGCAGAACGTTCTGCTTAACTACAACGACAAACAGAAACTGATCAGCGAAATCCTGGACGAAACCTTCGGACTCGGACCGCTTGAAGGGCTGCTCAAGGATCCGCTGATCAGCGATATCCTCATCAACGGGCCCAAGCAGGTCTACGTGGAGCGAAAAGGACGACTGACGCTGACCGGCATCAGCTTCCGTGACAATGCCCACCTGATGCATGTGATCGACAAGATCGTCTCCTCCGTCGGCCGACGCTGCGATGAAGTCTCGCCGATGGTGGACGCCCGGCTCAAGGACGGCTCCCGCGTCAATGCGATCATCCCCCCGCTGGCGATCGACGGACCTTCGGTGTCGATCCGCCGATTCGGCGCCGATCCAATTACCTGGGATGACTATGTCCGGTTCAACTCCGTCACGCCGGAGATGGTGGAGTTCCTGAAGGCGTGTGTCATCGCCCATCTGAACATCATCGTGGCGGGCGGTACGGGTTCAGGTAAGACCACGCTGCTGAACAACCTCTCATCTTTTATTCCGGATACGGATCGCATCGTGACGATCGAAGACGCCGCGGAGCTGCGTCTTCGGCAGCCGCACGTGGTTCGGCTGGAGTCGCGACCGCCGAATATCGAGGGCAAAGGCCGCATCAGCATTCGCGATCTGCTGATCAACGCGCTGCGCATGCGGCCCGACCGCATTGTGGTCGGCGAGTGCCGTGGCGCCGAGACGCTCGACATGCTTCAGGCCATGAACACCGGCCACGACGGCTCGCTGACGACGATCCACGCCAACAGCGTGCGCGACGCGGTGCAGCGCGTGGAGACGATGGTGATGATGGCGGGCTTCGATCTGCCGATCAAGGCGATTCGCCAGCAGTTCGCCAGCGCGGTGCACCTGGTGATCAATGCGTCGCGACTGACCGGCGGTCCGCGAAAGATCATGTCGATCGCGGAGGTGCAGGGCATGGAAGGCGAGGCCGTCACCATGCAGGAGATTTTCAAGTTCGAGCAGATCGGCGTGGACGGGGCCGGGAAGGCCTACGGTCGATTTGTGGCCACGGGTCTGCGGCCTACCTTCCTCGAACGGCTCAAGTCCGCAGGTGTAGCGCTGGATCCCGGCATTTTCGAGCGGCGCGTGCTGTCGACGGATCAACCGGCCCAGTAAAAAGCAGGAGCAGTTAACGTGCTGACGGCGGGTATGCTGGCGATGGAACTGGGAATCCTGGAGCAGGTTGCGCTCTACGGGCTGCCGCTGATCGGCTCCATCATGCTGGCGTACGCCATCTTCAACCTGGTCGCGGACCTTCGCAAGGTGGAGTCGAAGAAGGTCGATCAGCGATTGCGAGATCGCGACGACCCGGACGGCGAGAGCGCCCACGAGCGCGCGGTAAAGGAATCCATTCTCCGACGGCAGCATGAGCTGGACAGCGCGTTTTCGCAGGCGGTCGCCAAGTTCAAGTTCATTCCCGCACTTCAGCGGATGCTGGATCAGGCAAACCTGCCGTGGAGTGCGACAAAGCTCAGCATCCAACTCGTCGGTGTCGCCGCCGCCGCCTACATCGCCGCATACTTCCTGCAATGCAGCCAGTGGATCTGCATTTCGTCCGCCGGCGCGTGCGTCGCCCTTCCGCTGCTCGCCATCCTCATCAAGCAACGCATGCGGCTGGCCAAGTTCATGAACCAGCTTCCGGACGTCTTCGAGCTGATGAGCCAGGCGCTGCGGGCCGGTCACTCGCTGGCCAACTCGATCCTGATCGTCGGCCAGCAGCTTCCCGATCCGGTCGGGACGGAGTTTGCTCGCGTCTTTCACGAGCAGAATCTCGGCATCAAGATCGAGGACGCGCTGAAGGACATGGCCCGGCGGATCGGGCTGATGGACGTGCGCTTCTTTGTGACGGCCGTGCTGATACAGCGGCAGACCGGCGGCGATCTTGCGGAAGTGCTGGACAACATCAGCGGCGTCATACGCGATCGCATCAAGCTGTTCGGCTCGGTCAAGGCCCTGACAGCGGAAGGCCGGCTCTCGGGCTATGTGCTGCTCGCGCTGCCGGTCGTGGTCTTTCTTGTCGAGCTGATCATCAATCCGAACTATGCCGACGTCATGCTCAGCGAGGAGATCGGTCAGTACGCCCTGATCGGCGCGGGCATCTCGCAGCTGTTGGGCCTGGCGATGATCCAGAAGATCGTCAACATCAAGGTGTAGCATGGAGACGATGGACCTCATCTTACTCGCTGGGCTTGCGGCAGTCGCCGTCGGTTTGATCGTCTATTCGCTCATGCCCAAGACCGGTGACAAGGAAGAGGTGGTGCGCCGTCGCACGGCGGGTCTGACGCCGACCGAGGACCTGACGCCGCTGAAGACCAAGGCCAAGGAACGCGCCATCACAGAGACGCTGCGCAAGGCGGCGCCGATGCTCTCGCGGCCGGTCATGCCGAAGAATGAGGCGGAGCAGTCGAAGCTGCGCGCACGGCTGATGACGGCCGGTTTTCGGCGGGAGGCCGCGCCGATTCTTTTCCTGTCGACGAAGACGCTCGGCGGTCTGATCGGCGGTGGGCTGGCGGCGCTCTATGCCTTCGGCGCGAACAAGGAATTCAACGATGTGATCTTCTGGGCGATCGGCGGGCTGGGCATCGGCTTCATGCTGCCGGAGTTCTGGCTTTCGAACGCGGTGAAGAAACGCGTCGAGGCCGTTCGCAACGGCCTGCCGGATTCGTTGGACCTGATGGTCGTCGCGGTGGAATCCGGCCTGGGTCTGGACGCGGCGATCCTTCGCGTCAGCGATGAGATGGGGCAGGTGCATCCCGCGCTGGCCGAGGAGCTTCAGATCGCCACGGTGGAGGCGCAGATGGGTGTTCCTCGCAGTGAGGCCCTCAGCAAGATGGCGGAACGCTCCGGCGTGCAGGAAATGAAGGCGCTGGTGGCGGTCATCACCCAGGCGGAAAAGCTCGGCACCAGCATCGCCAAGGCCCTGCGCAATCAGGCCGAAGCACTCCGCACGAAACGACGGCAGCGCGCCGAGGAACGCGCACAGAAGACAGCGGTCAAGCTCCTGATCCCGCTCGTGCTGTTTATCTTCCCCGCGATCTTCGTGGTCGTGGCCGGCCCGGCCGTGATCCATCTCATGAAGACATTCAGCGGCGGCGGCATCGGCAAGTGACGAAGTCGTTAACGTCGAAACGTCGAAACGCAATGCGACCCCTGTGGGGTCGAATACGATGACGACGATCCATTCCGGCGGCGACGCTGCGCTTGCCACCGGCTACTGAATCTCAGTCCTGTCGGACTGTAAACGGCGACGGGCATGACCCATCTTTGAATCTCATGACGTACTCTTGTGGGAGCGAACTTCCGACCGGTCGGGAGGCCGGCCCCACAGGTATCTTCAGGGGTACTCCTGAATCCTGTATCGTCAACGATATGTGCAATTGCTACTGAACCCCAGTTCCCAATTTTGCCGTGGCCACGAACCGTTGAATTGGCCAAGCAGAATTCAATAGAACGCTGTGACCAGGCGAGATGTCAGTGGCCGATGCGTTTGGCGGGGCGCGCGGGAATTACTTCGTTTTTCGCTGCCGCTTCCTGTACCGGTGGGCGATGCGGTTGAGCGTAGATGACCGGCGCGGCCATGAACGCCTCGACGAAGGGCTGGATGTCCAGACCGTTGGCGAGGCCGTCGCAGTTCAGATCGCTCCGGTTTGCGTGGGTGGTGCTCGGTGAGAGGCCGACGAGGACGGAGACGAAGTCCTCCAAGTCGCCGAAGTCGGTGACGAAGTCGCCGTTGATATCGACGCCGGGATTGCCGGGGACGCTGAGCGGGTTCGCCGGATCGCTGCACGCTTCTATCTCGTCGCGGTCAAAATGCCCATCGAGGTCGCGATCAATACCAATGCGTGTTTCCGAGCCCTTCGGGACGACGGTGTAGGTCAGCTCGCTGCCCGGCGCTGCTGCGGCCTGCAATGCTGCGGCGGTGATGGTCTCACTTGCCCGATCGGACTGGAAGATGTTTCCGCCGTTGTAGCGCCAGCCGCGATGGATTCCGCCGCGCACGCCCTTTACGACCAGGCCGACGCGATTGATGTTGGCCTCGGTGATCATGTTTGAGATCAGCGTAAGTTGACCGGGTTCCGGATTGGCGGCGTCGCGGAGGGTGGTCTGCCAGCCGACGGCAGCGTGGGCATCCTTGCTCGCCACACCGGGTGGCTCCAGTGCGGTTCGCGGCGGATACTGCGAGCCGCCGAACGCCAGCATGAGCGCGACCAGGTCGGCGGTCATCTGGTCGGAGCTGACGCTGAAGACCGGCTCATTCACGAAGCGGGCGATGGAATCGATACTTCCGTCGTGCAGGTAGCCGAAGCCGGAGGTGTTTCGGAGCTGGGTCAGCTCGAAGCCGACCTTGTCATGCTGGTTTCTCAGATGGGGCACCTTCATGCTGACGTTCGTGGAGCCATCGACGGAGACGAGGGCCAGATGACGTTCGCCGTTTGGTCCTGCCGGGATGGTCTGGAAGATGATTCCCTGGAGGACCGTGTCGGTGCCGGCGCCGGTCGGCAGGGTGTGACAGGTGACGCAATTGACGACGTCGAGGTTGGCCGTGCGATAGGCGCTGAGACCGTTGACGGCGTTTCCGTTGGGCAGCGGCAGCCCGGCGGGGCCGAAGCGGCCGGTGGTGTAATGACCGGGCAGCGGCAGGTCGGTCGGCAGGGTGTTGTCGAAATTGCGAAAGGGGTTGGGAGGGAAGTGAATCGTCGCCAGGAAGTTTTCGAATTCCTGCATCTCGTCGTCCGGCAATGGTGCGTCGTCGCCTTGCAGACCGGCAAACGCGCCGGCGAATTCTTCGAGACCGTCGCGGTCGCCGCGCCAGTGGTGCGGCTCCTTGCCGATGATGTCCTGCAGCGTCTGCGTGGTCATCGGGCCTTTCATAGGGTGCCAGTCCTGACAGCCGCCGCCGAGGCAGTTCTGACAATCTCCGGAGGGGCAGGTCGTTCCGGGGCCGAAGTTGGTGAAGGTCTTGACCTCACCGCTGGGGTCGCCCAGGTCCCATGCGAGGCGGTCCATGCGTGCATCGACATGGCACGATGCGCAGGCGATATGCCCCAGGCCGCTGTTGCGATGCGTATCGTAAAGATGCTTGCGGCCGACCTTGACGGCGATCGGCGTGGGATCATGCAATGACACGCGCGGCAGGAGTTCGATTTCGTTTGCCGGGTCGATCGTCGTGATCGTGGCAGCGAACTTGTTGAGCACGTAGAGCCGGTTGCGGTCCTCATCGAGCACGATGCCGGTCGGGCCCTCGCCGACGGGGATGGTGGGCGACAAGCCGGCGCGACCGCCGGCGGCGTTGATGACGATGACGTTGTTCGAGCCCATGCCGGTGACATAGCCGCGTGTGCCTGCTGCGTTCCAGGCGATGCCGCGCGGATCGCCGATGGACATTTCACGATCATCCTGCGGGATGGGGACGAAAGGTACGGTGGTGCCATAGGTCAGGTGCGGATTCAGGTCGGTCACGTCGATCGCGCCGGGTCCGGCCGGATCGACGCGGGCGATGTTTACACGAAGGAACCGGCCTTCGAGCACGGGCTCGAAGCGAACTTCGTTTGTCGCGTCGGTGCCGATGACGGTGACTTCGCCGTCGGCCGGATTGATCGCCAGGGCCATGCACAGATTCATCAGGTCGGTTGCGTAGCTGATGTTCAGCGTGTCGGCATGAATGACGGCCAGATCGTGGTCGTAGAGGTCCCAGCCGGTGAGGCGGCCGCTCAGGTGTGCCTGTGAGCCGCTGACCAGCTCGGTCCAGTCGCCGTTGTTGTCGTCCATCCATCGGTCGGCCTCGTTCTTGCGGACAATGAGACCGACAGGGGGCGGCGGCGGATTGTCAGGGTCTTGCGGCGGCTTGAAGTTCGCGCCGTCGTTGGGGGGAGGGTTGACGCCTCCATAGGGACCGGCTGGATCGCTGACCACGTTTTCGGGGAAGCCGTTGTTGATCGTGCTGCCGCCGCCAAGGATGGTCGTGCGGTTGCCGGACTTGAAGACGGCGACATAGACCTCGTTTCGCGTCGGGCTGTAGGCCAGGGAGCGCGGGTCTTCGCCGAGGATCGACAAGCGGGTAGGAGGTGAGTCGAGATTCGTGAGGTCGTAGACCAGCACCGTGCTGGGCTGGGCGCAGGAGACGAAAGCGCGCGGCGCGGTTCCGCCGAAGATGACATCGCACGGCTCGTCATCGGTGCGCAGGGTGCGGACCACGTTGCCCGTCGAGAGTCGGACGATGCTCACGTCGTCGGAGATGTGATTCACGACCCATGCTTCGTCGTTGGTGCGTGCGCGTACGGTGACCGGGTCGAGGCCGACGGGGATCGATGTCAGGTGTGCCGGTTTGCCGGTGGTGATGTCGTAGACTTCGAGGCGATTGTCCGCGGTGTTGACGGCGAGCAGATGCGTGCCGTCCGGCGTGATGTCGAGCGGGTGGACGTGTGCTGATTCCCAGTTGACGAAGGACTGGGCCGCGAGCGGCGGACACAATGCGGCGCAGACGATCCCGGCGAGCAGACAGTACCTACGGTTCATGGCGATCCCTCACTCAGGAATCCATCTTACCAGATTTGTCAGGTTCGCGGGCATGGGTTACTACTGGCTTAGCGGCCGGGGGTTAGGGGCACGCCGCTATCCCAGCGGCAGCGGCACCGCAGGATCGCCGCGGTGGAACGATTCCCGCAATCGGCCAATACGAGGACCCGCCGACCGTGAAACCGCAGTACAGGGAAGATCATTCGGCGGAATCCGCGGCGGCTGCGTTTGAGCCGGAGGCGTCGATGCCGGCGACGGTCGCTCCGGAGCCGGTGACGGCCGATGCACCCGCGAGGCCATCACGTCCGCTTCTGGAGGGGCCGATTCGCTCGGCGGTCTTCTGGCTGGCACTGCCGATTCTCGGTGAGCAGGTTCTCAACGCGGCGATCGCGTGGAATGACACGTTTCTCGCGGGGCGCATCTCCGCAATGGCGACCGGCGCCGTGGGGTTTGCGAGTTATGTCAGTTGGCTGATGACCATGCTCTTTGCCATGGTGAGCGTCGGCGCGACGGCGATCGTATCTCGGGCGATTGGCGGGCGGCGCGGCGACGAGGCCTCGCAGGCGACGAATCAGGCCTTTGTGATGTCGGTGGTCGTCGGCGCGGCGGGGACGCTGCTGATCTGGCTGATCGCACCGGCCTTTGTTTATCTTCTGAATCTGCGGGGCGATGCCGCGGCACTGGCAGTGACTTATCTGCGCATCGATGCGGTGGGCTACATCGGCGCGTCGATGTCGTTTGCCCTGGCGGCGTGTCTGCGCGGAGCGGGCGATACGCGCACGCCCCTGAAGGTGCTGGGCGTCGTCAATGTGCTGAACCTGATTCTGAGCTGGGTCTTGACGTTCGGGATCGGACCGTGGCCGGGGTTGGGCGTTGCGGGCATTGCCTGGGGTACGGTCCTGGCGCGGTGGATCGGCGCGCTGGGATTCGTGGGGCTGTTGCAGAGGAGATCGTCGCCGGCAGACAGCCCGGCACATCCTGCCGGACGCGATGGCTACAGCGTTCTGCACCTGAGCGCATCGCGGATGCGGCCGGATCGTCCGATGCTCTGGCGGATGATTCGTGTCGGCGCGCCGGCGACGCTCGACGGGCTGCTTTCCTTCTCGGGACATTTCGTCTTCATGTCGATCGTCAATCGCGTGCCGAGTGCGTTTCCGGTGGATGTGATGTACGCGGCGCACATCATCGGTATCCGCATCGAATCGCTCTCCTATCTGCCGGCCAATGCCTACATGCACGCGGCTTCGACGCTTGTGGGGCAGAATCTCGGCGCGGAGCAGCCGGATCGTGCACGGCGATGCGCGAACGAGGCGGTGCGGCAGACGATGGTGATGATGTGCGTATCTGCCATGGCGCTGTACTTCGGGGCGGGGATGATGTACCGGTTGCTCTCGACGAGCCCGGACGTCTGGGCCTGTGGCGTGCCGGCGTTGAAGGTGCTGGCGTTTTTCCAGTTTGTGCTCGGCCCGCTGATTGTCCTGATCGGGGCGCTGCGCGGGGCGGGTGACACGCGAGTGCCGATCCTGATTACGTTCGCGGGCATGGCCCTTGTGCGCATTCCCGGCGCGCTTTTTGGCGGGTTCGTGCTGCAATGGGGCCTGCTCGGCGCATGGCTGGGGATGTTTGCCGATCTGACGGTGCGTGCGGTACTGATGATCTGGCGATTTCGCAGCGGCCGTTGGGCGAAGATCAAAGTTTGAGAATGTCAAAACGTCGAAACGTCGAACAGTCGAAAAATGAAGCCGATGGATGGTCATGGTACGCCGGGATCGGCATCTTGATTGTGTGCCAATTTGGGATTGCAATACGCGCACGTCACGGAGGTGATTTATGAAGTCGCTTGTCGGAATCCTGATGGGGTCGAAGTCGGACTGGTCCACGATGGAGCATGCCGCCGCGACGCTGGAGAAGCTCGGCGTGCCGCACGAGGTGCGCGTGCTGTCGGCACATCGCACGCCGGACCAGACGCTGGAATACGCCGCGACTGCCGAGTCGCGCGGGCTTGAGGTCATCATCGCCGCCGCAGGCGGGGCGGCGCACCTGGCCGGCGTCGTCGCCGCCAAGACGGCGCTGCCGGTGCTCGGTGTGCCGATGGAATCCGCTTCGCTCAAGGGGCTCGACTCATTGTTGTCGATGGTGCAGATGCCGGCGGGGATTCCCGTGGGGACGCTGGCCATCGGCAAGCCCGGGGCGATCAACGCGGCGCTGCTTGCTGGTGCGATTCTCGCGAATAAGCATACCGACATCCGCGTCGCGGTGCATCGCTATCGGGAGGAGCAGTCCGCAGCGGTGCTGGCGAACACGGACCCGCGAAAGTCGTAGTCCCGTATTTATGGCACTGTTTCGAGAGCGACACGACGTGTATCGCGCAGCAGGGTGGGCATTGCACTTCGAAGATTGCGGACACGTATTTCCAGCTCTGGTGGGCGGTGCCCACCCTACAACAAACATCCCGGACATTTATGAACGATATGTTGCTTAGAACTTGATAATCTTCTGGCTCTGGGTGGTGTCCGGATTGTTGCATGCCAGGTTGTATGACGGGTGGGCATGGGCCCCGAGCGTCGCCAGGAGGGCGGCGCTGGTAACGGGCGTGCCCCACGGAAGCTTCTGAATTCCGACCGGATTACTTCGTCTGGCGACATCGACGGCAGAGGCGCCGTTCTGCGGACCGCCCGTGACGACGGTGATGATGTCTTCCACGCCGGAGGAACCGCCCGGGATGGAAGAAAACCGGACGAATCCGCCGCCGTCGGACATTTTTGATTCACTTCTGCGAAAGCCGTCCGACCCGATGACGTGCAGCCGCACCTCCACGCCGGGTAGCGGCGGTGTCAGTTGCATCAGCGGTTCGTAAGACTGGCCCGCGCCGGGATTGTTCGGATCGGTGACGAGTTCAATGGAGGTGATGCCGATATTGTTCGGCGCTAATCCGTTGAAAACGGCAGTTGCAGTGAAGTTGGCCAGATCCGACGAGACCGAGCTTGCCCAGCCCAGGAAGAATCCGGCGCCGTTGCCGATGAACGCGTCGCGAAGCTGCCCACCGGCCACGGCGAGGGCGTCGCTCTGACAGGCGTCAATAAACACGAAGGAGTTCGGGTAGCTTGCCGAACTGAAGAAGGCCGGTGTGAGTCCCCAATAGACATGGCCGCCTTCCGCAACGGGGACAAAGAAGGATCGCGCCTGCGCGAGACTGAAATGCCCGAACATGTCGAACGTCTGATTGATAATGTCGCTGGCCTCGATTTCCGTGCTGATGACGTTGGCGTCCAGGCCCTGGTTGGTCCTGCTCAGCGCGCCGTGCGATGAGATGTACAGAACGCCGCACATGGACAACTCATTCCAGAGGGCTGCGACTGCATCGAAGGAGTCCAGGCGACGGAGTGTCACCTCGAAGCCCGCATGTGTGAGCGGCTCGGTGATGTTTGCCGGATTCGCCTTGAAGAGCGACTGAAAATTGATGACCACGCAGGCCTTTCTGCTCTGCGGGAATGATGTCTCCTCGCAGATGATGAAGTCGTCCTCAATCGAGGAGGCATTCACGGCCGCTTTCCGATCGCCGGCCCTGTACGTTCGCGGTCCGGAGTCTGACGTTTGGGGATCGGGAAGAATCTGGCGTGCCGAGGGCAACGTCTGCCACTCGGTGCGATTTTTCGCATCCGTCATTACGGCGACGACCTCGCCGTTCTCCAGAGTGATGATGACTGTCACGCCGTCCGAAGACCGCTCCACCTTGGAGATACCCGGTTTGCCGGAGAGCGCTGCGATCAGCGCGCTGACGGGGTCCTGTGCTCCTGTGGCGGCGATGGCTTCAAAGTCCGAGGCGGCCTGTTTGAGGGCGGCAAATGCCTCGCTCATGGTGTTGACGTAGGCCTGCTCATCGGGGGAGAGTGAACGGAGCGAGGTGTCACAACTGGCGAAGGCGCAAAGTGTTGTAAATAATGCACTTATAGTGATTCTGCTCATTCTGAACATGCTTCGACTCCGAGATAGGTTCGACGTTGACCTCCATCGGGAGTTACACGCGGCGCGATCGACTCTCACACCCGAATTTGAGATATTTCGAGGAGGAATCCCGAGCGGGGGTAGCAGGGACGGTACGGTGACGGTGCCGATCGATGAATGTGAGCGCGTGTATCCCGATCATGGTGGGAAGTGCCCACCGTACGAATGCACAACGACATCACATCGACAGGATCGGCAGGCCCTGGGTCACTGGGCGGGCGATGAGGTCGTACGCGCGGCTGCCCGTGCAGCGGACCTGAACGAACTGGCCGGGATCGAACTCGCCGCCTTCGACGAAGACGGTACTGTCGACCTCGGGGGCCTGGCCTTCGTGGCGAGCAGGGTAGACGCCCTCGCGGCCGAAGCCGTCGATCATTACTTCGAGCGTGCGGCCTTTCATTGCCGCCGCACGGGCAAAGGCGACTTCCTGTTGCACGCACATCAACGCATCGACGCGGGCTGCGATCGTCTCCGGCGGGATCGCGCCCTTCATGCGATGCGCAGGCGTGCCCGACTCGCTGGAGTAGGGGAAGACGCCCATCGCGTCGAAACCGAAGCCACGGACGAACTCGCACAGCTCGGCATGATCGGCGTCGGTCTCGCCGGGGAAGCCGGAGATAAAGGTCGTGCGGATCGCCACGCCGGGGATGCGGCGGCGCAATTTGTCGAGCAGTAATTCCGTCTCGCGGCGGGTGACACGACGGTACATCGCCTTGAGCACGCGGTCGCTGATGTGCTGCAAGGGGATGTCAATGTATTTGGCGATCTTCTCGCAATCGGCAATGGCGTCGATCATCTCGTCGGTGAAGTCCGACGGGTAGGCGTACATCAGGCGAATCCATCGCACGCCGTCGAGCGTGTTCATCTCGCGCAGTAGCCCTGCGAGGCCGGGGGCGTACTTGATATCCTGCCCGTAGCTCGTGGTGTCCTGCCCGATGAGGTTCAGCTCGACAGCACCGTCAGCGATCAGCTCGCGGGCCTCGGCCATGATCTCGTCGACCGGCTTGCAGTGCATGGGGCCGCGGATGGAGGGGATGGTGCAGAAGGTACATTTCTGGTTGCAGCCCTCGCTCATGCGAAGGTAGGCGTAATGCGACGGCGTGAGTCGCAGGCGGGTGCGGTCGGACTTGTTCGCGCCGGTCCAGGATGACGGGTGATACTCGCCGAGGAAAATTGTGCGGCCGTCGTCCTTCCGATTTTTCGACTTTTCGATTTTTAGACTTTTCGACGTTTTGTCTGTTACGGCGCGAACGATATCGGCACGGTTGTTTACACCGACGAGGGCGTCGATCTCCGGCACGGCTTCGAGCAGCCGCTGGCCGTCGCGCTGGACGAGGCAACCGGCGACGACGAGACGCTTGATCTCGCCGTCACGTTTCTGTGCCGCAGCTTCCCTGAGGATTTCAATGGCTTCGTCGCGGGACGCTTCCAGGAAGCCGCAGGTGTTGACTACGACCACGTCGGCCGCGCCTCCGTCGCCGACGATGCCGCAGCCGCTCTCGGCGAGCAGGCCGAGCATCTTCTCGGAGTCGACGAGATTTTTCGGGCAACCGAGCGAGATGAATGAGACGGTCGGTGGGGGCATGGTGCGATGGTCCGGGCGATTTCGACGCAACAGGGCCATTATAGCGGCGGGCGGCTTATCCGGGCAGCGACGGCCTGCCGCGCTTGGCGCAATAAAAAAGGAACGCCGGAAAAGCCCGGCGTCCCTTGTAATATTGGCGAAGTCGGTTCGTTCGATGCGTCAGCAGGCGCGGCGGCGGCGGACCGCGATCAGGCCGAGCGTGCAAAGCAGAAGACCCGCCGTGCCGGGCTCGGGGACAATCTTGTCGGTGCCGACCCAGCCGCTGTCATTGTCGTTAATGCCCTGCACGTGTGCAGCGGAGTAATAGGTACCCGCTCCACCGCCCTCGACGCTGGAGAAAGCGAAGGAACTGGCCGCGATCGTCTGCGGCGAGGTGATCATGTAGGTGACGGAGTCGGTGCCGTTGAATCGATTCGGACCGGCGTTTGAAAAGGTAAAGCGGATGTCGAAGAGACCGTCGCCGTCGGCCTGGAAGGCGTTGACGCCCCGGCTGATCGATGACGCGAGCGGGCCGCCGGACAGGTAATTGATGGTCAAGCTGAGCGGGTTCAGCATCGGGTCGAGATTGAAGTACCAGTTGCTGACGAACTCGCTGGAGCTTTGCAGCAGACTCTCCATCTTCAACGAGACACCGCCGGGTACGTCGGTGAAGGTTGCGCGAAGCCACGGCGGAGTGCCGTTGGGCTGGGTCGCGCCGCTGAATTCGTAGCTGAGTTCGAAGATGATCGGTCCGGCCTGTGCAGGCACTGCCCATGTAGAGATGCCACAAAGACAGACCAGAATGAGAATCGCTTGGATATTCTTCACTTTCTTTCGTCTCCCAGTTTTACGAAACGCTCGGCTTCGTTCGTATGCCAAATTTCTGCGGCCGATGCCTGAACCGAGGCCATCGGTCAGCAAGATCATTCACCACTCGTACTCGGTTGCGGATCAGTCTTCCCCCGCCCGAGAGCGCTAACTACTGAGTAGAAATGTATCAGAACGGAGTGACCTGATCAAGGGATTCGGACTGTATATTTTCCCCTATCACTTTTGTCAGGCGATACTTATCGATGGGTTTCGTCATCATTTTATGGGGCACACCAATCCGTACCGTTATTTCGGCCATGGGGAGGATAACCCCGATAAAATGGTCGGGTTGTAGCGGTATAGGGATTATCTATTTTGTCAGATATGGAGTTCGTTCGGTCGACTCTTACGAGTATGCGTGGGTGAACAATATGAATAAGGCGACGTGATGCCCGCACTTCCTGCGAGATCTGCGCATGCGCCGGATGGTGCACGATGCAGACGGGCGGGATGCCCGTACCACCCTGCGCAGCGAGTTCGCCGGCGATGGATGGACAGCAGTTGACGGTCGTGTTCCGAGGAGGCAGTTACTTGAAACGGGTACCGAATGACACGATGCCGATGCGCAGGCGGCTGCGTTTTCGCGGTGCGCGAATCGGTTACGTACTTTTCTGCCTGCTGCTGGGCGCCGTCGTTTATTACGCTCTGCGCAAGCACGCGCCGCCGGAGTTCTGGGATGCGCTGCGTTCGACGTACATGCAACAGGAAGAGGAGGGCGGGCAGTGAAGGATTTTTCATCGGTCATTCGAAAAATCAGATCAGCTGCAACAACGCTATCACGGTGAGTCATAGACGTGCAAGACGCCCGCGCCACCCATCTTGAGGTTGATTCGTAGCCGAATCTCGCTTCGGGTGCCCAGATGCCTGTTCACGCTTGTGTTGAATTTGTCCAGTGCATCGGGTAGCACTGTCGCTGATGTTGGGCACGGTCTGGTCCATCCTGTGGGCGGGGCATTATCTGGCCGCCCTTGTCGTCATCGAGCACATCCTGAGAAACCGACGTGATCCTCGTGGGATGCTGGCGTGGATCCTCGCCCTGCTGCTGCTGCCGATTGTGAGTCTGATTCTCTACCTGATGATCGGCTACATGCCGATCGAGCGGAAGGTCCGTCGTCGTCGTCGCCGCCGCCGGGTCATCGAGCCGGAGCTGCTGAAGGCGACAAAGGCCGCGGTCGGTCCGTATGACGTGATGGACATGCCGGAACTGGACCCGGCGCAGCGGTCGATTCTCCGCATGTCCACTCGGCTGAGCGACAGCTATGTCACGCACGGCAACGCGGTGACGATTTACCACGACGCCGAAGCGTTGTTCCTGTCGATGAGTCTGGCGATCGAGTCGGCTCACTCGCACATCCACATGCAGTACTACATTTTCTCCGCGGACGAGACCGGTCGGGCGGTTCGCGATCTGCTCCTTCGCAAGGCGCGGGAGGGCGTGGAGGTTCGCCTGTTGCTGGATGCGGTCGGTTGCTGGCGGCTGCCGCGTTCGTTCGTACGGGAGATGGAGCGCGGGGGCATTCATGTAAAATTCTTCCTGCCGTGGGGGCTGACGCGGCGGCGGTTTCATGTGAACTGTCGGAATCACCGCAAGGCGATCGTGATCGACGGACAGGTGGGCTTCCTGGGCAGCCAGAACATCGGCGACGAATACCTCGGTCGTCGTCGCAAATATGGTCCCTGGCGTGATACGCATCTGCGCGTTCGCGGGCCTGCGGTGACGCAGCTTCAGGAGGTCTTCGTCGAGGACTGGCACTTCGCCGCCGGGGAGGACCTGGCCTCGCAGCCGCGTTACTTCCCTGAGCCGCAGCTCGGCGGTGCGCAGATCGTGCAGATCATCCCCAGCGGGCCGGACCGTCGGTTGAACGTGATGCACCAACTGCTCTTCGCAGCAGTGTCGGATGCGCGGCACTCGATCACGCTGATCACGCCGTATTTCGTTCCGGACCGTCCGATGCTTCTGGCGCTGGAATCAGCGGCATACCGGGGGGTGAAGGTTCGTCTGATGCTGCCGGCACGGTCGGACCATCGCATCGTGCTGTGGGCGGCTCGAAGTTATTACCAGGAGCTGCTCGAATCCGGCGTGGAGCTTTACGAATACGAGGAGGGCATGCTGCACTCCAAGGTGGTCGTGGTCGATCGGCGCTGGGCGATGGTCGGCTCGGCCAACATGGATGAGCGCAGTTTCCGGCTGAACTTCGAGTTGACCAGCATCCTCTATGATTCGGAGCTGGCGCAGGAGCTGCTCGCCGATTTTGACGAGCTGCGCGGCCGGGCCCGGCGGGTGACCGCGGAGGCGCTGCAATCGTGGACCTATCTGCAAACGCTTGCCGCGGGGGCATCGCGGCTGGCGACGCCGCTGCTTTGATGTTGCCGCCTTGTGATCGCTCCGGCTTGGCGGGGTGCAGGTCGAAGGTCGAAACGGTATAGAATGCGAGGATGAGCGCGATGAAGATCGACCTGCATACCCATATCCTCCCTGAGCGATGGCCGGACCTCGTGGAGAAGTTCGGCTATCCCGGGTGGGTGCGGCTGGATCATCACGCGCCGTGCCGCGCGAAGATGATGATCGGCGATCGGGTCTTTCGCGAGATCGAGGACAACTGCTGGAGCCCGGCGCGACGGATCGAAGACTGTGACCGCACGGGCGTAAGCGTGCAGGTGCTGTCGACGGTGCCGGTGCTTTTCAGCTACTGGGCGAAACCGGCCGATGCGCTGGAGCTTTCGCGCATCCTGAACGATCACATCGCCGGCGTGGTGCGCGGGCAGCCGTCACGGTTCATCGGGCTGGGTACGGTGCCGCTGCAGGATCCCGATCTGGCCTGCCGTGAGCTGGAGCGCTGCGTGCGCGAGCTGGGTATGCCGGGCATCGAGATCGGTACGCACGTCGAGCCAAACACATTCACCGGTCGCAGCGAGCACTGGAACCTGAACGAGCCGGCGCTGCTGCCGGTTTTTCAAACGGCCGAGCGCCTGGGGGCGTGCATTTTTGTGCATCCGTGGGACATGGTGGGCAAGGAGCGGATGCCTAAGTACTGGCTGCCGTGGCTGGTGGGGATGCCGGCGGAGACCTCGCTTGCGATCTGTTCGATGATCTTTGGTGGCGTGTTCGAGCGGGTGCCGAAACTTCGGGTGGCATTTGCCCACGGCGGCGGGGCGTTTCCGTTCACGCTCGGCCGGATTGAACACGGCTGGAAAGTACGGCCGGACCTTTGTGCGGTGGATTGCAAGGTGAATCCGCGGGAGTATCTCGCCCGAGGTGACGGCCGACCTGCCCGCTTCTGGGTGGATTCACTGGTACACGACGCCGATGCGCTGCGGATGTTGATCCGACAATTCGGCGAGTCGCGAGTCTGCCTGGGGTCGGACTATCCCTTCCCGCTGGGTGAGAAGGAGCCGGGCCGGTTGATTGCGTCGATGCATGAGTTGGGCGCTGACGTGGTGGATCAGCTTCTAGGTGGGGCGGCAAGGGCCTTACTGGGCAGATAAGCACGAGGCCCCGTGCAGTGGCCCGGCGGCGCGTATGCCGCCCGACGACTGCATGGGGCCATCGTGATCGATCAGATTCTGTCGGATGCCCGGGCTAGAAGCCGAAGTTGGTCCGGGTGATGTCGAACAGAACGCCGATGAAGCTGTTGACCACAAAACTGGTGATATTGATGAACAGCCAGAAAATAACGTCGTTGAAAAGCATGTGTGACTCCTTACAAGTTTTTGTTTAACGCATGTCTCGGTATCTTCCGTCGGCGATGCCGGAGTGTTGAGACCCGGCATCCGACGGCGATGCCATCTCACTTCGAAACGCGGTTTCTCCCGCGATCAGAATCGAATGCCGAAGCCCACGCTGCACTGGAAGTCCGGGGCCTGTTCATTGAGGCCGACCGATGCCCGAAGGTCCATCGACAGGTTGTCCGTCAGGAAGATGATCGGACCGCCGCTGAGGATGTGGGCACAGTCTTCGCTGCGATTGCCGGGGTACAGGCCGAGGTACTCCAGGTAGAGCTTGACGCGGTCGTGGACCTGATAGGCACCCGCGAGGGTCACGCCGTTCTGGAAGAACTGGCCGTTGGACCCGTCGTTGACCCGGGCGAAATATGAGCCGTATGCGGTGAACTCGTTCGTGATGGCGTAGTTCCAGGGGAACTTCACCTCGGGCACGACGTTGTTCGCTGACTTCGTATCACCGCCGGTGGGGACGTTCAGCGAGGTGATGACGGAGACGTTCGGCAGGCCCTCTTTGTCGCGGAGGACGGGCATCTTGAAGCCGAGGTTCAGATCGGTGCCGCTGTCATCGTGCCACTCCTTGGTGACACGGCGGCCGCCCCGCGATGTGATCTGGTCCTGGAGTTCTGTAAGTGAAGCGCCGTTCCACTTGGCGCGGAATTCGAGCCAGTCGGTCAGACCGGTTCGGAAGGCCAGTTCGGGGAAGGTGTGATCCCGGATTCGCCGCTTGCTCTCGCGGTCGTAGGTGAACTGATAACCGCCTTCGATCTGGAAGCGGCCTCGCGGCACGAGTGCGGCCGTGTCGGAGAAGGCAGGTCGATCGGTGGCGATGCGACCTTCGAGGGGGGCCGGCTCAGGAAAGATCCAGAAGCCGCTGCTACCGCTCGAAGTTTGCGTGCCAGAACCCTGGAGACTCATCGGGTCGTCCTGTGGATCGGCCGGTGCCGCTCGCAGGTCATCCGACCAGTCGGGTCGCTCATCGCCGAACGCGACGAAAGGTGCGATCAGGAGAAACAGACACGATGCCCAAACGATTCGATGCTTCATGTTGACCTGTCCGCCTTTCATATTCGCGCAGGTTCTTTGCCTGTTCGATTCAACCGCGCGGCAACCCTGCCTCGGTGCGGTTCGCGTGCTTCCATGCGCGTCTGAATCGCCGTTAAGTGGGTTGAAATGCTTCTTCTTGAACGCGACCCGCCGGACGGCTGGGTCGTTCCACTCGGCTCCGATCGTCGGGTACGGCGATACCCGGCGGCGGGAAAGTAGAACGGAGGTAGTGGTAGGGTGTCAAGCAAAAATCAATGCGCGACGTAGCAAATCTGCAACGATTTGCTCGGAAAATGTTATCGGACAATATCGCTGCTGATTGGTTGCAGCCAGCACCGAAGCGCGATTAGTTAGCAGACGTCATTCCGTACGTGGCGGCGGAGACCGGGCCGAGTTTCATACGGATGCCCTGCTGGATGGCCACGACTCGGGCTCGATTCTCACGGGCTTCGAAGGTGCCGGACAGACGGCACGGGCCGAAGAGATCGACGGGCGCGCCGACGGTGCGTACCGGGTAGAGCGAGGAGGATTCGACGAGGCCGGTCAGCGTCCTGCCGTCGCGTGACCGCTTGAACGAGACGAAGCCGGCGCCTTCGTAACTGATTATTTCTCTGCCCGCGGTGAGGCAATACTGGATGTTGGCATTGGTCTGGCTGCTTTCGGCGTGGGTTCGGCCGGGCTGGGCTCGCCAGAAAACCTCAATCAGCAGGGTTTGTGACATGCGAATGGGTACGCAGGGTGTGGCCGTATCCTGCTGGTCGTCGTCGGCGGGAGCATCTCCTGTTGGCGTATCGTCCGGCAAGACATAGTTCGGGGCGATCTCGAAGGCCAACGACCAGTTGTGGTCGGCTGCGATGAAGAAGTGGCCGGTCTCGAAGGATTCGGTATAGACCTGTGACTGCGGGCCGTCCTTGAAGGAGAGAATCTCGAATCGGGTGCCCTTTGCCTGGCACCCGATGAGCAGAGCCAGTGTCAGCAGCAGCCCGACAGATGGGATGCGCGAAGTCGCCGACGTGCAGGGGCGGCGCGGTGCGGCGCTGCGAGAAGAATCACATGTCCGCGGCATCGAGGAACTCACTTTGAGAAGCGGCCGGTCTTGGCTGCGCAGCGGCGATGCCCAGCAGGCCCAGTGTGTCTCGCTCGACGATGGCGGCGAGCTGGGTGCGCGGCACGGTCGGCAGGTTTGTGCCGGTGACGAGCTGGTTGATCCGGTATAGCGATTCGATCGCGGCCGTGGCCGAGGTGTAGGGGAAGTCGCTGCCGAAGAGCAGTTTGTCGATGACACCGTACTGGCAGGCCGACATGAGGGCGTTGTATGCCTGCCAGGGTCGGTGCAGCAGCGAGCTGATATCGGCGTAGATGTTCGGGTGCTTTCCGAGCAGCACAATGCACTCATCGACCCACGGATAGCCCATGTGAGAGATGACCAGCTTGAGCTGCGGCAGTTCGCGGGCTACTTCGTCGAGGAGCACCGGGCGGGCGAATTCCATCTTGCTGGCGACTCGAAAATGGCCGTGGTCCACCAGGACCGGCATGCCCATGCGAGCGGCTTCAGCAAAGACCTGCATGGCGCGGCTGTCGGCAGGGTGGAAATCCTGCGCGGCCGGAGAGACGGTGATGGCCTTCATGCCGAGCTTGTCGTGGGCCAGCTCGAGTTCGGCGAGCGCTTCTTCGAGATTCGTCGGGTCGATTCCAGCGACGCCGATCAGCTTGTCGGGGTGTCGCCGTACATAGCTGGAGACCAGGGCGGTCGGAATCTCGATGCCCAGGTAGCGACTCTTGAAGGAGAGGACAAAGCTCTTGTCGACCGGTTCGCTGGCGCGGAAGTGGCATTCCATCGAGGCATCGGGCCAGCGGTCGCTGTCGGTCCGAGGGCGGAGGCCACGCAGGCCGCCATCGCGTAGCTCCTTGTCTGAAAGACCGAGCTGGTCGGGGGATTCCCAGATGTGCGTATGGCAATCTACAATCATGTCGTTGAGTCCTGTTGTGAATCGTTTCCTATCTATCGCGGGAGTGTAATGGTTTTTTCGGTCGCACGGGAGGCAGAGGGGTGAAATGGGGCGGTCCGCAGTTCCAATAATTCTGCCGCTTGGACGCTCGCGGGGATTGACTCCGGAGACCATGGACTGGTAAGATGAGTGGTAGCTAGAGGTTGGGGAAGAGCCGACCCGACGATTTGTTTTTTTGCGCCACGAGGCACAGCGGATCGCTGCCGACAGCGGTTCCGCAGGTGCAGGTGGTGCAGTGTATTTGCGCATTCTGGAAGGGAGAAAGCGTGCGCATCCGCGAAGCGATCCGGAATCTGCAACACGCGCGAGGATTTCGCGTGCGGTTGTGTTCCGCGCTTGCTGCGATGTGTCTGCTGCTTTTGACGGCTCGCGCGGCGCAGGCGACGATCGATCAGTCCTTTACCGAGGGCTTCAACGATGTCGCGATGCTGACCGGCGCCGGGTGGGTGATGACGAACCTGAGCAGCCCGTCGGGATCGACCGGCTGGTTCCAGGGTAATGCGGTTGAGTTTCCCGCGCAGAGCGGCATGGCGAATTCATACATCGCGGCGAGCTTCAACAACGCCGGCTTCGGCATGAACGCCATCATCAGCAACTGGCTGATCTCACCTCCGCTCGATTTCAACAACGGGGATACGATTTCGTTCTGGACGCGTTCTGCGACCCCGGCCGGCAATACCGAGTTTGCCGATCGATTGCAGTTCCGCCTCAGCACGAACGGTGCGAGCACGAACGTCGGCGCCACGGCCACCAGCGTGGGCGACTTCACGCAACTGCTGCTCGACATTAACAGCACCTACAGTCAGATGACCATTTATCCCGATTCGTGGACGCGCTACGAAGTCACGCTCATGGGCCTGTCCGGCAAGACGCAGGGCCGCTTCGCCCTGCGATACTTTGTCGAAAACGGCGGTCCGGACGGTGAGCGATCGAACTACATCGGCATCGATACGCTTGAGTACAATGCCATCCCGGAGCCGGCCAGTCTGGCCATGCTGGCGCTGCCGCTTCTGCTGCTTCGCCGGCGTCATCGGCGGTAACGAAACCCAACAGTCACTTCAGGTTTGATGCTGCTACGGAGAATCTCCGCGCGCGGGCATCTGCAAGTTCGGCTCAGATCATCTGCAACGTGTGACGGTTGCGCAGCGGATGGATGGAATCAGGCTGACATGACCGGCAGCGGCAGGATGCCGGCAGCCGGCGCGGGCTGCTCCGTCTTGACAAACACATCGTCGTACTGGCCTTCGAGGTAGCTGCGCGACGGGCCGCTCTGGATGTGGTCCCACGGCAGCACCTCGTCGTAGGCACGTTCGCGATGTGCGTACCAGTCGGGGTCGATGCCGGTCGCGTCGAAGGCGCGGAGCCAGTGGCCGTATGCGAAGCATTCGTCCCAGCCGTCGAAACGGGCGCCGCCGTGGTAGGCATGTTCGATGGCGGCGGCCAGTCGCCGGTCGCCGCGCGAGAGGACGGCCTCCAGGATGGAACGCTGCGGGTCGTGCGTGCGTACAACGACGTTCTTGCCGCGATGTTTGCGACTCTTTTCCGCAAGCATGCGCCGGGCTTCGATGAAGTACTCCACGCGCGGCTGCGCGGCCCACTGGAAGGGTGTATAGGGCTTGGGCACCAGCCAGCCGACGCTGCCGGTGATATGAGCCGGTCCCTTGCCGATGCGTCGGCGAACGTGGGACATTTCCACGCACAGGTCATGGATTGCACGGATGTCGTCGGGCGTTTCGCCGGGAAAGCCGACCATGAAATACGCCTTGATGCGGTTCCACCCGGCTTTGTAGACCTCGCTGATGCCGTCCATGAGGTTGCCGTCGGTGACTTTCTTGCGGATGGCGGCGCGGAGGCGGTCGCCGGCCGCTTCGATGGCGATGGTCAGCCCGCTCTTGCGGACCTGATTGGCCATCCAAGGGATGTTCTGCAGCATCTTGTCGACGCGCAGGGAGGGCATGGAGATGTTCACGCGGCGCGTGGCGAAGCGCTCGTTAATCTTCTCGGACAGCTCGCGCAGGTGCGGATAGTCAGCAGTCGAAAGCGAGAGCAGACCCAGCTCATTGTGGCCGGTAGCGGCATACTGGGCCTCGGCGATTTCGAGAATCTTCTCGATGCTGCGGACCCCGACGGGCCGTTTGGTGTAACCCGCGTGGCAGAATCGGCAGCGTTGCGGACAGCCGCGCATGACTTCAATCGCCATGCGGTCGTGGACGACTTCGACGTAGGGAAGGAGCGGGCGAAGGGGGAAAGGTGCATGCTCGAAGTCGGGCGTCTGACATCGCTCAATCGGCTGAAGTACGGATTGCGGATTGCGGATCGTAGATAGAAGCGAACGGATCGTGCCGTCGTCGTTGTAAGCGACCTTGTAGAGCGATGGGGCGTAGCACCAGGGGAAACGCCGGGCCATGTGCCCGATCATGTCTCGGCGGGGTACGCCATTCGTCTTCAGTTCCTTGTAATAAGCCAGGATCGCGGCCATCGACTCTTCGCCGTCGCCGATGACGACCAGATCGACAAAATCCGCGACCGGCTCGGGGTTGTCGGCCTGCGGACCGCCGACGATGACCAGCGGGTGCGAATCGTCCCGTGCGGCAGTGCGAAGCGGGATACCTGCCAGATCGAGCAGTTGCAGCAGATTCGTAAAGCCCAGCTCATATTGCAGTGAGACGGCGAAGATGTCGGCCTCGCCCGCGGGCTGCCGCGTGTCCCATGTAAAGAGCGGAATGCGCCGCTCCCGCATGATCCGTTCTGCATCGACCCACGGTGAATAGACGCGCTCGGCACAGACGCCGGGTGTGTGGTTGCAGAGCCAGTAGATGATCTGGCAGCCGAGATGGGACATGCCGATCGTGTAGGCGTCGGGAAAGGCGACGACGACGCGGACATCGGCGCGCTGCCAGTCGCCGTCGCGCACGAGTTGATTGATCTCGCGACCAATATACTGGCCGGGCTGCGAGACAGCGGGAAGCAATTCGTCGCTGATGCGCTGTGCGAGTTGTGGGTTCATTCTCAGATCGTCGGAATTAACGGTTTCACCTTTCGAGTAACCTGCGGCGTTCGCTGATTTACGCCGGATTGATCCATCACGCCTGATCGTCCGCAAACATTCTCGTCGCGGCTCGGCAACCACGACCGAGAATCGTGCAGTGCCTCAATATAGCAGGTCCGAAAGCGCAGGGCGCGGCATTCTGGGCGATGGTCCGCATTGAAAGCGCGGCAGCAGTCCGCTCCGTGGACACGTGGCCGGGCCCTAGAATGCGTGCAGCAAGGCCCTCTCGCGCGAGGGCTTCTGAGACGTATTCATGCCTCGCGACGGGCATCGTGGAACGCGACCGCTCGTGAAACGCAAATGCGACGAAAGTGCTTTATTGCTCCGTAGTTGCAACGGCGGGCATGCTTGACGCAGGCGACGGAGGCGGGATAGAATGGACGAGTTCGAGGGGTTTTGCATTCGTCCCACCTGAGTCAGCACGCCTCGGGACGCCCCGCTAAGCGGGCCCCCAACCCACCTGGGAGGAATTTTCAAAGATGAGCCGTCTTGCCACCACCCGCAGAGCGGTCGTCTGGACTTTGCTGGGCCTCGCCATCACCGGCGTGGGCACCGGTCTGAATTGTCCGTCCGGCGGTCCGCCGAATGCGAACCCGATCGTCCCAGTGGGCAACCGGCCCCCGTGGATCACCATCACGAGCATCAATACTCCGGCGGGCGACGGCATTGCGGAGCAGGGCCAGCTCGTGCAGATTGCGTTTACCGGTTCAGACGGCGAAGACACAGCGATTGCCCGCGTCTTTGCATCCACCTCGATCAATCCGACCCCCGCCGAAGAGATTCCGATCCTCGCGGGCTTCGCGGTCGGACCGGGTACGGCCAACGGTCTGGCCGTGTGGGACACGGCAACGGTTCCGACGAACTTCTACAACATCTTCGCTGAGATCGATGATCGTACGTTTGATCCGTTCACCGGCACGGGCAATCCCGCCGTGCGCGTGACGTCGTCGCTTGGTGTGGTCGTGCTTCCTGCCGGCACGGTGCCGACGAACGGCGGCCCGACGATCGTTCCCAAGCTGCCGAACATCGACGTCGGCCTGACACACCAGGACTTGCTCGTCGTCCGCTTTGACGTGACCGATCCGAACGCCGATCAGGACACGCTCACGATGCGCATTTTGCTGGACCGTGACCGCGACTCGACGAACGACTCGGGCCAGCCGCCGATCCAGATCGATACGTTCACGCTCGGTGCAGGTTTTACGGCACCGAACGTACTCGTTGAACAGCAGCGCCAGATCATCATCGACCTGAACCAGATTCCGATCCGCCGCGAGACCGATGCCCAGGGTCGGCCGCTGCCTTACTTCGTGCGCATCTCGGCCGACGACGGCAACGGCAACGTCGTGAACGCTTATACAAGCGGTGCATTGCGTCTGCTGTCGGCGGCCAACGGCGTGGTGGATCTGCTCGGTACGGGTGGAAGCATCGCCGGCGCTACCTTCCAGGGCTTCGGCGGACATCCGACCGATCCGACGCGCGGTGACCGGGCGGGCAGTTCCTTTGCCCGGCTGGGTGACGTCGATGGCGACGGGATTGATGATTTCGCGATTGTCTCCGAGACGGCCAGCCCGTTCGGCATTCAGGGCGCCGGTCATCTGTACACGATTTATGGTCGCAGCCGGGTGGTGAATCCGGATCAACCCAACTCTGCGTTCTTCCAGGGCCGATTCTCCGGTCTGCAGAGTCTGAACACCGTCGGGACGTGGGTAGACTTCCCGCCGAGCGATCCGCGCTTCCGCAACTTCTTCAAGATTCGCGGGCAGTCGATGCCGCACTCGCACGAGACGGGCACCGGCACGCCATCGCTTGGAATCACCTCCGTCGCGGGGATTCCCGACCTGACAGGGGATGGCCGGCCGGAACTGATCGTCGGTGCGCCGTTCACGCGAGGTGTTGCAGATTTTGTGGACGTGGATCCGTGCGACATCTGCCGATCATCGACCAACTTCACCTGTCTTGAGGTGGATCGATTCCGCATCGCGAATAACGCCCTGATGGGATCGGTCGATGACATCACCGCGATCCCGGCCAATCAGTGGGCGCCGATCGATCCCGGAAATGCGGGCGGTTCTTTTCCACCCAACACGGAGCTGACGCTTGCCGGCAACGAGCGAATCACGCAGATTTTCCGGGTTCGCGTGGCGCTGACCGGCCAGGTGCCGAACACGCCCGCCATGGCGACGCCGAGTCTTTCGTTCGAGGTACAGCTTGAGAATTCGTGCGGACCGATGATCTTCGTCGGTCCGTTCCCGACGGAAGCAGGCGGCAGCTTCGTCGGCGATGTCTATCGCGCGGACTTTACGATCGAGGCGCCGCCTCCACCGCGACCCGATGAATTTCCCGTCGGTCTCGGACAGAGCTTCCCGCCGTCGATCTACGACGGACAGTTTGCGGTCTTCATTCGGCCGAACCTGGCTGTGCAGCTTTCATCCATTCAGGTTTCGGTGGATTGCACGGTCGCGTCCTCGACGACGACGCCGACGATCGCGGCCTATCGCGATGGGTTGCCCCGGCCGGTTTCCGAGTCGGCGGCTTGTGCGAGTCTCGAGGACGGAGTGAATCCGTTCATGCTTCCGTTCCTGGTGACCAGCATCTTCGATCCGATGACGCAGGGACCGGCTTGTCCGCCGCTCAACCTTGCCCTGAATGCACTCCAGTCTTTCGTCGTCGGCGACACCTTCGGCATCATGACCGGCGTCTACAATCAGATGCTCGATGGACATCGCTGCGCGACGATGAGCGCCATCCCTGGTTTCTTTGTCAATGCGACCGGGCTCGTGATTGATCCGAGCATCGGCGGTTATGAATCCGGCATGGTCTATTTTGCTGCGAGCAATCAGCATCTGACGACGCTCGATGAAAATGGTGTCTGGAATCGGGATGGTTGTCCCGTTCAGCCGGTCGGCCAGTTCGGACAGATTGCCGGCGGTTGTTTGAATGACTCTATCCGCGGCGGTCGATTCCGCGGGTCATGGTACAATCCGGACCTCATCAATGACGGACTGGGTGGACCGTTTCCCAGTGCTTATGACCCGACATCCCTGTTCGGCTACACAGTGGATGCGCTTCCGGACATCAACTCGATCTTCAGCGCCGATTCGGAACTGCTGATCTCCGCGCCGGGCGGTGCGGCGCGGGAAACGATCACGGTTGATCTGACCTCCGATCTTGGGGGAAGCTACACCGCAGGCACCAGTCGACAGACGACCTTCGACATCGGCACCCGATTCGGTCGGGTTCTCAGCGCGGGGCTTCTCATCTCAGGAACCGGCACGAACCTGCCGCGAATGCGGCTCTCGGTCAACGATTCCGGTGGCAATCCGATCCCCGGTGCGGATTCGACCCTCCTGCTCTGGGAAGGTCCAACTCAGGATCCTGATAACAACATCCTTCGCTTCCGACACTTTTTCGGCGGTCGCTCGGACAATGCCGTACCCAGTCTCTGTTTTGATTACCTGTTCCCGTTCAACGGGCTGGCCATGCGTTTCCCCGTGGTGCCGGAGGCCGAGTATGGCGGGCAGGGATTGCTGGCGCTGCTAGGACTTCCTGATTTTGATCAGTTGCTTGGTGATGGGGTGATTTCGCTGACGCTCGAGATTCTGGAGGATTGCACGATCACGAATTCGTCGGCCAACATTACCAGGGCGGAGTTTGTCATCGAAGGCCAGGTGCCTGGCTGGGGTTATGCGTGGCTGATCGAAGGCCAGGACTACTCCGTCGTTAACGAAATCCTTACCCAGTGCAGCAACGCCCTGATCAACGTCAACCCGCCGCCGCGGGCACAGTCCTGGCCGTCGACGGGTTGCAATACCACCCTCACACCGGCGCCGGTGCGCGATTACTGTTTCCCGCAACCGCTGGCGTACCTTGTCGGCGAGGAGCGCGGCGATGCATTCGGCTGGGCGCGTCATGCCGGAGATGTCAACGGGGACGGCGTGGCCGATATTGCCTGCGGTGCGCCATTGTCCAGCAATGACCCGTTCAACCCGGATACCATTGGATGCCCGTGCTCGCCGTACGACTCGGTATCTCAGTTCGCCTGCGGGCCCTTTGTGGAGCCGGCACCGCTTCAGAACAACGGCAAGGTTTATCTTATTTATGGCGAGGCGGTTTTCCAGAACGGTCCGCCGTGTCAGTACGAACGACTTGAGATTCGCGGCTCACACGACGGCGATCAATTCGGCCGCGTACAGGGTCGCGCCGGTGATATGAATGGTGACGGCCTTGCCGACATGTTCTTCGCCGCCGAGAACTATGACGCGGTCGGCGGCATCGGCGGCGTACAGAATCGCGGTGTCGAGGCGGGCTTCGTCGGCGTACTCTTCGGCAATTACTCGCTCACCGGTGAAATCGCCATCAATGCCGAGCAGGTCGGTACCGGCAATTTCAAGGGTGTTAAGTTCATCGGTGGCTCGCCCGGCGTGCGGCTGGGCGGCGGTTTTACGTCGCGGACGAACCAACTGCTCTTCCCCGTGATGGGCATGCCGGATCGCCGCTATGAGGTGCTGCCGTCGATCGTTGAATATACGCAGCATGGCGTTTCCAGTGCCGGCGACTTCAACCTGGACGGTTTCGACGATCTCGTGATCACGGCGCCGGGTCAGGAGTGGCCGGCGGCGAAGCTGCAATTTGTCGGACCGGTGACCGACGGGACGACCGTGACCATTAACGGCCGCACCTTTGAGTTTGAGATCAGCGGCGGCGTAGGGGCCGGTCGCACACCAGTGCTCATCAACTCGACCAACGCGGCGGCGGCCCAGGCGGCGTTCTTCAACGTGCTGGAAACGGCCTCGACCGACGAGAGTCTGAACGTGGCCGCGCTGACCTCGCGGCTGGACTTCCCCGATCCGCTGCCGGACATCCCGACCGTCACCTTTCTGGCCCGTCGGACGACCGGCTTTGCCGTGTCGAGCAGCTCCGGCAGCATTGTCGTGACGCAGACGCCGCGACAGGGCGTGGCCTACGTCATCTTCGGCGGGACGAACCTGGAGAATAAGACCTTCTACCTGCCTGAAGACCTGAATCGTCGCGTCAACGGCGGCCGCATCCTCAAGGGCGTCGTGTTCGTCTCCGCCTATGAGAAGGGCACGCAGGACGAAGCGCCGATCGAGGCCGTCATGGGTGTGGGCGACGTGGATGGCGACGGCTTCCGGGACATCATCCTGGGGGCGCCGACCGCCGACTTCATCAACGTGCTGGCGCCCAATCAGCGGCGACAGTCCGTCGGCGAGGCCTATCTGATCTACGGAAGCGACTTCGGTCTGAATCATCCGACCGCGCCGTAGCACAGCACGACGGCTCATCGTCCTGTGTATCGCAATCAACAGAGGCCCGGTTGCCGCGATGGCGCCGGGCCTTTTTCATGGGCCGTTTGCCCGAACGAGGAGACCTCGCTCGATCGTCGGCGACTACATTCAGCGGGAGTGACGGGAGAAAAAGGACCCTATCTCCTCTGATGCCGAGAAATCTCCACCTGTCAGGCCAAGGAAGGTTGACGGCAACAAGTGTTGGCCGCCCGGCCAGGTGTGGCCGCCGCCCTCCACCGAGATCAAGATCACTTCTGCGCCATGTGAGTTGAGCGGCGAATGTACTTGCCGTCGTGCGAATGTTCCGTCGGTCGGGTTGCTGTCGGGCAGTTCATCGAACTGAGGAATCGGCGACGCCTCGTTATGACCGATCCAGAAATCGGCCGTATCCCACGCGGATAGAACCACGCCGTGACCGAGGAAGCCGGGGCCGCCAGCGAATGGAGTAAGAGGATCGGCCGTTCCTTGGATTAGCAGGATAGGAATCTTCGACTTTGGCCGGGGGACCAGGTTGAGGAGGTCAACGCTCAGCAACGAAGCCACTGGTGCGACGGCGGCGAAAGTTTCTCCCAGCTCGAATGCCAGGCGGCTTACCATGTGTCCGCCGTTGGAATAACCCGTCGCATAGACCCGGGTAAGGTCGATGGCGAACTCCGACTGAATCTGATCGATCAGGACCCGTGTGAAGTCCACGTCATCTACGGACGTTGTTCGTTCCGCTCGACCGTCGTTCCAGGAGCCGTTCACTGCATCCGGGTATGCCACGATGAAGCGATCCCGCTCAGCGAGCATGCTGAAGCGGGTGGCTCGGCAGATGTCGCGCCCGGAAGCGAAGGTCTCGTGATACACGAGGATCAACGGCAGGGCCGTGCCGTCGTAACCGGAAGGTACATAAAGCTGAAAAGTCCGTTGGATGCCTTGATGAAGCAGCACCCTCGTCATTTCTTTCGGGGTGTTGCTGTCCACGCCGCCGGGAACGCAGCCCGGGAAAAAAAGAATGCAGCAGACGATGATCTCTCCGCGCAGCGCTGGTCGAGTCAAGCTCATGCCGAACATCCATCGGAAGTGAACGTGATGATCCCGGGTATTGTCTGATGAATGGCTTCGACGTGAATCTTAACTTCGCAAGACTTCGGCAGGAAGCCGGGCTTCGGGGGATCGCAGAGATTTGCAGGCGCGAACTATCGGGCAAAGAACTTCATCGATTGAGGACTAGTTTTCGTCGGCAGGCGACGAGGGCGGCCATGGCGTGATCATCAGATGATGATCAGCGGCTTGATCCTGCGACTGCGGTGACGCCGCCAGGGCATGCCTTGTGCGGCGTTTGGCGTTCGTACTACAATGTCTCGCACGCCGCCGTAGCTCAGTTGGTAGAGCAGCGGTTTTGTAAACCGCAGGTCATCGGTTCGAGTCCGATCGGCGGCTGTTTGTCTGGTTTGTTCCTGTAGATGCACTTCGGCTGGTAAGCGTGCCGTCGTCAACAATCCTTGCCATCGCTGCAATCCGGCTATGCATTGCTCGCCGCGTCAGAAGGGCGAAGACGGTACCGCCGCGTCTGACGTGGTGATGCACCCGACGATCGGGTGGCTGAGCTGCTCCCAGTCGTCGAGCCGCATGCGGACGGCCTCCCGGTGTGTGCCGGCCTGCATCAGCAGGCGCTCGTCTTTGAGCAGACGGCGGTCCACGACCGTGGGCAGCCCATAGAGACTGCCGATCGGCGGCTCGGCACCCACTTCGCAATCCGGGAAAAGCGTCTTCAACTCGTCCTCCGTGGCCAATCGCAGGTTGTCCTCGTCGAGCAGTTCGGCGGCTCGATCTAGGTCGAGCCGATCCGGCGCCGCCAGGACGCACATCGCGAACCCGCGCTTGCCGCGCACGATGACCGGCTTCGCGACCTCAAAGCCGGAGACTTTCGCCTCGCGCGCGAGGGCCTCTGATGTGAACGTAAGTCGATGCTGAATCTTCCGATACGGCATCTCCCGCTGATCGAGTTCCCTTTCCAGTTTCATGACACCACACCCCGAGTTGGTGGGTCGCATTGAGACTTCAGGCGCCGCCGACGTCGATCCACCCGTGTGCCCGTCAACGGCATGCCGGACGTTACCGATGTGTTGCTTGCGGAGCCAGCGTCCGCGGGCGACACAGCGCGACCGCAGGCGCGAGGAATGAATTATCCCAAGGCCCGCACGGCGCGCGTGCCGATTGAATGGATTATAGCAATCAGTATGCCAGCGCGGCGGAGGGCATTGCGACATGAACGGACCCGATCGCGTGGCCCGAGTGCGGATGCGTCCACACAGTCACGGTGGAAGTTCCCGCATCACTGTCGAAAGACCTCTGAAGTTGCTCAGCCCTCAGCAGTGCAGCTCGGGGTGCAATTTGCACCAGCCAGCCGGGTGTGTTTTGACCGCTCAGTCATCTTCCTGACGAGGCGGGGGCAGATGGAGATCGTCTTCACGCGGCAGCTTGTGCATCTGCCAGACGTCTTCTGAAGGGGTCGGCGGGCGGGTTTTTCGCAGGAGATACTGCCGGTAGCGAACCGAAAAGCGAATGATCGCGATCGAGGCGATCACGAAGATCAGCACGAGGATCAGCGACCAGAACAGGGCCTGCCTTGAGCGGACGGTCCGTACGGTTTCAGGGGGGTAGTCGAAATCATCCGCGGAGTGCGAAGGCGTTACGGATGGCGCAGAAGTGGTCGGGCTCGCGGGCGGCGGAGTCTCCGTCTGCCGTGCGACGGCGGCCGGGATGTGTCCAAGCGTCAGCACGGTCGTCAGCAGAGCAGCGACCCGGAGTGCAATCGGACAGATGAAGAGTCTCACGCTTGCTCAGCTCCACAGCCCGTCGCGGGGAGAACCGATCCGGGTTCGGGCCAATTGTTCGAGCAGGCGGCGCTGCTCGTCCGTGAGGGTGTTTGGCGGGACGATTTTAATGACCACGAAGAAATCGCCGCGGCCGCTGCCGCGGGGGTTGGGCATTCCGAGTCCGGCGAGGCGCAACTTGGCGCCGCTGGCCGTGCCGGGCGGCAGTGTCACCGTGCGGACACCATCGGGCGTCGGTACGTCGATCCGGGCCCCGAGGGCGGCCTCCGTGATCGTGACCGGCGCCATCAGATAGAGGTGATCATCGATTCGTTCCCAGTAGCGGTGCGGCTGTACATGGCAGACGACGTAGAGATCGCCTGCGGATTTTCGGCCGCCGCCGGGCTGCCCCTTGCCGCGCACGCGAATGCGCTGTCCGTTGCGTACGCCGGGGGGAATGCGCACGGCGATGGTCTCGCTGGATCGGCCCTGCTGGAGTTGCAGGTTTAAGGTCGTGCCATGCAGGGCCTGATCGAAGCTCAACGTGACCGGGTGCTCGACATCGCGTGAGGAGGGTGGCGCTTCGGTGAAGCCGGACCGGCCGCCGTCGTGCCCGCCCATGTCGACGTGTACACCGCCGCGGCCTCCGGCCTTGCGCAGGAACTCCTCCAGCACCGAGCTGACACCGCCGCCACGGCGACCGCCGGAGAAGTCGAACATATCTGCGATTGAGTCGAAGTCGAATACTTCGCCGTCGCGGGTAGACCAGTGCGTCGCCCCGCCGGGCTGAAATCGCGGGTCCACTCCCGCATGGCCGAACTGGTCGTAACGGGCTCGTTTTTCCTTGTCGGACAGGACGGCGTAGGCCTCCTGCACTTCCTTGAAGCGTGCTTCGGACTGCTGGTCACCCTTGTTGTGATCGGGGTGGAATTGTTTGGCCAGACGTCGATAGGCCTTCTTGATGTCCGCCTCGCTGCTGCCTTTGGGGACGCCAAGTACCTCGTAGTAATCCCGGTTCGCCATGCAAGAATGCCCGTTTAACCAGAGGAATTATACGAGTACTCGGTCCGTCCGGCAACGTGTTGCGGCGTGGCAGCGTGGCAGAAATCGACCATCTGGTTACACTTATCGTAGCGATAATCGCGAGCCGCGCCGACAGGGTTCGCGTTGACCGGAAGGAGCGATCATGATCGTGGCATGTGGTCAGATGGAGGCGACGACGCTTTCCGAGGCACCGCGCGCCTGGCCGATGGCTGAACGTCTGGCTGCGCAGGCCCGTGCGGCCCAAGCGGACCTGCTCGTGCTTCCGGAGTGCGCCTATCCCGCCTACTGGCTGGAGTCGGTCGCGCGCTACATGCAGCCGGATATCGAGCGAAGCAACCGCGTGCTTGAGCGCTTCGCTGCGCTGTCCAGGGAGCATCGGATATGGATCGTGACCGGCTTCGTCGAGGAGAATGGAGGTCAGTTGCACAACAGTGCCGCGGTTTTCGATCGATCCGGCGAGCTGGTCGGCATTGCCCGAAAGAGTTTCATGTGGGATTGTGACAACCGCTGGTTCACACCGGGTTCGTCGCTTTCCGTCTTCGACAGCGAGTTCGGCCGCATGGGCGTGCTGATCTGCGCCGATGCCCGGACACCGGAGATCGTGGCCACCCTGGCGACGGGGGGCGCGGAGTTCACCATCGAGCCGACGGCCTGGGTCAATGCCGGCCGGTGGGGACAGAATTATCTGAACGTACAGGCGGATTTCATGATCCGTGCCCGGGCGATCGAGTTCGGCCTTCCGTTTGCCTGTGCGAGCAAGAGTGGCTGCGAGGCCGACAAGCTTGAGTATGTCGGACAGAGCCAGATCGTCGATGCCGATGGACAGGTGCGAGCGAAAGCGCCGATCGGCGGCGAGCACCTGATCAGTGCAGAGATTTCACCGGCGACGGCCCGACTTCCGGTTCTTGACGATGATCAACGTGATCGCCTTCTTGGCGGCAGGCCGCCGATGCGGGCAACGGGCCGTGCGGGCAGGGTGTCGATTCGCTGTGCGGACGATGCCGGGGCGATCTGTGATTCGATACGCCGTGCAGGGGGACGCGTCTGTCACCTGGGCGGCAATGACCTTCGGAACTTCGCGCCGGCGCGATGTGCGGCTCTCGATGGGGCGCAGGTGCTTGTGTACGACGGATTATCGCCCGAAGAGGCCCTGCTGCGGACGCGTGCCGCAGAGAATCGCGTCTTCGCAGTCGCGGTGGGTGTCACCGGCGTGTCGCTGCTGGCCGCGCCGGATGGATCCATTCGTCAGCGTTCGTCGGACATCGGTGAGTCGATCGAGCTTGACCTGTCGCTTGCGGATGACAAGCACTTCACGCCGGAGACAGAACTCTGGGAGCAGCGACGCGCCGCCTGCTTTCGTCTGCCGGCCGCCGCGGCTTCGACGAGGCAGGTATCCTCGGTATGTGGAACGGTGTAGATGCATAAACTCCTGTTGATCGCCGCGGGGGGCGCGCTTGGCTCGGTCCTGCGATACGCCGTCGCCGGATGGATGCAGAAGTGGACCGGTTCGGCCTTTCCGATCGGTACCCTGGTGGTCAATGTTTCGGGCTGTCTGGTGATCGGTTTTCTCGGCATGGCCCTGACCGGTCCGCTGCTCATTCGCGAGGAGTATCGTATCGCTCTGCTGATCGGCGTTCTCGGGGGTTACACGACCTTTTCGACATTCGGCCGCGAAACGTATCTGCTTGCAGCAGACGGGCAGTTCTGGTTCGCCTCGATGAACATCCTCCTGTGCAACGCGCTGGGTCTGGCCGCTGTCTGGCTGGGGCATCGCGTCGCACAGAAATGGTTCGGAGTCTAAGCCATGACGATTCCCCGCGAAGGTTGCCTGCTCCGCATCTTTATCGGCGAGAGCGATCAATGGGAAGGTCGCCCGCTGTACGAGGCGATCGTGCTCAAAGCGCGGGAGATGCACCTGGCCGGTGCGACCGTACTCCGCGGGCCGATGGGATTTGGGGCCAACAGCCGCCTGCATACGGTGAAGATTCTGCGCCTGTCGGAAGACCTGCCGATGGTCATTGAGATCGTGGACAGTCGCGCAAAGATTGATGAACTCCTTCCGCACATCGAGCAGATGGTCAAGGAAGGAATGATCACGCTGGAGCGCGTGGAAGTCATTCAATATCGCGGCAAACAGCCGCAGTAGCGCGGTTGTCCATCGCCCCGGTTACTTTCTTTGCATGTCAGTCGCATTGCCTACACGGCCGCGAGGACGCGGGCGGGACGCCCGTACCATCTTTCCGAGTCATGAATCAGTGCGCGGCCTCATCGACGGGCCGTTGTTCACGGAGCCATTCGATGGCCAGAACGGCCAGGTTCGGATCAAACTGTGTTCCCCGGCAGCGCTGCAGTTCGAGGATGGTTTCGGGGATGGTTCGCGCATGTCGATAGCTGCGCGGCGAGAGCATGGCGTCGATGCAGTCGGCCACCTGTACGAGGCGTGCGCCGATCGGGATCGCACGGCCTGCCAGACCACTCGGATAACCGCTGCCGTTGAACCACTCGTGATGGTGGAGAATGAGCGTCAACTCCTCATCGAGAAACTCAAGCGGCTTGAGGATGGAAACACCGAACTGCGGGTGAAGTTTGACGTGCTCAAATTCTTCGGTGGTCAGCGGGCCGGGCTTTTTGAGAATCGAATCGGGCAGGGCGATCTTGCCGACGTCGTGGAGCAGGGCGGCAAGCGTGATGATCTCAATCTGCGACGTTGAGAAGCCGGCACGTCGTGCCAGCTCTTCAGCATAGGTTGCGACGTGAATCGAGTGCTGCTCGGTGTAGGGATCGCGCGCTTCGACCGCTGCCACCATCGCCATCACGCTGTCCGCGTGTGCACGACGAACTCGATGCTGGAGTCGAAGGATTCGATGTGTCAGTTCCTGGCAGGCGGCGCGGCGCTCGGCGGGCTTGTCGTTCCATGAGCGTTGTGTTGCCGAGGCGAGACCGCAGGAGAGCGACCTGTTACGGTGGGGGGGGCGGGCGCGTTGATGTTGCTGATCGCGCTCGGTGGCTGCGGACTGCGGCTTGTTCACGTCTTCCCCCCGTGGCATGCACTTTTCTGGCTGCCGACCCCCACAGCGTGCCATCCGGCCTTGATCCGAGCGTCCTAATATCCGGCTCGCGGCAGTGCTGCCGATCGATGACCACTGATCGGAGCCGTTCCATCGCCGCTTGAGGTAGCTGTCCGGTCCGTCAACACCGCCTGTCCGGAAAGCACTCCCTCACGGCTTCCACTGCAGGTCGATTTGTTCACTTTCGGTTCGTCGGTCGCATGGAATTTCGTCATCGCGTCGTTTGCAAATCCTGACCGGGTCCTAAACAATGCCGACGCGTTATCGGTGCAGGTGATGCGGCGGTTTGGGCCGCGCTTCGCAGGAAGCGGAGTGCCCCTCTGCAACAATGACACACGCGACGCATGGCGCAGGTAGCTGGCGCGTCGCTCGCGCCGGGCTGCAACCGGCGATCTGGGACGGCGTTCGGCAGGCAGGGAGGCGATGGCCCGAAAAGTCAGAATCATCCTCGGACTCAACAGCGGCACCAGCGCCGATGGTGTCGATGCCGTGGCTTGCGAGGTGAAAGGTCGCGGGGTTCGGTTGCGAGCGAGCGTGCTCGATCACCTTCACCGCGCGTATTCCCCGCAACTTCGTGACCGACTTCTTGCTGTCATGGCGCCGGCAACCACGCGGACCGAGGAAATCTGCCGGCTCGACGTGGAGGTTGGTCGTGCCTTTGCCCGTGCGGCGAGCGATCTGGTTCGCCGCCTCGGGCTTCGCCGCGTCGATCTCATCGGCTCACACGGGCAGACCATCTGTCATCTTCCGCCCGGTCATGGTGCCGGAACGAAATCGGCTGGTACTGTGCACGGCACGCTGCAGATCGGCGATGCAACCGTCATCTCGGAATCGCTGGGGTGTCCGGTCGTGCATCGCTTTCGTCAGGCCGACATGGCCGTGGGCGGACAGGGCGCGCCACTCGTTCCGTGGACGGATTACGTCCTTTTCGGCGACGCCAAGCGCAGTCGCATCGTGCAGAACATCGGGGGCATAGCCAATCTCACATGGCTGCCGGCGCGCGGCCGTGTGGAGGACGTGATGGCGTTCGACACCGGCCCCGGCAACATGATGATCGACGCCGTGGTTCGCAGGATCACGAAGGGCCGCGAACTTCTGGATCGCGGCGGTCGTCGCGCAGCCCGAGGGCGTATCAGTCTGACGCTGTTGAAGATGCTGCTGGCGCACCCGTATCTGGCAGTGCCCCCGCCCAAGAGTTGCGGGCGGGAGCAATTCGGCGAGGTCGCTGTCGAGCGTCTGATACGTCGACTGAATCACGGCAAGCTGCGCCCGGATGACTGGGTCGCCACGATGACGCACTTCAGCGCGATCTGCATGATGCTCGGCTATGCACGGATCAGCGATCTGACACGGCGCGGCTACCCGCCGATGGATGAAATCATCCTCTGCGGCGGGGGGGCGAAGAATCGCACGCTCGTCCGGCAGCTCACGGACCTCGTGAACGGCGGCCGTCGCCGAGTGACAATCACCACCACCGAGGATTACGGCATCGCCGCGCAGGCCAAGGAAGGGCTTTCTTTTGCCATGCTGGCGGCGGCCTGCGTGGATCGTGTGCCGGCGAATCTTCCCCGCGTCACGGGCGCACGACGGCGTGCGATTCTGGGGCAGGTCTGCGATACGGGGAGGCGGTCGTGAGGCGTCGATCCAAGAAAGTCACCGGTCGCGGCCATCTGTTGACTGAGCGGCGAAATCCGCGATCGCGCGATCTGGACGCCATGCCGCCGGCCCGGGCCTTCGACGTGATGAACGCGGAAGATCGTGTCGTGCCGCTTGCCGTTGCGAAGGCCAAGCCGGCGATCCTGCATGCGATCCGGCTGGTGTCAGCCGCGTGGCAGTCCGGCGGACGACTGATCTACATTGGTGCGGGCACAAGTGGTCGGCTGGGCGTGCTGGACGCGTCCGAGTGTCCGCCGACCTTTCGATCCGATCCGAAGATGGTGCGCGGGATCATTGCCGGCGGCCGCAAGGCCCTTTGGCGGAGCGTGGAAGGAGCGGAAGACGAGGCGCGCGCCGCCGTTCGCGCGCTGGCGGCGATGCGCGTCGGCCGGCGCGACGTGGTCATGGGCATTGCCACGGGCGGTACGACGCCTTATGTGCATGCGGCGATTGCCGCGGCCCGACGGCGCGGGGCGCGGACGATCTTCTTCGCCTGTGTGCCAAAGTCGCAGGTGCGGATGGCGTGCGATGCGGACATCCGCGTCTTGACCGGGCCGGAAGTGCTCTCCGGCTCCACGCGCTTGAAGGCCGGCACGGCGACGAAGCTTGTGCTGAACATGATCACCACGCTCAGCATGGTCCGACTCGGCAAGACCTATGGCAATCTCATGGTCGATCTGAACAGCTACGCGTGTCGAAAGCTGACGGAGCGGGCCACCCGGGTCATCGTCGAGGCGACAGGCGTGTCGATCGACCGTGCCCGGCGACTTCTGCGAGAGGCGCGAGGTCGTGCGAAGACGGCGATCGTCATGCAGCGCAAGGGTCTGAGCCGCAAGGAGGCCGAGTCGCTGCTGCTGCGGTGCGGCGGCCATGTTTCCGCGGCACTGTCCGCGAGGCCTGCGGAACATCGCTTGCAACGAAGCCCGCGCACCGGAAAATAGGGGCATGTCGACGAAACCACCGATCTGTTGCGACATCTCGCTTCGCGTGCGCTATGCGGAGAGCGACCCCATGGGCTACCTGCATCATGCGAAATACTTTGAGTATTTTGAGATGGGCCGTACCGAGCTGCTCCGGCTGGCGGGTTTTCGATATCGCGATCTCGAGGCACGCGGCGTGCTCTTTGCCGTGGCGAAGGTTGAGGTGCAGTTTCGCGCGCCGGCCTACTATGACGACGAGCTGGTGCTGACGACGAAGATCGAACGCATGACCCGGGCACGCATCGATCATTCCTACGTCCTGCGACGCGACGGCCGACTGCTCTGCGAGGCGAAGACGACGCTCGCCTGCATTGATCGCGAGGGCAAGCTCATTCCCATTCCCGATGAGATTTTTCATGCCGGAAATGAGTGAAGTTCCGGCAGACCAACCTGGCGGGCCTCTCGCGTGATCTGGCTGTTTGTCATTCTGGGGCTCTGCGGCATGGCGTCGGCCCTCTACGGGCTGGGACGCGCTTCATCGGCGCGCCGCGGGCTGTATTGGCAGATTGCCTCGGTGGGCCTGTTCGTCGTGGCGTGGGTTCTCGGCCACGAGCAGGGCGGCGGCTGGGTCGTGCTGATCCTTGCTCTTCTGGCGACGATCACAGGATCACTGCTTCGTCGACGCGGCGACGAATCCTATGTAGCCGCGCAAGCGACGCCGAGACACACAAGCGAGCGCTCCATTGGCGAGGCGGTAACGGACGAGAATGCTGAAAAGCGCGCGGATGCGGATGAACTGTCACGCGGAGAATCCTCAGTCGATTCCATGGTTTCAGAGTATTCTCCGTTTGCGGTCGCTCCGCCGCCGCTGGTCAGTTGGGTGCTGTTGTCGAAGTCCTGGCAATTCGTGCCGGATGTATTTCTCGCCTCGCTTCGTCGCGCCGGAGAGCGCTCGGCCCGGTTGGATGGACCGATCACCAGCGGCGCGGCGCGGTTCGCCATCGGTCGCCTCCTTCTGGAGGTCGAATACTTCAGCGGTGCCGCACCCGCGAAGGAAATCGCAGAGGCCATCTCGCAGAGCTGGGACTGGCCGGAGGCAGCATCGACCGTGCGGACGCATGCGGCGCGCGTGCGGTTTACGACGCGCGTCGAGCGTTATGCCATGCAGGGAGAAAACTCGCGACCGGCCATTCTTCGACTTCATGGCCTGGCGCATCGGGCACTCGCGGAATTTGCGCCGGCCTGCGCGAACTGGTGGCCCGGCGCGGCGCGACTGCTCTCGCCCGACACGCAGCCGCGCGATGCCGGTGACGAGCGGCCGATCCTTCTCGCAGCAGCGACCGCTGTCAGCTTCCGCACGCTTCCGCTCGACGGCGATCTGACCGGGCACTTTGTCTGCGACAGCATGGGGCTGGACACACTGGGACTGCTGGACGTTCAGGTGAGCGTCGAAGGCGAGCCGGACGAATCGGTTTCGCGGGCGCTCTATGCGCTGGCAGCAATTCAACTGGAAACGAACGACGTACCAGAGGAGGGCATGCCGTGGCCGAGTGATGGTTCGCCGCGCTGGCGGCTGCGCCGGGGGCCGGCGTGCTTCGGCCGACCGCGCGAGGTGCTGCTGCTGGAGCCAATCGACGAAAACGGCGAATCGGCCGGCGCCGTGCCGGAAGCGAATCCTAGGACTTGAGCTTGCGGATGGTCTCCGCGAGCTTCGCGCCGATCTTTCGGACCGCATCCTGCTGCGCGGCGTCTTCCAGCGAGCCGTCGGGATTGAAGGCCTCGTGCGCTTTAGAGACGGCAAGTTGATCCGGCAGCACGAGTACCCGGATGTTTCCCAGGATCATCCGGAGCGTGACCAGCCCGCGAAGCCCACCCAGCGCACCGGGCGAAGCGCTGATCAGCGCTGCCACTTTGCCATCGAAGCACTGCAGCGGTTTTTCGCCGGCCGCCGGCCGCGAGGCCCAGTCGATGGCGTTCTTGAGCAGGGCGGTGATGGAGCTGTTGTATTCCGGCGAGGAAATCAGCAGTCCGTCATGCGCGAGGAGCAATTGCTTGAGCTTTCTCGCGTTATCCGGAAGGCCGTCGGTCTTTTCAAGGTCTTCATCAAAGATGGGCAACGGCAGATCGCGCAGGTCCAGCAGCGTGACCTCCGCACCGCCTGCCCGTGCGCCGTCGGCGGCGATGCGTACGAGCTTCTTGTTGTACGATTCCTTCCGGGCACTACCGGCGAAGGCGAGGATTCTGGGTGTTACAGGCATGTGTTTGCTCCCGTGCGATGAACGCACGGAAGCATCATAGCAGGCAGCTGTGCGGCCGGGGCTTCGAGACGGCCGGAAATCGTCGCAGGTCGTCAGTCGGGTGAAGGCGTCAGAATCGCGAGCCCTCCTGGTTGGGCGTCAGGTCCTGCTGGACGGTCTTCTGATCCCGGAACTCCACGCCGAATTCACGGTTCAGGATGTTGATGCCGCCATCATGCGGTCCGAGGGCTCGGTTGTTGTCGCGGCGAATCATGTCGCGCACGTAGCCGCCGCGCATCCAGGCGCGCTTCTGAAGATCGAGCATCACGTTACCGGTGAAGTGGATGCGCAGCTCGTTCATCGGGCGGCCGTCCATGAAGCCGAAGGTCTCGCGATAGTAGCTGCTCTCCTGGCTGACCATGCCGTTGGGTTGGTTGGCGCCGGCATCGCGATAGGTCATGCGGAAGCTGTTGCCCGACCGCGGCCAGCCCCGATTGGCCGACGGACAGGTGAAGATTTTTTCGTCTTGTCCGAGGTAGATGGGCATGAGGACGTTTTGCAGCGAGAGCGGCCATCGCTCGCGGTCGTACGGGTTGATTTCTTCGTCGGGCACGCTGGTCGCGTCGAACTTGTTGTTGACCATCGGTGAAAGGACGTACGGCACGCGGCTGTCATTGGCGACGCTGTAGGCCCAGATGGCCCGGGCGATCTCGTGCATCCGTGTCTGGCAGGTCATCTTGCTCGCATGTCGGCGCACGGCGGAGAGGGCCGGTGCGATGATTCCGACGAGGAGGGAAATGATCGCAACGACGACCAGCATCTCGATGAGGGTGAATCCGGTTCGTTTGTTCATTTTTTTGCTCGTGGCCGGGGAGCGCAAGGCCGGGCCCTGCGCTCCCCTCGACTCTGCTTACCGCGCTCCGCGACGGCGGAGTTGACACACCACCCCCATGCCCAGTGCGAGGAGTCCCAGCGTCGCCGGTTCGGGGATCGGCGCGGACTGTGCGATGAGCACCACGTCGTAGCCGATCGTGTCACCGAAGACAGGGTCGAAGCTGTTGTTCATCCCGAAGCCGGCGGATTCGAAATAGACGACGCGCTGTGAAAGCGGATTGACCAGTGGCAGGACCACCTGGTCGAGGTAGGCGCCGAGGTCGCCGCCGAAGTCCGTCAGCGGCAGGCCGCCGTTGTTCGGGGCGGTGAACTGATCCGCCGCCGGTCCGCTCGTGATGGAGACGAAAGGCGGCATCCCGCTCGATTGCGCGAAGGAGTTGCCGACCTGCGACGTATCCACCTGCGGCCAGAGCGTGGTGCCCAGGCCCTGCCCGGCGAGCGTCGGGAAGTTTCCATTTCCATCGCGCTCGATCACCCAGCCGCGGAGTTTGCCGAGATACTGGAAAGTTCCCAGCGTGGATGCCGTCGTGCTGGTCGGGTCGATCGAATCATGCCAGAGCTCGTAGCCGAGATTGTTCACCCGCCAGATGCCCGGTGCGTGCAGACTCAGCGCGCCCTGTCGCGTGTCGATCGACGGGTTGATGGGGTTGCCGAGGGTTCCGTCGGGTTGCGTGCCGGCGAGCGTGTTCACGGTAAGCGTGATGTCGGGACCAAATCCAGCGAAACCCTGATTCGTGGCCGTCGCGTCGAAGTTCGACAGCCCGATCGTGCCGCCCGCTGTGTCCACGTTCAGCGTGAGGAAACTGCTTGATCCGGGAATCTCCACGGGCGTCTGGTTGGCCACCGGCACGAGACTACGGGCGTTGTTGTTCAGATCGCCATCGAGATCGAGCAGCGGTCCGCCGAGGTAATCAATGCTCAACAGGGGCTGATTGCCGACCGCGCCGAGCGGAATGCTGCCCCGTCGGAACAAGAAGCTCAGCGAGCCGTACTGATTCGGACTGAGCAGGGGCGTGCCAGTCCCGAGGTACGGCGCGGGCGCAGTGCCGGCCGTGCCTGCCAGTCGGTCGCCGTCAAAAAAGCTGCCGGGCACCACGACGGGCGGTCCGGAAGGAAACACCGGACGACTGACGCCGGGGGTCATGCCCGCGTTGACGCCGGTCAGCAAGTAGTAATTCTCCGCCGATGCACTCGCTCCGAAGGCCAGTGCCAGCAGTCCGGTCAGTGTGATGGTCGTAAGTTTGTTCAACATTTCGCTTTCTTCCCTTTCTTTCAAGCAGGCCCCGCGTCGGGGCGGTTATTGGAGAAGCACAGTTACCAATGCCTGGATATCCAGCGCATCGACGGATTCGTCCTGATTGACATCTGCTCGTACAAACTCGCAGGCGGACAGCGCGCCCGGATCGAGCAGCGCCTCCACCAGCGCATCGGCGTCGGCCGGATTAATCACGCCGTCGCCGTTAACGTCGCCGACGATGACGGCTGCCGCAAGAGACTGCGCAATGACGACCACGTCGTAGCCGATCGTGTCGGTAAAGACGGGGTCGCCGCTGTTGTTGATGCCGAAGCCCGCCGCTTCGAGATACACGAAGGCCCGGGCCTGCGGATCAAGATGTGGAACGACGACGCTGTCGAAATACGCGCCGATGTCGCCTCCGGCATCGGTCAGCGCCACGCCGCCGTTCCCGGCCACGGTAAAGTCATCGCCGGTGAAGAAACCGTCCTGCGACGCGCCTTTGAAAATGGTCGCCGTCGGCCCGAAGACCGTTACGGCGGCATTGAACGTGTTCCCGACCTGCGAGGTGTCGACCTGGGGCCACAGCGTAGTGCCGAGGCCCTGACCGGACAGGAGCGGAAACTCGCCCGTTTCGCAGTTTCGCACGACGTACCATCCACGGAAGGTACCCAGATGCTGCATCGTGCCCAGGTCGTTCGGCGTGCCGGTCTCCGGTGAGATCGAGTCGTACCACAACTCGAAGCCCAGGTTCTCGACTCGCCAGACGCCGGTCAGATTGCCGTTACCAGTGAAAGGTGTCAGCGTACCGACACGCGTGTCGATCGACGGATTGATCGCGTCGCCGAGCGTGCCGTCCGGTTCGGTGCCGGCCAGGGTCACGACAGTGACCGCGATCCGGCCATCAAAACCCGGCGCGCCTTCGCTCGTGCCTGTGGCGTCAAAGTTGAGCAGCGTGATGACGCCGCCGGCCGTGTCGATGCCCAACTCGATGAAACTCGAAGAATCGGGGATCTCGACGTGGGATTGCCCCGTGACCGGCACGAGACTTCGCGCCGTGTTGTCGATGTCGCCGTCGAGGTCCAGCAGCGGGCCGCCGAGATAATCGATGCCCATCAGCGGCACGTAGAGGCCGAACGCCGGAACGCTGCCGCGGCGAAACAGAAAGCTGAACGCCCCGACGTGGTTTGGTGGATACACCGGTACGCCGATGCCGACGAATGCAACCGTGCCGCCGGTGTCGTTCGTGCCGGCCAGCCGGTCGCCGTCGTCGAAGGCGTTGGCGATGCCCGGGCCCGGTACAGCATCGACCATGCGCCGCGCACCGGGGTATTTTTGATGATCGACGCCGGTCAGGAGGTAGAAGTTCTCAGCCCCGGCGACCGTCGCCAGGGTCAGGATCGCGACCGAAGTCGCGCAGATTATTTTCATGGTACGGTCTCATTGAACGTCGGCGCTTCCACGATGGTTCGCCGCTCGCGACTGAATGAACATCATGCGCCTGCGGAGGCGAACACGGTTGCACGGATGCACCGCGGATTCAATCCTCGGTCGATGCGGACGCGCGGATTGCGCTCCGTTCACCGATCAGGCGCTTACGAATGTGTCAGTGCGAGTGAGCGGGTGGCGCTCGAGGAGGAATGCAGAGCAGGTTGATGAGAAGGTCCGATGGACGACAGCGTGGCAGGGCCTGCCATGCGTACCATCGGCGCGGCAAGTCGCGAAGGATGTCCAGCAGGGCGGCAGCGCGGATGCGGCCGCGACAGGCGTCAAGAATCCGCCGAAGGCCCGGCCAGGAGGCGAGGCCCGCCGTGGTGACGAGCAGCCAGTAGTTGATGCCTGCATCGTGGAGGTAGTCCGGCATGCCGCGTTCAATGAGACCGACGTGCAGCAGGGCGATGACCACGAGGAAGGTGACGACCTTGCGCCGGTCGGAAAGCAGCCGCAGCGAATAGGCATAAGCGATTTCGGCGATGAAGAACAGGTTGCTCAGGGTGAGCAGAAGCAGGGAGGACCAGCGGACCGACTCGCCGTTCTGCCAGAGGGTGGAGAAGACATTGATCGTGATCGGCGCGTGCAACAGCAGGACAGCCGCCCAGAACAGCCGCCAATACGACTGTTTTCGGCTGACCTGCACCTGACTCGAATTGACGCAACCTCTCAACTTCTCTCTCCGGTCGGCTTGTATCCGGCGGCTGGAGCGACGGCTCCAGCTACCCTTGGTCATGTTGCCGAGCAGAATCATAGGCAAGGACCGTGCCGCAGGCTTTCACCGTTTCGGCTCGTGTTCTGCTATGATTCATGCAGTCTGCAGCGACCCGGCGCAGGAGTCAAGCGTAGTTTTCCTCATGGCCGATGCGAAGAAATCCCCCACTTCCCTTCAAATGGCCTACCAGGCCCACGGCCGGCGCTGGCAGGACTTCAAGTATGTGTACCCGGTGGTCTCCCGGCGCAGCGGCGGACTTTCCGTGGGGATCAACCTGAATCCCGACAAGGCGTGCAATTTCGACTGCATTTACTGCCAGGTTGATCGCAGCACGCCCGGCCCGACACGCAAGGTAGAACTCGACGAGCTTCACAGTGAGCTGTCCTGCCTGCTGGACGAAGCCATCTGCGGCCGGCTCTTCGAGGTTCCGCCGTTCGACAGCGTGCCGGCCGGTCGTAGAAAGGTTCGCGATCTTGCCTTCAGTGGCGACGGTGAGCCGACGACCTGTCCGCAATTCGAGGAAGCTGTGCGCCTGGCCGTCGACGCGCGCCGCACGCGCGGCCTGAATGATGCCAAGCTGGTGCTCATTACGGATGCCTGCTACCTGACGAAGCCCTCGGTGCGTTCGGCCCTGCGGCTTTTCGACGAAAACAATGGAGAAATCTGGGCGAAGCTCGACGCCGGTACGCAGGATTACTATCAACTGGTGAACCGTCCGAATTATCCGCTCGCGCACGTCCTGGAGAATATTCTCGATGCCGCGCGCGTTCGCCCCATCGTGATCCAGTCGCTCTGGATGCGGGTACATGGACAATTGCCGCCGGAAGCAGAAGTGAGCGCCTACTGCGATCGGCTTAATGAGCTGTTGATCGGCGGCGGGCGTTTGAAGCTGATTCAACTCTACACGATCGCACGCCGGACGACGGAAACGTACGCCAAACCACTGACCGACGCAGAGCTCGATCGGCTCGCCGCTGTCGTCCGTGCGCGGGTTTCCGCTCCGGTGGAGACCTTTTACGGCGTGCAGAGCTGAATCCTATGCGGTAGAATCCCGGCATCTGCGAAAGGACCGGATCCATGAGCTTTGAAGAACGTGCGGATGCCGTAATCGCGGCGCTGGATGGCGACGAGCTGAAGCAGGTCTATCGCATTTTGCATCAGCATCTGAACGAGCATCCGGAACTGATGGACACGGACTTCCTCATCGAGCTGCAGAATTACCTCCATCGTCGTGCCAGGGCCGAGGGCATCGACGTCGGAGACCACGGCGCATGGGACCGCTGGCTGGGCAATGACGGTGCGCCCTCCTGTGAGGCGCGGTCGCGGATGCGGCGGAAGCTGCCGGAACAGTGACGCGGACGAAGCGTTGGCGCGTGGATATGAATCATCGGAAGGCGTTCCTGCCGCGACCACCGGAAGGGTGCAAGTGAAATAATCGTTACCGTGGATCGTTCCGTTCAGTACGTTTGTCTGCGCACAACGAGGGCTTTGATTGAAGGAATAGCGACATGGCAACTTTCCGTCTGTTTCCTGCGTATCTGGCAATCCTGACGCTGGCCTTGACCGACTCGGCGTACGCGCAGAAGCCCTCGAAGGACATCGAGACCTACTGGCCGCAGTGGCGCGGACCGCTCTGCAACGGCGTCGCGCCGAAAGCCAATCCACCGACCGAGTGGAGCGAAAAGAAGAACGTTCGCTGGAAGGTGGAATTGCCCGGCCTGGGGCACGCCACGCCGGTCATCTGGGGCGACACGCTCTATGTCCTGACGGCCGCGGAGAAGAAATCAGAGCCCGATGCCGCCATGGATCTGCATCTTCAGGACCCTGAGCAGCCGCGCGAGCGCCGCCGCCGGCCTGGTTTCGCCCGTCGCCCCGCGCCACCGTCGAAGGTCTATCAGTTCCAGGTGCTGGCCGTGGATCGCAAGACCGGCAAGACCAGGTGGACGACGACCGTCCGCGAGGAAAAGCCGCACGAGGCAGGCCACACCGACAGCACGCACGCTTCGCCGTCTCCGGTGACCGACGGCAAGCATCTCTACGCCCACTTCGGATCGCGCGGCCTTTACTGTCTCGATCTCAAGGGCAACATCAAGTGGGAGGTCGATCTTGGCGACATGCGCACGCGCAACGAGTTCGGCGAAGGCAGTTCACCGGCGCTGCACGGAGACACGTTGGTCGTGAACTGGGATCACGAGGGCGATTCCTTCATCGTCGCGCTCGATGCCGCGACCGGCAAGGAGCGATGGCGCGTCGAGCGCGATGAGCCGACGAGCTGGTCCACACCGTTGATTCTTGAAGTTGACGGCAAACCGCAGGTCATTGTCAGTGCGACCAATTACATCCGCTCGTATGACCTGGCGACCGGCAAGGAGGTCTGGCGATGCGGCGGCATGACGGCCAACGCCATCCCCACGCCCATCGCGGGTAATGGTCTGCTTTACTGCCTGTCCGGCTTCCGTGGCAATGCGCTTCTGGCCATACGCTACGAGAAGGCCCGTGGAGACATCACCGGCACGCCCGCCGTCGTCTGGAAGCATGATCGTGACACGCCTTATGTGCCGTCGGCATTGCTCTACGACGATTCGCTTTACTTCCTTGATCACAACAAGGCAATTCTCTCCTGCTTTGATGCGAAGACCGGTAAGCCGCGCTACGACAAGCAGCGCCTGCCGGGGCTTGAAGGCGTCTATGCCTCGCCGGTCGGGGCGGGAGGTCGCGTGTACATTGCAGGGCGCAACGGCAAGACCATCGTGCTGCGTCACGCGGAGAAATTTGAAGTGCTGGCGACCAACGAACTGGAGGACGGTTTTGATGCATCGCCGGCCATCGCCGGTGATGAGCTGTATCTCCGCGGTCGCAAGGCGCTCTACTGCATCGCCGCGAAGTAGCCGCCGATTGCGACATCGACGCACACCAGCGTTGAGCTATTCAACGACCGTATAGACCTGTACGGCCGGGCCGATCATGGCCACGTCCGCCTGCGGGCTTGATCGTGTGCGGCCGATGCAGCGATTCGTCGCGGGGTCGATCCCTGTGATGACACCCCATTCGCATTCATCCGGCGGGGGCCAGCCCATCCATGCGAGGACCGGTTCGTCGCGGGTCAGGGCCGCGCGGATAAAGGGCAAATAGCTGTCTCGGAAGTGCTGTTCGAATTCCGGCGGCGTGGGCAGGGGCGCTGCTTCCGGCGGGTGAAGATCTCGTAGCTCGATGCCGAAGCGCCGCGCGGCGTCTACCACGTTTGCGTGCCCGGTGGACAACAGGCCGGCGAGGGTTTTCAAGTCAACCTCCGCGCCGAACGCGCGAAGCAGGGCATCCAGCGCGAGGGTCAGCGAATCCTGCGATGCCCCGGCGATTCGGAACGCGACGGAGGCGGTACGACATGCTGCTTTACCTGCTGTCATTGGCAAATCGCATTACCTCGATCGCTGCACCATCGTGCCCGCCTGCGTGTTAATGCCGCGGAGCCGGCTCGACAGGGCCTCGGCATTCGGGGCATGCTGCATGGCCACGTCCATGAAGACCATGTCCTGTTCGACAAGATGGGCCAGCGACGATGTGAAGCTGTGCATGCCATCCTTCTCGCTGGAAGCGATCAGCGACGGAATGTCTTCGTCCTGCTCCTTGCGGATCAGGTCCTTGCAGGTCGGATTGTTGATCAGCACTTCCGTGGCCGGTACGAGCGGCTTGTCCTCGTGCGCTCCGGGCAGGAGCCGCTGGGCGCAAATCGCACGGAGACTGTTGGCCAGCGAGCCGCGGACGAATTCGTGTTCGGTTCGGGGGAAGAACTCCAGGATGCGGGCGAAGGCCTGCATCGTGTCGGCGCTGTGCAGACTGCCGAAGACCAGGTGGCCGGTCTCCGCGGCCTGAAGCGCCGCCGTCATGGTGAACTTGTCGCGCATCTCTCCGATGAACAGCGTGTCCGGATCCTGCCGGACGACGTACTTGAGTCCCTCGGCATAATCAGGGATGTCGATGCCGATCTCCCGCTGGCTGATGATGCACTTCTTCGGGCGGAAGAGGTATTCCACCGGGTCTTCAATGGTGACGATGTTCTCATGCCGCGTTTCGTTGATGTGCTCGATCATCGAAGCCAGGGTCGTGCTTTTGCCCGAGCCGGTGATGCCGCAGACGATGATGATGCCTTCGTTGGTGTTGTCGATCAGCTTGCGATAGATCGGCGGCAGGTGCAGCGCTTCAAAGCTGGGAATGGTTGAATTGACCCGGCGGATGGCAGCATTCATCCTCGCTCCGGCGCGAAAGATGTTGACCCGGAAGCGATCGCCATCGGTCAGCTCGGTGGCAAAGTCCAGATCGCCATACTGCTCGTAGAAATCGCGTCGCGCGGGCGGGATGATCGGCTCCATGATCCGGGCGATGTCTTCGCCGGAAAGGGAGGGCATGTTCACCGTGCGCAGGTGCCCGCCGACGCGATAGGTCGGCGGCAGTCCGGACTTGAGATGCAGGTCCGACGCGCCGTGCGCCTTCATGGCGCCGAGGAGCTGCTGGATCGTGAGCGTTGCGGCCATGGGTTCTCTCGGTGATTGCCTCGTCACTCGCATGCCCGCGGTCGGCAATCCGCGAGTTTCAGTGGTTTAGTTCATTTTAGTACGCTCAGGGCCATGTTCCGCCTTTTCAAGCGCGTGTCACTGCCGGTCGGTTCGCATTCCAACTGCCCGTGGAGCGTGTAGGGCGTTGCCGCGACGATGCGAACGCTGACCAGCCGGCCGATCAGCTCCTCCGAACCGTCGAAGACGACGATCTGGTCACCGGAGGTGCGGCCGACCAGTTGACCGCTGGTCCGCGCGGCCGTGTCGACCTCTTCCCCGCGCGACTGTTCCGACTCCTGCATCCTGAGTGCCTTCTTGCTGTGGCCCTCGACGAGCACTTCGACGCATTGCTCAAGCATCGCCCGATGGTTCGCGACGTTGATCTCCGCCTGGACGGCGAGCAGGTCGTTGTTGCGCCGGCGCTTGACCTCGTCGGGCACGTCGTCGACCAGCCGTTCGTCGGCCTTCGTCCCCGGGCGCGGGGAATACTTGAAGATGAAGCAGTTCTTGTATCGGGCGTCGCGCAGCAGTTCCACGCTCTGCCGGAAGTCGTCCTCCGTTTCGCCACAGAAGCCGACGATCATGTCGCCGGCGATGCACAGATCGGGCATCCGCGCACGGGCTCGGTCGAGCAGGGCTCTGTATTCTTCCACGGTGTAACCGCGGTTCATGCGCTTGAGAACTTCGTTGCTCCCGCTTTGTGCGGGGATGTGCAGATAGCGGCAGATGCGCGGGCTCTCGGCCATTACCGCGAGGGTCTCATCGGTGAAGTCGCGCGGGTAGCTGGTCACGAAGCGCAGCCGCGGCAACTGCGGCACTTCGTCGTGTACGCGGCGCAGCAGCTCGGCGAAGCTGGTGGAACGACCGCCGCCTTCGGGCCGGTAATGATAGTGATTGACCGTCTGGCCGAGGAGCGTCACCTCGATGACACCGGCATCCGCCAGTCGCCGAACTTCGTCCACAATGTGGTCCGGCGGGCGATGCACTTCCGGACCGCGCGTAAAGGGCACGACGCAGAAGCTGCAATACTTGTTACACCCGCGCGTGATCCGCACGTAGGCCTGATGGCGGCCGAAGACTTTGGGCGTATGTGCGTGCGACGTCGTTGCGAAGACCCGCCCGCTGTCCAGGGCCTCCAGGTCGTCGTGTGGACCGAGTTGTCGAACCGGCGTCGAATGTTCCCGCAGGCGGCCGCTCAGCGCGATGGCCTTCGGCGCGGCGCCGTTTTTATGTCGCGATCTGCCGTTCGTTGAGGACCCGTTCTTACTCGATGGGTCTGTCGCGCGAGCCGCGCGGACTTCATCCACCAGACCGGGCAGTCGATGCAATTCGCTCGGGCCGCAGAGGATGTCCACGTTCGGCATTTTTGCCAGGAGGCCGTCGCCGTCGCGCTCCGCCATGCAACCGATGACCGCAATGACCTGATCGGCCCGCCGCTGCCGGGCACGCTTGAGATAACCCAGCCGCGAATAGACCTTGTCTTCCGCATGCTGCCGCACGCTGCACGTGTTGATGATCACCAGCCCGGCGCGCTCCATCTCCTCCGTCAGTCGATAGCCGCGCGAAAGCAGCTCGCCCAGGACGAGTTCGCTGTCGAGGGCGTTCATCTGGCAGCCCATCGTTTCAAGATACAGGGTCTGGTCGGTGCTCATGCTTCGCCGTAGTTAAAAACGCCATTTTACTCGTCCACTGCCATCAGGGTCAACGCGGGCGTTGCCGTGCCATGCGATGTCGCTTGTAATGTCTGGCGCATGATCCAACGACCGGCACAAATCAACGCATGGGTGATGTGGATGCTGGCCGGCATCGGCCTGATCGCGACGATACTTTTCGGCTGCCACCAGACCCGCTTCTCGACCGGAGTGCTCCCGGCCGACGGTGAAGAACTGCCCATTCTCCATCGCATCCACGGTGCGCACTGTCTGGAAACCCGTGCGATGCAGATTGTCGTTCGCGATGCCGCCACGCTGGCCCAGATCCCGCTGGCCGATGTACCCGTCGATTTTCGCAGCGAGATGCTGCTCATCGTCACGCTCGGGCAGGTCACGTCGGATCAGTACGCAGTGGACATTACGCGCGTCTGGCGGGATCGGGGAATGTTGCGCGTGGAGACCGTCGTTACCGCGCCGCCGCCCGGAGTGCCGGTGGTCATGGCCAGCCCGTTCTGCATTGCCGTCGTGCCGCAATGCGCGCTGAACGTTGCCGAATTCGCCACGAAGCCGCCGCTTCGCTCGCGTGCCTGGCAGCAGGGCGAGCCGCCGGGTTCCTGGAAGTAATCCGGATCGTACCAGTTCTGAACGGATATCAGGGCTTCCGAAGCAGACGCTGACGATCCGGCAGTCTGGCTAACACGTGAACGATGCGCTCGGCCGCATGGCCGTCGCCGTAGGGATTGGTCATCCCTGCAAGCGTCACCCGGAAGGATGGATCCAGTGCCGTACGGATGGCTCCACCAACGGCGCTACGATCGAGCGGGGCGTCGATCACGTTGGCCGGGCGAAGCCGTCCCTGCTGCCGATTGCCGATGTTGACCACCGGCAGACGGAACGATGCCGCTTCGATCAGGCCGGCGCTGGAGTTTCCGATCAGCACTGCGGCGTGCGCCAGGCAGCTCCAGAACATCTCCCGGGCGAGCGATGCCGCCACGACCGCATCCAGCCGGCGACGGACGAACCCGCACCAGGCATCGGCGATCGCATCGCGGCCGACATCCGCATTGGGGCCGATGATCAGCAGCTTGAGCGGTGAACCTTCCAGCGCAGCCAGCAATTCCTCGATCTGCCTTTCGGGCGTCAGGGTCGTGATCGTCTCAGGATGAAAAATCACTACGGCCATCGGTCGTGAGAGATCGAGCCCCAGCCGGCGACCCAGCTCGCCGCGTGACAGCGGTCGGAAACGTCTGAGCGCATCGAGTGCCGGTGCGCCGACGCAGTGTATTCGCCAGGGCGTTTCACCCATCGAAGCGATTCGCCGGGCATGTTCGGGCAGCGCGGGAAAATGCAGATGCGACAACTTCGTAATCGCGTGGCGGCAGGCGTCGTCGTATGCTCCTTCGGTCGTGTCACCGCCGTGCAGATGCGCGATCGGCACACCGCGAATCAGCGCGGCCAGCGAAGCCGCGAGCATCTCCGTGCGATCACCGAGCACAAAGACAAGGTCGGGCGCGGCTTCCTCCAGCGCACGCGCGAATTCGATGACCGCCCGCCCGGCCGTTTCGGCCACGCTGCACGGATCATCCTTGGTCGCCTGATGCACCACGGGGCGAATTCGCACGCGCGGGATCGCCGGCAGATCATCCAAGGTATGGCCATGCTGATCGCTCAGGTGTGTTCCACCGGCCAGCAGCGTGATGTCCAGTGGTTCAGCCGCTGACAGCGCCGTGAGCAGCGGTTCATAGATGCCGGCGTCGGCGCGGCTCGTGCTGATGCATGCAATTCGACGCAGCCAGGAACCGGTGACCGGTGATGGAAAGCTCGGTGATGCGCCCGTGATCGCGTGAGGAGGTGTGAGGGTGAAGTTCATGTTCGTCGGCCGATGTGCCGACGCGGTCTAATCAATCCGTACACGGGCCGGCGGCGCATCCGGATTGGTCGCCAGTTCTTCCAGCCGGGGAAGCTGCGACTTGAGCGCCTCGGCCTGCGGCGAGCCCGGGTAGCGCTGAATGAGCTGCCGGGCCAGGTCGACGGCCTCTATATATCGACCGTGCTTGGCGTAATCCATGATCTGGGCTTCAAGCTGCTGGCGATGCTCGATCTGTGCGTTCGACTCGAGCATCGGGATCTGCATGAGAAACGCCTCTGCCTCCGGGCTGCCGGGAAACCGTTCGACGAAGGTCCGCGCCGCCGCCAGCGCTTCTTCCCAGCGCTTGCGGGAGACAAACCGCTGCACTTCTGCATGCATGCGCCGCCGCTGCTCATCCTGGAAGAGGCGATGCTCGCGCTCCAGCCGCAGCAGGAGCTGTCGCGCCTCGGCCGAGTCGGGGTGCCGTTCGAGGAGCTGCTGCACGAGTTGCCGGGCGCGGGGCCAGGCCGAGATGCTGATCAGGTCCTCGACCTGCTTCGTGCAGCGAAGGATGTCGTCCGACTCGTAGCGCTCCCGATCCGATTCCAGTTGCTCCATCAGCAGCCCGATGCGCTGCGACTCGGGGTAGCGCAGCTTGAGACCTTCCACGAGCTGTCGGGCGCGGGGAAAGTTGCCCTGACGGCTCAGCGCCAGCGCGGTTTCTCGCGTCTGAGAGAACTCGATCTCCTCCGCACGCAGTCGCTTGTGCTGCCGTTGCTCTTCGGAGAGCAGCGAATTATCGCGGATGTCCTTGAGAAGCTGCACCAGCTCCTGCAACTGCGCCGGGGCCATGCCACTGGATTCCGGTGCCTGTACTACGGCACTCTGGACGGTAGTCGGTGGCGGCGCATCCTCAAACAGCGGGAGTGTCCCATCACCGTGCGATGTGTCCTCTGGCGACACGGCAACGTGCGACGGGGCAGCGGCGCCCAGTTCGTATTGGTACTTCTCCACGCGGATCAGCGAGGACTGCAAGCTGTCCAGGTATCGCAGCATCGCGGACAGCCCGAAGAGCAGCCCGGCCATCGCCAGACCAAGCGCCACATACACCCCGAACAGCCCGAATGCCGCGACGTTCGGCTCGTCCGGATGGCTGAGCGCCCAGACCAGCCGGGCAGCGCCGCCGGTCACACACAGCGCCAGCACGAATACGCCCAGTCGGCGAAGCAATCGCTCGTCGCGAAGCTGGCGGCCTTCAGCGTGATTCGGTTGGTCGGAAGGTGGGTTCATGGTCGGCGGTGGATGCAACGGACCCGTGCAGGCGGCGATCAAACGGGTACATCAGCCCCATTCATAATGCTACACTCGCAGCGGCGCGAATCAAGCCGTGGCATCGTTATCGGCGGCCGAAACTCACTTGCGGCACGGCTGAGGACGCCTCGAACGCACTGGCCGCGCCGTGCAGGTCCGGTAGCATGACGCCATGACTGAAATCTCTCAGATTACCCTGCGGCCGGTGGCGGCTCCCGTAGACCGCATGGTACGGCTGCCCGGCAGCAAGAGTCTGACCAACCGGGCACTCCTGGCGGCGGCCCTGGCCCGCGGTCGATCGCAGCTTGCGGGAATCCTGCTGGCGGATGACACGCGACACATGATCCGCTGCCTGCAAACACTCGGCGTGCCGCTTGCTGTCGACGAGAACGCCCGGACGGCAAGGATCGACGGCTGCGGCGGATTCTTCCCCGAGAGCGAGGCCGGGCTGTATGGTGGAAACGCCGGCACCGTCATCCGTTTTCTCGCGGCGGCCTGCGCGGCCTCGCGCGGCGAGTACCAGCTCGATGGCGATGCGCGAATGCGGCAGCGCCCCATCGCCCAGCTCGTCGATGCCCTTCGCGATCTCGGCGCGCAGATCGGTTATGCCGAGGCCGAGGGTTACTGTCCGTTGTCGATCCATGCACGCGGGCTGCGTGGCGGGAAGATCGTCTTTGATCGTCCTGTTTCCAGCCAGTTTATCTCTGCGCTGCTCATGGCCGCGCCGCTCGCGTCGGATGACGTGATGATCGACGTATCGAGCGGACTGCCAAGTGCACCCTATGTAAAGATGACGCTCGCGGTGATGGATGCCTTCGGCGTCACTGCCGTTGAAGACCGTATGGAGCGTTTCATCGTACCCGCACCGCAGGTCTACACCGCCGCGCCGTATGCCGTGGAGCCCGACGCCTCAGCCGCTTCATATTTCTTTGCTGCCGCCGCCCTGACCGGCGGCCGCGTCACGGTCGAAGGCCTCGGGACGAATAGTGTGCAGGGAGACTGGGGCTTCGTGGACGTTCTCCGTCAGATGGGTTGCCGCGTGGAAGCGGACGCCCACTGCACCACGGTTCATGGCCCGCCTGACTGCCGCCTGCGAGGTATTGATGTTGATCTGGGTGCGATGCCGGACGTTGCTCCCACGCTGGCCGTACTGGCGGCCTTTGCAGATGGACCCACGCGCATCCGAAACGTGGCCAATCTGAGAATCAAGGAGAGCGACCGGCTCCATGCCCTGGCCACGGAACTGGGCCACCTCGGCGTATCAACGGAAGTCTTCGAGGACGGCCTGATGGTCCGGCCGGACCGACCGCCCGTTGCGGGAGTCATCGATACCTACGACGACCACCGCATCGCCATGAGTTTCGCGCTGGCCGGGCTCCGGCTGGACGGTGTGACGATTCGCGATCCGGGCTGCGTGGAGAAGACTTTCCCTGATTTCTTCAGGCAATGGGAGCAACTCCAGGGCCGATAGAGTTCGTCTGTTCTTGTGTGGTGGAAGCTTCGTGCCGAGAGGAAGTAAAAAGAACGAGGGCGCACCGAGCGAACTTGCGGAACCCAGCATCTTAGATGGCTGCGCTGACGCGACAGCCGCGCACATGGGCGCTCGCAAGCGTGGGTTGCAGTGGCGGGTGTTCCGACTCACCGCTCAGCGCGTGGTTCGCTCGTTGCGCCGACACTGAAGTCTAGCACGCGTTTTCCAACTCGGCAATGAAATTCCGCTCGAGTTTGTGCAATGATCGTTTTCGGGCGTGCACGTATCTACAGTGCGATGTGAGCCGTGCTTGCATTGCTCGCCCACTTGCGAGGACGCCGGTAGTTGCCGCGCAAATGAAAGCGAGTGAATCTGCATGAATCTACAGGGTGTGCATGGTCTCGGTGTTTCATGTCGAGCTGCCGACGCTGGTGCCCTCGGGTTTGACGGATTCGATCGTCTCGCGGAGCGACTCCATCGCGCCGCGCCGCTGTTCCTCGTTGCCGTTCGGCTCGTACCCCTGCCAGTTCGGGGCCAGTCGCTTGGCGAGTCTCAGCAGTCGTGCTTCGACCTCCGGCGAGGCCGTGGCATCGGTTTGCTTCGTCAGTCGCTGGTAGACCTGCGGCAGCACGGCTTGGCGACCAAGCTGGAACAGCTTTGATTCTGCCTCCGGGTCCGTGGCGATGGCGTCGAGCAGACGACTGACGTCCGCGTTGCGTTTGGCTGCCAGTTCTTCCCGCATCGCGGCCAGATCGTTTGCGAACGGCTCGCCTGCCTTCCGTGCGAAGTCCGACGACATCTCGAGCAGGTTACGGGCCTCTGCGAATCCGGTCGCGTCCTTGGCCGCGGCGATTCGCGATGCGACTTCCCGGCGGATCGTCTCCGCGATCGGAAGCGGGTCGGTCAGTTCGCCGTTGACCTGCTGCCCGTCAAAAAACTCGCCTACCCGTTTGAGCGCCGCTGCGTCCTCGCGTCCCTTGAGCAGCGCGGCGATCGAGCCATTGGCCAGATGGGCGTACCGATTGCTCTGCATGTCGGCGACGAGTCCCATGGCCTGTTCGAGACTCGCGGAGGCCGCGGTGTATTCGCCGAGTTCGAGTTGTGCGTCTGCAATTCGCTCGAACACATCGATGCGATCTTCGCGCGGCAACTCCTCGAAGCGAGCGGCATCGGTGCGAAGGGCGCGCAACAGCTCGATCCGGCGGCGCTGCGCCGTCTTGTCATCCGGACGATCAAACTGGTCGGAGATGCGAATCCGTGTTTCGGTGGGAAGCCGCTGGGCTACGGACAGGTAGCTGTCCCACGCATGCTGCCGGATCGCGGCATCCGGCTCGCGATCGACGTGCAAGTATCCCTGAAGCGTCGCGAGGTCGTCTTCTGTGCTGCCGCATTTGCCGAGGGCGTCAATGGCCGCCAGTCGAATCTCCGCATCGGGAGAGGATGTCAGTGGTCGGATCAACCCGGCGGCGGTGACATCCTCGTAGCCCGCCAGTCCGGCAATGGCCGCGCGGCGGATACGCGGTGTTCGACCCTCCGTCATCTCACGCTCGAAGATGGATCGAAACTCCCGCGCGCCGATCGCCGCCATCGCGGTCAGAAATTTCTCGCGAAGGTCGTTATCCTGTGGTCCGAGTCGTTCATAGCGATCCCGGATCCTGCTGATCATCTGATCGGAGTCCGGCGGCAGCTGCTGTCCGCGACGCAGCAGCGTGCCCAGTGAGATGGCCGCCTCGCCGACCACCGCCGGTGCGTCGTCATTCAAACGCTCGATGAGTGCGGGCAGTGCGCTCAGGTCGTCGAGCCGCCCCAGCGCACTGACCTGGGCCGCGCGGACGTCGTCGTCCAACTCGCGCGAGCTGGCCTCCATCAACTTCGTCACTGCGTTCGACAACCGAAGATCGCCCACGATGCGTGCGGCACGCAGACAGACCTTCGAGTCCGGGTCGGTTGTCAATTCGACGATTCGGGCCTTGGTCTCGGGGTTGATCTCCCGCCGGTCGGTGATCATGTCATTGACCAGGTCGAGTCCGAGCAGTCGCAGCGCCGCCACGTCGTCCGCCAGGAGTGATTGCAGAAAGCGCGGCCGATTGGGCTCGGCCGTGTTGAGATAGGCCTCCCGGCTGGCAGCGACCAGGCGGCGCGTCAGCTCGGAGCGATCATTGCGAATGCGTTGTACCTGCTGTGCCCGGGACTCGATCAGGGCCTTGAGAAACTTTTCCTGCGTCAGGGACGAGGCCCGTCGCCACCAGTTCAACGCCGCCTCCGGGTCGCTCATTCCTGCACCGGTCGCCTCGTTGAAGGCCGCCAGTGCGGCATAGCGAATCGCCCGGTCAGTGTCTTCAAGAAGTCCGGCCAGCAAACCGATCGCCTGGATATCGTCGCTTAGTACACCCAGCGCCCGGATCGCGGCCATCCGGCGGGGCCGGGCATAGGCCGCATCTTCAGCAATCGGTCGGAGCCGTCCGACGACCACGGTGCTGTCAAATCGACGAATCGCTCGGGTGACCGCCTCGATGACGCCGGGTCGAGTATCGCCCAGCATCGCCAGCAGGGCTTCGACCAGTGCCGCGGGCGGGCGTTCGAAGTCTGCGATCGCGCTGCATACGGCAAGCTGCGCCGCGAGATCCGGCGGATCGCCCGCCAGCACGCTCATCAGCCGGGCAACCGCTTCGTCGCCGCCGATTTCAAGCAGCCGCGTCGCACCGAGCTTGCGCGCCTCGGGGGTGTTGTTCCCTCGGATGAGCAGAATGTTTTCATCAATCCGCTGGGTAGTAGCCGCCGGCTCGGAAGCAGCGGAGGTGGTGGGGGAGGGCTTCTGGGAGTCGGGCGCAGACGCCGGCTGCGCAGCCAGGTTCCCCGGCAGCAGCAACGCTGCACCTGCGACGAGTCGACAAACCCATGCCGGAGGGAGTTTCACGCAGTCACAGTCTTTCTGTCTGGTTTGCCTCCGAAACGGTGCGGCCTCGGCAGGCATGGATCGGCGATTGGGCATTTCGAGCGCTGAATCTCTTTCTATTTCTAGCATTCTGCCGTGAGTTCGTCAAAGCGCAGGAACTGCGCACGCCCCTCAGGCGAGCATTTTCTCTCCAACCTCTCTACTCTGACAACGTTGTGGTAGATAGGTTGGTTCGTAACGATCGCATATCTGCGGGTCTGCTTCTCATCGTTGCCGCGCGGCTGCATTCATGTGATCCGGGCTGCTGCGGAGGTTTTGGGTGTTCGTTCTTGCGATCGCGGTCCATCGCTCCGGATGATCCACGACATTTCAAATTCGACGTACGAAGTCCATTCCGGGTCGACGAGCGTAGCACCATCCGTATCGCACCGCCGACGGCACGGTATCCGCGATTACGTCGACGACTGTTATCTATGGATACAAACTGCTGCCGTGGCCCGCCACGCCGCTCCAGTCCATCCACGTCCTCCTCGAACGTAACCAGCGGCCAGTAATAGTCTTGTCGGCGAATCCGATCAGAGCCCGAGAGGTCCGAATCCGCCTTCCAGCGAAGCGTATTTGTTGCAACCCGTTCGTCGGACCGACATACAATGCAAGGTAGGTGTGTAACTTCCTCGCGTGACAGCCATTTACCGGTCCGGGTATAATCCATGCCGATGCACGTCTCCATGATTCAGCTGGTTTGCAGACACCTCAGGCCAAAGGGCATGATTGCGTTTGCTTTTGCCATGGTTCTCCTTGCGTCCTGCCAGCGAGTGGGCGCTCAGGAGTCACCATCGCCTGCCGTACAGCAGACTCCGGCTGCAACCCAGTCCGACGGGGAAACAGTGGACAAAGCCACTGCCCAGACACACCCCAACAATCCCGAACTCTGGAACGTGGACAAGATGATGGAGGAGGCCGTCCTCCAGATTTCCAGGCGGTACAACCTCAACAAGGCGCAGGAGGAGTACACCCGACTCCTGCTGGTCAATCGCACCCGGGCTTTTCTCGATGTTTACGAGAAAGATGTTCGGGAACTCCTCCGCGAATCCATCGATTTGCGACTTGGTCTCAAGCCCGGAACGATGGACGCCTACAAGCGCTGGGCCGAGCGAGCCGCACCGATCTACGCGGCTGCCCAGAAGGCGATCCTCGACGGCAACGAGGAATGGGGCGCGATTCTCGATGCGACTCAGAAGCAGGTTCATGATGCGGACCTGGCCGCCATGCGCACCAGCTTTGCCCAGGTCGACCGCATGATTGAAACCTGGAAGAGCGGCGGCCAGCCGCAGGTGGCGCTTGCCAGCAGCGAGCAGAATGCACCGCAGCAGTCCGGCCTTCAGGGCGGGGGCAAGATGCAGGAAGGCCGGGTTTCCGAGCCGCATCAGCCCGTCGTGCAGCAGCAGGTTGAAGACACCTGGCTGGCGTACGTGAACCGCTTCATCCGCACCTACAAGCTCGACGAGAAACAGGCCATCTCGGCCCGCGACAAGATTTACAAGGACATCCGCGACCAGGCGACGCAATATCGCGAGAAGCGCAAGAACGAATTTGCCGCCCTTGAAGCCGAGGCCCTCGCGATCAAGCCCAAGCTCGACCGCAAGGAGATCGACCAGCGCCGTCGCGACCTCGAGCGGCCGATCGGCGAGATGTTTGTGACGCTCGATCAGCGGCTTCGTGCCCTGCCGGACCGTAAGCAGCTCGACAGTGCCGACCCAGCCGAGGTTCGCCAGTTGGAGGAGTGGTACAAGCTCCTGGCCGGTCAGTACGGTGCGGCGGAGAAAGCAGCCAAGCCCGAAGCCAAGACCGTAAAGCCATCCGAAGCTAAGCCCGCAGAGAAGGGTGAAGAAGCGCCCGCAGCTAAATCCGAGGGTCCCAAGTCGGCCGCCCCCGCTCTCCCATCCCAGCCCGGTAAACCGGTTGGCGACGAGAAGAAATCAGATGCCGCTGGCTCCTCACAGAGCAAAGATTCTGCCCCGTCAAGCGGTGAGTAGTCCGCATCTTCGGCTCAACCTGCAACACAATTTCACAGGTACTCGAAACCCTTGCTTCGCAGTAATGGTTGCCCTGTACCGGTCTGCCAGCCATCGCTGATACGCCTATTTCCTGACCTGCGGAATCGAAGGCGGCAGCCCTTGCATTCCCCTCTGCCCCGGCTACCATCCCGTTAATATTGAGACTCATTCTCAATTAGAAATCCGGCCGGAGGAGCCGATGTGAGGCCGTTCGGGAACAGCAGAATTGCAAACAAGCTCGCCGGACAAACTGGCAAGGAGTCCATCAAAGATGATCACTCAGACTGACGCACAACCGATCATGGTTCAACTCAAGGAATCCACTCGCGCCCAGCACGACGCCGCCGAACATGGCGCGTTTAATGAGCAGCTCATGAAGGGTCGCCTGCCGCGCGAGGCCTATGTCCAGTCGCTCGAACAGCTCTTCCTGATACACCGAGCGCTGGAGCACCACTTGAGACGTTTCCGCACGGAATTGACTACCTTCGATCGCGTGCTGCGGGACGATCAGTTTCAGGAGCCCTATCTGCGCGAGGACCTGGGCTACTTCGGCAGCAAGGTTGATTCGATCCGCCCGCTCTCGTCGACGCGGAAGTTTCTCGAGCGCATCGAATCCATCGCCGCCACGCAGCCGGTCGCGCTGCTCGGTATTCACTATGTCTTCGAGGGAAGCAACAACGGTTCGAAGTTCATAGCAAAGGCGGTTCGCCGCGCGTATCAACTGAACGATACGTCGGGCACGCGCTACCTCGATCCCTATGGCGATCGCCAGACTGAGACCTGGAAGCACTTCAAGGAAGACATGAATGCCTGTGTCTTCACGCCGCAGGAGACCATTGCCATCCTTCAGGCGGCAGGCGACACCTTTCTAGCCGTGATGGAGCTTCATCGAGAGCTGTACGAGACCGTGCAGCACAGCGCTGAAGCACGAAAGCCCGCGACGGAGAAGCCCGTCGGCAAGTGCCCCTTTCACCATGCGGCGATGAACTGATACGCTGGCTGGACGAAGATGATTCGGCGGCGGCCGTGCTATTTCTCGCCGGCGGACAGGCGTCCAAGTTCCTGGCTGCGCCGGAAGGCCGCCAGGACGGCTTCCGACACGTGCTCGGCGACACGGCACTCTTCCAGCTTGTTCATGGCCGCCTGCGTTGTACCGCCCGGGCTGGTCACCGCGCCGCGCAACTCTGAGGGTGAGGCACCCTTTTCCAGCAACATCGCCCCGGCGCCCACGCAGGCATGCGCCGCGAGAATCTGTGCATCTTCGCGTCGCAGCCCCGCCGCCACGCCGCCCTGCATCATCATCTCGACGAAGTAATAAAAGTAAGCCGGACCCGAGCCGGCCACCGCGGTAACCGCGTTCATCAGCTCTTCGTCATCGACTTCTACAGTCACACCGCCGGCGCCGAAGAGGTGTTTGATTTCTTCCATGTCGTCCGTGGAGGCGTGTCGTCCGCGATAGAGACCCGTCACGCCGCAGCCCAGCCCAAAGGGCAGATTCGGCATCGCCCGTACCACGCGGATCGGTCCATCACCCAGTGCCGCGGCAATCCGATCGGTTGAGACGCCGGCCATGACACTGACAAAGAGGTGCTCGGGCGTGACCACGGAACGGATCGATGCCGCCGCCTCGGCGAAGCGCTGCGGTGTGACTGCGAGCATGACCACTCGGGCATCGCGTACGACTTCGTTATTCTCCCGGACGACTGCGACCGGCAGCGGATGCTGCTCCAGCTTGCGGCTCCAGGATGCCACGATCCGCCCGGCTTCCAGATACTCGCTCTGGATGAGGCGGTTGACGATGATCATCGCGATGTGGCCGGTGCCGACCACTCCAAGTGCGTATTTGTGTTCCTGCACGGCTCTGACCTTTCCGGTGCGTATGCGGCGTCGCGCCGCACTCCCGATTCGGCGGGTTGGCTAGGGGCTCGCATACTTCGCGAGAAACTCCTCGCGGCCCAGTTGCCGAACGCCGTCGTAAAGACTCTCGACGAATACTATATCCGCTTCCTGCAGAATCGGGTCCTCCGAGGAGATGGCTCCCGGCCATGCGGGGATGACGCGTGCCGTATGCGTCGGCGGTGCTTCGGCGCGGCGGCTCCAGATCTTTATCAGCCCGAGATGGAGCTGTCGGGGAACGTCCGCGGCATAGACTGCCTTCCGGTCCCACCAGGATTCAAACGCCCGTGCGGAGGCCTGCGTGGTGCGCCCGTCATGTATCCAGGATCGAATCTGACGGCTGGTATTGTTCAGACCGACCATCAGCAGCAGGGTCAGCGCGATAAGAGCGACGCGTCGATCAAGTCGCTCGAGCGCCCATGCCCCCCAGAGCAAAATGACGACAAAGGCGGGAAAGGTAAATCGCTGGCAGTAATGGCTCGCGGCCTCGATGAAATTCACCTGTGGAGTTCCGAGCACCAGTGAGACCGGTCCAATGGCGACGGCCAGGCACATGAGATAGCTTGCCGCAAGCAGCCCGGAGCTTCGAGCCGCACGACAGAGCGTCCACAAGAGCAGCGCGTTGATCGGGATCGGCAGCCACCATGCCCAGCGGGCGGTGCCGTAGATCATCCAACCGGTGAACTGCGGCCACGCGCTGACCAGATATCGCGCGATCTCGAACGGGTCATACTGCCCGCCGCCATAGCCACCGACGAACTGGCCCATCATGGCCCGGCGATAGACAAAGTACGCCGCAGCCGGCAGGGCGAAGGCGCCCAGCAGCAAGGCCCGCCGGGGCAGGCGCACGCCCGGCAGCACCAGCAGGAGCGCCGGCAGAGGAGCGTATATTTCCTTGAACAACGTGGCCGCGAAGTAGCAGGCGATCGCGCCGAGCAGGGGAGTCGGGCCGCCGCGGTCGAGGTAGCGGAGTGTCAATATAATGGCACCTATTGCCGGAATCAGACCCTCCAGATAGTGACGCGAGGCGGTGTAGCCGATCAGCGCGGCGGTATCTACGCTCAGCAGAAACACGAAGCCCGCGAGCACGGCCGTCGGCCAGGCGCACCATCGTCGCAGAAGCGCGACGATCATCATCGCCGCGATGCTCGCTGAAACGATCGAATGAAGCCGGTAGCCGGGAATCCACCACTCAAAGATCGCCCAGTCCAGCTTGAGGGAGACGAGCAGCAGCGGCACGAAGTTGTTCGCGGAGACGTCGTAGCCGGTGAAGATGTCAATCAGGCCCCGCCCGTCGACATGAGCGAGGATGTCCACCTCGTCCGCCGTGAACCACGCCGGGATCAGCCGGTGGTAGCGGATCAGGGCGGTCAGTAAAAACCAGACGAACAGCGCCGCAAAGATGCGAAAAGGGTGTCGGTCGAGAGCAGCCGACAGCGCGGCCAGTTGGAAGCGCTTCGACCAAGGGCGCGCCGGATGCGCCGCCCCCGGTGCCTGTGAGATGGTCTGAGCCGGTGCATCGGTCATGGGCCGGGCTTGCCACGGCGAAAGTCGAGCAGGCCGCGATACATCGACAGCCGCAGGTCCACATAGGTCCATCGGTAAAGCCAGCGATGCAGCGGCTGCGGGGCGTAGCGGATTTTCTCTCCGACATAGAGCAGCATCGCTCCACCTGCGGTCAGCCATTTGAGCGCCTGCAGCCAGGGGTAATACTTCACCACCTTGCGCTCGAAGACGAAGCGGTTTGACAACTGAGGATGCTGTGCCAGGAAGTAGCCGAGCAGGTAGCCGTGGCGATACTTCTTGCGCCGATAGGGCAGATACGTTGGATAATACTCGTGCTGCACTTCGACGTCGGGCATGAACACCATCCGCGTCGATTCGCCCAGCAGGCGGAAGCCGAACTCGATATCTTCCACGCCGGACGCGAGAAAGTTTTCATCGAAGCGCGTCTCGCCCAGCACGTCGCGCGGGATCACTACGCAGGCCGTATAGAAATAGTTGGGCGGGACATTTTCGGGATCGTCGAAGTTGTAGATGTTTACATCCTGGGATTGCCACAGGAAACGCTCGAAGGGGTCGACCGAATCCTGCCACGGGGCGGCGATTCGCGCCAACAGCACCCGGCCGGGATGCCTGCGAGCCGTATTGAAGACGCGCGTCAGCATGTCGCGTCCGACGAGGATGTCATCGTCCAGCAGCAGGACCAGCGGCGCCCGGGCGACGTTGAGCCCCATGTTCCGCGTCGATGCGACGCTTGATCGATCGCAGCGCAGCGTGGAAAGATTGGGGTACATTGCTTTCAGTTGATTCAGCACCTGCGGCGTGGCGTCGGACGAGTTGCTGTCGACGATGATGACCTCGTAGTACTCCGGCGGCACGTCCTGCGACATGAGCCGCTCCACCACGCGCGGAAGCTGATCGGCACGGTTGTGCGTCGGCATCACGATGGAAATCGCCGGCTTAGAAAGGCCCTGTAAAGGCGATTCCTTCGCCGACTCCGGCTCGGGAAATGCGATCCGCACGCCGCCCCACAGCCCCCAGCCAAGGTGTTCGTTGCCGTCGAATCGCAGCGTGATTAGACGCGGTGCGTCCGCGGCCCCGGTCACTGCGATGCGAAACGGCACCCAGGCACGATGCTCCTGCTGTGCCGGATGAAGTTCACCTCTCCATGCCTCCTGCCCGTCGATGTGTATGGTAAAGACCCCGACCGCTCGGTCGTCCCATGCTTCCTGCGGAATCGCGACGTGACCCTGTAGCTCCGCACCGGGCTCCACCGTCGTCTGATAAGTCACTTCGGCCGTGCGATAGACGAGTAGCGCCGGTTTAGACTCACCGCCCACGGAGGCGCCGGGATGGCGCGTGATGTGCCCCTCGATGGGCAGCGCTGCTTCAAGCCGCTTTTCCGCCTGTGGCAGTTCCTTGACGAGATCCACGAGCGCACGACCGCTGCTGCGCTCCCGCAGGGTCAGATCACGGCCGTGGCGGCCGTAGGTCCAGCCGTTGAAGAAGACCCAGCGATGCCTGCCGAACTTGCCGCGGCCCTCGCGACCGCGGACTGCCGCCGGCAGGTAGCGCAGCGATGCGAACATCGCCTTGATCGTATTCCACCGGTGCCAGAGCGGATTTCGCGAGATCGTCCCCACGCGCAGCATCGCCAGGTAATGCAGAAAAAGATCCATCCGCGTGCCGTACATGGCCCGCATCAGGGCGCCGTTGCGCATGGTGTAATAGTGCTGCGTCTTCGGGGTCTTCTTGGGATCGAGGTCTTCGGTGAAGTGTTGCACCACCGCCTCGGGCACGTAGATGCACTTCCAGCCGTGCAGCCACATCCGCCAGGACAGGTCAATGTCCTCGAGGTACATGAAGAAAGACCGTTCAAAACCGCCGCCGATCTGCCGCAGCGCCTTCGCACGGATCATCATACAGGCCCCGCTGCACCAGCTCGTCTCGCCGGTGATCGGGTCGTAATACTTGGGATGCTCCCGCGGCGCCTGACGTGCTTCGGCGATGCCGATCTTTGGATCGCGCTCCAGTCGCTGGATCAGCAGCGTGATGGCATCCGGCTCGATGACCGTGTCGAGATTGACGACAAAGTAATACTCGGCATCGCCGTAGCGGAAGGCGTGTTCGTAACCGCCGGTGAAACCCAGGTTCTGCCCGGTGGGGATCAGTTTCAGCGGCATATTGAGGTCGTTTGCCGCCGTCTGCATTTTCGCGAGCGTATTATCACGGGAGCCGTTGTCCGCGAAGACAAGCCGCAGCCGCTCGGCGGGATAATCCAGCCGCCGCAGACTGTCGAGAAATCCGTCGAGCCAGCGGGCCGAGTTGTACGACACCACCATGATGTCCACGCTCGGAAGCGTTTGCGCACGATACTTCGGTTCCAGCGCGCGGACGTGCGCCTCCAGCCCCGCCTGATATTCCCGAGCACGGCGGATTTCCTCGTGGAGAAGATTCAATTCCGTCTGCACCTCGTCCATACCGCCCGGCGCCAGCACCTTGAGCAGTCGCAGCTTGTATTCCCGGCGAAGTTCCACCTCGCGCGACGGCGGCAGCATCCGCTTTTGCAGGGCGAACTCCATCGCCACCGCCGCAGCTTCGAGCAGCGGCCGATCGAGACCCTCGAACGCCTGCGCCTGCCAGATCGTCTCCGTGCAGTAGGGCACGCACCATGCGCTGCGAGCAAACCCCAGCGGTGCCAGTGAAGTTCGATGGGCCAGGTCGTAGTCGATCAGCACCCAGGCATGATCCGGCGTTCGCAGGATATTGCGTCCGATGAAATCGCGCGTCGTCACGACCGTGCGCAGTGAATCCTTCCGCTGCATCACATTTCCTCGAAACGCCTCGCTGATGGCATCGGCTATGCTGTCGCACGCGAGCAGGTCACGCAATGCCACAGCGCAGGCCTGCAATTCCGCATTGAGCAGGTCCTCCTCCACGGGCCGCCCGAAACTCCACACCGTATCGATGATTTCCCGAATGCGCTGCGTCGCCTCCTCTGCGGAAAGCACCTCGCGGGCCACGAGCGCGTCGAGCGACTCGGCCTCGGCCACGAACTCCTCGACCAGCCAGAGACTCTGTGCATCACGCGACTGGCCGTAGAGCTTCGGCGGCCTGAACGAGTCCGCCTGTTCGTAGAGCGCGTAGGCACCAAGGATTGCATCCGGAGCGAACGGGCCCGACAGCGGAATCTGTTTGACCGATGCGATCGGCCGGCCGTGCAGCTCGACGGTGTATCGTTCGGTGCGGCAATCCGGTCGAAAGTCCACGGCCTGCTCGATGCGGGTTACGCTCAGGGATGCGGCGTCGAGCAGGTTGATCTCGCCGGCATCCAGCAGTGCCTTCTCGGCGGCATTGCGTGCCGATTGCCTGCGCAACCGACGCATCGTCGCCGTGCCTCCTGCACGCTCCAGTACGAAGCCGAACGAAGGCACGAAGTACCGAGCGAGTTTCATCCTCGCCAGGTTGCGATAAATCGGGTCCAGCCGTGTCTCCAGATTCAGCGGCGCACCATCGACGCCGCTGTGCTCGTGCGCCGGCAGCCCTCGTTCCAGGAGAAAGGCATCTACCTCTTCGAGGTCCACCATGTGCTCGATCAGTTTGTAATCCGGGAAGCAGGCATAGGCGCGCGACAGCTCCAGCCCGGCCTCCTCAAAGAGCTGAAGATACTGATCCAGCGCCCAGGTTCGCGCTGCGGCGCCTTCCTCGCGATCCAGCAGGTAGGTGAAATCCTTCCGGCCGGTGTGATCATCCGGCGCGCCCAGCAGATATTTCAGCCCGGTGGCGTTTTCTATCCCGATGTACACACTGCCGCGCGGCGTCAGCGCGCTGCACACGCGGCGCAGGGCCAGCAGATGGCCGGCGCGATCGCCCGCTTCAAATCCCAGGTTCGTGTATTCCAGCACGCCGTTGAGAACGATGAGATCGAAAAAGTTCTCCCGCAGCGGAAACGTGCGCAGATCGCCGCGCAGCAGATGCACGCGGCAATCTTCCTGCCGGGCGATTTCCCGGAGAATCCGCAACCGCGCCAGCGTCAGGTCAAGGGCATAGACCTCGCCGCGCCGCGCCAGGGGGATCGTGAGTTGTCCCCAGCCGCTGCCGATATCGAGAAACCGGCCGCCTGGCGGAAGATCGAGAACGTCGAGCATGCGCGTCCGCGCCGGATCGAGAATGATGCGGTGCAGCCAGGGGAGCCGGGCGCCGAAGCGACGGTTGACCACGTCGCGCCACGGCTCACGCTTGAGTTCCGCGAGAATCTCTCGTTCTTCGGTGCTGCCGATGTCCGTGTACGAGCCCTCGCTCGCGCCCTGACAGAGAATATCCCCGTCCACGAGCTGGAAATCGTCCATGCTCGAAAGGGCGTCGGTCAAGCGATGATCTTGCTGCAGGGTCACGCGGGCTGGTTCCCGAACCGTCCGACGGCGCGCGTCGCCGAAGACCGCGCCGATCGGAGGCAAGTCCGCGCGAGGATCGAACCTTCGCGCCTCCGGCGAGAGAAATCATGATCCGCGAATCACGGCACAGGGTCAAGTCTCGCGGCCGCCGGACGACGCATCCGACCGGCGCAATCAAAGAGAAACCGCGAATAATCGACGCGCGAATACAACAATCAAGACTGCTTCGATGACGAACACGGTCGCCGTCGCCACGGCAGCGCCGTAGATTCCCAGCGGCGGTATCAGTGCGAGATTAAGCACGAAGTTGCCCCCAACGGCGATGAAGATCAGTCCGGTGTACACGCCCGGCATGCCGCCCTGCAGAAAGATGCCCAGAAACGGACGATAACCCGAGTTCAGCAGGATGCCGGCCATCAGGATCGCGAACACCAGCCAGCTTGCACCCATGCCGTGGTCCGCACCGCAGAGCTTCAGGAGCAGGGGATAGCCGGCGACCGCGACGAGTGTGACAGCGGTCATCAGTGCATACATCACCCGCTTGACCTTACGCGCCGCTTCGACGATTCGCACGCGATCATGCTCCGCGAAGGCCCGTCCGAAGATCGGGTCGAGATTTCTTCGCACGACGATCGGTATCTGGCAGAATCCCTCGGCGAGAATCGCGGCAAAACTGTAGATGCCGACGGCTGCGTCGTTCGTGAAGTAGCCAAGCATAAGCACGTCCACGCGGGTGTTCATCTCACTCAGCAATCCGCTCATAAAGCCGCGCAGGCCGAACGAGGCATGCTCGCGATACCATCGTTCCCCGCTGGCGGGCCTACGCAGCGGAACCACGAACCAGCGTACGTAAATGATGGTGATCAGGAACAACGCCAGTTCCGACGTGGTCAGGGAGAGCGCCAGCCATGCATGCGGCCAGCCCGCGGCCAGGATACCCGTGATCGATGCCAGGATGAAGACGAATCGCGCGGCTTGCAGCACGGCAAAGGCGCGCATGAAGCGCAGCCCGTTGAGCGCGCTGAGCAGAATCTTGTTCAGCGAGAAGAAGATGAGCCCCGGCGCCGCCAGGGCCAGCCCGGTCGCAACGCCGGTACTCGAGAGAAACGTTCCTACGCTATCGCTGAACAGATACGCCGCGGCGCAGACAATGGCCGAGAGGATCGCGCCGAGGAGCAGTCCGGCCGTCGTGATTCGCCCGCACAGGTCGCGCTCGTCCGAATGGTAGGAAAGCTGCTTGAGTACGGAAAGATGCACACCGCCGACGGCGATCTGCGAAAGAATGATGTAAATCGCGAAGACCTGATTGAAGACGCCCAGCGCCTCGGCCCCGCGCCATCGGGCGATCATCGCGTTCATCAGAATGCCGGAGACGCCCAGCACGCCGACGCTGGCCAGGTTCCACAGCACTTCGGCACTGAACCGGTTGCGCAGCGACAGCGCCGAACGCAGCCCGGAGCGCAGGCCGGATCGATCGGCTCCGTCCGCGACGTCCGACTCAGGTCGCATAGTGTCTGGGAATCTCCGCGATGCGTTGAACGATCGGCTCGAACTGATCCCCCAGCCCGATGGTGTCAAGATACCACTGGATCGACTCCCAGCGCGGCTCGTTTTCCTTGCGGGCCATCTCGATGGCCTGAGCGCGCGTGAGTAACCCCTCGCGGATCTGATTGCTGCGGAAGGTGTCGTTCTCCGAGAAACCCGCAACCATGCAATAGATGTAGTTGTAGAACGACGCCGTGCCGTCGCCGATCCGCCAGGTGGAATCCGTATCCGTCGCCGTCTCCCAGTCATAGGCGTCGATGATTGTCCGCGTGATCGTATCTTCCTCCCACCGGATGAAACGATACAGGTTCAGATAGTCGCGCCGGATGACATAGAAGCAGGCATACGCCCAAAGCGTGTCGAGCGTGGAAGCGTTCAGATAGGCCGGGTTTCGCAAATAGGCCATGCCGTAGTACGTCGCCAGTTTGATCTTCTCCTTCAGTCCCAGCGTATAGACATGATCCGGATCATCCGGCCGCCCGCTGCGCACGCCGCAGAAGCCGGTCTTGAACTCCGTCTTCTCCAGCATGTTTTCGCCGAGGATGATGACCGGCAGGCCGATCTGCGCCTTGAGCTGATTCGCATGGTGGAAATACTGCTTGTCACCGGCCATGAACAGCGGAATGATTCCCAGGTCCGGCTTCTTCAGCCAGGCCCGTACATTCGACCGGATGTATCGCCGTTTCTTCTCGATGTCCGCAGAGACGAGGATGTGCTCCACGCCGAGCTTGCCGCAGATGCGGGAGATGTTTCGCCGCGCCAGGTCCGTCACCATGCCCCAGTCGTAGGTGAACGCGATCGGATTCATGCCCAGTTCAGTCTTCACGAAATGCAGACAGTAGGTGCTGTCGCGACCACCGGAGAGCCCCACAAGGCAATCGGGGCGGCCATCCGTTCGGCGCAGTGGATGAAGTATTTCCCGAAGCGCATCGACGCCGCGCACCTCGTTCGGCCGGTAGTGACGGCAGTAGTTGCACACGCCGTCTGAGTCGAAGGCGATCATCGGCATCGTTTCCGGCAGGATGCACTTCCTGCATCGTCGCAGCCGCTCAATCGCCTCAAAGGGTATCCGCGGCAGACGATCCGCGCGGGGCATGAATAACGTCGGTGCTGTTGCTGCTTGCCGCGGTGCGACGCGCGCCTCGTGTCCGTTTTCACCGTTAAACGACGCGGGGATGATGTCCACGACGCGCCGCGCTGACGCAGCCCGCGGCAATACGCTCGACGATGGTGGATCACCGATCAGCTCGAATGACTCTATCGACAGATCGCGAAGATTCACAACGCAGCCGTGGCCCGGGCGAAGTTGAACGACCCGGCAAGCGCCGAGCAACGGTTCGAGGTATCGCCGGCGCAGCAACTGAAGAAGGATGTATTCCTCCGAGGCGAAGACGATTGCGTCTCCCCGCGGTGGCGTGCCCAGGTACAGCGAACCTGTATTCGTCGCCAGCACCATCGCGTCCAGATCGTCGAACACAACGGCGATCGACGCGGCACCGCGAATTTCGTCGAATGTACGACGGACGGCTCCGATCAGATCAAGTCCGTCGGCCAGGTGCTTGCGGATAAGCCCGACGATTACTTCGCTGTCGACACGCCCTCTCCGCTCCAGATCAGGATTGGCCTGCCACAGGGCTTCGTCGTTGACCACGATACCGTTGTGGATGCCCACGGCCCCGCGGTGGATCACCGGCTGGTTGTTCAGACGGTTGCCCTGCTCGCCGGTGGTCACCAGTCTCGAGTGTCCGATTACGGTCACCGGTTGCCGCAGCGGCTCCCGCCGCGATCGAACGCCGTTGCCAGCCATTTCCCGAAACAGCCCGCGATACTCCGGCCGGCGCACCAGTGCGGACGCCCGGACCGCCTCTTTGAAGACACGAATTTCCCCGCCGCTGACCAGCGCGATGCCGGCCGCCTCCTTGCCGCGCGATTCAGAAAGCCGGAACAGGTCATTCACCGCCGACTGCAGCGCGGTCGGTGAAAACGTTGCGTCTTCTCGAATGCTGATTCCGAAGATGCCGCACATGGAGCCGTAGGTCCGTTCGTAATCGATCGTCTGCGTATGAAAGTTTGCCAAGCCGACCGTACCGCTCGACTGCGGTCTGAGCGGGCTAGAACCATAACTGCGGCCGGCCGGAGTAGAATCCTATGCGCCCGCAGGTCTTTCGGAAAGTCCGGCACGTCGTCGGCGCGACCACCTCATGACGAAGTAGAAATGCCCCAGCGCAGCGGCCGTGCCGAGCGCCATCGCCGGCAGGAAGTAGGGCGGTCGATAACGAAACTCGACGACGTGCCTACCCTTCGGTACCGCGACCGCCTTCAGGTTGTAATTCGCACGGAAGATGCCCGTCTCCTTCCCGTCCACCCACGCCCGCCAACCGTGGTCGTAGTTGTCGCTCACAACAAGAAAGCAGTCGCGGTCTGCCTCGATCTCAAAGCGCTGGTCCGAGCTTCGTAGTTCGAGATTGGTCACGCGGCCGTCCACCATGGCCTCGGCGCGCGGCGCACCCGCGATCGGCCGCATGTCCTCCTCCGCCCAGATGTACGACCGCAGATCGTCCATCGCCTGCGACAAAGCTGCGAGAATCTCTTCCGGTGTTCCGTACTTCAGTCCGCCCGCCAGCCATGCCCGCCCGTAGGACTTTGTGTTCTCCAGAACGACCAGTTCGCCATCGTAGATGACTTTGTATTTGTCGAGCCGCCCCGGAGCGTCGGCATGGATTGTGAACGTCAGATCGCCGGGATGCTCCTTTCCGTTGATCGAGAGCGTGCCTTTCTTCAGGATGTCCACATCCTTCGTGCACAGCACGTCCAGCACGCCGTCGAGATCGTCCCGCGCCGTCAGTTCGACTGCGTAGTGCCGTCCCTGCTGCGCCTCAAACTCGCCGAGATCAAACGTCAGCCGACGAACTTCCTCCTGCCATTGACCATTAGACCATTGCCGCTGCGTGCCATCCGTCAGATCCAGAATGCGTAGTTCCGCCGGTGAGTCGCCTGTCCACTTGCCATGCGGTATTCGAATTGCCGCCCAGCCGACGACCATCGCGCGTTCGGCTACGAATGTCTGCCGCAGCGACTGGCCCGGCGCCAGCTCGATGATGTGATTCCACTCCGGCTGCTTGACGAGGTAATCCCGCGAGAGGTCATCGAGCTTCGTCAGGGAATCCATGGCCACATAGCGTATGCCCAGCATCTCGACGACCGGGCTCCCCAGGCGCGTCTGTACGCTGCTGTCAAAGAGAAACTGTGTCGGGTGCTCGCGCAGGGCCTCCTCGTTGAGAAGCCGATAGAGTCCCTTGGTCCGCGCGTTGAAGAATCCTCGCCCGCTGAAGTTGTTAAGGTCGTAGAAGAGCGGGATGTTTGCCAGAAAGGTCGCATCCATTCCCAGCATCTTGTCGTCACCGATATGCTCCTGCAGAAAACGCACCGCCGGCGTGCGCAGGTAGAACGCGGTCCGGGCGATCGTCGGGTTCCAGCCGACGGCGATCCGCGGGTCAGGCGGGCGTTGGGTATCCGGCTGAAGCACCGTCGAGGCCTGACATCGCGACAGCGGGTACCAGCTTTTATCCATCATCTGTAAGTCGGCAAAGAGCATCAGGGCGACGCATGTCTTGATCCACCATGTCGTCTCTCGTCGCAGGTAAAGTGTCAGTCCCACGATCGCGGAGAGACCGATCACGCCGGCCTGCCAGTGCAGATGCGCCTGTTGGAAGGCCGACAAATCGGCATCGCCCATCGACAGTCCGATCCCCCATCCGCCGAAACCCACCAGCGCGAGCAGAAGCAGCGCGCCACCGCGCCGCACCCACATCGGCAATCGGCGCTGCGACAGATCGTTCAGCGCGTATGCCAGCAGCACAGACAGGACGAACGCCAGCAGGAGCTTCTGCCGCGTGTTGGGATTGCTGTTGAAGATCGGCACGTGCTGGATGAAGCGGCCGAGCACATCACCGACGTTGTAGAGCAGCACGATCAGCCAGGCCGCGAAGAGCAGATAGAACGCGCGAATCCACGACAGTCGAAACGTTGCCAGACTCAGCAGCGTTACTGCAAGCGGGAGGATGCCGATGTAGAACGTGTATTCGTACCAGGTGCCGATTGCGCCGCCGCGCTGGTAGGGCGGCCCGTAAAAGAACGGATACACCCATGCGATCAGCCCTTCGATCGGCAGCCGCCACTGCCAGTAGCGCTCGCGATAGGTCCAGTCAAAAGCGGAGAAGAAGTCCGCCGTCGCCAGGAGCGCCGGTGCTGACATCAATAGCCCGACGAGATACATACCCGCGAACGCCGCGAGGAGCTTGAGACGCCGCCCGTGCTGTCCGAGGATGCGGAAGACCGTATACGCCACCAGGAAATACAGACAATAAACCGTGCCCGCCGGAAAGCCGGAGAGTATGACCGTCCAGAGGAGAACCGGCATCGCCGCCGCCCAGGCCGCGCTGCGATGCTGAATGACGCGCTCGGTACCATAGGCCAGGATCGGCAGCATCATCAGTTGCAGATGCATCGGGAAGATCAGGTCCTGCACTGCGTACTTGCAGTAGCAGAAGACAATCGCTCCGCAGAGGCCCGGCCAACGGCCGATCCCGATGATCCGCGCATATTTATAGAAGAAAAGACCGCCCAGCAGGTGCCGCAGCAGGAAATACGCCGTCATTCCCACCGGTGTCTTGAGGATGAGCACCGCGAGCAGCAGTGGCAGGACCATCAGTTCATGTTTGATGACAAAGAAAAACGGCGTGCCGTTCTGAATCTTGTCGCACCAGTATGGTATCTCGCCGCGCTTCAGGCATTGCCGCACGTATTCCACCTGCGGCACGAACATATCGACCTGATCGGTGAGGACCGGATTGCTGCCCCCGGCGATCTCCGGCGGCCGATGATCCGCCCACGGCTTGTGAAAGAAGATCAGGTCGGACGGGGCGATCACTTCCGCGCGGAAGAACACGTCCGGGTAGGCCGCGACCGTCATGAGAACCAGCAGCAGCAGGACGAGAAGCGTGTCATGGCGACGGCACCAGTCGCCGATGCGGGAGCGTGGCGCGACGGCGCGGTTCGACGCAGGAGATTCCTGTGCGGAACCTGCGATGGGTTCGTGCTGCGGCGAGGTGGATTCGCTGGCTTCAGTCGGCAAAACGGTCACGCACGCTGGTTGACGGATCGCCGCTCTCGGATGAGAATTCGTACCGGCAGCGACGCCGCGGGAACGACGACTCGATCGCGCCAAGCTAACGCGATCGCGCCTGAAGCGTCAAGCGAAGGCCGACCCGAACGATGAACGATCCCCTCGGAAAATGGCTGGCCGACTGGCGCATCCGCACCGTGCTGCCACATGTGCGAGGCCGATTGCTCGATGTCGGCTGCGGCGCCAACCGCCTCGTGCGACAGTACGGCAACGGCGTCGGCGTCGATGTCTTCAACTGGGGTGACGTGGACGTGGTCGTCGATGACACCGCGAAGCTGCCTTTCGACGACGGCACCTTCGACAGCGCGACGATCATTGCGGCGCTGAATCACATCCCCAACCGGCTCGACGTGCTCCGGGAGATCCGCCGCGTGTTGCGGCCCGGGGGCAGACTGATCCTGACGATGATTCCACCGCGCATCTCCACCGTCTGGCACGTACTGCGCCGCCCCTGGGACGACGACCAGAAGGAACGCGGGATGAAGGAAGGGGAAGTCTACGGCCTCTCGCGCCGCCAGGTGGAGGCCCTGCTGCGCGAGGCGGGTTTCGAGGTCCACCTGTCGCGCACGTTCATGCTCGGCATCAACCGGCTGACCGTGGCCACACTTCCGGCTGCATCGACCGCGCGGGCATCCGCCTCGGTGCCGGTGTAATCGCGCATTTCCTCCGAGCCAGAACGCGATGGTCGTCTCAGGCAGATCGCCGCGCGCCCCGCGGGCGGCGGCGCGTGACACCGAACATCACCAGTCCCAGCAGGGCGGCCGTGCCCGGCTCCGGCGTGAAGGCGCAGCGCATGAAGCGCACATCGTTGAGCGTGATCTTGTCAGCCACGAGCTGCGTGCAGCCCTGGGCGTTGTTGATGTTGATCTCACCACCGCGATTGCCGACGGTCCAGAAGGCCACGCCATTGAGGACGGTATTGTTGAAGTTAAAGTGTTGGGCGTTGTCCTGCCGGTTCGAGAAGAACATCACGCTCGTCAGGCCGATGCCGCCGTTGCCGACCAGGATGTTTCCGTTGGAGATGAGCATCTTCGCGCTGTTGGGCACGCGAAAGATCGCCGCCGCATCGGCCGGGCCGTTGATCACCAGGTTCGAATTTTCCAGCAGAAAGTCATTGCCCCCGGTCAGGATGTCGATCACGTTGAGCCCCGGTGACAAGTTGATCGTGGTGTGCGTGCTGATCTTGCCGCCGCTGCCGGCCAGATTCAGCGTGCTCGTCGAGGCCAGCGTCGGAATGGTCGCGCGAGCGTCCGCGATCTCCGCCAGCAGCGGCGCGAAGGAATGGTTCGGCGTGATGCCCGCCAGATTGGGCGAATCCATCCGTGTCGATTGCACGGCGGAGCCGGGATTCACATCCAGCCCGAATCCGCTCGTGTTGTGGTTCACACCGGGGTTGGAAAATCCCGTCGGCGTGTACGTGTTCGGAAACATGTTGGGGTCGTTGAAGAAGCTGTTCTGCGTGCCGGCGTTGGAGCCGGGCAGCGAACCGGCCGTACGCACGCCGAGATCCGCATAGACGCCCACATCCTGAAGATTGAAGACGCCGCCGGGATGGGTGATGGCCACGTTGCCGTCATAGCTCACGCCCGATGCCACCGGCTTGGCATGCAGCGGGATGTTCGGTACGTTTCCGCGCAGACTCGGGCCGCCCCCGCTGTTGAGGAAATTGCTCGGCGCGGGTGACGGCGCCTTGTTCGCGCCCAGCTCGAAGTTGTTCATGTTTACGGCCTGGCCGATTCCGGGCTGGCCGCCGGAGCTGTTGACCGGACCCATGCCGATCAGCAGATACTGCGAGTGCTCGCTCGTCGCAAAGGGGATCATTCCCGCGTTCACCTGCGCAGCCGCAGCGGTGAAGAGGCCGAGAACCAGGGCGAAGAGGGCGGTCTTTCGATAGCGATGGATCGAGCGTGAGGATGGCGTGTTCATCGACGGCATTTCCTTTCGTGTGTATGGGGATTCCGCGTCAACCGACGTACCGGTCGATCGAGGTAGCGAAGATAACCCGATGCAGGTTCAGTTACTCCGATTCCCCCGGCGGCGATAAGCGGCCCGATTTCCTGTTGTCGATAAGGTACTAAAAAACGCGGCCTCGAACAAGGGTACACACAATTATCGTCATGGCTGTTTCTCGTCATGGGGATATCCATCGTTGGGTGACACTCGCTCTGGCACCGAAAAGACTTTCGATACAGAACTCTCATGCCGCCATTGTCAGGTTGTATGGCCTGTACCGGCGGTGCCGACGGTATCGATCAAGATTTTCTCAGAGCGTCTTGTCAAACGAATACGGACGGTGCTGATAATTCTTCCAAGCGCGCCGTTTGCCTCGACAGCACTAGGATTCCATCCTGAAAAGTGGGGCACTCCAGATGCTTTCAATCGCACTCGGAGACGCGGCCGGCCGATGGATTTCTCATCGCAACGCCAGTCCGTACGGGGGTATTCACGCATGAGCCGCATCCAGTCGACCGCCATCACATTCCTCATCCTGTTACCGGTGTTGGGTTCCACTTCCCCTGCCGCCACGCCGCCGACCGTGCTCGTCTTCTCGAAGTCCGGTACCGGTGCGCCGCGCTATGCGCTCTGGAACGGATCCGCCTGGAGCAGCCCAGCCGCTATGCCGACCGTTGGCGCCGAGGCCTACTGGGTGGTCACGCGCAACTGTCCTCTGCGCGACGAGACCGTCTGCATCACGCTGGACGCCAGCGAGAAGATCAAGGCAGCATTCTTTCGCGACGGTGCATGGACGAGCTTCACGCAGCTCGCACAGAACACCGGGCAGAAGGCCTACCGAGTTATCGACGCAGCTTACGAACAGAACTCCGGCAGATGCATAGTCGTCTACTACGACGACCAGAATGCGAACATGGGATACCACCTCACTGACGGCGGCGTGCTCTCGGCAAAAACCGGCTTCAGTCGGCCGAGCAGCTCGAAGGTCAATTTCGTCTCCCTCGTCGCGCGGCCCGGGTCGAACGACGTCTTTCTTCTGGCAGCCGACGTGGGCAGTCGCCTCTCCGTAAATCACTGGAATGGCGCCGCCTGGAGCGGATGGACCACCATCACCACGACCCTCAACAGCTACACCCTCGAATGCTTCGCACTTGCGTTCGAAGCCCAATCGACGAAAGCCCTGCTGGCGTACGCCCGGTCCGGTCAGGCGCAACCGCGCCACCGAGTCTGGAACGGCGCAAGCTGGTCTTCGGAGTCCAGCATGCCCAGCGTGGGCGCCGCTGCCCGTTTCATTCGACTTGCATCGGACCTGGAGACGAACCGGATCGTTTTCGGCTGTCTGGACAGCAGCAAGAATATCAGTGTCAACGTCTGGAACGGTGCCGCGTGGGCGAGCAACTTCACGGCCACCACCAGCGCGCCGGATGACGACATCCGAAACTTCGATGTCGCCTTCGAAGGTGGCGGAGGACGGCCCATCGTCGTCTACACCCGATCCGGCCAGTCGGCACTTCGTTATCGCACGTGGGATGGTGCCAGCTGGTCGTCCGAACAGACCGGCGCCAACATCGGCGACACTGCCAGAATCGTGCAACTCCGCACTGGGCTGCTCTCGGGCGAGGTCCATGGCGCCGCATCCGACACCAGCGATGATCTTTCGGTCTTTCGTTGGAACGGCGCCGCGATGTCCGCCGCCAGCCAGCTCGAAGGCAGTCTCGGCGGCGATCCCAAGGCCGAGCAGTTTATGATCGCGGCGCAACCTGCCGCCGCGCTGGTGCCCGCCGATGTTCCCTACACTCACGACTTCGAGTCTGCCATGGGGCCGGAATGGTCCCACGCCCAGCGCGAGAGTGCGCCGGCCCTGACAAACTTCGCCGGACGCCATCGCACCAGCAAGCTCAAGCTGGCGCTGAACACCACGCCGGGCGAGACCTACCGCCTGCGATTCGATTTCTACGCCATCGACTCCTGGGACGGCAGCGATGCCACGCTTGGGCCGGACTACTTCATCGTTCTGGCCAACGGCGATGAAGTCTTCCGCGAGACCTTCGCCCACGACGCAGGCAAGGATTTTTCCTACGTCTTTCCGCACAACGAGCGAGGGCACTACGGCTTTGCCGCCGGTGCGCAGGACGGCGTCTTTCGCGGCGTGCAGGTGTCCTTTGTCGCCACGCAGAGCAACACCACGCTTGCATTCGCGGGCGAGTTCAACGGGACCAACACCGGCAACTTCGACGACGAATCCTGGGGCATCGACAACATCGCCGTCACCGTCGCCCGCTTCGCTGATGTGACCGCTTTGCGAAAGCTGTCCCACACAGCTGCGACGACCAACGAGTACCTGGCGGGTCTGCACTGGGCCGATCTCAACAATGACGGTGATGTCGACGCGATCGTTACGGGCGGCCAGTCCCAGGCCGCGATCATCACTAACACCAACGCCGGCGTCGAATACACTTCCTCCAAGTTCAGCAGCGGTAAGCTCTACGGCCAGGGTGCCCTCGTGGACATGGACAACGACGGCGACATCGACTTCTGGACGGCCGCGCACAATGTCGCGTCTTTGGAGAAGGCCTTCCTCAACAACGGTGCAGGCGTCCTGACCGACGGCTCCTCGCTGGGTTTTACCGCGGCAACCGGAAATGAGTGCTCCGCCGCCGCCGATGTCAACGGCAACGGCTGGACGGATATCGTCATGTTCGCGCAGAACGGCAACTGGATCGGCCATCATGGCGGCGCTGGCTCACCGACCCTGACCGCGACCAAGCACACCTCCTACGGTATGAATGACTCCGGCGATGCTGGAAACGGTCTGACCTGCGCCAGCGGCGACGTGAACAACGACGGCTTTGTCGACTTCTTCTATCTCTATGACGGCGGCAAGCTCTTTCTCTCCAAAGGCAACGGCACTTATGCGAGGATCAACCACGGCATCAGCGTCGTCGTGAACGACGCCAACAACTGCGCCGCCGCGTGGGGAGACTCCAACAACAACGGCTTGCTCGATCTATACTTCGCGCGCTACGAGCAGGGCGAGAGCGGCTCTCTCTGGCGAAACGCCGTCAACTGGCAGGCCGCCAGCCCGACCGGCGCATTTGAGAACATCACCGCCGCCGCGGGCATCGCCGATCGCGCCGGCCGTCGAAGCTGCGCCTGGGGCGACTACGACAACGACGGCCATCTCGATCTCTTCGTCGCCACGCACACCAGCCGGACGATCCTCTATCGCAACAAGGGTGACGGCACCTTCGAGCCCGTCGATGAAGGCACCGGCATCACTGGCGACTGTCACGATGCCGTCTTCGTTGACGTCGACAACGACGGCGATCTGGACCTGGTCATCGCCCGCAGGGGGCAGCCGATGGTGCTGCTGGAAAATCGCACGAACAACTCAAACTACCTGAAGGTTCGCGTCCTCGGCGCAGGGGCCGGTAAGACCAACAAAGCCGCGATCGGCACGCGCGTGGAGTTGTGGAGCGCCGACGGCACGCAATTTCTCATGCGGCGTGACGTGGGAACAGCCCGCGGCGGCGGTGTCGAGCCGCTCTGGCTGCACTTTGGCGGCGTCAGCCCGCAGACGGCCTACGAGCTACGCGTGTATTTCCGCAGCGGCGTGCGGAAGGTGCCAGTCACCCCGGGACAGGTCGCAACCAACATCAACGGCCGCGTCATCCCGCAGATGATCACCGTGGAAGAGCCCGTCGGCGTGAAGATCATTCAGTGGTCGGAGGTCCGCAACAGGCCCGCAGCACCGTGACCTGATGAACTTGAGCCCCGGGCCCGCTACTCCCCCTTCTTGCGCGCCGCGAGGATCGCTTCGATCAGCTCTGCGGGCACTTCCTCCGGGATGCGGTCATCCCCCTCGCAGAGCGACTTCCTGCCAAGCAGGATCGTCTTCTCGTAGCCGTCCAGATAGCACACACACGACGGGCACTTGCCCAGGTGCAGATCGAACGCCTGCCGCTGCGCCTCGGGCAATTTCCCGCTGCGATAGTCCTCGATGAACTCGATAAACTCACGGCAGGTCATGCCGACGTCTCCCGCATGTGTGGATCCAGCAGCGACCGCAGGGCCTGGCGGGCGCGGTGCAGCCGGGTCTTGACCGCGTTGGCGTTGATCTCCAGCAGTTCCGCCGTCTCCTCCGTGCTGTATTCTTCGATGTCCCGCAGCAGCAGGACGGTACGATAAATCTCCGGCAATCGGTCGATCGACTGCCGCACGAGGTCGCGCACCTCCCGGCGCTGTGCCTCGGCCGCGGCATCGCGCCACCGGCTCGATGGTTGCGAAGCATGGCCGTCATCCCGGAAGGTCGGCAGCAGTTCCTCGATCGAAGTCTCCTGCGACCGCTTCCGCGAACGCAGCTTCATCAGCGCGGCGTTCACCGCGATTCGATGCAGCCAGGTGGACAGCTTCGAGCCGCCTTCAAACCGTGCAATCGATTTGAATGCCGAGACAAAGGCCTCCTGTACGGCGTCGCGCGCGTCCTCCTCGCTCGACAGGATGCGCCGGGCGACGGTCAGCAGCGCCGGTGTGTGGGTCATGACAAGCGACCGGTAGGCCGCGTCATCACCGGCTCGCAGCGCGGCGAGCAGCTCGCCTTCGTCGTCGGGCGATGCCGCATTGTTCTCGATCGAAATGGCGTCTGCCATGGCTGGTCACAATCCGACGTTCGCCGGACGGGCGATCGTCGCTCACTCCATCGCGCAGCGTACCGGCCCTGTCCCGCGACAGGCAAGGGACGCCCGATTCCGTCAGGAGCCGGTGAGGTCCATGACCTTAATGTCTTTGGGGACCGTGAAGATAAAGCGGCGGGGGTCGATCTGCTCGTCGAATTTGATCTCGCTGAGCCCGGTCAGTTGAATCCGCCGACCAGAAGCGTCGTGGTCGGTGCTGCGAAGGCGAATGCCGCCTTCCTTGAGCAGGTAATGCACCGTCTTGGCCGGTCCGCCCGGTGCGGGCCGTCGCGGCCGGGCCTCGATCACCCAGACTTCCTGACCGTCGATCTTCTCCTCCGGCAGCAGCCGAAGTTCATAATGCGTGCGGAGCGTCTTGAAGAAGTTTTCATCGGCCAGCATGGTCTGTGCGGGTTGCGAGAGAGTCTTGGTCGCGTTGATGACCTGCCCGCCCATCTCAGCCAGGTTGTAGGAGAACTGCCCGTCGCTGATGGTCACCACTGTCTGCTCGACCTTGGATTCTCGTCCGCCGGAGCGTGTCACGACGGTATTCTTGAGCTCAACTCGGAACATCAGCTTCTCGCCCTTGCGCTGATGCTGATATTCTCCGATCGCCTCGATCGTCACTTCGCCCTGCGGTGAGTTCATCTCCTTATGCAGACGCATGCGTGCGGTCAGGGTGTCATGTCCGCGGCATCGCTGGATGCAAAGGGCCTCGACGGTCTCGAGGGAGGCCGGCACGCTGGGCTGAAGAAGGTCTTCGCCGGAAGCGCCCGGCTCGACATGGCCGAAGAATACAAAGGCCGTCAAAACAACAAAGGCAAGTCGGGCATTCACGTCAGGGTCTCCACATCAAGTATATATACGCCAACGGCGAACAGGCCGTCCGCACCATCAATCCCGCTGGTGGCTGCTAAGTGTGCGTCTAAAGAACCCCTGTGGCGCCGCCGGTGATTTGGGGTTCCAAGCCGCACGCTGAGTATGATATCGGAAAACGGCCAGGAGCGAGAGCGAAGGATGCGACCGGATAGCGAGGGTCCATTTGCCCCGCTTGCGAGCGTATTAGACGCGCACTGCAAGGCAATTCCTCATTCCAGTAGCACGACGTGCAATCGGTCCGGGCGGATTGCCGAGCCGTCAATGGTGGCAAGGACGACCTCATCGCGATAATAGAGGCCGTGCATCCATGTGTCTGTGGGAAAGGCCCCCCTCGCGAAATAGAAGGGCCCCCAACGCAAATTCTCATGAACTAGGCCGAAGCGATAATCACGAGTGACCGTTTCCGAAATCGTCCAGACAAGCGTCACGAGGTAGTGACCCGGCTTGTCAGCCGGCCGTATCGCCATGGCGACGAGTTGAATACCTTCACCAAGGTCCAATGAAATGTTTGAAACGTCATCGGGAATATCATGCGATACGATTTCTCTTGACAATGGCGACGTTTCATGTTGCCGCGCCAATACCACGAGATGATAGTCCGCGTGAATCGGTTGATACATGCCTGTATGAAGGGCGAGCTTGAGCACGGACCGTGGTTTGTGTTCGTCAATAATGTCTGCATCGTGAACGACGATAAAGTCTCCGAGTTGCTCGTTTGCAACGGTCCAAAGTCGATCGGCGTCGAGAAAATGAGCAGCAATTCGATAACTCGCAGTGACGCTGGCGCTGGTCGGAATGGACTCGCGAAGTCGCTGAAGGTCATGAAACGAGGCCGGTAGTGGTGGGTGCGCCGTGATCGGCAGCGGATTGTTCGAGAGTGGGCCGATACCGAGATAGATGTTACCGATCGCCGCGGCGACGAGCAGGCACCAGCCGGGTCGAAGTGATATGGATAATGCATCTTGTGCGTGTCGAGACCCATTGCCGGGTTTTCCATGAAGCCGGTTGCAGCTTGGGTCGATCCAGCCATCGAGCGCCGCATAATAAAATACTGCAATTGCGGGTACATAGTATTGAAAACCAATGTTGTGCAGCTCTAGGTTTGTGGTAAGCAGGGTCTCGGCAATAGCCGGTACGGCCACGAGTGAGAATCTCCAGTCGCGCAGCGGTAAGAATGCCATCGGAAGTAACAAAGTGACCAGAAATGACAAACTGATGGCCAACGAAGTAGAGCTGAACACAATGAGATCACTGAAATGAAAACCGATGTGCGGGTAGGGTGCCTGACGATAATGAGGAACAATCAGGTAGACCGCCGCGAGTAGGTAGCCCAGCGAAATGAAAAAGACGGCAAGCCCGAGTCTCTTCCTTCCTTTGACCAACGCGATATAGATAGCCCATGCTGCTACGGTGAGCGCAAGGTCCTCGCGGATCAGCAAGGTCGTCAGCAAGACGACGGAGGCCAGAACGTATCGCTTGAGGCCCCCGAGTGCAAATCCAAGAAAAAGCAACGGTACGGCGAGATAGGATTCATGAAATCCGTATCCGTGCGCAACGATCAAACAACCCGTCATGGGAAGCAGGAGCCATGCGATGCCCGCGAGGATTGCTGCGGCATTTGATTTCGTTTTCTGATACATGTACCAGGCGCAGAGGATGGCCGTAAACCTGAGCGCAACAGTACTCAGTAGCATGATCAACAGGAAGGGCTTCATGCCAAGCTTGCACAGCGGAACGAAGACCCAAAGGGCCAGGAATGCGTGCTCACCCAGAATGGAGTGTCCGAGGGAATCTACATGGAGGCCCCTGCCTCGGGTCGCCGATTCCAGGGCTCGTGCAAAGAGGCCAATGTCGTGATATCCGAAGGACAATCGCTCCCACAACTCGAACTGAAGCATGAGGTCGAGGGCGGACAGTAACAGGGAGGCAAGGATGACGGGCCACTTCCAACCATATCGAAGTAGTGTCTGCGTGGCTGAATGTGTCTGTGCGTGTCGCGCTGCAATCCAGATGCAGAAGGTCATCCAGGCATACAGCCCCCATGGAGACTCCGTGCCAAGGTGTAGTTGAACGAGCAGGGCGAGAATCGCGATCAGGCCAATAACAGAGTCACCGACGCGAACTTGATTGAGCGTCGGCGAGTGGGTGCTCGCGCTCGAAGAAGCGTAGAAGCCGCGAGTTGCTACGAGAATCAAGCCAAGAGCGATCAGCCCTTGCCAGCCGGCTACACTGCGTTGTGACAAAGTGTGCCGAATCCAGTCGTAGGAATTGGAAGAAAAAGTGAGGATTCCGAGGACGAGAATCGCTGCGTCGCAGAGTCGCCATAGGGGTGTTCGTCGGCTATGAATCGGATGGGTTATCGCTTGCAGGGTACACAGTCCTGTTCAAGTATTCTCATTCATTTAATAATGCACAATCGATAAATAACTGTATGTCGAGTGCATTTACACTCCCGTCAAGGTTAATGTCGGAGCGGTTCTTGAAACAGACGCTTGACTCAATCAGCAAGAGGGATTCTGCAAAAAGCGAGATGTCATTTACATCCACAATTGTATCGCCGTTTATGTCGCCACAGGCCTCTGTCTCATATCTTAGGTTATCAAAGCCATCGCTGCCCAGGTACGTGCATGATCCAAGTCCAACTCCACCGAATTCCATTACAACGATTCGTTCGCAATCTGGGAGTTCCACGCCTTGAAAGTCTGGGCCTTGGCCGAAGTCACAGACTTCAACGCGGCCGGACTGTCCGCAGATCCGGATCTGTGGCTGTCGCTCACCCGAATATCCGTCACTGTCGATATTCGCTCCAGCTCTTATAACAGGGATGAGGAATTCAATTCAGATTGCGGGTATAGGCTGAGGAAGCAAAGGGTCTGAAATGATTCTGTTCGGTAAACTTACTGCCAATTCGCTTGCGTTAACTTTCGCGTTAGAAAAAAGGACGCCTGCAATTTCATCTGATAGAATCAGTCCATCAGGAAAATCGTCGAAATCGACAAGATTGGATGCGGAGCTAAACTCCTCTTCATTCGTGCACGCGAATTGCGGGGGGGGTAGGGCATGCGAAGCCAAAGTTGAAACGCCATGAACTATCACAGACTTCGAGGAAACTGCACGGCGGGCTGTAGGGATAGGAGATTCCGCTCGTGGAATCCAGAAGGCATAGGCATATTCCGTACGGATAGAACACATTGACAAGTCCTTCGTCCGCAATAATAGCACTATAACCGTCGCACTCCATTTGGTTAATCGCATTTGCTACGGCACTCGTCATTGCCATGAGATCGTCCTGTTGACAACCAAATATCGCAACACATTGCGTTTCCGCACATCCTCCTTCAACGGGCTGTAAGCAGGGCCCAAATGGGTCCGAGTCGCACGCGACAAACGCAATCGAGATCGTTTCGCTTGACATGGGCATAGCTGTAATGGAAATGCTAATTTGCCTTCCTTGTTGAAACGTGTTTTCTGCGTGCGTCAAATCGCAGTCTAAGAGGATGCTAGCCGTCGTGAAAATTGAAATGATCAGAAGCATCGCTTGGAAAGTATCTTTGTGGTAGCAGTCTTGATTTTTTTCCAAATTGAACAAGTGAAACCTCCTTTGCTAACAAATTGCCCAGCCCAGTGCGTTAAGTTACTTACGAGCAGCCTTCAGGTCAAGCAAATGGAGGCACGGCGCGAGCGCCGATCAAGTACAACAACATGGAGACCACCCAATGCGCGACCATCAGCCACCCGCAAGCCCAGTGCTACCTACCCGCCTTTCGACCCCTCGACCCTTTTTCAATTTTGATCAACCCCATCCAGCGTTTTCAGCGAATAAAACGGCCCTGTTCAAGTATTTTCAAGGGATTTTTTTTTCGACGAACGCTTCGCCGTCTCGTCTGACGGTGCGGATGTGACGGATGAATCACCTAATAGATTCGTGAACACCGGCGATGCCTTCAATTCCCTGATCCGGTCCCGCAGCCGCGCCGCCTTTTCAAAATCCAGCGAATCCGCCGCCGCGAGCATCTCCTGCTCCAGCTCCGCGATCGTCTCGGCCACGTCGAACTCGTCCGCCCCGGCATGGATTGCCTCCCGGGCCGTCTTGCGGGCAAGAACCTGGTCCTCCAGACCGCGGCGGATCGCCTTCTGGATCGTCTCCGGCGTGATGCCGTGCTCTCGGTTGTACGCTTCCTGAATCGCCCGGCGACGGGCCGTCTCGTCGATCGTCTGCTGCATCGCCGGTGTGATCTTGTCGGCGTAGAAGAAGACCTCCGCGTCCACGTTTCGCGCGCAGCGACCGATGGTCTGGATCAGACTCGTCGCGCTGCGCAGGAAACCCTCCTTGTCGGCGTCGAGGATCGCCACGAGCGAAACTTCCGGAAGGTCCAGCCCCTCGCGCAGCAAGTTTACACCGACCAGCACGTCGTACTTCCCGTCGCGCAGCTCCCGAAGGATCTGCACGCGCTCCAGCGTGTCGATCTCGCTGTGCAGATACGCCCCCTTGATGCCCGCCTGCTGGATGTATTCCGACAGGTCCTCCGCCAGTCGCTTGGTCAGCGTCGTCACCAGCGAGCGCTGACCTGCTGCTGCCCGCGCCTGAATCTCGTGCAACAGGTCCGGCACCTGCCCGCGCGCCGGTTTGACGGTAATGACCGGGTCGAGCAGACCCGTCGGGCGGATGACCTGCTCCACGACCTCGCCGCCGCTGCGCGACAGCTCGAACGGTCCCGGCGTCGCCGAGACAAAGAGCACCTGCCCCCACATCGCCTCGAACTCCTCAAACCGCATCGGCCGGTTGTCCAGCGCGCTGGGCAGACGAAAGCCATGTTCCACCAGCACTTCCTTCCGTGCCCGGTCGCCGTTGTACATCGCCCCGATCTGCGGGATCGTCGCATGCGACTCATCGACGATCAGGAGAAACTCGTCCGGGAAGTAGTCCACGAGCGTGTACGGCTTGGCCCCTGGCGGCGCGCCGACGAGGTGCCGCGAGTAGTTCTCGATACCGGAGCAGTAGCCGACTTCGAGAATCATCTCCATGTCATACTTGGTGCGGGCCGCGAGCCGCTGGGCCTCGAGCAGCTTGCCCTGACGACGGAAGTAATCGAGTCGCTGCTCCAGTTCTTCGCGAATGCTCTGGACGGCCGCCTCGATCCGCTCCTGCGGAAGCACGTAATGCACTGCGGGATAGACGTAGAGCTGCTCCTTCTGGGCGATCGTCGCACCGGTGAGTGGGTTAATCGTCGCCAGCTTGTCGATCTCGTCTCCGAACAGCTCGATCCGGTAGGCGAATTCCTCGTAGGCCGGGTGAAGCTCGATCACGTCGCCGCGGACGCGAAAGGTCGCCCGGTCCAGGGCCAGGTCGTTGCGGTCATATTGCAGACTGACGAACTTTTTAAGCAGTTCGTCACGGGGCATGGTCATTCCGATACGCAGGTCGATCACGCTGGCCTTGTATTCGTCCGGCGAACCCAGGCCGAAGATGCAGGAGACACTGGCCACGACGATCACATCCCGCCGGCTGACGACGGCGCTGGTGGCGGAAAGCCGCAGCCGGTCAAGGTCGTCATTACGCGAGGAGTCCTTCTCGATATAGATATCCCGCGCCGGGATGTACGCCTCCGGTTGGTAATAGTCGTAATAACTGACGAAGTACTCGACGGCGTTATGAGGAAACAGCTCGCGGAACTCCTCGTAAAGTTGAGCCGCCAACGTCTTGTTATGCGAAATAATCAGTGTCGGGCGATTGAGCCGCTCGATAACGTGGGCCATGGTGAACGTTTTGCCCGAGCCGGTCACGCCGAGCAGGGTCTGGAACTTGCGATCGTACTGGAGAAAGCCGGCGGAGAGCCGCTCGATTGCCGCCGGCTGATCACCGCCGGGCTTTAGATCCGTAACCAGCTTGAAGCGGTCCATGCATTCCGACCTCTGGCCTCGGCTTTGCGTAATGGCTGTCGCGCCACCCTGTTCATTATGCTGACCTGCGAAGTGTATGGCGAAATCGAGCTTATCGCCGGGGATTCGGCGGCGCTACGTACCTGACCAAATCGGAAGCATGTGAGTCGATTTCTGGTTTTGCTCACGCGACTCGGCAGGTTCGAGGTTGCGACCGTGGGCTTTCGGACGGAGAATGACGACAAAGCGGGTGACCTGACCGAAAATTTCTAGTGAAGACTCGGAAGAAGTACGCCCCAGGTAGCCGGATATATCGGTCCGTGGTGGTCCGGAAAGCAGGTCGTTCGTCCCGTCCGGCTCTGACAAATCAAGCAGGGGATGTTGGCGGACAATACCATAAAACATTGTTATATAATGTTTTACGAGTAATACCGCGGCGCTGTCAGCAAGGCCGATACCGCGATGCACGACGGCTACGACCGAGCCATCCGTTCGTTCACGGAAGCTTAAAGATTTTTTTTCTCCACCCCACGCAACGCTTGACTCGGCATGGCCATTTCTGGTACAAATGGTGGGGTATGCAGGAGGGCATTTCCAGAGGTTCCTTGCGGAACCGGTGCCCGAAAGAAGGAATTGATTGCAGAGCGAGGGAATCGAGGGAGAAGTAGGCACTTGTATCCGGCTTGGTGCCAGGGCCTCACGCAACTCGATTAGCTCCGCATCAGACTTTGGAGTGGTTGAAGTAGTCTCTTAAGCAAATTCGTGGATCAGGCAGCCCGGTTGTCCCGTGAATGTCGCCGGATGGCTTCACAAGCGTCAGCAGGGCTCATCGAACTACGAGAAAGGAACAGGAGGACGAAAAATGAAGAAGTTGTTAGTCATTGCCGCTTTGGTCGGCTTGGTCGCCGCACCTGCTTTCGCGGGTCTGACGCCGGTCAACTTCCAGCCGCGAGTCATGTCAATGGACAACGTCGAGATCCAGGATGTGACGACTGGCGATGGTGGCACTCCGCGACCTGGCCCCCTGAGCTACAAGCCGGGCGGCCCGGACATCATGTATGACAACATGTGGAACAACCCTGCTCTGAACGGCCCCGCTGTCTACGCTCCGGGCGCCTCGCCTTACCTCGGCGGCAGCACGTTCCTGATCGACGACATCCATGTCCGCCCCGACAACAACAACCCTGCCAATACTTTCACACTCAACACGATGCAGTGGCTGTGGTACAACCCCGGTGCGGTCGGTCAGTGCGGCGGCCAGCGCTTCCCCGTCACCGTCCTCTTCTTTGAGGATGCGGGCGGCACGCTCGGCAGCTTCATCACCGGCGTCCAGTATCCCAGCGTCGGCTGCGGCTTCTTCATCGGTCGCTTCGGCATCACCGGTGGCGTCCAGCTCCCGAAGGACTTCTGGATCGCCATCCGCCACAACGTCCCCGGCGTCACGCAGCTGCTCGGCAGTGCTGGCTCCTTCTCGCATCTCGATCCTGGTGCGGGCATCTGGCCGCAGATCGGCACCGGCACCAACGCCATGCTGTTCTTCGACGGCACCAGCTTCTTCAGCAGCACCGCTGGATCGCTCATGATGACGATCTACGGCAACAAGATCCCCGAGCCGGCCACGATTGGCTTCCTGGCTCTCGGTGGTCTGCTCGCCCTTCGCCGACGCAAGGCCTAAATCTGGTCCCGTCTGCGATCTAGGTAAGTTCTGACTGATTCAACCTGCCTTGCGGGTTCCTGATCCGCAAGGCAGGTTTCTTTTTTACCGCACGTCTCCGGCACCATTCTGGACCGGTAACCTGAGTGACTTTAGAATGCCTGTGATTTGAGTGAACCTGCGTCCTCCTTATGCGTCGTCCCAATTGATGTTCGTGTGGGTCTGGCTGGCAGAATTGGCAAGCCCCCATGGGCGCTTGACCCCACCGCAGATATTCGTTATCGAACGTACCGAGCTGCACGTTCCGACCACGTTCGCACGCTTAGATGCCGATGATGTTGAAGGGGGAGCACGGCACGACCGTCATCGGTCGGGCACGCCGCGACTTTCCCACCGGATGTGGGGTTTCCTGTGATGTCATGCCGCTGACGGCTTTAACGTCACACAATCCAAGAGGTACGCAATGTCGGAAGGAACGAATTCAACCGCTGGCAGCGCCCCGGCGCGACGCCCGCGGGCATGGTGGCAATGGCTGATCGGAATCGGGCTTCTGGGAGTGGCTGCTTTCTCTCTGAGCGTCCGAGCGCTCTTCCACTTCCGTCCGGAGCTTCAGTACCTCAACCAGGTCGCCCCGCCCATCCCGATCAAGCTGCCCGACGGCATGAAGGAAGTGCCCGCCGTGCCGGCTGATCCGGGGCAGTACGCCGGCTACAACGTTCTCGTAGTCACGCTCGACACCACCCGTGCGGATCGACTCGGCTGCTACGGCAACAAGAAGATCAAAACGCCCGTTCTCGACGGCCTGGCTCGAAAGGGCGTGCTGTTTTCCAAGGCCATTGCACCGGGACCGACCACGCTGCCGTCGCACGCTTCCATCTTCACGGGGCTGCATCCGTTCCACCACGGGGCCCGGGCGAACGGCGTGTTCCGTTTGAAAGAGGACAAGCGAACCCTCGCCGAGGTCTTCTCGGAGCGGGGTTACGCAACGGGTGCGGCGATCTCCGCATTTGTACTTGATTCGCGTTACGGCCTTGCACAGGGGTTTGATGCTTACGAGGACGCCATTCAGTTGACCTCGGATTCCTTCGGCCACTCCGATCCGGAGCGCCCCGGCGACCAGACGACCGACGTGGCGATTTCCTGGCTGCAACAGCACCGAGACAAGCCGTTCTTCTACTGGATTCACTACTTCGATCCGCACCAGCCCTATGAGCCGCCGGAACCCTTCGCAAGTGAGTATTCCCATTTTCCATACGACGGCGAGATCGCCTTTGTTGACACGCAGATGGCCCGGCTGCTCGATGCGCTCCGGGAGATCGGTGCCGATGAGAAGACACTGATCGTCGTCATCGGCGACCACGGTCAGGGGCTCGGCCAGCACGTCGAACTGACGCACGGCTTCCTGCTCTACGACTCGACGCTTCACATTCCGTTCATCATGGCGTGCGGTTCCAAACTGGGCGGAGGCGTGAACGTCGCCAAATGGGTCAGCGCCGTCGACGTCTATCCGACGCTGCTCTCCATGGTCGGCTTCCCGAGTCAGGAGGGCCTCGACGGCATCGACCTGACGAAGGCCATACCGGATGACCGCGTGATCTACATGGAGACGCTCGAAGGGCTCAATCAGATGGGGGCCTCGCCACTGCTGGGTGTCCGTCGGGGAAATCTCAAATACATTCACGGGCCGATCCCCGAGTTCTTCGATCTCTCGAACGATCCCTACGAAGAAAACAATCTGCTGACGAAGGACAAGCGGGCAGCCGACGAGCTGCTGGCAAAGCTCGAAGCACACTACGGAAGCGACCTGATCGCCGCGGCCTACGCACAGCCCTCCGAGCAATTAAGCGATGACGATCTGCAGATGCTCCGTGCCCTTGGCTATGTGAACCTCGGTGTGACCGCTCCGGCGGCCGGCGGCTCGCTGCCTGATCCGAAGGAACTCATGCCGTTGCTCTACAAGGCCGAGGCGGCGCTCAATCGCATGCCCGGTGAGACGGTGCATCATTCCATCAAGCGGCTCAAGCCGGTGGTGGAGGAACACCCTGATTACTACCTCGCTCTTCGCTACCTGGCCTTCTGCTACATGGAGGCAGGCGATCTCGACAACGCGATGGTGTATTTCAATCGCTGTATTGAGATCCACCCGGACGTGCCGTACATCCTGATCAGCGTAGCGCGGATCGCGGGCCGCAAGGGCGACATCGAGGGGGCGATCGCCCAATACGAAAACACGATTCAGAAATGCCCAGACTACTTCCCGGCGCTGTACGAGCTGGGCAAGCTGTACCTGACACATAATCAGCCGACCAAGGCCTCGCACCTGCTGATGAAGGCCTGCACGGTTCGTCCGACCGACGAAGATGTCGTCGAGAATCTGGCAGAGGCGATGAAGCGTTCCGAGCGGATCGACGAGGCCATCGAGTTTTTCTCAGAGAAACTGGAGAAGGATCGCACGCTTCTGCGCGTCCGCAATGCCCTGGCCGGGTTGAAGATCGGCAAGGGCGAGTGCGATGAAGGGCTTCAGTTGATGCGCGAAGGCGTCGAGATGTATCCGGACAACCCCGATCTGCTGACGAATCTGGCCTTCGCCCTGACGTGGTGCAGTCGTGGTTCGGCGGCCGCCGTGAAGGAAGCGGTGGCCATCATGGAGAAGCTCTGTGAGAAGACCGCCTATCAGGATCCGCATTACATTCACACCCTGACGCTGGCCTATGCCGAGCTGTTCCGGCTGGATGAGGCCATCGCCCTGGCGCAGCGCGGCCGCGCCGTCGCCCGTGAGAAGGATTACGTCAATCTGGTCAATATCTTCGATGCGATGTTGGTCGAGCTTGAAGAGGCCCGGCGACAGGGCATGACGCCGATGTCGATCCGCGGATCGATGCCCACGACGCAGCCCGTTCGACCGATGGATTAAACTGCGATGACCACCGACGGATTACGTTCGGCGATTGAGAAATGAGAATCGAGCCGCTGGAAGGTAGGAACATGAGATTGCGTGAAGGATTCGACAATCGCCGCCGCGCCGCCTATCGAGCCGCGCAGCGTTCGCCACGCCGTGCGGTCGTGGTGCTCGCGATGCTGCTGGGTATCTCGTTGATCGGGGCCTGCAAGCGTCAACCAGAGCCGCCGACCGCACAGAAGCCCTCGCCTGCGCCGGCTCGACCGAAGGTCGATACGACCGGGCTCGATCGCATCACCGGCAAGAAGGGGATGAACGTCCTGTTTGTCTCAGTCGATACGACGCGTGCTGATCACATGTCGTGCTACGGGCACCCGATTCTCAAGACGCCGAACGTGGATCGACTCGCCGCCGAGGGTGTTCGCTTCGCGTGGTGCATTTCTTCTGCACCGCTGACGCTGGTGTCGCATTCGACGATGATGACCGGCTCATATCAGTATGTGCACGGTGCGCGGGACAACGGCATGTTCTCGCTGTCTGATGACAACGTCACCCTGGCGGAGATTCTTCTTGACGAGGGCTACACAACGGCCGCGGAAGTCGCCGCCGTCGTGCTCGATGCGAAGTACGGCCTGAATCAGGGTTTCGAATGGTACGGCGAGGTCAAGTCATCGGGTCCCGAAGGCGTTGCCGTGGTGGCCCTGCCGAAACTCGGTCAGGAGGAATCGGCGCCGGCGATGGAGGTGCCTCAGGCGGAGCTGGAACGCAAGGCGACCGAAATCACCGACCGCGGAATTGACTTGATGCGAGAGCGAGCGGCCGGCGATAAGCCCTTCTTCATCTTTCTTCACTACTACGATCCGCACTGGCCGCATGAGGCGCCGGAAGAATATCGTCGAATGTATGACGATCCGTACTATGCGGAGATCGCCTACTGGGATCATGAGTTCGGCCGGCTCCTCGATGAAGTCGATCGCCTGGAACTGGCGGAGAACACGCTCGTCGTGCTGGTTTCCGATCATGGCGAAGGACGCGGACAGCATGGCGAGTATTCCCATTCCTGCTTCCTGTACGACACCACGCTGCATGTGCCGTGCATCCTGCGCTGCAAGGGTACGATCCCGCCGGGGCTGGTCGTCGAGTCGCAGGTGCGGCTTGTGGACATGGCTCCCACGGTGCTGGAGTTCGTCGGGCTGGCCTCGCGAGTCACCGAGCAGATGCAGGGCACGAGTCTCTTGCCGCTGCTGGCCAATCCGGAGCTGGACCTGGCCCTGGAGTGCTACTCCGACACGCTCACGCCGCTCCTGATGTACCACTATGCGCCGCTGCGGTCACTTCGCGCGGAGGGTTGGAAATACATCCTCGCGCCGAGTCCGGAACTCTACCACGTCGCGGAAGACGAGTTCGAAGTCTTCAATCGCAGTGCGATCGACACGGAGCGCTCCTTCCAGATGCGGCAGCAGTTGTGGGACCTGATTGAGAACTCTCCGCCGCCGCCCGGCGGTCAGCGCGGTGGCGTGATCGAGACCGACCTGGATACCGTCACCCAGCTGCGGGCGCTGGGCTACGTCAGCTCGGTCGAGGAGATGCAGGCCTTCACCTCCGGCCGTGAACTGGACTACTTCGACCCGGTGGGGGAGAACCCGCGCGATCATACCGAAGAGATGGAGATGTTCGCCTCGGCGCTGGGTGCGCTTCGCATGGGCGCTTTCGAAAATGCAGAGACGCACTTTGTGCGATTCCTGGAGCGCAATCCCAAGCACGCCATTGCACAGTCCTCCTTGGTGATGTGCTACATCGGTCAGGAACGCTGGGAAGAGGCGGTCACGGCATGTCGCCGGAGCATCGAACTCCAGCCGGATTCACACGAAGAGTATCGGAAGCTCGGCCTGTTGCTCGGTCGGCTGCGCCGGCTGGATGAGGCCGAGAAGGCCTTTCGTGATGGCATGGCCATCGAAGGTCACGACTTTAAATTGTACATGCACCTGGCCGGTCTCTACGCGCACCTTCGCCGACATGATGAAGCTCTGGATATTCTCCTCAAGGGGACGCAGGTGTTTCCGAAGGAAACGATGCTCTACTACGCCCTGGGCTCGGCGTATGCCCGGAATCGTGAGATGGCTAAGGCCATTGAATCCTTCGAGCGGGTGCTGCAACTCGATCCGGAAAACGTACACGCACACGGGGCGATTATCATGTCGATGCGCACCGACGGCCGACTGGATGACGCGATCGCCTATGCCGATCGGGCCATCGAGAAGCATCCAACGGCAACCGGTCTGCTCTACGAAAAAGCCATGTGCCTTGCTGAGCGCGGGGAGACACAGGCCGTCGGCCAACTGTTTGCTCGCATCGTGGAGCTGGAGCCGAAGAACATCGACGGTCGCGTGTGGCTGGCGACGAACCTGACGAACCAGAACAAGCTGGATGAGGCAATCGCTCAGTATCGCGCCATTCTGGAACTGGACCCGGATCACGTGCTGGCGAAGATGCGCCTGTCCGCCGCGTTGAACGAGACCGGTCACCTGGATGAAGCGCTCGATCTTCTCATTCAGGTTACCGAGAAGTCGCCCGAAAACTGCGAGGCCCACCGCGTGGCGGCACACCTCTGCGATCAGAAGCGCGATTCAGCCCGGGCGATCGGGCTGCTCGACAAAGCCCTTCAGCGCTGTGATGGCGACCCGCGGATACTCAACGACCTCGCATGGCGGCTGGCCACCACGGCGGACACAAAGCTGCGCGATGGTGCGAGAGCTGTCGAACTGGCCCGCAAGGCCAGCGCCCTGGCATCGGACGACAATCCGTACTACCTCGACACGCTCGCCGCGGCCTATGCGGAAGTCGGCGACTTCGAGAAGGCGGTGGCCATCGCCGATCGCGCCGTGAACGTGGCTCAGGAGACCGGCGACGGTCACGTCGGCGCGGAAATCTCCGCGCGACGTGCGATCTATCAGGCCGGCAAGCCCTATCGCGAGCAATGAGCATCGGGCAACGATGCATCTGTCTCACGCGGAGTCGCCGATCGCTTCGCGGCTCGCTCTGGCATAACCAATTATAAATAAACGGTTTATGTGCGCTCCGAGAACGCACTGGTATCGACAGATCCGCGGGCTCCCGGTATGGTGGCCGGCTCGCGGCGCAGGCGAATCGCACGAGCGATGATCGTGAAAGCAGTGCCGCGCCTGAGACACCGCGCGCATGGCAAAACGAGCAACCCCGTCACGATCGCGCCTCACCTACAAGCAGGCCGGCGTCGACATCACCGCGAACGATCGTATGGTCGAGCAGATTCGCCGGAGTCTGCGGCGCACCTACGATCCGCGCGTCCTCTCGCGGCACAACGCCTTCGCCGGACTGATGCGGTTGGACTTCACCGAGCCGCTCCTGCGACGCAATTACCGCGAGCCGGTCCTCGTGGCCGGCGCCGACGGCGTGGGCTCAAAGCTCCTGCTCGGCATCGAGTACGGGCGAATCCGCGGGCTGGGCATCGACCTGGTCGCCATGAATGTCAACGACGTACTGACGCTCGGAGCGGAGCCGCTCTTCTTCTTGGATTACGTGGCCTGCCACAAGCTGATTCCAGAACAGGTCGCCGAGATCGTCGCCGGCGTGTCCGATGGCTGTGTCGAGGCGGGCTGTGCCCTGCTTGGCGGCGAAACAGCCGAACTGCCCGACCTTTACAGCCCCGGCCATTTCGATCTTGCGGGTTTCTGCGTCGGAGCACTCGATCGTCGGCGAATCATCGACGGACCGAAGATGGCGGAACCCGGCGACGTGGTGCTGGGGCTCTCGTCCAGCGGCCTGCATTCAAACGGCTACGCCCTGGCCCGAAAGGCCATCGAATCGTTTCGCAGGCGCGGCAAGTTGCCTGTTGATCTGGGCGAGCCGCTTGCGGATGCGGTCCTTCGGCCGACGCGTATCTACGTAAAGCCGGTGCTGGAGGTGCTGCGGTCCTATCGGCGAAAGCGGGTCGTTCGTGCGATGGCGCATATCACCGGCGGCGGCATGGAGGGCAATCTGCCGCGTGTCCTTCCGAGTAACTGTGACGTGCAGATCGAGCATGGAAGCTGGCCGATCCCGCCGATCTATCAGTTAATCCGCAGGGCCGGCGTCGCTGAGCGGGAGATGTACCGCGTGTTCAACATGGGGATCGGTTTCGTCATGGTGGTGCGCCCGGCGTTTGTCGGCGGCGTGACGACCATTCTGGAAAAGTGCGGTGAAAAAGTTCATCGCATCGGCGTAATCCGTCGCGGCAGCGGGCAGCTCGTCTGGCGTTGACGACGCGCGAAAAGGGGGATGATAATCCGCTCATGGGTCTGATCGTTCAGAAGTTCGGTGGTACCAGTCTTGCGGATGCCGAGAAGTTTCACCGTGCCGCGCGTCGTGCCATCCGCGCCAAGCTCGACGGCAGCCAGGTGATTGTGGTCGTCTCGGCGATGGATCAGTCCACCGATGAACTCGTCGATCTGGCCTATCAGATCACTGATCGACCCAGTCGCCGCGAGATGGATCAGCTCCTGGCCACCGGCGAACAGGTCTCCATCGCGCTGATGGCCATGGCGATCCACCATGCCGGGCACGATGCCATCAGTTTCACCGGTGGGCAGATTGGCCTGCGGACCGATCGAACTTTCGGCCGGGCGCGCATCCGCGACATCACCGAGCGCAACCGGATCGTCTCCCTTCTCAAGCAGGGCAGCATCATCATCGTCGCCGGTTTTCAGGGTGTCGATGAGGCGTCGAACATCACCACGCTGGGCCGCGGCGGTTCGGATACCACGGCGGTGGCCCTCGCTGCGGCCTTTGGCGCGGAGGTCTGCGAGATTTACACCGACGTCGACGGCATCTATTCGGCCGACCCGCGCATCGTGCCGGAGGCCCGCAAGCTGGACTACGTGTTTTATGACGAGATGCTCGAACTGGCCTCGCTGGGGGCGCAGGTGATGCATTCACGGAGCATCGAACTGGGGAAGAATTACAATGTGCGTATTCACGTCCGCAGCAGCTACACGGACGCCAAGGGGACCGACATCGTGAACGTCTCATCCGATCTTGAACAGGTCATCGTACGGGGCGCCGCCCTCAAGAAGAACCTGGCTCGCGTCGAACTGGGCCGCGTGCCGAACCGGCCGGGCATCGCCGGTGAGATCTTCCGCCGCGTTGCCGAGCGGGAGGTGATCGTCGACGACATCATCCAGGTGATTCACGAAGGGGGAACCACGGCGGACATCAGCTTCACGATCGAGGCCAATGACATCGAGGCGGCACGCGCGATTGCTGCGGAACTGGCCGGCGAATTCGCCGAGATGAAGATGCAGGTGCGCGACCGGATGGCGAAGGTCTCCGTGGTCGGCGTGGGCATGCGTACGCACACCGGCGTGGCCAGCCGGATGTTCGAGGCCCTGCACCAGGCCAACGTCAACATCGAGAACATCAGCACCAGCGAGATTGTCATCAGTTGCGTCATCAATCAGGACGACGGAGAAAAGGCCCTCCGCGCCGTGCATGCCGCCTTCGACCTGGGTCAGCCGCCATTGCAGGATTCCGCGGCATGAATCGCCGCCGGCTGCTGCTGGGGGCCGGCCTGGCCGCTCTCGCAACCGCCAGCGTGCTGGATCATGCCGGCCTCTTCGGATATCGCCCGGGCGAGCGAGCGCAATACGAAAGCGCTGAAGCGCCGGTCTGCGATATAGTCTCCGTGAACATACTGGAACTCGAGCTGCCGGATGGCGATCGGCCGACGACACGCGTCCGGCTTCGTGGCGTTGCCCCGCCGGATGACGACGAACCGGCAATGAGCTACTTGCGAGAGAAAGTGCTGGAACGACGCGTGCGACTGCATTTCGATCCGAACCGTGCCATGCGCGACGCTGACGGGAATCTCTCTGCATACGTTTATTTGCTCGACGGCGTCGACGATACGCTCAATCCGCCGATGCTCAACGATCTGCTCATCTTCGAGGGCCTGGTCCGCGCGGATCACGCAAGCCCGCACATCTTCTCACACACCTTCGACCAGCGCGAGAAGCTCGCCCGGAGAGCAAAACGCGGCATCTGGACGAATGCCGCCGCGAAGTGATCATCGCCGATTGCAAGCCGCCACGATGACGAACTCCTCGAACGCGCGCTGTCTCGTAACTGCTTGATGGATCAACGCTGCGCCTCGATAATGCGGCAATGGCCAAAGGCGAATCGAAATCGTATACCCCCGCCGAACACGAGCGGCGGATTTTCAAGCAGTGGGAAGACGGCGGCTACTTCCATCCCATGCCCGACGACCGCCCGCCCGAGAAGCGCTTCAGCATGGTCATCCCGCCGCCGAACGTCACCGGCGCGCTGCATCTGGGCCACGCCCTGAACAACACCCTGCAGGACATCCTCATCCGTCGCAAGCGAATGGAAGGCCGCAACACTTTCTGGCTCGTCGGCACCGACCACGCCGGCATCGCCACGCAGGCGACCGTCGAAAAACACATCAAGAAGACCGAACATAAAAGCCGCCACGATCTTGGCGACACGCCCGAAGCCGCCCGTGAGGAGATGGTCCGCCGCATCTGGGCGTGGAAGGAGCAGTACGGCGGCCGCATCGTCGAGCAGCTTAAACTCATGGGCTGCTCCTGTGACTACCAGCGAGAGCGATTCACCCTCGACGAGGGCTGCGCGAAGGCCGTTCGCGAGACGTTCTTCAAGATGTTTCGCGATGGACTCATCTACCGCGGCAAGCGCCTGGTCAACTGGGACACGCAGCTCCAGACCGCCGTGGCCGACGACGAGGTCTACCACGAACAGGTCAAGGGACATTTCTATCATTTCAAGTACCCGGTGATCGATCCGCAGCCAGGCGAGCCGACGCACGTTCACATCGCCACCACGCGGCCGGAGACACTGCTGGGCGATACGGCGGTGGCGATTCACCCGGAGCCCGACGCGGCGCTGGAAGTGGCCGAGACACAGTTGCAGGTCAAGCTCCGCGAGGCGACGGAGAAAGAGCGCCCGGCGATCCAGGCCCAGCTCGAAGACATCGCCGAGCGCAAGAACTCGCTCCTTCCGACGCTCCTGAAACTCCGCGATCTGGCCAGGGCGGGACGCAAGGTGATGCTGCCGCTCGTGAACCGCAAGATTCCCCTGATCCTCGACGAATGGGCCGACCCGTCGCTGGGCACCGGCTGCGTGAAGATCACCCCTGCGCACGACTTCAACGACTACGAAGTCGGGCATCGGCACGAGCTGCCGATGGTGAACATGCTCACGCCCGACGGCCGCGTGAACGAAAACGGCGGACCATACAAGGGAATGAAACTCGCAGACGCGAGAAAGAAGGTCGTCGAGGATTTGGAGCAGCTCGGCCTGGTCGAAAAGATCGAGGACCGCCTGATCGACCTGGCCCACTCCGACCGCAGCAACACGCCGATCGAGCCGTATCTTTCCGATCAATGGTTCGTAAAAATGGGCGACCTGACGGAAGAGGAAGCCGCGCGCGTCCAGACGCCGTATCTCAAAGAATCCATCGCCCGCGCACGCGCTGCGTCGCAGCGCTCAGACGAGCCAGGGCCTTCAGGCCGTGCGGTTCCTGACTCACCAGCGACGCTCGAATCCAAGCAAAAGCTTCCCGGCCTGGCGCAGATCGCCATCGACGCAGTGAAGCGCGGCGACTTCCGCTTCCATCCCGCACGCTATGAAAAAACTTATCTCGACTGGCTCGGCGAAAAACGCGACTGGTGCATCAGCCGTCAGCTCTGGTGGGGACATCGAATTCCGGTGTGGAAGGCGACGTTTCGTAACATAGGCGGATCTGAATTGCCTTCCGAGCAGCGAAAGCAGTTGCGCGGCTTGGTCGCGGAACTCGAAAACTCATTACAAGAACTAGGGCAGATTGCAGGGTGCCAAGGTGAGTTTTTCGCTTGGATAGATGAGGAAGCTTCACCAAGCTTCTGTTATGTGTGCTGTAAATCCGAGCATGCAAGTAATCAATTAGAAGCAATCGCATCCGGAATGAATCGGGCTCGAATGGTTGCGCCTAACCAAGCCGATAGAGTCGTCGTCGATGCAATTGCCTTCGATGATCCTCGCACTAACGTCACGCGTAGGATACGAGAACATGCTCGCGAGTTCGAGCAGGACCCCGACGTGCTCGACACGTGGTTTTCCTCCGCCCTGTGGCCGCATTCGACGCTGGGATGGCCGGGGGAGATGAGCAGCGTGTACAACCAAGCAGACGCCGATGATGGTAGAGGAGCCGCACGGCCTGAAGGCCGTGGCTTCTCAAGCAGGCGCCCCTCTGATGAGCCACGGCCTTCAGGACGTGCGGCTCCGACGAAACCAGCGGCGCCCCTCCTCGACTACTACTACCCCACAAACGTGCTTTCGACGGCCCGCGAGATCATCACGCTCTGGGTCGCCCGCATGGTCATCACCGGTCTCTACAACGTCGGCGAAGTTCCTTTCCGCGACGTGGTCATCCACCCGGTCATTCAGGACGGCCAGGGCCGCAAGATGAGCAAGACGCTGGGCAACGGCGTCGATCCCGTGGACATCATCGAGGAGTACGGCGCCGACGCCCTGCGCTACACGCTCGCCGAACTGGCCACCGAGACGCAGGACATCCGCCTGCCGGTCAAGCCAAAGAAACTTCCCGACGGCCGCACGATCAACGTCAGCGAAAAGTTTGAGAAGGGCCGCAACTTCTGCAACAAGCTCTGGCAGGCGTCAACGGGCTTTGTCATCCCGAACCTCGACGGCTACGCGCCGAAGCCGCTCGATCCCGCGACGCTCGGCCTGGTCGATCGCTGGATCCTCTCGCGGCTGACGGCCTGTATTGCACAGGTGAATGACGCGCTGGATCGCTACCGCTTCAGTGAGGCCGCCGGCGCGCTCTACCGCTTCATGTGGGATGAGTATTGCAGCTGGTACATCGAGATGACCAAGCCACGCCTGACCGGCTCCGAACGCGCCGCCGCGCAACAGGTCCTCGTCCACGTCCTCGACCAATTGCTCCGACTTCTGCACCCGGTCATCCCGTTTGTCACCGAGGCCGTCTGGGCGGAGCTGGCCCGAATCGCGCCGTCGCGCGGGCTGCGCGAATTAAAACCGGCCGAGCCGCTGCTCGTGGCCGCCGCGTGGCCGACTGCGGAATCCGCCCTGCGTGATGAGGCCGTCGAACGACAGATGGAAGAGCTGCAGGATGTCATCCGCAGCAGCCGCGACATTCGCACTGTGGTCAATGAACATCGCGGCCGCGCCAAGGCGGCGTCGCTGCGCATGCTGCCCCGCGTGGTCATTCGCGCCGACGGCGAAGCCCGTCGCCTGATCGACGGGTACAAGGATTTCATTCGCCCGCTCGCAGGTTGTGAGTTGCTCGAGGTCGGTCCCGATCTGGCGAAGCCGCCCGGAGCGATGAGCCGCGTCTGCGGGACGATGCAGATCTTTGCCCCCGTGGGCGACCTGGTCGATCTCGCCGAGATGCGGCGCAGCGATCAGGCCCGGCTCGACGATTTGCGTCAGGTGCTGGCCCGGGAGCAGGCCCGGCTTTCCAATGACGATTTCGTGCGACGGGCCGATCCCGGCATCGTGGAGCAGGCCAAAACGCGCGCCGCCGAGTTGTCAAGTCAGATTCAGATGCTCGAGTCCTCTCTGGCTGACCTCGCATGACAGGCCCCCGGGGCGCCGGGTTGCGGATCGGCGAGTCTGTGATTAGTCTCATGCACGTCGATCGGAGGAGTAGCCGCGATGGAAGTGCGGATGGACCTGTCCCGGATCGTGATCCAGGACACCAGCGACCAGCAGATCATTTTTCTGCGTGAGCGCGGCGGCACGCGGGAATTCCCCATCGTGATCGGCGATTCCGAGGCCTGCGCCATTGATCGCCGGCTCAAGGGTTACAAGCGCGCCCGGCCCATGACGCATGATCTCATGGCCGACCTGATCGAGGCCCTCCACGGCGAACTGGAAAAAATCGTCATCAACGACTTGAAGAATCATACGTTCTTCGCCAAACTTGTCCTTCGTTCCCGAGGCGAGATCATCGAAGTAGATTCTCGCCCGTCCGATGCCATCGCCCTGGGCGTGGCAAGCGATACACCGGTTTTTGTCAGTGAACACGTTCTGCGGGAAGTTTGCCGCTCCCAGTGAGTGACGTTCCTTCTCGCGGGCCTTGTCATTCAGATAACTGCACAAGAGAACCCATGAGCCAATCCTCCGATTGTTGCGCGTCGTTCTCGCTGTTTCGATCTCATCTGCAAAGCGCCTTCACGGCGCATCCGCGTTTGTCCGACCGCGCGGAGATGAGTCAGGCCCCCGCCGTCGTCGACGTGATGGGCGGCATCTGCGAGGAAGGCGGCTCCCTGGTCCTCACTGCCACGCTCGGCATCTCCGTCAAAGTCTGCGCCTGGCAGACAGCCGACCGCGATCTGAAAATCCGCCGCTTCGAGACGACCGGCAAAGGCGACCCACACGATTTCACCTTGCCCATGGATCGCATCGGCAAGGATGACCCCTCCGGAGAGCAGTTGCTGGCTGCCTGCCTTCGCGCCGACTGTGAATGGGCAGCGCCGGTCTGCCTCGCCGCGCACCGCGCCCTTCTCGACGGATTGTTCCCGCGTCCGCAGGCCGGGCTGATGCTCCTGGTGCAGTCGGATTTCCCCTCGGATGCCGATCTTGGCCTTCCCTGTGCCACGGCCGCGGCGGTGATCGACGCCCTGGCCCGCCTCTTCGGTACGACCATCGAGCCATTGCGAAAGGCCATCACAGCCGCGCATTGTGTCTCGCCGCTGACCGTCGTGCCGCGCCTGCGAATGGCCATGACGGCCCTGCGCGGCGCCGCAGACGGCTCGCTTCTCCAGTTGCGCTTTGTGCCGCAGTTCTCCTGCGAGCCGCTCTCCCTGCCCGCGGGAGTCACTCTCACGGCAGCCCGCACCCGGCTGCAGCGGCCGACCCGGTCGCACCGACTCCGCGAGACGCAGCTCTGCGCCGAGATGTGCAACCGCATGATCCTCGATCTTCGCCAGAAGGACGGGCAGCCGATCGACGCCCGCGGCGCGCACCTCGCGGCGATCACGCCGACGGAATACGTGGACCGCTACCGCGACCGTCTTCCGTCGAAGATCACCGGCAAGGCCTTCGTGGAGCGATTCGGTACGCTCCGCGGCCTGGATGAACTCTCCCGGGAAAAGGAGATTTTCAAGATCCGCTCGCGCGCCGAGCATCACATCTACGAGAATCGCCGCGTGCATGACTTCGTCACGAACATCGTCCGTGCCGGTCGCATGGCCGCGCCGGATGCCCTGATCGCCGCCGGCGATCTGATGTACGCCTCGCATTGGAGCTACAGCCAGCGCTGCGGCATCGGCGGTGTCGAAACCGATCGTCTCGTCAGCGCGATCCGGCGTCGCGGTGCGGCCGCCGGCCTTTTCGGCGCGAAGATCACCGGCAACGGCAACGGCGGCGAAGTCGTGGTGCTGATGCGCGACGACGAAACGGCCCATGCTGCGCTGCAAAGCGCCGTCGACGAAGCGCAGGCCGCTTCGAAGCAGCCCATCGAGGTCTTCAGCGGCTCCCTCGCCGGTGTCGAGCACTTCCAGCCGACCCAGGTGGCCGACCTGCTCGGTGCCCCGGCGGCAGTGTAGTTACTTCTTTCAAACAGTCTTCCTGCTCTTGATGTCAACGCTTGAAGTGCGTTCGTAAAAGATTCCCCAGCGCTGCTTCCAGCTCTCCCGCCGTGCGGCAGTCCACGATCCGGTCCTCGCGCCGGAGATCCACCTTATCGCCCGCCAGACGCTTGGCCCAGCCGCCGCTTTCGGACAGCGCGATGATCGGCCGGTCATACATCCACGCGTAAGCGATCTCGCTGAGCGTGCCTGCCGCGCCGCCGATGACGATGATCACGTCGCCGGCGATCGCCGTGATGACGTTTCGCGCCCAGCCCAGCCCCGTGGGGATGACGTAGTGACTGTGGCTGTTGGCTTCGTCCATACCGGTGCCGGGAATGACTGCGATGACCGTGCCGCCGGCATCGGCCGCGGCCCGCGAGGCGGCGGCCATGATCCCATCACGCCCGCCGGTGACCAGCGCCGCACCCAGCTTGGCCACGACCGCCCCGGCCTGCTCAGCCAGCTTGAGCATCGCCGCGTCGGCCTCGCTCGAGCCGATGATGGATACTTGCGGCCGCCGTATCGACGGGCCGGTCTTCGTCGCGGGAAACTTCATGTCGGATGGACGGTCGGTCATGGGCAAACCTCTCCGGTTGTAGGACGAGTAGCAGGTCGGCATTCTTGCGCCGGAGGAAGGATGATACCGCGCCGGCGCGAACAGGGAGCAAGAAGTAGAAGATTGTCGCGTGAACTGCCGGTGCCCGCGAGGTGGCAAGATTTGCGCGCTCGCTCGCCGTAAATTCAGAAGTTTCAGGCGTTTTCAAGTACTTTTTTCTGCGATGGGTGAATCTCCCCGCCTCCCGCCGCACACTTTCGGGGTGCCGAAGCGCGTGCCGCTGCTGGTTCTGCTTGGCACAAGCGTAGTAAGGACAGAGGCCCGGACCTTTGACTTTTCGTCAGGATTATGCTAATCTTGCAACCAGCGGAGGAAGGATGGGTCCGCCCGATCAACAGGGTGGAGTGGGCCCATTCAGGAAAGACGGGAACCTGCGAGCGCGAGTATCGCAGGTTCCCGTTTGTTTTTGGACGATCCCCCGTCGAATCACATCCGTCTGAATCACTCACCGTCCGTCAGCAGCAACTCCACGAAGACCGGCACGTCCGACAGGTCCAGCCCGGCGTGCGCATCGAGCTGGGCGCATTCGCAGGCCCCGCCGGCGCCGGTCATACACTCGACAAAGCGCTGGATGTCGAGGGCGTCGACGATTCCGTCGCCGTTCAGGTCGGCAGGCAGCTGACAGACTTGTGGTACCACCGCCCAGAACCCGCCGACCATCTCCCAGCCGCCGCCGCTCAGGACGCCGGCATCCGGCTGCCCTGCGGTGGCATCGAGCGTGAAGCCGCCGCCGGCCATCGATGTGATTCCTCCGCCGTCCACCGTGTGCCAGGAGAGATCAAAACCGCCCGCCAGGGCCGCCGTTGCGGCCAGACCGAGAAGGAAGACGGCCGCGATGGAGACAAGATGGAGCGAAGTTGTGTGCATTCGATTAATCATGCTTGCACCATTGAGCGTTCGGACGTCGGTGACATCCTCACGAAATCAGGCATCCACCACCGTGACGGTCACACGGCCGACCTCGATGTCGTGTGCCGAGCCCGTACCGCCGATCGACAATTCGAGCTGAAGATACAGCGGCCCGTCGATGGCCACGGACATCGGCAGGACGACCTCGTAACAGTTCCACGCGATCGACTTGCGATCGACGTCGTTATCGAGCAGGTTGACGAACGTGCCGTTGTCCTGCGTCGTGCGGGCCCGGGTGTTGTTGATGAAGCTCAGCGACGAGGTCACGCGGTAACAGACGCGCACGCGGACCAGTTCCTGCGGCGTGCCGAGAATCGACGACGCCACGTGCACGGGGATGAGCACGTTCTGCGTACCGGTCTGATTCGGCCGCACGCGCATCGTCCCGTTTGGCGTCGGGATCATGGTCAGTGCCGTGCTGCTGGCCACGGCGGTCAGCGGGCTGACGTCGATCGGCTTCTCGCCGTTGACCTTGTAGCAGTCGGCCTTGACGCAGCCGTCCACGTGCAGCGCCTCCTCCGGCGGCATCGGAGGATTGGGACCGACGCCGACGTAGCCGGTGGTTTCTTCAATATGAATGTGCGGGGCGTCGCCGGTCTTAAGTTGCAGTGACAGACCCGCATTCGAGGAAACCATCTCGGTGTACACCGTGCCGTCCACCCGGGCGTTGTTGACGACGTGCAACTGCTGCTCGGGCATCGTCGTGCCGATGCCGACGTTGCCCATCGAGTCGAACCGGACGCGCTCGATACCATTGACGCGGAAAGTCATGTCATTCGTGCCGAGGTAGCCGATCTGCCCGCGGAATTCGTTCAGGTTGGTGTTGAAATTGATCGCCCCGACGTAGTCAGGGTTGGTCGTGTCGTTCCGCAATTCGAGTACCGAACCGTTCGTATGGCTGGAGGTGATCAACCGGGTCACGGCCTGTGTGTCCACGACGTCGATGCTCCAGACAGGAACGATCGGGCCGATGCCGAGGTTGCCGCTGGAGATTGCGCCGATGCGGACGTTGCCGCCTTCACGGTTGATCGCCAGATCGGCGGCGACACCGTTGGACCTGGCCTGGATTTCGTTGTCATCCAATGCGAGATTCAGGGCGTTCGAGGCGCCGAGTTGCAGAAAGCCGCCGCTGACCGCGTTCACATCGGTGCCGCCGATTACGTGGAGCCGAACGTCCGGCGAAGCGGTGCCGATGCCGACGTGATTCGTGGCGGAATTGAGCGCCATCGTCGCGGCGGTGATCAGATTGGCTGCCGGGCCGTTGCCGATGATGAGATTGCCGGGGCCGCCGCCGTTGTTCGTGCCGGTCGAGATCAACTGCCAGAAGCTGCCGCCCGCGCTCTGATTTCCAAGGACATGCCAGGTGCCGAATACGGAGTCACTGTCGACGCGCGAAGCGACGAACTGGTTGGTGACCAGATGCAGCGGCGCTTCCGGCAGGAACGTTCCGATGCCGACGTCGCCGTTGCCGGCCGGGTTGAGCAGCACATCGCCGCCCATCGTGGAGCCGTGCAGTTCAAGCGTCTCGTCGATGTTGATGCCGCCGTTCAGGATCTGGCCGCCGGCGCGACCGGGCAGATGGGCATACTGCGGATGGTCGTCGTCGAGCAGTCCCATGAGCGAGCCGTGGTCGTTCGTGGCCGCACTGGTCTGGAGCGTGCCGTCGGGGAACATGATGCCATCCACGCCCGGTGTGCCGCGCACTTCCAGCGCTGCCTGCGGCGGCGTAATCGGATTGGCAAAGGGGAAGTTGATGCCGACAAAACCCTCCGGCTCGATGATAAAGGGGACTGCATCGAGCAGACCCTGCCGGAAGAGATACATCGAGCCCGGCGGCATCGCGCCCGAGAAGGCGCCGACCGAACCCGATACGGCATACTCCCAGGTAGCGTTGGAAGAGGCACTGCGGAACTCGACGATGGCCGAGTCGGTGTTGGTTCCGGTGAACCGCGTGACGAAGAAGCTGCTGTCGACGACCTGAAGCTTGCGGAACGGCGCGTTTGTACCGATACCGACGCGTATGGCATCCAGCGACAGCGTGTTGTCCGCGTTCAGAATGATCCGGGCATCGAAGTTATTCGCCGGGTTGCGCGTAAAGTCGATGTACGGCGTGCCGAGGTTGCGAACGAGTTCGATGTGGGCCTGCGAAGCGACATCCAGCCCCATGTGCACGCCATCGCTGAGGTTGGCGGTCATGCCGCCGGTACCGGCGACGTGCAGTGGGTTCTCCGGAAGCTCATTGCCCAGGCCGATGCCTACGAATCCGCCGAACGGCGTGATGTGCACGTCGGCCATCGACTGCCGGTTGATGAACAGGCCTTCCGGGACGCCAGCCAGATTGCTCACCGTCAAAAGGTCGGCCTGCAGCGTGCTGACCATGCCGGTTCGATCGGTGAAGTCGATACCCGCGAACCCGATCGCATTGGTTCCATCGGGGTTGGTTTCGAGGGTGATGATGGGGTCTTCAAGATCATCTGCAAGGTGAAGCAGTGATTGGGGATCACGCTGCGGATTGGTGTGCCCGATGGCCATGAAGCCGGATACGTCGTCGATGAAGAGCCGCGAGACGCCTGCGGGGGCCTCTGCGACGAACGGGCTGTTGCTGGCAAAGGCGCTGGCACGAACGCTGCCGTCGCATCTGACATCGCCGACGATATGCAGCGGAAACTGCGGATTGCTCGTGCCGATACCGACGAAGGTATTGAGCGGATCGACGTAGAGGGTCGAGCCGTTGTCGTTCCAGTACGCATCACCGCCGCGCGGGCCGTCGCCGACCTGGCCGGGAGCGGCGGCGGTAGTCTGCGTGGTGCCGTCGGCAAAAATGATGCCGCCCTGGTGGAGACGCAGCCAGCCGTCCAGCTCCAGCTTGTGGGTCGGATCGTTTACGCCGATGCCCACGTTGCCCTGAACGAACAGACCGCCGGGTCCGTCGAGTGCCAGCGGGCCAGCATTTGTCTGGATGCTTCGTCCCTCGCCCGGTCCGCCCTTGTTGTAGGCCTCGTCCAGACTCGTCGGATCGCCGCCGGTCTTGGCGTGGAGGGCGTAGGGCGTCGGGGTCAGGCATTGGCGCGGCGAGAGCACGGTATAGACCCCGGCGTCGGCACTGCGGCGCACAGAGACTTCCAGCCAGCGAGGTCCGCCGTCAAACGCGCCATCGCCGAAGTCGAGCATCGTGGTGAACACACCTTTTTCGACCTGCATCGCAACCGGCGCGGCGAAGCTGCCGATCTGGGCGATCACGTTTCCGCCCGTCGGGGCGTCGTAGAGTGTGAAGATCGCGTCGCACGGTTCATCGAGCCCCACGCCGTCGAGTTTCAACTGCCCCTGGTAGGTGATCGTCGTGGGTGATGGCCCCTCGGCTCGAAGCGGTGAAGGTGAAGCGAGCAGGATACCGGTCGCGGTAAACAGACAAACGATGCGAAACATGGCTTCTCTCCTGACAGCCGGCGTTGCCGCCGGTAATAGCTCAGACCCGCGGGTCGCGGCCGTGCGAACCCGATGCAGGCGCGACGCGGCTATGGCCGCCTTGCGCCGTCAAACCAATCAACTTGTTTTCGGAATGTGTATCAGGAGTTGAAGCCCGTTACTGCGCGCTGCCAGAAGCGACCCATGCGAGGAGCGCTCGCGCGATGCACCGGGTACAAGGCCGCCTGAGTCCCATCCCGCAAGAGATGCTCGGCCCCGGCCGGAACGTAACCGGTCGATTCCACCTCGACGCTCGTTGCCCGCGAGCGTCGACGGAGCGTTGCATCCCTTCATGCCCTGCCGCGTTCTTGCGCGGCCACCAAATCGTTACGACGAGGCGATCGGATCGGCGCGGTCCTGGTCGTCGAACAACCGCGGCACCACCGCCTGCCCCGATGGTTTATACGCGGCTCATGGTTACGGCGACGCGCGCGAAGCTGTTGCTCAACGCCGTCAGCGTGCCCTGCAGCGTGCCGTCCGCCAGTTCCTGCACGTCGAAAGTGAACTCGACCTCGGTGGACTGTCCCAGGACGGTGGCCAGAACCGACCAGACGACCCGGTTGCCGGAGACGTCGCGTACGCGAGATTCCATCAGTTGAAATTCCTGCTGGCTCGATTCGTCGACCAGCCGGGAAATCTTTCCGCGAGAGATGGTCACCAGCATGTTGCTGCTGGCGTTGGTCGCTTTCCATGTGCCGTCGAAGCGGAGCACGAGGGCGTTCTCGAGCACCGTTGTCACCGTGAAGATGGTTACCAGCGGGCCAATGATGCCCGCAAGCGGCGCCCAGATGATCGCTACGACCGCCAGGATGAAGCCGACGCTGTCGATGACATCGCGGCTTCCCGGCTTGAAGCCGAAATCCGGACCGGTACCGGTTCCTCCGCCTGATCCGCCACTGGTGCCGCCGGGGGTGCCGATGGCGGTGGAGCTGGAGTTGGCGCCCTGCTGTTCGATGCGCGTGGCGACCTCGAGCAGGTCGCGATTGGCGGCCGCGTATGGATTGTCGAAGTTGAGCCGGGCGGAGTCGGTCGGAACGAGCGAGTCGAGCGGCCGCGACCATGCCTGACCGTCCGAACTGGTGATCGTCGCGACGCGGCGCTGATTGTCAAACTGAATCGTCGCCGACTTGGCGCCGACCTTGAAGGAGAACTGGGTGATCGTGAACTGCTCGTCGTGGAAGCCATACTGACCGGAGACCTGCCGCTGCGTGTCCGGATAGACGAGCCGGAATGACTGAGACTGCGGGAAGATCTCCATCATCACGGCACCCTGAAACGCCGTTCCCTTCAGTGCTTCCGTCAATGGGTGCGATTCGTTCAGTGGGATCTGATACGCGCCGGCGGTCGTCGGCAGGAGGCCGCCTTGCCCGCAGCCGGGCAGCGTGTGCATGCTGATCATCAGGAGGATGCAGAGGACCGCCTGAATACGATGAGCGCAGTTGTGTCGTGACCCAAACATCTTTCTACCTCCGATCGCGCAGGGCGCGTCTCGTGATGCGTTCTCCCCGCTGGAATGGAAAGGTGCGATAGAAATGAACCGCCCCCATCCCTCCGTCTCCAGCGAGAGAGGAGTTATCGTACCTTCTACTACATCAGAACGGCCCTCGAAAGTCAATCGTTTCAGGACCCTATCGCCCGATCATTTGCCCGAATCGTCGCGCAGCTCGGGCTGTCGCGCGGCCCGTGGCGATGCAGCGGCACCAATTTCTGCTGCCTGCTCGATCCATTGATCACATGTGCCCGCCGTTTTGGATGCACATTTCGTTAGCTCTGTCGGTTATCCGCGTCTTGTGTCCGTAGTGCATGGCATGCTGATTATCGGATGCAACGGAAAAATGGCCGGGGCGATCCGGATTCGTCGAGTCCTGAGCAGTCGCGCGTCACAGGCAGACCCGTCGGGACAGCGCCGCGAGTGTTGTCGGTTCAATAAAATGGTGTCTGGATCGCTGGTTTCCGCGCACGCCGTTTATTAGAATGGGTTCTGGGACGAAACGGTCCGACGCGACGATTCGCGTCCGACGTGGTTCTCGGTCGCACCGTGTCCACGGTACATCCGCAAGACCATGTCGCGTCAGGGGAAAACAGCGACAGCCGCTCGAAGCCGGCGATTTTGCACTTTGCACGTCGAAGCTTCGCCGCTTCACGGGCCAGACTGGGAGGGAACGACATCCGCGTCGTCACCACGAGCCATTCCGGAAAATTCGGCGATCGCTGTGCGAGGATTCTGCCCGACGCGATCCTGATTCATGCGCTTTCTGGTGCGGGTACCTGTTCTTGCACTGCGATGCGATGCAGAGATGAATATCTGATTCAACGAGCGCGACGTCGAGGCCTTCGGATCAACGCGCCACCAGGACATACACTGCAATTGAAGGGGACAACGATATGCTTAATCAATCAACAATTCTGACGGTCACACGAACGCCGCGGATTGCTCGGCGACAAGTCACAATTCGCCATGCTGCGATCTTTCTGATGGTGGCTGCGGCTTGTACCGGTCTCTGCGCGACGATGGCGAACGCCGGCGCGGTGAGCGTGACCGGCACGATGGAGGTCCGCTCCAACAGCGCCATCGACGGCGTGTTCAGCCCGACGACGCTCAACCCGGTCATCACGGAAACCGTCGGCGCGGGCGAGTGGCCGAGCAATTCGGAGATTCACATCGTCGCACCCGCGGGGTTCGTCTTCAACACGACGCTCCCGGTGACCGGCGAGGTGATCGTCGGCGATATCGATATCGGCGGCGGCGCCGGCATGCCCTTCGATGTGACGCCGGGTGCAACGTCGATCGTCTTCACGGTGAACAACGCCAGCACGGTCGCTTCGTCCATCCGCTTTCTGAACATTCAGCTTCGGGCGACGAGTTGCGCGGCCGCCGTGCTGGGCAACGCCGCCGACATCCTGGTCAGTATTCTGAATCCGGTCGGCGCTCCGGCCAACGCGGTGCTGGTCGACGTCAGCGTGGGGAACAGCTCGGCGGACCTCGATCATTTCACCCTGACGGCTGATCCGCTGACCCAGCTCCCGGGCAGCAACATCCTCTTTACGCTCACGGCGCGCGACACCTGCGCGAATCCGATCGCGTTTTTCCGCGCACAGGATTTCAACGCCGCGCACGCCCTTCCGCTCAACACACCGATCGACCTGCTCGCGGCGGGAGGTGCGGCCACACGAACCTTCAGCAACGGCTCCATCGCCGTAACTGCCGGCGGTGCGAACATGGCGACGATCGACGCCGCCGTGATGTTTGACGCCAATGGTCAGGGTACGTTCAACGCGACCAGCCCGACCGGCGAAGATCCGCCGATCAACATGGGTGCGACGCTCGCTGTCGCCTCGGGCAGCGTGAATGTTCGCTGGATCAACGCATCCTGCGCGCTGGCACCGGTCGATGCGCTCCGCTCGCTCGGTGCGCTGCATGCCGTCATCGTCACGGTCACGCAGAACGCCGGCACTCCGCTGGCGGGCGTGGATGTCACCTTCAACATATCCGCCGGACCGAACGCCGGCACCATGGGCCTGGCGACGACGAACGGCGCCGGACAGGCCGCCTTCTTCTACAACGGTGTCGGCGGACCCGGCGTGGACACGATCGACGCCAGCGGCGCGGTCGGCGCCGTTACGTTCATGTGCACAACGACCGCTGAATGGGTTGATCCAAGCTGCGTGATCACGCCGATGGCCGCCAGTCTGGTCGGCGGCATGCAGACGGTCAGCGTGGATGTTGATCGACGACCCGGCGTGGACGCGCCGAACGGCACGACCGTCAACTTCGAGATCATCGCCGGACCGAATGCGGGCACCGTCGGCAACAGCGTCACCGCGGCCGGCACCGCGACGTTCATGTACATGAGCAACGGTCAACCCGGTGTGGACACGATCCGGGTCAGCGGCAACATCGCCGGCGCCGTGTTTGAATGCATCGCCACGAAGGAATGGATCGACCCGGTCTGTGCGCTCGATCCGGCGACGGACGTCAACCAGGTGAACACGGCACACACCGTGACGATCACGCTGCTTCGACGTCCCGGCGTGCCTGCGGCGGGCAACAACGTGACCTTCGATGTCACGGCCGGACCGAACGCCGCCGCCGTCGCCCCGCAGGTGCTCGTGACCAATGCCCTCGGGCAGGTGGACTTCACCTACATGGGCGGTGCGACGCCGGGCGTGGACACGATCACCGCAGACGGCACCGTGGACGGCGTGCCCTTCATGTGCACGGCCTCGAAGGAGTTCATCAACTCGGGATGTATGCTTCAGCCGCTGGCGGATACCAATAACACCGGCACGATTCACACGGTCACGGCGACCGTTTTGCGGAACAATCCACCGAACACGCCGGCCGTGAACGTTGTCGTCAACTTCACCGTCGCCGGCGTGAACAATGTCGCCGGCGCGGTGCTGACCGATGTCAACGGCGTCGCGGTCTTCAGCTATCAGGACACCGGCGGGCCGGGCGTCGACACCATCACGGCCAATGCGACCGTGGACGGCGTCAACACGACCTGCATGGCTACCAAGACCTGGATCAACGCACAGTGCAGTCTTACGCCGCCGAACGATACCAACCCGGTCGGTTCGATGCACATGGTCACGGTCCACGTGACGCAGAACGGCGCGAATGCCGCGGGCGTGGTCGTGAACTTTGACGTGACCGCCGGACCGAATGCCGGCGTGGTCATTCCCGCAGCCATCACCAATGGCGGCGGCCTGGCCTTCGCCAGCTACACGAGCAACGGCGTGGTCGGAACGGACACGATCACCGCATCAGGGAATATCAGCGGCGCGCAGTTTACCTGTACGGCCACCAAGAGCTGGATCGTTGTGCCGACTTGCAACATCGCAGCGATGGCGCCCAGCGCGGTCGGCGGCATGCAGACCGTCAGCGCGACGGTGGAGCGCGCTCCCGGCGTGCCCGCGATCGACGGCACCGTGGTGAACTTTGCGGTCATCGCCGGACCGAACGCAGGAACGGGCGGCAATGCAATGACCACGGGCGGCGTGGCCAATTTCATGTACACCAGCAACGGTCTGCCCGGCGTGGATACCATCAACGCCAGTGCGACCATCGACGGCATCAACACCAGTTGCTTCGGCATCAAGGAATGGATCAACCCGGTCTGCTCGCTGGATCCGATCATGGATGTCAATCGCGTGAATACGGCGCACACCGTCACGCTCACGCTCTATCGCCGTCCGGGCGTGCCGGCTGTCGGTGCCAACGTCACGGTGGATGTCACAGCAGGGCCGAACGCGGCCGCGGTCGCTCCGCAGCTATTGGTGACCAACGCGCTGGGCCAGGCGGACTTCACCTACCTCGGCGGTGCGACGCCTGGCGTGGATACGATCACCGCATCCGGCAATGTTGATGGTGTCGCGTTCCTCTGCACGGCGACGAAGGAGTTCATCAACTCGGGCTGCATGATCCAGCCGATGATGGATACCAATCAGGTCGGCGGACAGCACAGCGTCACGGTGACCGTGCTGCGGTCCACGCCGCCAGACCAGCCCGCGCAAAACGTCATCGTCAACTTCGCGGTGGCCGGCGTGAACAACGTCGTCGGCGCGGTTGTGACGGACATCAACGGACAGGCGACTTTCCAGTACACCAGCAACGGTACGCCGGGCACCGACACAATCACCGCCAGTTCGACGGTGGACGGCGTGCTCATCACCTGCAACGCCACGAAGGACTGGATCAACGCGGCATGTACGCTTGATCCGCCGGCCGATAGCAACCTGACCGGCACGAATCACACCGCTACCGTCACGGTGACTCGAAACGGCGTTCCGCAATCCGGTGTGACGGTATCCTTCCTCGTGACTGCCGGTCCGAACGTCGGCGCAGTTGATTTTGCCGTGACCAACGGCGCGGGGCAGGCGACGTTTACTTACATGAGCAATGGTACGCCGGGCACCGACACGATCACCGCGTCGGGCAATATCTCGGGTGTGCCATTCGAGTGCACGGCGACCAAGACCTGGCTGAATCCGCAATGTTCGCTCGCGCCGCCGACCGAGGACAACATTGTCGGCACGCAGCATACGGTGACCGTCACCGTGACGCGCGACGGGGCGGCGGCGGCCGGAGTTGCCGTGGTCTTCAACATCACCGCCGGGCCGAACACCGGGTTGCTCTTTAACGCGGTGACCAACGGTGCCGGGCAGGCGGCCTTCACCTACACGGGGGCGGCCGGTGCGGGCACGGATACGATCCAGGCATCCGGCGTGATCGACGGCATTCCCTTCAACTGCACGGCCACCAAGACCTGGCAGGCCTCCGACGGCAGCGGCGTCGATCCTGACGTGCAGGACGGCGCGCCGAACAACGGCGACGGCAACAACGACGGCATTCCGGACAAGCTCCAGCCGAACGTTGTTTCGCTGCCCGATATCTTCGGGAATTACGTCACGATCGTTTCGCCGGCGGGAACGATGCTCAAGAACGTCATGGCGCTTAATACGCCCAACGGCGGCATTCCTCCGCCGGATGTCGTGTTCCCCATCGGCTGGTTGAAGTTTGAAGTTCACGGCGTCGCGCCGGGTGCGTCGATCGTCGTCGACATTATCATGCACTCGAACCCGACCGTGAACACCTATTACAAGTTCGGTCCAACGCCGATCATCCCGGTTGATCTCTTCTACCGGTTCCTCTTTGACGGCACGACCGGCTCCGAGGTGCTGGGCAACGTCATGCGGCTGACCCTTGTGGACGGAATGCGCGGCGACAGCGACATCACGGCCAACGGGATCATCGTCGAACCGGGTGCTCCGGCTCTCGAAGCTGAGAATCCGGCGCCGGTGGCAAACCCGAGCTGCGGCCTGTGCGCCCCGGGCGCGGCGGCGATGATGCCCATGATGATGCTCGGCTGGTATGCCCTGCGTCGCACGCGCCGAAGATAACGCCAGTGCCGGTGATCCTGCGCCGGCGCTGCGCTGAACCTGCACAAAAGAGCCCGGGGCTTTCGGGTCCCGGGCTCCTTTTCTACTGTGCGAGCCGCTGAGCTTCGACCAGATCGATCGTCGGACCCGCTAATATCCGCACGCCTGCTACGAGACGCTTGAGCTTCGTCCGAATACCCGCAATTTTGTGCCGGGTGGTTTGAATCGAGCGGCGCATAAAACATAGAATGGCCATCACGGGGCCGTCGCAATGCGGCGTCCTGCGTGGGGGGATCGTGCGGCGGGTCGGCAATCATGTCAGCCGGACCGACCATGCACGAAGACGGGGGTATTCACATGATTCGTCGAGCAGGTGGTTCGTTCGTTTTGCTGGCGGTGTCCGCCGTGTGGGCCGTCGGTTGTCACACACCGGAGAACTGGTCGTGGACCGGTCCGCGGGTTTACCTCATCGCCGGCGACGGTGATGAGGATTCGGAAGGTCTCTATCTCATCCGCGATGAGCTGCGCAAGTGCGAGATCAACGCCGAGGTGTACCGGCCGGACAACTGGCTCAAGATCGTCGTGGACATCGACCACAAGCCGGATGAGGAAGTCATCCTGGTCGGCCACGGCCACGGCGCCTTTCTGGCGACGCAGGTCGTTCGGCACTATGCCCAGGAGCACAAGATGAAGCACATCGAGGCGGTCTTCGCGCTCGATGCCTTCAACAAGGACTGGCCGCACAACGCCCAGGAAAACGGAGACGAGGATCCGCACGTGCCGCCGATGAACACGCCGGTCGGGCACAACGCTCTCAAGGTGCGAAACTACGTCCAGCGGAACGACGACAGTCGCCGCTGGGGCAGTGAGATGGCCAGCACGCGGGCCTCCAACATCGCCGAAGAGCATCCTTACTACTGGTACGACGATTACTGGGACCGCCGTCCGGTGACGGGACAGACGCTGGCGGTGGACATCACTCGGAGCGGTGTCCGCCACGAGACGATTGACAATCACGAGAAACTGGTGCAGCGTATCATCCGGCTCTGCAGAAAGGCGGCGCTGTCGCCTTATCACTACACGCCGCCCGAGCACCACGTGGATGTCCCGCAAAAGCCCTCCAGCAGCCCGTCCCGCTTCCCGAAAATGGAAAAACGAATCGGTTGAGTCGCGCGCGGCGGCGAACGGACCGAACCTAGTCTGGTGCGTATTCGGCACGACGCTGGCGATCCTTGTCAGCGTCGTGTTTTTTGCGCAGTTCCTGAGTCCGTCGGGAATGCCGGCGGCGATGATGGGCCTCGAACTGGCCGCTTTGCATGCCAATACCGCGCGAGCCGCGACCGATTCGCGCGGCACGAACTGGACAACGCTCTATACTCAGCTCCGTGATGAGTTGGCCCGTCAGCCGGTGACGCGCCAGCGTGTGGCGCTCGGCCAGCTCTTCGAGCTGGTCTCTGCAGTCGATCGAGGACGGTTGCAGGCCGGTGACATTGCCGTGAACGCTTCGCGTCTCGTCGAGCAGGTTCATCCGGCGAACCTGGCCGCGCGGCTGGCTCATGCGGTGGTGCTGCCGGCCGGTGAGCATCTCGATGAGGATACGGAGCCGATCGCGAAGTTCGAGATGTTTCGCGGCATGCTCATCGAGCCGCCGACGGAATGGAAGCCCTCGCTGCACAATCGGGAGGCACTCGCCGCATGGTACGAGATTCTCGCGAGCCGGCTGAAGCGCAAAGATGTGGCCGTGGCTGCGGCGATCTTCTACGAACACTCCGAGATTCGATCGCATTACGATGCGCTGCCCATCATCCAGAGAGAACTGTCGCGGTTGGCGGCTGCGCTCGACGCCCGCGGCAGGGCCGAGGATGCCGACTTGTGTCGTCGCTGGTTTGTGCAGCTTGCGATCGGGCTGATGCGCACGGAGCCGGAAGCGGGAACGCGGCTCATGTGTGCCGACCTCATCGCACGACTACCGGGCGTGGAGCCGGACGCGGCGAAGGCGATGGTGCGACTGCGGAACGACTTTCACGTTGCGGCGGCGGCCGCGCCGCTCGATCAGAGCGACCCGATGCGCTCGCCGTCCGTCGTACCTCATCGTTACCGCGCGGTGGTGCGATCGATGTTCGCCACCGCCTCGCTGGCGCTGGCGTGTGTCGGCGGCTCCCTCTTGCTTGGACTGGTAATGGTCGTCAGTGCGTTTCGTGCTGTGATTGGCCAACTCAGTTCGGCCGATACGAGCAAGCGAACGACTGCTTTGCACACGGGCGCGACAGGAATATGGCCGAGATTGCTGATTCTGGCCTTCGTATGCGCAGGTATCCCCGGCGTGCTGTTTGGCTTCCATTCCATCACGTATGGCATTTTTTCCGAGAGTTGGCTTTACGTCGCCGCGATGGCAACGGCCGCTGCGGTAGCGCATCTGGTATTGATTGTTGATCAACGAGTGACCGGGCCGGCGTCCGGCGATGTCGCCGCGGTGAAGACCTTGCGGCTACGAGTGCGACTCGCAGTGATCGCGTTGTCGGCGCTGGTCCCGATCTCGCTGCTGGTGCTGCCGCCGGACCGAGTTGCATGGCTCATCCGCGGATTGAGCGGATCTGTTTCTGGCATCGTCCTGCTCGTTTTGGTGATGCTGATGGTGCTAACCTTGGCAGTCGCTGTCAGCCGTGTGCCGCTTCGGAGAATCGCCACGAGTGCTATCCTGCTCTGGTGCATCAGTGCGGTCATTGGACTGGCCGGATTGCAATATCATCGATCAACCAGTGGCGAGGTCTATCAGCAGGCCGTCGTGGCGGGGCGAATGGATGAAGTGGCCACGCGGCTGGGCGAAGACTGGCAGCATCGCTATCTGAAGCCCGTGTCCAGCGCTTATGATATGGACACGCCATGAACGCGCAGATTCTCTCCATCGGCACGGAACTCGTCCTCGGGCAATCGCTCGATACGAACTCGCCGTGGCTCTCGCAGCAGCTTGCCGCCATCGGCATCGACTGCACGCGGCATGTCACGGTCGGCGACGAACTCGATGACATCATCGCGGCAATTCGACTGGCGTGCGATGAATCCGATCTCGTACTCATTACCGGCGGGCTGGGGCCGACGGCGGACGATCTGACACGCGAGGCGCTGGCCGCGGCGATGGGCGTCGAGCTGGTCTTTCGCCCGGAGTGTCTCGAACAGATCGCCGCGTTTTTCCGCGAGCGTAAGCGCGAGATGCACGAGCGCAATCGCGTGCAGGCGATGATCCCCGACGGAGCGACGCCGATTGAGAACACGCGCGGTACCGCGCCGGGCATGCGGGCGAAGATCGGGCGGGCGGAGGTCTTCGTCATGCCGGGAGTACCGGCTGAGATGAAGGTCATGTTTGAGGGTGATGTGTTACCCGCGCTCCGCAGCATCGTTGATGCGCGAGGCGGCGCGGGCGGTGTCATCGTGCAGCGGACGCTGCGCACGCTGGGTATGCCGGAGTCGGAGCTGGGCGAGAAGATCGTCGACCTGATGGCCCGGGGACGAAATCCGACAGTCGGCACGGCGGCGGTCGATCTTGTCATCAGCATACGCATCAACGCCCGAGCAAGTACTCCTGAGGAAGCCGCGGCGATCGCGGAGCGCGACGCGACGGAGATTCGCAAGCGGCTCGGCGCTTATGTTTTTGGTGAGGATAACGACCAGGTCGAGACGGCGGTCGCGCGGCTGTTGATCGAGAAGAAGAAGACGGTTGCCACGGCCGAGTCCTGCACGGGCGGCCTGGTGGCCAAGCGGCTGACGGACATCTCCGGTAGCAGCGCGTACTTTCTCAGGGGCTATGTAACCTATTCCAATGAGGCAAAAAGCGAACTGCTTGGTGTGCCGATGGCGATGATCGATTCGCACGGTGCGGTCAGCGAGCCGGTCGCCCGGGCGATGGCGGAGGGTTGCCGCCGCGCGAGCGGAACGGATTACGCGCTTGCGGTGACCGGTGTCGCGGGCCCGACGGGGGGCACAGCGCAGAAGCCCGTCGGGATGGTCTTCGTGGCCCTCGCCGCAGCGGATCGCACGATCGTAAAGGAACTGCGCCTCGGCGAATCGCTATTGCGCGGGGAGATCCGCGACCGTTCGGCCAAGGCGGTGATCAATCTGCTGCGGCTGGAATTGTTGAAACAAAATCTTTAAATTAACAGCCCACGGATTGCAATCCATGGACTTCAATTCGCGTTTCTGAATGAATTCATGTGTACATCGAACACTGAATCAGCGAGTATCGCGTCGTGACGATTCGCCCGATCATCGGACTTGAGATTCACGTGCAACTTGCCACGCGGAGCAAGCTGTTCTGCTCGTGCGCCGTTGAGTTCGCGGCGGAGCCGAACAGCCGGGTGTGCCCGGTGTGTCTGGGCATGCCGGGAACGCTGCCGGTTATGAATCGCGCGGCGTATGAGCTGGCCGTGCGGGCGGCGCTGGCGTTGAATTGCAGGATCGCCCGGTTCACGAAGTGGGATCGCAAGAGCTATTACTACCCGGACATGCCGAAGAATTATCAGATCAGCCAGTATGATCTGCCGCTTTCGTCGGAAGGGTATTTCGAGGTGCCTGCGGCGGACGGCTCGCTGAAGCGCATCGGCATCATCCGTGCGCATCTGGAAGAAGACGCCGGCAAGAATCTGCACGAGGGACTGGCGTACACGCGCGTCGATCTGAACCGCGCGGGCACGCCGCTGCTGGAGATCGTGACGAAGCCGGACTTGAGCGATGCCGATGAGGCGTATGCGTTCTGCGTCGAGTTGCAGCGGCTGGTGCAATACCTCGGCATCAGCGAGGCGAACATGCAGCAGGGGCAGATGCGCTTCGAGCCGAATGTGAACGTGGCGATCACCGACGGCGGTGTTGAGTACCGCACGCCGATCAGCGAGGTGAAGAATCTCAACAGCTTTCGCTCCGTCCGCGCGGCCATCGCCTATGAGATCGATCGACAGGTGAAGGCCTGGCAGGCCGATCACAACTACACGCTGGACAAGGTGGGCAAGCTGAACTTCGGCTGGGACGACGCACGCGAAGTGACGGAGTTTCAGCGCGGCAAGGAAGAGTCGCACGACTATCGCTATTTCCCCGATCCCGATCTCGTGCCGGTGACGGTGGAGGATGCATGGATCGAGCAGGTGCAGCGCGAGATCGGCGAACTGCCGCTGACGAGGCAGGCACGGTTCATGCGCGATTTCGGCATGACGGCCAAGGATTGCGAAGTGATCCTCGCCGACCGGGCAACGGCCGATCTGTACGACGGGGCCATCGCGGCCGGTGCAGATGCGAAGGTGCTCACGAAACAGATGGTCGGCGTGTGGAACCATCTGGCCAGCGCGCGAGGCGTGTCGATCGGGGCGCTGGGCATCGCACCTGTCACGGTTGCCGATCTGGCAAAGGCCGTGCAGGATGGGTCGATCAGTGCCACGGCAGCGGCACAGGTTGCCGAGGAGATTTTAAATCGCGGCCCGGTCGCCGGCGAAGGGGTTCAGGCGATTGCCGCCCGGCTCGGCGTTGTGCAGGAGCGTGACGAAGGTGCCACGCAGAAATGGGTGGAGGACGCCTTTGCCGCGAACCCGCAGGCCGTGGCCGATGCACTGGGGACCAACGAGCGCAAGGCAAAGGCCGCGCCGGGCTTCCTGCGCGGCCAGGTGATGAAGATCTCACAGGGCAAGGCCGACCCGAAGCTTGTCGGCGAGTTGATCGAGCGGAAGCTGGACGAACTGCGCCGCCCGAAGAGTCCGTGAGCAATTGCGGGCCACCGTGTGTCGTGTGACCGCACTGCGCAATCTCGTGCCTCCTGTTACGGGAAGATGCCGCGGTCCTTGTAGACCTTTTCGAGTCGGCTGAGGGCCACGATGTAGGCGGCGGTCCGCCAGTCGGTGCGGTGTTCCCGGGCGGCGGCTTTAACGCGCTCATAGGCGCTGAACATCTTCTTGCGAAGCTTGGTGTCCACCTCTTCGAGTTCCCACGATTCGCTTCGCTTGTTCTGAAGCCACTCGAAGTAGCTCACGATCACGCCGCCGGCGTTGCAGAGTACGTCGGGGATCACGTCGATGCCACGGGCGCGGAGGACTTCGTCGCCGGCCGGTTCGGTCGGGCCGTTTGCCCCTTCCGCGACCAGCCGCACTGCGAGCCACGGCGCCGTCTCGCCGGTGATCTGCCGCTCCATCGCCGCGGGGATGAAGATATCCGCAGGCGTGCGCAGGAAATCGATATGGTCGATCCACTGGCCACCCGAATATTTTCGTACGCCACCGTGCGAGCGCACATGTTCCAGCAAAACTTCGGGATCAAGCCCATCGAGGTTGCGCACCGCACCGGTCACATCTTCTACGGCGACGAGCTTCGCTCCCAATTTGCCGAGCAATCGCGCGGCCCATGAGCCGACGTTGCCGTAACCCTGCACGGTGAACGTGAGGTCGGAAAGCTTGAGCTTGTGGTCGTCGGCCCATTGCTGGATGCAGTAGACGACGCCCTGGCCCGTGGCCTTGTCGCGGCCCTGGCTTCCGCCCGACTCGATCGGCTTACCGGTGACGACGTGCACGTTCTTGTGTCGTTCGTGCGTCGGAACGGTCGCAAGGTAGGTGTCCATGATCCAGGCCATGATCTGGGCATTGGTGTTCACATCCGGCGCGGGGATGTCGTACTCCGGACCGATGTTGTCACCGAGGGCAAAGGCAAAGCGACGGGTGATGCGCTCGAGTTCCGCAGGCGAGTACCGGGCCGGGTCGACCTGGATGCCGCCCTTGGCGCCGCCGAAGGGGATGCCGGCAATCGCGCACTTCCAGGTCATCCATGCCGCCAGGGCGCGGACTTCGTCGATGTCCACATTCGGGTGATAACGCAGACCGCCTTTGAAGGGGCCGAGGGCGTCGTTGTGCTGCACACGGTAGCCGGTGAAGACCTCGACCTGTCCGTTGTCGCGCCGGACGGGGAAGTTCACGACGATTTCGTTTTCGGGTTTGGCGAGAATCCGTCGCACGCTGGGATCAAGGCCCATCAGGTCCGCGGCCTTATCGAACTGCAAGACGACATCCTGATAGAGACTGCGGCGCGGTGCGGTTTGTTCAACGGCCGGTGCCGGAATCGCTGGTACGGATGGCAAGTCCGTCCTGTGGCGCGCTGTCGTGTCACCGGTTGTGTCCGACTCGGTACGCGCCCGCGCGATCGGCTCTTTAGCATCTTCGGAGACGGGCGGCCGTGTCGACTTCGTACGGTGGTTCGGCATGGTGCTCTCCCCTTCGAGTTCGGCAGTCTGCTCCTGTTTACCCATTCCCATGGAGGTCTTCATCGGTGTTTCCCATGCCATGGCAGATGCTCCCTTCTTGCCTGGCCGGCCGATTCCCCCGCACAGCATCGGCAGTTACATAGTTTAGCACCCGGAGCGATAGAGATCGCAGCGGTCTTGATTACTCAAACTCCTCACACTGCCAGACGCCGCCGTCTGGTCTGGCGAAGGTGCACTCGTTGCGCTTCGTGCAGGTCTTGCAGAGCCCCCATGCCGCGGTATTGGCGACCGTTTCGCTGAAGGCGGCTCGCATCGTCGGAACCGGGCGCACCGGCGTTCGAACGACATGCAGCCGCACATTGGAACTGCTGCCGTCGAACTCCTCGCAGGAGAGCACCGGCCGATCCTTGCTCCGTGCGAAGGTGCAGGACGGACTCAGGTTGCAAAGGGCACAGAGGCCGGCGAATTCGCCTTGCGGGGCCTGTGCCTGGATGATCCGCAGATGTCCGCCGACCACGCGATTAACGTCTTCATACTCGAGTCGGACGCGATCGGTCTCCGGGATTCGTTCAGCATTTGTCTTGAGGCCGGTCATGACACACCTCCATGAACACCAGGGTTTCGACTTATTGCCGCGAAGGGCGGCCGATCCAGAGATGATTAATGCAAAGGGTGTTCCGCGCGTGCCGACTGATGCCTTAACGTAATACACTGAAGAAATGTAATGTAAACTATTTATTTACAGAACATTACAGATGTAGATGGAAAGTTGCCTGTCGCGTCTGACAGCGTATCGCATGGGTCAATTTTGGGTCAAATGTACCCGCCGGGGCGTTTCTACCCGATTCTAGCAGCTTCCAGAGACGGCATGCTCGTCGGCGTTCAGGCGGAGTTTCTGGCGGAGGGTCTTGCGGTCGATTCCAAGGATCTTGGCAGCGTGGGTCTTGTTGCCGCGTACGCTGGCCAGCACGTTGCGGATGTACTCGGCCTCGACCTCCGCGAGCGTGCGATCCACGCCGGCGCTCGGTCCGACGGTGTAGCGCATCGAGGGCGGCAGGTCCGCGACGTCGATGACGCTACCCTCTCCCATGACGATCAGCCGCTGAACGATGTTTTCCAACTCGCGCACGTTTCCCGGCCACGGATATGCCCGGAGGGCGTTGAGGGCACGGTCGGTGAAGCTCGGCGTCGGCCGATCGGCCTCGCGCGCGAACTTTCGGGCGAAATGGCTGACAAGCAGGAGCACGTCATCCCCGCGATCGCGGAGCGGGGGTACGAAGATGGTGATCACGTTAAGGCGGAAGTACAGGTCTTCGCGGAAGGTGCCCTTGGCAACCATGGCGTGCAGGTCTTTGTTAGTCGCTGCGATGATGCGGGCGTCAATACGGCGGGGCTTGTCGGCGCCGACCATCTGCACCTCACCGGATTGGAGCACCCGGAGCAGCTTGGTCTGCATCGGTGGTGTCAACTCGCTGATTTCATCGAGGAAGATCGTGCCGCCGTCGGCGGTGATGAAGAAGCCGGCGCGTGTCGTGACGGCTCCGGTGAATGCGCCTTTGACGTGACCGAAGAGTTCACTCTCGACCAGCCCCTCAGGAATTCCGCCGCAATTGACCGGCACGAACGGGGCGGCACCACGATCGCTCGAGTAATGGATTGCGCGGGCGATCAGCTCCTTGCCGGTACCGCTTTCGCCGGTGATCAGCACGGTAGCCGCGGAAGAGGCGGCCTTCGGGACGAGGGCCAGTGCCTTCTGGAAGGCATCGGACTGTCCGATCAGACCGCTGACGGAGACGGCCGGCGCTGGCGCATCACTCTGTACGGTGCGGCGGCGCCTGACTTTCTCCAGTGCGGCGCGCACGGCACCTTGCAGCTCTTCGTCGGTGAAGGGTTTGGGCAGGTAATTGTCGGCACCTTCCTGTACGGCGGAGACGGCGGTTTCGATGCTGGCGAACCCAGTGATCATGATGACGCCGACGTCGCGGTAATTCTGCCGGACATGGCGGACCAGATCGAGTCCGCTGACCTGCGGCATTTTCAGATCGGTGATGACCAGGTCGATGGGGGTGGATTCGAGAATGCGAAGGCCTTCGGCCACGCCGGGGGCCGTGAGCGTGACGTAGCCCTGGGCGAGGAGATTTCGCTGGATGACTTCGAGCGTTGCAGCGGAGTCATCAACGACCAGAATGCGCTCGGCTTGCGGGTTGGGGTTCATGATGCGGACTCCTGACGAGGATCGGGACCGTCGAGCGGCAGAGTGACATCGAATCGCGCGCCGTGGCCGGGCTGGCTGAAGACATCGATGCATCCGCCGTGGGACGAGACAATTCCATGGACGACGGAGAGGCCCAGTCCGGTGCCGATGCCGACGTCCTTCGTGGTGAAGAAGGGGTTGAAAATCTTCGGAAGCAGATCGGGGTGGATGCCAACACCGGTGTCTTCGACGATGAGCTTGACCGCCGAACCATCGGCGCGGGTGCGCACGGTGATGCGTCCCGTGTCCGGGATTGCCTGAATGGCATTGACGAGCAGATTGACGGCCACCTGATGAATCTGCACGGGATCTGCAAGCAGCTCCGGCAGGTCGGGGTCCAGGTCGCGGACGAGTTCGAGCTTCCGCTCGGTCCATCGGGCACGCAGGAACGCGACGGCTTCCTCTACAACCTGGTTCAACTGGATCATCGACTTGGCCGGGGGCGTCTGCCGGGAGAAGAGCATGAGCTTTCGGACGATCTCGCGTGCCCGGAGCGCGGCGGCGACGATCTGGTCGAGGTCGGCCACGGTTTGTTGGGGGACACCGGCATTCTTTCGGGCGAGCTGAGCGAAGCCGAGGATGCCTCCCAGGGGCTCGTTGATTTCGTGTGCGATTCCCGCGGCGAATTGACCGATCGTCGCCAGCCGGTCGGCGTGCAGCAACTGGGTTTCAAGCCGGACGCGTTGCTCGCCGGCCTCGTGTCGTTCGACGAAGTGGGAGATTTCGCGGGCGATGACTTCGAGCAGACTCTGTTCTTCGTGGAGAAAGGCGCCCTCGGCGAAATCCTCCCGATCGCAGTTGTAGCCGACCTCAACGCGGCCGCGGCGCTTTCCATCGACGAGGATGTCCGCGCATTGCCGGTGAATCAGCTTGTCGGTGGCACCGGCCTCGTAAACCTTGCCGTCAAGTTCGATGCGGGCCGCGGCCATCTCCGGGAACTGCCATGCGGGCGGTAACAGTTGAACGATCTGGCGGAAGGAATCAGCCAGCGACAGATCGCGATGTTCGAGGATGTGTGCGATGCCGTAGAGGCAGGTGAACTCTTTGACGCGTTCCTTGAGCGCGGCCTGGGCTCGCCTACCCGCGATGGCCATTCCAAGTGTCTGTGCGATGGCTTCGTAGTTCTCGATGGTCTGCGGCGTGAAGAAGTTCGCTGTATTGGCTGACAGGATGAGCACGCCGTGCGTGTGATCGTCGACGTTGATGCGAATCAGGGCCAGCGAACCATATCCGGGCAGCGATGACTTCATTCCGCTGCGACGCTTTTCATTGTTTGAAATCGCAGACGTTTTCGGCGTCCACCAAGTGCCGTCGTAGGTCATCTCCGAGGGGATGTTGGCCGTCCGTTCGGGATCCTGCTCATGGATACGGCCATCAAGTACGGCTTCGAGAATGTCGCGAATCGGTTCGTCGAGCGTATCCAGGAAGGGACGAAATCGTTCGAGCTCGCCGGAGACTTGGAACGTGCTCGAATCATCTGAAGCGCACGTCCACCGATAATGAAGTGGACCGTCGCTGAGCCAGACCTCCAGATCGTCGCAGCGCGTAAAGGTCAGCAGCAGCCGGGAAGCAGCGCGGAGAAACTCGAGGCGCGTGGCACCCTGGTTGGCCAGTTGCAGGAGCTGGCGGGAAAGGACAATAAAGTCCTTTGGCACCCTGCCGGGGGGCGAATTTTTCACCAATGGTCTATCCATCGCGATCGCGGACATTGCTCTCTGACACAGCAAAAAGCAAAGCGGGCAAATCTTGGTCAGCTACGACCTAACAATATGGCAATTTGCGTACCACTTGGGGAGAAATGGACCACCCGAGCATGGGCTGTTGGCAATGCCGCCAAGTGGGGTTCAGCGGACAACCACAATGGTGCCGGGGGAGGCCCGGAGCTGGGATGCGGCATTTCCCTGATTGATCGCGACTTCGAGCATTCCGGTGGAGCCGATGAGGGAGACGATCTCGCCCGGGCTGACATCGCCGTAGGTGGTCCGGAGCGGCCCGACCCGGAGCGGCCCGACGTAAACGTTCAGATCGACCTTCGATCCGACGGCCCCGGCCAGCTCGGTTTCGCTGATGTTGGTGATGAGGTTTCCGAAGTGGTCGACGTAGAGCACCTGGCCTTCGATGCCGCCATTGGGCAACGGAACGGGTGGGTCGAGATTAAGGATTTCGAGTTGTTCGATGAGCGGACCGACGTTGACGAGACTCATCCCGCGGGCGAGGTGGCCGGCGACCGGTGCGAGGACATCGCGACCGTGAAAGGTGGAGCTGATTTCCTGCCGGAAGATTCGCGTGTTGGCGATGGCCCGTAGTTCATCCAGTGCGAAGTCGCGGTGGATGAGACTGACGAGTCCGTTATCCGGAGCGAGGATGATCTGCCCGTCGTAGGAAGCGGCGATGAGGCGGCGTGTCGTTCCGACGCCGGGGTCCACGACGACCACGTGAATCGTGCCTTCGGTGTAGTAATCGAAAATCTGCCGGAGGACGAAGGCGCCGCGGACAACATCGTGCGGGGGGATCGTATGCGTCACATCGACGAGCTGCGCCGTCGGGCAGAGCTGGAGCATGACGCCCTTCATGCACGCAACGTAGTGATCAGCTTCGCCGAAATCGGTTGTCAGGGTGATGATGGGCATGCTGTGCTGTTGCTTATCTCGTCGCTGCTCGGGTCCGGTTCGAGTTCCCTCCCAAGAAATCGGACCACCCTTACTGCTGTAAGATACCTCGGGTGTTCGGTAATTCTCCGTGTGTCCCGCATGGCTGCGATGCATGCCCGAGCGAAGCGGTTCAGGAGTCCTCACGGTGAGCGTAGGGTGGTGGTGTCTGAGCGTCAAAACAGCAATCAGCGACAGGGTCCGGTATTGTGAAATGGAAGTCTGGTGCGTGGAATCACGACTTCCGGCAGGTAACCGTTACAAGACATTGAATGGAAAGAAGTTATAGGTATATCGTACCGACAATCGACGATTCGCGGCTTATAATGATGATGTTCAGCGTTATTTCCTGCGGTCCAGTTAGATGTTACGCAGTTGACGCGGTCGGGCGATACCATTGGCAAAGGGCAAGGTTCGTTATAATCCTCCCGACCATCCTGATTTCCTGTCATCTGGCCGCGAATCCGGGGTGTTCCTGCTAGCGAGCAGGATCGAGGCCTGTGCCGGGTACTACGAGGGACCGCAAACGAAGTGGGTCTATTCAAGTTCTACAAGCCATCGGACGCCCGACGCGGGGCGCTGGGTGAGGTCGGGTCATGGCGTCTGCGCATCGACCGGCGCTTCGGCCTGCCGATCTGCATCGCGGTGGGTTTCTGTGCATGCGCATTTCTGATCGTCTTCTCCGGCCAGGAGCGGTTGCCGTATTTCATCGGGCAGAATCTTGCACAGCCGGTACAGTCTCGTGTTCGTTTTGAGCGGGTAAATCAATCCCGCACGGCTGATGCGCGCAAACAGGCGCAGCAGGAAGTTCCCAACTACTATCGCCAGAACACGGCGCTGCTGGAGACGATCGAGTCTGAGCTGCGTGACCTGCTCGCGGCGGTAAACGCGGCCGAGACGTATGAACAGTACACCGCGGCGCAGCATCGCTGGGTGCTCGATGCCGCGGCCTTCGACGCGGTCAATCGGCTGACTGACGAGGCCGGCAGTGCGAAATACAATGAGCTTATCGAGAAGATCGTTGATCGTCTCGGCGGGCAGGACATGGTGGATCAGCTCGAGGTGGAGCGCGAGGTGCGCAGCACCGCGGGCTTCGTGGAATTGGATCGCGGCCAAGGTACGTTTGAGCGCGTGCCCAAGGAGCGGCTGCTCTATGCCGTGAATTCAGAGCATGTCGATCGAGTAGCCAGCCGCGTGGTCGGCCGCGATGTCGGGCCGGAGCTGCGCCCCATCTTCATCGAGATCATCAAGAAGGCCATTGCGCCGACACCAGTGACGCTTCAGCCGATCTACGTCTTCGATCAGGACTACACCCGGCGACAGATCGACGAGGCCGGGCAACTCGAACCGGTCCGGGACGTTTACCAGCCGGGAGACCGGCTCGTCAGTGCGGGTGAGCTGACCGGTGAGGGGCTTGCGCTCTTGATGGCGGAGAATGACGCCTTTCTCTTGCAGCGGCGTCAGGACCCGCAGCTTCGCGCGGAGTGGATCAAGGAGACGACCGGGCTGTTCGGGCTGATTGTGCTGATCAGCGGCGGTCTGGCAGTATTTACTTATTTCAGCCAGCGGCGTGTAGCGGAGAATTCCGCGCGGGCACTGGGGCTGGCTTTGCTGCTTCTGCTGATGTTGCTGGCGGACCGGCTCGTTCTGGTCGGCATGGGCAGTTCGCCGATCTGGAGCGTGACGACGATCGTGATGACGGCGGCGATCCTGACGATCGCCTATTCACAGTCGTTCGCCATCGGGGCGACGGCGGTGCTCTCGTTGCTGACGATTCTGACGCTCGAAGCTCGATTCGGGGTGTTCATCATACATCTGACGGTTGCCGCGGTCACGTCGCTGCTGCTGCACGACATCCGCACGCGCCTGAAGATGGTCGAGGTAGGCGGAATCACGGCTCTGGTGGCCGCGCTAAGCACCTGCTTCGTAGGGCTGATGCAGAAGCAGACACTGGGCACGGTGGCGACGTTGTCGGCATTCGCGGCCCTGGCGGCGCTCGCGGGTATCAGCATGGTGCTGGTGCTGCTGCCGCTGATCGAGCGGGCCTTCAAGATCACGACGAGTCTGACGCTGCTGGAATGGGCGGATACGAGCAATCCGCTGCTGCGGCATCTGATCGAAAAAGCGCCCGGTACGTGGCAGCACAGTCACCTCCTGGGCAGCATGGCCGAGGCGGCGGCGGAGGAGATCGGCGCGAACGGCCTCCTGGTACGCGTCGGCGCGTATTACCACGACATCGGCAAGACCTGCAAGCCGCAGTACTTCGTGGAGAACCAGTCCGGCAAGCTCAGCGCCCATCAGCGACTTGCCCCGACGATGAGTCTGCTGGTGATTCTCGCGCATGTGAAGGACGGGCTGGCCATGGCCCGTGAGCAGCGGCTGCCGCGCGTGCTTCACGCATTCATCGCCGAACATCACGGAACGACGATCGTGCGCTACTTCCATGCGATGGCCGAGCGCGAAGCCCGGGCGGCAGGTCGTAGCGAGCGGGAGGTGAGCGAGACGGAGTTTCGCTATCCGGGTCCCAAGCCGCGCAGCCGCGAATCGGCGATTCTGATGCTCTGCGACGGCGTGGAAGGAGCGGTGCGGGTGCTTCAGGAACCGACGCCCAGCCGAATCGAGGCGGTCGTGCATGAGATCGTCATGGCCCGGCTGATGGACGGGCAGTTCGACGATTGCGACATCACGTTGCAGGAACTCTTCAAAGTGGAGCAAAGTCTGGTGAAGAGTCTCTGCGCGTTTCACCACGGCCGGATCGCGTATCCGAAGGCCGGCGACAAATCCACCGAGGCGGCACCCGGGCCGCGCGTTCGAACCGCATGAGAACGAGAAAAGGCCAAGGGGTCGATGGGTCGAAGGCCCGCACGGCAGCACCACGTCTCACGATCACGATCAGCGGAGCGCGACCGCCGGTGGCGTCGGAGCTTCGGCGCGTCTGTCGCGAGACGCTGCAGCGGGAAGGAATCCTGCGCGGTCGTCTGGATGTCGCGGTGGTCAATGCCGCGGTGATGCGAACGCTGCACCGACGCTGGATGGCGGACGACACGCCCACGGACGTTCTCACGTTCGATCTGCGGGATGACCCTCAAAAAAAATACGTGGAGGCGCAACTGGTGGTCTGCGAATCGGTGGCGCGCGTGGCGGCGCGTCGCAATCGCGGTGACTGGCGACGCGAGCTTGCGCTCTACGCAGTTCATGGCTGCCTGCATCTGTGCGGGTATGATGACCGGCGGGCGACGGACGCGGCGCGCATGCACCGGCGGGAAGATGAGATTCTTACGGCACTGGGGTGCGGGGCCGTCTACCATTCGCCGGACTCGGCGGGCGTCCGGCGCCCGGCAGCCGAGAAGAATCGCCGGACGGTGCAAGCAAGTCGTCGGAAGCTCAGGAAGCATCGCTGATGAAGATCGCGGTTGTTCAAGTGCAAGTCAGACCCGGGCATCGTTCCAGCACGCTGCAGGCGGTCTTGGCGGCCATCGATCTTGCCGCAGAGGCGGAACCGGCGCCGGAACTGATCGTGCTGCCGGCCTTCGGAGATGTGCCGCATCTGCTCGGGGGCAGCTCGCTACCGGGCGAGCGGATCGAAGGGCCGACGGTGGCGGCGTGTTCGTTTCATGCGCGGGCGTGGGGCGTCTGGCTGGCCTTCGGTTTCGCAGAGCGCGGTACGGAGAAGCCCTGGAGCACGAGTGTTCTGTTGGATGTGGACGGCGACGTGCGTGGCACGAGTCGTCAGGTGAAGTTCGGTGCTGCCGGCCGCGCGCGTTTTGCCGCAGGCGAGGCGTACGCAACTTTCGCAACACCATTGGGCCGCATCGCTTTGCTGCCGGGGGAAGATGTATTTGATGAATCTGCGTGGAAGGCCGTTTCGGAGGAGGGCGCCGCGTTGATCGTATCGACGTGCTGTCTTCCGCGCGAGGCGCGGTCACCGATTGCGGATCCGGAGGCGGCACGACGGCGACTTTGCGGGCTTGCCGCGGAGTCGAAGATTGCATGCGCGACAGCGGATGTCGCCACGGCGGAAGGTACGCGGCCTGATTGCGCCGGCTTCACGACGATCATCGACGCGGCCGGCAAGGTGGTCGCATCGGTTCACGGGCGGCAGACCGAGCTGCTTTCGGCGAGGATTGCGATCGCGACACCGACAGGAGCCGGGTAAGCGATGCTTGTCTTTCTTCTGTTTCTCTGGTCGATGCAGACGTTGCTGGCAGGAACAGCGGTGATCGCCGTTCGGACGGCGTCTCGAAGCCGGCTGGCCGATTCGCTCAAGCGGATCGGGCGAATAAGGCGGCTGGAATGGTACGACGCACACGATCGGGCCTACGCGGCCGCCGCGTTGATGTATCGCCAACTGGGTATCGTGCTGTTTGTCGTCACGACGAGCACGCTTCTGCCGGAAACGGATCCGTGGTATCGCCAGCCGATCGAGCTGCTGATCCTTTCGACGGCGTGGATCGTCTTTTTTGGCGTGACGATTCCCAATGCGTGGGCGAAGTACGCCGGCGAGTCGTTTCTGGCGCGGGCCCTGCCGGTGATGGAGGGGCTGCGGTGGATTTCATGGCCGATCCTCGCGGCGCTGCACGTGGTCGACGAGATCGTCCGCCGACTGGCGGGCGTGCCCAAAGAGCAGCCCGACGATCCAGACGATGTGGAGCGTGAGATTCTCGACGCATTGAGCCACGGTGAATTCAGCGGCGACGTGAGCCCTGCCGAGAAGGAAATCATCCGATCGGCGATGACGCTCGATGAGACGTTTGCCGGGGAAATCATGACGCCGCGCACGGATGTCTTCGCGGTGGAGGCGAGCACCGGTTATGAGGAAGTTCGCCGGCAGGTGATTGCCGCGGGTCATTCGCGCATCCCGGTTTATGACGGCGATATCGACCATGTGGTGGGGATACTCTACGCAAAGGATCTGCTGGCGGTGGATGGCCCCGAGAATTTCTGCGTGCGGAAGCTCATGCGGCCGGTGACGTTCGTGCCAGAGACCAAGGACGTAGCAAGCTGTCTGCGGGAGTTTCAGGCGGAGCGCGTTCACATTGCCATCGTGCTCGATGAATACGGCGGCACGGCCGGACTGATTACCATCGAAGATATCCTCGAAGAGCTGGTTGGCGAGATCGCCGACGAGCACGACGAACCCGCGCCGCAGCCGATTCACATCGTCGACGACTCGACGGCGGACATTGATGCCCGCGTACGCGTGGAGGAAGTGAACGAGGCGCTGGACATTCACCTGCCCGAGGATGACGCGTACGACACGGTGGCGGGTTTTGTGCTGGCGCGGCTGGGTCGCATACCGCGTCCGGGCGAGAGTTTTCAGGAGGAGAATGTGCGCATCGAGATTCTCGATGCGCGCGATCGAGCCATCAGCCGATTGCGAATTCGCGTGATCCCTCCGGCGCAGGAGGCCTAGCCCGGTGGCGCTGCTCAAGGACATTGCCGTGGTCCTGCGCCGGCTCGATTACAGCGAGACCTCGCAGGTGCTGGTGATGTTCACCCGGGAACACGGGCAGCAACGGGTGATCGCCAAGGGAGTGAAGCGATCGACAAAGAAGAAGGCCTCCACGGGGATTGATCTGCTGGAGCTGGGAAACATCGTCTTTTCGCAGCGCGCCGGTAAGGAGGGGGTGCTCGCGACGCTGACCGAGTGGCGACAGGTGGAGACTTTCAGCCACCTGTGGCAGGGGTCGACCACCGGCGAGTCGGGGCGCGAGGGGGCTGCCGGCGATTCACGATCGGCGCTGGCACGGCTTTATTCAGCGCAATATGCCGCGGAAGTGACGGCGCAGCTCACGGAGGTCGGCGATCCGCACCCGGCGTTGTTTGACGCGCTGACAGCACTGCTTCGCGATCTGGCCATTGGCGAGCCGGGGATCGAGCTGGTGCGATTCTTGTGGACCATGCTGCGGGAGATCGGGCTGGTGCCGGAGCTGACCACGTGCATGCGTTGTGGTAGCAGTGTAGCGGGCGATCGCGTGCTTTACTTTTCTTCCCGTGCGGGCGGGGCGATTTGCCGTGACTGCGAACCACAGATGGTGGAGAAACACCGCATCGATCCGGCGGTGGCGAAATGGTTGTCGTCCGCATTGCATGGGCATGTGGTGGACGATGCTCACCCTGCACAAGAAGACCGCGACGAGCGGCATGGGCAATCAAAAGGTGCCCGTGTCGGCGCAGATGCACGACTGGTCCGTCAGGCGTTCGATCTTCTTGACTATCACCTAACCGAAACGATGGGAAAGCCAGCACGGTTGAAGTCGATGCTGATCGATGTCTTGCGCAGCAGCCCGTAGGGCTGAGGATGTGATAGTGCGGTGACCCGATCGGGGATTCGCAGCAGCACGGCCTGAAGGCCGTGGCGCTTCGCGCGAAGTCAACTCATCTGCCGATTAATCCTCGCTCTTGGCATCGCCGCGTGCGAAGATGCTGGCGACGTAGTTGAGGACGTCGGTGGCGGATTGCTCGTTGTACCCGAAGTACTTGATCAGCCGCTGCTTGACCACGTCGATCTTGGCCTGCGTCTCGTCGTCGATCACGCCGCTGACCACGTTCTTCAATTTGATCGTGTCGCGCTGGTCCTCGAAGAGCTTGAGCTCCAGGGCCTTATGCAGCCGGGCGTTGGTGTGATACTCGAACTTCTTGCCGTCGAGCGACAACGCTCCGATGTAGTTCATGATCTCCTGGCGGAAATCGTCCTTGCGGCTGTCGGGGATGTCGATCTTTTCCTCGATGGAGCGCATCAGCCGCTCATCGGGTTCCTCGTCCTTGCCGGTGTATTTGTTGCGAACCTTCTCCCGCTGCGTGTAGGCCCGGACGTTTTCGATGTAGTTGGCGGCGAGTCGCTTGATGGCGTCTTCGTCGGCGGAGATGGCCCGCTGGACCTCGGCCTTGAGAATGTCCTCGTACTCCTCGCGCACGACGGAGAGAAGCTCCTTGTACTGCTTCTTCAACTCCTCGTCGGAGATGAGTGAATGATGCGAGAGACCGCTCTCCAGCTCGTTCATGACCATGAAGGGGTTGATGCCCTTTTCCTGCATGGCCTGATCGCTGACGAGGGCGTTTGAAATCTTGTCCTGGATGTAGCGCGGGCTGATGCCCTGCATGCCTTCGCGGCGTGCTTCCTCGATGAGTTCCTTGACGCTGTCCTCGGTGTAGCCGGGGATGCTCTTGCCGGTGTAGAGCTTGAGCTTTTGCAGGCGGGTGAGGCCGGCCTTCTTGGGCTCTTCGAGACGGGTCAGGACGGCCCACATCGCGGCGGTTTCGATGGTGTGCGGGGCGATGTGCATGCCGCGGATTTTTTCCTTGTTGAAGTCCTTCTCGTAGATCCTGATTTCCTGATCGAGCACCACGTTGTAGGGGATGTCGATCTTGATCGTGCGGTCGCGGAAGGCCTCCATCAGTTCGTTGTTCTGGAGCTTCTTGTACTCGGGCTCGTTCGTATGGCCGACGATGACCTCGTCGATGTCGGTCTGTGCGAACTTCTTGGGCTTGATGGTGTGTTCCTGAGAAGCGCCGAGCAGGTCATAGAGGAAGGCGACGTCGAGCTTGAGGACTTCGATGAACTCGATGATGCCGCGGTTGGCGATGTTCAGCTCGCCGTCGAAGTTGAAGGCACGCGGGTCAGAGTCGGAGCCGTATTCGGCGATCTTGCGGTAATTGATATCGCCGGTCAGCTCGGTGGAGTCCTGATTCTTCTCGTCCTTCGGCTGGAAGGTGCCGATGCCGCGGCGATCCTTTTCGCTGATGATCAGCCGGCGCACGATGACGTGGTCCATGACCCGCTTCCAGTCGCCATCGTACTGCTTGAGCAGGTCGGCGTAGGTCCGGCGGCAGAAGGGATCAAGATCGCCATCGACGCTGATGCGCTGCTCGGGCGGCAGCGCTTCGTTGATCATGGCCAGCACTTCGCGGCGCGTTTCCCGCGGGATGAGCTTGAGCGGCTCCTCGTGCATGGGGCAGTCGATGATTTCGAATTCGCCGTTGTTGCGCGGGATGCGCCAGGAGAACGTGTACAGCGCGCCATCATCGATTCGCGAGTAGTACTCCATCCCCTTCTTGAGCAGGCGGCAGATGGTGGACTTGGCCGAGCCGACGGGGCCGTGGAGCAGGAGGATTCGCCTTTCGGTGCCGTAGCCCTGCGCAGCGGATTTGAAAAAGTCCACCAGTTGCATGAGGGACTTCTCCAATCCGAAGATGGCGTCTTCACCGTTGCCGATGGGGTCGGAGAAGAACTTGTAGCGGACGCAGTCCTGGCGGAACTTGGTGAATCGCTCCGTGCCGAAGTGAAGGATCATGTCGTAGACACGTTGGAATGCGTTGCGTGCAACTTTGGGGTTGCGGGTGACGATATCGAGGTAATCGTCGAAGCTTCCCTCCCAGTTGGCGTCGCGGAAGCCCTGCGGATCCTGCCGCTTGGTGATGAGTTCGACGATGGAGTTCTTGCTGATCATCGATGGCTCCTGGGTGCCTGCGGCACGAATACTCAGATTCTGGCCCTCTGGGGACACCCCTTGATCGGCGCGGCTATGGCCGCGCGTTCAGATAACAAAGTCTGCAATACTTACCTGAATAATATCGGACTGCCGGTGTACTGTCAACCGCAATTCGTGCGTAACTTGTTTTCGCGCAAGTAGATAATGCTGCCACAATCGACCTTTCGCGTCTTCTGCATCCTGGCTGAGTCAACGCGAGGTGGGCAGTTCTCTACGCCCATCAGCAGCATGCGAGTCCATCGCAACTCTGACGACTCAACGGCACCACCGGTTCGAGCGGATAACACGATTACGAGCAGGAACGAGCGCGCGTGCTGCGGGTCAGAAATCTCGTGGAAAGCGACGCCTCAGTTCTCGCAATTGATGGGGGGCCAGGATCGTGCGCGAGTCGACTTGTCGCACAAGAGGTGGGCCTGTTCGCGGTACATCTCCAGCATCGCACACAGGCATTGCGCACGCTTGGCGACGCGGGGTTCTTCGAGGAACGTCTGTTTTTCTTCGCTGCACGGGAATACGGCGGCGGCAAGGACATCGAGCAAGTCGGAGAAACTCAGGTCGGGACAATCAAAGAGTCCCAGCCAGTTGGCCTGGACTGCCAGTTCACGCAGGGGTGGCGAACTCAGGAGCCGCTTGAGATTCATGCGATAATTAAGCTCCACCTCACACGGCGCGGGCTGCGGGGCGATGGGTTCAAGTCGGGCCCGTCGATACTGGAGCTTATGGTTTTCATCGAGGATTCGTGCCCGGGTAAGACCCTGGAGAAGGAAGTTGTACCGGCCGTCGGGCAGGCGCTCTTCCCGTCGGATGCGTCCTACGCCGACGACGGAATGTATCTCCGCTTCGAGAGTGTGATACTTGGTTTCGTAACCGGGTTTGAGCAGGGCGATCCCGATAAGCCGACCGGATGTGAGGGCATCCTGGGTCATGACTCGGTAGCGGGGTTCGAAGACGTGGAGGGGGAGGATATGGCGCGGCATCAGTACCGCGTTGGGCAACGGGAAGATCGGTACCCACTGCGTCCAGTCAATCGAACCGTTCTGGCTCCCACCCTGCTGACTCATGCGGAGGGATTGTAGCCGGCTTGAAACCCATCGCCACAAACAGGCCGGACGGGGCGGGGCGACTTGGGCCGCAGGATCGGGGGCGGTATGGCAGCCCGGTGTCGCCAGGATCCGAATAGAGAGGCACTCATTTCGGATGCGAGGGCTCGCAGATTTTCGGGGAGAGTTGGGACCCTAGGCCGTGTGACCATGCCCGGTCGTGCAGACGGTTCATCGCAGGACACTTGGCGAAGGAGCAACGGTGTCGAGAGTTCGGGCAGGGGTCACCCGGAGCAACACGGCAGGCAAGGATTGCCAATTTTCAGGCGCGAGTTGAGGCGGGCGATTGCACTTTCGAATGACCTCCCGCTGGGTCTTAAGGCAGTTTATCAGTATTGCGGCGAGGGGTTGAACGTGGGCGACCGCGATATCAGTCCTGCCGCGCGGTATCGCGTTTACAAATCAGTGACAGAGCGCTCGGAGGTGAGCGCCAAAAATGCAAACAAACTTAATAAAGAACGGCATGTTTCGCTTGTAACGATTGTGAGGTTCCGCCGATGAGAGTGATCGTTTCCATGCAGCGACATTCGTTCGCCGCAGATGGAAGCGAAGTGGAAGAGTTCGGTTACCTGGCGCGAGTGATCGATGCAATCGGACCATTCTGGTGCGAGCGACATGCCCTTCATGACCGGCGGGCGCGTCCCGTTCAGGTCTCTCGCGGGCGATGCCCGTGTGTCTTCGACGTTCATAATCGCGGTACGTCTAAGTCGTGGACGTGTGTTTCACGACGACGGCAGGAGCCACGACGCCGCCGCGAGGCGAGTTGCCAATGGCAAGGAGTAAGCAGCTATGTTTAACCCATTCGGATTTCAGGGAGGTACGGCCACCCTCGATCCCCAGTCACCCGGGATGAACGGGCAGACCCGAATCGCGGAAGCGATGAACGGCTTTGCCCCGAACACAACCGGTTACCCGAACTACGCGGCGGCCGGTTTCGTGCAACCGAACTATGCGAACGTGCCCTACGGCGTAAACACGACACCGTTCGTGAACTTCGCCGCAACGCAGACGGCGGCAGGTATTCCGCAGAACATCGGTACGCCCGGCTACACGCCGTACGTTCAGCCGTTTCCCTGCCCGACGACGCCGGTGAACTATGCTTCGCCGATTCCCGCCGGCATGCCGTACAACCCCTACGCGGCACCGGTGAACTTCGGCACGCCGTTCGGTTCTCCGACGAATCCCTTCGTCAACAACTTCCCGGTTCATCCGTGGATTCAGGCCGGCATTCCGGTTCCCCATGCGTTCGCCGGTTTCAACCCGGTCGGTGCCTTCCCGGCATACGGCACGAATCCCTTTGTGGGCATCCCCGCGGCGACACCGTTTGCCGGCGCCTGGCCGACCAACCCCTTCGTGCAGCCCGGTATCAACCCTTTCTGCGGCATCCCGACGATTCACCCGATCACGGGGCAGCCGATCGTGAATCCCTTTTCTCCGATCGGTGGCGGCTTCAACACGCCGGTCTGGGGCCTCAATAACCCGATGGCGACTCCGTACAGCGTCAATCCGATGGCACTCACGCCGTTCGTGAATCCGTCGATCGGTTTCCGCAATGCCTTTGGCCAGCCGGTCGTGAATCCGTGGTCCAATCCCTGGCTGTGCGGCATCAACCCGATGACTCCGGGGTTTTACTCCCCTTTTTTCTCCAGCCCGGTGATCCCCACGGGCCAGTTCCTGCCGTCGGTCGCAAATCCCTTCGCGGTCAATCCCGTCGGCGTGCATCCGTTCGGAACTCTTCCGCAGGGAATCGCGCCGCTGGGAACGCATCCCGCGGGTCTTCCGTTCGTCGCGGGTCCGCTCGGCGGCCAGTTCGGAAATCTTCCGTTCGGCGCCGGCATTGACCCGGTGACCTACAACTATCTCTGCAACCTGGCCTGCTGCAATCAGCCGGGTTCGTGCTTCTCGCCGATGGGCTTCGGCGGCTACTCTCCGCTGGGCAACCTCAACCCGATCATCGCGGCTCGAATGGGCTTGGGCATCAATCCCTGGTCATCGATCGGATCGTTCAACCCGACGGCTGCATGGTCGACGCAGCCCACCTTCGGCGCTTTCGGCGGTGCGACGAATCCCTGGTTCGGCGGCATTCAGTATCCATGGACCAGCGGCATCAACCCGTTCTTCGCGGCCAATCCGCTGAGCAACTCATTCTTCACGGCGTGGAATAATCCGATCGCTTCGATCGGTTATCCGAACCTGCTGAACCCCTTCTGCGGTCCGACGGGCTGCACGATCCCCGGTGCGACGATGCCCTGGAGCGGTTCGAACGGATCGGGCTTCGGAAGCTTCGGCACGCCGAGCGTGTTTTCGAGCGTGAGTTCGTGCTGGCCGACCAACTGCAACTGACGCAGCGGTCGAAGCAAGTTTCTCCGGGAATAGATGACGGGTGATGCCCGAGAAGGATGCGCACGATGAACTGTATCAGGCAGAGACTGGTAAGTCTTCAGAATCGCGCGCGACATCTGCAGACGAGTCTGCGGCGCTGGTCGTTGTATGACGACGGCGTGTCGCGCGAGATGAAGGAAGACCTGCTGGCACGATTCACTCCGGCGGAAGAGACGACGTTTGAGTCTGACCTGGAGCTTACCAAGGCACGGCTGCGGCCGGTCTCGGTGCAGCTCAAGACCGTTTCCCGCTGGTACGACTACGTTCTAGATCAGGTCAGCGAGCAGCTTGATCGCGCTCGCGGCCTGCTGGACCAGGGCCGTCCGCAGGAGGCCATGACGGTCCTGAACGATGTGGAAACACGGATGCTGATCCCGAACGAACAGACGCTCGGGTATGTCTTCCGCACGTTTCGACAACACACCAGCCACGAGTTTCATCAGAAGCTTTCGACGATCGACGCAATTCTCCGCGATCTGTACCTGCCGACGGCGAAGCTCGCGCACCAGCGCGGGCTGTTGCCGCGGGAATGCCTCTCACGTACGCCGCTGGCTTACATCACCGATGTGCCCGACGGAGAGGTTACCTGGCGGCAGCACGTACAGCACGCGGTCAACGTCGGACGCCGGATTCCGATGTCGCTGATGGCGATTCCTCGGAAGTATGTGGCCCAGCCGTGGAACCTCGTCGCTCTGGCGCACGAAGTGGGGCTGTGTCTGTATGCCGAGTTGGACCTCGGCTGGGAAATCGCTTCGAAGCTTCAGACGGAATCGAACAGCGCGGGCGTCAGTCCGCAAACGGCTCCCGTATGGGCCCGCTGGCACGCGACGCTGTTCGCTGACGTCTTCGGCACGTTGAAGCTGGGTCCGTCGTACGTCAGCGGAATGATCGAGCTGCTCGGCGGAGACTCGCTCTCCACGGTTTCGTTCGCGCCGACGACGAACGTGCCTCCTGCCTATCTGCGCTGGCACGTCATGCTTCAGACGCTGGGGCTGATGAAGTTCAGCGACCCGGCGCGAGAACTGTTCAACCAGGTGCACCTGCTGTGTGGCGATCCGAATCAGATCGCCATGCGGCTGGGACCAACGTGGATGCAGCTCGGCAATGAGTGCCGGGCAATCGCGGGGCTGATCGCGCTTTCACCTTGCCAGAAGCTCGGTGGCGCTCGCGTGGTGGACGTTGCCCAGCCGTTTACGGCGACTGAGTTCAACACGGCCATGAAGGTGAAGGACCTGCTCCTGGCCGGGGACGAGTCCTGCTCGTCAGATGATGCCTTCACCTGGGCCGAGCCGCTGCACCATACGCCGACGCCGACGCACATCGCACTGGCGGGGTTGCGGGCTGCATACGACGCTACGGTCGATTTTGAGACATCGCGCCGGCTGTGGATCCGCTTCTGGTGTCTGGAGCAGTATCTGACCGGCAGCACCGATCAGACGCGCGAGAAGGAAGACCGTGAATTCGCCCCGGGCGACGCGGTACTCAAGCAGATCGCACTGCACTCGATGCCGTCGATGGCCCTGCAGGGGGCCGGTGCGCAGAGCTGGAGCTATGCGCCGACCGGTCCGGCCGTGGCGATGATGCCCAACGCGGCAATCGCGCCGGCCATGTCGTAGTCGACATCACCCACGCCGCGTGCCGCCTGCGGCGGCTTGTCGCATGCACACGCGGCGGCTTTTGAATTTTTGGCGTACCCCGTCGGTCGTGAACACGCGGCCGGCGGGGTTTTTATTTTAGGGTGGTTGTGAAAAGCCAAGATGAGAAACTGGCGATGGGAGGGGGTTTGCAGGATGTTGATCGGGCATCGAGAAGCTGGGCCGTCGGGTTGCAGAGGGCCGCCCCGAATTTTCGATTTCTTCCTTCACATCCGGCACGGAATGTTATACTTACCTGCACGGGCAGGGAGGAATCACAGAAAGGTGCCATCTGTTTCGCGTGTGTGTGCGCCGTAGTGCGCTGAAGTAATGTGCATACACGCGACCACTAACTCGCGCCAGTGTATCACAAGCGTGATAGTCCGTGATCAGATCAAACGGACTTGAACCGCAACCGAATGGCCCGTGCGTATCTTGTCGCCTTCTTCGACGCCCCGCGCGGACGGTCTTAACTACCTCGCTTTCAGAAGGGAATCCACGAATGCTGATAGGAATCGTCCACAGGCCGGTCCATGTTGCGATGGTCCTCGTGCTCATGATCCTCAGTCGATCTGACCCGGCTGCCATGGCGCAGGATTGCGACGGCAACGGCGTGCCGGATGCGATCGACATGGCGGGCCGCGTGTACTGGACGGAGAACGATGCGCTGAAAGTCCAGCGGTCGCAGCTCGACGGCGCCAACGTGGAGGACCTTGTGACGATGGGATTGATGAGTCCCGAAGGCATTGCCGTGGACCAGGCGGCCGGGAAGATGTACTGGACGGATCAGTCGACGAAAAAAGTCCAGCGAGCCAACCTGGATGGAACCGGCGTTCAGGACCTCGTATCCTCCGGTCTGATGTCACCGTACGGCCTCGCGCTGGATGTCGCGGCGGGCAAGGTGTATTGGGTGGACAACGGCGTCAAGAAGATTCAGCGGGCCAATCTGGACGGTTCAAACGTCGAGACCATCCACACGGCCGCAATGGGCGACCTACGCGGTCTCGACGTCGATCCTGCGGGTGGAAAGATCTATTGGGTGGATAACAACGGCAAGATACTCCGCGCCAATCTCAACGGCACGAGCGTCGAAAACCTTGTGACGACGGGGCTGATGAATCCCTCGGACATCGCCGTTGACCCGGCGGGCGGCAAGATCTACTGGACCGACTGGGGCAGTCAGAAGATACAACGGGCAAACCTGAACGGCACAGGCGTGGAGGACCTGGTCACGACGGGGTTGAACTTTCCGGTCGGTATCGCCCTGGACCTGGGCACCGGCAGGATGTACTGGACCGACAATGGCGACCGAACCATCATGCGTGCCAATCTGAACGGCGGCAACGTTCAAGCCATGGTCAACATGGGCCTGGACGGACCGGAGTACATCGCCATCGCGGCGCCACGACCGGACACCGACGGCGACGGCGTGATGGACGATTGCGACGGGTGCCCGAATGATCCGGCCAAGAGCGAGCTGGGCGCGTGCGGTTGCGGTCAGCCGGATGCAGACCTGAACGGCGACGGCGTGATCGATTGTCTGGTATCGACGAACATGATGGATACCAACGGTGTGTGCTGCGCACCGAATGCAATGCCAACGGTCGGTCTGATTCTGCCGATGGTCATGATTGGCTGGAAGTACCGGCGCTCGCGAGGATTCGCTGGCAACAAGCCCTAGAAATTCGTATCGTCTTACCCCATCATGTTCCGCATGGTGCGGAAGGTGATCATTGCCGGAATCGACGAGGCCGGGTACGGACCGATCCTCGGACCGCTCGTGGTCAGCGCGGCGGCGTTCGAGGTCGGCGACGGGCGAGCGGACGGCTGCCTGTGGGCGGCTCTGAAGGCGGCGGTGACGCGCACGGTCTCGGCGCGCGATTCGCGAATCGCCATCGTCGACAGCAAAAAGCTCCATAAGCCCAAAGACGGGCTGACGCGGCTCGAGCGATCGGTGCTTTCCGTGGTGGGGGCCTGGCGCGGTCTGCCGCCACGGCTTCGGGGACTGCTGGCGCTGGTTTCGCCGCAGACGGTCGCGCAGCTGGGTGCGTATCCGTGGTATCGGGAGGCCGATCCGGCGCTGCCGCTCAAGGCCGACGTCGGCAAGTTGCGCATTGCTGCGGCGATGCTGCAGCGCACGCTCGCGGAGACCGGCATTCGCGCGGCAGGCCTCTGGAGCGAGCTGCTTCCCGAGGGGCACTACAACCGGCTCGTGGGTCAGACGAACAACAAGGCGGTGGTGCTCACGGGGCTGACGCTGCGGCTGATGCAGAGGATCAGCGATGCCTATCCGGAACATGAGATTCGCTTTAATGTGGATAAACAGGGGGCGCGCGACCATTACGGACCTCTCCTGATGCGTTCGTTCGAGGATCGTCGGCTGCGCGTGGTTCACGAGGATCACACGCGCAGTGAGTACGAGCTGGTCGGCGGCTCAGCGACGTGGCGGGTGGGCTTTCATGAATCCGGTGAATCGCAGCACATGCCTGTCGCGCTGGCAAGCTGCCTGAGCAAGTATCTTCGCGAGGCCTTCATGGAGTGTTTCAACTCGTACTGGCGGGCGCACGTGCCGGACCTGCGGCCGACGGCGGGGTATTACGCCGACGGGCTTCGCTTTCTGAAGGATATCCGCGAACATGCGACGGCTCTTGGCCTGCCCGATGCGATGCTGGTCCGCTCACGGTGATGATTTCGGAGGATGAATCTTGCCCGGATGGCTTACCAACTGGCTGGAGCGCCATCAGAGCCGCACGTCGTTCTGGCTGCACATGGTGGGCATTCCGCTGACGATCGCGGCGCTGGTTCTTGCGTGCGTACAGCTTGCGGCGTGGCGCTGGGACCTCTGGTGGCGACCGGCGCTGCTGCTGTTTGCGGGCTATCTCCTGCAATGGATCGGGCATGTCATCGAGGGCAACGACATGGGCGAGGTGATTCTCGTCAAGAAGCTATTGGGCAAGCCGTATGTGGCCATCTCGCCGAAGTATTCACAGGGCGATGCAGCCGGCGCGAAGTCCAATGCGTGAAACGCATCGAATGCTGGCGGGCGCTGCAGGCGCGAGATAAGATTACATCAATCATCGAGAGCGGGAGGAATTCGCCTGCGCGACAGTCTTCGCGCAGGGGCAGGAGGCCGCCATTGTGAAAGTCGAAGTCGGCAGAGTGAACCACGGCGATTGTCTGAAGGGCATGGCGGCGCTGGCTGCCGACAGCGTCGATCTGGTCTTTGCCGATCCGCCGTTCAACATCGGATACGACTACGACGAATACGACGACCGCAAGGCGCGGCATCATTACCTGCAATGGTCGCGCGACTGGATGGCGGCCGTGTGGAGGGTGCTCAAGCCCGACGGCACCTTCTGGCTGGCGATCGGCGATGAGTACGCGGCGGAGTTGAAGTTGATCGCACAGGGGGCCTATCCGGGATTGCCGCTTGTGGCTGAAATGCAGGAGAGGGGCCAAGGTGGGAAATCTTCAAAGCGTCATCACGTCGAAACGGCGAAGAAAGGGCGAAGGGGCCGAGGGGCAGCTGGATCGCGTGGCCGAACGAAGGAATCCGCAATTCACGAACCTCAATCCGCATTAACTGGTGCTGCGTCGGGAATAGGTTTTCACTGCCGTAGCTGGGTCATCTGGTATTACACCTTCGGCGTGCACTGCACGAAGAAGTTCACACGGAGTCATGCGCACCTGTTTCACTTCGTCAAAGACCTGAAGCAGTTCACCTTCAACGTCGACGCTGTGAAAGTGCCTTCAGCGCGGCAGCTTGTCTATGCTGATCGGCGGGCCAACCCGAGCGGGCGTATGCCGGATGACACCTGGCTGATGCCTGCCGGGACACCGACGGCAGACGGCTTCGTGCTTCGCCCGCAGGATGTCCCTGAAGGATTTCGACCGGAGAGCGACACGTGGTATTTCTCTCGCGTGGCGGGGACTTTCAAGGAGCGCGAGGGGTGGCACGGCTGCCAGATGCCGGAGCAGCTTCTCGGGCGGATCATCCGTGCGTCGTCGAACGAGGGCGAGGTGGTGATGGACCCTTTCGCCGGCAGTGGCACGACGCTCGCCGTGGCGAAGAAGCTGGGCCGCAAGTACGTCGGGTTCGAGATGTCGAAGCAGTACTTCGACCAGGCCGAGCGACGGTTGAAGGCGGCGAAGTCGGGGGATTCGCTGGATGGTGCGGAGAATCCGCTGACGAGCGCGCCGCCGACGGTGAAGCAGCGAGGTTCGCGTCGCACGCGAAGCTTATCAGACGAGTCCGTCCTCTTTGCGACGTCGTGAGAATCCGCAGAAGCGGGCCGCTCAGACTAATCATCTTGGGGCTCGCCCTGACCTTCGTCGTCGGACGTTTCCTCCGCCAGGCCTTCCTGTAATGTTTCCTTGCAGATTTCTCGCAGGATCATCGTTGCGTAACAGCCCGAGGAGAGGGTGAAACACAGCTCCACGAAGGGGCCGAAGCGGTCTTCCCCGGTATCCAGACTGAAGTCCTGCACGGCGAAGCGCAGCGGCCGGCGGGCACCGTGGACCTTCATGCCTTTTACCGCGCGGAAGTCGTCCGTCGAGATCTGCTCGGCGTCGAGAATGGCCTGCTCGATGCGGCCCGGTTCGCCCTCGGCCCGGGTCATGCGGACGCCGAAGATCGGGCCGGTCGGGGAGATCTCGAAGGACTCGGCGCGCGGCGCTTCGGCGGCGGCATCGGTCACGCGGAAGACCGAGCCGTTGTCGTGCTTGTAGGCGAGATCGCCCTCGACCACCTTGTCGAGCTGGTCGAGCCGTTCGGCGAGGTATCGGTTGAACAGGTAGGACTGGTACGCGCTCACGTAGAACTTCTTGAGCCGGGCGTCGATGGCATAGAAGGCCCGCTTGTGCTTTCCGAAGGACTTGGCCATCGCGCGGCAGGCGCGGGCATTGTCGCGGAATCCGTAGGGCCAGGCCTTTGCGGCGGCAGGGTACTTTCCTGCTTCATAGAGCTGCCGGGCACGGAGCACGTCGCCCGTGTCGTAGGGACCGGGGCGACCGAGCATGAGATCGATGGCCGTCTGGGGATCGCGTCGGAGGACGGCCTGGCCGATCTGCCAGGTGTCGCCGCGCGAGCCGAATCGCTGTTGTCCGAAGTAGTTTGGTACGCCTCGCTGATTGAGCGTGCGCAGCACGGCTTCGATGTCCGGGATTCGACCTTGTTCACACTCGCGCAGCTTGATGCGGAAACGGTTGCCGCGGAGGTGGCCGATTTTCAGTTTGTTCTTGTGCCGATCGACGGAGAGGATTCGAATCCGCGGGATATCGAGTACTTTCAGCTTTGCGGGGTCGATGTGCTCAACGCTGAGGGTCTGAGTGGTAACGGCGCGGGCGTCCTTAAGACCGGCAAGACCGATGTCGCGTGAGAGGATGCCCAGTGCCCGGGCGATGTCGTTCACGGCCCGCATGGTGGCGAGGCCTCTTTTTTCGATGGTGAAGTAGACGTGGTCGCCGGTGCCGCAGGGCTGGTATGCGGGTATCTCCTCGACGACGAAGTCTTCGTAGCGGCGTTTGATGGCGCCGGCGACAGGCGGGACGTCGCGAGTGAGATAAGGCAGAAGCTGAGTGGCGGGTTGTGCGGGCGCGGTGGACATGCGTGAGAATGTAAGTGGAGTTGACTTAAATGGCTACCGAAGAGTATATTGAAGGATGCAGGTCGTGGTTTTCGGTCCTTCCGGCGACCGGATCGACCTGCTGGGCTCTTGCCGAAACTCGCCCGACCCGCGGCGGTCGCGCGGCTTTCGACATCGGCCTGCCCAAGGTGTCGTGGAACAGGTCGGTTTCATGAAAGACGAAGTCCTGGAGCGCTGCCAGCGCGCGATCGGGTATCGGTTCAAGGATTCCACTCTTCTTTCGGCGGCGCTCACGCATTCGTCGATCGCCCCCAATCGTCTCCAGAGCAATGAGCGACTTGAGTTTCTCGGGGATGCCGTCCTCGGGCTCGTGGTCTGCCGCTACCTGTTCGATCATTACCCTGAGTACCTGGAAGGGGAGCTGACGAAGGTCAAGTCGGCCGTCGTATCGCGGAAGACGTGCAGCGCGATTTCGGAGGAGATCGGCCTGCCGGAGTTCTTGTTTCTGGGCAACGGCATCGCGGGGCGCTCGAAGCTGCCGACCTCGCTGTCTTCCGCTGCGTATGAGTCACTCATCGCAGCGATGTACATCGACGGCGGACTGGACGTTACCGCGGACTTCATCCTTCGCCACATGGTGCCGCACATCAAGTCGGCAGTGGCGAGCGAACACCAGCACAATTTCAAATCTCAGTTGCAGCAGTACGCTCAGAAGACCAGCGGCGAGACACCGGTTTACGAGATGCTCGACGAGAAGGGGCCGGACCACGCAAAATGCTTCGAGATCGCGGTATACATCGGCGGTCGCCGCTTCAAGAGCGCCTGGGGGCCGAGCAAGAAGGATGCCGAGCAGAAGGCGGCGCTGCACGCGCTGATCGAGCTCGAGCTGATGCCGGCGGAGCCGGCCGCGGTGTGAGCGATCCGGGCTCGCTGAGGGTTTCCGTTACGGCTTCGTGCTGAGTCGATCGGCCTGTTGAATGATCTCGTCGGTGGTCCAGTTTGGCAGGAGGGTGTCTCGCTCCTTCGTGTAGTCTCCGCAACCCATTTCAAACTGTAGCATGAATCGGACAGCATTGAGGAAACCCAGTTCGCGCACGAGCACCTCGTACCCGACCCGACGAAGTTCAACTGGATTGTTAATGATGCTCATTGTGTAAGCTCCGCGGCGATCGTTACCGGTTCCACGATACGCACGTTGATCTTAGCACCGAGACGTTGTGCTTTCCGAATGAATTTGTCATCCGTCGTGACAATCGCGTCTGCGTGCAGTGCTTCGGCCCAAGCGAGGTGAAATGCATCGAATCCACGGATACCCAAGCTCGTCAGGATCCGCGTACGTTCGGCTACTTCGGGAGTTGTCCGAGTTGCTGCTCCGAGCGACTCCAGCCAGACGCGAACCGCTGTGGCTCGACGCTGGTCGGGATTGAGGGCGTTTTCCAAATCGTGCGCAATTGACCTGAGGAGCCGAAATGCGGTTTTGCTGTGCTGCCTGAAGGATGGTAAGCAGAGCCGTCGTTTCAAGCATGATTCGTGGTTGCGACTGATCGTCGTACGGACGCTTAATGCAGCAGATGTCCAAGTAAAGTGACATAGTTGAATTTCACCGTCTCGGGATCTCTGTCCGAGGATGACAGCTGCCCAGTGCATTATGTTATCGGCAGTCGAAGGTCGTACGAATCAAACAATGCCTCAAATGCAAAGCCCGCGGTGCGGATGTTATCCGCGGCGCCTTGGCCACGGTCCACGACGGCCACGATTCTTTCCACCGATGCGCCGGCATCCTGAATGACCCGTGCGGCTTCGAGGACCTGCCCGCCCGTCGTGGCGATGTCCTCCACGAGAAGGATCACATCGCCGGGTGAAATCCTGCCCTCGAACATCTTGCTCGTGCCGTAATCCTTCTTCGCGTTGCGGATGATGGTGAAGGGCTTGCCGGAGGCCATCGAGGCCGCGGCGGCGAGGGCGACCCCGCCCAGCTCGGCGCCGGCAATGCGCGTCGTGCGCGACGATACTTTCTCTGCAAAGAGCCGACCCAGTTCCGTGAGAATGTCCGGCTCGGTCTCGAACAGATACTTGTCCACATAGAAAGTGGACTTCTTGCCGGAGCGCAGGGTGAACTCACCTTCGAGGTAGGCGACGCTGCGGATGCGTTCAGCCAGTTCTGCCCGTGTCATTCCCGACTCCTGATCCATTCGTCGCGATCGCCTTTGGCGATGCGCATGCGTTCTGTTCAGACGCTGATTACCGGTTTCTTTCTGTTGATGGCGGCGAACTTGCGCCGGAGCGGCGCGATCACATTCTTCAGGAATTCGACAACCTGCTGCGGGGCCAGGCCGACGTGACGTTTGGGGTCCAGAATCGAATGGAGCTGCACGCCGCTGAAAGCCGGATCGGCTTCAATGCGGTGGAGAAGATCGTTGGGTCGGCCGTGCTGTTTTACTTCGTCGCCTGCTGCCTGGGCATGTCGGCGAAGTCGCTCATGCAGCGCCTGTCGATCTCCGCCCTGGGCCGATGCAGCCAGAAGGATTTCTTCCGTCGCGATGAAGGGCAACTCGGCATCGACGCGCGCGGCGATGACCTTGCGATTGACCACCAGCCCATCGGCGACACGGGCAACGGCCTGAAGCATCCCGTCGGCGGCCAGGAACACTTCGGGGATGAGCAGTCGCTTGTTGCTGGAGTCGTCGAGCGTGCGCTCCAGCCATTGTTCGGCGGCATTCTGGTGAGCCGACTGCGACAGATTGATGACGAATCGCGCTAGGCCCGTGGCACGTTCGCAGAGCATTGGGTTTCGCTTGTAGGGCATGGCCGAGCTGCCGACCTGATCGGTTTCGAAGGGTTCTTCGATTTCCTTCAGCCCGGCGAGCAGCCGTATGTCATTGGCAAACTTGTGTACGCTCGCAGCGAGGTTCGAGATGACCGACATCACCTGGACATCAATCTTTCGCGAATAGGTTTGTCCGGTGACCGGCTCGCAGGTATCGAATTGCAGGCGCGAGGCGACGCGTTCTTCGAGGCGACGGACCTTGTCGGCGTTTCCGTTGAAGAGCCGGAGAAAGCCGGCCTGCGTGCCGGTCGCTCCGCGGATTCCACGAAAGGGCAGACCGTGCCGGTATCGCTCGATTTCATTGAGATCACGTACAAAGTCCCAGCACCACAGACAGATGCGCTTGCCAACTGTGGTCAACTGGGCAGGTTGGAAATGGGTGTAGCCCAGACAAGGCACTGCACGATATTGGCGCGCCTGCTCCGCCATCGCATCGATGATGGTGAGCAGCCAGCCGCGCAGGATGGCCAGCGCCTGACGCATGATGATCAGGTCCGCGTTGTCGACGATATCCATGCTGGTTGCGCCGAGGTGCAGGATTCCGCGGGCCGAAGGGGCGACATCGCCGAAGGCGTGCAGGTGGGCCATGACATCGTGACGGAGGCGCTTTTCGTGTGCGGCGGCGGCGGCGAAGTCGATCTTCTCGATGCTGCGCTGCAGTGCGGAAATCTGCTTTGCACTGATCGGTAGGCCGAGCTCGCGCTGGGCCTCCGCAAGGGCCAGCCAGATTCGTCGCCAGGTCAGAACGCGCTGCCGTGGCGAGAAGAGGGCGGCCATTTCCGGGGAAGCGTTTCGCGTGACCAGCGGGGTCGAATAGACATCAAACTGAGAAGTTGGCGCGGGGCGCCGGGTGTTTCTGGGCATGGCGATCCGTATTCGTTGTGCGTCGGCACGGACAGCCGCGAGGTCACTGGTAGGATTCCATGGCCAGCAGCTTGACGAGCCAGTCGCGATAGTCGGAGTCGAACTTCTCCAGGTCGTCGGTAACGTAGGCGCGGAAGATGGCTTCCCCAAAGCTCATGTTGCCGTCGGTGTCGGCGGCCATGAAGGCCCGTGCGCGGCGCTCCATCTGCTCGGTGCCGAGTTCATTGAGCAGTTCCCGGAAGCCGGCGTAGTAGGGATTCTTGCGGTCGGGGCGCATCAGAAAGACGACGATGGACCATGTTTGAGCGTAGTAGGCGAGGACTTCCGGCGAGCGCTTGTGGATTTCCTGGCCGGCGTCGGTTGCGAGAATCTGATGAATCGGCTGGAGGCCGTTTTTTCGCAGGGCGTCGCGCAGGGCCGGCGTGCGCAGGGTGTTCTGCTCTGGTGTGAAGATGGGGCGATTGTCGGCGTCCAGATCGAAAGACTCGAAATAGCAGGCCAGTCCCTCGTTGAGCCAGGCCGGGATCGGCTTGCCATGCGTGACTTCGAGATACTGATGCAGGCCTTCGTGAGCGAGAATCGAGAGCGTGCTGCGCCGCGTGCCGTAATGCGAGACGGTCACGCCGCGTTCGGAGTATCCGCCGGAGCGGATCTGCTTGTAGATGTCGGCCCGCGGGCCGGTGAACTCCTCGGTGAAGCGTTCCCAGTGCCAGCGACTCTGGAAGAGATAGGTTTCCATCGGCTGGTCGGGGGTTATCGTGGGCGGCAGGAGTTCGGCGTAGGCCTTTCTGCACGATTCGAGAAAGGCGGGCAAGGCATCGACGAACGGTGCAGACCGGCAGGTGGTGTAGATGACGTAACTCTCACTGGACAGCCGCGCGCCGGACGCGCCGCGATAAGACCAGTCTTCGCGCACGAACTGGACAGGTTCCGTGGTGCCTGCGCTGCTGCATCCGGAAAGCGATGCGAGCAGGAGCAACCCCGCCGTGAAACGCGGCATCCTTAAAGAGGCGGGCCCGGTTGAGAATTGTCCTGCGTCCATGCGGCGCGTATGCTAGTGGCGCACGCCGTACAATGCAACGGTACAAGACGCGTCGTCGAAACCAACGGATCGCAATCCGCCGGAATCGTATCGCGAACATACGAAGAAACGTACAACAGAGGCATCACCATGTCCGACGTCGAGAAACTCATTATCATCGGCTCCGGTCCCGCCGGATGGACCGCTGCTATCTACGCGGCTCGCGCCAACCTCGATCCGCTTGTCTTCGCGGGCAGACCCAAGAGTCAGCCGTCAACGATCCTGCCTGGCGGGCAGCTCATGCTCACGACAGAGGTGGAGAATTATCCGGGGTTCCCTGAGGGGATCACCGGTCCCAAGCTCATGGCCTGCTTCGAACAGCAGGCCGTGCGATTCGGTACGCGCATCGTCACGGACGACGGTCTCAATCCGGACGTTTCCAATCCTGACGACGGGCACTCGTACAAGTACCAGGATTGTAAGTCGGTTGATTTCTCGTCGCGGCCGTTCAAGGTGGTCGCAGAGGATGACAAGGTTTATCTTGCCCACTCTGTCATCGTCGCTACGGGAGCGACGGCGAACTGGCTGGGTCTTGAAAATGAGCAGCGGCTGGCGCGGAGCGGCGGGGGAGTGTCGGCCTGTGCGGTGTGCGACGGGGCCATGCCGATCTTCCGCGACAAGGAGCTGGCCGTCGTCGGTGGAGGTGACTCGGCTGTTGAAGAGGCGACCTATCTCACGAAGTTCGCGAAGAAGGTCCACATGATCCATCGGCGCGACGAGCTACGGGCCAGCAAGATCATGGCAGAGCGGGCACTGTCGAACAAGAAGATCGTGATGCAATGGAACAAAGTCGTCGTGGATGTGCTCGGTGACGACAGCATCAGGGCCGTCAAACTCAAGGATACGAAGACCGACAAGGAAAGCGAGCTGCCGATCGGCGGTTTGTTCGTCGCCATCGGACATACACCGGCGACGAAGTTTCTCGACGGCCAGCTAGATCTGGATTCCAAGGGGTATATTAAGCTTAAGGATCCCTACCGTTCGACGACCAACATCGACGGCGTGTTCGCGGCGGGCGATTGCGTGGACAGCTTGTACCGACAGGCGGTGACGGCGGCGGGGATGGGCTGCAAGGCGGCGCTGGACGCAGAGCGCTGGCTCGCCGATCAGGGCGTGCACTAAAGCAGGACGGCCACCTCGGAGTCGGCGTCGAGATTCAAGTCGATCAGTTCGCCGTCTGCCCGCTTGAGACGCAGACGATTTAGCCATAGCTTGTCATTCTTTCCGTGCGCGAACCAGCTACCGGTCGGCATCGGCCGGCAGTAGACGACCTCGCCTTCAATGGCCGTCTCCCAGTCGCCTTCGCGGGTGTGAACCCTCTGGACGACCCTGACCTTCTGACCGGCTTCGAGTTTGTCGGTAACCATGTCGCGTACTCCGTAGTCGGGCATTCTGTGCGCGTGGGAGAAGATCGGCAAGCGACGGGTTCAGGTATCCCAGCGATGTCGCTGGATGGCGCTCACGATTTCGCTGGCGAGTCGCACGGCGTCCACGCCGTCTTCGGCGCTGACGGCGGGCGGCCTGCCGGTGCGAACGCTGTCGAGGAAAGATTCCAACTCGGCGCGGAGTGGCTCCACGTCGTCCACCATAAGCGGCTCGACCTTGACGAGCTGGCCGAAATCCAGGTCGGCCATCTGGGCGAGGTCTTCGAGCTTTTTGTCCTTGGCCAGCGCAAGGACATCGAGGTTGGCATCGCGGGTGACGACGATGCCGTTCTTCCGCTGGTAGTCGAGTGACAGATAGGCCGTATCGGAGAAGACGCGGAGTCGCCGGTCGGTCTTGAGGGCCAGCCGGGAGGCGACCAGGTTGGCCACGGCGCCGTTTTCGAAGACGACGCGAGCATTGGCCACGTCTTCATGGCGCGCCAGCACGTTGACACCAACGGCATCGACCTTGACCGGTCGGGAACCGACGAGGTGCAAAATAATATCGATGTCGTGGATCATCATGTCGGCGACGACGCCGATGTCAGCGGATCGGAAGCGAAAGGGGCTGATCCGCTGGGATTCGATGTATCTGGGACGAATGTTCAGACGCTGAATGGCGCGAACGACCGGATTGAAACGCTCGGTATGGCCTACGGACAGAAGGGCGCCGGAACTTCGAGCACACCCGAGCAGGGCTTCGGCCTCGGTCACGCTATCGGCGATCGGTTTCTCCACGAGGCAGGCGATGCCGCGCTGGAGCAGCTTTTCGGTGATCGTCCGGTGGTAGATGGTGGGCACGGCGACCGTGACGGCTTGCACGTCGTCAGGCAGCTCATCCACGGAGGCAAGGGCCCTGGTGTGGTATTGTCGGGCGATTTCCGCGGCGCGATCGGCGTTGACATCGACGACGGCCACGAGCTGCGACTGCGGCAGCTCATGGTATAACCGCGCGTGATGGCGCCCCATGTGTCCGACGCCGACGACGGCGGTTCGAATGGGCGATTCGCTCACCGGCCGTTCCCCCCGGCGGTGTAGAAGCTGGGCCGTTCACCGTTGCCATCGCGTCGGAGCGATTCGAGATAGCGGCCGTAGACGCCGTTATGGATCGAACGCTTGAGGAACTCCACGAGGTAGCGGCAATGTTCGTCGAGATGGCCGGAGTCCTCGACTTCGGTCAGGCGACGAGCCAGACTGACGGCGCCGTTGCGATCGTCCTTTTTGGCTGGAAGCAGGCCGTACAGGGTGCGCAGGTTGTAATGATTCGTGGCCTGGCTCTTTCGCGGAAAGAGCTTTTTGAACATGTCTCGAAGCTGTTGGATCGATTCTTCCTCGAAGCCCCAGCGGCCCAGCCCTTTGACGTTGACCCCCTGAATCGTGCCCTCGTAGCCGTAGATCATGTAAGGCGGTGCATCCATCGTGCAGCGGGCCATGCCGGTGATGAACGAGTATCGCCCGATGGTGACGAACTGCTGAATCCCGACGAGGCCGCTGATGGTGACGTGGCTCTCGATGTGCACGTGGCCGGCGACCTGCACCTGGTTCGACAGGATGCAGTGATCACCGACGGCGACGTCGTGGGCCAGATGCGTACCGACCTGGAACTGATTGTGGCTGCCGATCTGCGTGATGCCGCCGGCGACCTCCGTGCCGGTGTGGGCGGTCACGCCCTCGCGGAAGATGTTATGGTCGCCGATGACCAGTTGCGTCGCTTCACCGCGGTACTTAAGGTCCTGCGGTGCGGCGCCGATGACCGTGGCGGGGTAGAAGAGGTTACCGCTCCCGATGGTCGTGTTACCCAAGATGGTGACATTGGGCATCAGGACCGTGCCGGAACCGATGCGCACCTGCGGTCCTACGTAGCAGCCCGGACCGATTTCCACGTCGGTCGCGAGTTCTGCCTTGGGGTCCACGGTCGCACTGGGTGCGATTTTCGGCATTGCTTGATCCTGCACAGGGCCCGGACGTGGGAACCCTTCACTTCGTCTGACCGCCCGGCGAGTTGGGGGTCCGGTGATCCATCGTAATCCGGAAGATTACGTCAGAATCGCCCGGAAGCAAAGACCCGGTCGATCGACCTTGGTGAGTTACGGCAAGCTCCATGCCGGTTGATGCGACAATGCGCACGAGGGCGATGGGGTGTGTGGTCGCACGTTGTTTCTTTATTTTTAAGTACTTACGACGGCTCAGCATCGACCATCATGAACTTGATTTCGGCCTGCGCGACCAGAGCGTCGCCGACCGTGGCATTGCAGCGAACGTGGCCGGTCCTGGACTTCACCCGGACCGTACGAACTTCCATCACGAGCTGATCGCCGGGCAGGACCGCCCTGCGAAACTTGACATTGTCCATCGAGAGGAGGACGGCGACCTTTCCGGTATGTTCGAGCTTCTGGGCGAGGAGGACGCCCGAGAGCTGTGCCATGGCTTCCAGAATGAGCACGCCGGGCATGATGGGCTGGGTGGGGTAGTGCCCCTGGAAGAACGGCTCGTTGATTGTGACGTTTTTGATACCTACGGCGCGGTGATCGCCGTCGATCTCGACGACGCGATCGATCAGCAGGAAGGGGTAACGGTGCGGCAGGATGCGGCGCAACTGGACAGCATCCATGACCGTGGTGGTTCGCAGCCGATGGGCACGTTCGTTGCGCTCGAGGACTTCCAGCAGCATCCGCACCAATTCATGATTGAGGGCGTGGCCGCTTTTGCGTGCGATGACCTTACCGTGAATCGGCCGGCCGGCGAGGTAAAGGTCGCCGATGAGGTCGAGTATCTTGTGGCGGACACACTCGTCGGGGAAGCGGAATTCGTTTCCGACGACGCCCTGGGTCCCGATGACGACGACATCGCTGTAGGTCAGGTGCTTACCAAGGCCGGCGGCCTGGAACTGGCGGGCTTCCTCCTCGAAGAGAAACGTGCGGGCGGTGGCGATTTCGTTTCGAAAGTTGTCTTCGGTGACGCGGAGCGCGAAAATCTGCCGCGGGACGAGGCCGTCGGGGCCGTAGTCGAGGTCGTAAAGGATGTTGAGGTCTTCGGTGTCCGTGGGGACGGCGATCAACTCGGCATCGCCCTCGCAGACGCGGACGGTTTCGGTGATGACCAGGGGGTGTTGTTCGGCCTGCTGCTCGACGACACCGGCATTGAGAATGGCGTCGACGAAGTCCCGGCTGCTGCCGTCACAGCCGGGGAGCTCGCCGCCGGTCAGTTCGATCTCCGCGTTATCGACGGACAATGCGTGGAGCGCGGCCATGCAGTGCTCGACCGTCTCGATGGCCAGGGTGCCGTTGCGGATGGAGGTGCGGCGGGCGCGCTTGGTGACATTTCCCACGTGAGCGCGGATACGGACCGGTGTCTGTCCGTCGGTGCGGACGAAGACGATGCCGGTGTCCACGGGGGCGGGCTTGAATCGGACGGTTACCTCTTCACCCGTGAAGAGGCCGCGGCCGTGGACCTCAGCCGTGCTCTGAATGGTGTGTTGCGGCTTCAAGCTTCGCCATTCGCCGAGCGAGTTCGGCGACCTCATCAAAAAGTTTCGGAAGCTTTCGAATCCGCGCCTCCAGTCGGAATACCTCGGTGCTCTTGCCTGCCGGAGTGCCGAAGAGAATGGCGCCCGGCTGGACATTACCGCGTATGACGCCGCATTGCGCGCCGATGCGGGCTGCATCGCCGATCGTAATTCCGTCGGCGACGCCTGCCTGACCGCCGACCAGGACACCGCTTCCGATCCGCACGCTGCCGGCCAGACCGACCTGGGCAGCGATGGCGCAAAGTGGTCCGATGCGTACATTATGGGCGACTTGGACCATGTTATCAATCTTCGTTCCGCGGCCGATGACCGTGGCACCGATCTTGGCTCGATCCACACAGGCATTGGCCCCGATTTCGACGTCGTCCTCGATGATCACCGTTCCGATGTGCGGAATGCGTCGATGCCGGCCTTCGCGGAAGATGTAGCCAAATCCGTCCGCCCCGATCACCACACCGGCATGGAGGATGACCTGATTCCCGATGGTGCAGCGGTCGTAAATGACGCAGCGGTCGTAGAGCGTACAGCCCCGACCGATGTGTACCCCCGCGCCGATGCTGACGCCTTCGTGGACGATGGTGTCATCGTCGATTCGCGAATCCGGACCGATGACGGTGAGCGCCCCGACGGAGACGTTCCGACCGAGGACAACCGAGGGATCGACCACGGCGGATGGGTGCACACCAGCAGCCGGCGTGTGCGGCGGTGTCCAGAAGAGTTCGAGTACCTGCGCGACAGCGAGGGACGGATCCTCGACGAAGATGCCGCGCGGGTGGTTACCGAGCAGCGATTCCTTACCGATGATGGCTGCCGCCTTACTTTGTCGCATGTCGGATGCGAACTTCGGATCCATGATCCAGGATACGTCGTCGGCCGTCGCATCGAGCAACGTGCTCACGGTTCGTATCGGCTGGGTGGCTTCTTGCGCGGTGCCGGCGAAGCGGCCCCGGCAGTGAGTGGCAATCTCTGCAATGGTACGGCACGGCGATTCAACCATGACTGGGCCTCGTGCAGTGCTTGCGCAGGGCGCGAGCGATTCCTCCCGCTATCACGTTGATGAATCGCCGCTCAAGGCGCTCCCGCGGGCTGTCCGAGCAATCGCTTGCCGCCGCCCTGTTTGTAAGCGGCATCCAATCGCCGAATGACCTGATCGGTGATGTCAATGTCCGCCGCGTTCCAGAGCACCTGTCGTTCCTGGATGAAGCGCCGAAGTGCCTGGACGCTCTGCTCGATGTCATCGGGCTTGAAGTCGTTTCTCAGCAGCACGACATCATAGCCGCGCTCCCGAGCAATCTCTGATGCGACCTTCATGGTCTGTTCGTAGATCACGCGGGTCCAGTCGAACTTGTCCTGATCCATCTGCTGCTCGGTTACCTTGAGCCAGACGTTGGCCTCGATGTTCAGCCGGACGAGGTCCTTCCGGCGGGTTACGAAGTCCTGCGAGCCGGGACGAAAGGCCGACAGCTCGGTCTGTTTATCTTCGATGACCTTGCGGCGCTGCTGGGCCTCCTTGGCGGCCTCCTCCGTCTGAACCTTCATGATCTCGTTGAGGTCCTGAATCTGCGCGCACTCGCTGAAGATGCGGACCAGATCAATCACGGCGACGGGGTGGCTGCCGGCGCGCGGCGGGACAGCGTCATCGGGCGGGCTTTGTGCCACGCTCATGGTACCCAGCACGCCGACGCCGATCATGATTGCGATGATGCGTTTACTTCGATTCACGGGTCGTCCTCCTCATGGATGGATGGCTTCTTCGTTCACTGCGGCGAACGGCGACATTGTCGCGCCGGGTACGCGGAACGCAAGACCGCGTAGTCAGCGGGTCAGGCCGCGGCGTCGCAGCCGGAGCAGCAGCGGGAGCGTGATGGCGGCGCAGAGGACCTGTGTGCAGCCAGTCGCCAGAAAGGTTGCCTGGTAGGCCTCGAGGGTATTGCCATGCCGCGTCATCGCGGAGAAGAAAGCGCCGGCGGCGAGCGGCCCGAGCAGAAAGCCGAGGGAGCCGGCGGCATTGAAGCCGGTGAAGACGGCTCCGCGGTGCGACGACGGCGCCAGATCGGCGCAAAGCGCCAGGTTCGGCGCAAACATAATGGCGCTGACGATGCCAGAGATAATCATGAGCGCACGGAGAGATTCGGCCGATGCCACGCCGTAGGATGCAAAGACAACGCCGAATGTGGCCGATGCGAGGGCAATGGGCCAGACGCGCCCGATGCGATCGACCAGCCGGCCGGCAGGGTAGATGAGCACGGCGAAGGGTACGAGGAAGAGAACCAGCAGTCGACTGCGATCGCGCGGTTCGAGTTCGTGAATGTCGGCGAAGTAGAGTACGAGGGTCGATACGACGACGCCGACGCAGAAGCGATCGATCAGGGCATAGGCATAAGGCACGGCGAGTTCGCGGCGCTGGGCGAGGATCGCGAGCGCCGCCTTCATCCCGCCGCGATCGGTTCGTGGGGTGTGTGGTTCGCGTACGAACATGAGCACGCCGACTGCGGCGACGGCGCTGATGCATCCGGCGACGAGGAACGTCCAGTCGGGCAGGAGCCGCCAGACTTCGCCTCCGGTTCGCGTACCGCAGGCGGTGCCGAACATCATCGCTGAGCCGACGACGCCCATGGCTCGGCCGCGGGATTTCTCGGCGGCCCATCCGGCGGCGACGGCCATGAGGGTGCTCAGGGCGAGAATGTGTGCAGCGCCTTCGAAGAATCGCAGGATGAGCAGGGTGGCGAGGTTGGGCGCCCAGCCCATGGCGGCGAGCAGGAGGGCATCGGTGAAGAGTGCCATCGCTGCGACACGTCGACGCGCGCCACCGGCGTCCGAAAGCAGGCCGATCAGGGGGGCCGCAAGGATCGCCCCGACCATGTTGACGGACATAAAGCTGTGCGTCCAGAACGGGCCGGCTTGGTAGCGAAGGCCGACGAGTTCCTTGAGAGGGGCGACCAGCATCGTTACCGGCACCATGCACAGAAAGACCATGCCGCTGACCGCGAAGACGGCGCGCAGCGCGGAGATGCTCCGGTCCGAAGGCGCAGCGGCCGGTGCGGCGGTTGCAGACTGTGTATCGACTTCAGGCAGGCAGGTCGGCACGAATACGATCCCGTCCTTCTCGGCGGTGGTCATGGCAACAGGTTGAAATACAGGGCGCTCCAGGCCAGCGCCGCCAGGGTCCAGGGGCGGACTCGCGGCGACAGCATCCACGGTGCGATGACCAGCAACCATACGGGGACAAAGTCCAGAGCATAACGATAGTAGCCGGCGTCGTTCGCTCCGCTGGTGTGGTAGGTCAGCAGTCCGGCCATGACGGCCATCCCTGATAACAGAAGCGCCCGGGGAATGCAATCAAAGGCCCAGCGGCGGATCGTCAACGGTACGCCGAGCAGCAATGGCATGGTCAGCCAGATGCTGGCGCCGTCGACGCCGGCCGTCTCGGGACGCAAGGCGCCTGCCCGTATGTCCCACGACGGAAACGCCACATTCATCGCATAGGCATTGTGCGGAACGTAGCGCAGGCCGAAGGTCTGCTCTTGACCACGCCGGCCGATGGGGTCCGTGCGGCCTTCGTAGAGGCGGGCATATCCGGTCTCAAGCGGATTTCCAAATTTGAGAAAGTTCAACGTCATGGGTACGGCCAGGATGACTGTAGCGCCGACTGCGGCGATGCGTACGGCGCGGCGCCTGCGCGCTGCGGATGGCGCGACGTAACAGGCCGGCGTTGTCGGTTGAGGATGGGCCGCCGCGCCACCCGTGCCGTGTCGCCATGCCAGCCACAGGAGCGCCGGCAGATAAACGATCGTCATCTGGCGTGACCAAGCCGCGAGCATAAGCCCCAGCGCGGCGGGCCAGATTCGCCGCGGGCCGAGCAGGTCGGCGGCGAAAATGAGCAGTCCGGTGACAGCGAGGACGTGATTGATTTCGTAAATACTCGCGCCGTGGACACCGCCCTGGCAGGCCTGCAAGACCGGCAGCAACGGGGTGCCGGCGATGAGATAGCCGGCGAACACGGCGGCCCACGGGCTGGAGCGCGTGACGGTTCGGAAGGCGGCGTAGGCGGCTATCGGCAGCGGGAGTGCCACGAGTATGGCATAGTGCGGACCGTAGATGCTGCCCGGCGGGTGCCCGCCGATCTCGCCGAGCGTGGTGCCGATGACAGAGAGGAGGACGAAGGCGAGACCGACGACGTTGTAGCGCCGGTCGCCCTCGCGCGCGACTTCGTAATCATTTTGCTCGAGGTGCAGCCGGCCCTGCTTCCACATGAGGGCCTCTTCGAGGGCGGCGTTCGTGACCGGCGTAACGTGCCACTGACTAATTCTCACTCGATGTCCGACGGTCAGGTAGAGCGCGACGAGCATGAGTGCGAAACAGCCGACGACAAGCCCCGCCTGCTCAGCGCCGCGCGAAGGGAGGGATGGAGCTGGTGAGTTGTCCACGTGGCAGATTATATCAGCAACTTGTCAGGGTAGGTCGCATGGGCGACCAACTCCTGGCGGGAGGTTGTAAGGCCGTCGGCGTAACGTGGCATGCCCGGGGTCGCCAGCTCAGGTCGCCTCCGATTTCGTCTGTTCGAATTTGCATCGGATGTTCGCCTACGTCAAATCCACCAGTTTCTCTACCGGCGGCGGTGCCAATGGGCTTAGCCATGCGCGGAGGAGGAGTTCGACCTCACTCTCTCTCAAATGTGCGAGACCAAGTTCCTTGCCGTCCCAGATGTTCACCTTCCAGAACAACAGACTTGTTCTGCGAATCACGATAACGCTGCGCTCACGGACGAACAGGTGGACGTCGCTTCGAGCCGTGTGTCGTCGGGGTCTGCGGAGCACGAGTCCACCGGGTACTAGAATCCACCTCCACTTCGCTGCACGGAATCTGTACCAGGTAGGAGCAAGGAAGATAAACGGCAAGATCAGTTGCAGGTAGATGAAGTAATTGATACTACCTGTTCCGGAGGACAGTCGGTAGTACACACTGCCGACAATGAGCGCGAAGATGACGTAGAAAATCAAAAAGCCGGTCAAGTATATTTGCGGGTGGATTCGTCGGTACATTGTCTTCCTGGCACCGCGAATTCGATTCGTGGCCGACCCTGATTGTTCGGCGTCCTGAAGACCTGCTTCGAGTTCGCGAAAGGCCGCGTCTGCTTCGTGAAGTGGTGTCGGTTGGAATGGGAATTCGATCGGTACGAACTGGCATCGAGGCGGCAGATCTTCATACAGAAATAGTACGCGATTGGCAAAGCCATGTGCATAGAGTGCCTCCAGCGCCGAGCGAATGAGCTTTCTGCCTGCTGCGGGTGGCCAGCAATCTCCGACCCATGATGCGAACTCGAAGTCTGAGCAGGAATAATTCTGATTCTGCAATTGACTTATCTGAGCAGCGAGACGGGCATGGATCATCTGCAGGGTGATGAGGAAAACCAGCACCAGAACGATGGGAATCGCCACCAACAGGGGAGAAGGAATGCCAGCCGGAGTTGTCGCCGCCCAATAGAACAACCAACCACCAAGGGCGAGCACCAGAGCGAGAATCAAGAGCGTGTATCGGATCGGATATCGACCTCTTCCGGAGACCAGTACGCTCATTGGCGGTTCAGCAGGCCTCTGCGTGGGGGCGTCGAAACTTGTTGGATTCTCATTCATGTCAGATCCACCAGCTTCTCCACCGGCGGCGGGGCCAGCGGACTGAGCCAAGCGCGGAGGAGGAGCCGGGCTTCGCGCGAAGTGACCGGAACACTTTCGTTCTTCTCGCTGTCGGCAACGTAGATCACCCACGAACCCTTACGAACCTGATACGCGCATAATACGCTGCGGCGACGATCGAACAGATGCAGCGACGAGCGGGTGCGGTCCCTGGCCGGCTTTCGAAGAATCAGGCCCGATGGCACGAGCAGCCACTGCGCCGGAGACAGGGACGTACCCGATGAAGGCGAGACAAACAAATAGATTGCAAGTACGAGCACCCAGAAGCTCAACCGGACGGTTACCTGGCTTAACTGATAGGCCTCTGTGGCAGCATTCAGGAAGAAGAAGCACCAGAAACCGAGCATCAACGCGCCTTTGAGCCGCACATTGCGGCGTATCTTCGCTGCGAACGACCGCTCCGACTGAGTCGACCGTGCTGCCGCTTCCACAGGTGCCGCCGGTGCGTCTTCCGTGGCCTCCTCCAGCTGTCGGAAGGCCTCTTCGGTTTCATCGAGCAGGATCGGGTAAAAGGAGATCGTCAGCGGCTCAACTGTTTGGCGCTCCTCATACCAACTGGCCCTAATGGTCGTGTCTGTCTGGCCCATTCCCGCGAGCATGCCGATCCACCCGCCGGCGAGCGGGTTGTTGCCCGCCTCGTAGGCATGACGGCTCATGTAGCTCGCGGCCGACTGATGATCGCCCTGTTTCACGAGATCGAACAGCCGCCGGATGTGTTTGTGCTTCAGGTGCCGTTGAATCGCATAGATGATGACGATGGTCAGTGCGCTGCCGACACCGAAGCCGATCCAACGAGCCGTTAAGCCGGCGTTTCCCAAGACCAGGATGACAGGAACAAGTATGAACAGGATCACCATGATAAAGGCCAAAGCAGGTCCGATGCGGATCTGCCCCGGCTTCTCGATACGCACGTCGATGAGTGTGCCCGTCGTTGTCTCTGGCCCGTTCATGCGGAAATTATGCAATGCACCGGGAGGATTGGACAGCGCTCACTGAGTTTGACATGCACCCGCCGCGGGGCTATCTTTTTTCAGTGATCGGGCGAGTTTCGACCCGCATCCCAATTGTGTCACAACCCGCCGTTTGAGAACCGTTTTCAGGAGGTACCGTCATGTCCACCGCCACTATCCCTGCTCCGGTGAAGTCGGATATCAAGATCAAGTACACCAAGCTGCTCATCGACGGTGAGTGGGTCGATGCCGTCGGCGGGAGGACGTTTGAGGCGATCAATCCGGCGACCGGCGACGTGATCGCCCATGTGGCCGAAGGCGACGAACCGGATGTCGATAAGGCGGTCAAGGCAGCGCGCAAGGCCTTCGAGAGCGGGCCGTGGCAGAAGATGAGCGCCTCCGAGCGCGGGCGGCTGATGTTCAAGCTGGCCGACTTGATCGAGAAGCACAAGGAAGAGCTAGCGGCGCTGGAGACGCTGGATAACGGCAAGCCCATCCGTGACTCGCTCAATGCCGACCTGCCGCTCACCATTGCCTGCTATCGCTACTATGCCGGCTGGGCCGACAAGATGCACGGCAAGACCATCCCGATCAACGGGCCGTTCTTCTGCTACACGAAGCACGAGCCGATCGGCGTCTGCGGACAGATCATTCCGTGGAACTTCCCGCTGCTCATGCAGGCGTGGAAGTGGGGACCGGCCCTGGCAATGGGCAACACGGTTATCCTCAAGCCCGCTGAGCAGACGCCGCTGACGGCGCTGTACGTCGGGCAGCTTGCGCTCGATGCGGGCTTCCCGCCGGGCGTCATCAACATCATCCCCGGTATGGGCCCGACGGCTGGCGGCGCGATCGCGAAGCACATGGACGTGGACAAGGTCGCCTTTACCGGTAGCACGGAAGTCGGCAAGCTCATCATGGAAGCCGCGGCCAAGAGCAACCTGAAGCGCGTTTCACTGGAACTCGGCGGCAAGAGCCCGAACATCGTCTTCGCCGACGCCGATGCCGACGCGGCGATCCAGGGGGCTTACTTCGCGCTGTTCTTCAATCAGGGGCAGTGCTGCTGCGCCGGCAGCCGGCTGTACGTTGAGGAGTCGATCAAGGATCAGTTCGTCGAGAAGCTCACCGGCATCGCCAAGAGCCGCCGCGTGGGCGATCCGTTCGACATGAAGACGCACCAGGGGCCGCAGGTTTCGCGGGAGCAGTTCGACCGGGTGATGAACTACATCGACATCGGCAACAAACAGGGGGCGAAGCTGGTGACCGGCGGCAGCCGCGTGGGCGATCGCGGCTTCTTCATCGAGCCGACGGTCTTCGACGGCGTGCGCGACGACATGACGATTGCTCAGGAGGAAATCTTCGGCCCGGTCATGTGTGTCATGCCGTTCAAGGACATCGACGACGTGGTGCAGCGGGCGAACAACTCGATCTACGGCCTGGCTGCCGCGGTGTGGACGAAGGACATCACCAAGGCGCATGCGATCGCCAACCGCGTCCGCGCCGGGACCGTCTGGGTGAACTGCTACGACGTCTTCGACGCCGCGGCGCCCTTCGGCGGATTCAAGCAGTCTGGCATCGGTCGCGAACTCGGCGAATACGCCCTGGAGCACTACACAGAAGTCAAGACCGTGACGGTGAAGCTCTGAGGGTCGTTCGACGTTCGAGTCGGCTGTACGCTGATGGATTCGCGGGGCGCGCAAAATGCGACGCGGCGTGGCCATCAGGAATGCCACGCCGCGCCGGGCGGGTCTGCCATCATCAGTGCTCCTGAGGTACGCGGTGGGAGAGGGGAGTTCACCGACCTTAGAAGCACACGGAGGCAGGCAGGCCGTTTGCACCGGCATTAAAGCCGCATTCAAAACCGGTGATGAATTCGTCCAGTCCCTCGCAACCGGTGTTGGCGGCGGTCAGGGCGGCCATCATCGCCAGACAACAGATCAATCGAAGCGCCCGTCGGCTGGTGATTTTCTTCAATGCAGTCATCGCACATCTCCCTTTTCAATTAGTGGCTCTTTCGTGCGTCGGTCACCATGACCTCCGCCGCAGGGAGTACTCGCCGGACGGGCAGTTCTTCCACGAATTTTTTATTTTTCAGAGCGACTGGTGACCACAGCGGCGAAAGAAGAGGTCTGGGCCCCAGGATTGCGCTTCATGGAGCTGTATTCGCGCGGTCTGAGCGGGCACGTTGCGGCCACGCGTTAATTCGACGCTGACGGGCGAGATGCCCGTACCACCCATGCGCGATCAGGAGCCGCGGGCCGTGCGCTGCGGTTTTTCGATGACGTATTGATCGATGACGTTGCCGTGCTCGTCGATCTGCTTGAGCTCGAATCGGTCAGATGAGAGGTCCACCTGTGTAAAACTGAATACCCGGTCGTTGTAAACCCGTATGTAAGGCGGTGGCGGTAGCTTTTCGGCGTATCGACTGACTCCGCCTGCGCCGGTCACGATGTAAACGATGCCTTCGCCGTCGGCGACGATCTGGTCACCGCGCATTGGAGCGATTCGTTCGTAGAGGTGGTTGTGCCCGCAGAAGACCACGTCGACCCCGGTTTCCTCGAAGACGTCGAGAAACGCCTCCTTCATGAAGGCGGCGCCCTCGGCGGAATGGCTGCTGCCGGTATAGAAGGGGTGATGGTAAAAGACGAACTTCCATCGCGCGTCGCAATCCGTGAACACGCGACGCGCCCACGGGGCGATGACCGATTTCATCTCCTCATGGCTGATCGCGCCGTCGGCCTCGACGAGGTTCGAATCCAGTGCCACAAAGCGGGCATCGCCGTAGTCAAACCAGTAGCAGCGCTCGGGTTCGATGCCCTCTGGACCGTTTTCGGGGCAGACGAAGTGTGCCAGCAGGGGCCGTCCCTTGTCGGTGGCCACGTCGTGATTGCCCAGCGACGGCATGAAGGGGGCATGGCGAATCATCTCAGCGTTCGGCTCGTAGAAGTGCGTACCGTAGGTCTCGCCTGCCCCGGCAGGATAGACGAGATCGCCGACATGAATGATCAGATCGGGCCGGGCCGCCGCGATTCGCTTGGCGAATTCGGCTTGTGTGTTGCTGCCGTTTCCGCTGTCGCCGAAAGCCACGAATCGGAATGGTGTGCCGCGCGGCGGGGGGACTCGTGTCTCATACGGTCCTGCCACCACCGTGCTGCCGAAGAGGCCTCGGTCATTGGCGACGCTGTAGCGGTAGGTCCTGCCCGGAGTCAGTCCGGTGAACTCGGCTTCATGTCGACGGCCGAGGTTTCGACTGTGCTCGACGAGATTGACGCCCGGCGCGTCTTCAAGCCAGGCGACGCCGTGACCGATCGATGAGTCCATCTCCCAGACGATCGTCAGCCCACCGGGCGTAGGGATCTGCACCATAGGTCCCACAATCAGTATCGGCCGGGTGCGCTGTTCGATCAGCACGCCGCTGATGATCGCTACGAGCGCTACGATGATGACGATACGGGCGATCCAGCCACTCTTGTGTTCGGTTCGATTGGATTGCGCGGCCGACGAATCTGGCGTCGATGGGTGAGTGTATGACAAGGGGAAGCTCCTCGTTTGTCAGGATCAGACGGGACGGCTATATTTCCGAAGGAGTATAGTGGAAATAAGTTCATTGCTCGAAGTCGACGGTTTGCGAACCGCCGGCCTGACCGTGAGGATGCAGACATGCCATTGCCCGATGGAACCGCCACGACCGAAGAGCTTACGAATCGGATCAACTCCATCCGGGACAGTCTTTGACCTTCCGAAGAAAAAAGGGCGACTGGCCGAAGTTGAGTCCATGATGGGACGCCCCGGCTTCTGGGAGTCGCCGAATTCTCAGGAACTGATTGCCGAACTCAAATCGCTCAAGGCCATCATCGAGCCGGTCGAGGCGGTCGCGCGCCGGCTGGACGACCTGCCGATTCTCTACGAGCTGGCCGAGGAACACGACGACGCCGCCGCGCGGGCGGAGGCCGATCAGGAGCGGCTGGCCCTCGCGCAGGAGGTCGATCGTGTCAGCATGATGGCATTGCTCTCCGGGCCGAACGACGCTAAGGACTGCTATTTCAGCATCCAGGCCGGCGCCGGGGGAACCGAGGCCTGTGACTGGGCTGCCATGCTCCTGCGGATGTACCTGCGCTTCTTCGAACGCCGCGGCTACAAGGTCGAAGAACTGGCCAGTCGCGAGGGTGACGGCGCCGGGATTCAGTCAACCGATCTGCTCGTTAAAGGACCCTATGCCTACGGATGGATGAGCTGCGAGGCAGGCGTTCATCGCCTGGTGCGCATCAGCCCGTTCAACGCCCAAGGGAAGCGGCAGACGAGCTTTGCCGCGGTGGACGTACTGCCGGTCTTCCCGGAAAGCAACATCGAGCTTCCCGAGAAGGACCTCGACCTCACCTATTTCTGCCGCAGCAGTGGCGCCGGCGGTCAGAATGTGAACAAGGTCGCGACCGCGGTTCGGGTGCGTCATATCCCGACGGGGCTGGTGGTCGAGTGTGTGAACGAGCGCAGCCAGGCCCAGAATAAGCGGCAGGCGATTTCCGTGCTCAAGTCAAAACTCGAGCAGATCGAGCAGGCCAAGCGCGACAGCGAGATGGCCAAGGTGTACGGTGAGAAGGGCGAGATCGCCTGGGGCAACCAGATTCGTAACTACGTACTTGATGATCCCCGGGTCAAGGACCTTCGCACCGGTGTCGAAGTGGGCAATCCGCAAAAAGTGCTCGACGGCAACCTTGATGAATTTCTGGAGGCCATGCTCCGTTTGCGTGCCGAAAAACGGGCCCGGCAGGGATAAATCGCCATTCTGCCGCGCAGGTGTCGGATTCTCGATGCAGTTCTGTCGCAGTCGGCCCTTTTGTCATCGCGGGCAGCTTGAGTTAGACTTTCAGGCGATATGGACTCGGTTAAGGATGGTCAACGCTTGAAAACCGGGGCGGAGCGGAATAGGATCGAGGGTAGCTCTCGGTCCGCCACCATCGCTGATGCGCCGGCCGGCGGGGCCTCCACCGCACGGGAATCGAGGGCCTTAACGGATCCCATCGGGCTCGCTGCGGAAACCGTCATGAACTCCGAGACTCTCTCCGCGCCCGAAGCTCTCTCGAAGGTGCCTCCCAGCAACTTTGTCGAGTACGACAGCGGCCCATACACTTGGCGCGTTGCCGCGCCTTTCGCAGACTGGTTTCAGCGGGCGACTACTAACTGGTTACACTTGTCGGATGTGTCCGGCTCCACGCTGGTTAAGCGGAACAGCCAGCGCGATGTCTGGCGGGTCGTCATTCCCGAGGGTGGCTTCTTCGTCAAGGTATACCACCCGGTCGGCCTGCTGGCGCGGGCCAAACTTTTGATTCGCGGTCCGATCGCGAGCCAGGAATGGCACGTCGGTCGATACGCGGCAGCGCATGGCATCGCCACGGTGGCTCCGGTGGCCATGGCATGGCAACAGGATCGCCGCATTACGGGCCGCTCGGTGCTGATTACCGAAGAAGTTGCCGGCGCAAAGCCACTGAATGAGTACTGGCTCGGAATCCGCAAGGATCGAGTAGCGGCCGATCGGCTGCTCGATGCCCTCGCCCGGCTTATCGCTCGAGCGCACCAGTGCGGCTTTCAGCACGGCGACATGCACCCGGGCAATCTGCTCGTGCGATCAGACGGAGCCCGGCACGAAGTCTTCTTTGTGGACCTTCATCGGGTGCACACCGGCAGGAGCGTGATGCCGCGCCAGGTGGTGGCCAATCTTGCGCAGTTGAATCAGTGGTTCCGGCGCAACGCGACGCGTACTCAGCGGCTGCGCTTCTTACACAACTACATCTGCTATCGGGATCAGTTCGCCCAGGCAAGCCCGCTAGCTCGGAACTGGAGGATCAACCTTCGCAAGCTGGCGGCTGATCTGGCTGTGCAGGCGGAGCGTCATGCGCGAAGACTATGGGCCAAGCGCGATCGCCGCTCGATGCGCACGAGCAAGTATTTTGCGAAGATTCGACCGGCCGACGGCTGGCGCGGTCATGCCCTGCTGCTAACCAAGCACCCCGCGTCATCGGGCTTCAGCGATATGATTCGGATTGATCGGCGACAGTGGGAAAACTGGTTGCAGGACCCGCTGGCATGGGTCGATCCGACCCGCCACATGCTGCTGAAGGATTCGCACACGGCAACGATCTGTCGTGCCCACATGACGACGGGGGACACGACGCTGGAGGTCGTTGTGAAGCGCCACCTGGCGCGTAACGCATGGAAAAAGCTGGTGCAGACGTTTGGCCCATCGCGAAACATGCGAAGCTGGCGCATGGCGAACAAGCTGCGCAATCGCGATCTTCCGGCGGCGATTCCGCTGGCGGTCGTGGAGCGCTTCGCACTTGGTATCTTCCGACAGGACTCGATCAGTTTTACCGAGTTTGTTGACGGGGCGGTTGATCTGGAGTCGTTTCTGACGCGCGGCGTGACGGATCTTCCCGTGGAGATGCAGCGTCGGATCAAGGATCGTCTAATCGATTCCGTGGTGCGGCTGCTCAAGGCCTTCCACGAACGCGGCTTCGTGCATCGTGATCTCAAGGCCCCGAACCTGATGATCCAATGGGAACCGCCCTACGATGCAGAGCCGGTGCTCACGTTCATCGACATGGATGGCATCTCGCACCGGCTGCGCAGCACGGAACCGCAGCGTATTCGGGCTATTGTTCGGCTTTGCGCGAGTCTTCTTTCGAGCCCCGGCTGCACGGCTTCAGATCGCCTGCGATTTCTGAAAACCTACCTGACCGGCCCGGGCCGTACTTCCTCGGACTGGAAGCGCTACTGGCGGCGGATTCACGAGGAAGTCTGCACCAAGCTGCACGACAAAGAGGAGCGCCGGCAGTGGAAGCTGGTGCACTACGGTCGGGAGTAGGCCGCGAGCACCTTCGGTTGGACGCGTCTTGCCTTCGCATCGAGCATGTCGCAACGACACTTGAGCAACGAATCGACGTCCGGTGTCCTGTTTACGACGCGCCGCAGCCGCTGGCACGTCTATGTCATCCTGCTCATGCTCGCGGGTTTTGGACTGGTGGTCTGGCAGCGCGACCGAATCCGTGCGCACTGGTGGGCCACTCGGATCGGGCAGGTCGAGGTATTTGAGCAGCGGGCGCTCTACCTTGCATGTCTCGCAGGCATCGGTGATGAAGCCCTCGGCGCTGTCCAACGGCTGGCGAATGATCCGCGCCCGGATGTCGCCATCCTGAGTGTCGCGGCCTCGTCCGGTCTCTCGGATGCAACTCGCTCGGAACTGCTCGCCGGTCTCGTTTATCATGAAGATGCCTCCATTCGACAGATGGCTGCGACGGCTCTGGCATTTATGAATTCGGACGCAAGCCGCGCGCATCTGAGGTCGATTGTTCTCGACAAAAATGAACGACCAGCGGCCGCGGCGCTGTCGGGCCTGGCGCGGCTCGAGGGAGAAGACGTTCTCGCTGCATTCTGCAAAGCCCTCCATCATGCGAACTCGCTCGTGCGTGCGCAGGCCGTGGAGTCGCTGGGTGAATGGTTGCGAAGTGAGCGAAACGTTGCGGACCAGCCCTCGGATCGCTCAGCTTGCGATCCAGTCGCGGCACTGGTCGATGCCATGAACGACGCCGGCATCTTTGAAGCGCAACTGGCGCTCGAACGGGAGATCGCGGATGCCTCCGCCGCCCTGACCGGTCGCCACGGTTTGCGGTTGGAGACACCGCCGACGAGTAACGCCGCGTCCGCCGCAGGCCCTCGAAGCGTCGCGCGGATCGCCGCACAGGTGCTCAGCGACCTGACGGGCAAGTCGATTCAGCCCGGCAGAATCTTAAGCATGGAGGATCGACGGAAATTCATCGAAGCATGCCGGCGACAGATTTCCGATCGCCGACACGCGCCGGAATTGCCTCCCAACTGGTCGGAGCAACTGCCCGATCGGCAATAATTGCCCTCCGTCCGCGCTGCCAGTCATGGGCGGACGTGTCGTGGAGAATCGCATTACCTCCGCGTGCTCATCCCGCTCCGCGAAGCCCCATTCATTGAATCTCTCCGCCGATAGAGGAGGATATGATCGGGCTGGCAGTTCGCGAACATCCGCCGCAGCCGGGCAGTGCATGCGCTGATGCCGGTGCGCTCTTTACATCCACGAGGAAATGGCGTCGCCCGGTCGTGGTTATGACGACCATTCTGTCGCTGGTGGTATTCGACGTTCTGGTGCGGGCCGCGCGTCCCAAGCTGGATCTGTACGACGTTGCGGAGCATGACCGGAAGCCACGAGCACTGCATTCGCGCGAGATGGCGGACATCGTTCTGATGGGTTCATCCCGTGCGAACTACGCCCTCGTACCGGAGGAATTTACTGCACGGACGGGACTTTCGGCCTTTAACCTTGGAGTTGCCGGATCGAAGGCGGCCGAGTGGCAGATCACGGCGCGCGAGCTGTTTGAGACGCGTCGGCCGCGTCTCGTGGTGCTTGGGGTCAATGCGAGTGAGTTTCGCGCGGATTACCTCCCGCTACAGGCCGCTCGCTTGCAATTTACGCGGCGTGATCTCTGGGAGTCGCTACGGCTCGAAGGCCCTTCGCTGGAGGTGATGGGTGAATACACTCGTCGCGTACTTTCTCCGGTGTGGGCGTCGTATGACCGTCGCTATGAGATTCGGATGTGGGGACAGGAACGGCTGGCGACGATTCTGCCCAAGCACGCGCAGTCGGCACGCGAGCTGCGGCAACGGGTGGCGCGCCCGGTCCCGCCCGACGGCTACACGCATCCCTGGTCGCTGGGTCGTCAACTTCGGAGCATTGAAGAGCGGCTGCTGGCAGACCCGGCGGCGGTGGATGCGGCCAGCATTCCTGCATATGCCTCCGATGCTCCTGGCCTGGTGCGCTTGGGTTGGCTGCTCGACTGGCTGACCGAGCGCGGCATCGGTGTACTGGTTGTCTATCTGCCCAACAGCCCGAGGACGGAAGCCCGCTGGGCTCACGTCGAGCCACGGATCATCGAGGCGATTGCCGAAGTGTGCCGCACGCATGGCACTGAACTGGTCCGCTGTCCGTCGTCGGAGGTTCCTCGCTCCAATCGGGACTACATCGAAGAGATACACGTTGGCCTGGACCTGGCCTGCCGAATCAGCCGGCGGGTGGCGCAGCACGCTGTTCAGCTCGGGCTTGTGCCATCGCGTGAGGACGGCGTGACGCGAACCGCAGGCGTGATCGATACGGGAGGCCGGCCGTGATTTTCTCAAGCTGGCTCTTCGCAGGATTCTTTGCCGCCGTCTTTGCGGCTTACTGGAGTCTGCCCACGCGCCGCGGACGCACGATCCTGCTGCTCGCGGCGAGTTACGCCTTCTACATGTCCTGGAACGCCTGGCTGGTTCTGCTGATCATCGGCACAACCCTGCTGGATTACTTCATCGCACTGGGACTGGAGCGCAGCACGAGCACGACGCGACGAAAGGCGCTGCTGATCTGCAGCATTGTGGGTAACCTCGGCGTGCTGGCTCTCTTCAAATACGCGAACTTCTTCGTACTCTCGCTGCGCGGCTTGCTCGAAACGATGGGCGTTCGTGCGAATCTGTCGACGCTGGACCTGCTGCTGCCCGTCGGCATCAGCTTCTACACATTCCAGACGCTCAGCTACACGATTGATGTCTACCGCGGACGCATCCGCGCCACGCGCAGTCTGATCGACTTCGCCGTGTTCGTCGCCTTCTTTCCGCAGCTTGTGGCCGGGCCGATTGTTCGTGCGTCGGAGTTTCTGCCGCAGCTTGCGACCTGTCGTCGTTGGAGCAGCGATCGACTGGCGTCCGGTGCGGTCCTGTTTCTCGTCGGCCTGACCAAGAAGCTCCTGATCGCCGATCAGCTCGCCATGCTGGCCGATCCTGTCTTTGCCGAGCCGCACCGCTACGTGACGCGCGATTTGTGGCTGGCGATGTTCTGCTACGGCGGGCAGATCTTCTGCGACTTCTCGGGTTACAGCGACATGGCCGTGGCCACGGCGCGCGTACTCGGCTTTGATCTGCCGGACAATTTCAGAAGCCCGTACCTGGCGACGAGCTTGATCGACTTCTGGAGACGATGGCACATCTCGCTGTCCACGTGGCTGCGTGATTATCTCTACATTCCGCTGGGCGGTTCGTTCGGCGGCGCGTGGCGGACTGCACGCAATCTCATGATGACGATGCTGCTGGGCGGGCTGTGGCACGGGGCCAGCTGGACCTTTGTCGTCTGGGGGGCAATACACGGGACGGTCCTGATTCTCTGCAAGGCGATGGTGATGCCGAACAGGTCGCGCGGCCGGAATCCGGATGCCGACTACGAACGAGCGCCGTGGTTCGACACATGGGGCCTCCGACTCCTCGGCTGGACGGCTACCCTGCTGGTGGTTCATCTGGCCTGGGTCTTCTTCCGCTGTCAGCCGATGGTCGACGCAGCGACTGGCGTGACGGAGCCAACGTCGGTTGCGCTGGCCCGCGCGACCTACTTTGTGAAGCACTTAATCATCCCCGCGCGGGTTGCAGATCCGATCTGGATCATGAACAAGCTGCCGGCGTTGTGCCTGCTGGCGTTGATGGGGGCGATGCAGGTCTACGAAGAGTGGGTGCGACGCGGCCGGCCGGGACTGCTGCTGCCGGCGCCGATCGCCGGGATGGGATATGCCGTGTGGATACTCGCGCTGGTGATTCTGGGTGCGGACAACACGAGCCCGTTCATCTACTTTCAGTTCTAGGCCGCTTGAAGTATCGAAGTGCCGAATACACCACGGCGCATCGCGCCGGTTGCCGCGATCACTACATCCGATGCCGGATCGCCCACAGATCGGCGAAGATCGGCTTGAAGAGCGACTGCTTCAGGAAGGGGACGCCGGGTGAGCCGCCGGTGCCGTACTTGCCGCCGATGGTACGCTCTACGAGCTTCACATGACGATATCGCCACTCCTGCATCCCCTCGTCGAAGTCGGTCATCAATTCGAAAAGAATCGCCAGCTCCGGGTGCGTTCGATATAGATCGAGGATGGACTCCTGCAATTCGGGGCAGGGTTCGTTGGCCTGAGTCATATCGCGGGTGCGAAGCGACTCGGGGATGGCCGCGCCGCGCTGCTGGAGAAAGTCGTAGAAGTGATCGACAACGCTCCGCTGTTTCAGCCGTCGCTCGCAGGCCGCTCGGCCGGGCGAATCCGGCGGGAGATACTTGAGTACTTCGGCTCGTTTGTAGCCGAGACAGAATTCCACCTCACGGAACTGGGTCGATTGAAAGCCCGATGCAGTTTCGAGTCGGTCGCGAAAGCTGGAAAAAGACATTGGCGTCATGGTTTCGAGCACATCCAACTGGCCGACGAGGGTCTTCATGACCGTGCGAGAACGCTTGAAGGTATGGATGGCGCCGTACAGGTCATCGTTGGAGAAGTCGAGCTTGACCTTGTCCAGTTCGTGCAGCAGCAGCTTGAACCACAGCTCATAGACCTGGTGGATGACGATGAAGAGCATCTCGTCATGCTCCGGCGGCGTGGAACGCGGCTGCTGGAGATTGAGCAACGCTTCGATCTTCAGATAGTCGGCATACGTCAGCGACATGATTCGATTCCGATATTTGCGTTAGACAAGCCACCACGCTATGGTCACGACAATAGCCATCAATAGAATCACGCCGGCGCCGGTTACGGCGCGATCCTGCGCCTGCGCCTTGCGCACCGCATCGGCATACGGCGTGCGCGTGAAGGATACCAGAGTATACAGCGGCGTGTAGATACCGGGCAGCAGGCGGTGCAGCGTCCGCTCCAGCAGCTTTCGCGCGCGAAAGACCCGCGAGGCCGTCTTGTCGCGCATCTCGTAAAAATTCTTCACTGCCAGATCGGCGATGGCGTCGCAATTCGGCTTGCGGATTCTGTCATACTCACCGAACACACGCGACCAGTCCGGTGCATACTTCTCAATACACTCATCGAGCACGATGCAGTCTTCAAACGCGGCGTTCGCCCCCTGCCCGTAAAACGGCACCACCGCATGCGCCGCGTCACCGAGGATCACCACCTTGCCCTGATAATGCCACGGACTGCTGCGGATTGTCACCATCGAACCCACCGGGTTCTCGCGATAATCTTGGATAAGCGTCGGCATGAGCGGAACGGCATCGGGAAACTCTCGCTGGAAGAATTCCCTCACGTCGTTATCGCTCTTCATCGCCGCGAAACTCTCCGCCCCCTCGAACGGATAAAACAGCGTGCAGGTGAACGATCCGTCAGGGTTTGGCAGGGCGATCATCATGAACCGCCGCCGCGGCCAGATGTGCAGGGCGTTTTTTTCCATCTGGAACGCGCCGCTCGCGGCAGGGGGGATGGTCAGCTCCTTGTAGCCGTGGCGCAGATAGTCCTGTGAATAGTTGAATCGATCCAGCCGCTGCATCGCACGACGCACCGCCGAGAAGGCCCCGTCCACGCCGATGACGATGTCGCCGGTCGCCTCGACACTTTCGTTCGTCTCCGCGTTGACCAGTCGCGCGGTGGGCCGCTCGAGATCGACCTCCGTGCAGCGATGATTGAAGTGCACGCGGACGTTGGAGTACCTTTTCGCCGCGTCGAGCGTGACGCTGTTGAGCGACGCCCGGCCGATCGAGTTGATGTGCCGCGACGGGTCGATGTCGTACGGCTGATAGTGCAGTTCACCGCGCGGCCCGTGGATCATCCGACCCCGCATGGGGATGGCCGTCTTGAGCACCTCGTCGGCCAACCCGACTCGTTCCAGTGCCGCAAGCCCCCGCGTGCTGATGGCCAGATTGATCGAGCGCCCGCCGACGAAGTTTCCCGCCGCCGGATCGGGCCGCCGCTCGTAGAGATCGACCGCATAGCCGCGTTTGCCGAGATACGTCGCCAGGAGCGCTCCGGCCAGCCCGGAGCCGATGAGGACAAATCGTGGCGAATTCGCGTCAGCCATCGCCGACAATGTAACGAATGCCGGTATTGCCGCCAACGGGCATGAGACCGATCAGAGCCACGAACGTGAGGGTCGGGGCTCTGCTCGGCGGGCGAGACTGAGTTCGGATTTGCACTACCCGTGCTGCCCGAGAATCTGCGCGAAGCGCCAGACTTCGTGAAACGTGTTGTAGAGCGGCACCGGGGCCACGCGGATGACGTTCGGCTCGCGGAAGTCCACTTTGATTCCGGCCTGCTCCAGCTTGGCGAAGAGTTCCTTCGGATGCGTCTTTGCGAGTATCGAAAGCTGGCATCCGCGGGCCACCGTCTCGCGCGGCGTAATCACCTCGTACTTCTCCGACGGCATCTGATCGATCAGAAATTGCAGATACCCGGTCAACAGTTCCGACTTGGCCCGCAACGCCGGCATCCCTGCCTCGTCGAAGATCGCCAGCGACGCCCGCAACGGTGCCATTGAGAAAATCGGCGGGTTGCTCACCTGCCAGGCCTCGGCGCTGGCCACCGGCACAAAGTCCGGCTGCAAGTGCATCTGAAACCGTGTCGTAGGATCGTTCCCCCACCAACCCGCCAGCCGCGGCAACTTGGCGTTTTTCGCGTGTCGCTCGTGCACAAAGCAACCACCGACCGCGCCGGGACCGCTGTTGAGATACTTGTAGCTGCACCACACTGCGAAATCGATGTTCCAGTCGTGCAAGGCGAGCGGCACGTTTCCCGCCGCGTGGGCCAGGTCCAGCCCGACGACGCAGCCCTCGCGCTGCGCCGCGGCGACGACCCGCGGTATGTCATACGCTTGCCCGGTATAAAAATTGACGCCTGCCAGCAGCACGAGTGAGATGATGTCTCCGTGGTCCTCCAAGATCGAAACGATATCGGATTCACGGATGGTATGTTCCCCCTCGCGCGGCCGCACGAAGAACACCGCCTCGTTCGGATCGAAACGATGGAGCGAGGTCTGGCTCTTGGCCGCGTAGATGTCCGACGGAAACGTCGGCCAGTCCATGAGTATTTTGTATCGCATCTTCGTCGGTCGATAGAAAGTCGCCAGCAACAGGTGCAGGTTCACCGTGAGCGAGTTCATCAGGACGACTTCGCCCGGCTGCGCCCCGACCAACCGCGCCGTCGTCTCGCGGAATTGCTCGTGATAGCTGTACCAGGGACTGCGCCCCTCGAAATGGGCATCGACGGCGAGCTTCGACCAGTCGTCAAGTTCCTGTTCGACCGCCTCACGCGCCGCCCTGGGCATCAATCCCAGCGAATTGCCGCAGAAATAAATGACCGGCTCGCCGTCCTTGCCGCAGGGAATGCAGAACCGCTCGCGATAGCCCCGCAGCGGGTCCTTCGCATCCATCTGCCGCGCGAAGGACTCCTCGGACGAGAACCCGGTCGGACCTGCTGCGTTGGATCGCGCTGCCATCGGTGGAGAGTTTATGCTGCAATGCCGCAAATGCCAAAATGGCGACGGAATGTCCGCCGGAACGACTCGTATGAATTATTGAGTGAGCAAAGCGGCAGTGTGATCTGCGCAGCCCGCTTTGACCCATGCTGCTGACGGTGATATTCTTCGTTGTGAAGGATCGCAGTCATTGTGCGTCCTCGGTTTCGCAGGTACACATGCCCGAGTTTCCACATAATCTGTGGGCCCCATGGCGGATGGAGTACATCGAGTCGCTCTCCGGTGAGGGCGGTGGGTGCTTTCTCTGTCAGTACCGTGACACGCCGGAAAACGACGCGCGAAACCTCGTCGTCTGGCGAACGGCCGAGATGATGGCGGTGATGAACCGATTTCCGTACACGAACGGCCACCTGCTCCTCGCCCCGCTGGCCCATAAAGGCGAGCTGTCGGATTTTTCCGATGCCGAGCTGGCGACGCTCATGCGGCACACGCGCGATGCAAAGGCGTTATTGACCGATACGCTCGGAGCGCAGGGATTCAACATCGGCATCAATTTCGGCCGCTGCGCCGGGGCCGGTCTGCCGGATCATCTGCACGTGCATCTGGTGCCGCGATGGAACGGCGACACGAACTTCATGGCGGTTATCGGCGACGTGCGCGTGATTCCCGAATCGTTGGAGCGTACGTACGCCAAGCTGCGCGAAGCGGCGGTGCGGCTGGGGTTGCCGAAGGGGTGAAGTGCATGGCGGTGATGGTGTGGCCCACCGCGCGAGTAACGGCACCTGCTATTCGCCAGTGCCACACGCTCAGTTACGAACCAACCCGCATCGCTCGCCTCTTCGCGTGGCAAGAGTGCTTTTCAAATGACGGAATCTGCATCAATTAAGCTCGCCCACTACGCGGTGACCGTCGACAACACCCGCGGACGCGCGCACCCCGAAGCGGACGTGATGGACGCCTGTCCTTTCGAGACGGATCGCCAGCGCCTCCTGAATTGCATGGCATTCCGTCGGCTCATGCACAAGACGCAGGTCTTTGTGACCGACTGCGGCGACCATTTCCGCACGAGGCTGACGCACACGCTCGAAGTCGTAGCCCAGGCCCAGCGACTGGCCCGGATGCTGCGGCTGAACGACCGGTTAGCAGGCGGAATCGCTCTGGCGCACGATCTGGGTCATGCCCCATTCGGCCACGCCGGCGAGATGGCCCTTGCGGAACTGATGCAGAACCACGGCGGGTTTGAGCACAACATGCAGTCCCTGCGTGTCGTCGATTATCTCGAACACCCATATCCGGCCTATCGCGGGCTGAACCTGCTCTTCGAACTACGTGAGTCGCTCGTCAAGCATCAGACCTGGTACGACAGGCCCAACGCCGCGCAGCACACGGAAGCCGGTGTGAAGCCGCTGTTCGATTCTGGCCCGTCCGCGCCCTTGGAGGGGCAAATCGCCAATCTGGCCGATGCAATTGCTTACACGCTGCACGACATCGAGGACGGCCTCGGCGAGGGCGCCCTGACAGAGGTCATACTGGCGGAGAGCAGGTTGTGGCAGGATGCGGCCGACGAGGTTCGCCGCCGACACCCGGGAGCGTCGCTGCACGCCATTCGACGCCCGATCCTGGATCGGCTGGCCCGGCGGATCATCGAGGACGCGGTTGCGGAGAGCGAGCGGCGAATCGCAGCGGCGAGGGTCGGCAGCGTGGACGACGTTCGAGAAAGTCGAGAGGACTTGATCACGTTCTCCCCACCGTTCTGGCAGCAGATGGAAGAACTCGGCGGCGTCCTGTTTCGCGGACTTTATCAGAACCATCGGGTCGTACGGATGGATTCCAAGGCCCGTCGACTGATCCGCGAGCTATTTGAGGCGTACGCGTCAGAGCCGCGTCTGATGCCGGAACGCTATGCATCGCGGGTCGAGGAGCAGGGGCTGGAGCGGGTCATCTGCGACTATATCGCCGGGATGACCGACCGTTTCTGTCAGGAGGAGCACCGCCGGCTCTATGCCCCGTTTTATTTCGGTTAATGCGGCGTGAACCGGGCAGAACCGGCGTGCGTCTGAGGGCCCGGCGAATCGGGTTTGACTTCAGGCCGGGGCATGTGGAAAATGCGGGTTTTCCGTGTCAAGGTTTTGCCTGCCGCGGCAGACATCGCGACAAGGTCGGTCAAACAAAGGGGTTTGCACCATGTGGAGTCGTCGAGATTACTGGTCCATCGTACTGGGGGTGGGCTTGTTACTGAGTGCGGGAGCTTTTGCGTCTGCGAAGGATCGTCCGTACTTGTCCGCGGATGAGGCGGACGTCGAAAAGCTCCTGGAAGACCGCATTCGCTTCGTACGCGATATGTACCAGCCATCGGGTTCGGACATGGCAAAGATTCAGGAGGCCCTTCGAGATCTGGTAAACACGCAGCAGCAGTATCAGCGCCAAGCGGCCCTGACACTTTCGCGGCTGGCGCTGGCCATCTCCATCGTTCATCATGACCCCAACCTGATTCACGAGCGGAAACTTCTTCGGATCAACAAGTTTCAGACGCAGTATCACAACATCCTCGCCCGGGCACCGCTGAGTCTGCTGCATACCGTGCGACTGGCCGAGGCCACTGTACCGGCCGAGCAGGCCAGTGCAGGTCGCGCGCGCATGACCGAGAAGCTCGCATTGAACGCCAAGGAGCTGGCTACGGTGTTCGATCTGGATCGTGTGGACGGCATCGTGCATGGGCCGATCGAGCCCGGACCGCGTCCAGCGATTCAGCTACCTGATCGGCAGGCGCCGCAGCCGCTGGTGCTTTCACCACAGCCTGCCGAGCGCCCTGCGCCGCTCCAGCCGGCCACGCCATCGGTCCAGCCAAGCGCCGAGACTCCTGCCGAGCCGGCCAAGGCGCTTCCGCCGCCCCCTCCGCCGGCGCCGCGCGCCGTGTCACCGTCGCCTGGTGCTCCGGTGGCAACTGCTCCGCCGGTCTCTGCCTGGAAGGATCATCTGAACGTGGCCACGCAGAAGTACGGATTTAATCCTGCCCAGATGGAGGCCGCCCAGAGCGTAATCAACCAGTCGATCGGCTTCGCGATGAAGCATATCGAGCGGAACCAGTCCGCTATTGAACAGGCCAATGCCATGCCCGACTCGCCGGAGAAGACCGCGAAGCTCAAGGAGCTCAACGACCCGGTGGATCGCACGTATGATTCCATGGTCCGCCGCATCGATGCCCTGGCGTCGATCGAGCAGCGTAACCGCGCGGCCCAGAATGAATCTACCGCCGGCAGCAAATAGCATCCGCGATCCGCAGCCGCGGTCGAGCATATCGCGAGCGGCGGTCCAACATCCGGAAAACAAGTCGTGAGCAGCAGTGGGATTAGAAGGCCGGCGATTCTGATCACTGGTGCCGGCGGTGAGGTGGGCTACGGCCTGATCGACCGGCTGTCGCGTTCCGCCGACCACGATCTGATCGCTCTCGATATCAAGGAACTACCCGCAGACGTTCGCGAGCGCTGCACGTCATCGATCGTTGGCGACATTCTTGATGCCAATCTGCTGCAGCGTCTCGTCAGCCAGTACGAGATTCATACGATCTATCATCTGGCCGCGCTGCTGTCGACCCGCGCAGAATACACGCCCGACACGGCCCACCGCGTCAATGTCGAGGGCACCCTGAACCTGCTTCAACTGGCCCATGAGCAAGCACGCTGGCACGGCAATGCGGTCAAGTTTCTCTTTCCCAGTTCGATCGCGGTGTACGGTTTGCCCGATGCGGCGACGAAACTCAAGGCCGGCGCCGTCCGCGAATCGCAGTGGAATTTTCCAACCACAATGTATGGCTGCAACAAGCTCTACTGCGAGCATCTGGGCCGATACTACACCTTTCACTATCGCCAGCTCGCTGCGGAGAAGACCCTTCGCGGGGTGGATTTCCGCTCGCTTCGCTTTCCGGGATTGATCAGCGCCGTGACCATGCCCACCGGCGGCACGAGCGACTACGCCGTGGAGATGATCCACTCGGCGGCTCGAAACGAGCCCTACGACTGCTTTGTACCCGCCGAGGCGAAGATCCCATTCATGGTCATGCCCGACGCGATTCGATCGCTGATTGCCCTCGCCGAAGTGCCTGTCGAACGGCTGACGCAGCGGGTGTATAACGTGACGGCATTTTCGCTGACGGCTGGTGAATTACAGCAACGCGTGGTGCAGGCGTTTCCGAAAGCAACGATAAGATTTCGGCCCGATGTAGCCCGGGCAAGGATCGTTGATTCATGGCCGGCCGACGTCGATGACACGCCGGCACGGAAGGACTGGAACTGGCAGCCGGAGTATCCGGTGGACAAGGCGTTTTCTGAGTACCTGATTCCCGGCATACTTCGGCATTACAACGGGTCGTGATGCATGAGCGGTCGACCACGATCGCCTGGATGGAAATGGTAATGGCTACCTTCTGGCATGCGGTCGATAAGGACCTGGAGGCACTGCGAGCGGCCGGGCAGTACAAGCATCTCAAGACGCTGCGGCAGCCGATGGGCGCCGAGAGTGAGATCGAAGGGGTCGGCAAGGTCGTCGTACTCTGCTCGAACGACTATCTCGGTCTAGCGAATCATCCTGAAGTCGTCTCCGCGGCCATCGATGCGCAGAAGCGCTGGGGCGCCGGCACGGGATCAGTGAGATTCATCTGCGGTACATTTGATTACCACCACGCCATCGAACGACAGATCGCCGAACTCTCCGGCACCGAGGCGGCGACGAGTTACGTCTCCTGCTGGAACGCGAACGAAGCGGTCATCGCCACGCTGATGACCATTGGCGGCGACGGCGTAACGGCGATCAGCGACGAGCTGAATCACGCTTCGATCATCGACGCGATCCGACTAGGCCGGCAGATCAACAAGGCCTCGAAGTCGGCGGTCTACAAGCACTCCAACATGGAGGATCTGGAGGCGAAGCTCAAGGATTCCGCCGCCGCTCCCTGTCGCATCGTCATTACCGACGGCGTCTTCTCGATGGAAGGCGACATCGCCAAGCTCGATCGCATCCACGCCCTTTGTCTCGCGTACGGGGCGATGCTTATTGTTGATGATTCACACGGAGTGGGTGTCTGTGGTCCTACCGGCAAGGGGGTCGCAGAGCACTACGGCCTGTTCGGCAGGATCGACTGCATGACCGGCACGCTGGGCAAGGCCCTCGGCGGCGCGGCCGGGGGCTACGTCGCCTCACGGGCCAATCTGATCGACCTCATGGTGCAGAAATCTCGACCGCAGATTTTCTCAAATGCCCTGCCGCCGGGTACGGCCGGGGCGGCCTCGAAGGCGATCGAAATCCTGATGCGCGACACCACGCGCGTCGAAAAGCTCCGCACCAACGTTCGCTACATGCGCGAGGGTCTCAAGAAGCTCGGCTTCGAAGCGGTCGAAGGTCCCAGCGCGATTACGCCGATCATCCTCGGGCAGACCTCGAAGGCCATCGCCGCCAGCAAGCGGCTTCTGGAATTGGGTGTGTTCGTCATCGGATTCGGGTACCCGGTCGTTCCGGAGGGCGTTGCCCGGCTTCGTGTTCAGATTTCCGCAGCGCATGAGCGTGAACATCTTGATCGCGCGCTCGATGCGTTTAAGAAGTTGTAAGCGCGGAAGGTGTGTTCCCCGGTCCGCGGTTGAGTTGCCATTATGCCAGATCGTCATCGTGCCGCAGTCTCAGCACTCCCTGAGTTCGAAATCAAATTTGCTACCGCGATTCGGAAGACGCTGAAGGCGGGCTATCAGTTTTCCGATTTTCGGGCTGATCTGCTGGCCGGGCTGGTTGTCGGCGTGGTGGCGCTGCCGCTGTCGATGGCCCTGGCGATTGCCTCCGGAGTGCCACCGCAGCACGGTATCTATACGGCGATCATTGCGGGCGGGCTCGCGGCCCTGCTTGGTGGGTCGTCCGTGCAGGTCACCGGGCCGACGGCTGCTTTCGTGGTGATCCTGGCGCCGATATCTGCGAAATTCGGCCTCGGCGGGTTGCTGCTCGCGACGATGATGGCTGGCGCGCTGCTGGTGATCGCGGGGTGCGTTCGACTTGGGCGGCTGATCGAGTTCATTCCGTACCCGGTCACTACAGGTTTTACCAGCGGCATCGCCGTGGTCATCGCCACCTTGCAGCTCAAAGACTTTCTGGGCCTCTCGATCGACAAGATGCCCGAGCACTACCTGGAGAAATTGCAGGCCATTTATCTGGCGCTGCCTTCGGTGCACTGGGCGGACCTTGCCGTCGGTGCCGGGACACTTCTGCTGCTGATCGTGCTGCCGCGCCTGACCCGGCGCGTGCCCGCGCCGCTGATCGCTTTGCCCCTTACTGCACTGGTTGCGGTCGCGCTCTCGAAATACGTGGAGGGATTCGAAGTCGCAACGATCCGCAGTCGATTCTCCTATGTGATCGGTGGTGTCATGCACGGCGGCATTCCTCAATTGCCGCCGATGCCGATCCTGCCCTGGCTTGCGTCCGGATCGGACGGGCAGCCGCTGGCGCTCACGCTGGAGATCATTCGCGACCTGGGTGCATCGGCTTTTGCAATTGCGGTTCTCGGTGCGATCGAGTCGCTCCTGTCGGCTGTCGTGGCGGATGGCATGACCGGTCTCAAGCATGATCCCGATGCCGAGCTGATCGGACAGGGTCTGGGCAATATGATCGCTCCCTTCTTCGGAGGCATCGCCGCGACCGGCGCGATCGCGCGTACGGCGACCAACATCCGCTGCGGTGCGCGCTCACCGGTTGCGTCGCTGACTCATGCCTTGTTCATTCTGCTGGCGGTTGTGTCGATCGCGCCGCTGCTGGGATATCTGCCGATGGCTTCGATGGCTGCGTTGCTCCTCGTCGTAGCTTGGAACATGAGCGAGGTTCGGCACTTTGCCCATGTCGTTCGGACCGGGCCGGGAAGCGATGTGCTGGTGCTGTTGACGTGCTTCGGGCTGACGGTCATTTTCGACATGGTGATCGCGGTAAGCGTCGGCGTGGTACTCGCGGCGATTTTATTTATGCGGCGGATGGCGGAGGTGGCCAGCGTGCGGCTCATCAGCTCGGGGCCGGAGCATCCAACGGTCTTCCTGCCGCCCGGAGTGATGATCTATGAGATCGCCGGCCCTTTGTTCTTCGGTGCGGCACAGAAGGCCATGAGCGCGTTGCGGACCGTAGAAGGCGGCGTGCGAATGGTGATTCTTGATCTGAGTGCCGTCCCGTTGATGGACGCGACAGGTCTGGTCAATCTGGAGTCGGCTGTTGAGCGATTGCGTAAGTCCGGCATCCGGATCATTCTCGCCGGCGTGCAGGCGCAGCCCCTGCGGGTGATGGCCCGGGCCGGGTGGAAACAGCATCACGAATGGATGACGATACGGCGATCTCTCGATGACGGTATTGCGCTGGCTTGGGCGCGACATGCGGATGAAGCGCCGAACGCGGTGCCCACCTCGGCCTGAAGCATCCGTTCTTGTGCATCGGAGAGAGTGAAGCCCGAAGCGCATCCGGCCGATTATAATGGCGGTATGGCCCATCTTGATTATCGCACGGCGGGAGAGTCGCACGGTCAGGCACTGATCGCCCTGGTGGAGGGCCTGCCTGCGGGACTGCGGATTGATCTCGATGCCATCAATGCGGCACTGAAGCGCCGGCAGGGCGGCTTTGGTCGCGGCGGCCGGATGAAGATTGAGCACGATCAGGCGAACATCCTCTCCGGTGTGCGCGGCGGTGTCACGATCGCGTCGCCGATGGCGATTCAGATCGCTAACAAGGACTGGCGGATCGATCAGGCGCCGCCGGTGAGCAGACCCCGACCGGGTCATGCGGATTATGCCGGGGCGATGAAATGGCTGACGACGGACTGTCGGGCGACGCTGGAGCGGGCCAGCGCCCGGGAAACGGCGGCGCGCGTGGCTGCGGGCGCCGTAGCAGCGCTGCTCTTGAAAGAGTTCGGGATCGAAGTTGCGGGCTTCGTCGTGCAGATCGGGACGGTGCGGTCGAGTGTTGCGGCGAACGCAACGGCTGCGGAGTTGTGTGCGGCACGCGATGCAAGTGAGGTCTATTGTCCGGACGCCGCGGCATCGGCGCGGATGATCGAGGCGATCAAGCAGGCGAAGGCGGATAAGGATACGCTCGGCGGTGTCGTCGAGGTCAGGGCGTTTGGTTTGCCGCCGGGCGTTGGAAGCTGCGTGCGCTGGCAGGACAAGCTGGACGGTCGGCTGATGGCGGCGGTGGGTTCGATACAGGCGTTCAAGGGCGTGGAGATCGGGCTGGGCTTCGGCTGTGCGGAGCGGCCGGGCAGCGCCGTGCACGACGAAATCGACTACGACGCGGCGCAGCGGGATACGTCGAACTTGGGATTCGTGCGACGGTCGAACAACGCCGGCGGACTGGAAGGCGGTATGACGAACGGGATGCCGCTGGTAGTGCGCGGGGTGATGAAGCCGATCAGCACGTTGCTCCGGGGGCTGGATAGTGTCAACCTTGAGACACTTTCCGCAGAACGAAGCGACTATGAGCGCAGCGACATCTGCGCGGTTCCGGCGGCAAGCGTGGTGGCGGAGTACGTCGTGGCTTTCGAAATCGCACGGGCCTTCCTGGAGAAATTCGGTGGCGACACGATGCAGGAAGTCCGCGCTGGCTGGCAGGTCTTTCTCGAAGAAGCTCGACGACTTGCACCCTGACAGGCGGGCGATCCGCATCCACGTGAATTCTGGTCTTGGGATGGTAGACGCAGCGCGTGATCGGGCATGAGACCGCATCCTGCGTGAGCCGGTCAGGCATCCTACGTTATACTTCTATTGTGCTGCCGCACCGAAAAATCCTGTTGAGCATCGTCGTGCTTGTCGTTGGCGGTTCCCTGACCTGGACGGCCGTCTACGGGCTTCATCTGCGCAGCGATGCTTACCGCCGCGAGGTAGAGGCGGACCTGACGGAGTTCTTCGAGCTGCCCAGCGAAGTGGGGCGGATTCGCGGACGTACTTTCTCCAGCCGGGCATTTGAGAATGTCATCGTCTGGCTGCCGGATCGGCGCGATCGCGTCTTTCAGTGTGACACCGCCGTCTGGCGGGAACTCAAACGCAAAGATCTCGAGGAGAATGAGCTCGACCTCATCCGCGGCGTGCTCAATCTCGGCAACGACAGTTGGGCGCGAGAAGACTACCGACAGGTGCTTGAGTCCGGTCTCGGGCACAATTTCGAGGATCTGCACCTGAAGCGCATCTCACTCGAGGGCTTTGAGATCAATTTCACCCGCGGCGGTCTGATGCTCTGTTGCCGTGAGACTTCCGGCCTGATCGACATGAGCGCGCCCGGCGACGGCATCGCCCGGCTGCACGCCTACGAGCTCAATGGTCATCGCATCAGCCAGGGTGTACAGATTCATGCGCGTTTTCTGCCGAGCAGCGGGTTGCAGGTCTCCGAACTGATTCTCACGCTGCCGCGCGTTCCGTTGACCGTCATCGGGCTGGAATCCTTCCTGGGCGGGTCGGTCACGCAGGGCTCTTTTGCAGGTAACCTGCACTACCTCGATGCGGACGGCGATCATGAACTCTGGCTCAGAGGCGATCTCGAAGAGGTAGACCTCAGCGAGTTGACGCGCATCCTGCCCTATGGGCCGCTGGAAGGTCGCTTCTCGGTCAACGTGGATGCCGCCCGGGTAGCGCAAGAGGTGGTGACGCATTTCCGCGGGCGCGGTCGCATCCGGGGTCTTCGGCTGGAGCCGCTAGGGGCCTTGCTCGGACAGGCCGGTACCGGCGGCACGGCGGCCTTCGAGTTTGACACGATCGACCTGGCCCTCGGGCGGATCAATCGCCTGCGCTTCAGCGGTATCGTCAACAACGTTTCCCTGAGGGAGTGGCTTCGTTCCTGGGGCAGAGGTACGGCGACTGGTCAGGTCACGATCCTGGTGAACAACCTCGATGTTGTCGACGATGCCATCAAGTCGGCTGATATTGAAATTCGTGTTCTACCGCCCGCGGATGGTCCGGGACTGATTGATCGTCAGCTTCTTCTGACGGCCGCCGAGCAGATGCTCGATTTCACCTGGCCGGCCAGTCTGCCGCAGCGGATCCTGCCCGAGCAGGTTGAGTATGCCGAGTTCGGCATGCGGCTGCTCGTTCGTGATAACCGCCTGCGGATACTCGGGACGCACGGACCAGACGGCGAGACCATCCTGACGATCAAGGTCGGCGGGATGGCATTCGGAATCATCAAGGAGCAGACCGGCTCGATCGACCTGGCACCCATGCTGGCGGATATCCGGCGGCGAGCAAAAACCTACGATACCGATCGGGTACGCGACTGGTGGAAAGCTCGCAGATCGCCGGTGCGCACGGAACCGTCGCCAAGAAAGCCCGGTGAGTAAGGGTATGTCACGATGCGATGGCACCTGAGTTGCTCTGGAAAGCTGTCCTCTTTGATGGTATGGACCTTGCAGGATGCCAAAGCAGGAGACTGCGCGGCAATTGAAGGGAACCGCTCTCTGCCTTGCGCGGCAGGCGACTTTGGAGTCTGCAACCGGATTGGATGACGGTGTGGACAGGGGGTGACATGGCGATGCCCGGGTGTTAGCATGTTGACCCGGGGTGAGCGGCGCAGCGTTTCGCCGTGTCAGCCCGAGCTGGGGGGAAGTTCATCGCAGGAGTCATTTCAAGATGTCCAAGACATTGGTGGTCGACGGCAATCACTTGAAGCGCATGATGCAATTGTGCCGCATCCTGAGCAGCGGGGGCGGTACGACGCTGGCGCAGCTTCGCGGAAAGCTCAAGGCCTCGCGCCGGACTGTTTTTCGCGACTTGGCGGCGCTGGGCGATCTGGGCATCAAGGTGGACCTCGGCGACAAGGGCTATCGGATCAAGCAGAGCAGCTCCGTATGCCGGAAGATGATCGCTGATAGCCACACGAAAGCGCTGAATCGATTGCTGAGTACCTGCCTGAAGTAACCGCCGCGTCGCTTCCCAACCTTGCGTTTCTGCACGGGACGGGGCTGCGGTGGTTTTCGATGACATGGCCGTGGCACCTGTCGGCTGTGCACGAGATCGTTGCACATCTTTCCAATCTTCAGCCCGTCGTGATGGGTCGCTGCGAAGCGGAGCGCGAGCGAGAGGCCTTTCATCATTACGACGATCGGACGTCCACGCGAGGCGTTGTGAATCGCTCGATTCTCTGGTGCGTAATGCATGGCCGCTCAGAGCCGCAGCCATGCCACCCGCCCGCGGGACACCCTGGGGTGCTGCGGGCTGGCAGTTTGGTAGGGTGGGCATTGCCCGCCCTTTTTGCGCCACGGGGAATGCGATGGTGGGCAATGACCACCCTACCAAACTCTACAGGCGGAGCAGATCCGCCGCATGATCGACAAGATGCGCGAACTGAGATTGTCGCTGGAGCACTCGCGGTGGAAGCAAGTCTGGTTGTTCACACGACTGACGAAACACCATGTGGATGGTGAAATAACGGCGTGCTCAAGCGAAACCAGCCGCTCGCGCTCCGGGTTTGGTTCTGGTCCGAACCGGAGCAATTCGGAATGGTGAAGCTGCGGGGATGGTGTTGGCGTTCTAACTGATGGCCACGAACTTGCGGATATTCTTGACCAGATCATCCGCGGTCTGCGGCTTTGAGAGATCAAAGGGCAGGAAGCTGCCGTGGTTGTGGTCGCTGGCGAGGATGATCAGCCGATCAAACTCGACGGTGTAGCCCATCTCCTGCGGTTGATGGCCGGTGATGAAGATGTCGGCTTCGACGGTCTTGCCGAACTTTTCCAACTGTTCGGGCGTCTGGTTGCGGCCCCAGACGAGGTTGAAGATGCTACGGTTGTTTCGCAGGTCCTCGGGCGTCGGCACGCGTTTGAAGATCGTCGGGTCGAAGTCGGCCATGTCGTGGGCGTTGGGCAGGGAATGAGACATCCAGATTCGATTCGGCGTAATGACGGCGAGCGGGAAGGAGCCAATAAACTCGTTCATGGCGGAGAGGACGGCGGCGGCGCTCTCTCCGCCGTAGGCCATGGCGACAGAGTCGTTGTAATCGTCCAGCACGAGGCGGCCGTTCTTGGCGATGGGGTAACCGGTGAACTGCGCGAGCTCGTGATTGGACTGCAGGAAGTGCACCTGCTCCGGAAACTCGCATTTGTAACGGGCCGCCAGCAGCAGCAGCTCGTGGGAATGGTCGATGGCGTCGCCGCGTTTTTCGGCGTGGACCATTTCATGGAGAATGACGTGGCGCGCGGGGGTGCGATCGAGCACGGCGTAGCGCTTGAGTTTTTCAAAATTACGCACGTTGCCGTGGAGATCGCCGGTCATGACGCACTGGCCGTACGCGGGCAGGCGGATCAGGCCGCCCTCTCGATGGGGGTCTTCCAGGTTCAGCCGGGCGGCTTCGCGGAAGGTGGCGACGGCCTCGCGGGCATCAAAATGAGTGATCGTGGACATGAATGAAGAAATCGACATTTATCCGGTTCGAACTGCGGCGGCACTTCGAAACCGGAAGGCCAACACGTCGGTGGATGATTCTTGTTACCCCTCGGCGAGCCGAGGAGGTAATCCTGGGCGGGCCGTCAACAATGAACGATTCAGGATGCTTCTGACTTCTGGGGCTATCGTAGGGTTCCCGCGACGTGGGGTCAAGCGGCGGGGCGACTTCAGTGCGGCCAACAGATGCGTGGATTTGCGTCAGTGTTCAGAGCGACGCGTTCAATCTCTGCACAATGCATTTTCAGCGGCGGTCAGGGCGCGGGAGAACTCGGCGGCGGTTTCTGCGGCGCGGAGATTTTCCTGCAATGTTCTATCAATCAGCAGGCGACAGAGGCGACCGAGAAAGAGCAGGTGATCAGTCTGGCTGGGGCAGCAGATAAGAAAGAACAGATCGGTCAACCCGCCGTCGCGCTGGCCGAAGACGATCGGCTGGGCGGTGCGAGCCGCGGCGATGACCGGTGCCTCGAGGTAGAGCGGCCGATTGGGGTGTGGAATGGCTACGCCGTCCTGAAGGGCAGTGGATGACTGGGCCTCGCGTTCCTGAAGCGACTGAAAAAGTGCGGCGGAATCAATCGTGGAATCGGCTTCCTCGGCGAGGCGGGACAACTCCCGCAGGATGGAGGTCCGGGTCTTGGCCATCAAATTCACGGCGATGGCGGAGTCTCGGAGGATCGGAGCGAGGAGCTGGGTTGCCGGCGCGACGGGATGGCGGTCTTTCCGGCGTCGCTCGGGCAGGGTTTCCATGTTCTGCTCGATCCAGTTCCAGACATCTCCGGCGCGGAACTGCCACTGGCCGCGGACCTTCTCGGCGGGCAGAATCTTCTGCTCGGCCATGCGGATGACCTCGCGGGCAGAGACGTGGAGACTTGCTGCCACGTCGTTGACACTGAGGATGGTACGGGGCATGTGCTCGCTCCGACCGGGACTGACGGCGCTTGCCGATGCATTCAAGATAACCGGTCGGTTACTCAATCACCAAGCGGCTTGACTTACCCTGACGAACAAGACGAACGGCGGCGCGACCGGTGAGGACGCGTTCCAGCAGGTCGCCGACGGCCCCCGCGCGCCAGCCGTTGCGCAGTGCCGGCGTGGCCTCGGGGGTTTGGCCTTCCTGAGCAGAATTGAGAAACAGGCGGAGATCCTGCTTGGTGGCCAGCAGGGAGTAGGCCAGGTCGTGCTGCTCGCAGTAGATGCGCAAAATGGTGCTGAGGAAGGAGAGCAGGAGCTCTTCTTCGGCGGATGGCTCGTCGAGCGGCGGCTCAGGCCAGCTCTCCGGCGGAGACTGGTGAGCGGCGGAGATGGCCTCGGAGAAACGTTTGAGGTCTGAGTTGGAGATGTTCAGGCCTCGAAGCGTTCGCATGCGGTCGATGTCGGTCCAGCCACGTCGGGCCAGTTCGACCAGGAGGTGGTCCTTGAGGATGGCCCGAGCGGGGCGGTTGTAACGCTGTGCGAGTTCATCGCGCTGCTGGAGGAGGGCGTGCGCGACGGCGAGTTGCTTGCGCGTCAGCGTGGCCGTGCCTTTGAGGCGCTTGGCGCGTCGGGCGTCGCTGCTGGATTGGGAGACGGTCCGGCAGAGCTGTTGGCATTCCTCGATGAGCCATTGCGTGCGGCCGAGTTTTTCCAATCGACGAGCGAGGTGACGATCAATCGCCGGCAGGTGGATGACATCTTCCACGGCATAGCGAATCTGCTCCTCACCGAGCGGGCGGCGGCGCCAGTCGGTGAGGGTTTGCGATTTGTGCAGCTTGACCTTTATGGTTTCGCTCGTCAGGCGCGAGAGACTAATGGGGTAGCCGAGCCCGGCGAAGCCGGCGGCGATCTGGAGGTCGACGATATTTGCCGGTGGTCGACCGACACGTTTCATACACTGGGCCAGGTCTTCTCCGCCGGCGTGAACGATCTTCCGCACGGCTGGATCGGCGACGAGATTCCAGAGGCGGGTGCAGTCAAGATCGGCGGCGAGCGGATCGGCGACGGCGTGGCAAGTTTCGGTGGCGATCTGGAGCAGGCAGATTTCGGGCTGGTAGCTGTCTTCGCCGACGAACTCGGTGTCGAAGGCAAAGGCACCTTCGGCGCGCAGGGTGTCGCACAGTCGATCAAGATCGCCTTGGCGGGTGATCAGGAGCGGGTCGAAGGATTGCGACATGGTCCGTATGGGGACGACTGAGTCTTCGGGTCGGAGCCGCCGGACGCCTCAACCGGCGACGGGTTCAAGCCGAGAGCTGAATTCCCGCATTGTCCGTGACAAATCCGGCTCGCGGCGCTGCCTTCGGGCGACGAGCTGATCAACCTCCGGAACCGGCAACTGCTCGATGGCCCAGTTGATCTGTTCGCCGCTGTTCACGTCGATCATCGGTATGCGTGCCGGCTGGAGGCCGTCCCAGTATTCGATGGGGCCTTTTCTGAGCATGGAGGCCCACCAGAGCAGCTTCGGGGCACTGATGGCGATGCCGATCTGACCAATGACCTGAAAGAGCAGGCGACGCGGCGCGAGCGGATCGTGTCTCCAGTTCATGAGGATGCGTACGAAGTTGATCGGGTTGTAGAAGGTAGAATACGCCCGGAGGACATTGAGCTGCCGCTCCCACGGGCGCGGATGCTTTGAGGCGGCGACGTGGTTGCCGTCCTGGAAGGCCTGCGGGATGGGGATTCCGGCGACACGCTTGTACAGCTTGCGCTCCTTTGCGGCTGGCTCAAAATCCGCCGTGCCCACGGCGGGGCCGAGATACGTGCACTGATACGAGACGGCGCCTTTGTCAAACATATAGCGGGCCTGGTTGACCAGACCGTTGAGCGTACCGTTCGGCGAGCGGAGGGGCTGGTCATCGTTGTGGATCATCATGGTCATCGGTTCGATGCCCAGTCCGCGGAGCGCGTCGTAAACGATCGTGGTTTTACCGGGGGTTTGTCCCTTGTTAACGAGTTCCGCCGTGATGTCTTCGATGCCGAACCAGATGGCGCGCAGGCCTGCCCTGCGACAAAGCGGCAGGATGTCCAGATTCTTGTGGACATCGAACTCCGTGGCTTCGGTGTAGAAGCGGATGACGTCGCCCATGGGTTTGCCGTTGACGGTGGTCTGGGCCATGGCGGTCATCAGCTCGATCACGGTCTGACGATTGTTGAAGAAGTTGTCATCGGTGCTGAAGAACTCGCGGATGCCGAAGTTCTCGCTGATGTGCTTGATCTCGGCGGCGAGGCGCTGAGGGCTCTTGTGGCGCCAGGTGCGCTGATTGACGGCGGGAATGGGGCAGTAGGTGCAGGCGAACTTGCAGCCGTGCGTGGAAATGACCGACGCGACGATCGATAGCTTGCCGACCTTGTGAGGAGGCCAAGGCCTGGGCGCGAGTGTCTCGCGGCGATGGGGCGGCTCGATGAGCCGGTAGCCCGCGTCGGGCATGGGCATTTCGTCCAGGTCCCGAAGGAGGCGCTGCACGCCGGTGTTAATCGCGTAAGGACGGCGGGCCGGTGCGTCCGGCGAGAGGTACACCAAGCCGGGAATCTCGTCGAGCGAGCCATCGAAGCGGGCGCGCTCGAATGCTTCGAGACAGGATTCCTTCGTGCCCTTGTGCTCGAGGATGGCGTTCAGCAATTCGAGGAAGACGTAGGCCTCACCGGTTGAGACGCAGTCGGCGCTCATGCCCGGCTCGGGGCCGAGGTCGAAGTAATCAGCGGGCTCATAGATGGCCTTGGGGCCTCCTGCGAGGATCAGAGGGCGGCGGTCGCCCATCCGGCAGGCATCTCGAACAATGTCGTATGCCGGCTCGGCATGGACCTGCATAGCGGAGACCATGAGGATGTCGAGCGGCCTGCCGCCGAGTATGGCTTTGCTGGGTTTGAAGTTGGGGGTCCACTGCTGAAGGATGATGCGGACGTTCTTGAAACCGGCGGCGTTCAGACAATCCGCAAGCGTGCGCACGGAGCAGGGCGCCATGCGTTTGTCAGCATACCAGTAGGGGAGCATCCGGGTGCGGAAGTCGAACGCATAGACAATCGCAATGGCGAGGTCGTGCGCGTCCTTGCGCTGCCGCAGGGTTTCGAGCATCGCCGTGAAGGCGCCGTCCGGAATGTACACGTCGTCTGGCTTGCGGCGAGGGAGTTCCACTCGTTCCTCCGAGGTTTCGATCGATGATCCGTCCGGGCCGACCGCGTCGGTGGCCTCACGACCCATTCAACACAGCCGGATGATAAGAGAGATATCGGCAAATGGCCAGACCCCATAGGCGGTGGTCAGGCTGACGGGCAGGAAAAGCGGATACGAGGGTTCTTTTCGGCGATTCCGACCTCCAGATCGCCTGGTCGAGATGGTCGGACTTACACGGGTCGACATTAGCCAGCTTCGGCAAGTGAGCCGCTGCTGCGATCGGACAGGATGATCATACCTCTCCGATTCGGGCGGCGAGTTGCGCATCGATCACTGCACCGCGGACGTTGAAGTACCGGGCCTCGGGATGGTGGGCGATGATGGCGCTGGTCGATTGCTCGGGGTCGAGCTGGAACTCTTCGCTGAGCGTTACGCCGATGCGGCCCGGCTCGAGCAGCGGCCAGAGCTTGGCCTGATCTTCCAGGAGCGGGCATGCGGGGTAGCCGAAGCTGTAGCGGCTGCCCTGGTAGCCCTGCTGGAAAAGACGGCGTACCTCGCGTGCGTCGTTTCCTGCGATGCCCAGTTCCATGCGGATCTGCTTGTGCAGATACTCGGCAAGGGCTTCAGCGGCCTCGACCGACAGACCGTGCAGGTGCAGATAGTCGCGGAACCTGTTTTCTTTGAACCATTCTCGTGCCACGTCGCTGGCACGGCGTCCGACAGTAACAAGTGAGAAGGCGACGACGTCCACCTCACCGGAAGAAACGGGCCGCCAGAAGTCGGAAAGGCACCAGTGCGGCGGTTCGGACTGGCGCGGAAAAGTGAAGCGCACGATTTCGCGGAGCGCAGACACCTGCGAGACGCCGGCTCCAGCATCTGACCGTTGCCCCCCGGCGCCATTCGACGGTGGTTCGTAGATGATCAGGTCGTTGCCTTCACTGCACGCGGGCCAGTAGCCATAGATGGCCTGTGGGTTGAGGATGCCCTCCTTCGCGCAGCGGCGAGCCAGTTCGTGCAGGATGGGCCGAACTTCGTTCTTGATGAAAGTGTCGTACTCATCCTTTTTGCGGCCGGCGGGCGTGTACTGCCATTGCACGCCGAAAAGCATCTTCTCGTTGATGTACGGCATGATCGTTTGCAGGTCGATCCGCTCGATGACCCGCGAGCCCCAGAACGGCGGCGACGGGATCGGATTATCGACCGCCACCTTGCTGCGCTTGATAGCGACCGGCGCGGCAGGAACCTGTGCAGGTATCCGTCTGGCGACCGGCGCGGTGCGCGAATCATCAATGAGCGGGAGCCCGTCCGAGAGCCGGCGCATCAGGGCCAGCCCATCGAACGCATCGCCGGCGTAGGCAAGCGGTCCTTTGTAGATCGCCCGCAGGTCGTTTTCGACGTAGCCGCGAGTGAGGGCCGCGCCGCCGAGGATCACGGGGATGGCGAGGCCGCGCTCGTTGAGAACTTCGAGGTCGTCGCGCATGACAAGGGTTGACTTGACCAGGAGCCCGGAGAGACCGACGGCGTCCGCGTTGTGTTTTTCGTAGGCCTCGATGACGTTCTGGATGGGTTGCTTGATGCCGAGGTTGTGTACGGTGAAGCCGTTGTTGCTGAGAATGATGTCCACCAGGTTCTTGCCGATGTCGTGGACGTCTCCCTTGACGGTGGCGAGAATGATGGTGCCCTTGCTGTCGCCCTCGACCTTTTCCATGTGCGGCTCGAGGAAGGCGACGGCGGCTTTCATGGTCTCGGCGCTGGAAAGGACGAATGGGAGCTGCATCTTGCCGGCCCCGAAGAGATCGCCGACGACCTTCATGCCTTCGAGCAGGAAAGTGTTGATGATCTCCAGCGGAGCATATTTCGCCATCGCTTCACGGAGGTCCGCGTCGATGCCGATGCGTTCGCCGTCGATGATCCGTTGCCTGAGCCGCTCCTCGATGGGCAGATCGGCGAGGGATTTCTTCTTTTCCCCGACTTTCTCCTTCTCGCCAAAGAGCTTGATGAAGTGCTGGAGGGGGTCGTATCCCTCGCGGCGACGGTCGTAGATGAGGTCCAGTGCCGCTTCCCAGCGTTCGTCGCTGATCTGGTTACGCGGGAGGATCTTACTGGCGTGTACGATGGCCGCCGTCAGACCGCGCTGCATGGCCTCGTGGAGAAAGACGGAGTTGAGCACGGCCCGGGCGGCGGGGGCAAGGCCGAAACTGACGTTTGAGAGACCGAGGATCGAGCCGCAGCGCGGGAATTCGCGCATGATGCGTTCGATGCCGTCGAGCGTTTCAGCGGCGAGGCGACGATCGGCCTCGTTGCCGGTGGTGATCGGGAAGGTGAGGCAGTCGAAAAGGATGTCTTCCTCACGGATGCCGTACTTACCGGTGAGCAGTTCGTGCAGGCGGCGGGCGATCTGGGCCTTGCGATCGGCAGTCTTGGCCATGGCCTCGGTCGGGTCTTCATCGATGGTCAGCGCCACGACTGCAGCGCCGTACTTGCGGAGGAGCGGGCAGATCTTCTCCAGTTTTTCCTCGCCGTCTTCGAGATTGACCGAGTTGACGATGCACTTGCCACCGGCGCGCTTCAGGCCGGCCTCGATGACCGGCGCCTCGGTCGAGTCGAGCATAAGCGGTACGGTCACGTCCTTGACGTAGCGGGCGACGACCTGGTCCATGTCGGGAACACCGTTGCGGCCGACGTAATCGACGCAGACGTCGAGCACGTGCGAGCCCTCGCGGACCTGTTCGCGGCCCATATCAACGAGGCCGTCAATATCGCCCGCGACGAGCAGCTCGCGGAATTTCTTGCTGCCGTTTGTATTGCTCCGTTCGCCGACGATCAGGAAGCTGTTGTCCTGCCGCAGGGTCACGGATTGATAGTTGCTGGAGCAGCTCGGCTGCCAAACGGGCTCGCGCGGTTTTGGTGTCAGGCCGCGCACGGCTTCGACGACCGCCGCAAGGTGTTCCGGGGTCGTGCCGCAGCATCCGCCGACGAAGTTGACGCCGTCCGCAACGACGAACTCTTTGAGCCAGCGGGCCAGTTCCGCCGGCGTCAGGGCGTAGTGCGTACGGCCGTCGACGAGCTGCGGCAGGCCGGCATTTGGCACGACGCTCATCAGCCGCGACGAATGGCGACCGAGGAAGCGTATGTGCTCGGACATCTCCTGCGGGCCGGTCGCGCAGTTGAGCCCGATGACGGCGATCTGCGGGTATGCCTCCAGGGCGGTGAGCGCGGCGCCGATCTCCGTGCCGACGAGCATCGTGCCGGTGACTTCAATGGTGACAGAGACAAAGAGCGGCACCTGGCGATTTTTCTCGTGCATCGCCAGCGTGGCCCCGCAGATGGCCGACTTGGCCTGGAGGAGGTCCTGACAGGTCTCGATGATGAGCGCATCCGCGCCGCCGTCGAGCAGACCGCGGGCCTGTTCGGCATAGCTGTCTTCGAGGATGTCGAAGGTCGTATGTCCCAGGGTCGGCAACCGTGTGCCCGGCCCCATGGAGCCGAGGACGAAGCGAGGCGACTCGGCCGTGGAGAACCTGTCTGCCGCCCGCCGGGCAATCTCCGCAGATTTCTTGTTCAGCGTGTAGGTCTGATCGGCAAGACCGAACTCCGCGAGAACGATCTTGTTGGCGCCGAAGGTGTTGGTCTCGATGCAGTCGCAGCCGACCCGAAGGAAGGATGCGTGGATGTCCTCGATGACCTCTGGGCGCGTGTCGGTGATGATATCCGTACAATTTTCACACCCACGATAGTCGCCGTCGATGGAAAGCTCGCGCGAGAAGATACTGGTGCCCATGGCACCGTCGATGACGACGACGCGCCGGCGGGCGAGATTGAGCAGTGCGTGATCCAAGTCCGAACCTCTGTAAACCTATCAGGCGACAGATTCTAGCGGATTTTAAGCTTTTTGTATAAGAGGGTTGTAGTCGGGAAAAACGGATCGCAAGCGTTGGATCATGCAGGGCTAGGTGCTTCTGCTGCTGCAACGGGCGCAGATGCCGTGCCTGTCCAAGACAGTGTGCATCGCAGGATCGTGCGCGCCAATGCAAAGAGTTCTTCAATAATCTTCTGACATCACCGGCAGCGGCATGCGGCCGACTCCGGCGGGGATGCCGGAGTTGCCGCCGGCCTTTTGTAGGGCCCGGCGTTTGCGCACGGCGTGAAGGTTCATGTTCGGCACCTGCCAGCGGGCAAGCGGAGCGGCGGCGTGGTCGTGGCGCGTCGAATGATCGCGAATCTTCTTCTCTTCGCGCATGTTGTTGCGCGGTAGCGTGACCTCGTCCTCTGGGTGGAGTTCCTCGTAACGCGGCTTTCGACGCAGATATTTGAAGGGCCGTATGAACGGCTGATAGATGAAGTTTTTCGCGATCGTGCGGCCAACCCGATAGAAGCCATATGAGACCGGCACGAACCATTTTCGGTCGAGCAGTTTTCGCACGAACGGGTTGATCGCCACATCCACCAGGCGATGGACCGACCAAGAAGGCACGCCTATGTTTCGCAGATTCAGCACGATGCGCAGCCAGACGTCAAGATATTCCGAACCGAGAATGTGCGTCTTGCCGGTGTAGGTGTATTGGTAAGCACTTTCGTGACGGTCGCCGATGATCCCTGCCGCGCGGGCCTGATCGTATAGCGGGGTACCCGGGTAAAATTGTAGCGGGAAGACACGCAGGATGGCCGGGCCGCGATGGTGTGTAGCAGCGAAGCGAATCGTCTCGATGCGGTTCTCATCCTCCTCGAAGGGGTTGTTAACGATGTAGTGATACTCGGCGCGGATGCGGTTTTTCGAGAATATGTTGATTCCCTCGATGACTTTTTCTAGCGGCGTCGGGCGCTTGTAGATATTCTTGAGGGTGTGCTCGGAGCCGCTCTGGATACCCATGCTGATCAGGTTGATCGGGACGCGCAGGAGCGACTTGACCTTCTGTTCGGAGATGGTGTTCGGGAAGGCATCAAGTTCGAGCGGGATGTTGACCTTCAGCTTGTATTTGATGGCGAATTCGTCGATGTCTTCCTCGCTGCGGACGAAGAACAAATCGTCGACAATATTGATTGCTTCGATCGTCGGGAAGCAGGCCCGAGCGAGGTTAATTTCATCGATGACGTTATCCGCACTGCGCTTTCGGACCCAGGCGCCCTTGCCTCGGTAGGTTTTCAGCAGGGCTGCGTTGTTGCAGAAGGTGCAAGGATACGGGCAGCCGCGCGTCGTCTCAATGCGCAGGCGATGGAGCGTGCCGCGGAGGTTTTCCGGTCGCGCCGGCTCGAGGCCATTCTTCCCGGCGACCCAGTGGGTGTCCAATTCGTAGTCGGGAAACGGGTAGTCGTCCAGTTCCTGTTCGAGCGGACGAACTTCGTTGCGAATGTTGTGTCGATTACCGAACGGTCCGCCAGCGCGGAAGCCGAGACTGCCGAGCGAAGTCGGGTCTTTGCCGGCCTCCATGTGTTCGACGAGTTGCAGCATGGGCTCCTCGCCTTCACCGACGCAGATGACATCTGCGATGGGCAGCGACTCTTCCGGGGCGACGGTTGGGTGCGTGCCTCCCCAGATGATCGGGGCTTTGAGGCCAGCGCGCCGTATGAACTCGACGAGCACACAGGCGCGGTTAAACGTGTTGGTCATCAGGGCCATGCCGATCAGCTCGCGGTCGCGGAGACGGCTGATGAGATCGTCGAGTACCGGTTGGGGAAAATCGGCCTTTGCCGTGTCCCGCCTGGAACTCATGAAGATCATTTCCACTTCGTGCCCCGCCGCTTTCAGATAACTGGAGACATAACGAAGCCCGAGCGCGACGGGATGGGTGTAGGTTGCGATCAAGGAGATTTTCATACGACCTCCGGTTCGCAGGTTCAGATTAGGTTTTGGCTACAAGCTTATGCAGAAGTTGAGTGGCCTCCTTGCCACATTTCTTGACAGGCCACATCGAGCGCTACAACTCGGTTGCGAGCTTAAAGTACCGATGCCTCTGACAGATCGCAACCAAAATCGAGAGATTATCGAATTACTGTCTCGCTCCTGTGGCGCTGAATCCTGGAGTCACATCGTCCTGATCGCGTCGTAACCCTGCTTGAGCATGTCGTTTAAGCTGCTCAAGCTCGTCGCTCACCACGCGTTTGGGCGTAAGCAGAAGATCACTCAAACAATGCGCGTACCGCCGCCAGTGCGCGATCCACGCCGTCGGGCTGGATGTCGAGATGGGTGACGGCGCGGAGTTGCGTGGGTTTCATGAGGCCGCTGAAGCGAACGCCTTGCTTCGCAAGGCGTTGCAGAAACTCGGCCCGCGGGACACATGTACCGGCGATGTCGAAGACGACGATGTTCGTCTCTACGGCATCGAGATCGACCGCGATGCCTTTGATCTCCGCGAGGCCATGCGCCAGCGCCTTCGCTTTGGCATGGTCTTCGGCGAGGCGCTCGACGTTGTGTTCCAGTGCATAGACGCCCGCCGCGGCGATGATGCCTGCCTGGCGCATAGCGCCGCCGAAGAGGTGTTTGTAACGCCAGGCCTGAGCGATGAACTCCCGGTTGCCGGCCAGCACGGCACCGACGGGACAGCCCAGGCCCTTTGAGAGGTCGATCCAGCAGGAGTCGAACGGCTCGCAGTATGCACTCGCTGCGACGCCGGAGGCGACCACGGCGTTGAGCAACCGTGCGCCATCGAGGTGGAGCAGCAGTCCGTGTTTCCGTGCGCACGCGGCCACATCGCGGACGGCATCCAGCGGCCAGACGCGACCGCCCTTCAGATTGTGCGTGTTCTCGACGCAGACCAGTCGCGTTTTCGGAAAGTGCGGGTCATCCGGTCGGATCGCCGCCTCGACCTGCGCCGCGGTGAAGATACCGGTTGCGGTGTCGATCAATCTCAGCGATGCGCGACTGTGGACTGCCGGACCGCCGCCCTCGAAGTGGACCGGGTGCGTGCTGGCTTCGGCGATGATTTCGTCGCCCGGGCGGCAGTGGATGGCGTGGGCGATCAGATTGCACATGGTGCCGGTGGGGAGGAAGAGCGCGGCCTGCTTGCCGGTCAGGTCGGCGACCATTTCCTGCAGGCGGTTGACGGTGGGGTCTTCGCGTTTCTGCTCGTCGCCGACTTCGGCGCGGGCCATGGCCTCGCGCATGGCCTGTGAGGGGCGGGTCTGGGTGTCGCTGGAAAAGTCACAGGGAAACGGGTTCATGGGCTGCCCCGGAAATGGGTGAATACGCGGTTAATATATGTCGATTCGGTCTTGGTGGCCATTTTCGCAGGCCGCGGTTGAGGCCGGGCTTCAATTCCCGGCTGTAATTCGACCGATGTTATACTGATTGCACGCCTTCGGATACCGGAGGCATCTTCGATCAGTGGCGGCCGTATTGACGCTTGCTGATCGGACGCCGGATTGCTGCATTGAAGCTCAGCAGACATGCGGAAGCCAGTGGGATGATGCGAAGACGACGACAAAGATGGATTCTGCTTGCGGCACTGTGCATGGGCACGGCTGCGCAGCTGAGCACCTGTCGGGAGCAGTCGGCCCTTTTCGGACTGCGCACGGCATTTACCTCTTTTACACTGCCGGTCAACACTTTCCTGCGCCAGTTTTTCCTCGGTGCGATTTAAGCCCCGCCATTGCCATGGGGGCGGCGTATTTTTGAGTCGAATTGTTGCGTGGCGAGGCCGCGAGGACGGACTTCGGTGTCAAACGACACGACACCACAAGCCGGGTGGATATGACGATGCTATGATGAATGCCGAATGTCCGCACGGTGCGGGCGGCCCGGTTAACCCTGAGAGAATTGAATGAACAGAACAAGTTTGAAATGCACGCGGATTTGGATCGGGTTTCTCTGTCTGGCAGCGGGCTGTCATGAGCCGGCCGCCCGGTTGAGCGAGGCGGGCTTGCAGGATACGGCCAAGATGAAGGCCGCGTCGGGCACATACTGGGGGCAGGATACGGCGAAGGTTCCTCCGACCGGCTATCGCAAGGTGGTGCTCCTCGAATTCGCCGTGGAGTATGTGACGGAGAAGCTTGAGTCCCTCGCCGATCATCAGCCGGGGGTCGTGATTCATGAGTTCATTCCCATCGGCCTAGTGACATCGCTGGCCGGTGCGGGGCGAATCCGCATCCAGCTTGATGAGGAGCTTCGCAAGGAACTGCCGAACGAAATGTTTCGGCATTTTGAGGCGCAGCTCCGTGCAGAAGGTCTGGAACTGGTCTCACAGGAGAAGATTCGATCGGCGGCCGCCTATCAGAAGCTGACGCTGGGGGAGCCGGGGCATACCGACCTGGGTCATGCCTTCAATGTCGCGGGGACGGACGTGGGCGTTCCTCGACTGCTGGTGATCGAGCCGGCGGAGGGTTTTGACGTTATCCTCGGGGCGAAGGACGGCCGCAGCGTCGAGGATGTGGAAAAGGAACTGATCCGTGAAGTCGGCGCCGATGCAGCCCTGCGGGCGCGTTTTCGTGTCAGTGTCTATCGCCAGTTTGCCTCCATTGAGAAATGGTCGATCCTCCGGGTGACGATGGATGGGTCGTCGGGTTTTCATTTTGCCGCGCGATCGCTGCTCTCCGACGAGACAGTGGTGAGCAAGGAGGACTTTCTGCCGGTCGCGGGAATTATCAAGCAGATCGATCCGGAGCGCTTTCGCGCGGCGATCCAGACCTTGTACCCGCCGTATCTGACGATGGCGGCGCAGGTGCTGACGCAGGCACCGTTTTCGACGGTGCAAAGCGCAACCGAGTAGGGGCGGATTGCTGCTGGTGCATGGGGGTGGCGTGAGATCAGGCCACGGCGTTTTCAAGATGCGCCTATGCTGCCGAAGGTCATCCAGAGAATGATCATGACGGCGATGGTCACCAGACCGAGGGCCAGCCATGCGAGGGATTCATCTCTGCGAGCGCGGATGGCGCCGATTGAGCCGAACAGGGCCAGCGGCACTCCCACGAAGATGGCGCCCGGACCGAGCGCCGCGAGGGGATGGCCTCAGCAGAAGACCTGTGAGAGCACCATGCCCGCGTAGGGGAGCAAGGATGATAGGAGGGCTGATTTGCCGGACATACAACTGCTTTCGCATCTAGTCGATGGATCTTGAATCTCTCTTAACTTAACGGAATTACATCGCGATTCTCACGCATTCGACGATGTAGCCAGTGCCTTCACAAACGCTGTCACGCCGGCGCCAAGGTCGAACTTGTAGCCCTGCTCCGCGAGCGTCCATTCCATCGCGGCGATTGCGCCGACGGTGTCCACTTCGTCCACGTAGCCCATGTGGTTGAGCCGAATCATCTTGCCCTTGAGTTCGCCCTGGCCGGCGGCGACGTGGATGCCGTACTTCGCGCGCATCGTCTTTCGCCACTTGTCGTCCTCCACGCCGGCGGGGATGTTTATGCCAGTCACACTGTCGACCGGGTCGGCGGCGTAGATGGACAGGCCCAGTGCCTTCGCCGCGGCACGCGTGGCCTTCGCCAGCCGCGCCGACCGCGCCCAGACGTTTTCGATACCCTCGGCCTTGATCTGCTGCAGGGTGTAGCGCAGGCCTTTGACCAGTTGGTTGTTCGGCGTCCACGGCACGTCATTGTCCTTCTGGCTCTTGCGATAGGCCTTCAGGTCGTTGTAGAAGGCCGGCGCGTCGTGCGACTCGATGACCTCCCAGGCCCGATCGCTCACCGCGGCGAATGCCAGCCCCGGCGGGAGCATCAGCGCCTTCTGCGAGCCGGTCACCGCCACGTCGATGCCCCAGTCATCCATTTTGAACGGGATCGTGCCGATCGAGGTGATGCCGTCGCAGAGTGACAGCGCGCCGTGATCGCGACAGACCTTGGCGATTCCCTGCGCATCGCTGAGGGCGCAGGTGCTCGTCTCGCTGTGGACGAAGATGACCGCTTTCACGTCGGGGTTCTTCTTGAGCATGTCGTGCACGCCCTCGGCGCGAAAGCCGTGGCCGTACTCGAGCTTGTATTCGACGTGCGGCAGGCCGAAGCGCTTGAGGATCTTCTGCCAGCGCTCGCCGAACTTGCCGCTGTGGCAGACGAGCGTCTTGGCGTCCTTCTTGCAGCAGCCGAGGATGGCCCCCTCCATCGCTGCCGAGCCGCTGCCGGTGAGGATGAGCGGCTGGGCCTTCGTCTGATAGACGTAGGAGAGCAGCTCGGTGCATTCCTTGAACATCTCTTTGAAGCCGCTGGTGCGATGGTGATCCAACGGGTAGGCCATCTCCAGCAGGGCGTCGGGACTGACCATCGTGGGACCGGGTGTGAAGAGTCGTAGTTTCATCATGGCGTGTGTCTCCGGATGTGTTGTCCATTACACCGTGCGTACCGTCGGTGAAGGGTTCTTCCTCGCTTGAAGCGACGCCTGGTAATGCGGCAAGCGCCGTGCCAGACGGCTGAAGCGGCGGTCAGTATAATCGGCGGCAGGTAAACAGACGAGTGTGATCCGGCCTGCGGGATTCGGCGGCGGATCTGCGAATTACCGAGGAGTACGGCACGATGCCACGTTGGATGATCTGTTGTGCGTTGCTGACGGCGCATTTGGCGGCACCTATTGCCGTCGCGGGCGAAACCGCGAAGGAGGACGCGCCGAACGAGTACGAGCGGCTGCTGGAACGCCAGGCCCGCGCGATCGTGACCATCAAATACGTCCTCAAGACGGAATACGACGGGGGTGTCGACGAGGAGGAGATGGAGAGCACGGGTGTGATCATCGACCCTTCGGGGCTTGTACTCTGTTCCAACATGTCGATGGCCGGGTCGCGGTTTTTTGAGGCCCTCGGTATGCGCTCGTTGGCCACGCGCACGCGGGTGCTGCTGGATGATGCCAGTGAAGAACTGGATGCCAGGATTGTGGCACAAGACAAGGAGCTGGACCTCGTCTGGCTGAGGATCAATAACGCTGATGGCAAGAAGTTTCCTTCCGTCGACTTCGAGCGCGCTGCCCGGTCCCGTCCCGGTGAGCGCCTCCTGACGATCGTCCGGCTGGACAAGTTTTTCGATCGTGCCGCGGTCGTGCATGAGGGGCGGCTTGCCGGCATCCTCCACAAGCCGCGTGAGCTACTGGCTCCCGGCAGCGGCTTGGATGGTGAGGCGGGCCTGCCGGTGTTCAACGTGCGCGGGGAGATCGTCGGTGTCTTTGTGACGCAGATGCCGGATGCGGAAGATCACGACAGCGATCCGGATGGGCTGATCGATACGATGGAGGTCTTTATCCTGCCTGCCGAGGCGGCGATCAAGGCGACAAAGCGAGCGCTGGCGGCGGATAAGGGCGGCTGAGTAACGCCATGCGCACATCGACTCGCGTCGAGTTGACTCGCCGGTGCTTCGAAACTGAGATCACACCCTATGGGCAACGAGTTACGCATCGCCATGTGGTCCGGTCCGCGAAACATCTCCACAGCCATGCTGCGCGCGTGGGGAAATCGGCCGGATACTTTCGTCTGCGATGAGCCGCTCTACGCGTACTACCTTCTCAAGACCGGCCTGTCGCATCCCGGTCGCGATGAAATCCTCGCGCACCATGAAACGGACTGGCGCAGGGTTGTTAACTGGCTCTCCGGCCCCATTCCACAGGGCAGGCGAATCTTCTTCCAGAATCACATGGCCCATCACCTGTTGCCCGAGATCGACCGCGGATGGCTGGCCGGCTTGCGGCATTTCCTGCTGATCCGTCATCCGGCCGAGATGCTCACCTCACTGATCAAGGTGATTCCGTGCCCGCGCGTGGAAGACACCGGCCTATCGCAACAGGTCGAAATCCTCGAACTCATCCGTCGCGAGACCGGCCGCGAACCGCCGGTGATTGACTCTCGCGATGTACTTACTGACCCGCCGCGGCTGCTGCGGCTGCTGTGCGAAGCGCTGGAGGTCAAGTTCACCGAGGCCATGCTCACCTGGCCGCCGGGCCGACGCGAGACAGACGGTATCTGGGCCCCGCACTGGTACGCCGCCGTGGAAAGGTCGACAGGTTTCGAGCCGTATCGACCCAAAAACGAAATCGTCCCGCCGGAGTTCGAAGGCGTGCTCAACGATTGCCTTCGCCATTATGATGTCCTCCACGCGCGACGGCTCGGCTGATGATCGATCCACGCCCCAACCGAAGCGTCGCCCTTTGTGGGTGACGATGGACCGGCCGCCCGTCACCGGGGAGCATTACGTGCAACAAAAATTCAACCCGCAAAACAAGGGCCTGATCGTCAACATCAACGGCAAGCTCTTCCATCGCGACGAGGCCGGCGTGAGTCCATTCGACTCAGTCGTGCAGGGAGGTGATGCGGTCTGGGAAGGTCTGCGACTGTACAAGGGGCGCATCTTCAAGCTGACAGAGCACCTCGCGCGCTTGCGTAGCTCCGCCAAGGCGCTGGCATTTGAGAAGATCCCCACCGACGACGAAATCATCGGTGAAATCAAGAAGACGCTCACCGCTAACCACATGACCGACGGCGTACATATCCGCCTGACGCTGACGCGCGGCGTCAAGATGACCAGCGGCATGGATCCGCGGCTGAACACCAGCGGGCCTACACTGATCGTCCTCGCGGAGCACAAACCGCCCGTTTATGACAAGTGCGGTATTTCGCTTGTCACCAGCAGCGTGCGACGGTTTCCGCCGGACTGTCTCGATCCGAAGATTCACCACTGCAACCTGATCCAGTCGATCCTAGCGAAGATCGAGGCCAACACCGCCGGCGCCGACGATGCGATCATGCTTGATACCCGAGGATTTGTTGCTGAGACGAACGCGACGCATCTTTTTATCGTCGATGGCGGTACGGTGCAGACGAGTCGAACCGTGGCATGTCCCGAGGGAATCACCCGCGCGACCGTCCTCGAACTCTGCATGTCGAACGGCATCCCGCATGATGTCCGGGACATCACCCTGACGGAGGTCTATCGCGCCGACGAATGTTTCTGCACCGGCACGATGGGCGAGCTGGCCCCGGTCATCAAGGTCGACGGTCGCATCATCGGTAACGGCGAGCCCGGCCCGATGACAGGCAAGCTGTCGGAACTGTTCGCTGAAAGGACCAAGACCGAAGGCGTGTCGGTCACATAAAGTTGGGTTGTTTCTTGATCCTCACACATCAGCCGATACACCTCGCACTACACGCTTCGCAAGTCGTCGGCAGTCAGGTTGGCATCGCGCATTATCTGGCGGAGCAGCCCACGGCCAAGATCCCGCTACCCATGCACAGGCACCGTCGTTTCCCTGCCGTCTGCGTGGCGGAAAATGGCATGACTCCCACTCTGGCGTACACAGACAAACCCGTGTTACTCAAGTACCTTGATAATCTGACGTGCTGACAGCGTAGGTAGCCGTTCGCTCATACAGCGATCTTGACCTGTGAAATCCCTACCTCCTGATAGATCGGCTCACCTCGGTTCAGTCGGCTCTCGAGATGCAGGCGGATTGCGTCTTCGATCAACGACATCGCCTCATCTTGCGATTCGCCCTCGGTGTAGCAACCCGGTAACGCGGGGCAGATCACGAGAGAGCGCCCGTCCTCATCTCGTTCCTTGACGACTGTAAACTGATACGACTTCATGATGGCGTCCTTCGGTCAGGCATATATCATACGATGTTATAGCTGCAGGTGTCTACCCGAAGTTATATAAAACTACTTCCAGTGAGGACCACGGATGGCGAAGACAAAGTCAAAACGCAAATCGGTTACCGGCTCATCGTCCACTCGCGCTAAGAAAGGCAGCGCGACGGCCTCAAAGATCATCGGCCTCGCCGAAGCTGTCGAATTGGCGGCGTCGAAGAAGCGCGACCCGGCCATTGACATCCCCATACGCTCGTTGTCAAACGCCAAGTACAACAAACAAAAACGCATCATCGAGATGGGCGACCGACGGCAGACACGGTCCTTCTTCAACCTCGGTCAGGCGAAGAACTTTATGCAGACCGTGCTTATTGCCAGCGGCTGCAAGAAGCTCATCGACGAAGACAAGACGGTGAGCATCCGCGGGCTTTACTACCTGACCAAGCACACCATCCCCGGCACGAGCGAGAAGACTTTTAATGATCAGGCCGAGAGCGACCCGATCATCGAGGACCTCGAAGTCGCGTTGGAATCGCTTCGCGAGGAGCTGCACGTCTTTGCCGACAATCGCGGCAGCATCGCCGGCAATCTCACGATTGTCAGCCGCGGCGACGAAATCGACCTGCGTCGCATGGGGGCCGGTGGCTTTTCCATCCCGTCGATCGTCGAGCCGGACGTGATGCAGTTCAAGAAGTGCGAGGCGAAGTTCATCCTCCACGTCGAAAAAGGCACCGTCTGGAACCGCTTCAACGAGGACAAGTTCTGGCAGAAGCACAACTGCATCCTGACCCACGGCGGTGGCCAGCCCCCGCGCGGCGTTCGGCGGCTGCTCTATCGCATGCACAACGAGCTTAAGCTGCCGGTGATTTGCCTGCTGGATAACGACCCGTGGGGCTTTTACATCTACAGCGTTATCAAACAGGGCTCGATCAACCTCGCCTTCGAGAGCGAACGCATGGCCGTGCCCGACGCCAAGTTCATCGGCGTCCGCAGTCACGACTATGAGGAATACGAGCTGTCCGACGATGTGAAGATCGCGGTGGACGACAAGGATATCAAGCGGGCGAAGCAGATCATGGAATACCCCTGGTTCAAGGGCAAGAAAGAGTGGGAGAAGGAAGTGGCTTTGATGCTCAAGCACGGCTTCAAGATGGAAGTCGAGTCGCTGCTGACGAAGAGCATCAGCTTCGTGACGGAAAGCTACGTGCCGCAGAAGCTGAAGCAGCGGAGCAAGTGGCTGGATTAACTTTGGATATTGGATTGCGGATAGAAGTTTGCGGCCACGAAGTGGTTTGCCGCTTGCCTTTGACGATGCGGGGCATTGACATGCGTTGAGCGATGACCGTGTCAACGCAATGACTGGCCCCAACCTCTACTACAGGCACTTCGATTGTGGTATAATATACCAGGTGCGTAAATGAAGGATCATCACGACGGGTACCGCATCGACCGTTCGGCGTTCTCAGTCGTTTCGCTCGACGAGCAGGACGACGACGGCGCCTACTGGCAGACGAAGTCGCCCGAAGAGCGACTGCGGGCCCTGGAATACTTACGACGGATGGCCTATGGAGATGCCGCTACCGCAAGACTTCAAAGAGTTCTTAGCGTTGCTAAACTCGGAGAAGATTGAATACCTCGTTGTCGGCGGCTACGCCGTCAGCTTTCACGGGTACCCCCGGCCGACGGGCGACTTGGACGTATGGGTCGCCATCTTCCCAGAAAATGCCTCCAAACTGATGAATGTGCTGTCGAAGTTTGGCTTCGGCGCTGCGGGTGCGACGGCAGAGGTATTTCTCACGCCGGGTAATGTTGTGCGCATGGGTGTGCCGCCGGTCCGAATCGAAATCATCAATCAGATCAGCGGTGTGGAGTTTCACCAGTGTTACTCCCGCCGCATTGAGATCGTAGTCGACGGCCTGCCGGTCAATGTGATCGCGCGTGACGATCTCCTCGCCAACAAGCGCGCTGCCGGTCGAGAGAAGGATCTGAACGATCTTAAACAACTCGTGATGCGAGACAAGAAGTAACTGGCATGGTTTCGCCGTGGCGACATCGTCCTGCCTTACGACTCCGTGGGCTCGGAATTACCACTCCTACTCACCCATCTTCCCGGGCTCCATCCAGCGCGCATGGTCGCGCGTGGCCGAGTTCGCTGCACTGCGGGCATCTTCAAAGCGTCGCCCCGCGATTAGAATAAAGCTAAACGCTTCAACGGATCACATGGTAACCTGCTCGACATGGACGCGCAGCTGAAGAATCAAACCGTCCTCATCACCGGTGCGTCCGGCGGCATCGGCTCGGCCGCCGCCTGGGTCTTTGCGGCCGAGGGGGCCCGCGTCGTGCTGCACGGCTTTCGCAACGTCGACGCCGCGCGGCAGCTTGTCGACGAATTGAACAAAGCCGCTCCGCGCAAGGGAGCTGATGAGCACCCACCATCGGCCGTCGCCCTGCATGCCGATCTCCGCGACGAGGATCAGGTTGAAACATTGTTTGCCGAGGCCGTCCGAATCTACGGCCGTATCGACTGCCTCGTCGTGAACGCTGGAATCTGGAACTCCTCCACCACGCCCATTCACAAAATGTCCCTCACCCAGTGGCGCGAAACGCTCGACGCCGACCTGACGAGCGCCTTCCTCACCTGCCGCGCCTACCTGCGACATCTTGCGGCCGTCCCGCGCGAGGATGCTTCCATCGTCCTCGTCGGCTCCACCGCCGCGCTCTTCGGCGAGGCCGATCATGCCGACTACGCCGCCGCAAAGGCCGCGCTCGTCTACGGCCTGACGCGATCCCTCAAGAACGAAATCATCCGTCTCGCCCCGCGCGGCCGGGTCAACTGTGTCTGCCCCGGCTGGACGGATACTCCCATGGCGCACCAGGTAGAGTGTGACCCGGCGGCGATCGATCGTGCGCTGGCCACAACACCCTTGCGAAAGATCGCCACGCCGGAGGATGTTGCCCGGGCCATTGTATTCCTCTCCTCGACCGTGCTCGCCGGCCATATCAGCGGCGCGATCCTCCCAATTCACGGCGGCATGGAGGGCCGGCAGCTTCATTTCTGAATGCCCGGCTGCTGCTCAGGTATACGCCACAGACGTTGAATCGAACGGCGTCTTGTGCAACCTGCCGGACGGTTTCAGTCGTAACCGGCAATTCTGTCGTTTCGGGGCAGCGCGGGCGGCAGGACGTGCAAATATCTGACCTGCTGTTGACAATACCGAGTCAGCAGCGGTCGAGCCGGGTACGGTCCTCTGCACGAGCGCCGCGCAGCGAGAGGAGTGGTCAAAATGATGCTTGCAGATACCGACTGGAACCGCGTGTTTGAACCCCAGACCATCGCCATCATCATGTCCATGCTCGTGCCGATTGTCGGAAGCGTTGCATGGGCGTGGTTCCGCATTAACAAGACCCGATCGGACAACGCACTGAAACGATCTCTTGCAGAGCGCGGACTGGGTGCCGAAGAGATCGAGCGCATCCTCGCAGCAAAGGGTCCCAAAGGCGACTGAGCAGGGGGGGTTAGTCCGCGTAGGCGGTGACGACCAGTGTGTCATTCTGGCCGCCGAAGCCGAAGGAGTTTGACAGGCAGGTGCGCACCTTCGTTCTGCGTGGTTCGTTGGGCACGTAGTCGAGGTCGCAGTTCGGATCCGGCGTGCTGTAATTGATCGTCGGCGGCAAGACCTGATCGCGAATGGCGAGGATGCAGGTGATCAACTCGCAGGCGCCGGCAGCGGCAATCAGGTGGCCGAGCATGCTCTTGACGCTGCTGACGGGGACCTGCTTCGCACGGTCGCCGAAGACCCCTTTGATGGCTTTGGTTTCGATCTTGTCGTTTTCCTCGGTGCCGGTGCCGTGCGCGGAGATGTAGTCGATGTCGGTTGGGCTGAGACCGGCATCGGCGATGGCGAGCCGCATGGCAGCGATGGCGCCCCGGCCGTCTTCGTGAATATCCGTGATCCGGAAGGCGTCGGCTGTCGAGCCGTAGCCCTTGATCTCCGCATAAATGCGAGCGCCTCGTGCCTTGGCGTGTGACAGTTCCTCGAGGATGAGCATGCCTGCGCCTTCGCCGAGGACGAAGCCGTCGCGCGTGCGATCGAAGGGACGGGAGGCGGTGATGCAGGAGTCGTTTCGGGTGGAAAGGGCAGTCAGGCGGTTGAAGCCGGTGACGCCAAAGGGGTGGATCATTGAGTGGCAACCGCCGGAGATCATCGCGTCGGCGTCGCCCCGGCGGATCATGTTCGTCGCCTCGCCGATGGCCTGGGTACTCGCGGCGCAGGCCGTGAGGGTATTAAAGTTCGGACCTTCAACGCCAAACAGGGCGGCGATGTGAGCCGCGGCCATGTTGGGATCCTGCTCGGCTTCGACGATGCGCTGGAGGCGCTGATAGGCCACATCGGCCCATCGCTGGGTGTCGAGCTTGTTTTCGGCATAGTTCCAGCCGTCGACAGCCGCGGCAGTAAAGTTGTCGAAGTCCATGGGACCCTCGCCGCCACCGAGGTAGACGCCGATGCGAGTCTTGTCGAGCTTCGCGGCCTTGTCCATCGCACCGTCGGCCCATGCGAGCCGCGCGGCAGCCAGGGCGAAACCGGCCTGACGGCTGACATCCTTGTGCTGTTCGAATGTATCTCCGAGGAACTTTCGCAGGTCGAATCCCTTGACCTCGGATGAAAACTGCGTCGGGAAGGTGCCGGCGTCAAAAATCGTGGTCGGCGCGATGCCGCTCTCGCCGTTGAGAATGCGCTTCCAGGCGGATTCGATATCGTGCCCGAGCGGAGTGATCCAGCCCATGCCGGTAATGACGACGCGCCGTGTCATGCGTGGTACCTCCGAAGGACGAGTGCGGCCGTCTGACCGCCGGACATGGCACTGGCCAGACTGACCGCATACTCGGCGCGGCAGTCGATCGGATCGCCGCGGACGACGTTGATACCGCAGGCGGGATCGACTCGATCGGTGTTGAGCGACGGAGGAATGACGCCCCGCTGCATGGCGAGGGCGGTCATGGCCAGATCGATGGCACCGCTGCCCGCGCCGTTGTTGCCCAGCGCGCCGCGTGTCGCAAGAACAGGGATGCCCGACGAATCACCGAAGGCGGTCCGCAGCGCAGCGGCTTCGGAGGCGTCGTGCGCGACGGTGCCGACCCCGAAGGCGTTGATCATCTGGACATCGGCGGTGCGGATTCCGGCATCGCTGACCGCTTTTTGTATGGCGAGGGCCATCGCTCGGCCGTCGCTCTGCGGATCGAGCCAGTGGCGTGCATTGACGGAAGCGCCGAAGCCGACGATTTCGGCGTAAATTTTCGCGCCGCGCTGCTTCGCACGCTCCAGCTCTTCGAGAATGAGCAGACCGCCGCCTTCACTGATGACCGTGCCTGAGCGGGCCGCATCAAAGGGTCGGCAGGCGGTTTGCGGGCGGTCGTTGGCATCAGTGACGAGCCGATCGAGCAGGGACTGGCGCATGAGGCCCATCGGGTTGATCTTGCTTTCGGCGCCGCCGCAGATGCAGATATCGGCCGCGCCGCGCTCGATGGTCCGGAAGGCCTCTCCGACGGCCAGATGGCTGCTGGCTTCTCCGCAGGTGATGGTGTTCGACGGTGCCTGGCAGTCGTGAACGATGGTCACGTGGCGGGCGAGCATGTTCGGAAGAAACTTGAGCAGCCACAGGGGGGTGAGATTGGTCATCCCCTCAGAGCCCCACTTGCGAAGCGAGAACCCGCGATCGAACGGCGCATCGGGCTTTTCGGCAGCAGTGGCCAGCGCGCCGGCCAATTCGCTGAGGTCCGCACAGATGAGGCCGGCGCCGATGTTGGCGCCGAATCGCGTGGAGTCAACGTTTACGGCGGGTGCTTCGCCGCGCTCCACGAGGCACTTGGTGGCGAGGCCGGCATCCTTGACCGCGTGGTAAGCGGCGACGACGGCCAGCTCAATGTCGCGGGCCATCACCTTGGTCGCTTTGCGATATCCCTTGGGGACGCAATCCTTCACTTCGGCGCCGCGGACTTCGCCGGCAATCTGTGAAGAGAAGCGGGAGGCGTCGAATGCGGCGATGCGATCAATTCCGCAGCGCTTTTCGACGAGGCCCTCGAAGGTCTCCGCAGCGCCGATCCCCAGGGGGGAAGCGACGCCGAGGCCCGTGATGACAACGCGATGCTTGGTCATGCGGCTTCTTGCCTGTTTAGTAGCTGATCGAATGCAATCCGGCTTTGCTTACTATCCGCGAGACACGTTGTAGGTTCGTAACAGCGACTTGAAATCCTCCGTGAAGACAAAGTTCTCCTCGGGGAAGGACAGGCCGCTGAGATTGTTGTCGATATGCGAGAAGACAATGTCGATCTCGCCGAGTTTTTCTCCGTCCGCGAAGACCGTTCCCGTCGTGCTCGCTGCTTCCGGAGAGACCTGTTCGATCCGGGCTTCGTAGCGCAGCTGCTGGCCGGGTCGGACTTCGGCCTCAAAGCGGGCGCGTTTAACCTTGGCGAGGATGACCTTTTCCTTGAAGTCTCTCGCTTCACCGACCAGGATCCCCGCCGTCTGGGCCATGCCCTCGACGATCAGACTCGCCGGCATGACCGGGTAGGCCGGAAAATGGTCGTGGAGATGCTCTTCGGCGAGGGAAACGTTCTTAATGGCCGTCGCCCGTCTGCCGGACTCAAACTCGGTGAACTTGTCGATCCAGATCCAGCGCATGCGGTCGATCAGGCCATCTTGGTCGTGACGTAGTTCACGATCGTCTTGACGGTGAACAGGTTGGGCATCTTGGCCACGTCGGGGTCTTTCTGGAACTCCGTGAAATCGGCGTGCGGCATGGACTTCTTGAGCGTGTCCAGCCCTTTTGCGGTCATCTTGCCGGCTTCGACGTACTCGGGGTTGTTCAAAATGTCATCCGGGAAGAGTTCGCCGCGCGGAATCTTGATCGCGAAGGTCTTCTCCAGACGAAAGACGATGTCGAGGAAGTCGATCGACTCGGCGCCCAGATCGCCCGTCAACGTCGCCTCTTCCTTGATTTCATCTTCGTCCACGCCCAGGGCGTCGACCAGGACTTCCTTGACCTTTGAAAACACATCCTCTCGACTCATCGCCATACTCCATGACCTCCCATGGATCCTTTAAACCGTTGTCGCCATCGCCGGCGCCTTCATCGCGGCCGGGCCCCCGACCAGTTCGAACGTCTTGCGTGCATGGGCCACCAGCTTTTCGTCGATGTCCGCCAGCGTCGGATTGCGATCGGCGAGGTTGTAGTGCCGCAGCTTGAGCCGGGCCTTGACCATTTCTTCGCCGTCGCTCCGCCCAAAAGTCTTGAACTCGCTTCCCTGCTCCGTGATCTCGATTGCCTCGGCTGTCACTTCCAGCGAGCGACCCGGGGCCACGAAACTCTTGTAATTGATGTTCTTCGCTTCTTCCAGCACGACCATACTGCTGGAAAAATCCTGCGTCGCCCGAACCAGCCAGGCGGCCGTCTGTACCATCGCCTCGAGCATGAGGACTCCCGGCATGACCGGAAACGTGGGGAAATGGTCCGCCAGGTACTCTTCGGCCAACGTGAGATTCTTGCGCGTGACGATACGGGTCGGCGGTTCGAGGGTCAGGATGCGGTCAACCAGGATGAACTTCATGCGTGTGTGCTGTCCACTCGAAACTGCGGCCGGCCGACGGTTATTCGTTGAGGCAACCGATGTTACGTCCTGCCGGGTTCGGAGAGTCGCCACTCCGCGCTCCGGCTAAACGGAGTTTTGTAGTCGTTCCGGCGACATCTTGCAAGTTATTCATCCGAGCCGTGAGCGGAATGCGAGGCTCTATGAAGTATAAGCAGTGTATTGACAGTAGATTAGGAATTCTCGTCTCGCCCAATGACTGCGCGAGCGATTTCATGCCTGAAGAAGTTGAATCACAATTTGAGCGATCATCCACCGCGATTGGGCAGGTCCAGGATCGGCGGCGCCGGGTAGCAGTCCATGGTCCATCCGGGTCCGCGACGAAGCCAGTAACCGTTTTCGCCGGTACGGAATTCGTGATGGCCGGTGACGTGTATGATCTCGGCCCGGCCGTCGAGAAAGAGTGCGTTGAAGTTGTTGGCCTTCCGATGCCAACCATCCACATGGAGGCCGGCGTTCCACTTGGCTACTTCGGCGACGGTTTCCGCAAGAATCACGGTCAGCGTCGGGTCCGGTACGCGAGTGAGTGAACGAAGGTACGGCCCGAAGAAATGCTGCTGGTAGTAGGTGGGCAGTCGGCGGGTGAAGTCGATGTGGTTGTTGAGCCGGTAGCTGGTGCCGGCAGCCTGATAGACGGAGAGATGGGCGTAGCGCGGGTCGATGAAGAAGGGTTCAAAGTTGAACCAGCGAGGTTCTTCCAGCTTGGGGACGCCGCGATCCGTCGGGCATCGGTAGAGGTTGTAGTCCGCCGAGGCGCCGCTTGAAAAGAGGTAGCGATTGAGGAGGCGGTTTTCCGGAAGGAAGTCAACATGCCGCATAACGCCGACGCCGGCATTTCCACCGTATTCATATTCGCCGTCGTAGAGCCAGCGGATTTCGGCCATGGGATGGACCGGTGAGGTCATATTGCGTGTATCGTCGCCGCTGTACATTGCGAGGGCCTGACCGATGCTGCGCAGGTTTGCGAGGCACTTGAGCTTGGTACCTTCTGCGCGGGCGGAAGCCAGGGCCGGCAGCAGGACGGCGAGGATGAGCGAGAAAATTCCGATCACGACGAGGAGCTCGATGATCGTGAAGGCCGACCGTCGCCATTCGAGCGAGCGACCTGCACGCATTTGGGGAAGCATCTGCCCTGTCGAATCGGCATGCTGCTGAAATTTGACTGGTCGATTCACCGAATCCTCCCGGAGTTGCGGCAAATACAGTCTGTCGTCGCGGCGGCTCGCGATGTGTGACTTCATTATATCGACGGCTGCCGGGCGGCGGATAGATGTGTATGGGCTACGCAAGCCGCATTAACATGTCTGCGTCATGGCGAGATGGCTGATTACCGGGGCGGGCGGGCAATTCGGCAGCGTGCTGCTTCGGGCACTGGTGCGCGACGGGCAGGATGCGGTGGGCACGCTTTCCTTCCATGGGCCTTCGCCGATGGTGGGCACATTCACGCGCATGGACCTGGGAGATGCCGATGCGATTGCGGAGGTCGTTCGCAAGAACCGTCCCTCGATGATTGTTCATGCCGGTGCGATTACCAGCATTCAGGCGGCATACGAGGACCCTGAGAGAACGAGGCGAGTGAATGTTGCGGCGACGACTGCGCTGATGGAGCTTGCAGAGGAGTGCCGGGCTCGGCTGGTGTTTACTTCCACCGATTTGGTATTCGACGGTTCGGCGGCACCGTATGTGGAGGACGCGCCGCCGTCGCCGTTGTCGATCTACGGTCGATCGAAGGCGGAGGCCGAGGGAATCGTTCGATCATACGCCCACGGGGTGGTCGTTCGTCTGGCGCTGATGTATGGACTTGCGGCGGTGGATCGTCCGACGACGTTTCACTCGCAACTTGATGCGCTGAGGAACGGTCGAACCCTTTCACTCTTCCTGGATGAGTACCGCACGCCGATCTGGCTGGAGGATGCCGCGCTGGCGGCGCGCCGCATTGCGGAATCAGATTACGCCGGCATCCTGCATGTCGCCGGTCCGCAGCGTTTGTCGCGACTTGAAATGGGATGGATCGCAGCCCGGGCCATGGGGGTTTCCGGGGAATGCATCGTTGCCACACGCCAGTCGGAGATGCAAACACCGGAACTGCGGCCCGCGGATGTCAGTTTGAGCTGCGAGCGATTCATCACGCATTTCGGGCAAGCGCCGGGGCGGCCGATGGCGGAGGCGATGGCTGAGATTGTTACCAACGGCTGAGCGGCGACTTAGCCGATGATGAAACGCCTTCGCTTGACGTAGTCCCAAACGACATAGCGATCCAATTCGCTCCCGCCGACGAAGAAGACTCGGCCCTGCGTGCTTTCGGCGAGTCGGTTTGCAAACCGCACATCTTCTTCACTCTGAGACCAGCTCGAGAGGAGAAAGATGTTGATGGTGATACCCTGTTCGCGGCACAGCAGGCCCTCGCGCTGCGTGAAGTGTTCCGTTCGTTCGTCCGGCGGATAGAGCAGATACAGCCACTGATCCTCGAAGTGGGCCGTGGGCAGTCCGTCGGTGATGAGGATGATCTGGCGATTGGGCGTGTCCTGCACCTGCAGGAGCTGGCGGGCCGTTCGAAGGCCGTGCTGGAGGTTCGTGAAATGGGGCGGCAGGTCGCGTTCGGACAGCCGCGCATCGCTCAGGTCGGCCTTGAGGCGCACCCGCGAATCGTGAATGGTCACCGGTTTGGGCAGGAGCATGGACACTTCGGAGATGTGCCGGCGCTTGGCCAGAGTGAAGATTTCCACGAAGTCCACAAAATCGCCGGGGTATTCGCTGCGGATGAGGCCGTGGAGGGCGAGTGCCATGCGCTTGACATTAACATACTGCCCGCCCCAGCGCATGGAGCCGCTCATGTCCATGCAGACGACGGTGGCGCACTTGGGCGTATTCCGCGTCATGTGGATTTCGATGTCTTCGGGGAGAAGGCGGACTCGGCCGTTTTCGGCGGCTTGAAGTTCTGGCGACTCGGCTTTTCCTTCGCGGATCATGGCATTGATCATCGACTGGACGACGTCCATGTTGGCCAGCGAGTCGCCGAATTCGTAGGGCCTGGTGCGCTGGGTCTCGACGACACCGTCGCCGGTGACGGGGTGCTGATGACGGCCGGTCTTTGCGGCCTGCAGGTCAGCGAAAATGCGGTCGAGCAGTTTGGACTGGAAGATGCGAAAGGCCTTCGGCGTGAGCTGGTACCTGCCGTCCTGATTTTGCAGTCCCTGCTGTTCGGCCAGATGATGGAGCAGGTCTTCGACCTGTTGCTGCAGTCGTTCGAGACCTTCGATCTGCTTTTCGTCCGCGAAGCGGGCCAGTTCTTCCAGATTTATAACGTAGAGCTTCGCGTTTTTGGCCGCTTCCTTGAGCTGCTCGATCAGGCGATCGATCGTCTCCAGCTCGTCCTTGATTTCAATGGCCTGTGTGACGGACAACACCTGCCGACCGGTGAATGTGTACTTGGCGGCGAGTTCCTCGATCTGATACTTGTCGCCGAGGATTTCCATCAGCGAGACGAGCTGCGCGGTGAATTCGTTATGGGAAGGCGGCTCGTTGTTCCTGAGCTTCGCTTTTTTCGATCGCGAGTTCGGTGTGTCGGCCTGGTACCACAGCCGTTCGAGATCGGCGATCTGCTCGTTGCGCACGGCCCGATCGAAGGATTTTTCAAACTGCTTCGGCGGTGAAATCTGCCCAGCGGCATCGTGATACGTTCGCGCCGCCGCCGCGCGGACCGACGTGGTTTCGTACGTCTGGAGGATTTTTCTCTTGCGCTCCTCCAGCATTGCCAGGAGCGAGCTGATGCTCGGACCCAGGCCGGTGATTTGTGACGGATCGAGTTCAATCGCCTCGGCCAGCTCCTCGGGCGTCAGTCTTCGCAGGGAGCCGTACTCGAGCATGTGCTCGAAAGCCGGGGTTACCAGGTCCGGGGCATCTGCGGCCGGCATGGGAAAGCGTTTCGGGTCGTAAGCGAGATAAGTCTGTACGATCCCGCCGGGCCGTCGTGGTTGGTCGTGTTTCATGCTGCTGCTGATCCCCAGGATCCTCGGAGGATCATAGCTCGGTCGGGAGAAGATGCATCCTCTCGTTCAATTACAAGCGGCGTAGACCAGGCAGAAGATCATGTCAGGGATGTCGAGGGCGTCGGTGAAGCCGTCAAAGTTGATGTCGGAACGCTCGATGGCGCCGGGGAAGGATTCGATGCCGAGGAGGGCATCGACGAAGCAGGGCAGGTCGCCGTCGAGATCGAAGACGCCGTCGTCGTTGCAGTCACCGATGAGAGGGAAGGTTTCGACGTAGGTGA
>CAADGE010000028.1 GCA_900696465.1 uncultured Planctomycetota bacterium
ACTGTTCTGGCAGCCCGGCCGCGCGAAGCACGATGCCCAGGATCGTCAGGCGGACTTGGTCGGTGGTGCCACTTGGCAGTGAGCCAGCGGCCGCGATCAACCCGCCGGCACGCCGACCTGCCGTGTCGAGCTCGCGTAGCAGCTCGCGAAGTTCGTCGGGCAGCGCCGGCACGAGTGCGCGCGCCGTTGCGCCATCCGCAAATGGCGTGTCCTGCCAGAGATGGCACAGCATCTTCAGCAGATGCGACTTGCCGCTTCCGAAGAAGCCGCTCACCCAAACGGCCTTCTGATTGGTCCTTCCCAGCCCATCCAAATAGGACCGAATGATCTTCTGGATGCCGTCGGCGTACTGACCTTCACAGACGAAGGTCGAAAGCTCGCCCCGAAGCTCCTCGAGCGCCCTTTGGTTCTTGACATCGACGATCCGGGCCTGCCCCTGGTTCACCAGCGGGTAGGTCGCTGGATCGCGCTGCAGGACTTCGTTGATCTTCATAGCGATGCTCCCTCTCCGTGCAGCGTGATGGGCACGGCCAAGTAGTTCCATCCGTCGCGGGCGTCGAGCAGGCGGTAGTTGCTGCGCTCCAGGTGGCCTGGGAAGAAGACCACCAGGCGCCCTTTGATGTCGCCCTCGACGAGCTTGAGGATGTGCGACATGCGCGCGAAGCCGAACAGCGCGCCGACGCCTAACAACGCAACCACCGAGCTCTCCGTCACGTCCGCACGGTTCAGGACTCCGCGTATCCGATCGGCAACGTACTCAGAGAATTCGGCTTCCAGCTTCAGATGTAGGTCGTCCGGCGAGGCGAAGTACTCCTCGCGGTAATCGTCCTGCGCCATCCATCGCGCAAAGGAATCGGAGACGTCCAGCTCGTGCCAGTCGTGCCCCGCCTCGCGCGTCGCGGTCTCGAACGCGAGCTTTCTCGCGCGCAGCGTGCGCTCGATCTCCTTGTCGTAGACCACCATGACGACACGTTGAGCGCCGGCGACGGTGCGTTGCCAAGGCGTCGCGATGTGCCGCCCGAACCGTTCCGCGAGATCTTCGATGCGCGCCATGTGTCACGCCACTCGCTCGAGAGGTGTGAAAGAAATATCCACAACGTCACCGACGGCGTGCAGATCAATCAACCCAATGCGTTTGGCCTCGACCGCCAGCTCGCGGGCGCGTGAGGGCGTACAGTCGAGCACTGACACCCAGCCAGAAGTGAAGAGCTGTACCCCGCGAAACCCTGCCAGACGTGCCAGATAGAGGCCGTAGGCCACGCACGCCGGCGTCGCGTTCACTCGGCGGCGCCTCTTGAAGGTGCGTCCCTCGAGGTGGCCTGATTGCGACCACGAAGCCGCGGCGTTACGGATCACCTTTTCCAAGGTCGCCTCGTTGAGCCTGTCGCCAACCGCAATGCGCAAGGCGCCCCGGACGGCGTCGCGCTGGAACTCACCGCCCGGGGGCAGCTCGGTGACAGGCGCCGCGGTCGCAGCCAATAACGGATCCCGCGCAAGCGCGCATTGGAGAGCGAGCAGCGGCCGGCCGGCCTCGTCGCCTTCCCACAGGCGCCGAAGAACCCGGAAAAGCGGCACCTGGGGATCGAGCGCATACAGCTCGCCGAGTCGTTGATTGGTAAGCCTGCGCGTCGCTGCCGTCGACTTGCCGAGGCAGTTGGCGTCGATGATGGCTGCCGCATACTCGTCGCGGGAGGCAGTACTGGGAGTCATATCCAACGTGGCGCTGAGTTCAGGAAACATGATGGTCCGACTGGTATGGGTCCCCTTGGCACCCAAGCGAAAGCCCGACCGGACCACCTCATCGGGGGTCATTAATGGAGAATAGAACTGGGCCAACAGCGCTGGGCTACTCATATTGTGCCGATTATCCAATACGTGTAATCACGCCGGCAAACTTGCCGGCGCTGAATAATACCATTTCGAACGAGTCTTCACAAGATACGAAATCACTTGCAGACAGCCCTCCAAATTCTCATTGCCTGGGGTCGGTAAATTCGCCCGGCCCACAGTTTCCAGCCATTCCCGCATCGTGCGCAAAGATCATGACGGCCAACGATGCGATGATGGCACCTTAATTTTCTTCCGTCGCTGACGGAAGGGCGACGCCAGTATCCCTTGCTCCCACACTGCTCCAAGCCCGCAGAGCCTCGGGCCATCACGGAAACGCCCCAAGCGACTCCAGGCAACCAGCCGGAATCGTTAAAGACCGCATCCCATGACGTACCAAGAGAGGCCCTCCTATGTCTTTGAACAAGAAATCGGTGGCAGCGCTTTTCAACCTGTTCCTTGACTGCCTGCTGATGACCCAGACCTCCTGCGTGATGGTTACCGATCGGACAATCCCGGGTCCGAGCACTCAGCGGGAAACCAACGTCACGTCGCAAGGCCCCCCCGAAGCTCAGCTCGTCCTACATCCGGACCTCCAGGGTTGGACCGTCAGTATGACTCAGCCTCTGCTTCGTCATGTCGAGATCGTGCGGTCGGAGAGGAAGGAGCAGCATTTCTATTACCCCAATCCCCTCGCGATTCCCGCCGGTATGTTCGCCTGCCCGTCGTCGGCGTGGGGTTGGTTTTGGAATGCCGTTGCCACCATCCCGGATCCAAAGCGGCAACTCGAACAACGTAAGGCGC
>CAADGE010000029.1 GCA_900696465.1 uncultured Planctomycetota bacterium
TCCGGGCGTCAGCATTGACAATGATAATCTCGTGACCATCGAGTTCGATTGGGACGACTTCGAGTCGATCGAGCCAGTCCCGACCCCGCCGGCCTCCGAGGAGGGAGGAGTGGATGCAACGCCCTCGATTGAAAAAAGGGGGACATTCTACTTTTTGACGTTCGTTGATCGTGTGCTACACTTGCAGCCATGCCTCGAACCGCTCGTGCTTCCGTCGGGGGTGTCTGCTACCACGTGATCAACCGTGGCAACGGGCGTTCGCGCGTCTTTCATAAGCCCGGCGATTACGACGCCTTCGTCGCGCTGATCGCCGAGGCCCAGCGGCGCGTACGCGTTCGCGTGGTGGCTTATTGCCTGATGCCGAACCACTTTCACCTCGTACTTTGGCCGCGACAGGATGGCGACCTGAGCCGGTTCATGCAGTGGCTGCTCACCGCGCACGTGCGACGCTACCATCGCCACCACCGCGGCAGCGGACACGTCTGGCAGGGGCGTTTCAAGGCCTTTCCGATTCAGCAGGACGCGCATCTGCTGACCGTGCTGCGCTATGTGGAGCGAAATGCGTTGCGCGCAAAGCTGGTGCGGCGTGCCGAGTCGTGGGCCTGGTCGAGCGTTCGCTGGTGGCGCGAGCGTCGTCAGTGGCCGGCGTTTCTGCATGAGGGCCCGGTGTCACGCGGGCCGCGCTGGGTGGAGACGGTCAATCGACCGATGGCGGCGGAGGAGCAGGAGGCGCTGCGACGCAGTGTCAACCGCGGGACACCCTGGGGTGCTTCGGGCTGGCAGGAGCGGATGGCGCGGCGTCTCGGTCTGGAATCGACCCTCCGCCCGCGCGGCCGGCCGAAGAAGGCGGCAGCCCAGCGTGGTCAGAAGAACAAAAAGTAGAATGTCCCCTTTTCACACTCCCCCCTTTTCACACTCCGAGGAATCGACGGCTGAGCAGTTCCGCCGCATGATCGACAAGAAGCGCGAACTGGGACTGCCGCTCTGACGGCAGCGAGGCCGACGCGAACAACGATTATGGAATTAGAGCAGTTCCCGGGCTGGTGGACGATGTCAACGTGATTCGGCGTTAGCCCACGGCATGCCTGCCGCGGTCTTGGGTCTTCGTCAGATGCAGGAAGCGCACAATGGGCAAAGCCCACGCGACAGGCGGTATGCCCGTGCCGCGCTCTGCGTTGCGGAAGGCGGTATGGGGGAGTACTGGATTGAGGGGAGGCGGTGCGCGGCAAGAAGAACGGGCGGGACGTCCGTACCACCCTGACAGGGGAAGTCCGAGGTTTTCCGGTCATGCGGATTCAAGGGAATCCACCCGTCGGCAACTAAAGTCACTCTGGTCGGCACGCCGATACGACATGGCGCCAGAAGCCGCGACCCACACGCCGTTTAGATACTTCGCCCGGCAGTAGTCCACGGCGAGCCATGCGAACCGATTCGGAGCGAGCGCCAAACGGCCCCCACGGAATCGATTCTCGCGACGGCCAGCCGGCGTCCGCGGAGTTGACGGCCATGTCCAAGCGGGAACTGATCGAGAAGATCATGCAACTGAATCGAACGGCACGGCGCGAGTTTCTCCAGGCGTTCACGGAGAATGAACTGGCGGACTATCTGCGTCAGCTTGAATCCGTCCAGCCGATCTCGATCGGTTACGAGGCCCGCCGCTCTGACCGGTAATGCGGAACGTTGCCTCTCGGTGATCGCGCGTATCTCAGCGCTTGCGTGATTGCTCCAGCAGGGCTTTCGACCTGCGCACAATCTGCGCATCCTTCCAACGGCCTTCGTACTTCGTGATGATACCCTGATAGACCAGATCGGCTTCGGCCGGGTTGCCTTCCTGCACGAAGGCATCGGCCCGCCACCACCGCGTGGTCATGACTTCCACCGAGTCCTCAGGCATGACACGCTGGGCCTGCTGGTAGAAGCTGCGGGCGCCGGCGTAGTCGTAGAGATACGCAGTAGCGACGCGACCTGCGAGGATACCGGCGGCCCATCGAAGGATAGGTTCGAGGGGCTCGGCCTGGGCGGCCTCGCTGAGCTTGCGGGTACATGCCTCGGCGGTCGGTCGATCGACCATCGGACCGGACTCGAGCAGGTGGTAGAGCAAGGCAATTCCGGCGGCGAGGGAATCCTCCGGGCCAATGGTGGAGGGGGCACTGCGCAACGGCGCGAGGTCCAGCCGACTGGCGAAGCGGGCCGCCGCTTCGAACTCGTCGCGGTTTTCGTAGATGAGGTAGCACTCGGTCAGCCCGCCCGGCCGGCCGACGGGGACGTAGAGCATCTCCAGAACCTGTGCGCAGGTGCGTGCGGTAACTTTTGAGAGGTGGATGGCTCCCTCACCTCGGGGTGACTCGGCTTCCTCTCGCGTTTCGCTGATGAGGTAAAGATTGTAGAACGGACGAATCGGCAGATCGGAGACGGACCTGTCCTGTGCTGCGCCGTCGTCGCGCGGCTGGATTCGCACGGTGTCGCGATCGTCGGAGGGCCGGGAGGGTGGAGGCGGCTCGTCGCGTCTTCGAGTATCGGCGTGTCGATCATCCACTTCGCGACGGTCTGAGTCTTCTTTTTGCGAGGCGCGCTGCTGCTCGGCGGGCCGCGTCGGGCGGACCACGCGTTTCTGGCGCTTCCACCATGCGGGGTCCCAGTTCCAGTCGATCTCGCCGCAGCCGCTCAGTGAGAACAGGAATGCGATAGCGAGCAGGGCGGGTATTCGATGACGCACGACTTGCAGAAGGTGCGAACGATTCTTTCTGCACACTCGCGGGCGGAGTTCGATCGGTGATGCCTGACAGGCGCTGCGTTTCTGGGGAGTCGATGGAATTGTTCAGCTCCGATTAATTCGCGGTCAAGAAGGTATTGTCATCCTTGCGATGGCGGCCGACTACCTGCGAAGCCCGGCTACAATTTTTCGCAGCCATGCCGGATTGTGTCGCCCGAGCGGCCGGTGTCAACGAACGCCGTTGCGATGTGGATCGCCCCCAAATGCTCGGTCTCGGGGCGCTTCGAGATTTCAGCACATCGAGAACGGGACCTTTCGCCTCGTTGAGGAACGTAATTGCTCCACGGAGGGCGCAACGCAGGCCGTAATTTCAGCCCATCATGTTAAACTGGGAAGATTCTGCGGGGTGTGAAAGGAGTATGATTTAAGACAGCTGTTGCCATTCGAACGGGTCCGATTCGTCCGAGCGACCCAGAAAAACTTTTCTCGGCGGCCTCGGTTGATTCCGCATCCGGGATCGAAAGCGATGAGCAAAATCCTTTATGAAAACTGAACTCGCCTTCTCGGCAGAGTGGGGGTATGATTTTTCTATCTGAGGGGAATCGCGATGCAGGGGAGAGAGAGAAGCAATCAATTCACAGCTTTTTCTGAATCGTCGATTCTCTATTTGCGCCGGCCGCATGCACTCCGTTCGGAGATGTGATTTTCTGGCGGCGAATCGCCGCGCGGCCGAACAACAGAAGACTCTGAGGGGAGGCGGGAATGTCGATTCAAGCGCGCCGCTGTACGTTCGACCGGATACTGGTCGACATGAACACTCAGTGCGATCTGCTGCTGCCGCGGGGAGCACTTCCGGTCACCAATCGAACGGAAATCCTACCGAACATACGCAAGCTGATGAACTGGGCGCGGATCGAGAATATTCCCGTCGTTTCGAGTCTGGAATGTCACCGGCTCGGAGAAGGATCGCGCGGGCTTCCGCCGTACTGCATCGATCGCTCACCGGGCCAGCGGAAGATCCCCTTTACGCTGATGCCACGACGTGTCGTCGTTCAGGGCGACAATACGCTCGATCTGCCGCACGATCCGTTTCGCCGTGTCCAACAGGTGATACTCACGAAGCGGACGCGTGATTTTCTTGCCAACCCCAAGGCCGACCGGCTCTTCCAATCGATGTCTGTGCAACACCTGGTGATCTTCGGTGTGGTGGCGGAGCACTGCGTGAAGACCGCCGTGCTGGGCCTTCTTGCCCGGCAGTATCGGATCGCGGTGGTGACGGATGCCTGCGGCTTCTGGAGCGCTGATGATTCTGAACTGGCCATGCGGCAGATGGACGCCAAGGGGGCGGTGCTGGTCACGGCGGATGAACTCATCAGCGGGGCTGCCGACGAGCGTATCCGCAACAGCCGGCCGATGATGGCGAGCGTCGATGAGGAGGAGACGGCAGAGGCCGTTCACGTCGGAACCAACGGCAATGGAAACGGCGCGGGAAATGGACAGCATGTTACCGCTTTCCGGAATAATGGGTCACGTCGCGACCTACCGAGCAACGGTGTGGCCGGTAAGCTGTCTGCCGGGGCACGATCACGCGACACCGCAGCCGACCGGCTTCGTCCGGAACCGCAGCCGCGGCGCAAAGTGGCAAGCCATCCACAAACCAAGCCGCCGACCGGACTTGCCTGATCCCGCTGAACAAACTATTCTCTCTCGACCTATACGTGCAGCCATCTTCTCGGATGGCGCGACGAGGTTTGTGACAACCTGATTCGCAGGAGCGATCGCGGGACGAGATGGCCAAGAAATTACCTAAACAGCTCGCCATTCTGGATGAAGACCTCTGCACGGGTTGCGATGCCTGTGTGACGGTGTGCCCGGTGGACTGCATTCATAAGATCCGGGACCCGCTGCATCCCGGCTACGCGATGGGGATCTGCACGATCGACCTGACGACCTGCATCGGCTGCAAGCTGTGTGCTCAGGTTTGTCCGTGGGACGTCATCACGATGGTGCCGACGGATCAGGTGCTGGTGCAGGAGAAGTACCAGACACTGGTCACGGAAGATCAACTCGCCGCAGCCGCGAAATAGCGGCGGCACATTACAAGCTTTCAATGATTCTCGCGGCCACGCAGTCCGAGACTGTGACCTGGACGATCTGTGACGCGTTGAGTCGTAAATAGACCACTTCTGCGATGCTCAGTTCTGACTTCTGATTCGGGAATAAATCAATCCCTGCACTGTGTTTAACTGTATGGCCGGAATGACTGGGTGACTCGCTGTCGGCGGTCTGCCTACCCAATGGGGGGCCTGCTGGGCGGGCAGCGCTGCATCTGGCCCTTGTCCGTTAACCTTCCTCCGCAGGGGGCACACCCCTGACGGTATCCCGAGCGCAGAAGGGGGCACACTCCTCCGAACCGCGCTCGGGACTTTTTATTGCCCTGCCTCAGATGCGAGCCGGATTTTCGATGGTGCGAGTGTTGCGAACATTGCCGGTGTTCAGGGTTCCGGCCGGTTCAAAGAGCAGAACGCTCGTGTCCTCGTCAGCGATCGGGCAGTGCTCCACACCTTTGGGCACGATGATCATTTCTCCGGGTTCGAGCACAACTTGACCCGTGCGGAATTGCATGCGGAGTCGGCCCGTAAGGATGAGGAAAAGTTCGTCTTCGTTATCATGCCGGTGCCAGATGAATTCGCCTTTGAGCTTTGCCAGCTTGACGTGCTGACCGTTGAGTTCGCCGATGATGCGCGGGCTCCAGTGTTCTTGCAGTGCGGCAAGTTTCTCGGCGAGGTTAATCTTGTGCACGTTTATCCTCCAGAGTGTTGGTCGAGGGTGCACCGTCTCCGGCCTGGTTGCGCACGTATTTCATTCCTGGCGCGACCATGCTTCCCGGAAAGAAAACCGGTTCGTTGCCGTGCAAGTCAGTTGCCGCGTTTCTTACGACCGTTGAGATTTCGACGCGTGTCATGTGGATGCGATGTTTGAGGAGGCGGACCAGCAATCCACGAAGGAGACGGCGCACCACGGGCAGGAGCAGAGCGAGGGCGACGACGTCGGTCAGAAAGCCGGGAGTCAGCAACAGGGCGGCCGCCAGCAGAATCATGGCACCGTCAGCCAGTTCGGTGCCCGGCATCCGACCGGCGTTGAGTTCGGAGCTGACACGGCCAAGTGTTCGGAGGCCCTGCCATCGGGCGAGGGCGGCACCTGCGAAACCGGTTAGGACGACGGCTGCAACGGTGGGCCAAAGACCGATGTCTCGACCGATCCGCACGAGGAGAAAGAGGTCGATCAGCGGGATGCCAATGAACAGAAGCAGGAGGAAACCGAACATCTTCTGCAACACCTCGTCAGATCGTGCAGCGTATTGTAAGCGTCTCTTAACCTAATGTCTCCGCATTGATTAAGCCACGCCGGTCGCGGCATTACCTGCTTTTCGGGTGCGATGGACACGACCCGATCCGGAAGCTGCGTTGCCGCATAGGAGGTCCGGCGAAGCATGCGAGAGGCCATCGAAGAATCGTGAATTCAATGGTACGAGTGACTCGCTGTTGCCGGCTGGCACCCGTGGCAATAATTGGTCTTGCCGAGAATCACTTCGCTAATTCGTATGGTTTCTCGCCTTCCTCGGCCGGAGAGGACGTCGGACGCTACTTTCACCACGGGCTGCAACACCCCTGAAGAAATCACAGGGGGCAGGGGATGCAAATCTCGCAATGAGACCACTTTCGGGCTTACGCGAGGGCGTGTATATTCTGCCGCGTCCGTGGCCAGTAGGAATGCAGGCACTACCGCTACCTGAGGGGCGCCGATGGCGGTCGAGACAAGGATGTTCTCACTCCGACGCGGCAGACGTCCGTTTCTGATCGCTGTGTGCGGCGCGCTGGCGTTGACCTCGATGATGGGGTTGTTCCAGCTCGGGCCTGAAGACCGCGCCGCTCCAATTCCCGTCCAGACAGAAGGCCGTGTCATTGATCGGGTGACCTTCGAGGGTCTGGTCAGCGTCGATTCCGCCTATCTGCAGACCGTCGTTCGCATTTCTCCCGGTGCCATCTGGAATCGCGAGGAGATCGCCGCAGCATGCGCGCGGCTGGCCGCGACAGGGAAGTTTGAGGGCAATCCCTTCGGCGAGGCCCGCGAGGAGAACGGCAAGCTGGTGCTCGTCTTCGTGGTGCGCGAGCGTCCGTTCGTGACGGCCGTGGACATCATCGGCAACCAGAAGTTCAAGACCTCGGAACTGCTGAAAGAGATCGAGATATCGGTCGGTTCACCGGTCAGTGATTACCTGGTCGCTCAGGCCCGCCAATCGATTGAACGGAAATACCGTGAAGCGGGCTTTTATCACGTTCAGGTCGAGGTGGACCGTGCCGTTCTGGAGACGGAAAATCGTGTCCTCATTCGCATCGCCGAGGGCCCTCGGCTGAAGGTGCGTCGGATTTACTTCGAGGGCAACAACGCCTTCAGCGGTGTGACGCTGCGATCCAAGATCGAGACCAATACGTACATCTGGCTGTTTCGCACCGGCGCCTTCGACGATGAAGTCGCCCAGCGTGACGTGGCGGCGATCAAGAAGTACTACTCCGACCGGGGGTATTTGAATGCACAGGTGGGCTACCGAATGGAGGTCGGCGACGACCAGTCCACGGTGACTGTGACATTTCAGATCGACGAAGGCGTGCAGCACTTCATCAAGTCGGTGCGTTACATCGGGAACACGGTGCTGACCGAGGATCAGCTCGCAGTGATGATGCGGAGCGGGGTCGGCTCGGTGATCGACGCCGATGTGATCAAGAGCGATCGCCAGCGTTTGATCGACCATTACGGAAGCAACGGTTACATCTACGCGGATGTGAACATTACCCATGTTTTCGATGAGGAGGACGGCTACGTCAACCTGACGGTGAGCATCCGCGAAGGCGAGCAGTACCGCATCGGCCGGATTGTGATTCGCGGCAACCGTCACACGCGCGACAAGGTCGTACGCCGAGAGCTGCGGTTCTTCCCGGAGCAGCTTTACGACACATCGGCGACGAAGTCGGCTGAAAACCGGCTCGTGGAGACGCGGCTGTTCTCAGAGGCGACCATCACGCCGCAGGGCGACCTTCCCGGCGTGCGGGATGCACTGGTCGACGTGACCGAAGGTCAGACGGCGAACATCCTCTTCGGTGTCGGTGTCACCACCAACAACGGGCTGGTCGGGTCAATTTCCTACGAGCAGCGTAATTTCGACCTGTTCGATTGGCCGCGGGACAGCAGCCAGCTCTTCAAGGGCCGGGCCTTCCGTGGCGCCGGGCAGACGCTGCGGATGCAGTTTGAGCCGGGCACCGAGCTGACGCGCGGCCGGATCGAGTTTCGCGAGCCGTATCTGCTCGATCAGGACCTGGGCTTCGGCACGGGCTTTTACGTGTTCGAGCGCGGTCGGCCGGAGTACGACGAGCGGCGCATCGGCTTTAATCTCAGTCTGGACAAGCGTTTCCGCGAGGGCATTCTGAAGGATTGGGCTGCGGAAGTCGCCGGGCGATTCGAACACGTCAAGATCAGCGATGTCGATCCGTTCTCAGCCAAGGACATCGAAGAGGCCAAGGGCGGCAACTGGGTGACCTCGATCAAGGGCACGCTTGTTCGCGACAAGACCGACAGCATCTGGCTACCGAGCGAGGGTGATCGGCTCAAGATTTCCTGGGAGCAGGCAGGTGTCTTCGGCGGAGACTGGACCTACAGCAAGACCATGGGCGAGTACGATGCTTACTTCACCATGCATAAGGACACATTCGACCGCAAGCACGTCGTGCACCAGGGGGTGGTCATCGGGCAGATCTTCGGCGATGCGCCGGTCTTCGATCGTTTTTATGGCGGCGGCATCGGTTCGATCCGTGGGTTTGAGTATCGCGGCATCAGCCCGCGCGACGGAATTCGCAATCAGCGCGTCGGCGGCGATTTCCTTCTGGCTACGACCACGGAATACTCTTTCCCGGTCGTCGGGCAGACCCTGCGCGGCGTAACGTTTCTGGATATGGGAACGGTGGAGCGGGACTTCGGCATTGATTCGTGGCGGGCGAGCGTCGGTATCGGCGCGAGGATCTACATCAAGTACTTCGGCCCGATACCGTTGGCCTTCGACCTGGCCTTCCCGATCGCGAAGGACCGCGACGACGACCGGCAGATCTTCAACTTCTCGTTCGGCACAACGTTCTGATGGGATGGCCCGTCTGATGTGGCTGCCGCGTCAGCGTTACATCTGGGTTGCGGCGGCATCCGCGACGGCGGCGAGATCGCTGTCGAGGCGACGGAGCGGAAGTTTGATCGACACGCTGGTACCCCGACCGAGCTTGGAGTCGATCGAGATCGACCCGCCCATTTCCGCGACCATGCCATGCACGGTGGCGAGACCGAGGCCGATCTTGCTCAGGTCTTCTCCGCCGAAGCCCCCCTTGGTGGTGAAGAAGGGTTCGAAGAGGTGTTCCTGCGTTTCATCGGACATGCCGCAGCCGGTGTCGATGATGCGAATGACGGCTACTTCCTGATCGCGGTGCATGTTGACGGTCAGCGTGCCGCCCTCGCTCATCGCCTCGATTGCATTTGTCGCCAGACTGGTCAGCACGGAGAGGAGACGGTTGCCGTCAAACTGGACGGAGGGGACTTCCTGAATGTCGGTAACCAGATTGATACCGGATTTTTCGCAACGCCCGCGAATCTTCTCAATGAAGGAAGCCATCAGGTGGGTGAGATCGACCGCCTCATCGACGGCATTCTCCGATTCGGCGAAAGCAGCGAGCTGCTGTGTGATTCGCGTGGCCCGGCTGATGGACTGCGAGAGCTGGCGGAGCATGCGGCGGAGCTCGCGGGGGCTGTCGCTGGGCAGGGCGGCGTCGATGCCGGTCTGCATGCCGCCGAGGATGTTGTTGAACAGGTGGGCGACGGCCTCGGCTACTTTTCCGAGTGAAGCCATCCGGCGTGCCTTGGACAACTCGCGTGACAGGCGTTTTCGCTCGGAGATGTCGCGCATGCTGATGGAGGCACCGACGATCGTGCCCTGCTCGTCCTTGATGGGTGAGGCAATCAGTACGAATGTCTGCGGTCGTTCGTCGTCCTTGGCGTACTTGATTTCCATCTCATCGGGTTCGCCGCGTTCGAGCGTCTGTCGGATCAGCCGCGACGCCGCTTCTCTGCTGGGTTCATCGACGAGGTCGAGAAAGGGGCGTCCGCTGAGTTCGGCTGCGGGCCTGCCGAACTGACGAACGGCGAAATCGTTGCAGGCGCGAACTTTGAGATCCGGATCGAGCGTGATACAGACGAAGCCCAGGTGATCGAAGACCTGCTGATAATAGGCGGCGATATCCGTCATGGCCGTCGGTCGGCAGCAGGAGGCGGTTCATCGCGAAGCGGCAGGCGCCGCATCTCTGCGCCGATCTGAAAATCCTTCCCGTACTTTGCGGAGAATCGGGCTGATGATGTACAGACTTTCCCGAGTCTCCAGTTTCTTCTCACCGCCCTCGGTCTGTTCGACAAAGAACGGTCGAGCCAGATAGGGACGATCGTACACGATTTCCGTCGGACCGAGAAGGAGAAAGCCGCCTTCGGGGATCGGCGCGGTCAGCGCCACCTCAGAGAAAACGCGCCGTCGCAGTTCGGGGAGCTGTTGAAAGCCGCCGTCGGGCGTGCCGATCCAGCGCAAGGGGCCGGGCGGCTCCTCAATTGCCGGCACCAGTTGTACCCAGACTTCCCGCAGGTTTTCCGGCCGCATGGCGAAGTTCATCAGAAATTTCACCTTGGCGTCCTGAAAATCCTGCCCGGCGAGATTCCCATCGCGATCCACAAAAAAGACCGACAGCCGCGGCCAGGATACGGGGCCGATCTCGATTTCGATCTCACGTGCGGCGTCGGGCATGATCTGGTCGAGCACGCTGCGGAGATCCGTCGAATCGCGCAGGGTGTTCATCGCTTCGGCCAGAGCACGCCGGTCGGATTCGGTTCCGACCATTGCCCGGAAGCCGCAGTCGGCGAGCAGAAGCGACATGGTGGCGCTGGGGAGCGGGCCGGTCGCGACTTTCCACACGTGTGCGTCTTTCGAAGAGAAGACGCCTCTCGGGGCCGTGTAGCGGTGGACACTGAACTCCACCACCAGTCGTGTGGCTGAGCGGAGGTCAGCTGCCGTTGCTGAATTCGTGCTCTCCAATTCGGGGGACGCTGCGTCCTCAGTTCGCGCGGACGGCGGGTTTTCTTGTTTACTCGTGCCGATACAGGAGGACGAGAGGAGAAGCAGAAAAATGGCAAGGCAGGATGTGCGGGCCGAACTGCGCAACCCAAGGCATGCAGGAACGAATGTAGATGAAGAGCTGGTCATGGAAGACCTGCAGTGCAGCACGGATTCACACCTTCGACTTTGCCAGTTTGCAGAGGACTTCACAGCCCCTGCGAATCTTATCGTCGGTGGTGGCGTAGCTGATGCGAAAATGTGTGTCTTGACCCGAGAAAATACCGCCAGGGATGACGATCACGCCTTCGGCGAGCGCTGCTTCGCAGAAGGTCGTCGCGTTTCCGAAGGCCTTTGGCGCCTCGGGGAAGACATAGAAACCGCCGGAGGGACGCTCGAACCTGAAAGCGGGGGAGAGCAGTTCGCAGACGAGGTCTCTCTTTCGCGAGTAGGCCGTTCGATGGTTGCTGACGTCGGTATCGAGGGCCGTGATCGTCGCCGCCTGGGCCATCGAGGGCGCGCAGACGAAGGTGTACTGATGAAGCTTGGTCATCTCTTCAATCAGCCAGCCCGGCCCGGCTGCATAACCCATTCGCCAGCCGGTCATGCCGAACGTCTTGCCGAAACCACGGAGGACAACGGTGTGGTCCGGCGCGAGAGCGAGCGGCGTCGGGTTCGGTGCGTCATAGCAGAGGCGGTCGTAGATTTCGTCGGCGATCAGCACGAGGTTGTGCTTCTTCGCGATGGTCGCAGCGGCTTCCACTTCTGCGGGGCTCATCACACGGCCGGTCGGATTGCCCGGCGTGTTGATCATCAGAACCTTGGTGCGCGGGGTGATGGCCGGTTCGATGGCTTCGGGACGGAAGGCGAAGTCCGGGTAAGACGGAATCGGGCGTGGCGAGCCGCCGACCATGTTTACCAAGTGAAGATAAGAGACGAAATACGGATCAAGGAAGATTACTTCATCGCCTGAATCGACGAGGGCCAGAAGCGCCAGTGTCAGCCCACCGGATACACCGGAGGTGATCAGGACGGAACGTTCGATGCCGGCTTCGCGCTTGAGGTCGGCCAGCAGCCGTGCCCGGAGTTCGGGCATGCCGGTGCTGGGGGTGTAGCGGTTTTTACCAGCGCGGATTGCGGCGATGGCCGCTTCCTTGACGGGCTCTGGGGCGTCGTAGTCGGGCAGACCGATCGACAGATCGCAGGGGTCTTTAATCCGCGACGCCATGTCGAAGAACTTACGGATTCCGGAGAACTCCACCTTCCGCGTTCGTTCTGCGAGATGCTTGCTCGGATTCATGGCGGTTGAGTGTGATCCGTGAGGCAGCGCGCCGTATGGCGGAGCATGTTGTGCGACATGCAGCGAAGGGAATGCCATCGCCGGCACGACCGGCGAGAACGACATTGACCGGCAAGGCGCCGCGCACGGGCTTGCTTACTTCTTGGGTGCTGCAGGCGCTGCTGCATCAGCCGCAGCGGCTTCGCCTTCCTTGGCCGGGCCCTTCTTGGTCTTGCCACCGACGGGGGCCTTGCGATTGGCGACCTTGGGCAGGCCGATCGGGGCCATGTCGGCCTTGAAACGTTCTTCATCGCGCAGTCGCTTGATCCGCTCTGCGCGGCTCAGGACATTTCGATGACGAGAGAGAGAGGCCTTGCTCTTGAGTGAACGGTCCATCGACATGGTGAAGACTCCTCAGTTGCACTATGAGACCGGCTCACCGGCCTGCGTCGTTGCAAAGCTCACGAAAAAGCACTTGTGAAACTGATACGCACCACCCAGCTTGACGTATTCTTTGCCCAACGACTCGATTTTGCGGATCAGGGCTTCCTGCTGCTGGCGGTGCTCTTTGCCGGGGGGGACGCCCTCTTCGGCGAATAGAACATAACCGTTACCACGCTTTCGGGCAAATGTCCGCACCCCTCGCTTGAGGAGGAACTCTCGGACGTCGGCTACGTCCTTGGCGATCTGATCTCCGGAGCGCGTCCGCGTGACGAGGAAGGATTCAATCTGGAGATAATTGAGATTCTCGGGCCTTGCTGCGGCGGCCTCGGGGGTGCCGACGCGCACGGGCTGGTTGGCTCCGACACTCTTTTCAGCGGTCATCGGGCGTTGCAGCAGATGGGCGAGGTCGGGATTGTCCTTGGCGGCCTCGACCGGGGCTGGGGGCGGAAGTTTGACTTTGTCCGCTGCCGGGGGCGGGGTGGATTTGGGAGCGGCCAGGGCCGGATTCGGCAGCAAGGGGGAGCCGCCGGAGGTGAGCGGCCCGTCCGGATTACTCGTCGCTGCCACAGTGGGTAGCTTGCCGCCGTCCCGCGCGGCGCGCTGTCCAAGGGCGTAAGCACCGAGTGCGATCGCCGTCACCACGCCGGCGAGAGCCAGCATCGATGACGTGCTGAGCGAGAGCATGAGTCGGGCACCGGAAGATCGGGCAGCAGTGGGATCGCCGTGGTCATTAGAACGTGCGGCGAGCTTCGCGGCGCGGCGTGCTTCCTTTGCAGCTTGTTTCGCGGCGCGGGCGGCTTCTTTCTCGCGCTGTCGCTGCTCGCGGGCGGCGCGCTCGTTATCTCGCTTTGTCTGTATCGCTGCCAGCTCCGCGGCGGCTTCGGCTTCTGTCAGGGCTTCGGCCACGGGCAGGACACGACTGGTCTCGGCCTTTCGACGGCTGAAGATGCTGATCGACCGGCGCGGGGGCTGCGTCACCGGGGCCTTGTTCATCACCTCAAAGAGACTCGGGCCTCGCTTGGAAGGTTTCACGGTAGGTCCATCCTTGAATGAAATGCACGCGACCCCTGGCGGTCCGTGCCGTCGGCGAAGCGTCACTGACGTTACGTCTGAGAAGGATACTCAGTTCTGCGTCGATTGCAACGAGGTGATCAGAACGCTATCTAACCACGAAGGATAACTTCCGCGTCGCCCCGTGCCTCGACCTGCCCGACGATAGCCGCATTTCGTACGCCGGCCTTCTCGAGCGCGGCGAGCGCCGGACCTGCACGGTCGGTTGGCAGAGAGATAAGCAGGCCGCCGGATGTTTGAGCGTCGCTGAGCACGCCCACGAGCGCGGTTTCCACGTTTTCACAGCAAAGGCGATGGCCGATGGACTCAAGCGTGCTCTTGTGTGCCCGTGTCAGGACGCCGGAACGGGCGAGTTCGAGGGTCGGTCCGATGAGGGGTACAGCCGAGGCGACCAGCTCGATGGTGACCTGCGAGGCGCTGGCCATTTCCCACGCGTGGCCGACGAGGCCGAATCCGGTGATGTCGGTAATGGCGTGGGCGTCGTAATCGCGGGCGACGATGGCAGCGGTTGCGTTCAGCGCGACCATGACATCGATCGTTTCGGACAGGTCCTGGGGTCTCATTTTGCCGGACTTGGCGGCGCTGGTCATGACGCCGGAACCGATGGGCTTGGTGAGGATCAGTGCGTCGCCGGGCCGGGCGGCGCGATTGGTGAAGAACTTCTGCGGGTGCACGACGCCGGTGACGGCGAGTCCATACTTGATTTCCGTATCTCGGAGAGAATGGCCACCGAGGATGACGGCGCCGGCTTCGGCGACCTTGTCGGCGCCGCCGGCAAGGATGCGGCTGAGGATGTCGATCGGCAGGTCTTTGTCGGGATAGCAGACGATGTTCAGGCAGGTGATCGGCGAGGCACCGACGGCGTAACAATCGGAGAGACTGTTGGCCGCAGCGATCTGCCCGAAGATAAAGGGATCATCGACGAGCGGCGGGAAAAAGTCGGTGGTCTGCACGATGGCGAGATCATCGCGCAGTTTGTACACGCCCGCGTCGGAGAAGTGATCAGCGCCGATGAGCAGGTTGGGATGGTTTGCGGGAGGTAGGTCTCGCAGGACCTGCGAGAGCGCCCCGGAGGGGAGCTTCCCGGCTCAGCCGGCGCATGAGGCGTAGGCTGTCAGCTTGATCTCTCTGCCAGGTGCCATTTCGCCGGGAGATTATAGAGTAAATGTGCGTTAAAGTAAGTGAAGCCGACGGATTGCAATCCGGCGGCTTCGCAAGTGAACGAGTGAAATATAAGGTTTGCGTGCGATCCTACTTCGCCGCCATCATGGCTGCGAGGCGGCCTTCGACCTGGAGGAGGTACTGCTCGCCGGCCATCACCACGAGCTTGAGCAGTTCAGACATGGTGGCAACCTCTTCGACCTGTTCATCGACGAACCACTGGAGAAAGCTCCGTGTGGCGTAGTCTTTCTCCTTCTCGGCCTGGGCGACGAGGTCATTGATCTGCTTCGTGACCAGCAGTTCGCTGTCTACGGCAGCTTGGACAATCTGTCGTGCGGACTTGTAGTCCGACTTGGGCTTGTCGATCTTGTCGAGGATGACCTTGCCGCCGACGTCCTGGATGAACTTTGCGATCTTCAGGGCGTGACCGCGCTCTTCGTCGGCCTGTTCCATGAATCGCTTGGCAAAGACATGAAGGCCCATGTCCTCGAAGCAGTAGCTCATGGCCAGGTACTTGTGCGAGGCGAGCAATTCGTTGGCGATCTGCCCGTTGAGACTGGTTACCATCCGGCTGGAGATCATCATGTGTCGGATCCTCGTTGAATCTGTCGTTTAAGCTACGGTCCGCGAGCTGGATTGTACGTGATCTGCGACATCGGGGCAACCGACTGATCCGCTCTACTTCCGTGCGACTCGATTTCCTGGTGGCGCAGGCACGAGAAATTCGTCTGGCCAGTAGTCGTGCGGACGATCATGCACGCATCAATACATTGACAGACTGCGCCGTCAGGATACGTTCAGTGAGACAACGACGAAGGCGGCCCCATTGAAGACTTCGATCGATGCCGAATCACTCGGAACCTTGCAGGAGCCCGGGGAAGTTGTGCGCGCTGCGGCGAAGCTGGGCGTGGAGGGCGTGGCCTGGCCCATGGCTCCGGGCGGTGCGTGGTCCGACGACTCGCCGCACGAGGCCTGGTTGGAGCTTCGCCGATCGGCGGAGGCGAGTGCCATCTCGATTTCCACGGTACGCGTATCGTGCAATCAGGGAGTGAACTTGCTTTCTGACGAGCAGTTGCACCGGCAGGAAGCCGTGAGTCGATTGTGCTCGGCGATCGAGCGAGCCCATCTCTGCGGCGCATTGACGTTGCTCCTCGATCCTGTCGGCGACAAGCTGCCAAACGAATTGTCGGCCGGCCGCTCTTTCGAGACTGGCCTCGCGCGGCTTCTGGAGGGGCTGCGTCTGCTTCGATTCAGGACCATGCCTTTTGGCGTTCATCTTGCTTGCCGGTTGATCTCCGATCGCTGGATCGCCACGCCGACCGAGGCCCGCCGGTACATGGATGAGGTCAATTCGCCGTTCGTAGGTATCTACCTGGACCTCTCCGAGCGATGTGTCGCGGGTCGCGAGATCGAGTGGATCTCCGCGCTGGGTCATCGGATCTTCTGGATCGACACGGCTGTCAGGGGCATGGATGAAGCCGCTGTGCACGACGCGCTGCGCGGCATTCGATATGACGGATGGGTGAATGCAAGAATGGCAGGCGAGCCGTCGGCCGCGGTTCGTCATCTTGCCGCGCTGGCCGGTCGGCCAGTTTGACGAGAACGGCGCTTGCTCGTAGACTCCCTTCGGGTCGATCACAGGCCATCCTTCGAGGTGGACCATGCTGCAAGAGCGCCTCGGCGAGAAGACGCACTTTCAACGGCTGGTCATACGCGACCAGGTCAGTCCTGAAGAACTGCTCACGGGATCCTACATTCGATTCAGCACGACGGATGCCTGGCGTCCGAACATCAATATCTACGAGACCAGCAAGTCTTACCTCCTCTGCGTGGACGTCGCCGGGATGAAACCGGAGGAGATCCATGTGGATGTCAGCGGGAGCGAGGTGGCCATCCGCGGTGAGCGTTCCGCGCCGATGCCGGAGGATCGCGCTGCGGAGATCGGCGTCCATGTGATGGAAATCGATACGGGCGTCTTTTGTCGAAACGTGCAGTTGCCCTCGCCGGTTCGACGAGATGCAGTCACTGCCAACTACCGCGACGGTCTGTTGTGGGTCGTCCTCCCAAAGGCCCTGTAGCGTTTTGCAGGCGCATCCGGGCCAACAGCAGCGCGGATGACTTGAAGCCCTCCGTGCGAACGGCGTCTGCAGCATCGTCCGCAGGAGATGGGAAGCAGCTTCGATGAGCGCTGAACAAACCGAAATCGACGAGATTCTTCGGCAGGTAGATGAGGAGTCTTCAGAAGGCGGCCAGCTTTCAATCGTCGACAATTCTTCGCAGCGATCGGCCGTATCGGGGAAATCTCCAGATGAGAGTGATCGCAGGCCATCGATTCCCGATCTGCTCCCCGTTCTACCGGTGCGGGATACGGTGATTTTTCCGGGCACGATCGTTCCGCTGACCGTCGGCCGGGAGAAGTCCAAGCAGCTCATCGATGCGGTGGTGACGGGTGCCAAGATTCTGGGTGTCGTCACTCAGCGAGACGCACAAATCGAAGACCCCGGACTCGACGAGCTTTATCGGGTCGGCACGGTCGTATCGATCCTGAAGCTGCTGAATCTGTCGGAAGGACAGGTTTCGATCATTGTCCACGGCCTGCTTCGTTTCGGGATCGAGGAGTTCGTCCAGACGGAGCCGTATCTCGTTGCCCGGGCGCATACGCGCGAAGACACGTACACGTCGACAACCGAGCTGGATGCACTGATCGAATCCGCCAAGACGCAGGCGTCGCGGGTTATTGAGATGACGCCCGGTGTGCCGGAAGAGGCCCAGATGGTGCTCAACAGCATCACCAAGCCGAGCAGTCTGGCGGATTTTCTGGCGGCGAATCTCTCACTGTCGACGATCGAGAAGCAGGAAATTCTTGAGACGTTCGATGTGGTGGATCGGCTGAGGAAGATCAACCGGGCGCTGGCCCACCAGCTCGAAGTACTCGACCTGTCGAACAAGATTCAGGAACAAGTCAAGAGCGAGATCGACAAGACGCAGCGGGAGTATTTTCTCCACGAGCAGCTCCGCGCGATCCAGAAGGAACTCGGCGAGACCGACGGCCGCGAGGTCGAGTTGTCGGAGCTGCGCAAGGCCGTCGCCGAGGCAAAGATGCCGGAAGCGGTCGAGAAGGAGGCGCAGCGCGAACTGGAACGTCTCCAGCGCACGCCGCAGGCCTCGCCGGAATACAGCGGGGCCGTGGATTACCTCCGCTGGCTCTGCGAACTGCCCTGGGCGAAGTCGACAGAGGATCGACTGGAGATCGCTCGAGCGGAAAAGATTCTGAACGAGGACCACTACGATCTGGAAAAGGTCAAGAAGCGCATCCTTGAGTACCTTTCGGTTCGCAAGCTGAAGCCCGACGGTCGCGGGCCCATTCTCTGCTTCGCAGGTCCGCCGGGCGTCGGCAAGACATCGCTGGGACGTTCGATCTCGCGGGCGCTGGGTCGCGCGTTTATCAGGATGTCCGTGGGCGGGGTGCGGGACGAGGCCGACATCCGCGGACATCGTCGAACGTACATCGGGGCGCTGCCCGGCCGGATCATTCAGGAGATTCGCAAGGCCGGCTCGAACAATCCACTGTTCATGATCGACGAGGTGGACAAGATCGGTTCGGACTTCCGCGGCGATCCGTCCTCGGCGCTGCTGGAAGTGCTGGATCCCGAGCAGAACAATACATTCCAGGATCATTACCTCGGCGTTCCGTTTGATCTGTCGAAGGTATTTTTCATCTGCACGGCGAACTACATGGAGGCCGTACCGCCGCCGCTGAAGGATCGCATGGAGGTCATCGACATCTCCGGCTACACGCGGCTGGACAAGATGTTCATCTGCAAACGATACCTGGTTCCGCGGCAGCTCGAGCAGTCCGGTCTTTCGTCGCGCCAGCTCAAGTTTTCCGACGACGCACTGCAAATGATCATCGAGTCCTACACGGCTGAGGCCGGTGTTCGCAATCTGGAGCGTGAGATCGGCAGCGTCTGCCGGGGCGTCGCCGCGCAGGTCGCGCGCAACAAGAAGCATCCGAAAGTCATTACCCGCTCGAACGTGCCTGACTACCTCGGGCCGATCAAATACGAGCCGGAACTGGCGTTGCGGACTAGCGTCTCGGGCGTAGTGACCGGGCTGGCGTGGACGCCTGCCGGCGGGGACATTCTGTTTGTCGAGTCGACGGCCATGCCTGGCAAGGGCGGCTTCCAGTTGACCGGTCAGCTGGGCGACGTAATGAAAGAGAGCGCCTACGCGGCTTACAGCGTGCTGCGTGCCGGCGCCCGCAAGTACGGGATCGACCCGCGTCGCCTGACTGAAACCGATGTTCACATTCATGTCCCGGCGGGGGCGATTCCGAAGGACGGGCCGTCGGCCGGCGTGGCCATGTTCACGTCGCTGGTTTCGCTTCTGACCGGCCGGCCGTGTCGCAGCGACGTGGCCATGACCGGGGAGATCACGCTGCGCGGCCTGGTGCTGCCGATCGGTGGATTGAAGGAGAAGACGCTCGCGGCACACCGCGCGGGCATCCGCACGGTGGTCATCCCGCTGAGGAACAAGAAGGACCTTGTGGACATTCCGGCCGAGGTACGCAAGCAGATCAAATTCGTCTTCTGCAAGACCGTGGATGAAGTGCTCGCTGCGGCGCTGGAGCCGGACGGGACGAAGCGTCGCGCCGACGGCGCCGCACGGCGCCCGTCATCGCGTCGCAAGGTTTCGACGCGCAAGGTCACACGCCGATAGGCAACGGTCGACGGCACATCGCAACCGAGCTATCATCTGCCGATCGTACATGCCGCGCGACGGTCAACAAGAATTACGGCGATTTTGAAAGTGAGGGACCCTGATGGGTACGCATGAACGCATCGAGCAGCTTCGCCAACTGGCGGAGTCTGATCCAAACGATGAGATGGCACACTTTTCCCTGGGCAATGCGCTGATTGATGCCGGCAGACCCGAGGAAGCGGGACCGTACCTGCAGCGCGTGCTGGCGATCAACAGCCAGAACTCGAAGGCCTATCAACTTCTCGGCGAGGCCCAGATGGGCACGGGGCACCGGGACCTGGCGATTCAGACCCTGACAAACGGCTATCGCATCGCCCACCGCAACGGCGATCTGATGCCGATGAAGAAGATGGGCGAGCTGCTTGAGCAGCTTGGCGCGCCGTTACCGAAGGTAGCGGATAAGAAGGCGGCGGCGGCGAGCGGCGGCGGAGGCGTGGAGGGTTTCTCGTGCCGACGGTGCGGCGGCGACGGGCCCAAGCTGGCGACGCGGCCCTTCAAAGGGCCGCTGGGGGAGCAGATCCTCGCGGAGATTTGCGAGAATTGCTGGCGCGAGTGGGTCGGCATGGGCACGAAGGTCATCAACGAGCTTCGGCTGCCGATGTTCGACCCGCAGGCGCAGGAAGTTTATGACAAGCACATGAAAGAGTTTCTCATGCTCGCGTAGAGATTCGCAGGGCGTGGAAAAGCCGATCGCGGCAGGGGCGACTGCATGACTTATTCCGCGTTTCGCATTCCCAGTTCCACATTCTGCAGGCGGAATCGTTCGCGCGGCGAATCTTCGGTGCGATTGGAAAAGCGCGCCAGCATTCCGGCCGCGGCGGAGAGGAGCGTCGCCCGCAGCGGGGCTTTGCCGTAGGTGCGGCTGGCGCGAGACAATTCGGCGGCCTGCGGATAATCACCATCGCGGAAGGCGGCGCGGGCAGCCACGAAGCAGACGCGCGCCAGGCGGGTTCTTGCTTCTTCGTCATCGAGCAGACCATCATCCCGGTGCTGCTGATAAAAGCGGTGGAGCATGGATGCCTTGACGGCAAGGTTACGGCTCATGCTCGTCTTGCTGAGGCGGTGGTCGTGCAGGCGGCGCTTGGCCAGTGGTTCGTCGATCAGGCCGAAGGGCTCGGTGACGCTCAGCCGCAGCCAGAGGTCGTAGTCCTCACACACGGGCAGCGAGGCATCGAAACCGCCGGCTTTTTCGAGAAGCACTTTGCGGCAGACGACCGACGGGACATCCACGAAGCAACTTTCGAAGAGTTTGCGGGTGATCCATCCTCCCACGCGCGGCTTGGTGCGACCGGTCACGGTGCGGCCGACTGAATCGATCGGCAGCATGGGGCCGTGGAAGATGGAGCATTCGGACTGGCTGCGCAGGGCCTCGATGTATCGCTCAAGCTTCGTGGGCAGCCAGAGGTCATCGCTGTCGAGAAAGGCGATCAAGTCCGCGCGGGCTTCGAAGATGCCGCGATTGCGTGCGGCGGCCGGTCCCTGGCGGTCCTGACGAACGACCCGCGGCGCGACTGGATGGGCAGCGGCGTGCTGGGTGACGGGCTCCTTCGAGCCGTCGTCGACGACGATGACTTCGAAGTCCGTGAAAGTTTGGGCGGCAACAGAATCGAGGGCCTGCGACAGGTAGTCGATGCGATTGTGCGCGGGGATGATGACGCTGACGGCCGGCTTCGACATCGAATTATCCACCGTGTTCGTACGCGAGGCCGCCTGATTCTCCCCCGGTCGTTCATCTTTGCAGTACCTGCTTCACGCACCGGCAGTACCGATCCGCGCGCAGGTCACCGTGAATGTCGTACGCAATTCACACGTGTCGGTCAAGCCCGAAAGCTGCCAGGAAGCACTATTCTGCGGTGACAGCGGCAAATTTCCCGATCTCAGCGGGTTCGGCCACGCGAAGGTAGTCGGTGGTCGCCATGATGACCGAATCGGTCAGACTTCCTGCGTTGAAGGCAATACGCTCGTTCAGGCGGATGGACTCGTCAACAAACAAGTCGAACGGGAGGATCGGCCTGCCGAACGGCGGCACGCTGCCGGGGACGAGTCCGGTCAGGTCGAGCAGTTCCTGTCGATCAGCAAAGCGGATTTTCCTGACGCCGAAGTGCGTTCTAACGGCGTCAGAGTCCAGTTTTAAGGCGGCGCTAAGCACGAAGAGGCGGAAGATGTCGCCCGTCTTGACCAGCAGGGCCTTTCCGCCGATGCGAACATCTTCACCGCGAGCCCGGGCGGACTCCTCGGATGTGAGAGTCGGTTCGTGGTGAACCGTGCGATAGGCGATGCCGCCCTCGTCGAGCCACTGGCGTATTTCATCGAATCGGTTTGTGTTCACCGAGCACCTTTGAGCCGGATACGCTGCGCGGGTCGCAGTCCTAGCTTGAGTCGGATTGTCTCGCTGACGTAGGCAATGAGCCGCAACTGATAGTATATGAAGAGCGCGGGGTAGCATCGGATCAACTGACCCGGGGTTTTGCCTTTACGAGCTATTTCGTTGTATGCGACAGCAGCGAGCGCTGCGAGCATGAACGCGGCAGGTATGGCGGCGTACTGGTAGCCAAAGACGGCGAGGGGAGCCGTCAGGTAGGTGAGCATCCAGGGCAGCAGATCGATTCGGTGGGGGAGATAGTACTTATGGACAAGATATGCTGCGCCACGGCCACCGGCGAGGGCTTGTTTCAAGAATGCGGCGCGATCGTAGGGGTGCATGTGAAGTACGGCGGCGTCCGGCACAACGCGCTGTTCATAGCCCGCGGCGCGGAGCGTGAGGAAGAGACTTTCTTCATCGCAGACGGGCGATTGCACGACGCCGTTCTTGATCGGTGATTTCCATCGTGCATCTTCATCGAAACCGTATTCCAGCAGGATGGACCGTCGCACGGCAAGGTTGCCACCGACGAGCCGCGGGGCAGGTCCGCTGCCGTGGACCCGCGCCACGCCGGAAAGGGCGAGTTCGTAGATATTCCGCGCGGGCGGATCATCAACGCGGCCGACGACAGCGGCCACGCGCGGACTGGTGAAGCCGGCGAGCAGTTTCTCCAGCCAGTCCCGCTCGGCGATGCAATCGCTGTCGAGAAAAGCGACAAACTCACCCCGTGCCGCCTGGATGCCGCGATTGCGGCTGGGATTGATCCCGAGATGCTGTTCGTTTCGAAGCCAGCGAAATTTGACCTGTGGATGTTGCGCGGCGAAGTTGTCAAGCATCGCAGCCGTATCATCCGTGGAGTAATCGTCGACCACGATGATTTCGTACGATGGGCAGGTCTGCTTCACCAGTGCCGAAAGACAGCGGGCAAGTATGTCACGGCGGTTGCACGTTGGAATGACGATGCTTGCGTCGAGTGAATCGCCGTGCCGGTCAGGTTCGCCGGTCATGTGGACCTTCTCGCTGGCGCCTTGCGCCGTAATTCCAGCGATGGTGGGCCGCGGCCCGCTTCTTATGGATTAATGTGCCGCATGGACGGCGTGACCGAACATGGCCTCAGCGGCTTCGGCGAGCGTTTCGCTCGTGGCCGGATGCGGGTGGATGGCTACACCGATGTCCTCTGCCACGGCTGCCATCTCCATCGCGAGCACGCCTTCTGAGATCAGGTCGCCAGCATGTGCCCCGACGATGCCAACGCCGATAAGTCGCTGCGTCTTGTTGTCGAAGAGCATCTTGGTCAGTCCGTCGGTGCGCCCCATGGAAACGGCTCGGCCGGAAGCCGCCCACGGGAACTTGGTCACTTTGAAATCCAGCCCCTTGGCGGTCGCCTCGGCCTCGGTGACGCCGCACCATGCCACTTCAGGATCGGTGTAGACGACGGCGGGAATGCACGCAGGGTCGAAGACCGTCGGCTTGCCGGCGATGGCTTCGACGGCGACCTTGGCCTCGCGCATCGCCTTGTGAGCCAGCATGGGCTCGCAGGCGACATCACCGATGGCGAAGATTCGCTTGTCGGTGGTTCGCCGCTGCGGGTCAACTTGAATGAAGCCGCGGTCATCCACGCGGACCTGTGTGTTCTCCAGGCCGAGATCATCACTGTTGGGTCGACGGCCGACGGAGACGAGAATCCGATCGAATTCCTCCGTCTTCTCCGATCCATCGATGGCATAAGTCACGGCGATGGCGGAGCCCTTCTTCTTAGCGCCTTTCAACACGGCGCCGGTGATGATCGCCTTCATCTGCTTCCTGAGCTTGGCGATGAGCGGTTTGGCAAGGTCAGGGTCCGCGCCAGCGAGGATGTTGGGCAGGGCTTCGAGGACGGTGACTTCGCTGCCGAGGGCGGCATAGACCTGCCCCAGTTCCAGACCAATGTAGCCGCCGCCGACCACGAGCAGCCGTGCCGGAATCTCCTGAACCTTGAGGGCATCGGCCGCGTCCCAGCAGAGCTCGCGCGGCAGGACGGATTCCGGCAGCATCTTGGCCCGTGAGCCGGTGGCAATGATACAGTGCTTGAACTTGATGCGAGAGACTTCGCCGCCTTCGATGCGGACCGATCGGCTGTCTTCAAACTCCGCATCGCCGGTGATGTAGTCCACCTTTCTGCCGGCCAGGAGCTGTTTTACGCCGCCGGAGAGTTTGCGAATGACGCCGTTCTTCCAGTTGCGAAGCTTGGTGACATCGGTCTCGGGCTTGCTGAAGCTTACGCCGAAATCCTCCGCGTGTGCGGCCTCGTCAATGATCTTGGCGACATGAAGAAGGGCCTTGCTGGGGATGCATCCCTCGCGGAGGCAGACGCCGCCGGGCACTTCGGCGCGCTCCACGAGCGCGGTCTGGATGCCGTGGTCTGCGGCGACCAAAGCCGCGACATACCCGCCGGGTCCGCCGCCGATGACCAGCAGTTCCGTTTCCTGCGTCAGTTCCCCTACGACCATAGGTAGTTCCTCTCGTCGTCGCGTCGTGTCGTCCCGTGCTCATACGGGAACCATCGGGCGGGATTCTACAGAGTTGGCGGGGCCTGCGAAAGTGGGCGGGGCCGCGGTGATGCGAATGATGAAAGGTACGAGCGAGCCGCGGTTCTTAACGACGAAGGTCGTGCGGGCTTCAATTGAGTTCCGCAATCTTCACGCCCACGCGGGCAAGCTGATCGCGAATCAATTCGGAATCGGGCTCGATGGCCAGCATCCGCGTCAGCACGCAGGCGGCCTGCGACCATTCTTCGCGACGGGTGAAGATCGAGTACAGGTTGTTGAGCATCCGAGTCAGTGCTGGCTTAATGCCGATCGGTTCGAAGGCGGATTCATCAAGCAGGAGCCGCCTGCCGAAGAGGTGGGAGACCAGACGCTCGCAGACCTGTCGTGAAAGGATGCGGCCTCCGCCGTAAGGGTCGATCAGCAGTTCACCGTTTCGTCCATGTCGCTTGATTATGAAGTGTCCCGGCAGGCCCACGCCGACAAAGGGCCAGTTGAGCTGTCGGCAGATGTCCAACCAGATCACTGATAGCGAGATGGGAATGCCGAGCCGGCGTTCGAGAACTTCGTTGAGAAAGCTGTTTCGCGGATCGTAGTAGTCTGCCGCGTTGGCTGCCAAACCTTCCTCCTCGACGAGGACCGCTCGGAGGGCATCGACCTGATCCTCCGGCGAGGCAGCTTCCATGCGCTCCACGCGCCGCGCCAGGGCGTCGAGCCGCTCCAGCCAGCCGCGCGCTTCGAGGTCGGGACAGTGATCCGCGGCAAAGAGCAGAGCCGCCTCGGCCAGGCGGATTTCTTCGTCCCTTCGCTGCATCAATTCATCGAACGGATGCACGATCTGTGTCTCCATCGGCCGTCGCCAGCGACCTGCATGACGAGTGCGTACGCTGTAGCAAATGGCGCGCAACCGGCTCAGGGTTGCGGGACACCCAGCGAAGCAGCGATCGACATGAAGAGCGGCTCCAGCACGGCGGACACGAAGGTCGTAAACAAAGTCGAGATCAAGCCCGACATCAGCGTGCCGAAGAGAGAAAAGATGACATCCATAATTTGCTGACCGGGGGACATTGCATTCCTCCACATATCGCATGGCTTCGAGACGACCTTGTCGTCTCCAGTTGTAAACAATCTCGGTCAGCTCGGCCTCTGCGTCAATGGGGCTGCTTCACGGTTCGACCGCGCGGCGATATCATGATCATTCGGTTGCTCCACGCGGGGCGGCCTGCTGACCGATTTCTTCCAACCTGGAGATTGCACCATGCCCGGCCAGAAGATCACGATGGGCCCCGGCGGCCTGAAGGTACCTGACAATCCGATCATTCCGTTCATCGAAGGCGATGGCACCGGCCCGGATATCTGGCGGGCTTCGGTGCGGGTCTTTGATGCGGCGGTGGCGAAGGCCTACGGTGGCAAGCGAAAGATCGAGTGGCAGGAGGTTATGGCCGGAGAAAAGTCCTTCCACCTGCTGAAGGACAAACTCGGCGAAGCCAAGGCCTGGCTTCCGGATGAGACCATAGAAGCTTTTAAGGATTACCTCGTCGGCATCAAGGGTCCGCTGACCACGCCGGTCGGCGGTGGCATCCGCTCGCTCAACGTGGCTTTGCGGCAGATGCTTGATCTGTTCGTCTGTCTGCGGCCGGTTCAGTACTTCAAGGGCGTACCCAGCCCCGTGAAGCAGCCGGAGCTGGTTGATATGGTCATCTTCCGCGAGAACACGGAAGACATCTATGCGGGCATCGAATACGCGGGCGGCACGCCGGAATCGCAGAAGGTGCTTGACTTCTTCGCGAAGGAGTTCCCGGCACAGTTTGAGAAGGTGCGCTTCGGCACAAAGGCGAAGAACGCCGCATGGTGCAAGCAGCTCGAGGGCATCGGCTCGCCGCCGCGCGAGATGCCCGTGCAGGTGGGTATCGGAATCAAGCCGGTGAGCTACCTCGGCACGGAACGGCTGGTGCACAGCGCGATCGGTTACGCGATCAAGTACGGTCGCAAGAGCGTGACGCTGGTGCATAAAGGCAACATCATGAAGTTCACCGAGGGGGCGTTTCGCGACTGGGGTTACCAGGTGGCGAAGGAGCGGTTCGGCGCAGTCGATTATGAAGGCGGCCCGTGGCAGGTCATTCGGGCACAGGGCTCGAAGATCCCCGGCATCAAGCACGACATCATCATCAAGGACGTTATCGCCGACGCCTTCCTGCAGCAGATTCTCACGCGGCCGGCGGAGTACGACGTGATCGCCACGTTGAACCTGAACGGCGACTACATCAGCGACGCCTTGGCGGCGTGCGTCGGCGGCATCGGCATTGCCCCCGGCGGGAACATCAACTATGTGACCGGCCACGCGATCTTCGAGGCGACGCACGGCACCGCGCCGAAATACGCGGATAAGGACCAGGTCAACCCCGGCAGCGTGATCCTCTCCGGCGAGATGATGCTGCGTTACATGGGCTGGACCGAGGCGGCGGACCTGATTGTCAAGGGCATGAACGGAGCCATCGCCGCGAAGACGGTGACCTACGACTTCCATCGACTGGTGGAAGGGGCGACGAAGGTAAAATGCAGTGAGTTCGGGGATGCGGTTGTGAAGCACATGGGGTGAACATACTCTGCAGTACGCTCCCGCAGTCTGTTCTGCTATGCTGAAGCAGTTGGAGTATCAACCATGGCCGAGCGCGTATCCATTCGTGGTGTCTTCCGACGGCTCTTTGAGGACTCCGTCGGGGCGATGGGCAGGCGGAGTCCGTTCGGGCGACTGATGCAGAGGGCCGTGGTCGATCCGGAGCTTCGCCAGAAGCTGGTTCGTACGCCGAAGGTTGCACTGGCCGAGGCGGGGGTCGTGCTGCCCGACGAATTGGCCGTCGAAGTGCTCGAAAACACCGACAAGGTTATTCATCTCGTCCTGCCGCCGCTAATCGATGCGCACTCACAGGGGGGACAACCGTCATGAAGGCCAATCCGCTCCAGCGTGTGATCGAGCGGGCCTGCACGGATGCCGCATTTCGCGCGCAATTGATCAGCCGTCCGCATGCGGTGCTTGCGGATGCCGGGATCGACGTTCCGGCGGAGATTGAGGTCCGTGTGCATGAGAGCAGCGAGGATCGACTGCTGATCGTCCTGCCGGCTCAAGGCGAATATGCACTGGGCGATGCCAAGTGCCGCCTGCCTGAGGGACCGGTGGCGGATGTGCCCGAAGGGATGACGCTCGCCTGGCAACAGACGATGAACCTGCCAAAGCGCACGCTCGTGATAAAGGGCAAGGTCGATGCCACGACGGCACCAGCGCTTCGCCGCGAGATCGACCGGGCCTTTGTGGATATCGATCTCGATTTTTCCGGCATCACGGTCATCGGCTCGGCGGGTCTCGGTGTCCTCGTCGCGGCGCAGCAGAGTCTGCGCGGCCGCGGTTGCTCGATGTGCCTTCGGCTTGTACCGGAGCCGATTCGCAATCTGCTCGAGGTGTCGGGCCTGCTCAATCTCTTCGAAGTGCATGACGTCGACGAGTATCGACAGCTCTTCCCCAAGGGTGCGGGGCTGCTCTTCGGCGGTGTCGCTCCGAGCAAGCCGATCACGGACGTCTAACGCCGAAGCAACGGTTTGCGATGGCTGGTTCAGCGACGAAAACGAAACGGACTACGAAGACGGCGGCCGCACGACCGGCGAAGAAGCCGAAGCCGATTCCACGTTATCACGTTATCCTGCTGGACGATGACGATCACTCCTATGAGTACGTCATTGAAATGCTTGGGAAGGTCTTCGGTCATGATCCGATCAGGGCGTTTCGCATGGCGGAGGAGGTCGACACCTCCGGGCGAGTGATCGTCGATACGACGACGCTCGAGCGTGCCGAACTCAAGCGCGATCAGATCCATGCCTACGGCGCCGACTGGCGTATTCCGAAGTGCAAGGGCAGCATGTCCGCAACGATCGAACCGGCGGAGTGACGTTGACTCTGTACGTTTAAGTCCGACTGATTCGCACGGCTCGCGTCAGTAGCTGCGATGTTCGCGGGCCCGGCACAAGAAACGTCCGGCGTCGCCGTCAACTGCTAAGGCAGATTCAATTTGCTTATCTTTTCGATGCATCTGGCACGCACTGACTATTCGTGCTCTGCGGCCTGTCGTATACTGGCTCGAATGAATAACTATTCTCGACTGGCTGCACTCGTTGTGATTGTGTCTCTTTTGCCGGGCTGTAGCCAGCCCCCGGTCGGTTTTTATGAAACGCGCTGCCACGACGCGGTTGAATATGTGCGGCGCGACGGCAGGCCGCTGCGGATGGACATCTTCGTGCCACAGGACGGACGGTCCGCGCGGCCGGCGGTGGTGATCTTCCATGGCGGCGGCTGGGCGGTGGGCAACCGAGGATACAACCGGGACATGGCCAGATTTCTGGCCTCGATGGGCTACACCGCGGCAACGGCGGATTATCGCCTGTGGCCCGATGGCGGCGTGCATCCTGCACCGGTTCAGGATGCGCTGGCGGCGGTAAAGTTCCTGCGAAAAAATCATGCCGAGTACGGCGTGGACAGCTGCTGCATCGCCGTGGCCGGAGAGTCCGCCGGCGGGCATCTCGCGCTGCTGGTTGGACTGGCACAGAACCGATCGATCTTCGGTGATGACGCCTACCCTGATGTGGATACGAGCGTTTCCGCGGTGATCGACATCTACGGGCCGACGGACGTACTGCCGATGTATGAGCGCGGAGGGTGGCTCGTGCGGCGATTGTGTCGGGGCTATGCCGGTTGTCGACCGGAGGAGAACCCGGAACAGTGGAAGCAGCTTTCTCCGGTGTCACACGCATGGCCCGGAGCGCCGCCTGTGCTGATCGTGCACGGCGAACGGGACAGCGTAGTCCCATTTTCTCAGGCGACGGCCATGGCCGAGGCGCTGGAGAAGGCGGGCTCGCCATATGAATTAGTGAAAGTTCCCGGTGCGGGCCATGGATGGGGTTTGAGCTTCAACAGCGTGGCCTCACAGCGGACGCTGCCGGTGATCGTCGATTTCCTGTCTCGCGTGTTCAAGGATCATCGACTTGCCCCTGGGGCACGGTTGACCGACTCCCCTCGCACCGCGGCCAATCATTGATTTTCTCGTCAGAGAGCGGCTTACGCATCCACATTACCGCGGCGCGAGGATTCGCCGTTTGCTCCCACTGGGCAATATCCGCTATGATAAAGCGGTGTGAGGGATCGTCCCGTTGGAGTTCGTCATGACCCAGGCCGCAAAGACCGACGACCGGCTTCACAAGGAAGTCGCCAAGATCATCGGCGAGTTGCGTCCTTTTGTGCAGAGCGACGGCGGTGACATTGAGTTGGTGGGCGTGAGCGAGCAAGGGGTGGTTCGTGTTCGCCTGCTGGGCGCCTGCGTCGGTTGTCCATCGAGCGGCATGACGCTGAAGATCGGCGTTGAGCAGACACTCAAGGATCGACTGCCTGAAGTCACCGAAGTCGTTTGTGTCTGATGGGTCCACTGCTGGATCAGACAGGAATACCGGGATGCCTGTCGCGATGTCATTCAAGCACAGGATGATCTGCCTGTCCGGCTGCTTTCTGACGGCGCTCCTGGCGTGTCAGCCGGCGGGTAAATCAGAACGGCCCTTCGTGAGCTGGTTTCCCGCGGATGCCCCGGCGGCAACGCTCCGCGTAAACGGGCTTTCCTGTCCGCTCTGTGCGCACAACATCGATCAGCAACTGATGCGGGTTCCCGGTGTTCGCGCCGTGTTTGTCAACCTCGGCAAAGGCGAGGTCACGGTGGCGATGTCGGAGACCGGGGCGCCGAGTCGTGATCAGCTTTCCCGCGCGATCGCCGCGAGCGGTTTTAGTCTAGTCAATATTGAAATGGATACCAGCGCGAGTACCCGACTATGCAAGACCTGCAACTGCGTCAACTGCTCCTGCGTGATTGCCACACAGCGCTGCGATGCCGGCTGCCTTTGCAGCTAGCGGTTGTCCTACTGTTCTTCGCGCGTCCAGCCGCGGCGCAGGAACCGATCAACGCTGATTCCGCAACGCAGCCCTCGCCGGGGCATGTCACCATCAAGGAACAATTGCGTTTCATGAGTCTCAACGGAGACCAGGGATCGCGCCGTGAGCAGAGCCGCATCCGGGACCTGGTGCTGAGCAATTCAGTTGCGATCGGGCTTTCGAGCGACTGGTCACTGAATCTGCGGGTGCCGCTGGTTGCGCGGTGGCAGAACTACGACCGAGGCGGCACCGATCGTGAGCAGGGGATCGGCGATGTGACGACGCTCGTCAAATGGCGTTTCTTTCGAGATGATGACGGTCCGCTCAATACGACGCGTATCGCGCTGCTGGGCGGCATGGAGACACGCACCGGCGACAACCCATTTACGAATGATGCGTACAATCCCATCCTCGGTATCGCAGCGACGAAGATCATGGGTCGCCACGGGCTCAATGGTCATCTTCAATGGACTTTCACGACGGATGGGGCGCCCGATCCGATCTTGCCGGGAATGAGCACGGCGGATGTCTTTCGCTGCAACGGAGCGTACCTCTATCGACTGTCGCCGGCCGAGTTCACGGCCGCGACCTCCGGCGGTGCATGGTACGCGATGATCGAGGCCAACGGCGTCTACGAGACGAACGGCGATCATGAATTGCTCCTTGCGCCCGGTGTGATGTACGAGGCGCGGACCTGGGTCTTTGAGCTTTCCGTGCAATTGCCGGTCTGGCGGGAGATCGATCACCGAGCGAAGACGGAGTATGTCGTCATCGCGGGCGTGCGGATCGCGCTGTAAGGCCGCGGACGATGGTTGCAACCGATCGGTCTCGTCACGCGCTGCGGGCCAGTTCATAGAGGTGTTCGGCCATGGTTTCGGCGGCATCGTGCCGACCCAGTGCGGCGGCGGCCTGGCTCATTCGCTTGCGGCGCTGATCGGATTTCATCAGCTCACGAAGTGCATCGCGCAGCTTACCGGCATTGGCCCGGGGGTTTCCCGTGTCATCGATGATCATGGCTGCGCCGGCGTCCGCCAAGATCTTCGCGTTGGCGTGCTGGTGCTTTTTCCGGTCGAAGGGATACGGCAGGAGCACGGAGGCCAGCCCCATCGCCGTGATCTCCGCCAGCGTGGAGGCCCCGGCGCGGGAGACAATCAGGTCGGAAGCCGCCATGCACAGTGCCATGTGGTCGGTGTAGGCCAGCACTCGGGCCTCGACACCGTTCTCACGGTAGCGCCGGCGACACATCTCCTCGTCTGCCTTACCGGTCAGATGGATGATCTGCCAGTGGTCGGCGACCTTGAAGAGATCCATGAGTTCCATCATGGTTGCGTTGATCGATCGTGCACCTTGGGAGGCGCCTGTGATCAGCAGCGTGGGTCGCTCCTCGTCGAGCTTCAGCGCCCGGCAGCCGCTGACCCGGCGGGCCTGGCCAAATTCCGGTCGGATCGGGCAGCCGGTGACTTCGATGCGGCGCACCGACGGGAAGCAGTCGAGCGAATCGCTCCACTGAACAAAGACGCAGTCCACTTTCGGCGCGAGCCGCTGATTCGCGCGGCCGGGCACGGCATCGGGATTGAAAATCGCCGTGGGAATGCCGAGCTTGCAGGCGGCGGTGATCGCCGGTCCGGCCGCGTAGCCGCCCAAGCCCAGGACTACGGCGGGCGTTCGATCGCTGAAGCGGTGCCGGGCGTAGGCGACCGAGGCATACCAGGCCTTCAGAAAGCTCGGCCATTTCCAGAGCTTCGACGGAAACGGCAAGACACGCTGGGGCACCAGTTCATGACCGCAAGGGGTTACAAGCTGTTCATCGACGGGCCGCGTGGTTCCGAAGACGGAGACGTCGAAGTCCGGCTGCAATTTGCGCATGGCCTGCGCGACGGCCAGGCCGGGGTACAGGTGGCCGCCGGTTCCTCCTCCAGCGATGACGAACCAGGGTCGGCTGACGGACATTCGACTCGAACCACCTCGGGGTTTAATCGCGGCTGGTCAGGCCGTGGCAGCGATCGACGGGCCCAGCGTCATCGGCGCGGGCTGGTCGCAAGGGCGATTCGTATCGATGGAAGCACCGGTCGGATGCACTGTTTGCTGGCTGCTGCGGTGACGGGCGACGTTAATCATCAGGCCGATCAGAACGCCGAAGAGCATGACGCCGCTGCCGCCGGCCGAGACAAGCGGGAGGCCGATGCCCTTGGTGGGGATGGAGACGGTGACGACGGCGACATTCATGGCGGCCTGGAAACCGACTGTCAACGTAACTCCCAGCGCGAGCAGGCGGCCGAACTCGGTATGGGCCTGGAGCATGGCGCGGCGACCACTCCAGAGCAACACGGCGAAGAGACCGAGCACGGCGATTCCACCGACAAGGCCAAGTTCCTCGCAGATCACGGCGAAGATGAAATCGGTGCGGCCCTCGGGAAGATAGCCATACTTCTGGATGCCTGCGCCGAGGCCCTGGCCCCACCAACCGCCGGAGGCAATGGTGATGAGAGACTGGACCTGGTGGTAGCCGCTGCCCTGCGGGTCTGCGAAGGGGTCCAGAAAGGCCTTTAGTCGTTCGAGGCGATAGGGTTTCGCGACGATCAGGTAGGCAAGGCCGACGGCACCAGGCATGGCGGTCAGCGCGAGGTGCCAGACCTTTGCGCCGGCGGCCAGCAGGATGCAGGCGCCGACGAGGGCCAAGAGCGCGCCGGTACCGAAGTCTTCAATCCCGACGAGCCCTGCGACAACGGCGAGCATGAGCAGCATCGGAAGCAGGCCGGTCCAGAAGCGGCGAATACGCTCGCCCATATGGCTGCAGAAACCGGCGAATAGGACGATTATTGCCAGCTTGGCCAGCTCTGACGGCTGGAACGATAGCCCCAGACTCGATGGCCCCAGCGACAACCAGCGGCGGGCGCCGTTTCGCACTTCACCGATGCCGGGGATGAGTACGGCGACCAGAAGTGCGATACTGATGAGCCCAAGTAAGATGGCTGGCTGGAACCAGGTCCGCTCGCGGATGCGCCACGACTCATACGGGCAAAGACCCACCATGAGCATGATGACCAGGGCGGCGAAATTGAAGGTCGCCTGTCGGAAGGATGGATTGCTGAAAAGGTTTTCAATGATGGGGGGTGCAGTCAGACTCGCACTGGAGGAAAAGACCATCACCACGCCCAGTCCCATGAGGGCGGCCGCGGTGATCGAGATGGCGGTGCTGGCGGCCGAGGGCCTGGTGTCGAGACGGATCATTCGATGCCTCCGTGCATTCTCCGCGCTTCGTCGCGCATGATTATACATCGGCAGGGATTGCAGGAGAAGGTAAAGGCCGGCCGGTCGGGATTCTTTCGAATCGCCGCCATCCCGATCGACCGGTTCAATGATACAGAGCAGGGATATGCAGGGTAGGTTACCATATCCTGACAGAGGCCGGGCGGACTCGTAACGGGCCCTGATCGGTCCATCAATCGCGAGGTTATACAGCGGGTTTATGTTCAGGATCATGGGAACTGAGCGTATGGGGGCATCATCAAGAATCCGGCGCATGCGATCGTGGATCATTTATCTGGCGCCGGTGTTCATGATTGCGGCGTGGGGGTGCAACGACTCGTCTGTGAGCGAGTCCAACGGCAGGGGCGAGATGGTCGTGCTGGAGGCCGATGCGAAGCAGGCGGCCTCAGCGAAGGTCGAGGGGGCCGACCGATTGCGAGCCGAGTTTCATCTCAAGGAAGCAACGCGGCTCTATCGGGAGGCGTTGGATCTTTATCGCCGCAGCGATCCTGACCTGAAGTCCGTGGAGGCCGCACGATGCAAACGGCTTCTCGCACAGGTGCTGACGGACCAGGGAGAACACGGCGCGGCCGAGGCGCTGGCAGTTGAATCCTACCTACAAATGAAGGAGCGTTACCCGACGGAGGAGTTTCCGCTCGGCAGTGAGGAGCTGGCCCGGTCGATGTGGCTGCTGGCCTCCATCTGGATGGCCACGGATCGCACAGGCGAAGCCGAAGCGCTGTATCGAGATGCCGTGCTCTGGTTCTGGGCGGATCAGCCGGCCGGATACGAAACCGCGCTGCTCCTCATGGACACCGGCGATTGCCTGACCCGGGTGATGAAGTATCAGGAGGCGGAGAATGCCCTGAAGATCGCCTATACCCATCTCCGCGAGCAGCGCGGTTCCGATGCGCCGGAGACGATCGAGGCGTTTCATCGGCTGATCGAGCTGTACGAACTCTGGGGAAGGCCGGAGCGTGCCGAGCAGATCCGACTGGAGGCGTCTGAGCAGAAGCCGGTGACGCCGACGACCGGCAGCCGGTAGCTCAGGCGCGCGAAGATCATGGCTTCCTGCATCACGCAGTGTGACGGCGGTATTGAGCTTCGGGTGAAGGTCGTACCCGGGGCCTCGCGCGATCGCATCGTGGGAATGCTGGGTGATTCACTGAAGGTGCAGGTGTCGGCCGCGCCAGAGCGCGGAAAGGCGAACGCCGCCGTCGCGAAGCTTCTCGCTGATCGTTTCGGTGTCAGCACGAGTGCCGTCACTCTCGTGCGCGGCGCCGGCTCACCGCAGAAGGTATTTGCTATTCATGGCGTGTCCTCAGCGGATGCGGCAGAAGCACTCGGGCTGTTGCACTGACAGCGTGGGAACCTGCTCGGTCGGGAAAAAGTAAATTGCCTGCGCATCATGAGGCAGGTTCTTTCGGGTCGGTTTTCTGCGGAGCCCGTGGTTGTGGCGGTGGAGCGCCGCCGAGGCGCTCGTGCACGCCAAGGTGGTTCCGGACGACCAGACTTCCCTTGTAATAGGTGATGGTGCCCTTGCCGCCGTTGACGGCCCATGATTCGGGATCGATGCTCGACGTGATCATCTGAATCAGTTTTTCGGCCTTCTGCTCGATGGTATCGCTGCGGCCTTCGCCGCTTCCGCCGCCGCGACCGGAACGACCGCTACCGCCACCTCCGCCACTGCCTCGACCACCGCCGGCAGAGATTCCGGAACCGGGCGTTCGTCCACCTCCTTGCGTGCGGCCGCTCGTCGGGTCTCCAACGCCGGGTCCGCTGAAGTTCGGGACGATGATCAAGAGGGCCTGTACATCGTAGATGCGGGTGAGCATCTGATTGTTGAGGTCGCGCTTGGTGGAGATGGTCAACGTGTTGTCATCGGCACGGTAGGCGAGTTCGACGCCCTCAGTAGCGCCGGCGACCTGCGCGAATGCGAGCTGGAGCAGTTTCCTGACGGTCACGTTTCGGAGTTTCAGGTTGACGAGTGCGTCGCGCTCGATGCCCGCCTCCTCCAGCACATTCCAGCGGACGACGACGTTGGCCTTCGTCGCGCGCTCGATCCACTCGGCGAATTCCTCAAAGGTCATGTCCTTGAAGGTCGCGTTCTCAATTTCGGTGCGAAGGGCTTTGAAGGCCAGGCCGCGCGGCGGCTTCCTGGCGGCCTTTGCGACTGTTTCATCCTGCTTCGTGGCGCCGTCGCGAGGAGGTGGCGAACCGCCGCGGCCGGATGTCGGCGGAGCGGCGAGCGCGCTTTGCGCGAGCGACCACGTCAAGAGAATGGTAACTGGGCGGATCATCCGCATGTGCTCCTGCGGAAAGTTACTTGTCTTTGTCAACGGCCCAGTCGCCGTTGGGCGAGCGAACCAAATCGAGAATCCTGCCACGTGCACCCGTGATCTGAATCCCCTGGCGATCGATTCGCAGAATCCATGGGCCGCTGTCGGGCGCACCCTCAGGGAGCTTCGTCAGGTCGAGGGTCAGGCGATGGATGTTCTGTGTTTCGATTTCCAACCGATTTTCGCCCGACCACTTCGTGTGCAGTTCGACGTCGGCTTTCTCATCGTAGGCCTCGCGGAAGATGGCCCAGGATGGTTCCGGGCGTTTCGGTACGGGAGGTTTTGGGGGCGTTGGCGGCGTTGTTGACGAAGCGTTTGAGGCATCCGACCCCGCGGACGGTGCTGGTGCGGTGGCGTGGTCGCTTCCCGCAGCACTGGGGCTGGCGGATGGCTCCTTTTGACATCCGGCTAGGAGCATCGCCCAAAGCGGTAAACACAGGGCCAGGAGGATTGGCAGGGGAATCTTCAAGGGCGGCCTCTCGATCGGCAGCCCGTAATTCGGGATGTCATCCCGCGGCACTGCCGTATAAGATGATATCCGTCTTACGCAGTGAGGTCATGCAGGAATGTCAGATCCCAACAGGCGGTTTCGCTCAACCACGATACTTTCCGTGCGTCGCAACGGGGCGGTTGCGATGGGGGGCGATGGGCAGGTCACGCTCGGGGATGCCGTGGTCAAGTCTGATGCCGTGAAAGTCCGGCGACTTTACAAGGGGCAGGTCCTGGCGGGCTTTGCGGGCTCCGCGGCGGATGCCTTCGCGCTGCTGGAGCGCTTTGAGGGCAAGCTCGACGAATTCAAGGGCAATACCCGTCGTGCCGCGATCGAACTGGCGAAAGACTGGCGTATGGATCGCGCCTTGCGCCGACTGGAGAGTCTTCTTGCCGTGGCGGACCGCGAGACGAGTCTTATCCTCGGCGGCAACGGCGACGTGATCGAGCCGACCGACGGTATCCTCGCGATCGGCAGCGGAGGCACCTGTGCCTTGGCCGCGGCGCGCGCCCTGCTGGGACACAGCGAAATGCCTGCCGGCAAGATTGTCGAGGCCGCACTTCGAATCGCCGGCGAGATCAACGTTTACGCCAATCAGAACATCACCGTCGAATCGCTCTGATGCTGTCTGCTTGGCACTGGCTAGCCGAGGCACTTTTCACCAGAGGCGTGTTCCGGCGATGCAAGTCGCCATCACGGCGAGAGTTGAAATTCACCTAACGGTTGGAACAGGTGGCGTCCGCGATCGACTTCGCAAATCATGCGGCGCAAAATCCGGGGGCGATATGTCGTCGTTCTGCTTGACAGAAGGTCCGTTTTTCGTTTACAGTTAACGGTAACAATCGTGGTGTGTGATATTCTCGTATTCATCCGCGCCGCATCAATTCATGGGCCACGGCCCAGTGTCATTTGGAAGGGAAAGCTATGACGACTCATGCAACTCGTATCTGCTGGCTGACCGCACTGGCGGTTGTCTTTGCTTCCACAACGAGCGTTTCGGCGCAGGTGCCTGCCAAGCTCATCGTCAAGCAGGGCGATGTCTTCGGATTGCGCACCGTCTCCACGGTCAACGCACCGTTCACCGACGGGAATGGAAAGGTTGGCTTCGTGGTAGGTTTTAACGATGCGACGCGCGGCATCTGGCACAACAACGGCTTCGTCTTTAACAGCAGCGACGCCCTTCCGGACTCGCTGACCGGCAGCGAATCGACGATGGGCGTCAGTGACACAGGCGGCTTTGTGTATAGTCCGTCGTTCAACGGCAACGACGCGGTTTATACGCACGCGGGCAAACTGCTCGCAGGTACGGATGCGATCTCGTCGCTGCCGGGGCGGTTCAGCACCTTCAACAGCCGGCCGACGATGCTGCCCAACGGGACGGCCTTCTGGATGGGAGGTTCTGCGGCAACACAAGGCGGCAGCACCACGAATCGCCATCTGTTCAAGGCGGCGGATGTGAGCGACCCCATGAGCATCGTACCGGTGCTCAGCGGCGGAGACGTGGTCGGCGGCTTCCCGATCAGCACGGCCGCGAGTAATTTCACCTACCACATCTCCGACAACGGTGCGCATCACATCCACATCATCGATCAGACCACGGGCTCGTCGGCGAACAACCTGGCGCTTTATTACAACGGAGACATCGTGGCTCGGGAGAGCGGGCCGATCATCTCCGGCGGCACCTGGGTCGATTTCGACGGCGTCTCGGTGAACAATGTCGGTGAGTGGGTCGTCGCCGGCAACACGTCCGGCCCAGCGAGCCAGGACGAAGTCATCGCATTCAAGGGTGAGGTCAAGGTCCGCGAAGGCGACACGATCGGCGGCGTCACGCTGGCTTCCGGTGCGACGGTCCGCGGAGTCAGCATTAACAACCTCAGCGAAGTCGTGCACATCTGGGGCTGGGGCAGCGGCGGCACGGCGCAGGAGCATCTTTTCTTCGGCAACGGCAGCACGCTGTCGGATTCGATCCGGCTGCTGAGCCGCGGCGATGTGATCGACGTCGATAACGACACGATCGGCGATTACATCGTGGACGACTTCAACGCCAGCTTCGTGATCGGTCCGGGTCTGAGTCTCGCGGAAGATGGCTTTGTCTATCTCGACGTGGACCTGATCCCCGTCGCTGGCGGTGCCTCGCAGGCAGCGGTCATCCGCTTGCGCGTGCCGGAGCCGGGAACGCTCGGCCTGCTGGCCCTCGGTTCGCTGCTGGTTTTTCGCCGGCGGCGCTGAATCGCGATAACGGATACACGCATTCACAGAGCCGGTTTGCCCATGTGGTTAGCCGGCTCTTTTTCTTGCGCTGTGGTCAATCCTGGATCGCCGACTACATGACCCTATTGCTTCTGCATGTGAATTGCGCATGATGAGCACTGGTTTGAAGTTGCCGGGGTCGAATTGCTGCCGCGGATGAAAGGGATCAGGGATGTCTCGATTGGATCAGTTGCAGAAGCTATTGACCACGGAGCCGGAAGACGCATTTCTGAATTTCGGCCTGGCGATGGAGCTGGCCAAGGCCCAGCGGTTCGACGAGTCGCTCGCCCAGTTCGAGCGAGTTATGCAGCTTGATCCGAATTACATCGCAGCTTACTTTCAGAAAGCCAAGACGTTGCTCGCGATGGGCGATGACGATGCAGCCAAGGCGGAGCTACGCCGCGGCATCGCACAGGCGGAATCCTGCGGCGAGCTGCACGCCAAAGCGGAGATGGAAGAACTGCTGGGGACGTTGTAGGCACTTGTCTGACGGACAGTGCAACATAGGCGGTTTTGAGCGGCATAGCCGTACTAAGCCGCGGCCATACCACCTATCTGCGACCTTTCCACACTTCCGATCGCGGAGCAGTTTATCACCCAGCCCGTTGTCGGCGGCCGCCGGGAAGCAGGGACGCCAGTATTGCGGCGATCAGGCACGTGGCCGCTCCGATCAGGAAAGCGGGCAGCCAAGCGGACAGCGCGTGTTCCTCGCCGAGGTCACGAAATATCCCCGCCATGATGGGGCCGAAGATGCCACCGACGCCGTAGGCCGTGAAGATCCAGCCGTAATTGAGTCCGACCGTTCGACTGCCGAAATAGTCCGCCGTCGCCGCCGGGAAGAGCGCAAAGTTTCCGCCGAAGTTAAAGCCGATCACTGCCGCGCCGAGAAACAGCAACGCGGGCACACCACCCATGTAGTAGAACGACGCCATCATGATCGCCTGCGAGAGGAACATGTAAGTCATCGCGCGCTTGCGGCCGATGCGGTCCGAAAGAATCCCCCAGACGATCCGGCCGAGGCCGTTTGAGATGGCGTAGAACACGGCCATCGCCGTGCCCGCCGTTGCGGCCGCTTGCGCCACGGTCATACCGGCCCGTGCCTGGAGGGCTTCGATACCGAACAGTTGAATAATCCCGATGACCATCAGCCCGGCCATGGCGCCGAAGACGAACATGGTCCAGAGCATGTAGAACTGGGGTGTGCGGAGCATCTCGCGCGAATTCATCTCGATCGCGGCCGGCGCCGCGGCAACCGTGTTGAGACCGGCTGAAGAGAAGCCCGGCGGCTTCCAACCTTCCGGCGGGTTCTGCATCCACAGCGAGCCGAGCGTCACAAGAAACCAGAAGGCCACGCCATAGATGAAGAAGACGTTGAGCACGCCCCAGCGCTCGATGAGCCCTCCCCATGAGCCGGCGAGCTTGATCCAGATCAGAGCGCCGAAGCCAAAGCCCGCGACGGCGAGCCCGGTGACGAGGCCCTTCTTATCCGGAAACCACTTGACGCCGACAGCGATGGGCACGACGTAGGCCAGTCCGATTCCGGCCCCGGCAACCAGTCCGATGCACAGGAGCATTCCAGAAAAGGACTCGCCGATCAGCTTGGCTGCGACGTAACCCAGTGCGAGAACCAGCCCTCCGGTGCGAGTGAGAATGACGGGCCCGATGCGTGTCATCCATCGCCCGGCGAGGACGGTGGTGATGGCGAAGCTGGCGAGTCCGACGGAGAAGATGACCTGCGTCTGTGTGGAGGTGAAGTTGAAGGGCTCGGTTTTCAGGTGCGGGGTAAAGACCGACCACGCGTAGATGACGCCGAGGCAAAGCTGGATGAGAACGGCGCCGATGACCACGAACATCCGATTCGTCACGGCCGGCTTGAGTTCGGTAACGAGTGGGAACGTCGTGCCAGCCGTGATGGTTTTCATAGGTGCAACTCCTCGGCCGGTCGGACCGCAGACCGGCACGGACCAAAGCGATGCCTGGGAGAGATGGCACTTCGCGTGCCAATTGAGGATTTGCGAGTACCGAGTGCTGGTGCCAAAGTCCCCGAAAAGAATCAGTAGCCGGCGGGCCGCTGGCGCTCGTCACGCGGGTGCTCTTGCAGTACAATCTGCGGCATGATGCCCCGCGAGACTGGGCGGACAGGGAATACAACACACGATGACTGAACAACAGCAGCCGGAATCCATCAAGAACCTCCCCATTGTCGAGGAAATGCAGGACTCCTACCTGCGCTATGCGATGAGCGTCATCGTCGCCCGGGCCTTACCCGACGTGCGCGATGGTCTCAAACCCTCACAGCGGCGGATTCTTGTTGCGATGAACGATCTGAAGCTTTCGCCGCGCGGGGCGCACCGTAAATGTGCGAAAATCGCCGGTGACACCTCGGGTAATTATCATCCCCACGGCGAGGCGGTGGTTTATCCGACGCTCGTGCGAATGGCCCAGCCGTTTGCCATGCGGTATCCGCTGGTGGATGGGCAGGGCAACTTCGGCTCAATCGATGGCGACCCGCCTGCGGCCATGCGCTATACCGAGGCGCGGATGGCCCAGCCGACCGTCGATCTGCTGGAAGACATTGACAAGGAGACGGTCGAATTCGTTCCCAACTACGACGAGACGACGACCGAACCGGTCGTGCTGCCGGCCAAGTTTCCCAACCTGTTGGTCAACGGCAGCACGGGCATCGCGGTGGGCATGGCCACGAGCATCCCTCCGCACAACATCGGCGAGATCTGCGACGGGCTGATCGCTCTGATCGACAATCCGAACATCACGATTCAGGAGTTGATGTCCCACGTGCCGGGGCCGGACTTCCCGACCGGCGGCATGATCTGCGGGCGACAGGGCATCATCGACGCCTATACGCGCGGGCGCGGCTCGCTGACGATTCGCGGGCGCACGCACTTCGAGGAGATGAAGGGCGACCGGGTGCGCATCGTCGTCGACGAGATTCCGTACAACATCATCAAGAACACGATTACCGAGAAGATCGCAGAGTGTGTCAAGGACGGCCGCCTGCCCGAGGTGTCGGATGTTCGTGACGAATCGGACCGCAAGCATGCGGTTCGGTTGGTGGTGGAGTGCAAGTCGGGCGTCAGCGGCGAAGTGGTGCTCAACAAGTTGTTCCAGCTCACACCACTGCAGACGAATTTCCCGGTGATCAGCATTGCCCTGGTCGGCAAGCAGCCGCAGACGCTCTCGCTCAAGGAGCTGATGGAGCGCTACCTCGAACATCGCCGGGAGATCATCACCCGACGGACGAAGTTCCTCCTCCGAAAGGCGCGGCAGCGGGCCCACATCCTCGAGGGTCTGATTCTCGCGCTGGGAGATATTGACGCGATCATCGAACTTATCAAGAAGTCTGACAGCCCCGACGAAGCAAAGGAACGGCTCATGGCCCGTGCCCTTCGGCTGCCGGAGTCGGCGGCGCTGGTGAAACTGTTGCCGCAGCAGTTTGCGAAGCGTGCGGCAGCGGAAGATCAGTATCTTACGGCGGTGCAGGCCCAGGCGATTCTGTCGATGCAGTTGCAGCGGCTTACCGGGCTGGAGGTCGAGAAGCTCGCGAAGGAGTACGTCGGCCTGGTGGAAGAAATCGAGGGGTACCAGGCGGTGCTGCGTGATCCGGCGCTGGTGCGCGACATCATCCGCGAGGATCTGCACGAGATGAAGGCGAAGTACGCCGACAAGCGGCGAACGGACATCGTCGGCGCGGTGGGTGAGTTCCGCATGGAGGAACTCATTGAAGACCTGCCGATGATCGTCACGATCTCGCACCAGGGCTACATCAAGCGCGTGCCGACGGATACGTATCGCAGCCAGGGTCGCGGCGGCCGCGGCATCAAGGCGAGCGAGACGAAGGAGGGCGACTTCCTCGAACACTTGTTCGTCGCCACGACCCACAATTACCTGCTGTTTTTCACGAATCGCGGGCGGGTATACTGGCTCAAGGTCTACGACATTCCTGAGATGGCGCGGACCGCACGCGGCCGGTCGATCGCCAACCTGCTTAAGCTTCAGGACAACGAGACGCCGACGGCCGTGCTGCCGGTCTCGGAGTTCGAGGAGAAGTTCGTCCTCTTTGCTACGGCCAAGGGAACGGTGAAGAAGACGGCGCTGGGCGCCTTCAGCCGGCCGCGACCCAGCGGGATCATCGCCATCGGTCTGGACCCGGCCGATTCTCTCATCAACGTGCAGCTCGTCGCGGACGAGGATGAAGTTGTCCTCGGCACGCGGCAGGGCATGGCGATCCGCTTCAAACACACGGACGTCCGGGCGATGGGCCGCGCGGCCGGCGGTGTACGCGGCATCAGTCTCGATCGGGAAGATGAAGTTGTCGACATGGCGGTCATCCGACCGGGGATGAGTCTATTGACCGTATGTGAGAACGGCTTCGGCAAGCGCACGGATATCGAAGCGTATCGCCTGCAAAAGCGCGGCGGCAGCGGCGTGATCAACATCCGCGCGACGGATCGCAACGGCAACGTGGTGGCACTACGGGCCGTGACGGACGCGGACGAACTCATGCTCATCACGGCAAACGGCATCATGCTGCGAACCGAAGTCGAGCAACTCCGGGAGATCGGGCGGGCGACGCAGGGTGTACGGCTGATCCGGCCTGATGAGAACGACAAAGTCGTTTCCGTCGCACGGATCGCGCGGGATGAGGACGATGGTGGTGCGTCGAACTCAGCCGAAGCGGATACCAAAGACGGCCGTCCTTCCGGCGCCGAAAGCGACAGCTCTGAAGACAGCGAGGGGGAGTCGGGCGACGCGATGTGAGGCGGGGCGGATGGCACTTCCGTTCGTGATTGATCGGGCGATCCGCGGCCTCGCACGTGCCGGTCGATTGCTGGAGGATGCCATTCTCCCATGCGGCTGCCGCGCCTGCGACGCGGCGATCGATCCGGACGAACGCGATTTCTGCGAGACCTGCGCAACGCAACTGGCGAATTGCGTTGCGCGTGCATATTGCGGCCGATGCGGTGAAGAGCGACACGAGTATCTACTGCATGATGCCGTGTGCACATCTTGCAAGCTGGGAAAGCGGCCCCTGGCCTGGCGATCGATCGTCCGTGTCGGACGCTACGAGGGACCGCTCAAGTCGATGATTCTGAAATTCAAGCAGCAGTACAAGCTGGACCATGTGCTGGGGCGGATGCTGGCCGATGCAATCCTCGGACGACTGAATCCTTCCGAAATTGACGCCTGGACTCCGATCCCGATGCATTGGGGCCGACGTCTGGTGAAGCGCTTTCAACCCACGATGCTGCTGGCCCGGACAGCGGTGGCCCGGTGGGGCGGCAGCGTGGAGCCGTTGCTTCGCATGACGCGCTACGTGGAGCCCTTTCACGTTCGGCCGGGATTGACGGCGAAGGATCGTGCCAATGAAATCGCCGGAGCGATGGCGCCGAAGCGAGGTTTGGCCATCATGGGACGGCGCATCTGCCTGATTGACGACGTGACAACAACGGGAGCGACGCTCCGCGAGGCGTGTCGCGTGTTGAAGGACGCCGGTGCAAGGTCCGTGGACGTCGCGGTCGTGGCGCGTGCCGCTCGGGGTCTGCGGGATTGACGGGGGTTGACCGCCGGGAATCGGGGTTATAGACTGCGCCGAACCAGCGATCCATGGATTCTAACTACTTGATTGCTTTTGTGTTACACGGAATTGACCGCGGGATGGAGCCCTCGTAAAGCAGGGTGGCAGCGCGGCGGATGTATTCGCGCCGATGGAGTAAGGAATCATGCGAATCACGGTGAGCGGGCGTCACATGGACGTTTCGGACTCGCTTCGTGCCTATGCCGAGGAGAAATCCGGTAAGCTCGAACGTTTTTATGATCGCGTTCACAGCGTCGAGGTGGTTTTCGACTTGGAGGCGGGCAAGCCCCGCTGCGAGGTCATTGCCCGAGCGGATCACCAGATGACCTTCGTTGCCCGGGAGTCGCACACGGAAATCTTTGCGGCGCTGGATGCGTCGGTCCGCGATCTCGAGCGGCAGCTCACGCGACACAAGGAGAAGCATCGCAATCGGAAGCACACAGCACCGGCGCGGGCCGAAACCGAGCCGTTATCTGGTCCGTCGCCATTCGGCGGCGCGACCGCAGGTCTCGAGGGGGAGCAGGAATCATGAAACTGACGGACTTTGTCATTCGAGATGCGATCATTGCGAATCTCAGTTCGACGGATCGAAACGGCGTGATCCGTGATCTGGTAGGAGCGCTGGCCCAGGCGAAGGCGATTCCCGCGGAAGATGCAGAAGTGATCGCCAAGGCAGTGATCGCTCGTGAGAACCAGGGCAGCACGGGCTTCGGCAAAGGGGTAGCCGTACCTCACGTGAAACATCCGAAGGTGCCGCGGATCATGGCGGCGATCGGACGCAGCGCGGACGGAATCGATTTCGCGGCGCTGGACCGGGCGCCGGTCTATACGATCGTCGTCCTGCTGTCGCCGCCGGACAATCCGGACGGCCATCTTCAGGCAATGGAGAACATCTTTCGACAGTTGCAGCGAGATAATTTCCGGCGGTTCCTGCGGCAGTCCGAGACGAGTGACGCGATCTGGGATCTGATTCAGGAAGCGGACGAGATGCCTGCGGGCTGAGGGCGGAGCGGATGCACTTGCGCCGAACGGCGGCGGAGACACGACCCTTGGACGCGACTGCCGCCATCGGCGGATCAGGCGGATGCGCTCCGGAGAATCCATGGACGGTCCAGATGGAAACAAGCGACGGAAAGATCGAAATCGAGGTGGTCATCTCGAACAAGCAGGGATTGCACGCCCGGCCGGTCATGCGCTTCGTCGATCTCGCCTCGCAATTCAGCAGCACGATCCAGGTCTGCAAGGCCGATCGGTGCGTCGACGGCAAGAGCCCGATGGAGATGATGCTGCTCGAAGCCACGCAAGGTACGATTCTGAAACTGCAGGCCCGCGGCGAGGACAGCCGGCAGGCCGTCGAAGCCCTTGCGGAACTCGTTCGAAGCAAATTCGGCGAGGAGTAGACTTCTTCAGCCCTCTCCGACATTCCTTGGTTTCATCTTTGTCAAACATGGGGGCTTTGCCATGCCCCTGAAGCGCGGGATCGGTGTTTCCGCTGGGGTGGTCATCGGCGATGCGGTCGTCCTCGACACGGAGGAGGTGCGCATTCCGCGCCGCACCGTGAGCAAGAACGAAATTGCTCATGAGATGGAGCTGGTCAATAAGGCATTCGCAGCGGCCCAGGCGGAGGTTGTCCCCGAACGCGAGGCCCTGGCGGCCCGGGCAGGCAATGAACTCGCCGACATTTTCGGCTTTCACGAGCGCTGGCTCGCGGACCCTAAACCAAGAAAAGAAATCTGCGGGTTGATTGAAAGCCGGCTCTACAGCGCTGCCTATGCGATCAGTGTTTTCATGCGCAAGTACCGGCGTCGCTTTCAGGAGATGAACAGCCCGTATCTCCAAGAACGCGCGAAAGATGTTCTGGACATCGAGCGCCGCCTGCTGCACCACGTCGGCGGCGAGGTGCGCTCCGAACTGGCGGAACTTGAAACGCCCGTAATCGTCGTCGCCCACGACCTGACGCCCACCCAACTGGTGATGCTGGAAAAGACCAAGCGCATCCTCGGTTTTGCCACCGATGCCGGCGGTTCGACGTCGCACACGGCGATTCTCGCGGCCGGCCTGGGCATTCCCGCGGTCGTTGGTCTCGAAGACATCACCTCTCACGTATCGAGCGGCGACACGCTCGTGGTGGACGGCCTGCACGGCGTGGTGGTCATCAATCCGGACGCGGCCCAACGCGAGGATTACGACTCTCAGGCGGCGCACCTGCTCGAAGTGCGGGCCACGCTGGAGGAACTTCGAGACGTCGCCTCAGAGACGCGCGACGGCGAGCGCGTCGAACTACTTGGAAACATCGAGTTCCCTTCGGAGGTGCCCGGCTGCCTGGAGAAAGGTGCGACGGGCATCGGCCTGTTTCGCACGGAGTTTCTCTTTCTGCAGGACGGACCACATCCGGACGAGGAGGCACAGTACGAAGTCTACCGTTCGGCGGTCGAGCAAGTGGGCGATCGACCTCTGGTGATCCGCACCATGGACCTCGGCGGCGACAAGATTCATCCCGGCGGCGGATGGGAGGCGGAGAAGAATCCTTTCCTCGGTCTGCGCTCAATCCGCTACAGTCTCCAGAACCTGACGATGTTCCGCGCTCAGTTGCGGGCGATCGTGCGGGCCAGCGCCAAGGGTGACGTGCGGGTGATGTTTCCGCTGATCTCGCGGATCATGGAATTGCGGCAAGCGAAGTTCGTACTCAACCTGGTCATGGAGGAGCTTGAGGAAGCGGGCTACGAATTTCGCAGCCCGATCCCGGTTGGTGTCATGGTGGAAACACCGGCGGCTGCGATTTGTGCACGAGAGCTGGCACAGGAGTGCGACTTTCTCAGCATCGGCACGAACGATCTGATTCAGTACACCCTGGCGGTGGATCGCTCCAACGAGCGCGTGGCACAGCTCTATACGCCGGCCGATCCTTCGATCATTCGCTTAATCCGCGGTGTTGTGCGGGATGCGGCGAGCGGTGATGCCAAAGTGAGTATCTGCGGGGAAATGGCCGGCGACCCGATCTTCACTATCTTGCTGGTAGGACTGGGGTTACGATCGCTTTCGATGGCGGCCAGCCACATCCCGCTGGTAAAGAAGATTATCCGGAGCATCACGCTGGCCGATGCAGAACGGGTCAAGCGCCGGGTTTTGTCCTTTGAAACGGAGCGGGAAGTGCTAAACTACCTCCGAGATGAGACCCGGAAGGTCTGGGGGGACATCTGATCTGTTGGGGCGCGTCGCGCCAGTGCATCGTCCACGCTACGTCGTGCGACCGTGCACTCGCGCCACTTGCTCCCAGAGCGGGTGACCTGATGAACATCCCGGACCGGGCGCCGTGTTGGTGCCAACGGAATCGGGAAAACCGTATTTTAGTGAGGGATCGCTAACGGATTGCGAAATCGTCTGGCGATTCGATTTGCTGTTGAGGCCGACCTTCGGTTCATCTCCCATCACGATTCGTTGCGACTCTTCGAAAGGGCCTTGGCGCGAGCCGGCCTGCCGTTGCGTTACTCCGAGGGATTCAATCCGCGACCGCGACTTAGTCTGTCGCTTCCGCGTCCCGTCGGGGTGGCATCATCCGATGAGTTGCTTGTCGTGGAGTTGACCGAACCGTTGCCCCCGTCGGTGGTGATGGAGAGATTGTCACCTCAGATGCCGGCCGGGCTGAGTCTGCTCGGCGTGGAGCCCATCGCAGAATCGGATCGCCGCCTTCCCAGTGAAGCGAGTTATTCGCTGACGCTTGACGCGTCGCAGCGGGAAGGCCTTGACGGACGTGTAGCAGAACTCCTTGCGGCCGAGTGCGTGCCGGTGACCCGGATCATGCACCAGGACTCGAAGCAGAAATCGATCGACCTTCGAGCGTACATCCTCTCCATCGAACTGACGGACGAGGGCGTGCGGTGGCGGCAGACGATCACGGGGACCGGGACGGTTCGCGTGAACGAAGTGCTGGAGGCGCTGGGGCTCTCAGCCCGTGCCCATCTACACCGTGTACGTCGCGAGCAAGTCTGCTATCAGGCCTGACGGCTCCGCGCATCGACCCTTTCGCTTCCATATCCGGCGATCCTCCGGAGAAAGCAATTGAAGAACATCAAGAAACCAACGCGCCGCAAGAAGGCGGCAACCACCGAAGGCAAGAAGCCGCGCGCCAGCTCTCGTGCGAAATCCAAGTCGCAGGCGGCGGAGCTCTCAACCGAATCCGCTTCCACGGCAGTGGCAACCATGCCGGCGCCTCCACCCCTGCCCGTGCGTGAAGTCCAAACTGCAACGGCAAATGCAGTCACTGACGAATTCAGCGCCGGTATCTTTGACATCGAAGAGCGCATGTACGAGCCGTCCGCCGCGCCGGCGGTCACGATGATCGAGCCCTCGACCGTCGAACTTAAAGGCGAGATGATCGTCGTCGATGAAATCGCACGGGATGCCGAATCGCTTAAGGCGGATTTCGAGAAAGCGTCGGGCGCAACGATCGACGATCAACACCGTCGCGCATCCGAGTCGCGTTCCGCTTCCTCGGTCGCGTCAGGCGACGAGACGGCCGATGAGCGTACGGCAGCTGGGCGCTCATCGGCCGACGCTGATGCAACGGCTGGCCCATGTGCCGATGTGGTCGATGGCGGCACAGACTCAGATGGCGAGAAGCGCGGTCGCGGCCGGAGACGCTCACGCGGCCGACGCCGTGGTCGACGCGGGGACGACGATCGTCAGGAGCGGGCCGAGGGCGAGGAATCTCGACCGGATCGAGCGGCCGCACCGGATCGCGGACCGCGCCCGCGACCCGATCGCGGCGATTCCGCACCGCCGATGGAGGTGGGCGAACTTACCGATGAGGTCTTCCCGGAGGATTCGACTGAGGACGACACGGATGAGTCAACCGTGCGAGGACGTACCGCGGCCCTGCCGGTGGATACATCGCGGCGCGAGATGCTAATCAATGTATCCGATCCGGATGAGGTACGTATCGCACTACTTCGTGACGGCCGTCTCGATGAACTCTACATTGAGCGCGCTGCATCCGTCTCCAACGTGGGCAACATCTACAAGGGCCGCGTGACGAACGTTGAGCCGTCGATTCAGGCGGCCTTCATTGACTTCGGCCTGCCGATCCAGGGCTTTCTGCACATCTCCGACCTGCATCCGAACTACTTCCCCGAGAGCAAGGGAGAACCGGAACTGGTCGGTCGCAAGACGCCCCGCCGACAGCGACCGCCGATTCAGAACTGCCTCAAACGTGGGCAGGAAGTGATCGTTCAGGTCATCAAAGAAGGCGTCGGCACAAAGGGACCGACGCTCACGACATACGTTTCACTGCCCGGCCGCTTCCTGGTGATGATGCCGGGGATGGAGCAGCTTGGTGTTTCCCGCAAGGTGGAAGATGAGGAAATCCGCCGCAAGGTGCGAGCCGTCCTCGGACAACTTTCGCTGCCTAAAGACTACGGTTTCATCGTTCGGACCGCCGGCATCGATCGCAACAAGCGCGATCTGCAACGGGATCTGAATTACCTCACGCGACTGTGGGACAAGGTCCAGGCACGGATCAAGAAGGAACCCGCGCCGGCGACGCTCTATAAGGAGTCCGACCTCGTCATTCGCACGATCCGCGATGTCTACGATTCCAATTTTGAGCGCATTCTGGTGGACAACGCCACCGTCGCCCAGCGCGTGCGGGAGTTTCTCGACATCGCCAGTCCGAAGACGCAGGACGTGGTCGAGTTGTATGAGCAGCCCGAACCACTTTTTCACCGTTACGGCATCGAGAGCGAGATCGACAAGCTCTACTCAAAGACCGTGCCGCTGCCCTGCGGCGGTTCGCTGGTCATCGAGCCGACCGAGGCCCTCGTGGCGATCGACGTCAACAGCGGCCGCTTCCGCGTACATGATAATCCAGAGGAGACGGCCTACCGGGTGAATCTGGAGGCGGCGGACGAGATCGCACGGCAACTCCGGCTGCGCGATCTGGGCGGTCTGATCATCTGCGACCTGATCGACATGATGCAGGAGAAGCACAAGCGCGCTGTGGAGCGCCGCCTGAGCGACGCCCTGCGCAAGCACAAAGAGCGTGCGAAGCTGTTGCGAATCTCCCAGTTCGGCATTCTGGAAATGACGCGCCAGCGCCAGCGGCCTTCGTTTGCCAAGAGCATGTTCATTGAATGCCCGCGATGTGCCGGCAGCGGCCGTGTCACAGCGCCGGAGACGGCCTCACTAAACGTGATGCGCGATATCCGCATGGCCAGTCAGCGTGAAGGCGTCGTGAGCATTGACGTGACGGTTTCCTCCGCTGTGGGTCACGATTTGCTTAATCGCAAGCGCCACCAGCTTGCCGACCTGGAGCGTTCCCGCGGTCAGGTAATCCGCGTACATCCTGATCCGACCCTCGGAGTGGATGAAGTGCGAATTTCCTGTGTGGATCGTCGGGGACGCGAGGTTCCGATCGGCGGAATTGCCGATACATCCGCTAGGAGTCCGCAGGCCCCGGCCGATTCACGTGGCTCGAACCGGCCTGCGACTGGAACCGGACCGGATGCGCGGGCGGCGCGGCCCGAGGCGAAGCGCGGCGGGCGTCGCCGTCGCGGGGGGCGCGGACGATAAGGTCGCCACGGCAGCAGCACATGCGGCGGCCTGCTACCTTCATCCACGAGATCGACCTGATGACGATCGTGAACATTGCACGAAGCATCCGTTGTGTGCGGACGGTCCGCCGGATCGCGTGTCGCGGCATGTTGGTTGTCATCGGCGCGCTGGGCCTGTCGATCTTTGCCATGGGCTGCGGACCGGTCTGGTATCTGGACGGCGATCTGGGCGAGCGTATTGCCGCCGAGCAGAACAAGCCGATGCTCGTCTATTTCAAGTCGTGGGATTCGTCGTTGCATCGCAACATGAAGCTGCAGGTCTTTGAGAATGCGGCGGTCAAGAGCGAGATGACGGACACCGTGAACGTCGAGCTGGAGTTCGCCTATTTTCCAGAACATCGCAAGCGATACGGCGTCCAGCGATCACAAGTTGCGGTGATGTGCGACCCGCAGGGTCGGCGCGTGGCCAGCCCGATCGATCTGAATCCCGTACCGACGCCGGAGGTCTTTCTCGAATGGCTTCGCAAGGCGAAGGCCGAGGCTCGGCCGCCGCCGAACAAGTAGTCCTGTCACCATTGTACGCGTCCGGCTCAATGCCGAGCAGGACGTTCTATCGCCCTGTGTATCGTCGCTGAAGAATGGTACCTCGCGATTGCTGCGAACTGTCGCTCGCGCTCCGTGCTCGAGTTGCGCCCCGCATCAAAGCTGCCGACGAGGCGCAATGTATCGGTTGTTTTCTTGTGTAACGGCGGGCCTTTTTTGGATTGCGGTCCGCTATTATCACTCATAAACTACCTTCCAGTCACAGGTTAAATCGCGACGGCGGCACGCCGGATTCGGCGGGGGCATTCGCGAGCTAACGACGCAGGGGCTGGGGTTGTCTAAACCGATGAAAAGGCCCGCCGCCCAGGATCGGATCGACGAGGACCCGTCGGGGGCGCAGGATGCGGACGCGGTGGCGCGGACCCTTGCGGGAGACGCTTCTGCGTATGACCTGCTCATCGGAAAGTACCAGCGCCGTGCCGTCTCGGTCGCCTATCGACTGCTGGGGAACCTCAACGATGCCATGGACGTTTGCCAGGAGGCGTATCTTCGGGCGTATCGTTCGCTGGAGTCGCTGCAGGAGCCGCAGCGGTTCGGCGCCTGGCTTATGCGGATCGTCAGCAACCTGTCGCTCAACTACCGGCGCGGGCGACGTGTGCAGCTTTCGCTATCGACGCCCGACGAAGATGATGGCGCGGCCGGGTTGCAACTGGCCGATGAAGGTCGGCGCGAGCGTTCCGGTGACGACGCGATGGCATCGCGGGAGCTGGGTGATCAACTCGAGAAGGCGGTGGACTCGCTTCCGCCGCAGCAGCGTCTGGCGCTGATTCTGTTCGCCATCGAGCAGCGGCCGCAGAAGGAGGTGGCGGAGATCATGGAGTGCAGCGTGGAAATGGTGAAGTGGAACGTTTTTCAGGCCCGGAAGGCCCTGAAGGCCAAACTGGCCGATTATCTGGAAGAGTGATGCCTTCAATCCCGGAAACGCTTGAGCAACTGATCACCGAGCGGCAGGACGGCCACCTCAGTGCCGCACAGCTCGCGGAGGTGGAGCGCGCTATCGCGACGAATGCCGAAGCCGCCCATCTCGCGCGACGCTACGCACGTCTCTCCGAGTTGCTCATCGGTTTTCGAGCGCTGCCGCCGGGAATCGATCTGGCCGGCTTTGAGCGTGCGGTTTCTCAGCGTGTTTCCGATGCCGCGGCGGATCTTTCTTCAATGGATGTCGCATCAGAGGTCGGTTCCTCCGCCGTGCCGGAGGTGTTGCGTTTAGCAGGGACGCATTCCGATTCGCAGGATGACGGTGCCGATCGTGTGGATGATCTGCTCCACGCCGAGTTTCGCCCGCTGCCCGCCGTGGATTGGGACGCCTTCGGACAGCGCGTATCCTCGGCCGTCCATGCGGAAGCGAGCAGGCGCACGCGTGCCGTCAGATCGTCGGGACCAAGCGCGGTTCGTCACGCGCGTCGGCTGCGCTGGCTGGTGCGCGGCGTGGTACCGCTGGCGGCGGCGGCCATACTGCTTATCGCCCTCCGGCCGAGCAGCGTGGAAATGCCCGACGGAATGACCAGTGTTGCCGATCGGCCCTCCCTGGTGAGCGTGTCGATCGACCGTCCGAGTTCGAGCGGCCGGGTCGTGGTGGCGTTCGATCGATCCTCACCGCCGGTGACCGAGGAGGCCGTCGTCGAGCGTGGTGGTATCATCATCGCGACGACGGGTGCCGCCCCGCATAATTCGGAAGCGGTCGAGCTGGCACTGTTGTTCTGAATCGAGATGGAAGGGTAGCGCGATGAAGCAATGGAAGCTTTGCCTGTGTCTGGTGTGGGCATATTCGGGCGCGGCGTCAGCACAGGCGCCGCTTCCGGTCGCGGCGACGGCGGCCGATGCGGACGTGGCCATGGCGCTGGATCGGAAGCTGCCCTCGCTGACATTCAGCGACATGGGACTGAGCGATGCCCTGGCGGACATCGGGCGGCAGGCCGGCGTGAAGATCACGGTCGACGAGGCCTCGATCGAATTGTTGCCGTGGGGGGCGCAGACGCGGCTGTCAAAGATGACGGTTTCAGATGCCTCCCTGCGAGAGGTCCTTACCCAGATTTTCGAGCAGATCGGGCTGACGTACGATGTGCGCGACGGCGGCGTGTTCGTCTTCGCGACGGATCCCCTCAAGCGGATGAATCGCCGGGCGACGTGGGACGATCTGCAACTGCTTCAGCGCTGCCGGGAGACACCTTTTACACCGGAGAACTTCGAGCAGTTCAAACTTCAGTATCGCATCTCGAGCAAAGTGGACGCGGCCAACATGCTCGAACATCAGCTTACTAAGAGCGGTCGCGGGACGATCGCCGAGATGCTCGAAGTTGCAACGGCCTCGCTCGGCTGGGTGTGGTTCCCCAACGGGGATCATCTTGTTATCCGCACGGCGCAGGCGCAGATCAACAATCGCCTGGCCCGGCGCATCAGCGCCCGCTATACGAACCAGCCGTTGGCGCGGGTGTTGCTGGACCTGTCCGAGAAAGCCGAGACGCAGTTCATCCTCGAGCCGGGGATGATGCTGAAGCTTCCACCGAACATCGTTCAAAATTACTCGCTGCTTCTGCATTCGACGTCGATCAAGCAGGCGCTGGAACTGATCTGCGCAGAGACGGGGCTGAAATACGAAGTCGAGCGCGAGGTCGTGCGGATCGGCCTCTCCGATGCCCTTCAGGAGGGCGGCAAGCCGGCAGCAGTGCGGGCCTCGCCATACGTCGGGAAAATCGTCGTGCCCAGCGCCGACGGCAGCTACACGCTGGAGTTTCTCGTGCGAGCGGAAGAACTGCCGGCGGATATTCTCGAATCGCGTGACCTGATGATCGAGGAACTCATCCAGAAAATGCGGCGGGAACTGTCTCCCGCGACGCCCATGTCATCGCCGGACGCGCCCGATCCCTGAATTCACGTCAACGAACACGGTCAGCTCTTTTCCGATTGTGCGAGTGTGAAGGTGCGCTCACGGCGGTCCAGTCGTCGGTAGATGCGGGCGTGGCCTTCAACCATGACCGGCACGCTGAGGTGCTGCCGGGCGGCGGCTTGCGCTTCTGCGGCGAGCCGTCGCGCGGTGGATGGGTTGTCCAGCAGGCGAAGCAGACACGTCGAGAGTGTTTGCTCGTCATCTTCGGAAAAGAGAAGGGCGTTCTCTTCATTTACGAGGTGATCGTAAGGGCTTCGCTGCGGGGCCAGGATGGCCAGTCCGGCGGCCATGGCGTGGATCAGCTCCTCGCGATGCGGGGCGGCGGCCGAGGGCAGGCAGAAGATGTCGGCGGCCTCCAATGCGGAACGAAGGTACTCCAGCCGACCCGTAAAGATGACCTGCTGATCGATCTCCAGGTCTTCAGCGACTCGTCGCAGGGCAGGTTCGCCTGGCCCACGGCCGATGACGAAGACCAGCAGATTCGGATGGCGCTGCACGGCAATTTTCGCGGTGCGCAAAACGGCTTCGATACCCTGATCCTCTTGCAGGGCACCGGCGATGACGAGGGTCGCCGCGCGGTCGGGGTCTCTGAAAGCCGACGGTGCAGGTGCGGCCGGTGCTCCCAGCGGAATCACATCGATCCGGTGATCCGTACGAAGACGCTGGCGAATGGCGGCTGCCAGAACCTCTGATGGCGCAATCATCGTTGCGGGGCCGCCTGCGGACGAAAGCGAGGTGACACTGCTAATCTCGGAAGCCGACCAGAGACTTATTAACAGGGAGCCCTCGGTTGCAGCGGCGATCTCTGCGGCCAACGGCGCTGTGCGAGGCGAGAAACTGTGGACGAGGATCGGCGTGGCGGGCTTGAGGGATTGCGCCTTTTCCAGGACCTGCGCGGCGATTCGCTTGTGGGCCAAACCAGCCAAAGGCCAAAGATGCGGCTTGTAGGTGATGATCTGTGTCGGCCCCGTGGCGAGTTGACGGCAGCGATCTTCATCGGGCACGACGAGCAGGAGATCCACGAGTTCGTCGATGAGGCCGATCTGGAGAGAGCGTAGCGCCGTGGGCAGTCGATCGGTGACACTTTCATCGGCCACCATGCAGGCGACCATGCGCTGCGCGGTATCGGAGAGGTTCGGGTTCACGACCTGACAGGACCTCCGGCCGGATCGGCGGAATTCACGGCGTCCGAACGGCGGCGTGAATTCGACGCATGCATTATAAACGAACCACCGCCGGCGCGTTCGAAAATTGCAGAAATAAGAATGCCGGGTTGCCTGCTTGACGCTTGGATCACTCCGCCTGCTAATAGCGTATTCAGATGTAACGGAAAGACCGGAGACCATGCCCGAGAAGCTGCCTTCCAAGTCCATCGCCCTTGGCGCCGATCACGGCGGCTACGAGCTCAAGGAGCATCTCAAGAAACTTTTGTCTGATCAGGGCCACCGGATCGAAGATCAGGGCACCTTTGACCGCAATCCGACGGACTATCCGCGCATCGCTGCGGCTGTTGCCCGGCTTGTTTCGGAGGGCCGGTGTGAGATCGGGATCATTATCGACGGGGCGGGCATCGGCTCGTCGATGGTGGCCAATAAGTTTCCGGGTGTACGGGCGGCGCTGTGCTACGACGTTTCCTCGGCGCGAAACAGCCGGGAGCACAACGATGCAAACGTCCTGACTCTCGGGGCCAGTCTGATCGGGGCGGGGCTTGCCGAACAGATCGTGGACACGTTTTTATCGACCGCGTGCACCGTGGACCGGCATTTGCGGCGCGTGGCGATGATCGCTGAGGTCGAACGTGATATGATGAGGTCTGCGTCGGGTGCCAGTCCGGAATGTGCCGCCGCTGCCGCGCCGGCGAGGAGTGCCGCGGAGTCGTCACGCGTGATGAACACGGAAGACCTCAAGCAAATCAGCGGCCTGACCAACCTGTCCGAGTCCGACCTTGCACGGATCGCCGAGCGCATCGCGCAAGTGATGGCCCGAGACGGCTGGCCCGCAGCCGGTCCATGCTCCTGCTGCGGCGATCATTGCCAGGGTCGGTGCGCGGAACGAAGCCCGGACACGGTGCGCGGCTTCATCGGCATGGGTGCGGATCGGATCGGCATGGGGCCGGGCGGCGGTCCGGTAGCACGGGACGTTTCCCATTACATCGATCATACGCTGCTCAAGCCGGAAGCGACCCGCCAGCAGATTGAGCAGCTCTGCCGTGAGGCACTCGAATACGGCTTCGCGTCCGTCTGCATCAATCCGAACTGGGTGAAGATCGCGGCTGATCTGCTCAAGGGATCGCGGGTGGTGGTCTGCACGGTGGCGGGTTTCCCACTCGGCGCTCATACGCCGGATGTCAAAGCGACAGAAGCCCGACGAGCCATCCGCGACGGGGCACGCGAGATCGACATGGTGATCAACATCGGCGCTCTCAAGAGCGGTGACGATGACCTGGTGTACCGTGACATCAAGGCCGTGGTCGATGCCTGCACCGATGGCCGTGCGATCTGCAAGGTGATCATCGAGTGTGCATTGCTGACCGACGACGAAAAAGTTCGTGCATGCCTGCTGGCCAAGCGTGCCCGGGCGGATTTCGTGAAGACGAGCACGGGCTTCGCGTCGACGGGAGCGACGGCGCACGACGTGGCTCTTATGAGCCATGCGGTCGCGGGGACGCGGATGGGCGTGAAGGCGGCGGGGGGTATTCGCAGCTACGAGGATTTCCGGAAGATGGTCGAAGCCGGCGCGACACGCATCGGCGCGAGCGCCGGTGTGCAGATCGTGAAAGAAGCCAAGAGCGGTGGGCCTGCATCTACCGAACCTGCCGGATCGGGTGCGAAGGACAAGTACTGAGTTCCATTCGCCGCAACTTGCTTACGTGAACATCCGGTGACCTCGGAAGATGCTTGCAGGGGCAGTTTCCGCGTGGAACAGACGGATCTTTTTGAAGATGGACCATCGGGCGGAAATACTCCGCCGCCGGAGGTCCTACCGCAGGCCGCGGCACTGGCCGAGCGGCTACGGTTGCTGGCCGGTCAGCACATCTATCTCGGGACTTCAAGCTGGAAATACGAGGGCTGGCTGGGAAGAATCTACGATCCGAAACGATACGAAACTCGCAAGCGATTCTCACTGAAGAAATTCAATCGGGAGTGCCTGTCGGATTATTCGAGGGTCTTTCCGACGGTGGGTGGGGATTTTTCGTTTTACCAGTTTCCATCGGACGAGGCCTGGGCGGAGATGATGGCCCAGGTGTCGCCGGGTTTTCGATTCAGTCTGAAGATTCCCGAAGAGATCACCGTCGAACGATTTCCTGACCTGCCGCGGTATGGGAGGCGGGCAGGCCAGTCGAACCCCGCGTTCATGGATGCATCGCGGTTGTGTGATCTGCTGCTCGCCCGGCTCGAACCCTATCGCGATCGCCTCGGTGTATTGATGTTTGAGTTCGGTACGATACACGACGGGCCGTTGCGCGAGGTAAGTGCATTCGCCGGGGCACTGGATCGACTGTTGTCGTGCCTGCCGACGCGGCGATTTGAATTCGCCGTGGAAGTGCGAAATCGCGAATTCGTGAAAGCGAGCAGTCCCTACTTTGAATGTCTCAGGAGCCACGGTGTGGCGCACTGCCTGAACAGTTGGACACGGATGCCGTCGCTCGCGGAGCAGCTCGCCGTGCCGGAGATCTTCACTGCGGGGCACGCTGCCGCGCGGCTCCTGCTGCGTCCTGGCCGTGCCTATCAACAGGCGGTGGACCGCTTCGCGCCGTACGAGAAGGTGCAGGAGCCGTACCCGGAAGGGCGAGCGGCGCTGGTTGACCTGATCCGCCGCTGTCGAGCAGACGGTCGAAGCTTGTATGTGTATGTGAACAACCGGCTGGAGGGCAGTGCCATTCAGACGATCGAGGAGGTCACGGCGGAGTTGCCGGAGTACGGGGCATGAGCCGGACCGCGGGGTGGTTGCGTGCCGAAAGGAGATACGGGATACTTCGTTCGGGACTGATCGACTTCGATTCCTGCCGGGAGGACACGACAAGGCATGAAGGCCGAACCAATTCTCGCAAAGCTCAACGAACTTCGAAAAGAGGCCGAGGGCGACGACACCGACATGGAGTGGCTCGCCCTGCATCACGCATTCTGCTTCATCTCCTACAAGATGGCGGACTTCCAGAAGTACCTCGATGAAGTGGCGAACCAGAACTCGAAGCAATGATTCGAGCGTTTGTTCATGCGGCACCATCTGGTCATCGTCCGCGAGCCCTACCTCAAGCTGATGCTTTCCGGTCGCAAGAAGATCGAGTGCCGGCTTTCGTCGTCGCGAAGGCCGCCGTATGAAGCGGTCTCGCCGGGCGATTTGCTCTGGCTGAAGCTGCCATCAAGGCCGATCTGCGCGCTGGCCCGGGTGGGCGACGTGAAGTACGGTGCTTCCCGTGATAGCGCGGAACTGGTTCGCTGGGTGCAGCGCCACCGGCGGGAGATTCTCGCGGAGGATGCGTTCTACAAGGATGCCGCGGCCTGGGCGCGATATGCCAGTCTGATCCGCCTGGAGCTTGTTCTTTCGCTGCGGCCAGTGCCGGTGGCCAAGTCGGACCAGCGCGCGTGGGTGGTGATGAAGTCGCCTCCGACACCGGGCCAGCGGATCGGGCGGGCCTCGGTTCGCAAAGCGCGTGCGAAACAGCCCTGAGCCATCTCACTCCTTAACACGCCTGACGATCAGATCGCGGTTATCAGTAGGTCGCAACCGGCTGATGTCAGTCCGCAGCGCGTGTTACATGCCGATCTGAATGGCCACGCCGCAAGCCAGCACCACCAGGCCGGCGAGCGCGTGACCGTAGCGCTCGAAGCGCCCAAGCTTGAGGAAGGAGGTCCCCATGCAGAGTGCGACGACGATGGTGGTCATGGTGACAAGCGTAGCGAGCGCGAAGAGGATGGTGACACAGATCAGTCCCCACATGCTGCCTTTGGCCGCGGGATACATGAGCATGGGAATCAACGGCTCGCAGGGGCCGAAGAGAAAGACGGTGAAGAGAATCCAGGGCGTCATTCGGCCGGCAGTGTCAGATCGCTGGTCCTCGTGCGTGTGGACGTGGAGATGTCCGGGATCGTGCGCGTGTTCGTGCGTGTGAACGGTGCCGTCTTCGTGGGCATGCAGATGGGTATGCGGGCGATTGCGAACGGCGTGACGCACACCCCAGGCAAAGTAGGCCAGACCGAAGGCGAGCATCATCCAGCCGGCGATCTGTCCGCGAAACTCCTCTATCGTCTCCACACTGAAGAGGGCCAGCCCCATGGCCACGCCGACGAATCCGAGGACGATGGAGCCGGCAATATGGCCCACGCCGCAGAGGAGCGTGACCAGGATGGTTTTCTGCATCGACCATCGGCCGATGCGGGACATGGCAGCAAATGGGATGTAGTGGTCGGGTCCGAGGGCGGTATGCACCGCGCCGACGGTGACGGCGGCCAGGCAGAGAATGCTCAGGTCATCGGTCATGGTCTGTTGCCACCCCTCGTGGCGACAAGTTTCGTGCCACGCACTGTAGCCGATGGAACAGGCCCATTCTATCCATGAAAATAAGTGGGGGTTGGCGGATGGAGATGTTCGAACTGTGACTCAATCACGGATTACCGTCGTCCGTCTCCATGGTCTTACGCCATTCATGGAGATTTTCGAGGTAAACGCTGGTGCCACGAGCGACGCAGGAGAGCGGGTCATCCACGACGCGGACTTCCAGGCCTGTGCCATCGGCCATGACCTTGTCGAGCCCGCGCAGAAGGGCACCGCCGCCGCAGAGGTGGATGCCGTTGTCGACGAGGTCGGCGGCCAGCTCGGGCTCGCAGCGCTCGAGGGTGTGGGTGACGGCGTCGAGGATCTGGCTGACGGGTTCGCGCAGGGCCTCGCGGATCTCCTGGCTGGTGACAATGGTCTTGCGAGGCAGGCCGCTGATCATGTCGCGCCCGCGGACTTCCATGCTGAGTTCTTCGTCGAGCGGCGACGCAGAACCGATCTGAATCTTGATCTGCTCGGCGGTCTGCGGGCCGATCTGCATGTTGTAGGTGCGTTTCATGTGAGCCATGATGGCTTCGTCGAGGTCATCGCCGGCGACGCGGAGCGATTCGCTCGCGGAGATGTCGGCCAGAGACATGATGGCCACTTCGGTTGTGCCGCCGCCGATATCGACGATCATGCTTGCGCGGGCTTCAGCAATAGGCAGGCCGGACCCGATGCCGGCGGCCATGGGTTCCTGAATCAGATAAACGCGGCGCGCCCCGGCACGCTCGGCCGATCCGTAGACCGCGCGCTTTTCGACGGCCGTGATCCCTGAGGGAACGGCGATAACCACGCGCGGGCGAATGAAACGGCGGCCGCCGTGGACCTTTCGGATGAAGTAGCCGAGCATGGCTTCGGTGATGTCGAAGTCGGCGATCACGCCGTCCTTGAGCGGGCGCACCGCGGCGATGGAGCCCGGTGTCTTGCCGAGCATTTCTTTGGCGACGAGCCCGACGGCGTTGCCGTTCTGCAGGACCTGATTGGTGCCTTTGCGCACAGCGACCACCGAGGGTTCGTTCAGAACGATGCCCTCACCGCGGACGCAGACGAGCGTGTTGCAGGTGCCCAGGTCGATTCCCATGTCGACGCTGAACATCCCGAGTAGCGAGTCGAAGAGCAAAGCAGATGTCCCTTCCGGTGAAAGTGCCCGCTCGAGCCGAATCCATTCGGTGGGCAAGCGCGACGGGCGCAAAAACAATGCCGCCACACCGTGGGCGGTATTCTACCCGTCATACGCGGATTCGCCACTATCCGATCGAGCCGGGAAATAGATTATCTACTTTGAAGGGTCTGGGAAGGGCCGCGAAGGGCATCGTCAGCGGCAGCCGTGGGACGGGATAATATTGGCGAGCGATGGCAGATGAAGAGGGATCAGAAGCCAGGGAAGGGCTTGCCGAGCAATTCGTTGCAGCGGTAAATTGCAAAGGCCACGGCTCCGATTGCGGCGAAAAGGGCCACGGCCACCATGACCGTGTAGATGTCATTGGAGGGCCGTACGCGTGGGCCGGAAGGTCCGCTCTTGCCGGTTGCTGCAGCCATAGTTCGTTACTCCGCTCGTTCCTGTGAATTGTTCACGATCGTCTATCAGGTTACCGGCATTATCGTCGGTGGGAGGTTATCCACGCATGGCGAAGCTGGCTTCGTCCCGTGCCTGATCGCCGACTCGGATGTCGCCCTCGGACTGTTCGATCTGACCGGCGGATTCATTTGCCTCGACCCGGGTGATTCGCAGGGTACCGAGATACTGGGGCCGACCGGCCTCGCCGGTGCGACGATAAATCAAAAAGGTCATGCCGTGAGCCACGCCGTCGGCGCTACCGACCGAGATGCTTGCCAAATCGCCCTGGATGCTCTTGACCTCACCGCGGATGGGTGCGGCCACGGCGGGAACCATCGGTGCTGAGACGGAGGGCACGCCCGCTTCGACGCTGGCCACGCCGCTGGGAATCTGTGTGGCCGGGGTCAAACCTCCGATGCCGCGCGTGGTGTCCATGCTCGCGATCTGCTGCTGGAGGGCACGCACTTGTGCCCGGGCCATTTCCACGTTGGTGGTCAGTTCCTTGACGCGGTCGGTAAGATCGATATTGCCTCGCTCAAGTTCGCTGTTGCGCCGGGAGAGCTTGGCGCTGAATTCGCGCTCACGGTTGAGATCGGCCTGGACCAGCGCGAGCGCCTGGCCGGCACTGGTGACCTGACCCTGCTCGACAGTCAACTTGCTCTGGCTCTCAACAACGGCACGCTCCAGCTCGGCGATGTGCGACTGTGCGCTGGCGAGCTGGGATCGCAGATCATCGATCCGCTGACCGTCCTGCTTCTGCCGGTCGAGGGCGCGTGCCTTGTCGAGGGCGGCGTTCATGGAGACGGTGCGTGCCTGGCTCTGAGCGGTCATGGCGGCCTGCTGCCAGTCCTCGGCGGACGCTTTCCAGTTCTGCTGTTGAGAGAAGGCCGCGACCACGAGCATGCTCAAGGCCACGGACATGAAGGCCAACAGCGTGACCAAAACTTTCGTCAGGACGCTCACGGCGATTCCTCCCTCTTTGATCTCTCGCAAACCTGGCCGGCAGGAAACTCGAAATCAGTGGCTTGCTCTTTCCACCCGCCCCCGGGGATGCCATGGCCAAGCGCGTTAATCTATTGCATGAGCCGCCCGCGTACGGGCGAGGCCGATGCAGGTGAGACTTCAGTCGTTGCGTGCCATATCCAGCTTACTTTCCGCAGCGGCATGAAGTTATCAAATTATCCCCCGCTGCCTCGTATTTTGCAAGTCACAGAAATCGTGTTCCTTGCCGATCTCGAGCGAGCCCGAAAACGACCGACAGGTCCCGGAAACGACGTTGGAATCGGTTTCAACGCTGCCCTTTATGGGGCGCGTCCGGTGATGTGCCGGACCCCTGCCGAACTTTTTTACAAACGCGGTGGAAGCGGCGCCGCTGCGATGGACGGACCCGCGGCAGTTGCATTTTTTTGCGGACGAGTTTCCGGATAACGGAAGGGCTGTTTGCTTGACCTAACCTGCTTTGCTCCATTAGATTAAGGGGAGTGTCCGGCGCTGTGGACAGTGAGACCGTCAGCCCAGGGGGCCTGGCTACAGCGTCCGCCGAGAGACACGCCTGCCCGGCCGTCGAGACCGCAGGTCCTGCGGGCCGCAGCCGCTAGAGTATCCCACCCACGCTTCGCCGTCCGAGTCGCACGATTCGAGTTGGTGCGCGAAGCAGGAGCTCGATCGATGACACGCATCAGGCCGCTGGCCGTCTGGTTGATTTCGTGTTGCGTTCCGTTGTCGGGGCCGGAACTGGTTCGTGCGGATGGGTTGCTGACGTCCGGCGCCCTGGATCGTCTCGCGGCGCAGCGATACTGGGAGCTACAGGTTTCTCAGGAACGCGGCGAGCGAATCACCCGGGTCGCACTGATCGACGACAATCTTTATCTGTTCACCAATGAGAATCGCGTCATCGCCATCCACGCCCTGACCGGCATCGTGCGCTGGTCGCGCGTGATCGCCGAGCCCGATCAGACGGTGCGCGGCCCGTCGCACAATCAGGACTACGTCTTCTTCACCACGGGCGGATCAGTCACGGTACTCAACCGGCGCACCGGCGAGGCAGCCGGCCGACCGCGCTCGCTGCAGGGCGTCATCATCGAGGTGCGGCATGATACAGCCACGATCAGTCTCGGTGCGGCGCATGGCGTCAAGCCGGATGACGTGTTCAACGTCACACGGCTCAACGAGATCGGCGAACCGGCGGGGGATCCGGTTGCCCGGCTGGTGGTTGAGTCGGTCAATGACCGCAGCGCCCGCGGGCGTCTGACCCGTCCGGATTCCATCGAGAAGGCCCGGCCCGGCGATCAGGTCACGGCGGATGTGGTGTTGCCGCTGGAGCGCGTGAAGTTGCCTTTCGCGGCGAGTTGCGCGGCCGAGGCGGATGAGAAACGAATCTACGTCGGGGCCGCCAATCAGCGGTTTTACTCGCTCGATATTCTCGGCGGCTTTCAGCACTGGCAGCTCATGACGCCCAAGACCGTCTCGGCGACGCCGGTTCTCGATGGGCAGAATCTGTACTTCGCCGGCCAGGATGGCCGTGTCGTTTCGTGCACCAAGGAAGATCGTGTTGCCAACTGGACCTTCCAGACGGAAGGGCCGGTCTTCGCGGATCTGCTCGTCGAGGGCCCTCGAGTCTTTGTAGCTTCGAGCGATCGCTCGCTGTACTGTCTGGATCGGGTCACCGGCAAGCGCCTGTGGCGGCAGCGATTTGAAACGCCACTCACGCAGAAACCGGCCTTCGCGGACGGGCGCGTTTATCAATTGATTCCCGGTCAGGGCCTGTATGTGCTGGATGCCCGAACCGGTGAGCCGCTGTGGCAGCATGACGAGGATGCAGAACTTCTCGCTCAGTTCGAGAAAGATGTTTTTCTTCTCTCGACGTCTGGCGCGCCGCGCGTTCTGCGGGTCGATGCCGCGACGGGCAGTGTGAAGAGTGCCGTGGATTGTGCGCCGGCGCGATTCGGCGCGGCGATGCAGGCGCACCAGGTGATTGTTCTGGTCTCAGAGGACGGGCAATTGATCTGCATGCGATCGCGGAATGCACCTCGCCTGCGACCGGCCGAACTGGCCGACGTGCTTCGCAGCGATGAGAAGATGAAGCTCGCGGCGAGTGTCGAGGCCCGCCGGAAGGAAGTGGCAGCGACTCCGCCGGTGGTCGTGCCCGAGCGACCTCCGCTGGACTGGCTTTTTGAAGACGACTGGCTGGCCAGTCGGAACACGGCTGCTCCCGTTGGCGGTCGCGGGCTGGTGGACATGGGTGAGCCCGTCCGGCCCGCCGATCGCGAGGAGGCCGCACCTCGACGAACGACTCGTAAGGCGGATGAAGAAGAAGCAGACGACGAGGAAGAATCCGACGACGAAGAAAGCGATGAAGACGACGAGGACGAGGCGGATACCGACGAGTCCGAGGCGACCGATGAAGAGTCGTCTGAGGACGAAGCCGACGAGGATGCGGATGGAGAGGCCGATGATTCTGAGGACGAGGCGCCGGAAGAAGAGGACTCGGACGAAGAAGACGATCCTTTCGGCGGAGAAGAGCCGGACGATGAAGATGAAGATGAGAACGAATGAATCGTCCTATTGTCTCCCGACGTAGCGGTCGATGACTGACTGGCCAAGGAAGCGGTCATCTTCCACCTTGGCAGCAAAGTACAAACGACGATTCAGCCGACGGTCCGACAGCCGTCGGCTTTTTTCTTGATGGTGCCGGCATTTCTAGCGCCTTCCATGTCCCCGCGACGGCGGAATCCATTTTCCGCTGTCTTGCCGGATGCGTGCGATCCGCTACGCTAATCGCTTCGATTTGAGATCATCAGGCCGAGACCGGGAAAGGACGCCGCACCATGCCTGATCGCCCAATCCGCCGAGCACTGATTGCTGTCTATGACAAGACCGGTGTGGTCGAGTTTGCCCGTGCGCTCGTGCAGGAGTTTGGCATCGAAATCATCTCCACCGGCGGCACGGCGAAGCACCTGAAGGACGCCGGCATTCCGGTCACGCTCGTCGAAGAGATCACCGGCTTCCCGGAGATGCTCGATGGCCGCGTAAAGACGCTGCATCCGAAGATTCATGCCGCGATTCTCGCAGACCGGGACAAACCGGAACACATGCGGCAGCTTGCCGAACACGGCATCGAGCCGATCGACATGGTAGTGGTGAACCTTTACCCGTTTGAGAAGATGGTGGCTGATCCGAACTGCAAATTCGAGGACGCCATCGAGATGATCGACATCGGCGGCCCATGCCTGCTCCGCGCCGCGGCGAAAAATCATCGGCATGTAGCGGCCATCTACACGTCGGCGCTCTATGAGACGGTGATCTCCCACATGCGAAGTGTCGGCGGGGCCGTGTCCTCCGGCTACAAGCCGCAGTGGGCATCGAGCGTGTTCGATCTTATTTCCGGTTATGACCGTCGCGTTTCGGATTACCTCGAAGGGAGGGCACCCTACAAAGCAGTGCTTCCAAAGCAGCTCCGTCTGCAACTTAAACAATCACATGGGATGCGTTACGGCGAGAATCCGCATCAGGTGGCTGGTCGGTATCTCGTGCAGGGCGCTCGCGAGTCGAGCACGCTGATTGCCAGGAGGTATCCGGACGACACGGAGCGCTCGATGTCGTTCAACAATTACGTTGATGCAGATGCGGCCATGTCGCTGTGTGCGGAGTTATCGCGCGCCGACGAGCCACGGCCTTCAGGCCGTGCGGCTCATCGTCAACCACCGGTACCCGATCCTCGAAGCGACTTCAACCCTCCCGATCGCAAGAGCCCGTTGTGGCTGCTCACCTGGACGACTTACGGCACGTGGCTCCCCGGGGATGACCGAGGATTCGTGAGCCGCGATGCTCGCGCCGACGGCAACCACTCCAAGCGAAATATTCCCATGACGCCTTACGACGCAGCGGACGGAAACGCCGCCGGCGAAGCGCGCCGGCGAATGAAGGGATCGCCGGTGCGGTTGAACGCGGACCATGCGCGTATTGTGGATGCCGCCCTGCTGGAAGCCGCCCAGACGCATCATGTTTCTCTGATCGCGTACAGCATCATGGCGGATCATGTTCACCTGCTTTGTCAGTGCGGCGAAGACGGTAGCCGGTTGTTGAACCTCTTTAAGGGCGTTGCCTCGCGGCGACTGGGACAACAATTTGAGTTGAAAAGTTCGCCGCGTTGGTGGACCGAGGGTGGCTCCAAGCGGTACATCAAACGCGGCGACGATCCAACGGGGGCGATCGACTACGTTTGCGCCCAGCGGAATCCGTTGATCGTGCGATGTTTTGACGCGACGCGGAATGTGAATACCGAAGGTAATTTCGGAGCCGCACGGCCTGAAGGCCGTGGCTCGTCTGAGGGCCGTGGCTCGTCTGAGGGCCGTGGCTCGTCTGAGGGCCGTGGCTCGTCTGAGGGCCGTGGCTCGTCTGAGGGCCGTGGCTCGTCTGAGGGCCGTGGCTCGTCTGAGGGCCGTGGCTCTTCTGAAGGCCATGGCATGTCTGAAGGCCTTGGCTCTTCCGTAGCTCGTCGCGCGTGCACGGTGTTCATCAAGCATACGAACGCATGCGGGGTGGGAGTGGCGGATGAGCCGATTGAGGCCTACCGCCGGGCATACCTAGGCGATCCGAACGCGGCGATGGGCGGCATCCTGGCGGTGAACTTGCCGGTCGATGCGGCGTTTGCCGAAACGGTGATGGAGACACTCCAGCGATTCGGCAAGGACGCCGCCGACAGCGGCTGCAAGCCGGCGCCACAGGCCTTCTTCGTGGAGGTGTGGCTGGCGCCCTCCTTCCATGAGGACGCCGTGAAGCTCATCCGCACGAAGAAGAAATGGGGTGAGAAGGTCCGCCTGCTCTCCGTCGGCGAGATGTTCTGCGAGCGCGGCGGTTCATCGCACGAAACGGCTGCGACGCAGCAGGAGCTTATCTACCGCAGCATCGCAGGCGGGATGCTCGTGCAAACCGCGGACCGCGTCGGGCTCAATGAGGATCAGTGGAAGGTCGTCACAAAGCGCCAGCCGACGGAATCTGAAATGTCAGATTTACGATCGGGATGGCTCATCGCCAAGCACACCAAGAGCAACGCCATCAGTATCGTCAAGGATGGCATGCTTATCGGCAACGGCGCCGGTCAGATGTCCCGCGTCATGAGTTGCCGCATCGCCACGTGGCTGGCGAAGGAGAACGGCCATGCTGACAAGATTGCCGGCAGCGCCGCCGCATCGGACGCGTTCTTCCCCTTTCGCGACGGCCCCGACATCCTCATCGACGCCGGCGTCACTGCCATCATCCAGCCCGGCGGCTCCAAGCGTGATGAAGAGACCATCGCCGCCTGCGACGAACGCGGCGTGGCGATGATCTTTACAGGGACTCGCCATTTCAAGCATTAAGTGGAAAGTGGCGAGAGAAGAATTCAAATGTCGAAAGGAAGTCCCTGTCGCATTGATTTTCCGGTTCTTTTGTAATTTGTAGTTTGAAACTCCCTATTCCGTCAGCAGGGCTGTCGCCCACGTGCTGGGGTCGATCCACCAGTTCAGGTCGTCGCCGATGGTCAGCGCCTGCTGGCCCAGCTCGGTGTCTTCAAGCATGTAATAAAAACCAATCCGCGAATTCTCGGCGGGATCGAAACCGGACAGCACGTGCGACGGCAGGTGGGCCGTCAGCATGTAACCGCTTTTTTTCACAGCGGATGCCACGATGATGTCACCCGGTGACACGAGCGGGGCGTCCTGCGTCGCGCGGGAGATTTTCGTGCTGCCCGCGCAGGCCTCGCGTCCCTTTGGGCCTCCGCCGGAGGGCAGAATGTAAAAATGCTGGCAGAAGCGCGTCGCCCGGCGGATGTCGCGGGTATCCCGCATGTCGGTCATCAGCCGCAGGCAATCGGACTGTCGGAAGTTCTGCGGATCGCAACGCAGGGCCCGCGACTTACCCTCCACCCGGCAGCCGACGTACAGTCCTCCCTCGTTCCACGCGGCATAAACCTGCCCGAATGGTTCCTGCTCGTCGATCGTGCAAAGAGGCGGCAGCAGATAGCGCTCGCCCCAGGCGTCCACGTCGCCTGCCACGGGCAAACCCTTCGCCGCACGATGGATCGGCAGCTCGAAGCGAAAGAGGAATCGATTGGGAATGAGCGTGGTCATGACCGTACCGATGCGAACGTTATGCGATCATGTAGCGGCTTGCGCGTCGCAGACCGACGAAAAGGATTCCGTTATCGTCGGCCGGCGCCGACGCCGGCCGCTGCGTCGTCGCGCAAGCACCGTTAATCATGGCGCAGGGCTTCGATCGGGTTGAGCCCCGCCGCGCGGCGCGCGGGCCAGAGACCAAAGACGACGCCGACACCGGCGCTGAAGAGAAACGCCAGCACGATGACCCAGGGTGACAATGCCGCCTCGATCTCGATGGCCGACGCGATCAGCATGGCGAAGATCACGCCGAGGGCGATGCCGACGGCGCCACCGGCCGAGGAGATCACGCCGGCCTCGATGAGAAACTGTCGGTTGATGGCCTTCGTGCTGGCCCCGATGGCCATGCGGATGCCGATTTCGCGCGTCCGCTCGGTCACGGCGACGAGCATGATGTTCATAATGCCGACGCCGCCGACCGCCAGACTGACCAGGGCGAGGAAGAACATCAGCAGGGTCATCTGGTCGCTGATCGTGCGGGCCTGCTCTTCTTTCTCTTTCAACGTGGTGACCTTAAAACCGTCCTTGTCGCCTTCGTTGAGACGGTTTCGCTGGCGGAGCAGATCGCGTATCTCCTGAACGGCTCGCTCGACCGATTCGTCGCTGGTGGCCGAGCAGAGAATGACCGCGGGGTCTCGTACGGCCATGACGTCCCGGAGAAGCACCGGCAGCGGCATGATGATGACTTTGTCTTCGTCCTGCCCGAGCGGGTTGAAGCCCTTGGGTTCGAGCAGGCCGATGACCCGCAAGCTCAGGCGACCGATGCGCACCATCTCGTTGACCGGGTTTCGATCTCCGAACAGTTCGCGGGCGGCCGTTTCACCGATGAGGCAGACGCGGCGCGACGCGATGATATCAAAGGGCTCGAAATCGCGGCCTTCGGCCACGCCCCAGTTGCGGATGGCCGTGTAGGTGTGCTCCACGCCGTTGAGTTCGATGACGGCGCTCTCTGCATCACTTGCGACGATGGCTTGTGTACCGTGTGAGGCACAGGTCATGGCGACGGAGTCGCATTCCATCGCGATGGCTTCTGCGTCGGCGCGGGTGAGGCGTGTGGCGGCGGCTCCGGTCGGGTTGGAGCGGCCTTTTTCGGCTCCCTCGCTGATGACGAGAATCATGTTTCGTCCGGCGCGGCGGATGTCGCCGATGAGCGATTCCTTGACGCCCTGTACGACGCTGATGCAGATGATGACCACGGAGACGCCCATGATCATGCCGATCATGGTGAGCATGCTGCGCAGGCGATGCCGCCAGAGCTCCCGCAGTCCCATCTTGAAGCATTCGATCCAGAGGGCGAGCATGATTCAGACCACCTCGGCAAGGGTGAGGGCCCGGACATCGGGAACCGGCGGGCCGCCGCGTCGCGGGGTCGGCTGATCGGCGACGATCTCTCCGTCTTTGAGCACGATGACGCGCTCGGCAAAAGAGGCCACGCCGGGATCATGCGAGACCATGATGATCGTGCGGCCATCGCGCTCATGCAGGTTGGCGAGGATCTTCATGATTTCTCCGCTGGTGTGGGAGTCGAGGTTTCCGGTCGGCTCGTCAGCCAGCAGGACACGGGGGTTGTTGACCAGGGCACGGGCAATCGCGACACGCTGCTGCTGCCCGCCGGAGAGCTGCGAGGGCAGGTGATGTGTGCGGTCGGCAAGATTGACCTTGGCCAGCGAGCCGAGGGCGGCTTCGTGTCGCAGCGGCTTGGGAACGCCGGCATAGACCATCGGCAGTTCGACGTTTTCCAGCGCGGTGCTGCGCATGAGCAGGTTGAAATTCTGAAAGATGAAACCGATGTAGGTGTTTCGCAGCTGGGCCAGTTCGTCGCGCGACAGGCGGCTGGTGACGTTTCCGGCGAGTCGGTAGACGCCGCGCGAGGGTACGTCCAGTGCTCCGAGGATGTTGAGCATCGTGGACTTGCCGGAACCGCTGGCGCCCATGATAGCGATGTATTCGCCTTCGCGGATGGTCAGGTTGACGCCGCGCAGGGCATGGACGGCGGTCTCTCCGGCGTCGTAGATCTTGTGCAGGTCTTCGATGTCGATGACGGAGCCGTTGGCCGGGCTGCCGGATTTTCTCGTTGTGGTGTCCGTCATGAAAACACCGGGCTTGCATTCGGCATGGGCGGTGGCGAGCTTTCGGGGCGTGTGTTCGGTCGCGACACGGTCAATCCTGTATCTAGAGCGTACGGTTGTCCGGTTGTGCGAGTCGCATGGCTTCCTTCAGACTGAAAGACGAGCCGGATTTGTCGACGTACTCACGCACGAACTGGTCGCCTGCGGAGGCGCCGGACAGGATCTCCGTCATTACGTTGTCCGTCACACCGACCCAGACCGGCACGGCGCGCCAGGCGCGACTCTTCTCATCAAACTTCCAGAGGTGGGCCTTCTTCGAATACAGCTCCGGTCTGCCGTCCTGCCCGAGCGGTGCGTCCGGCCAAGCGACGGCATCCATGAGTTCCTGCCGCTCTTCGAGTGTCAGCGGCGGCCGGAAACGCAGTGCCTTGTTGGCGATCCGCAGGGCTTTCGGACGGTTGACGCATTCGATCTCGACGTTGACGGACATGCCGGGCAGGAGTGTACGTCGTTCGTCGTTCTCGACTTCAAGGATGACGGTGTAGGTCGTAACGCCCTGAAGAATCTCGGGCTGGTTTCTTTTGTGGAGGATTCGTCCGGAGAACTCGACGCGCTGCTTACCTTCCACGGTAAAGCGTGCCGGCTGATCGATGTCGATGTGAACGATGTCGGATTCGCTGACCTTGGCGAGCACGCGCATCCGTTCAAGACTCGGCGCGAGCAGAAAGAGCGGCGGCGTCGTGAAGGTGGGGTTGACGGTCATGCCGACTTCCATGAAACGTTGAAGCACGATCCCATCGATGGGGGAGCGAATCTCGCAGCGATCCACCTGGGCCTGCGTCTGCTCGAATCGGGCCTGGGCGAGTTTCTCCGCGGCGCGTGCCTGATCGACCAGTTGGCGCGTCAGTTGCGGCAGGAAAGTTTCATTCAGCTTCGCCTGTTCATATGCCGCTTCGGCCATCATGACCGTGGCCTGTGCACGCTCGTGGCTGGCTTTGGCCATGGTCCATTCGGCCTCGGTGGCGTTCTCTTCCTGATAGAGGCGGTCCACGCGCGTCCAGTTGTATTCGTCAGCCAGCAGGGCAGCACGGGCTTCTTTCAGGCGGCCCTCGGCCTGCCGGGTGGCGATGGGAAGGTTCGCATTCTGTTCCCGTTCGCGGATTTCGGCCTCGACGACCGCGCTCCGAGCGCGGGCCAGCTCGGCGACGCTCTGTGCATGCTGGGCGTCGACCACTTCGGGATCGATCCGGCAGATGATCTGGTCCCGCTTGACCGGATCATCAAAGTCGACGCTCATCTCAAGAATCTTTCCGGTCGTTTCACAGCCGACCGTGACCGTGGTCAGGGGTTCGACCGATCCGAGGGTCTCAACGCTCATGATCAGCGGTCCCTGGTCCACTTCGGCGTAGGCCAGTTCGTAGTTGCCCCCGCTGCCGCGGACGGCAGAGACAATCGCCACGGCGCCGATGAGCACGGCGACGGTCGATCCGATGACCCAGTTTCGCATGAATTTCCCTCAGTGGGTGACGGTCAAGTCCAAAGCCCGCTTATACTACACGCGACGGCTGCGGTTGCAACCCGCAGGGACGGATGGAGTTGTGATGATGGAAGCGTACGAAATCGTGCTTCGGGCAGAGTTTTCCGCGGCACATCGATTGAAGCTTCACGACGGATCGTTTGAACCGTTGCACGGTCATAACTGGCGCGTCGAAGTATTCTTGCGCGGTTCGCGGCTGGATTCCGCCGGATTGCTGGCGGACTTTACCGTGATCGAACCACGATTGCAGGCCATCACCCGGGATTTGCATGATACGTATCTGAATGAGAATCCGGCGTTTGCGGAGTGGAACCCATCCACGGAACGAGTCGCACGGTTGATCCATGACCGACTTGCGCCATCCATGCCGGAAGGCGTGGCCATTACCGGGGTACGCGTGTGGGAAACCTCGACCTGCGCGGCGGGTTATCTGCCGCAGACGGAATCGGCTGCCTCGGATTCGTTGCGGGAACGGCGGTAATCGCCGATGTCGATCGCCTGATGTTCTTGGTTCTGATGCGGACCTGTGAATTTGACGATAAAATCAGGGGGTTCTAAAATTTCTCGGACGCTGGGTTCGAGAGAGGGGTACTGAGTCGGATGAATCTCGCCTGTCAGTCCTGCAAGAAGAATCCGGCGACGGTGCACCTGACCGACATCTCTCCGGATGGTGAAAAAACCGAGCGACACCTGTGCGACAAGTGCGCGGTGGAAGAGGGTGTGGCTGCCAAGCCGCAGGTGCACATGCCGGTCAACGAAATCCTCAGCGGCTTGGTCATTCAGAAGGCCGCAATCCAGCAGCTCGCCGAACTGACCTGCCCGAAATGCAAAACGACTTTTGTGGATTTTCGCAACAACGGCCTGCTCGGCTGCGGTTGCGATTATGACGCCTTTGAGAAGGCGCTGCTGCCGCTGATCGAGCGGGCACACGAGGGTGCCAGCCATCACATCGGCAAAGTCCCGCGCCGGCTGTCCACCCCGCGAACGGCGGAGGCGGACCTGATCCGGCTTCGCGCGGAGCTGGGCCGCGCCGTGACGGACGAGCAGTATGAAAAGGCCGCGCGGCTGCGCGACCAGATACGCACACTGGAAGACCAATGATCATCAACGACATCGCAGGACATACGGGGGAATGGCTTCGCGGCACGGGGCCGATGTCGGACATCGTCATCAGTTCGCGAATCCGGCTGGCCCGGAATCTCAGCGGTTATCCGTTTCTCACCAAGGCCACAGATGCCCAGAAGGAGGAGCTTGCCGCACGGCTGCGAGGGCAGATCGACGGCGCCGCCACGGGCGGACAGTGGACTTACGTAGAGATGTCTCGCATCGACGAGCTGGATCAGCTCGTGCTCGTCGAGCGCCACCTGATCAGCCGACAGCACGCCGACCCACGCGGCAGCCGCGGCGTGGCCATCGCGCGGAACGAGGCCGTCTCCGTCATGGTCAACGAGGAGGATCACCTGCGCATCCAAGTGCTTCGCAGCGGTCTTCTGCTCGACGAAATCTGGGAGGAGATCAACCGGATCGACGACCGCATTGAGGAGAAGGTCGATTATGCCTTTCATCCCCGATACGGCTACCTGACCGCCTGCCCGACGAACGTGGGTACGGGCATCCGCGTATCCGTCATGCTGCATCTGCCGGCACTCAAGCTAACTGGCGAAATCGAACGGGTGTTTCGGTCGGCGAAGGACATGCGACTGGCCGTGCGCGGCTTGTTCGGCGAAGGGACGGAGGCGACCGGAGACTTCTTCCAGATCAGCAATCAGGTCACCCTCGGTCGCACCGAGGAGGAGATCATCAACGATTTCAAGCACCAGGTCATTCCGCGGATCATCGACTATGAACACCGGGCACGTAAGACGCTTGTTCAGGAGCGGGCCATCGCCCTTGATGATCGTGTGTGGCGGTCCTACGGCGCGCTGAAATTCGCTCGCACCATCAGCAGCGAAGAGACCATGCTTCACCTGTCGCATCTGCGAATGGGCATTCACCTCGGTCGCATCCGGCAGGTGGACATGAAGACCATCAACGAGCTTTTCCTGCTCACCCAGCCGGGCCACTTACAGAAACTCCACGGGGGCAAACTGACCGGCGAGCAGCGCAGCTCGGCCCGGGCCGATCTGATTCGCAAGCGGCTGGAGCAGCAGGCCTGAATCTGTTGGTCAGAAGACTTAATTGACGATCGTGGTTGCGGAGGGAGCGGATGAACGATCAGGTTCGTCCGGTGGTGTGTCCTGCGCAACTTGTTCGGGCCTTTCCTTTGGGCGGATCCCGCTGGATCCAAGTGAGGGATCGATTCGACGGGAGATCTCGGCTTTCACGAAGCGGCGATTGGTGCAGTCGGCGTGGCCGCCGGTCCAGCCGAGGGACGTAAAGCGGGAGTTCCAGCCGATGTTCACCACGCGGCCGCTGTTTGCGCCAGGGCCGCGCAGGCCGACGAGACCGGCGGAATCATCAAAGGTACCGTCGATCGTGCCGAGAATACGAACAGGGCCCTGGAGCACGGGGTCGGTCGAGGCGTAGTAGCAGTAGATTTTTCCATTCATGTTGGCCAGCGCGGGGCGCAGGTCATACCGGCTGGACAGACTGGAGCCCACGAGGACGAGGTTGTCCACTTTGTATGGCGGCTTGAGGTTCTCGACCGCCCAGACGGCGACGCCGGTTCCCGCGGACAGAGCGATGATATTGGCCTTCGCCTCGGGATTGCGTTTGAGGAAGTCGGTGATCTCCGCAGCGAGTACGCCGCTGGAGCCCTTGGCGATGAACCGCAAGGTCTGATCCAGCGCCGGATTCAGCGTGAGCGACCATCGGTAATTGCTTACATGCCCCTTGTAGCCGGCATCTTTGAGACCCACGGGAACATCCACTACGCCGAAGCCCCAGTTGCCCGCACCGTCGATGTACCAGGTTCGACCGTACTGCTCATTGGGGTTCGCGCAACCGGAGAGAATACCGCAGGCCGCAAGGGTCATCGCAATGATGCGTTCCATGATGACTTGTATCTACCCTCCCCGCCCGTCTCCGAATGCCCCGAGTCCGTCTTGTATGAAATATCAGATGAATAATCAAGCGGTTTCGTCACGGAGCATGGTCTGGAGGCGATCGAGCAGCGCGAGGGCCTCGACCGGGGTCGTGCGATTCACCTGGACGGCCTTCAGGAGTTCGAGGATGTCTTTCCATACCTTCGGGGGGTGCTTCACTTCGGCCATATCAAACAGAAGCGGCTGCACCGGCCGCTCGTCGTGCACTTGCAGCCCCCTGGCGCGCCGTTTGCGGTCGAACCCTCTCTCAAGGGCTTCGAGGACCGCTTCACTCCGGCGAACGACGCCCGTCGGCAGGCCAGCCATGGCGGCAACGTGAACACCATAGCTGCGATCCGTCGAGCCGGGGACGATCTTGTGGAGAAACACGACGCCTCGACCGGTCTCGCCGGGGCGCAGTTGCTCGCGGACAGCCACGTTGAGATTGCCCGCGCCGCTGAGCCGCTCGGCCAGTTCCGTCAGCTCGTGATAATGCGTGGCGAAGAGCGTCCTGCAACCGAGTTGCTCGACGAGGTATTCGGTCACGGCCCAGGCGATTGCCAGTCCGTCATACGTGCTTGTGCCGCGGCCGATCTCATCGAGGATGACAAGCGACTGCGAGGTCGCATTGTTCAGAATGCGGGCGGTCTCAATCATCTCAACCATGAAGGTGGACTGACCGCGGGCCAGCTCATCGTTGGCGCCGACTCGGGCGAAGATGCGATCGACCGGCGACCAGCGCATGGACCTGGCGGGGACGAAGCTGCCTGTCTGTGCCAGCAGTGTGAGCAGGGCGACCTGTCGGATGTAGGTTGACTTGCCGGCCATGTTCGGGCCGGTGATCAGCCAGAGCCGCGTGCCCTCGGCCGAAAGGTGACAGTCATTCGGCACGAAGCGTTCCTGAAGCGTGATGTCCAGCACGGGGTGCCGGCCTTCGACGATCTCCAGGATGCAGGCGCCGCCCTTCAGAGCGTCGTGAGTGGCGTCCGGGTCAACCAGTTCCGGTTTGCAGTAATCTCTTCGACGGGACAGTTCCGCGAGGCCGGCGAGGACATCCAGCGTGGCGATGGCCTCGGCAAGCTGGAGCAGTCTGGCTGTTTCACCGGCTACGCGCCGTCGGATGTCCTCGAAAAGTTCGACTTCAAGTTGCCGGGAGCGGTCGGCCGCGCTGAGCACCTCACTCTCATGGCGCTTGAGTTCGTCGGTGATGTAACGCTCGGCGTTACGGATGGTCTGCTTGCGGACGAAGTCGGGGGGAACCTTATCGCGGTGCTGATGCGTGACTTCGATGTAATAACCGAAGACGGAGTTGTAGCCGACTTTGAGCGAGGGGATGCCGGTGCGTTCGATTTCGCGGGCCTGGTATTCCGCGAGATAGCGGTGGCCTTGCTGGCCGAGCTGTCGGAGGCGATCCAGCTCGGCATGAAAGCCGTCGGCGATGAAGCCGCCATCGCGGAGCACGGCCGGGGCGTCGGACTTCAGGGCCGACGCGAGGTAGCAGGCAAGGTCATCCTGCCCACCGACGGATCCAGCGATGTCGCTAAGCAGATCGCCGCGATCTCGATCTGTTGACGTAGACTGGTCGGCCGCGAGCGCAGAGGGGCTCCCGGTTCTTACCGACGGACCAATTGCATCCGGCAGCGTGCAGCAGTTCCGCAGCGTTCGCCCCAGGCCGGCCAGGTCTCGGGGCGACGCGCGGCCGACGCCGACGCGGGCCATGATCCGTTCCACGTCGCCCATGTCACGCAGCAGTTCGCGGATATTCTGCAGGCGCGTCGGCTGGCTGCGCAGGTCGGTGATGGCTTGCTGGCGGCGACGAATCTCGGCCGCGTCGCTCAACGGGAAGCAGAGCCACTGCCGAAGGCGGCGAGCGCCCATCGGACTGACGGTCATATCGATCGCATCCAGCAGGGAACCCTCCCGGCTGCCCTCGCGGAGGGTGCGCTCCACTTCGAGCGAGCGCAGCGTGAATTGGTCGATCATCACCGTGCCATCTGTGCGGCGCGGGCGCAGACCGACGATGTGAGAAAGTGCCGTCTTCTGCGTTTCGCGGAGATAGTCCAGCACGGCAGCAGCGGCGCAGAGCGAGGCATCGAAGCCATCAAAACCGAAGCCGGCCAAGCTCGATACGCCGAACTGTTCGCAGAGCGTCGTCTTTGCCAGGTGAGGATCGAAGGCATGCGGTGGTCGTGTCGTCACTGCCGCGGTGAGAGACTGGCGGAGTTCATCAACAAGAGGTGCGGCCGAGTCGATGCCGGATTCGGGAATCAATATCTCAGCCGGCGACAGCCGCGCGAGTTCATCCAGAAGGATGCCTGGATCGGTCATCTGAGCGAAAAATCGGCCGGAAGACAAGCAGACACAGGCGAGTCCAATCGCGCCCTGCGACCATGCCGGCTGCGTCGGTAGCAGCGCGACGAGCAGGTTCTCCTCACGCTCTTCGAGCAGGTTCTCATCGGTCAGGGTGCCCGGCGTGATGATACGGACGACATCGCGCTTGACGACGCCCTTGGCGGTCTTCGGGTCTTCGAGCTGTTCGCTGATGGCGACCTTGTAGCCGGCGCGGACCAGCCGGGCGATGTACCGATCGGCTGCGTGATAGGGCACACCGGCCAGCGGAATTGGCGACGCGCTGTTCTTGTCGCGCGCCGTCAGCGTCAGGCCCAGTACGCGCGCGATGGTCCGCGCATCATCGTAAAAAGTCTCGTAGAAGTCCCCCATGCGAAAGAGGAGGATGGCGTCGCCGACGCGATTCTTTTGTTCCAGGTACTGGCGCATCGCCGGCGGGACGGTTGCGGTGGAAGGCGATTTCGTCTTTCGGTAAGCGGCTGTTGATTTGGAGGAGGAATCAGAATCCGCTGGCGGGCACGCCGGGAGTTCAGTGATCTGGAAAGATTCCACCGACGCTACCTCTCCCGCTGCGGGCTGCGATCCATCCAGCCAGTTGCCGTCTGCATGAAATTGAGCGGCAGCTTTGAAATCTATGAGCTTCCGGCTCGCCACGCAAGTAAGACGAGCGTGCCGGACAGACTGCTTAAGCAGTTGTGAGATCCCGCAACGCGCTGGTACGCACGGATCGTCTGACAGGACTCCGGCGACAGTGGTGCAGGGATCACTTCAGGTTGCCCAGTTCGGGGCGGGTCAGCAGCTTCTGGACGAGCAGATAATTCACACCGTGGTACTCGGTCAATTCGCCGCTGATCTGGAATACGACGGGCTTGGTTCCTCCGGCGGAGACGATTTCCATGTCTTCCAGCAGGCGGTTCGGCAGGAGACGGATCGGCAGCTCCGGCTCGCCGCGACCTCGGCTTTCAAATGCGAAGACGTAGTAATCTCCTTCCCGCGTGAGGCGGCCTGGGCGATCGACGATGCGATAGCCGTCCGGGAAGAGGCGTGGCGCGACGGGTGCGACGGCGTTCTGCGGCAGGGCGCTCTGGTCCACTTCCTTGCGGCGCACGGTCTGGCCCTGCTGAGAGGGCAGGATGACGGGCTTGGGCGGCGCGTCGTCCGGGCGTGTCAGGGCCTTGAGGATGTCTGCGGCGGTGGGTTCGCGCGGCGGCTCAATCTCTGCCGGTGTGTCATCGTGCTTCCCGGCGGACTGACCTGTTTCCTGGTCGGCTGGTCCGGTTGCCGTCGGCGTTTCTTCCGGTGCTTCATTCTGTTTTGGCCGTCTTTCCTGAGACGATTGTGCCTGTGCGATCGACACGGCGGCAATCATTGCGGCCGGAGCGAGTAGGAGCAGGATGGGCACAATCCAACGGGCATGGCATGGAGCATTTGCAGATTTCATGGCAGAACCTCGATCTTCCCTGACCGCCGCGGACACGTGTGAGACCATTGTCATAACACCCGCGCAGTCTGCGGCACATGCTGGGATTCTATCGCGTTGACCGACGCTGCTCCATCGGCGGGTTTATTTTGCAAGTTCTTCGCGGAGCTTTGCCGGCTCACTCGTAGGCGCCCGGCAGACATAGTCTCGACAGACATAAGCGGCGGATTTGCCTTCCACCGGCTTTTTCTGCGCCAGAAGCGGGAGCTTCTTTTCGATCGCGGCTGATTCCGGTGCGCCGTCGACCATCGCTGCAATGACGAAATTCGGCGCATACGTCCGCCAGGCAGTGTTGATGAGTTCTTCTCCGCGGGATTCGTCGCCTTTGGCGATCACGACGGCCACCTCGCGCGGGCGGCGATGATGGAAGTCAACACCCGCGAGGAATCGCTCCGAGCGGAACGGCGAATCGACAAGCTGGCGACTGAACGTCTTGAGCATGGCCTGGGCTTCCTCCGCCAGTTTCCGATCATCGAGAAGCACCGTCAGTCGCAGAAGGTTCATGAACTGCACCGAGTTGCCCGACGGGATGGCGCCGTCGTTGGCATCCTTGGCGCGGACGATCATCTTCTCGGCATCGTCGGCGGTGAAGAAGAACCCGCCGGCAGGGTCACGGAAACGCTGCAGCACTTCATTATTCAGGACGACGGCTTTGTCGAGCCATTTGATGTCGAAGGTCGTTTCATAGAGATTCAGCAGGGCGTCGATCATGAACGCATGGTCATCGAGATAGGCCGGGGTGTGCGTTTTTCCGGCACGGTAGGTGCGTTGCAGGCGGCTGTCCTTCATGAGCTTCGTCAGCACGAAATCTGCGGCACGGACGGCGGAGTGACGGTATCGTTCTTCGCCGAGGATGCGATATGCCTTCGCCATGCTGGCGATCATTAAGCCGTTCCACGATGCCAGCACTTTGTCGTCGAGATGCGGTTTGATACGTTCTTCGCGGGCACTGAATAGCTTCTGTCGTGCGGCCGCAAGGCGAGAATCCAGTTCATCGACATTTAGCTTGTGCAACCTGGCGACCGTCTCGGCAGGGCGGGGAACGTTGAGAATGTTCGTTCCCTCCCAGTTACCGGCGTCGGAAACGTCGTAGTAGTCGCAGAAGATCGCCGCCTCGGCCTCGCCGAGCCGTTCGATGATCTCTCGCTTCGTCCAGACATAGAACCTGCCTTCGTGGCCCTCGCTGTCGGCGTCGCGTGTCGAGTAATAACCGCCCTTGGGGCTTTGAAGATCGGCGATGACATAGTCGAGCGTCTCGCGGACGACGCGGGCATAGAGCGGCTTACCGGTGAGCTGGTACGCTTTGAGATAGATATCCGTGATCAATGCCTGATCGTAGAGCATCTTCTCGAAGTGCGGCACGAGCCAGTCCACGTCCGTCGAATAGCGCGCGAAACCGCCGCCGAGCTGATCGTAGATTCCACCGTGGGCCATCTTCTCAAGCGTCAGTTCGACGAGTACGAGAAGCTTCTTCTCGTCCTCCGTCGGGCCGTCCGGCTTGTTCGTCGCGTGGTGATACGCGCGGAGCATCAGGTCCATCGCCATCGACGGCGGAAATTTGTTGGTCCCGCCGCCGCTCATGCCGCCTTTGACGGGGTCGAATGCCCGGGCGAGGAAATTCGCGACGCGGAGCACTACGTCATGTGGCACGATCTCGTCGCCGCCTTCCACAGTCGTAAGCTGTCGCACGGCATCGGTGAGCACATCGGCCTGCTGGGTGATGTCTTCCCGCCGCTGCTTCCACGCATCCGAAAGAAAGCGGAGCACATCGATAAAGCCAGGCCGGCCATAGCGGCTTACCGGCGGGAAGTAGGTGCCGGCATAAAATGGTTTTTGGTCCGGCGTGAGCCAGACGGACATGGGCCAGCCACCGCTCTTGGTGAAGACCTGTGTGGCCATCATGTAGATGTCGTCGAGGTCGGGCCGTTCTTCACGATCGACCTTGATGTTGACGAAGTGTTCGTTCATGACCGCGGCGATTTCCTCGTTTTCGAAGCTTTCGCGCTCCATGACATGGCACCAATGGCAGGCGGAGTATCCGATGGAGAGGAAGATCGGCTTGTCTTCGCGCTTCGCCTTCTCCAGCGCTTCGGATCCCCATTCGTACCAGTCCACGGGATTGTGGGCGTGCTGCAGGAGATAGGGACTGGTGGCGTGGATCAGCCGGTTGGTGTGCTTGCTCGTGGCCTGCGTCGTCATGGATGGCACTCCTCTGGCGCTTGTGTTCTCGTGAGCGATTTCAGTATTTCGCGCAGGGTCACACGCACCGGAAACCGCAAGGAGCGCGGCGCAAGCGAATGCGGCGTGTCTTCTTTCTTGCGTACGAATCATGCTGCTCCGCGCCGCACCCAGCGGCTTCGGGCAGTATAGGCGCATCAATTCTCCATCGCCATGATCTTCGGCTCGTGGCGTGAATGCACGCGAGGCAGCAATCAGGGATCGGCGTTATCGATGGCAGTGGATGACTTCGTATCGATCGAATGGATTTGCAACGAATGCAGGAGTTGAGCAATCTGAACATGATTTTCCGCCGATTGACGGATTATCAGATTCCCATCGAACGCTTCGATACTGGCCTCGCCGCCGTATTCCTGCCAGCTTGCCGGATCAACGGTCTGCCGGAGCGTGCGAATCAGCTTCGAGGCTCGCCGTGCGGTTGCCAGCTCCTGAATCTGTTCAAGAATGTCTCGCGTCTCGCGCTCGCGCGGTGATCGAGATCGATCATTCAAGGCACGGCTGCGGCCCTCATGTGCCCAGCGGCGCGGAAATCGTTGCCACGGCGGGGAAAAAACGTGGTCGTTCTGCTTCCAGAGTGCAGCTACGGCTTCCTGGACTACGCGCTGCTCGGCTTCTGACAGCGGCGCCGCAAGGATCGAGCGAATGTCATAGACGCGGACCTCAAGCTCCCTCGCCAGGTCCTGGGTGGTCGTGACGACGATCATGCCATCGCGGATGGCGAAGGTGGCACCGCGGGCACCGCGGTCGGCCAGTCGAAGTCCCTCGCGGAGGGCCTGGCCGATGGTGGTCTCCTGCAACATGAGGGTTACGCGGCTGTCGCTGTAAACGCCGATGCGATTGAGCTCCGGCCAGCGGATGACGAGATCCACAGCGGCCGCCTGTTGCAGGTGCGCGAGAAACTTCGCAAGCGGCATCCGACGGAATTCAATCGCCTGGAGTTTTTCTTCGAGCGATCTTTCTGCGCCGCTTTTCTCCTCCGATGCAGATGCTGAACGATCCGCTGCGACCCCGTCGGCCGCAGACGGGATCACCGCCTGAAGCGTGATGAAGACAGAAATGATCACAATACATGCATGCTGATTCTGTGCTCGGAACTTAATGCGCAACCATGGCATGATGTCTTCCCCCTGGCGGCGCGTCGGTTCACGTCGCCGATTCGTACGGGTCCGGTGCGTCGGCCCCACATTGCCAACAGACTTCGAAATTACCCGGACAGGATTCTCCGCACGCTCGGCATATCCAGGCCGGCGCGTCGGCACGATCGATCGGCGGCGGCGGCAACAGCAGGCCGAGTCGCCGGCGCCGCAGCAGGTCGATCACCTCAAAATAACTCTCACGCGAGACAGCCAATTCGACGCGGCCGGCGAGCGACAGGTTGCCGGTGTAGATCGCTTCCATGGGGCCTTTTCGCTGCATGTACACGATCTGATATGTATGCAGCAGCTTCATGATCTCCGGTGTGAGCAGCACCGGGCTGCCATCGAAAATCACCGTCGGAAAATCGCCCGGCGGAATGTGATCGTCGAGATTGAACTCGATCCCGCACTCCGGGCAGCGATGTTGCGGCAGGCCGGCAAGCAGATAGCCACAGGTGCGACATCGCAGTCCCAGATCGGGAACGGGCAGCGCGTGAGGGTCAAGGGTCATCACGCCATTATACCACGGGCCATCGCGTAACCGGTGGCCCGCAGGCATTCGCTCGAATCGGCGTGTCGACTGCGACGGCATGATCCGCCGTTAAAAACGGTTGGCCCGGTCGCCAAGGTTGTGTCTTGAGCGACCGGGCCAGAGGGTGGAGTGGGAGTCGTTGTCGCGTCTTGCAGGTCTTACCCGCAGACTCAAGCATGGTTGCGGAGGTCAGTTCAGTCCGGCTGCCCCGGAGATCATCACCGGCGGCCCGACCATCAGAACGGATTCGCGGGTCAGCATTTCAATCTGAATCAGAAAATTCTCGACGGCCCGTGCCCTTACCGGATCGACCGCGGAGATCGCCTCCAATGCACCCGCCAATTGCGGCAGGGCTGCCCATCGTGCGGCAATCGTGCGCGTCAGCGTCGTCGAGACGAAGTCCTCTGAGCCGTCCTTGTCGCTCATGCCTTCCATGATCTTGTCAAGCAGCGACTTCGGCTCCGGGAATATCCTTACATCGTAATTCGCGCCGAGTTCGGCCTCGCTGGCGGCGAACTTGATGGCATCAGCCATGCCGCCGAGTCGGTCCACAAGACCGATCTCCAGGGCCTGCTTTCCGGTATATACGCGGCCGCCGGCCAGAGGTTCGAGATCACCTTTGATTCGGTCGGAGCGACCTTCGAGGACGCGGTTCTTGAATTCGACGTAGACCCGGTCGAGCCAGGCCTGCATGCGGGCCCGCTCCTCATCGCTGAATCGACGATTGGAGTTCATCAGGTCGCTGTGCTTGCCGCGCTTGTACTCATGACCGGTGATGCCGATCCAGTCCCAGAGCCCTTTGGTCACGATCTTGCCGCCGACCACGCCGATTGAGCCGGTAATGGTGGCCGGTTCCGCAAAGATGACGTCGGCCATGGTCGCGACGTAATAGCCGCCGCTGCCGGCGACATTGCCCATCGAGACGATCAGCGGCCTGCCGGAATCCCTGAAGCGCTTCGTGGCCTCACAGATGATGTCGCTTGCGACGGCCGAGCCGCCGGGAGAATCCACGCGGAGGACAAGCGCCTTGACGTTGCTGTCGGCAGCGGCCTTGGCGATGGCGTGTCGAATCGTCGTCGAACCGGCGTTCGACGCACCGCCGAACATGCTCTCCTCGGTCTTGCCCTGGGTGATCATGCTCTCAACATGCACGACCGCGACGGCCGGCTTGGTCGAGGTCTTTCGTCCCTTCATCATGTCGCCAAAGATCGAGAAGAATGCGAACGGATTGGAGAAGTCGATCTTCGGCCCCTTCTCCTTGCCGTACTTGCGATTGATGGTGACATCGTCACCATAGCGCTTCTTGAGCTGAGCGATGAAATCCTCTCGATAGGCGAGCTTGTCGACGAGTTTGGCCTCCAGGGCGTCCTTGGCCGAGAGGGTGCCGATGTCGATCAACTCGCGGACCCGTTCGGGCGTGAGTTTGCGGCTCGTGGCGACGGATTCGACCAGCTGCTCGAACAGCGAATCGAGGATGCTGTTGGTCTGCTCTTCGGCTTCCTTGCTGGGCCCGGTGCGGTAGAAGGGTTCGCCGGCGGACTTGTAGTCGCCGCAGTGGAGGATGTCGGCCTCGACCTTGATGTTGTCCATCATGTTCTTGTAGTAGGAGGCCTCTCCGTAGAGCCCGAGGAAGAACACATCTCCGGCCGGCATGAGCCAGAGCTGGCTGGCCGCTGAGCCAAGCATCAGCGTAGAGTTCGTCAGTGATTCGGTGAAAACCCAGACATCCTTGTCGGTGGCCTTGAGGGCTTCGAATTGTGCCCTCAGTTCCTGAATCTGGGCAAAGCCGAGGGCCGCTTCCTGAATCTCGAAGACGACCGCCTGCACGTTGTTGTCCGTTCGGGCCTGTCGCAGTCGTTCGAGCAGGTCGAACATGTTCAGGGGCGCGGCCTCTCCGAAAAGCTCGCCGAATGGCGTCTGCTGTGGCGCCTCCGGCAACGGGCCTTTCAATTGGAAGACAGCAATGACGCCCGGCGTCTGCGCCGGCAGGGGGGCGGCCGTCCCGAACAGGGCAATGACAGCGACGAGACTTGAACATCTGGCTCGGTTCATCGTTGGATTCTCCCAGTCCTTCGGGACGACTTTCCTTCTGGTGTGTTGTCCCGGTTACGGACTTTATTTCGGCGGCTGCACGTTACCGCCGGGTCTGGTTAAATCTGGCAAATTCAGATGCGGCTGCAAGTAACCTGGAGCAGGTGCGGGTTTTTGCAGCCCGGGACAGTTAAACGCAGTTGAGGCCGGTTCTTCACGCGCAATCAGCCTCCGGCAACATTGCAGGAACTGCGATTGATCCGTGATGGCGAGGATTGTTGGGTCGTAAGGCGGCGCAAGGACTCATCGAATCTGGAGACGAGTTCGCTATTCCTGTGCCTCTCGGCGGACCGGCCGATCCTCTGCACGTTTGGAAGGGGGTTGCGGCGGCTGGACCTGAGCCGCACCAAATCCGCGGATGGCAGGCATGTCTTCGGGCTTTTCCTTCGGATGACAGGCGAAGACTTCGACGCGGATAATGTCCTCGAAGGGGACGGTGACCACGAACGCCCCGACCTTGTAGGAATCGTCCGCCGGGGCACATTCGAAGGTTAGTGCAGAGGTGCTGCGGGTCGGAATGATTTCCTTGATTTCGTAGGAGAAGCCGTCGCGCAGATAAATGATCGTGCGTGCCTCGAGCTGATCGTAAAAGCTCTTGTAGGCTGGATCATCGAGGGCGGTTTCCGGCGGCACTTCGGGGAAATGCGTCGAGGCGCAGCGTCCCTTCGCTTCGTCCAGCCGCTCTCGATAGGCCGTATCAAACCACCATTCAAAATTAAAGATCATGCATATCCTCATCTGTTGCCGCGAACAGGGCAAACCCCGTAGCTTAATTCGGGATCACTCGCAAAGTCAATAGCGTCGAATATGCACGCGGGGCGGACTTTTATTCCTGTTCCTCAGGGTCTTCACAGTCCTGGGCGGCGACGTGCAGAACGAATCGGTCCACTCATGGACCGGGAAACATCCTTGCGCGCCACCGTTTCAGGGCACGATGGAGCAGCGGCAACCTTCATGATATCTTAGCGCCGCGCAGGGTTGCGATTCGAACCGTGGGCCAGTATGTCTAGCCCGACATATTCGGTCGCAGCCCGATGCACGGCCGCGGCCGCAGGAGGTATGCCCCGCGGCGCTGAGATTGTCCGACAGCGACACGGAGGTGCACAGTGGGGCTGATCGCAGAATTGTTCCAGCAGTCACCGTTTGAACCGCTTCTACACCACCTGAAGAAGGTGCGAGAGTGCGTGACTCTGGTCCGCCCAATGCTCGAAGCGGTGCGCGATGAAGAGTATGACCTGCTGGATGAGCTGATCAAACGCGTGTTCAAGACGGAACACGAAGCGGACATGATCAAGGATGAGATCCGGCAGGTGATTCCCCGAAGTTTCTTCCTGCCGGTCTATCGCGGTGACCTGCTCGGCTATCTGAAGCTGCAGGACGATATGGCGGACTCGGTGGAGGACCTGGCCATTCTCCTGACGATCAAGCAGCTTCGCATGCCTCGCCCCCTGGTCACGCAGGTGTTCGAGTACGTCGAGACCGTTCTGCGGGTCTGCGACAAACACCACGAGATGAATGAGCGATTGCAGGACCTGGTGGCCCGCGGGTTCCTGGCCGATCAGGCGACGGGCCTGATGGATCTGATCCGCGTCGTCGAAAAGGCGGAGTGGGAAGCCGACAAGACGCAATATACGCTCTCCAAGGCGCTGTTCGCCATGGAGGATGAATTAAAGGCCTCTGACCTGATGCTCTGGTGGAGGGTTTTCCTCGAACTGGGACAACTGGCCAATCACGCCGAGAAGATGGCGGACCGATTGCGTCGCATGCTGTCTCAATAACTGCGGACGAAACGGCAAGTGGGTCTTTATCTATAACCGGAGTCTGCCTGCGATCGCGCTGGTTTCCGCGCGTCCACCCGTCGGGTCAGGGCGTTCGGCGTAAGTGGGTGCGAGCGACAGCTTCGGCTCGAGGACGGGTTCCATTATCTGCACAGCCCTGACGATTCTCGCTGAGAACGGCGATCCGGGCGTGCTCACGCCGTTCATGTACATGGCCGTCGTTCTGGCGGTCGTGATGCTCATTTGGGACACCGTCGAAGTCGGTCGCAACGACGCGGCGAACATCGTCAACTCGGTCTTCGGAGCACGCATCTTCACCCGGCGTGCTGCCGTGCGTCTTGCAGCGATCGGCGTCGTGCTGGGCGCCACGTTTTCCTCAGACGTCATAGAAACCGCCCGAAGCGGGATTTTCGATCCGCAGTCCTTTGAGAATGACATCGAAGCGGTGCTGGCGGTTTATCTTTCTGTCTACATCGTCGATACCGTTCTGCTCTATACCTACTCGGCATTCGGCATGCCCGTCAGCACGACGATGACGCTCGTGTTCTCGCTTCTGGGCGGCTCGCTCTTTCTCGGAGCGGTCACCTCGCAGAATTCCCTGGAAGCCGTCGAGTGGTACGGCGTTTCGAAGGTGCTGCTGGCCATCGTCTGTTCAATCGTGCTCTCAGGTTTCATGGGGTTCGTCCTGCAACGTGCCGCGCGTGGCGCGATCGGCGACAAGTGGTCGAGTTTGCCGACGCTGCTGCTTCACGGCGGCTGGATCGGCGGCGGACTGATGGCTGGTCTGGCGTATTTCATGCTGATCAAGGGCATGAAGAATCTCGGCTTCGTCAAAGTCTTCACCAAATTCATCCAGAGCTTCCCGTATTATGGACCGATCCTGACCATCGTCGTTCTATGGATCTTCTTCGCCATCCTGATTCACCTGTCCCTGGTGATCTTCCGCAAGCGCGCGGCGGAACTGCTCTTTCCCACGCTCACCGTGCTGGGCATGCTGGGCATGGCCTTCGCTTTCGGGCAGAACGACCTGGCGAACTGCGCCGCGCCGGGGCTGGCCTCGCTCAAGCTGGTTCACGGCCACTACACGAATACGAGTGTGGCCGAAATCACCCGGGCGATGATTCCGCGGTGGGCGCTTTTCGGCTGCGGGGTGCTGCTGGTGATGGGCATGATGACCGAGCATGCCCAGCGCGTGACGCGGGCTGAGGTTCGCACCGGCAGCGCGGGTCATCATGTCAAACTCTGGGCGCCGCGATGGTGCATCGGCTTGGCGTCAGCGATTCTTTCTCGCCGACCGCAGCCGGTCATGCCGTCGCTGGCGCCGGTGGTGACGAAGAATGTCCGCGGCAAGACCATGCACTACGATCCACTCCGCGCCTGCGTGATCGTCTGCGTTTCGGCCTGCGTCATCGCCACGGCCTCGGCGCTGGCGTTTCCCGTTTCCACGACATACGTGGCCTTTGCGGCGGTCGTCGCCACGGGCATGGCCGATCGCATCTTCGTTCGTGGCGATGCGGCATTGAAACTGGGTCGCTCGATCTGGGTGGTATTCAGTTGGTTCGCAGCGGCGGTTCTGGCGACCGTATGTGCAGGTTTCGTGGCCATCACCGTGTATTACATTGGAGTCGCCGGCATGGCCATCTGCATCGCGCTCAACCTGCTCGTGCGCGGTTACGTCAAGCGACGATCGGACGCACAGGAAGAACGTGTGCGTCAGGAGGCGCGCGAGCGCATGCATCCCGAGGAATACTCGCTCGAGGAAGAATAAGCTCGGATGTGGGAAGCGCTAAGATTCTGTTAATCACACGCGATGATCCGTCATCCCGTGCAAACATCGACTATTTGCAGAGTTACGGGACGCAGGTTTTGCTGCAAGCGGAGTGAATGTTCAGGAATGCCGGTGAAGTTGAGCGCGACCGGATTTATAATGAAGTTGTTCGGTTAACTTCTTCAGCGTCGTACGGAGTTGGCGCAGGATTATGGCGAATGCGAATATTCTGGTCGTGGATGACGAGCAGGATCTCGTCGAGTCCATTCGCTTTCATCTCGAGCGCAACCGGTACAAAGTGCTGGCGGCGGCGGATGGTGAAACGGCGATTGATCTGGCCGGCCGCGAGCGGCCCGACCTGATCCTGCTGGACATCATGCTGCCGCGGGTCAATGGTCGCGACGTGATCCTGGCACTCAAAAACAACGCTGCTACCAAGTCGATCCCCATCATCATGCTCACGGCGCTGACGAGCGAAAGCGACGTCGTGCTGAGTCTTCAGCTTGGCGCCGATGACTACGTGACCAAGCCCTTCTCAATGGACGTGCTGCTGGCCCGAGTGGCCGCGGTGCTTCGCCGGCGCAGCGCGACGTCCGACAAGGAGATCGTCCTCAAAGCCGGACCGATCGTGGTCGATCGCTCGCGTCACGTGGTGGAGCTGGAAGGTCAGCCGGTCCCGGTTACGCTCACGGAGTTTCGTCTGCTCGAAGCGCTGGTCGCCGCACGGTCGCGCGTGCTCTCTCGCGATCAGCTCATGGCCAAGGCGATGGGGCCGGACATCGCTGTGACCGACCGCACGATCGACGTACACGTCACCTCGCTGCGGCGAAAGCTGGGCCGCCACCGCGACCTCGTCGAGACGGTTCGCGGCGTAGGTTATCGCTTCGCCGACATCTGGCAGGGAGAGCCGATCGGCTGCTAAGCGACTCCACCTGTCTCGCTGCTTGTGCCTTTGTTTTCCCGTTATGATGATTTGATCGGACGGCACATGCGCGGTGGCATTTGCTTTCATCGGGTCGAGCCGGGTCGATTGCAGCTGGAACGCACGGACAGACTCCATGATTCAACCGGCACCGGTAAAGTGGCAGGGACGATTCTTCACTCGGGTCTTTACCCGGCTGGGGTTACTGATCGCCTTGGGAATGCTGGTGGTGGGTGGGTTCACCTGGCAGATCATGCAGCACTGGCTGCGCGAGTACGTCGTCGAGCAACTGCGAAACCAGGCGCACCTGGCGCTGCTCAGCGTGGAAAAGAATTGGACGACCTATCAGCCCGGGCAGTTGCAGGAGCAATGCCGCCAGGTGCGTGAGCAGACCGGGCTGCGCATGACGATCATCGCTCCGGACGGTCGTGTGCTGGCAGATTCGAATGCAGATCCGTCGGAGATGGAGAACCACGCGGGCCGTCCCGAAGTCGTCTCGGCATTGCACGGCGAAGTCGGCCTCCATGAGCGCGTCAGCGCCTCGGTGCGGCAGCCGTTCTTCTACGTGGCGATGCCGCTGCTCCAAGCAGGGGAACTGGTTGCCGTGGTGCGCGTGGCCACCCCTGCGGAGGACATCCAGCGGCGCGAGCGGGCCATTCGGCAGCTGATCGGCACCGGGCTTGCTGTGGCGCTGCCGTTGGCACTCCTGCTCGCCTGGCTGCTATCCCGGGCACTGGCGGCGCCGATCCAGCGCGTCAGCACATGGGCCCAGCAGCTTGCGACGGGCGACCTGGTGACACGACTGGAAATCCGCGGGGACGATGAAATCAAGCAGATGGCCGATTCGCTGGATCGCATGCGCAGCAACCTCGCCGCGCGGATTCGCGAGGCCCAGCAGCAGCGCCAGGACCTGGAGATCACCGTCAGCAATCTGGAAGAGGGCGTCATCGCCGTCAACCGCGACGGCATTGTGCTGCTGGCCAATGCGGCCGCGCGACGGCTGCTGGGGCTGAGGTATTCGCCGGCGGGTGGCCCGCTCGCGGAGCAGCTCACGCATCGAGGGCTGCGCCGCTTCTGGGAGGATGCCCTCGGGGCGGGCGCAAGCGAATCCCGCCGGGAACTGACGATCGAGACCGACGGGGGGACGCGCACGCTCGACGTGTCGATCCTGCATGTCACGCAGATCGAGACGCCGATCGCCTGGCTTGTCTGCCTGCGGGACATCACCGCCATTGCCCGCTCGGTGGCCATGAAGACGGACTTCGTAGCGAATGCGTCGCATGAGCTACGCACGCCGGTGGCTTCGATCCGCGCGGCCGTGGAGACGCTTCGGGAGACCGGGCTGGATGAGCCGACCCGCCGACGGTTTCTCTCGATCATCGATCGCAATGTCGACCGGCTGCAGAACCTGACCGAGGACCTGATGCACCTGAACAAGGTCGAGTCGGTCGCGGTTGAACTGGTCGAATCCACCTTCGATCCGGCGGAAGTCTTCGCCACGCTGCGCACGATGTTTGAAGACGCCCTGCGGCAGAAGCAGGCGGAGCTGACGTACGTGTCCGACGTCGATCTTGTACACACCGACCAGAGGTGGCTGGAGCTGGTGCTCAAGAATCTGCTGGACAATGCGGTGAAGTTCATCGGCCCCGGCGGACGGATCCATCTTCGCTGCGCCGCCGCCGGCGAGAAGGTGGCCTTCGAAGTTCAGGACAACGGCTGCGGCATCCCGCCGGAAGACATGGATCGCGTCTTCGAGCGGTTTTATCAGGTCGACAAGTCGCGCGCGATGAACGTCGGGGGTACGGGACTGGGCCTGGCCATCGTGAAGCACGCGGTCAGCGCGATGCGCGGCGAGGTTTCCATCTCCAGTACCGTCGGCGTCGGTACGGTCGTGCGCTTCATGATACCGGCGCTGGCGCCCGCGACGCGCCCCAGCACGGCCGGTGCGTGAAGCGCGCTGCAGGCATCGCAGGACTTCATTCCTGCCGATCGACCTGCTCTACGCCCAGTTCTTCTCCACCCAGCCCACGAGTTCCTTCACGTGGGCCACGCTGGCGTCAAACAGCTTGCGCTCGTCGGCGTCGAGCCTGAGTTCGATCACCTTCTCCACACCGCGGGCGCCGAGGACACAGGGCACGCCGACGAAGTAACCGCCGACACCATACTCACTCTTGCAATACGCCGCGCAGGGCAGGATGCGCTTCTTGTCCTTGATGATCGCCTCGGCCATCTGCACCGTCGCCGCCGCAGGGGCGTAATACGCACTGCCCGTCTTGAGCAGCTTGACGATCTCCGCGCCGCCGTCGCGCGTGCGCTGCACGATGGCGTCGAGCTTGTCCTTGGCGATCAGCTCCGTCACCGGGATGCCGGCGACGCTCGTGTAGCGCGGCAGCGGCACCATGTCGTCGCCATGGCCGCCCATGAGCACTGCGACGATGTCTTCCACGCTGCAATTCAGTTCCATCGCCAGAAACGTTCGATAGCGGGCCGTGTCCAGCACGCCCGCCTGACCGACAATGCGGTTCGTCGGCAGGCCGGTTGCCTTCCAGCAGGTCTGCACCATCGCGTCGAGCGGGTTGGAGACGATGATATAGACCGCTTCGGGGCTGGCCTTGGCCGCCTGTTCGCTGACCTCGCGGACGATCTTCATGTTCGTGGACATGAGGTCGTCGCGGCTCATGCCCGGCTTGCGGGCAATGCCGCTGGTGATGATGACGATGTCGGACCCGCGGGTGTCGTCGTAGCTGTTGGTGCCGATGATGTTGGAGTCGAAGCGTTCGACGGGCGAGGCCTGGCGCAGGTCCAGCCCCTTGCCCTGCGGCATGCCTTCGATGATGTCGAGCAGGACGATGTCGCCGAGTTCCTTGGCAGCCGCCCAATGGGCACAGGTGGCTCCGACGTTTCCGGCTCCGATGATCGTGATCTTCGCGCGTCGCATGGTGTGGTCTCCTGGTGTGAATTTACATGGACTGACTTCAACGGCGGATCATACCAGCCGGGGGAAAAGTCGAAAAGTCGAAACGTCGAAATGCCGGCTCATTTGATGCGTATGCCGGCAGTTCGTCCGAACGGACGATCGGGAAGTGCCAACCAGGATTCTCCCGCCTTTTTTCGGCATCGGCTTGACGAGTTATGATTTGTGGGGGACGGGTACCGCCAGACAACCCTGACGCACGGCTATCGGCGCGCGATGGAGCGAATGATGAGCTTCAAGCGGCATGTTCTACGCTACGCGGCATTCCTGGTCATCGCATTGCATCTGCATTTAAGCGCGAGCGCTGAAAGCCGGCTGCAGTGCGAACGATGACCGACCCGGCAGGTCGGAGGGTGCATTCAAGGATACTCTCCGTCACATTGCCGGCAGGCGATCAATTATTTAAAGCGAGATGGTTGCCGTGACGTGGTTTCATTATTCCTGCAGAGTGAGCAGGCCGTATCGGCGCAGGGCTCGACGTGGGCGGTGGCGTTGCCGGGACCGAGGACTTTCTCGATCTCGTGTTCGATCGCGCTGGCGATGGTGTGGCCCTGCTCAACACTCGCTGCGGCCGGGACCATAATGTGAAAATCGACCCAGTGGTAGCGGCCTGCATGGCGGTGGCGGAGTTTGTGGTAGGAGCAGATGCGCGGCTCACGGCCCGCAGCGCCGATGTGAGCTTCGAGAAGGTTCTTGAGCAGCCGCGCGTCTTCAAGGTCCTGCTCGTCCATCAGGCCGGCTACGGAGCGGCGAATGAGGCCGATGCCCATGTGACTGATGTACGCAGCGATCAACAAAGCGGCGATCGGGTCGGCATAGACCCAACCGGTGAGTTTGATCAGCACGAGGGCGGCAATGGCGGCGACGGAAGTCAAGGCGTCGGACAGGAGATGTCGCCCGTCGGCTTCGAGCGCGAGGGAGCCGTGGCTTCGTCCGACTCGGATAAGGTAGAGCCCGGTCGCGCCGTTGGCCACCATCGCCCCGGCCATCAGCCAGATGCCGATTCCCAGCTGCTCAAGCTCCAGCCGACCGAAGAGCAGGGCATCGGCGGCCTTGGCCACGATGACGATGGCCGCGATGAGGACGAGGCCGCCCTCGAAACCGGCGGACATAAACTCGATCTTTCCGTGTCCGTAGGGGTGTTCCGTATCCGCCGGCTGATGGGCGAGTCGAACGGCATAGAGTGCGAAGCCGGATGCCATGACGTTGACGACGGACTCGAGCGCATCGCTGAAGATGGCCGTGGAGCCGGTCAACGCATAGGCGGTGAACTTAACGATGAGCAGAAGGATGCCGACGGTGATGGACAGGGTCGCGGCCCGAAGTTCGAGGCGCGTCGTCGATTCCGAGGGCTTCGTCACGGGGAGGATCGTATCGCGACGGGCGCAGCCGTCCAAGTCGGATCACGACCGAGGCGATGCCTCGGCGGGGTCATCGGCCATGTGCGTATGGTGTCGCGTCGGCTGATAGTGCCGGGTCGGCCGTTTGAGCAGGTCTTCCTGTTCAATGACGCGATGGAGTCGGTCCGGGTCTTGAAGAACTTCCGCGTTGACATCGAAGAACTCGCGGATCATTTTCCAGTCTCGCAGGACGATGGCATGGGCACGGAAGCGACCGTTGTCATTGTCGTCGACGATGATCGGCAGCAGGTCGGTCATTCCGTAGGCCTCGGAATCGGTTCGAGCGTCGCCGATGCCGATGCGAATGGTGCTGTTCGAGGTCTGGAGCCGGGCGATCGTCTCGGCCTTGAATCTGTCGGGCCGGATGCTCTGGGCCAGCCCCGGCGTGCCGATCAGCGGGGCCTCCGGGAAGCCGTGGTTCCTGAGCCAGCGCTGTGTCTTGGCGCGGAGAAAACCGGGACGCGCCGTCACGTAGATCAGTCCGTAGTGTTTCCGGAGTTCGTTGAGCGTTTCGACGGCGCCGGGCAACGGCTGCGATGCCCGGTCCTCTTCGTCGAAGACGAGTTCGCGGTAGTGCGTATCGGAGATGGTTCCGTCGATGTCGCAGATGATGACGGTCCGGTTGGGAGAGCCGTTGAAGACGGCTCCTTCCGCGGACAGCGATTGGCCGTCGAAAAGTGCCTCCGCGCGATAGTTTGTTGCGGAAGCGAGGAGAGCTGATTCCAGGCGCGCCGTGCCGCAATCGCCGGTCGTCGCTTCACCGAGCAGCTGATCGCCGTGGTAGAAGCGCACGGTCACGCCCGGTATGCCGCGGCAGGTGTCAGGCGACTGACCTCGAACAATGCTTGCGGAGAGCATGCCACCGTCGCCGGGGATGACAAAGGCATCGCTGGCGAACAAGTCCGGGCGCTGACATCCGGTGAGCAGAGCGGTCGTAACGAGAATCGTTGTCAGCAACAGGGTGAGTGAATGGCGCCGGACGTCCGCCGCTTGGAGTACATGATCAGATTCGAATCGAACGGCATTGAACATGATGTCTCTCCTTCACGGGTAATTGCAATCGTACTTGGACTTGGATGCACATGCAGCCCGGCAGGTCACAGGCGGCTGGTGTGCAGGCACGGTGCGGAGTCCGTTCCAGACTCTGCACGGGCTGCAAAGTCGAACGCCTGCGGCTAGACTGTTCGGATGACGAAGACTCCTCCCGCTTCCAGCGCGACCGGCGCGGTCTTTATTGTCCTTACCCTTCTCGGCTGGTCGAGCGTCCTGCTCTTTCTCAAGTATCTGACGCCGTATGTTGACGCTTGGACGGCGAATGGATGGCGATATGGGCTGTCCGCGCTGCTCTGGCTGCCGCTGCTTGTCGTTGGGCTGCGGCGGGGAACATTGCCGGACGGACTCTGGCGGAGAGCGATTGTTCCGGCGGCGTTCAACTGTGTCGGGCAGGTCTGCTTCGCGTGGACGCCGTACTACATCGGGCCCGGGCTCGCGGGTTTTCTCTTACGCGTGAACATCATCTTCGCAACCATCGGGGCCTTTGTCCTGTTCGTCGATGAGCGGCCGCTGATGCGGAGCCCGTTGTTCTGGGGAGGACTCCTGCTCGTTGTCGGCGGCTCGGTGGGGACCGTGCTGCTCGGTGCGGCGCCGATTGCGGGCGGCACGGCCATCGGTGTCGCGCTGGGGCTGGCGGCGGGGGCGTTTTACGGGATGTACGGCGTCTCGGTGCGCTACTGGATGCGCGGCGTTCCGGCGATGACTTCTTTTGCCGCGATCTCGCTTTATACCGCGGCGGGGATGATCGCGCTGATGATTCCGCTGGGCAGTCGCGGCGGGCTCGGCGCACTGGAATTATCGGCATACAACTGGTTCATCCTCGTGCTGTCGGCGCTGATCGGCATTGCGCTGGGACACGTCTTCTACTACGCTGCGATCGCGCGACTGGGTGTGGCGGTGTCGGCGGCCGTGGTACAACTCGCGCCTTTCATCTGCGGCGCGGCGTCGGTCATGATCTTCGGCGAAGTTCTTACGCGCAAGCAATGGCTCTGCGGCGTCGTGATGCTGATCGGCGCGGGGATTCTCCTCTGGGCGGAGCAGGTGCGGCATCGGCCGCGGATGCAGACGGCATTGACCACGGGACCAGAGGCGGCGGGCGACCCTGCTGCGACGATTGATGTCGGTGAGACGTTGGCGGAAAGTCGCACCGCTCGATAAGATTGAATCGCTCATGCGTGCATTTGCCGGTCTTCCATCGGCGCCACACGGGGCTGATTTCGCAATAATTAAGATTGGATCCGTATCATGGCCAAACCAAGCATCATCTTCGTCTGTACCGGAAACTCCTGCCGATCGCAGATCGCCGAGGCGATGATGCGGCACCTGGGCGGGCATGTTTTTGATGCGTACTCCGCCGGCACGAAACCGAGCGGGGCCGTGCATCCGCTGGCAGAGGCGGCGCTCGCCGAGGCCGGCGTCGGTATCGAGGGACTACGCTCCAAGAGTCTCGACGAGTTCGCAGGCAAGTCTTTCGATTATGTCGTGACGGTCTGTGGTTCGGCGGAGAAGGAATGCCCCGCACTCAGAGGGACCAAAGAGACGCTTCGCTGGCCGGTGGAAGATCCGGTCGCCTTTGCGGATCAGGGTCAGGCGGGCCGCGTCAAGGCCCGTCACGTCCGGGAGATTCTGACGGATCGCATCCTTGCATTGATTGATGAGCAGACTACAAAGTAGGGTCGGCGGCTGTCGAAGCGGTCATGCCGGGATGCGTACAGTGAACGGTCTTCGTTTGAGCGGCGCGGTCGATGGCGGAAGTACCTGATCTTATCTCAACTCTGGCCGGCTGGCTGGCCGAGGCGCAGCGTGCCGTCGCATTTACCGGCGCCGGCATCAGCACCGAAAGCGGCATTGAAGATTTCCGCAGCCCCGGCGGGTTCTGGACGCGGCATCAGCCCGTGTGGTTTGAGGATTTTCTGAACGATCCGGAAGCCCGGCGGAGCTTCTGGCGACAGCGGCGGGAGATGATCCCGGGCATGCTCGCAGCAAAGCCGAACGCGGGGCATCGGGTACTTGCATCGCTGGAGCGCCGCGGCCGACTACGCGGCGTGATCACGCAGAACATCGACGAACTCCATCAGCGCGCCGGCAGCAGAAACGTGCTGGAAATCCACGGCACGGCGCTGAAGGTCCACTGCCTCGAATGTGACAAGCGCTGGCCCTCCGAGGAAATTCAAATCCGCCTCGAAGCCGGCGAGGAGGAGTTCACCTGCGATGTCTGCGGCGGGCTTCTGAAGTCCATGACGGTTTCCTTCGGTCAGCAGCTCACGCCGTCGGTCCTGATGGAGGCCTCCAAGTGGGCGCGGGAATGCGACCTGTTCATCGCTCTCGGTTCGAGTCTCGTCGTTTACCCTGCGGCGGAGATTCCGGCCATCGCCAAGCGACATCGTGCCCGTCTGGTCATCATCAATCGGGATGAAACGCCGCTGGATTCCGTGGCTGATCTGGTCATCCACGCACCGATCGGTCAGACGCTTGAGGTGGTGTCCCGGGTTAACAGCTTGTCGGAATAGCACGGGCGTGCGGATCGAAAGAAGGCGCCTTGTTGCTTATGGCGTGTCGTGCTCCGGTGGCGAAGCTCGCTTCTCACGAAGAAGATAGATTTTTCCGACCGGCTCGAAGTCATAATTCTCGCCAACCCACTTTGACATGAATCTGGCTTCCGTAAGAGCGAAGGCCTTTCCGCGCTCAACGAAGGGCCGCCAGTCCTCCGGTGTCGCGAGCACGACCGGCGGCAGGGGGGCGACGTTCGCCGGCACGCCAATCGCCACGCCGGTGTGCACGCCTTCGACATCGCGAACGTAGATAAGCGGATTAAGGATCGTGGAATCCGCCATCACGGCACCGTCCGGCGCGGCCAGTTCCAGCGCCTCGCGAAGGAATCGCCCGGCACCGTCGTCGCCGTTCTTGCGCGGCCGGAGGAAATAGGCGTAGGTGTCACGGTAGTGCAGTTCGCGCGAGACACCGAAGGTAATGTTACGAGCGCGCAGTAGAGGCGGAGCGATTTCATAGATCAGTGCGGGCATCGCCGCGAGGGCGATGCAGGTCCAGCGCCGGCTGGCGCCGGAGGTCAGGCCTCTGAATCGGGCGATGCCGATGGCGACGAAGCAGGCGGTCAGGATGTAGCAGGGGAAGTAAAAGACGTACTGATCGGGAACGAGATAGCGATAGGCAAAGACGAAACCGACGGCGAACATCGCGCCGCCCACGAGGGCGAACCATCGCTGCGTCGTGCAGCGCCATGCCGCCCAGAGTCCGACCGGGGCGAGGAGCAGCAGAGGGGTTGGAAAGTTGAGCAGGAAGTACTGAGCGGCCCGGATCGTCTGCCGGGCGAAGGGGAAGCTGTGCGTCAGTACGATGTCCGCGCGGTGGGGCGGGCCGACGAGTGCCTCGCGGAGCGTCTCGACGAGTGCTGCACCTGCGTACAGACGACGGCAGATCAACCAGAGATAAGGTGTGCTGCCGAGCAGCACCGCGGCGGGAAGCATGAAGAACTGCGCAAGGTTTAACCGCTTCGTACGGACGGCCCAGATCATGAGCCCGAGATATGCGGGCCAGTGGAGAATGGCCATCAGATGGTTGGAGAGGTCCAGACCGTTTACGATGGCCGCCGCCAGGAGCCATCCGAATCGCCGCTTTGTCAGAAATCGCTCGACCAGACAAAGCTCGGCCACGAGGCAGAGGGCATAGAGGGTGTAGACTTCCGCGACGACGCTGTGTGTCCAGAACGTGTGGCTGACGCCGAGCAGGATGACACCGCAGGCCGCCGCCGTGTACTGGCCTGTCAGCGAGCGCAACAGATGTGCCGCAAGTGCCAGGGTCATCGCACCGCATACGGCGGAGAAGAGATTGACCCGATAGGCAAACTCACCCAGCGGCAGAAAGGCAAAGAGCCGCGCGAGCAGGATGTACCAGGGATGGGCCAGCGGCAGGCCGATGACTCCTTCGAGGTCTCCGCGCCAGACACGATACTGAAAGATGCCGCTGTCCTGCCAGACCACGCCGGGGGCGCAAGTCAGCCCGTAGAGAACCAGGCCGCCGAGGCAGACCGCGATGATGAAGATTCGATGCGCGGTGTTGCCGATGGTCTCCGTCGTGCCGGCGGCGGACACATCGACCGGTTGCCGCGAAGGGAAATCCTTCAAATCGTGACTCCGTGCTCACCAAGCAGGGATTTGAGCCGGGCGATCGACTGGTGCTCCGACGGATTCTGCACGACGAGGGCGACGCCGAATTCCTGTTCGAGCGCGCCGAGCAGGTTGATCTGGTTGAGCGAATCCCACGTGTCGACTGTATCCGGTGACATCTGATCGGTGACGTCCTCCGGACGGATACCGAGGATGGCCGCTACGGTCGTCCTGAATCGTTCGGCGTGGCTCTGCGACATCAAGCGCCCTCGGTCGGGAATGGGTGAATGACTTCGATCCAGTCAGGTATTTTTGTATCGGCGGCTGCCAATGCAAGTGTGAATTGCTCGACGCCGTCCCGGGATCCCGCCGCGGCAAAACCGCAGGATACATAGAAACCAGCAAAAGGTTTGTTTTTGGCCGTCGGTACGAAGAGGCCCACGAGACCGTGTGCGCCGGCCTCGAATGCCCGACGTGCGATCCAGGCGATGAAGGCCTGCTCAACGGTCCGCCCTAGGACACGGCAGCTCATGAGAAACTGGCTCAGCACCCAGTCCGGCGCTGACTTTTCAAGAATGGCCAAACCGACCACGCCGTTGTCACCGAAGCGATCGGCCAGGGCCAGGGTGACGACCTCATGGCTCGGGGAATTCATGCAGGCACGAATCTCATCCTCGGTGCAGCGGCGGGTGTTCATGTTGAACTGATTCGTGCGCTGGGTCATCTGTGCGGCCCGTGCGATTTGTCGGGCATCGTTGACCGTCAGCGTGATTTTCATTTCGAGGCGACGGTAGAAGGTCGGCATGTCCACGACGGCCTGCTGCAACTGCCGACGGCCGGCTTCAGCGCGATAGAGTTCGCCGCGCTGTCGATCTTCCGCTGAGATGGCGAACTGATCGAAGCAATCCAGGGCGTCGATGACGGCGGTGTAATCGGCGGGCTCTCTGGGGAGCGGAACGGTTCGGACGCGCGGCAGCGTGCGGAGGACCAATTCGCATTCGACCTCGCTGTCATCGACGAAGACGAAGCTGTCAATGCCCAGGTTGAGCTCCTCGGCCATGGATTGGAGATTTCGCGGTTTGGGCTCCCAGTTGACTCGCATCGCGGCGAAGTGTCGCGGGCGCAGCACCATGGCTGGATGCTGCTCGAGCGCCGCTTCCACCGACCCGGGCTGATTCTTGCTGGCAAGGCACAGCACGACGCCGCGGTGGTAGAGTTCCAGCACGCGACGCTGGAAAGCGACATACGCATTGCCCGGGTAATCCGGTCCGAGGGCGATGCCCTCCTGACCGACATCGCCCAGCACACCTCCCCAGAGGGTGTGGTCCGCGTCGAGCACCAGCACTTTGCGCGTCAGGCCTCGAAGCGGCCGGATGTAACGCTGGACGAATCCGGCAAAGTGCCAGTAGTAGTTCGGCGCGATGGGAATGCGGGCGTAGAGGGCGTTGCGCCGGTCGGACCAGGACTCGCGGCCGTGACGAGCGACGAGGGCGTCGTAATCCATGACGCGGGCACTGCCGAGCGAGGCAACCATTTCGTTGAGCCGCTTGTTTGCATCGTGCAGGATGGCCGACTGTGAGCATGCGGTCGTACGATCCGCGAGACCGAGGGACGGAGACACCGGTTGCTCGTAGTTCATGACCAGGAGGTAGGCGCCGCATCGTTCACGGAAGGTTCTTAACGCAGATTCGAGTCGGGTGAACCATTCGTCGAGCAACTTGCGTACGGCGTCGGCCGTGAGCGAATTAAATGCGTCGTAGATGTTGGGGCAGACGTCGGCGAGTCGGATCGCAACGAGAACGACATCGGGGTTGAACCTTGAGAGGCCCGACGACGGATCGATAAGATCACGGTCAAATTGCCCGAAGGGTGCGAGATACGTTTCGAGGGCGAGGCCGTCGCGCAGCGCCTGTAGTTCGACGGCCGGGCGCAGCGGGTCGATTGTGAATGAAGCAACGCACCCGAGCCGGAGCGTCTGCGTCGAGAGCGGTTCGGCATGCGGCAGCAGCAGGCGGGCGGCCTGGGCGATGCCGGCGAGCGTCGGCCGGCGATGCACCTGATCGAGCATCGACATGGCGTCCGCCAAATCGGGCGGCTGCATGGCTTGCGACGTGCTCACATCCGGCCTCCATCGATTCGGGTCGAACTGCTGTCTGATTCGACCAGTTCGATGAGCAGTCCCCGACAGGTGAAGAAGGCGACGCGCCTTCCGCCGAAGGCGGCGGCGGGCTTGGGCGGTGAGACGATCGGGTGCCCGTGCTCGCGAACCCGCGACAGTGCGTCGTCCAGATCATTCACCTCATAACAGACATGATAGATCGCCACGCCGCGCTTGAGCACGCCATCAACCGGTGACGGAACCGCGGCGGGCTCCAGGAGCTCGATCCGCAGATCGCCGAGCTTGATGAAGCAAATGCGTACGCCCTGTTCGGCGTCGTGAATGGTCTCGGATTCCACACCGGCGCCGAGTGTCTGGCTGTAGCTCGCCACGGCATCGCGGATGCTGCGCACGGCCACACCGACGTGGTGAAAGCTTCCGAGATTGATGGGCGGCGGCACGTTCACGAGTCGAGTTGCCCCTTCGTTTCAGGAGTGTGCGATACGCCCGGTGCACGCGCCGTGGGTTCTCCGGACGCGGTCTGCGGTTCGGCGGTTTCGCGTGCGGTCTTCGCGCCGCTCTCCGATGGCTGCACGGGCCTTTGTGATTCCAGTTCGGCGGCGGCTTTCGGCAGCTTCGGACTCGGCCTGCGCGGTCGTCGCCAGCCAATCTGCCGACCGCGCGGCAGCCCCGCAAAGTTCGCGAACGGCGGTACGTCGCGCGTTAGCTCCGTAGCAGCGTGGACCACGGCACCGAAACCAACCCGAACGCCCGGCATGATGCGCGACATCATGCCAACGAAAGCGTAGGGCTCGATCATGACCGGGCCTTCGACGATGTGCTGCTGGTTCGTCGGCGCCATGTGGGACATGCTGATCAACTGTCCGGGGTCGGCGGGCAGTTCGATGGTATTGGTGGCGCTGTAGATGTGCGTCAGCGCGGAGATGCCGACGCAATCACGGATCAGCACCGTCCCCCGACCGGCGATGTGAACGCTGGGCCCGAGGTGGACGTAGTCGCCGATGGTGATTGATCCTTTCTGCCCATGCCGACGTTCTCCGGCAGCCAGGCGGACGTTGGTATCAATGTGGCAGTTGCTGCCGATGGAGATGTTGGCCGCGCCCCAGATCTCGACGCCCTGATCGATCAGCGTATCCTGACCGAGGTGCCTGAGCCGCGACTTCCAGTAGCAGCTTCGCAGGAAGAAACCTGCTCCGTTGCGGGTAAAAGTGCGGGCGACAGATTCGTAGAACCAGGAGATGACGGGAATCCGTGCGAGGATGACGAGGACGGCCTGCACGATGGCCATGACTCCGCGAACGATCGTGCCGACGGTGATCCAGAAAGGCGTTCGCCGTACGTTTTGCGGTTCGGTGATCGTGCCTTGCAGGGTTGCGAGGACGAAATCCAGCGAATAGACCAACCAGCCGCTGCGGCTCGGAGGCAGCGGGGGGACATACCACTTTCCGGCGAGTTCCCGCACTTCCGGCTGCGACCACTGCTTGAGGTCCGGGCTGTGAGTTCGTGGTGCGGTCTCGGTGGCCGTGCGCCCGCGAAGCAGCGGGATGGAGATGTGCCGGTGCAGCGATTCGCCTTCCATCCAGACCGGATCACCCTGGAGGCGCATGTAGATATCCGGCCGGGCGCGACGGAGGATCGGACTGATCGGCCATCGCAGACGCAGGCGCGACGGAAACGGGTGTGCATCAAAGCCGAGCGACTGTTTGAATGCTTCGAGACTTTCGAGCTTGCTCTTGAGCGAGTAATGCGCGTGACGGACGCCCATCTGCTCGGCGAGCACGAGGCACTGGAAGATGATCGTGTCGTTGGGGCGATGTTCGAGGCGGTCGGTGTGGCTGGCGATCGTGTCCACGAAGACCGTGTCGTCGATGACCCGGGCGATGAGCCAGGCGCAGAGCTGGTTGCCGTGTCCTGGGTCGCGCGCCGTCATCACGGTGGTGCCTGGCCAGCGTGCAAGCTCGCGCCAGGTCTCGATGAAGCGGCCCGGCTCCATTCGATGGTTCCAGCCCGTGCGGTCGACGTGGCTGTTCCAGACGACGCATGCTTCCCGGGCGAGATCGGGATTCGAGGGGTCGACGACCTGAACGTTCAGGTTTCTCACTCCCTTGCGAATCGCACGGCGCTTGTTGCTGGCCACGCGGCCCAGGCCGTAACCGCCCAGCTCGTGAATTACGTTCAGCCAGACGCGTGAATCGGACTCCTCTGAAGCGACCGGGTGCTGCCATCCCAGCAGCAGCTTGCGATCCAGCCCATGCGAGTTCTCGGCGACAGGTCGAAAGTAGTCCACAGGCCATGCAAAGCCGGGTTTTACGTGATACCACCAGCGACCGGTGGCATCTCGAAAGGGCCTCCAGGTGATGAGCGAGGGAACGAGGCCGTTGTAATACCACCAGAACTGATTATGCCGCATTCGGCGCGCAGCGAGGCAGTATTCCTCCTGTCTCGTGCGAGCCAGTGATACGCCCGCCAGACCCGGCGCTATGAGTTTCTCTTCCACAGGTGGATGCTCGATTGAAGGGTCCAGTTCGTCTACGTCGGCCCGTCGCGCGGGGTTTCCGATGATCAGATATCGGCTCATCGGACGGCCGCCGGGACTTAACTCACTTCGTGCCGAATGCTTCGATGCGTCATTCTAGGTCCGCCTGGCAGGTAGTTGAAGGGTCCCAGAAGTCGAAGGATTCACGAGCTTCGGCTTTACAGCTTGACTAGGCGGACGAACCGAATGCTGAAATCGTCGGACGTTCAGATGCCTCGCTGACGACGTAATGCCGGCGGATAAGGCCGAGCAGGTACGTATGGACGCGGTGTGTGCCAAGCGACTTGAAGCCGGCCTTTTCGATGCCGCGGATCGACGGTGTATTTGAGCTTTCTGCCCAGATTGAGAGCGGTTTCCAGCCGCGCTGGCGCGCTTCTTCCGCGGCTTTGGCCAGAAGTCGCCCGTAGATGCCTTGTCCGCGAAGCGCCGGACTGGTCCAGAACGGACCCAGGGCCACGCCGTTGTCTTCCAGCCACCAGAACTCATGCCGAAGCGGACGCCAATGCTGGATCCAGCCGATGCCTGCGAGGCGGTCATTCTTCTGTAGGACGAGCAGGACGGCCTGACCTCTGCGCAGTCTTCGAAACATCAGCCAGCGGCTGCGGCGACCCATGTGAGCGCGATACGCATCGCTTACCTGTGCGGAGGGCGGCTGTGCCCTGTCGTACACAGCAATCTGCTCGCCACCTTCATCGAAGGAGGAAACCGTTTCAGAGCGATAGACGCAATACTCCCGTTTGCGTGCGATGACTCTTTCGAAGATGACCCGGGCAAGTCGTCTGGTCATGGAAAGTTGTTAACTCAAGGGGGTTGGAGAGGTGCTGCCCGCCGCAGTTTGAGACGCATTCCGGCGAGCAGCCATTGGTCGCCCGATGGCTGATTCGATCACTTCGCCAAGCGGGGCAAACGGGTAGCGATCCAACAGGGAAAGCACTTTGGGCTCGACCGTACGGCGATTTCTCCTCTGAAGCGCGTACATCCGGCGGATTCGGGAAGCATCACGCCGATCAAGACCCTGCGTATCTCGCCATGGCTCGGTTATCGCGATCTCGTACGGATGCAGATAGACGATGACCGGTCGGTATTGGGAGATGCGCCGCAGCGCCCAATGGGTCAGCGCGCCGGGGAAATGACGCAGATATCCGCCGCCGCATGCGGGCCAACGTCGGCCGAATAGCGTCAAGGTGGAAAGCGGTGCTTCGATGATTGACCGACCACTTTTCAAGCGAACTTCGTGTATGTCCAGGGGGAAGTCGGGCCAGCCGTAGCGTCGTCCCCGGATCGGGAAAATACTCGAATCGTAGGCAAAACCGACCTCGGCCAGAACCTCCAGCGCCCAGTCGGTTTCCGGCATGATCGAGAACGCCGGGGCGCGATGACCGAAGACCTCGCGGCCGGTGAGGTCCTCGATCAGCCGTTTTGCGGGCTCGACTTCGTTGCGAAAGGTCTGCGGGGTGAGCTTGAAGACCTGGCGATGACGGAAACCGTGTACGCCCAGTTCGTGGCCGTCGCTGTCGATACGACGGATCAAGTCCGGAAACGTCTCCGCCACCTCACCGAGCACGAAACACGTGGCGCGGATGTTTCGCTCGGACAGCCAGCCGAGAATGCGCTCCATGTTATCCACGACGGCGCGCGTGGGGGGGCCTTCCCTTCCGAGCCAGTCTCGTGCGATGACGTTAAATTCGTCCTCGACATCGATTGTCAGCGCGTGGATCATGCGTTTGTACGTATCGTCCGAGGCAGCCGGTCGGTCCATCCACAAAAAGAGGACCCATCCGGCAGTGGTGATTATATGGGAACCGGCGTGGCATGCCTTGCATCTGTCGATCGCCTCTTCTCTCGTGAGCGGTGATGACGATCGTCCGTTGGTGATCAGGAAATGACGAATCCTCCCGGAAAACCTGCTTCCATCCGGCCCGGTACAGAGGCCGTGGCAGAACACCACCGGCCTGCCAAACTAGGCCGTGTCCGAAGAATCCTTCGATGGGTGGAGCATTTGCTTGCCGCGGCGGCCTTCGTGGCGATCCTCCTGATCGCTACGCCGCTGACGAACTGGCTGTTCGACGCGCTGGGCAGGACGGACCGACTTGGGAAGGCGGACTACATCGTCTGCCTCGGCGGCGACTCGGCCCGGGTGATCGAATCGGCGCGGTTGCTCGCCGAAGGGTATGCGCCGCGTCTGATCGTCAGCAATTACGACCACTTTTCCGATTGGATGCGCGACCTGGCGATCGAGTGGGGCGCTGATCCGGCTCGCATCCTTGTGGACCGTGCTTCTCGAAAGACTCGAGATCATCCGGGATCGATCGCAAGGAATCTTGGCGTGAATCCGGAGAGTGATCGGATCATTCTCGTTACCAGCTACACGCACCTTGGGCGAGCGCGGGCCTGCTTTGAGAAGGCGGGGTATCGGCACATTCTCTCGCGGGAGCCGCGGTGGGAGCGGGCGGCTCGCAACCGGGAGCGTGACTGGAAATGGCGATTTCGGAAGCTGCCGGACGTTCTCTATGAATATGCCGCCTGGGCGGAGTATCTCCTGCGCGGGGCCGTCTGAGCGGCCGCGCTCGCCTTGCGACCGTCGAACCGCCGATTTACATAAATGACCCGCGCGCTGACATGGAGACTGCCTCGCGCCGATCTCGCGAAAGGCGAAGCAACGAGCGCAATGCGGCAGGGTCATTCACTTCCTCCCTTGACCGGCCGTCGTATCGCAGTCCGGGCATTGATCGGCCTCCACGAGGCGCTCCTGGGTCGGCGAACGCTCTCTCTCGCGCGGCAACTGGAGCAAACACAATGGTTGCCTGAGCGAGCGCTGCGCGCGATGCAGCTCGAGAAGCTGCGCGCATTGATCTCCCATGCCTCGACACATTGTCCCTATTATCGAGCATTGTCACTGCCGATGGTGGATTGCTTCCGGACAGTGAACGATCTTCTCCATGTGCCGTTGCTGACGAGAGCCGAACTGCGACGAAATGCGGCCGAGATGCGCTGGGCACGAATGCCCGGTCGGTTCCTGACGGACCATACCCACGGAACGAGCGATGAGTCGTTCGCCTTTTACTGCGATCGTTCGCGACAGGCCTGGGACAAGGCCCTGCGTCTTCGCGGGCATCGATGGCACGGCTTTGAACCGGGCGACCGCGAACTGCACTTGTGGCCGATCGACCCGCCGCGAAACCGGTCGGCACGTCTGCGACAATGGCTGCGCCACCGGCGCGATGCGCTCGTCGCGGAGATGCAGATCGACAGTCTGCAGGTCACGAAAGAAGACGTTCGTGAGTTCTGGCGTCGCTGGGCTGAGTTTGCACCGACTCGGGTGACGGCGTATCCGTCCGCGCTGGCGGAGATGATTCTGGAAGGTCATCGCCTCGGATGCCAGATGGCTTCGACATCGGTTAGGCGTATTTTTCTGACCGGAGAAGTGACTTTCGACTGGCAGCGGCGACTGATCGAAGACCTACTCCAGGCAGAGGTCACTGAGTCGTACGGCTTGCAGGAGGCCGGCGCGATCGCATTCTGCTGCGAGGCAGGTTCGTGGCACACCAGTGACGAAGCGTTCGTGGTCGAGATTCTGAGAGATGGTCATCCTGCCGCGTCAGGCGAATGGGGTGAACTGGTGGTGACCTGCCTCGAAAGCAGGGCCATGCCGCTCGTACGATATTGCACAGGCGACATCGTTCGGGCACAACATCTCGGCGGCTGCGATTGCGGGCGCGGCCTGGCGAGGATTCCGCCGATCGTCGGCCGATCTTCGGATTTCCTGGAATCCGCCGACGGCCGCTGGATTCCTCCGGCCGAAGTCGTTGCAACTCTGGGCGCCGTGCTGGATGATGGTGCATGGCAGTTGCGTCAGACCGACGAGGGTGATGTGACCCTCGACGTCATTGCTGATGGTCGGCATCATCGGGTTGCCCGGGAGCAGGCCCGGCTGCTTCTTCAGCGGCTGCTCGGCCGTGGCATGGCTTGTACGGTCCGGCCCGTGTCGGCGTTGCGGCGGACGAGTTTCGGCAAGCGCCGATACATTGAATCCTTACGCACCCGCCGGGGTCTGGCGCTGCCACGGGAAATCGACGACGGCTCAGAACGATGTCCGACCGCCCGCAACCCAACCTGACACATCCGCCCGCCGCCACCCTGGGCGATCTTCCACCCGACGAACTGTGGAAGTACGGCAGCGAACTGGGTCTCGACCTGGATCGCGGCACACCGCGTGATGAACTGGTTCGCGTCATTCGCCAGCGGCAGGAGCTGCTGGTAGAGCTTGATCGTGACGCGCTCCTGGACATCGTCATCTGGGGGCGTAAGCCCGTACGCAAGTCGATCGGCAAGGAGCAGCTCGTCAAGGAGATTGCCCGAATCGAGCAGACGAATTACCGCAGTCTGACTGCGCGGGGCCTGCTGGCACTGGCCCGATTACGCGGACTCTTGGTATCGGAATCCACGAACTCGGAAGAGCTGATCGACCGGCTTCGCAGGCAGGACGGTCTGTGGAAGCGGTTTGCCAGCCGCCGTCGTGCCGTTGTCGGTTCGCTGCTGAGCAAGCTGATCGAAGGGAAGCCGGATGCCGAGGACGATCGTGAGTATCGCTTTCTGCCGGATGATGCCTCGGGCGAGCCGCTTCGCCGATCGATCCGGGAGGAGGTCACGGAGCGCGGTCTGGTCGGCGGGATCGCCCAGCGCATCCGCGGCGCGGCGGACGATTACATCCGCGTGAAACTTGACGAGATCGAATTTCGCATCGACGAGAAGCTTGATCAGATCGATCGACGGCTTGCAGAGTGGCGAGATCGTGAAATCGCCAATCGGCTGAAGATTCTGCGCATCACGCTGATCTTCACGGTCCTTGTAGCCGTGCTCAGTTTAGGGTATAACTACGTGAAGCACCGGACGGTCAAGGACGAAACACCGGCGGCGGGGGAGGTGACGCCGTCGGGTGCGTCCTCGGCCGGTGACACGATTTCACAGACTCCGTAACGCAGAGCGGCAAAAGAAGAAGGTCCCGAGACCCGACATGTATGAGAAGCTGACGCAACGCATGGAGCAGATCATCAAACTTTCGCAGCAGATCGCGCGGGAGTTTGAGCAGGATTATGTCGGCACGGAGCACCTGCTGCTGGCCATTCTGCGCGAGGGCTCGGGCGTGGGGGCGGCCGTGCTGAACGAGGCGGGCGTCACCCTGGCCCGTACGAAAGAAATCATCGACCGTCACATCAAGAGCAGCATGGAAGATACGTGGGTCTTCGGTCGCCTGCCGGGCACGCCGCATTTTCGCAATGTGATGGCCACGGCGATCGAAGAGGCCCGCCAGTTTGAGAGCAAGGAAGTCTGCAGCGAGCATCTGCTGATGGCCCTGGCCCGGGAGACCGGCAGCGTCGCCCAGGTGACGCTGGAGGAGATGGGCATCCGCGCCGGGACGCTTCGTGCCCGCATCCAGAAGTATCTTGAAAGCGCCGCGGGCTCACCGAGCATCTCCGAGACGGGCGGGGCGTGAAGAGGAATCGGCGCGAACCGAGATTGATCCGCGCCGATTCCGAGTTCACTCAATGCCACGTGTTCGAGCCTTGCTGCGTAGTCAATTCACAGTCTGCTTCGTTACCAGCATTCTCCACAGTCGCACATCACATAATGAAACGAGTCCTTATGAAGCAAGCGTAGTGCGTCTCCCTCGAACTGCGAGTATTGCACCTGTGACCAGCAGTAAGAGCAGGACAAAAATACCAAAATTCGAGGCGGCTGAGATCGGAGGTGGTAGGTTAAGTACTCCGATCGGATGAAGCTCATAGGATCCGCCATTCCCAACGATTCCCGGTGCGAGGCTAACTGCGATGCCGCCGGGAAACAGATCGTTTACCACGATAGCAGGGATACCCTGATCGAACTTAACTCTGTCGTTAACGGAGTCATAGTATCCTACAACGTTCGCACCGCTTGGTCCCAGTTGAATGGTGTTGACACCAGTAGGGTCGCCACGGAAATTAACCGAGCCCGCTGTCAAATTAATCGAAGTAACGCGAACCGGTATCGCAGATGCGGGTCCGCTTTCTATAGTGAGATCGAATGTACCAACAAAATCACCAGCACCATCCAATACCTGGCTCTGTAGGACCATGCCATTGGAATCGATGTCACTGAAGTCAGCGATTTCAACATGATTTCCACTTTCATGGGCCAAAGTAAAAGTAATCACTGTGTTTTGCGCTAATGGAGCATTTGGCTGGCATCCCCAAGCTCCAATGCTCAAGCATCCTCCTCCACTATTCACTGCCGGGCAAGCGTCACAAGCACCATTGCCGTTGGCGCCTCTGACGGATGTGCAGGTTCCTACCTTACCTGCTGGGCAAAGTGGAGGCGGGTCAGAACATTTCCAGAATCCACCTGGATCCCAGACGCTTGGGCAATAATTGGATGCGATAGCGCCCATGGGGGAGAGCAAGGGTAACATGATGACCAATAGTACGGTGAATGATCGGGTCACATTGTTCGACATAATGTAGCTTCTCCTTGAACGAAGTTTGTTTTGTTAGATTTCTTCGGCTCTAATCACATTGCATACATTTCTACGAATATACTGGCGGTGGTCGGGCAAAGAGGAGATTCTGTGGAAATAAGCCGAAGGTGGACTCTTGATTGTGAAGAGCAAGAATTAGACCGCTCGCAATCGGTCTTCGTGAGATATTCTCGAAGGATACACACAAGTGGCTGGCCAGAGAAACGAGGATCGCATTGGAGTATGCTACCGCAAATGCAATCAGAAGGAAGCCGAACAAGCCGCTACACGTAGCGACGAAACTGCTGCCTTGCAGGGCGGCGGCGAGTAAGCCGAGACCCAAGTTCAGCGGTAGCAAGGAGATTTCGAAGAACAGGTACGCAAGGGCTAAATAGAAGGGGCCGATACGATGTCGGTGATGCAGGAACGATGCAATAGCGGTAAGGCCGCTGGATGTGACAGTAATCCAGCATAGTGCCGGTATTGTGGCAGCAGTGCCAGTATCGATTGTATGTCGTAAGCAGTACCAGATGCACATTCCCCATAATGCGCCTGCAAATGCAGCAAGGTTCGGTTTGTAGCATCTAACGGCGGCAAAGAGCGGAATTAATCCAAGGAATCCAAGCCAACTGCTTAATTGGCGCGATTGTGTTAAACCGAGGAGCATGGCGCTGGCAAAGAGTCCGAGCAGCACAAACGTGTGTGTCAGTGCGCGCCTCTTGCATCTTGCACGGCCAGGTTTTGCACGGTGACTTCTTCCCACTCGGTCGATTTCCTCTCATTCGGGTCTTCGATGGATTGAGCGCGCGCATAAACGCCGTTTCTGCGATTTCGCTCGGGTCGCGTCCAACCCAAGATTAGCATTTCGATACACCTTGTTCTGCCGCGCTAGAGTAGTGTGCTGCGCGGAGAAGTTATTGACAGTACGCTGAACTCCAATCGAGAAATTCAGCGGTAGAACTGGATCAACTCAGAGGTCATTTCGTGGCGAACACTCGACTGGAATAAGTTGATCCTTTGTAAACGGAATCTTAACAATCCGTTGGCTCTGATTCAAGATATGAACGAGTGGAATTCAGAGTAATCGAAGGGATGTGTCGGCGTCACGAGGGCAACATGCGTTTGATGCAGCACTTGAGAAAACAGAACCTGCGCGTCCGTTGATGCAGTGTCAATACTGGGCGCGAATTAATCGCGCGAAGTGCCTCAGAGATTGCAGCCGAAGATGGACCCTAAGCTGAGCTGTTCGCGGAAGTAATAGTTTTCCAGGCCGAATGCTGCGAGGAATGAAGTAAATGCCGTGATCAGGTTTTCCATGATGTCGAAGACCGTGACAATCAGATCGCAGAAGATTCCCTGTGACATTTCATCTCTCCCGGCGGCCGCGCTCGCAGCCCGTGCATTTTCCACTGTTCGTCGCGCAAGTCGCATCCCACGGTGAAGTTGTGGTCGGCACCGTACAGCGCGCCTGATCGACGCCATTATCTGCATCGGCGAATTCAGGGCTTTCGGCCAGTGGGCGACTCCATCGCCATTACGTCCCGTGATTCTTATTGCTTTAGTGGGCGATAGTTAAGGGCGTTCGTCCGCATTTTCGATGAATTGCAAGCGTTCAGTTCGATTCTGCGTATAAGCTATTATTCAGCGGGCCCGGAACACGAAAGGGCTTGGTTAACAGCCGATGTTTTATGGAGCAGGAGGGCGGAGGCGGACTAACCGAAGAAGCGAAATTGCCGGGCCGGCGGCCCGGTAGATGTCGGCATTGGAGACTGCCATGCAAACGGGAATCACAGCCAAGTTGAATCTGGTCGTCGTGCTCGTGTTGGCCAGCGTCCCATTGTTGAGCGCACAGGAAGCGGAATACCTCCGCCAGCAGATGGATTCGCAAGTCGGCGAGGTCAGCCAGTCGGCATCGGAACTGCTCGCGGAGCTGCTGAATCTTCCGAAGGATGTTCGCGATGCGGCGCTGGTGGCCGCGCAGTATCCAGACCTGGTCGTCCGCCTGCGCTATGCTGATCGTCAGGCGCCCGGCGTAGTCGGTGCCCTCACATTGAATCTTTCACCAGAAGTATCCGTCGCGGCCGCAGCGCTCGTGCAGCGGCCGGATGTGCTCGAACTGCTCTCCGGGCAGTTGATGGCCACGGCCATGATTGGAAAGATGTACGCACAGGATAAGGCGATGATCGAGGTTGCGGTGGATCGGCTGAGCGAGCGGGTGACCGAGATGCAGGCCGCAACGCGCGAGGCCTGGCAGGGGCGACTCGCCGCGCATCCGTTGGCTGCGGAGCAGCTGGTGCGTCTTGAAGGCCCTGCCCCTGTGACTCCTCCCGCGACGGAGGCGTCCGCTCAACCAAAGGTGGCTCGCCTACCGTCGGTTGTCGTCGTGGCGCATGCTCTGGCACGTGCTGACGAATTCCCCGAACTGGCTTCGGCCATCGTCGAGCAATGGGAGCTTGAACGAAATCCGGATGACTTTCGGCGAGCCGTTGATCTTTGGTATGCAAAAGGCCGGGATGTGCTGCCGGGAAACTTCGTCGGCGATTTCGACGCGCGGGCGCTGCTGCTGAGTGAGTATGCCCGCTTCGAGCGGGAGTTCAGCCAACACGACGCGGCGGAGGGCGGCGCCAACGAATCGTTCACGCGTATCGCTTACATGTTCGAGCATTCGCAGTCGTATCCACTGCTTACGGATGTTTACTATCAGAAGCAGGCCGCCATCGCAGCCGCTGCGCGACCGCGCGTTGCTGGCGCGCCGTACACTTCGGGAAGTGGCGGAAGCGGTGGTAGCACGCGATCCAGCGGTTCATCGAGATCGAGTTCGTCGTCGAGCTCCCGGACCACGTCGTCGCGCACGACCGGCAGAGGTCAGGATTCCACTGAAAGCGGCGTTGGCGGATTCGGCGGACGAGGCGGCCGCGGTGAGGGGGGCTTTGGCGGTCAGCAGGGCGGTTTTGGCGGCAGCCGAGGTTCAGGCGGAGGCAGCGGCTTCGGCGCGAGCAGCGGGTTTGGCGGAGGTGGTTCCAGCGGTTTCGGTTCCGGTGGCAGTTCCAGTCGATCGGGTTCGTCGACAAACCGCATCTCAGGTTCGAGTACACGCAATCGCAATTCTAATAACTGAAGGATTGTCTTCCTGCCTTGTCACACACCGGAATGCACGTGAGGACGATGTAAGTTTCGCAGAGTGGTCTCGTCTCGTAAAAAAAGAAGACAGCCCCGAACGAAATCGCCGGGGCTGCCGCAATCGTCAGCGAGAGTGTATCGAAGTAATCGGCGGATTACATCCTGGCCAGCCGTAGGGCCAGATCGCAGACGCGATTTGAGAAGCCCCATTCGTTGTCGTACCAGCTCACCAGCTTGAGAACTTTGCCCTTGCCCTTGGGCACAGTCATCGTGCGCGTGGCGTCGAAGATCGAACTGTAGGGGTTGTTGATGATGTCGCTGGAGACCAGCGGCTCCTCGTTGTAGTAGAGGATACCCTTGAATCGCGGTTCGGCGGCGGCCTTCTTGAACAGGGCATTGACCTGTTCGACCTCGACCTCCTTCTCCAGCGAGACCGTCAGATCGACCACGCTGCCGTCCATCACCGGCACGCGGAAGGCAAAACCGTCGAGTTGGATCGACTTCTTGGGAACGACCAGGCCGATCGCCTTGGCCGCACCAGTGGTCGAAGGAATGATGTTCATCGCTGCGGCGCGAGCCCGAAGCAGGTCTTCGCCGTGGACCTGATCGAGGATGCGCTGGTCGTTCGTATATGCATGCACCGTGGTCATCATTCCGGTGATATTGTCGCCGAAGACCTGCGGGTTGTCGGCCATCACCTTGACCAGCGGGGCGAGGCAATTCGTCGTGCAGCTTCCGTTGCTGACGAAGGCGTGTTCGGGCTTGAGCATTTCATCGTTGACGCCGAGCACGACGGTGACGTCAATCGCGTCTTTGGCCGGAGCGCAGAGCAGCACCTTCTTCGCGCCGGCGGTGATGTGATCGTCGTAGCCGGCCTTTCCTTTGGCGGCGTCGCGTCGACCGGTAAAAACTCCGGTCGCCTCGATGATGACGGTGGCGCCGAGCTCCTTCCACGGCAGGCGGGTCGGATCTTTTTCCGTGACCACACGAATGCGGTCGCCGTTGATGTGGATGCTGTTCTCGTCGTGGCCGACCTCGCCGTGAAAAGTGCCATGTACCGTGTCATACTTGAAGAGGTGTGCGTGGACGCGCGGCGATGAACCGACGTCGTTGATGGCGACGATGTCGAACTCGCCTTTGCGCATGGCCATGGCCCGCGCGACCATTCTGCCGATTCGACCGAAGCCGTTGATTCCAATCTTAATTGCCGCCATTTCTGTTGACTCCTCTCGTGCACATGGGACGTACAAGGTGACGTTTCGGGATGTCCCAAACAAAGCAATCTAGCCGATCGCGCGCCGCGATGGAAGCACGCGCGGACCTCGGCCGGCAATCAGGCAAGAGTACGACATCAGCCGGCGGGAAGTTCTGCCGGGTGCAGCGGCGACTCGCCGGTGAGAATGCGTATCACGTCTTCGGCAACGCTGTAGCGGTCGTCGGCGGCGTCCAGGGTGCTGCCGGCGACATGTGGGGTGAGAAGGCAGTTCGGGGCACGTCGGATCGGGTGCTGCGGGGGGAGCGGCTCGGCCTCGAAGACATCCAACCCGGCACCCGCGAGCTGGCCTTTCTTCAGCGCGCCGGCCAGTGCAGTCAGATCGAGGACTGATCCGCGGGAGACATTAACCAGGACGGCGGCGGGCTGGAGCTTGGCCAGTCGCTCCGCGTTTAGGAAGCTCTTCGTTTCCGGCTGGGCGGGCAGGTGGACAGAAAGCAGATCGGCGTTGCCGAGGAGTTCGTCCAGACCAACCGTCGCCCCCAGAAGTTCCGATGGCTTGCGGCCGAGCGGGTCATACCACAGGACCGGCGAGGCGAAAGCGGATCGAAACATGCGGCCGAGGTGCTCGGCCACGGGATCCATGCCAAGCAGGCCAAGCCGGGCACGGCCCAGTTCCCGGCCTGCATTACCGCGGAGTGACTCGAAATGTCCCTCTCGGACCGCGCGGTCATAGTTAGGGATGCGCCGATGGAGCGCGAGCAGGAGCGACATGGCGAATTGGGCGGTGGAAGTCACAGCCACGTGGGGGGCGTAGACAACGTGGATGTTCCGCCGGGCTGCGGCGCGCAAGTCGATGTGGTCGATGTTGCTGCTGGCGCGAGCGATGACCTTGAGTCGGGGAGCGCCTTCAATGATCCGGGCTGTGACATGCGCCTTGCTGCGAACAAGCAGGGCGTCACAATCCGGGACGGCCGAGAGAATCGTCTGCGGGGCGGAATCCTCGAGAACCGTTACCTCACCGATTGTGCGAAGACGATCGATGGCTTCGGGCGCATAGGGCTCGGCAACGACGATGCGATATGGTTTTTTCCCCCTCATGTCCAGGCCTCCTCGTCTTGAGACATGCGGGCACGATGTTTGCCGCGGGAACGCTTGCATGGCTCCACAGCGGTACCTTGTTTATAATACCTCTCCATCCGGCGCGCCGCAAAGGAATTTTCGCGCACCGGTGTGAATCATCCCGTAGGATGCTTCTCGCAGAGAGCGGAAAAAGGAGTTCGCAATGTTAAGATTTTGTGATCGCGTGCGTGCGTGCGTCGGCCTGCTTTTGGCATTTACGATGGCAATGCCGCTTGCCGCGCAGCAGGTTCCGCCTGCGAGAGAGGCCGACGCGACGAAACCCGCAACGGATCGGTCAGGTCCGAGCGCGTCCAGGGACGCGGGCGCAGCGCCGACTCAGCCGGGCGCCACACGAATTTCGACCAGCAAGACGGCTCCCGACGCATTCGACGCCGCCGTGGTCTGCGAACCCTCCCAGGGTCGTCCGATCTTTCGCACACCGGGCGATACCTTCATCTTTGTCATGCGGGTCAGTGATCGCGTGACCGGCGATGTGGGTTTCTTCCTGCGTCATGCACGCGAACCGCAGATTCGCATGGCGCTCAAGCCGACGACGCCGCCCTCGTTCCATGAAGAGTATTGCACGCTCATCCTGGCCATACCGCCCAACCTCTCGCCCGGACTCTATGACATTGAGGTCCGGGCGTCGGGCGGATCGTTCTTCGCCCGAAACAGCGTCCGCGTCGTGGATCGCTTCAAGGAGACTTTCCGCTTCGTTCACCTGTCGAACATGAACATCGGCGATCTGTCCGCGCCGGAGTTCGATGACCAGTTGCCGCGGGAGATCAATCTGTTGGCGCCGGAGTTCATCGTCGCCACGGGCAACTTCACCGAGTGGGCCCGCGCCCGGGACGATGCCGCGAGCTGGCACCGCGTGTTGCGGTACTTTGAGCAATTTGACGCGCCGGTTTTCATGCTCTGCGGCGCGAACGATCACGAGACCGGTTTCACGCGTCTGGTTGCCAAGGAGCCGATCGGGACGATCGACTACGGCAATTATCACGGCCTCCTGCTGCTGGATCATCCCGGCAATCCGATCGAGCAGGACTACACGCAGATTCAATGGATCGAGACCGATCTGCGCCGCAACCGCCAGAAACGATTCAACTTTCTCTGTACGAACAGTGACGAACTCGGCCTGCTCGATGTCTGGCGGGAGTCCGGCGACCTGGAGCGGATCATCGAGGATTATCGCATCAAACTGATTCTCGCCGGCGGATCGACCGACTGGGATTTTCGCGAGTTCGCCGGCAAGCTCGACGGCCTCAAGGACCTGCACTTCGTTCGTACGCACCAGTCCAGCACGTCGCTGCGGGATCGCGCCAGCGGAATCAGCCACTACCGCGTGGTCGATGTTGATGGCGACCGGCTGTCCTACATCTATCCCGACGACAACGCGACCGAGAAGCTTCAGCATTCCATTGCTGCCGGTCGGCTGCGGGCATTCTTCGCCGGGCCGAACGACGGCTCCATCCCGAGCATCATGGTGACCGTGCAGAATGCCCTGAATCAGCCCTTTGCGAATGCCCGGCTGTGGCTGCGGGTGGCCAAACAGGGATCGGAGAAGCCGGTCATCTCGACGGGTCGGCTCCTTCAGGTACTCGATGGCGGGTCGTATTGGGCCTGTGAGGTGGAGGTCGATCTGCCGGACAAGGGCGCTGTTCGCGTGATGGCGGCTTCCAATCCGAAGGAGATTCCCCCGGCACCGAAGCTGGAGATAACATTGGACGGTCCGCGCGACTGGGCTTTCACGCCGGCGCAGACAGACTTCGGCCTGAGCTACTTCCAGAGCACGACCAAGCCGGTGCTCAAGCTGACGAACCCGACGGACCATCGCCAGACCGTCTGGCCGGTGATCAGCGTCAACGGCCAGCAGCTTTTTGCCGATTCCGGAGTGCATCCGCGGCTTCCACTGTCGATCGAACCCGGCCGCACGCTCGACGTACCGCTCAACCTGCAGATTCGCCGCCTGAGCCCCGGTCCGCACCTCGTGCAGGTTTATCTGCTTGAAGACCCGCTCTGCCGATTGACAACCTTCCCGGTAAACCTTGTCGCAGGGCAGGAGATGGCCAAGGCGATCGTCGAGGAATCTCCCTGATTTGCGACTTGGTTTGAACCCTAACGACATGTCCGAGTTCAGAGTCAGTGAATCCAGATGACGGACTCGCGATGGAACATGGCGGCATGGGCAGGGCGGTCTGAAACACGGGCCCGCCGCATCTACCTGTTGGCCGGTTGTCTGGTGATAGCGGGCTTCTTCCTCGCGGTGCTTGTACGGCACGACTCGTCGAACGGTACCGACAAGAATGCCGGTCTCCGTGCAATCCCCTCGCCGGCGCTGCTCGATGCCACTCGGCGCGTACCGCGCACTTTTCCCGAGGCGATGGTCGACTCCATCTCCCACAATGGGCATCTGACCGTCACGGTGCACGTGGCGCTGGCGGATCGATCTTCGGGTGCTGCATCTCGTTTTGCCGATGGCCGACACCCCAGAACGAATCTGACGTGGGGCGCGCTCTACGGCGTTGAGACGCACTTTGCGAATGTCGCCGGCTGGCGTCGTGCCTATACCGACAACGGGGACGGACCCGTGCTACGACGTGTGGTGTTTCACCGGCGGGCCGAGGTGACTGCTGCGTGGCGGGAACTCGGCGTGGCTGCGCCGTTTGACATCTATGTGTTAGCGCTGGCCTGGCCGTCGACCCTGGCCCGCGAGGCGATGAACCGGCCGATTCGAGAAGCGATGCTTCAAGAGCCGATTCCGTTGACGGTCGAGGGTGAGGAACTCGTCTTCGGCTCCGGGAGTGTGCTCATCGGTTATCTCGGGCCCAATGCAATGGCCGACGGTTACTGGGATCCGTTTGAGCAGTTGCCGAACACCTATCCCCGCCAACCGACCGGCATCTTCTACCTTTGCTCCATGAGCGCCGTTTACCTCCACGACACCGTCGTACGTCATGGGTTGTATCCGGTCCTCTTTGCGCGCGAGCCCATCGTTCCTGAAGCTTACCTTCTCGACGGCATGCTCCAGGCACTCGCAGTGGGAGAACTCGACGACGGTTTTCTGTTCAGGGCTGCCGCGCAGTACACGAAATATCAGAAAGGCATATCTCCGGATCGTGCACGTCGCATGCTGTTTCGTTAGGAAACGCGACTTCCAGAGAACGGCCCCCGGTCCTGATGAACGATCAGTGATTGCCTCCCGCGGCGCCGCGGAGATTGAGTATCAGTTCTACCTCGCCGACGCGCTGGTCGAGCTTCTGCGCGATCTGTAACGGCGATAGACCCTGATCGGCGAGATCGTAGATCTGCTTGCTACGCTGCGAAGCGGACAATCGTACGCTGCCGGTGCTCGTATCCTCCATCGACGCATTCGACAGCGTCGTGTTCTGCGGATGCGCCGTATCAGGTGAATCCGCTGGTCCGGGTGTATCGGCAGCAGGAGGTTGTCCCATCGACGCGCCGGCGGCACGCGCCGCTTCGAGCAGAATGCGCAAGGCGCTGATGCGCTTGTCGGCATCGGCGATGGACTGTTCAAGTTTGACGAAGCGCGTTTCGATTTGTGCACTGACATCGCGCGAGAAGCGGTCGAGTTCGATCAGCAGCTGTTCCATGTCCCGACGGATGGCGGCGTTCTGCTCGACGGCGGAATCCATCTCGCGGCGATAGGTCTTCGGTGAGCCGTCGGTCGGAGATGACTTGCGAATCATCCGCATGAAGAAGAACGCTGCCAGAACAACCGCCGCCAGCAGGATCAACTGCTGCGACGACGCGCTCGCGCCTTCCGCGATGAACAGGACTTCGTCGGTCATCGTCGTGTCCGTCGATGCATGATTACGACTGGTTCGCCGCCCGCCATGCGGATTCCGCCGCGAAGGCCACCTCGTGCAGGCCGGCGCCGTGCGTCTTCGCCGCGGCCGCACAGTCTTCATACTCCGGCGCCACCATGCACACCACGCCGGCGCGCAGTCCGATCTTGACGCGAACAGTTCCGTAGCGCGTCGCAACCGTATCGGTGCGGCGGTCCAGCTTGCGGCGAGCGCACGAAAACCTGCGAACACCGAAAGTCGGCGTCTGGGCGAAGATCACTGCTTCGCAGGCCGCCGCCTTCTCGGGCGCGGCCAGCACGCAGAGCATCACGCCTGGCCGGTTCTTCTTCATCTGAATCGGCACGACAAAGACATCCAGCGCACCGGCGGCGAAGAGGGCCTCAAAGGCGTGGCCGATCTGCTGACCTGAGGCGTCGTCCAGATTGGCTTCCAGGACGGTGATATCGTCTTCCAGGAGCCCGGACGGGGTGTCTGACTCGCCCAGGAATACGCGAATGAGGTTCGGTCGTGTTTTGCCGTCGCGCGTGCCGGCGCCATAGCCGATCTGCGTCGTGCGCATAGGCGGCAGGGGGCCGAAAGAGTCTGCAAGTGTCGTCAGAATGGCCGCGCCGGTCGGCGTACACAGTTCCGCCAGTTCGTCGCTCGGGGCGATTGGCACACCGACAAGCAACTCCGCCGTCGCAGGAGCGGGTACCGGCATCAGCCCGTGTTCACATTTCACGGTGCCGCTGCCGGTGGGAATGGGCGAGCAGACGATCCGATCGATGGCCAGCAGCTCCACGGCAATCGAGGCGCCGACGATATCGACAATGGCATCAATTGCGCCGACCTCGTGAAAGTGGACTTTCTCGATGGTCGAGCCGTGCACCTTTGCCTCCGCCTCGGCCAGGCGGGTGAAGATCCGTCGCGCCCGGTTTTTCACGGCGTCACCCAGATCGGAACCGTCGATGATTTTCGTGATATGGTGGAGGTGGCGGTGGCCCTGCTGCTCCGTGGCGTGGACATCCACCTTGGTCGCGGCGAAGCCCTGCTTCTTGAGTTGCTGTACTTCAAGCCGGAAGCCGTCGAGCTTTAATTTCGCCAGCTCGGCGCGCAGCGCATCGACCGATAGTCCGGCCGAGATCAGCGCCGCCAGGATCATGTCGCCGGCTGCGCCGCTGAAGCAATCGAAATACGCGATTCTCATTTCCTGTCGCCGGCTCCTGTGCAAGTTGCCTGAAGACTACTACCGCCTGCGTCGCACTGCAATAGCGTGCCACGATCACGATTCAGTGCTTCAGCTTCTCCTTCAGCCGTTCCTTGGCGGCCGGCCATTCACGATCCAGGATGCTGTAATAAACGGAGTCGCGCACATAGCCGTTCCACATGATCATGTGTTGTCGAAACACGCCCTCACGGAGCGCACCGATGCGCTCCAGGGCGCGCTGCGAACGTTCATTTCGTGCGTCGGTTTTGAATTCCACGCGGACGGCCCCGAGCGTCTCGAAGGCGTGTTCAAGCAGGAGCAGCTTGCACTCGGTGTTAATCGCGGAGCGTTGCGCCGGTATGGCCAGCCAGGTGTAGCCGATCTCCAGGCAACGGTGCGGCCTGCGGATGTTTAGAAATCTTGTCGAACCAACGGCGGCGCTTGTGGAAGTGTCGATGATGGCGAACGGAACTTGTTGTCCTGAGTTCGCTTCCGATAGCGCCGCGGCGATCCAGTGTTTCACATCTTCGACATTCCGAAAAACCGGGTTCGGCATGTAGGACCAGATCGAATCGTCGCGCCCGGCGCGCAGCAGGTCGTCCGGATGATCGACCGAAAGCGGTTCGATGCGAACATGTCTCCCCGCCAGCGTCACGGGCTGGGGATCGAATGCCGTGGTCATGAGCGAAGTATAGCGAGAGACATTTACGGGTGTGTAATAACTCGCGGGTTCGCTTGCCCTTCAGCTCTGCACTGATGCAGCTACAATCGCGGCCTTCCGGTCGCCACACGGACCGGAATCGGAGGCCCGCAATGTCAGCTACCTACGAGTCGTTCATCGCTGCTGTTCGCGAGATAGGCGTACTTGGCTCCGTCGAAGCCCTGCTCGATTGGGACAGCGAGACATACATGCCCGAGGGCGGTCTCATGGCGCGTGCGGAGCAGATTTCGCTCATCGCCTCCTTAACGCACGAACGGCGGACAAGCCCGAAGATCGGCGAGTGGCTTTCGCAGCTCGAAGGTCGCGTCGACGATCCCGCAGCGCAGACGAACGTCCGGGAGGTGCGCCGCGCCTACGATCGGGCGACGAAGCTCCCGGCAGAGTTGGTCCGCCGGCTGTCGAAAGTCACGGTGGTGTCCAAGGAGGCATGGGGCAAGGCCCGGGCGGATTCAGATTTCGCCGCGTTCGCGCCGCACCTGTCGGAGCTGGTCGATCTCAAGCGCCAGGTTGCCGATCTCGTCGGCTACCGTGGCGAGCGCTACGACGCCCTGCTCGATGAATATGAACCGGGAATGACTGCCGCGGAGGTCGAAGCCGTCTTTACTGCATTGCGCGGCCCGCTGTCGGACTTCGTCAAGCAGATTGCCGCAGCCCCCCGAAAGCCGGATGCTTCCATTTTGCATCGTCACTTTCCACGCGCGGCGCAGGAAAAGTTCTCTCGACGGATCGCAGAGGCCATCGGCTTTGATTTTCAGTGTGGCCGGCTCGATGTCTCAAAACACCCGTTCTGCAGCGGTGTCGGACCGGTCGATGTCCGGCTAACGACGCGCTACTATGAAGATTTCTTCTCGCCGTCCGTCTTCGGCGTCATGCACGAGGCAGGACACGGTATGTATGAGCAGGGACTGCCGACAGAACATCTCTTCACGCCTGCGGGCCAGGCCGTGAGTCTGGGTATCCACGAATCGCAGTCGCGGTTATGGGAAAATTTTGTCGGCCGCAGCCGGGAGTTCTGGGAAGGGCTTTATCCGGAGTGCAGATCGAACTTCAGCGAAGCGCTGGGCAGCGTTGCGCTCGACGACTTCCACGCGGCGATCAACATCGTCGAGCCGTCCTTTATCCGCGTCGAGGCCGACGAGGTCACGTACAACCTGCACATCATCCTGCGTTTCGAGATTGAGCGAGCGCTCATCGGCGGCAAGCTGGAAGCCCGCGACGTACCCGAGGCGTGGAATGCGAAAATGAAGGAAGTGCTCGGCATCACGCCACCGGATGCCGCGCGGGGCTGCCTGCAGGATATCCACTGGTCGGCCGGGTTGTTTGGCTACTTCCCGACGTATGCACTGGGCAATCTTTACGCCGCGCAGTTTTTTGAGGCCGCTGAAAAGGTGATGCCCCGCCTGCGAGGCGACATCCGTGCCGGCAACTTTGCCGACCTGCTTGCCTGGCTGCGGGGCAACATCCACCAGCACGGCATGCGCTATTTGCCCGGCGAACTCGTCCAGCGCGTGACCGGGCGACCACTCTCAATCGAGCCGTTCCTGAACTACGTCCGCACAAAATTCTCGCCGTTGTATGGACTTCGTTGAACCGTGCGAGCAGCAGATCACGGACTCGCGAGCCGCGCATTTCTCTTCCACATGTCGAGTCTCGCCCGATCCGTGGCCCTGCCCTTTGTGAAGTCCTGATAGGCCGCGTCATCCCACATGAGGATGTCGGACAGGAGCGGCCGCGCGGCATCGTCACGGGCAGGTGCGAACCGTGCTTCGCGCGTCAACGGCGCATCCTTGTTGTAGGGGCAGACCTGTTGACAGACATCGCAACCGAAGACCCATTCGCCGAGCTTATCCGCCAATGCCGGATCGATTTCACCGCGATGCTCAATCGTCAGGTAGGAGATGCACTGTCGGGCGTCCATTTCGTAGGGACGTGGAAAGGCCTGCGTGGGACACGCATCGAGGCAGCGTGTGCAGGTGCCGCAGTGATCAGTCTGCGGCGTGTCAGGGGTCAGCTCCAGGTCGGTCATGATCTCGCCGAGAAAGAAGTAGGATCCGAGCGATGCGTCGAGCACCATCGTGTTCTTGCCAATCCATCCGATGCCGGCCATCGCCGCAAGCTCGCGCTCGATGATTGCTGAAGTATCGACGCAGACTTTCGCATCGAAGGGTTCGGCGATCTGCTCACGCAGTCGAGAGACGAGCTGCTCCAGTTTTTCGCGGACGACGACGTGGTAGTCCTCGCCCCAAGCGTACATGGCTACTCGGCCGCGTTGTGTGTCACCGGAAGAGTCCGGTTCGGGCTGATGGTAATTGAGTGCCGCAACGATGACGCTTCTTGCCGACGGCAACCAGGCGCGAACGTCGATGCGGGATTCAACATGGCGATGCAGATAGCCCATTGTGCCGGCGCGGCCTTCAGCGAGCCAGCGGCGCAGGTAGTCGCCATGAGGGATCGGCGCGGCCAGCGCAATGCCACAACGATCGAAACCGATCTCAGCGGCGATCTTCTTGACGATGGCAGCACGCTCGCCGCTGTTCACGCGATGAACTCCCCTACGTGACTGCCTTCCTGATCAGCGCCTCTGCGGCGCTGCGGTCTGCCAGCCACTGGGCCGCACGCGTGCGTACGGCCTTGACCTCGGGATTTGAGCCGGGATCGACGCCGATCAGTCGCGAATACACGAGCGTCGTATCGGCCCAGAGCTGACCGAGCCACGCCGAGGCAGACAGATCGACGCGATCGACGGTGATGAGGACCGTCGGCATTTTCTCGCTGCAGCGTTTGACGTTCGCCAGGGCGAGCACCAGGTCGACATCGGCGGCCGTGAGGCCGGCGTGCTCGGGCTGCAACGCATCAGCGGAAGGCAGCAGCAGGGGATGCGACAGGGCGTCTGCCGGACACGGGCAACCGGTTGGTGCCGTGTCTCGGCGTGTCGCCAGCAGAAAGATAGCCATCTTGTGCTCGGCCGTGCCGAGGATGGCTTCGAGGTTCATGTGCGAATCGCGCGGCAGGCCGAGATAGCGCGACATGGTGATGTCGTTGCCGTCGCGATTGACACCTTCGTTCCAGTATTGGCAAAACTCATCGGCGCTGAATCGCAACAGTTCATGGTTCGTGCCGAGGTAAATGTGGTTGATGCGGTAGCGAAGCTGCTGAATGCGCAGATACTGGGCCAGCACGACCGGAAGCGAGGCCGGCTCGGCGAGGTTCATCGCTTCGCACGCTGATTGGATGATCGACCAGTAGGCGGTCACGTCCAGCCCGGCGACGTGCATCGGGGCCATGAGGATCGGTGTCTTGTTGCGACCGTAGCGGCCGGATACTTCGCTCGGTAGTTCGAGAAGCAGATTGCCGTCGCGCCGGGCCAGCGCTGCCAGTGGGCCGCTGTTGGCGAAGACGATACGCTTCGCTGTGCGCGGCGTCAGCTCATGCAGCTTGACGGTCTCCTCCGTGATCCCGCTGCGGGAAAACTCCATGAACAGCGTATTGTCCGCCGTGGCGTCCGCCGGCAGGGCGGCGATTTCCTTCGGTGAATTGGCCAGCAACCACGTCGTACGACAGTCCGGCCGGGCATTGGCCAGCGCGGAGACGAAGTAGTTGAATTGCTCGTTGGCGCCGATACCGCTGTTGACGAGATACTTCGGACCGGTTGCGCCGAAGTGCTGCCGGAGGTAGGCATCAATTCGCGGTGCGTCGGCTGCCAGCCACTTCTTTGCATATGCCGCAGGGCGATCACGATACAGCACCCCCAGGGGATCGGCCGACGCAGTCGGCGCGAACGTTGAGATCGACTTGCGGACCGTATCAAGCACGGCGGCAGGTGCCCGCGTCGGTTCGTTGAAGGCGGGTCCCAATGAGCGGACCTGGATCGCGCCCGCCGCCAGCTTGTACACAGCGTTGAACGTCAACGGTGGCCCTGTGGTTTCATCGCTGTCATGTTTCGCGGTCGGCGCCGCGAGGCGGGCCAGTACCCCGCCGAAACCGTGGGCCTCCAGGAGCTGGCGTGCATCGGTATCCGAAATCCGCCATGCCTCCGCGACGTTGTCGATAAGCTTCTGCGGGTTGATGGCTCCGGCGAGCGCGTCCTCCATGCGGGCTTTGGAGGCCGGGGCGAGCTTGAATTGCCTGCTCGCCGCCTGAGACGCCTGTGCCAATCGCTGCGAGATGGTGGTCACTTCCTCCATCGCTCTCCTCCGCCGGCCGACGCGCAGTCGCACCGTCTAGGCATTGTTTCGCACGCCGCCTTCTGCAGTGTGTACTTCTTCGCCCAAGTCGCGCCCGCGCCGTCGCCGTCGCAACAGCGAGCCGAGTTCGAGAAAGCGGAAGTTGATCAACTGAACGATCACGCCGATGCTGGCGGCAATGAGACTCATCGCCGTCAGGGTTGCCGCGAGGATGGTCAGACTCAGCCGGTAGCCCGAATCCGGTTGCCACTTTCCAACGTACACGGTCACGCCCAGCACGACGGCCACCAGAAAGAGCGCGATCGCCAGCCCGCCGAAGAACGTCAGCGGTTTGTACGAGCGAAACAGACTGAGAATCTTGAAGATGACCCGCAGGCCGTCCTGAAAGGTATTGAGTTTCGATTCGCTGCCCTCGGGCCGCGCGCCGTACTCGACCGGCACCTCCTGAATAACCCAGCGGTGATACAGGCACTGGACGGTCATTTCCGTCTCGATGTCGAAACCCACCGCACAGACCGGAAGATTGTCGGCCACCTCGCGCGTGAATGCCCGATAGCCGCTCATGATGTCCGTGAGCTTCGCACGAAAGATCAGATTCACCATGGTGCGGACAAGGCGGTTGCCCAGAACGTGAAAACGGCGGTAGGCCGCTTCGTGATCCAGGGCTTCGCGACGCCCGACGACCATGTCCGCCCGACCGGCGAGGACCGGCGCCAGTAGATCGCGGGCACGGCGGGCCGGATAGGTGTCATCGCCATCGACCATGAGGTAGTAATCTGCGTCTACCTTTTCAAACATGGCAGCGACCACATGGCCCTTGCCCTGCTTCTTTTCGTGGATGACGACAGCGCCGGCAGCACGTGCCAACTCGCCGGTTCCATCCGCGCTGTTGTTGTCGAAGACGTAGATGACCGCCTCCGGCAGGGCTGCCTGAAAATCGGCGATGACCTTGCCGATGGTGGCCGCTTCGTTGTAGCACGGAATCAGCACCGCGATCCGCGGTGTGCCGGGCTGCTGGGGCTGTTTCATACGCCGATCGGTCATACGCGACTAGCTTCGTTCGGCGGCAAGATCGTGTCAATGCGGGAGTTGGGTGGATGCACCGCCAGTGACGAATCTGCATCGGATCGCGGGTGAAAATTGCGATTGCAATCCGAACAAAAACCGAATATGCTGCCGGCCGGTGTCCAATGGCTGTCAAGCTGGTCAGCAATCCTCCGAATCCGTATCTCTCGCAGTACAGCGAGTTGCTCGGACCTGCGCCGGCGGTCAAGGTGGAGGTTTACGAAGAAACCGCCGCCAGCATCCTGTCGGAAAATGACAGCCCGGATATCCCGTTTCGCTGGTCGGCCAACCCCTACCGCGGGTGTCAGCACGCCTGCGCCTACTGTTACGCGCGGCCTTACCACGAGTATCTCGGCATGGGCGCCGGGACGGATTTCGATACTAAGCTGGTCGCTAAGGTGAACGCTGCCGAACTGCTGCGAAAGGAAATCGCCGCCGACCGACGACGCCGGGAACAGGCAGAAACGCGTTCCACGAAGCGTGTTCCGGTTGATTCGATCTGCTTCTCCGGCGTGACGGATTGCTACCAGCCCCTCGAGGCCGTCTATCGACTGACGCGGTCGTGTCTTGAGGTCTGTCTGGACTTTCGTATGCCGGTCTCGATCGTGACGAAAAGCTACCTCATCATGCGCGACGCGCATCTGCTGGCTTCACTGGGGCGTGCGGCCGGCGCGGTCGTCTATCAGAGCATCCCATTTTCCGATGACAAGCTGGCCCGACTGATTGAGCCGCAGGCGCCGCCGCCTTCCCGCCGCTTCGAGGCCATGCGTCGTCTCACCGCCGCCGGCGTTGCGGTCGGTGTGATGGTGGCGCCGATTATTCCCGGGCTCAATGACAAGGAAATACCTGCCGTGCTTCGGCGCGCGGCCGAGTCCGGCGCATCGTTCGCCGGCTACACGGCGCTACGGTTACCCGGCAGTGTGGAGTCGGTGTTTCTCGAACGGCTTCGATCCGCGTTGCCGCTTCGTGCCGGACACATCGAATCGCGCATCCGCGAAATGCGCGGCGGCAAGCTGAACGATTCACGCTTCGGGTCTCGTATGACCGGCGAAGGCGAATACTGGCAGAGCATTCGTTCCCTGTTCTCGGTGTCAGCCGCACGCTTCGGGCTGGTATCCGGCGAACGCTCGGCCGGGCGAATCGCCCCTGTCAATTCCCCGGCCGGACGGATTTCCACCGCACCATCAGCTCACCCCGCGGCGGATTCATCGCAGTTGCGATTTGATTTCTCCTGATCAACCGAACCCGTTCTGCTGATTGTATCGGGTTTAAGAACAACCGACCCGCCGGTCCTGCAATGAATCGAACTGGAGAATCCAGAATTCGTGATTCTGCTTTCGACAATCTCCGCATCTCCGGGTAGTCTACTTCCGCGATCTCGCAGCCCGCGCGTATCACGTATTCGGAGAGACGACGAGAAGGAGAACGAACGCCGTGAGCAGCACAACCACGGAGCCCGAGAAGCTGGAGCCGGCGCTGGAGCGCCTCACGCCGGAAGCCCTTCAATCGGCCCGGCTGATGGCCGCCCGATCGCAACAGCGAGCGGCGTCGGGGCGTTCCACCCTCGCGGCGCCGGATCCCTGCGTGCCGCTGCAGGGCTTTCTGATGCTCGATGCCCTGGTCCGGCTGTTCATCTGGGGCAGCTCAATGGCGTTTGCCTTCATGGCGGCCACGGCGCTCGGATGGTGGCCCGCGGAAAATCCTTTCGGCGGCGCTCCCGCGGTGGCGTGGGCATGGGGCGGCGCCATCGTGAAATGGGTCGTCCTGTATAACCTGATCTACATCGCCGAACTCATTCTGCTGCGTCTGGCGATACCAACTCCGGAGCCCGGTATTTATTCGACGATCAAGCCGCCTGATCTGCGCAAGCGTTCCGATCGCCAGGTCTTGTATTCCTGCCTGATCGCGCTGCTCACCAAGGCCCGCTACGAAGCGCCGTTTCCCGCGTTTCTCGTTTTTCATGCGTCCAACATCTGGCCGCTTCGGGCACTGATGGGCCGGGTCTTCGGGCCGCGTTCGCGGTCGTGCTACGTCACCGATCCGCTGATTCTCGATCCGCATCTCGTGGAAATCGGTCGTAACGTGGTCATTGGCTCCGGCGCGAACATTGCCGGTCATTGCCAGCTCCCCGACATGGTCGTGGTGCGCAGGACGATCATTGAGGATGACGTGGTAATCGGCGCCAACACCACGATCTTCGGCGGCGTGCACATCCACCGCGGCGCCATGATCGCCGCCGGTTCAGTCGTCGCGCCTTTCACGGTCGTCGGATCATGCGAGTACTGGTCCGGCGTCCCGGCCGTTAAAGTCCGCGACCTCACCCCGCCGGCCTACATGGCAGGGAACGCCCGTCCGTAACACACTTGTGAAATTTCGGTCACGCCGAGGGCGAGCAGCACATCATCAGCAGCATCGGCCAGCCCAGGTACTTCATCGCGCGAGGCGACTGCGCCGCGATGGTTTCATCCACCATGTGCTCGCTCAGATGATCGATTCGCAATCCGGCACGCAGCGCGGCCATTACGAAATCGCTGAGCTGATTCGGGTGACTTTGCGGCCGCGTTTCACGGCCGGACACCGGATCGGTGAATCGGGCCTGCACGCCGCGCCACATCATGGCCGGATGCATGGCCGAAATGACGATGCGTCCCGATGGCCGGCAGACCCGGGCAAACTCACGATACAACAGATCGAGGTTTGCGATGTGCTCCAGTACCAGCGCGCACAGGACTCGATCGAACGATGCCGAATCGCAAGGAATGGGCAGCGCGAGGTCGTGATGCAGGAGCCGAATACGCTCCCAGCCGGGCTTGGACCTGGCGCGATCGAGCATCCCATCAGAGAAATCCAGCGCGGTCACATCGGCACCTTGCGCGGAAAGCCGCAGTGCATGACGACCGGTACCGCAGCCCACGTCCAGCACGGAAAGTCCGGCGACCGGCCCGAGTAATTCCGCAACGCGCGGGGTTTCGAGGGCGATGAGCGGATTGTCCTCCCGGTCGTAGATGGCTGCCCAGCGGTCATAACCCTCACGCGTCGGCAAATGGTCAATCACGTTGCCTGGCGAGGGTGTCTGCTCTTGCATCGTTCTTGTCCGCTCCATTTGCTTGCGATCGGGACAATAAGTACCGGTGATTCGACAGGTCTGTCAACCGTAGCTTCGATCACGGTCGATGGGCGGCCTTGTTTGACCCACCCGAGACAATTAGGATGACCGCGAAATACGCTCGGAGTGGAATGGTGCGGTTTGCCCCGCCGTCCGGGTGAGTTTTCTCCTGCCACGGAACAGGAATTGCGATCATGAAGGTACAGCATGATGACTACAAACGGCGCTGACGACGGATCGTTTTTGTGCAGTCTGAACCGTGTCTGGTGACCGTTTCCTGGAGAAGGAGTTCGCTTACATGTCGGAAATGAACCCATTCAAGATCGCCCAACAACAACTCGACGAAGCCGCCCGAAAACTGGGGCTCGACCCCGCCACGCATGAACTGCTCCGATGGCCCATGCGCGAATATCGTTTCACGCTGCCGGTCAAGATGGACAACGGGCAGACGCGAATCTTTCACGGTTATCGCGTGCAGTACAACGCCGCGCGCGGTCCGACCAAGGGCGGGCTCCGCTGGCACCCGGACGAAACGATCGACACGGTGCGTGCCCTTGCCGCGTGGATGACCTGGAAATGCGCCGTGGTGAATATCCCGCTCGGTGGTGGCAAAGGCGGCGTCACCTGCAACCCGAAGGAAATGAGCGAAGGCGAGAAGGAGCGTCTCTCGCGGGCGTACATTCGTGCGGTTGCCCGAGAGCTGGGCGTGCATCGAGATGTGCCCGCACCGGATGTCTACACGACCCCGCAGATCATGGCCTGGATGATGGACGAATTCGAGGCGATCTATGGCGAAAGCCATCCCGGTGTGATTACGGGCAAGCCGATCGCGCTGGGCGGCTCGGAGGGCCGCGGCGATGCCACGGCCCGCGGCGGCGTGTATGTGGTGCGGGAAGCCGCGAAGAAGATCAAGCTCGACGTGAGCAAGGCGTCCTATGCGATTCAGGGTTTCGGCAACGCCGGCCAGTTCGCAGCGACGCTGCATCGGGAGATTCTCGGCGGCGGCAAGCTGATCGCGGTGAGCGATTCGCGCGGCGGTGTTATGTCGAAGAGCGGCATCGATCCTTCAGCGATCGTCAAGCACAAGCTCGAGACCGGCAAGGTCGAGGGCTTCCCCGGAACGACGCCGGTTAGCAACAGCGAACTGCTGGAACTCGATGTCGACGTGCTCTATCCCTCGGCGCTCGAAGGCGCGATCACCGGGGCGAACGCCGGGAACATCAAGGCCAAGATCGTGTGCGAGCTGGCGAACGGACCCACGACTCCGGAGGCGGACGCCATCCTCCACAAGAACGGTATTCTCGTCCTGCCGGATTTCATGGCCAACGCCGGCGGCGTCACCGTCAGCTACTTCGAGCAGGTTCAGAACACCTATAACTATTACTGGTCGATGGCCGACATCGATCAGCAACTCGATCGAAGGATGACCGACGCTTTCGAGGCCGTCTACACAACGCGCGAGCGGGCAAAAGTTCACATGCGGCTCGCTGCGTACATGGTCGCCGTCACGCGGGTTGCCGAGGCCTGCAAGCTGCGCGGCTGGGTATAATCAGCCCGCCTCTGCTCCGCTGGTATTGATTCAAGATAGCGGACTAGAATGAACATGTTCGGGCCGGCAGGAGGTGTGTCATGTCTCCTACCGCTCGCTTACTGTTCGCGTCAGGTCTTTGGGCCGCCAACTGCGGCTGCAACTGGGTGATCCAATTCGTGCCTTACCAGTATTGCGGGCCACAGCGATCGGATGAAGTGCGCGAACCGCTGGAACCACTCGTCGTCGAATTTCCACCGGTTTCCACCGGCATCGAACAGGGTTTCCGTGCAACGGCAGGTTGTACCCTGTACATCGATGTTTTTCATGAGAACTCAGTCATAGACGATAACCTTTACCCGAGCAAACCGGAGATTCTGGTCGACCAGCCCTATGAGGTTCGTGTCGAGCCGTTGGTGCCTGACGGGCGCATCGATCGTGGCGTGCTCGGGTATGGCCAGGCCCGGAACGGCCGCGTCGTGGTGGAGACGAGCATTCGAAACGAACAGGTTACTCTCACCCTGTTCCTCCCCAATCCGCGCGATCCGGATGGTATTCAGGAGGAATCCGTCATCATTTACCTCGATCCGCCGGAATAACTCTGAATGTTTCTCGGGATCACTCGCCGTAGCAGTGGCGAGGAACAAAACATGGTGCAAACGCGGCTTTACCGTGCTGGGAAGTCGCGTCGACGGAGCACCAGCAGGCCGGCGGTCCAACATGCCGCGCCGATTGCGATCAGAATCAGCAGGTGCGACCACGGCCATGCTTCGTCTCGAATGATGACCAGCGGCGTGTAGTAGGTCAGATAGCTGGTGAAGGCCAGCGGCTCCAGTGCCGGCCACATTGTCCGCAGGAAGTTGATCACGAAGCTGTAAAAGATGATTCCGAACGCGACGGCGACCGCCATGCCGCGGCGTTCGCTCATGGCTGAGACGAGAAGCGACCACCCGCTGAGGCAGACCATTGCCGCACAGAGATTGCAGCAGACTACGGCCAGCAGGCGCATCCGCACCTCCGTCGCCCCGGTCATCGACGTGCCGATCCACGCGCCCAGCCAGACCATCCAGCAGAGCGCGATCGTCAGCAGCAAGGTCACGATGCTGACGGAGATGTAGATCCGACTGCGTGAGATCGGAAGCGTCGCCAGCAGGTCCATCGTGCCGCGATCCACTTCGCCCGCCAGCACGCCGCTGCTGATCGTCAGGCAGAATGCCACCAGCAGCGTCCAGACCAGCGGATGACTGAAGACGAAGCTGAGCATGCCCTCGGGCCGCGTCAGCTCCAACGCGTCAGCGCCTGCCAAGGCGACGAAGAATCGCCGAATCCACGGAATCTCCAGCCAGACCTCCGTCTGCTGCCGTGGGATGGCCTGCATCGCAAAGTTAAACAGCACGACGAAGCCCGCAATCATTATGGCCGCCGCTGCCCAGATCGGCAGATAGTCGCGAAGCGTTCGTTTCAGGAGCGCCGGGTTGAGCATCTCGATCAATCCATGAATGCCGTTTGCACGCCAGCCGTCTTTATGTTCGATAGTACGCCGTGAAGAGGTCTTCCAGGTCCGGCGGGCCGATGCTTGCATCCTGCAGGTCCATCCCGGCCATCCAGCGTAGCAGGGGCTGGATTTCGCCGGTCCATGAAAGAGAGACCATTCCATCCTGGGTCGATTGCAGTATGCAACGCTCCGGGAACTGCAATTCAGCGGCCGACCCGGTTCGTAAACGAAAGCTGACCCGGCGCACCGCACGCCTGCGAAGCGTTTCAATGTGGTTGTCTTCGATGATTTTTCCGGATCGAATGATCGCCACACGGTCGCACAGCAATTCCACCTCGCTGAGCGTATGGCTGGAGAAGAGTACCGTTCGTCCTTGATCGGCGGCTGCGCGAAGCTCATCGTACAGCGTTTGCTGCACCAGCGGGTCCAGCGCGGTGGTTGGCTCATCAAGGATGAGCAGTTCCGGCCGGTGCATAAGTGCGGCAATCAGGCCGAGCTTCTGTTTCATGCCGCGCGAGTAATCACGAATGCGTCGATCCAGATTCAGATCGAATCGCGCCCGCAGTCGTTCTGCTTCCTGCTGTGAGCCGCCGCCTCGTGCCGCGTCCACGAAGGCAAGCAGTCTTCGCCCCGTCATCCATTCGTAGAGTCGTACATCGCCCGACTGATATCCGACACGCTTGCGGATGGTCGTCGATTCCCGAATCGCATCCATGCCGAGTACCGAGGCACGGCCTGTGCTGGGCCGTAGCAATCCAACCAGAATCCGCATCGCGGTGGTCTTGCCGGCCCCGTTGGGCCCGAGGAATCCGTAGATCGAACCGGCCGGTACATGCAGATCAATCCCATCCAGCGCGCGGATCGATCCGTAGCGTTTGGACAGTTGCTGTGTCTCGATGACGAGCATGTTTGCGGATTCCAGTTAGCCGCAGCCCGAGGTCGTTACGGAGCACCCCGGTTCTGCTTCACTTCAGAGAGATTTGCATGGCATTCTGTCCATAAAAAGCCCGACGGATGTTTGACCCGGGCTTTTTACGCTGCCTATAGTCCTATACCTCGCTGGGGAAAGTTCAAGTCAAACGGCCGCCGTGCCGAGTCGTATCTGTTGGACCCTTAATTCGCCTGGGAGAAGTGTATGCGCGCGCCTGTCCTCGCACTAGTTCTTTCGGTTCTCGTCGTGTTCGCTTGGCCGCAGTTTTTGCCGACCGCGCAGGCAGGAACCATCAGTGCCAATTACCTGCCGCTCATGGGCGGTGACATCCACTTTACGACCAACCTGCCCGGTCACATTGGCGCTAAGACCTCACGCGGGGGGATCCTGTTCGGCTTTCGGGACGATCTGCCTGCCGGTTTCGGTGTCGATAACAAGGTACCGTCATTCTTCCTGGCGTCCTGCGTTGAGATCGGGGAGGCAATACAGCTTCCCGCCAACAACGACCACTTGAGCGTATCGAACCTCCTCGGTTCCTCGACGGTGCTTGGCGGCATCAGCGGACCGGTGTTCTTCGATGCGACACGGACTACCCGAGCCGAGAAGCTCTGGGGAACGTTTCTCGCTTCGGCGACGAATGCCACCACCGCGCGGGCCTTTCAGCTCGCGCTCTGGGAAATCGGTTTCGACACCGATCTCACGCTAGCCGGTCCCAACACTCCGTTCTTCGTGGATGTCGGTCAGTTTCAGGCAGGGATCACCGATCTGGCAGAGACCTGGCTCGCCGCGATCCTGGCCGATGAGGGGCAGAATCAGATGGCTCGTACCCGCTTGCTGCTCTTGAGCAGCCCCGGTGTGCAGGACCTTGTTACGCCGATTCCCGAACCGGCGTCGCTGGCCTTGCTGGTGTTTGTCGGCATGCTCATGTGGCCGCGGCGACGTCGGGGATAAGCATCGCAATCGCATCGCCGTCAGAAATCGCAGTTTAGAAACAGAGAGAGCCGCGAGACCCGATGAGTCCCGCGGCTCTTCTCATGGTCATTGCGGCAACCAGAAGCGAGAACGCTTCATACGCGTTGCCGGAAAATCAGCCGGCAACGGCCTTAGTGGCATGCTGCGGCCGGTTTGGCTCCGTCTTTGGAGCAGCCGCTCGCGGCCGATCCCTTCGCTTTGCTGCACGTGCAGTTTGCACAGTCTCCGTCACAATTGCCTTTGCAGCTTGCGTCACAGCCGGCTGCACATTTGCAAGTGTCACCGCAGTTGGCGGCACAATCGTCGCCGCACTTGCAGGACGCCGCACTGCCTATGTCGCAGCAGCAGCCAGGACAGTTGTCTTCGCAGCAACCGTCACAGCCGCCTTCGCAGGCGGCGTCGCAATTGCCGCAGCAATTGCAATCGTCGCCGCAGAGCGCAGCGCAGTCATCTCCACAACAGCAGGACACCGCGCTGCCGCTTGCGGTCGGGGCAAGCGCAAATGCCGTGGCAACAACACCGCCGAGCACCAGAATGAAAACGAGTAACCTCTTCATTTGATAATCTCCTTGATGAGACAATTTTCCTTTACTTCCGCGTACGTATCCGCCGGGTAACCGGCCGACACAGCCGCGGCTTGCAACTTCACATGGACCGTTCAGCTACCGGCGACCCGGTCGCGCAAGACATCGGTCCGGTCCGATGAATGAGTAGTAGGGTTGATCTGGAAGTCGCGCGCGGATCAATTCCGCCAGACGCAGAAGAGGGACTGTCCGGATTGCTGTAGAATGGATGGCCACGCGGCAACGGTCTGCCACGCGTCAAGAATTGCACAGATGGCCTGAACGTCAGTTTCAACAAGTAGAAAGTCAGTCGGCTCCGGCGGATTGATCACTCGTGCCTGCAGCGGCAGGTAGGGCGTCGTGACCGGGACGGGGCTCTCGAAACAGCACTCGCAGTCGTCCGTCGCTTCCTGCACGGGTGTGCTCGAGCAGCACGACGGCACCTTCGTTGTAACGGGCTTGCAGCAGGAGCAGCGAGCAGCTGTCATGTCGCCGGGTTGGTCGGGGCACAGCGCACAACAGACGCTCACCGCCGGGGCGATGACAAAATAAGAGGCCAGAAGAAAACGCAAAGCGATCAGGGCCATGCCAGTATTATATCATTTGGCACACGGGTCTTTCCAGACCCTTCGGTGGCTATTTTCGGACGGTTGAAGGCCGCTCTTGCAAGGCAATCCTCCGTTTGAGATGCAGGCGGCGCTGCGTAGGTTATTTCACCTTGCATGTGATCGTCTTCATCTTCTGGTCAGTCACGTCCAGCTCGAAACCGTCGAGTTTCAGGTCGATCAGGTGCTCCGTCAGGGCCTCGGCGTTCATGTTGGTCTGCACGGTGTACTTGACGAGACCTTTTGCCCCATCTTTGACGACCTCTTCCACGCCGGCGATTTCTTCCAGCGCCCGCTTGATGAGGATGCTCTGTTTCACGTCGGCGACGTTGCCGACTTCGACGATCACGTCACCCACGCCGCCGGCTGTGCCTCGCGTCCAGGCCTCCAGCAGGTCATATACGCTTGCATCGGCGAGCTTTGCCCCGCTCTTTTCGAGCGCCTGACGGCCGCCCACGGGGCCGGCCACCCGCGAGCCGTCGCGCACGCCGGTCATGCTGTTTGAAAAAATCGAATCCCCTGTCTCCGTCCAGAAGCCCTGGATCGTGACGTCGGTCTCCCACATGTTCAGGTTGATGCCCGCGGCAGTGATCTTTTCCGGGCCGCTCGCGCGGGAGACACCCTTGAGATAGACCTGCGCGCCGTAATTCATGGCGAGGGACTTGAGGGCGTCCACGTCGTTATCGACGGCCGCGACTTCGGCCTTGCGCCGGTCGATCTCTGACATCTGCCCGGGGTTGACCAGCTTGAAGCCCAGATTCAGCAGCTTGCGCTCGATCTGCGTGCCGAGGATGCTGTCCTTCTGTACGACTTCGCGGTTGGCCTCCGCGCGGTCCAGGTCGTGGATGCTCTCCGTGAAGACCACCATGATCTTCGGTCGGCCAAGCTGCTTGAGCAGGATGGCCACTTCGCCCCACGTAGCGTCGATGAGCTTCTTGCTGACTTTCGCTTCGAGGTCCACGGTCGTGATGCCCTGGGTGCTGCGCTCGCCAACTACCTTGAAATCCTTCACCAATCCGCTGGCCCGGGAGAGGATGATGTCGTATTCCAGGGCGAAGTCTTTCGATTGCGACTTGCTCATGATTTCCGCCTGGCCGCCCTGTTCGATGGCCTTGCGGAGCCCGTCCTTGATGGCAGCATCCTTGCTGATGCCCTGCCCCTGAACCTTGACGACGACCACGTCATCGTCTGCCGCTGCGGAACCCGTGTGGGTCAAACAGACAGCCAGTGCGAGGATCGCCATCAGCAAAGTCGTTCGATGATTTCGAGTAGGGTTCAAGGTAGCCCTCCGTCAGAGAGATTGGGTTGATGAAACCTGTGCGAGACTGCGGAGGATTCTGATGCTCACCGCGCCTCTGGTCAAGCAGGCCGTGGTGTACCCGTAAGGCATCCCGCGATGTTCCTCGACCAGTTGCCGAGGACGACTCGCTCGCTTTGCAGGTACCGGCTAGAATGCCGATTTCTTGCAGATACGGGAGGATACCTCAATGCCGTACGATGAAATCGAATTCGAGGCCGAAGAGGCCATGGAGAAGGCCGTCAGCTTTCTCAAGGATGAATACCGCGGAGTTCGGACCGGTCGGGCCTCTCCCGGCCTGGTTGAACATGTGAAGATCAAGGTGCCGGCCTACGGCGACGCTCCGATGGACCTCAAGGCGCTGGCGACGATCAGTACGCCAGATGCCAGCATGATCCTCGTCAAACCCTTCGACCCGACGACGCTCAAGGATATCGAACGTGGCCTGCAAGAGGCGGCCATCGGGATCAACCCGCAATCGGACGGCAAAGTGATCCGCCTGCCGGTTCCACCGCTTTCGGGCGAGCGTCGGCAGCAAATCGCTGGTCAGATCAAGAAAATGGCCGAGCAACAAAAAGTAGTGTTAAGGAATGCCCGGCGAGATGCCATCCAGAAGATCGACGCGGAGAAGAAGGCGGGCACCATGCCGGAAGACGATGCCAAACGCGGCCACGAAGCGATGGACAAGCTGACAAAGAAATACGAATCCATGCTTGACGAGATGCTTGAAGCCAAGACCAAAGAGGTCACTTCTGTCTGACGTTTCGAGCCACTGCACGCTGCCTGTTGCGGCGGACGACGGATGAAAGGTGTTGTGCAGCTCCGGCCATTCTTTGCAGCGCTACTATAATCCCCCGCCAAAGTGGCAAGAATGTCAAGGAGGTGCTGTCCATGAGCTTGTTGGCTTTCTTTCCGATGTTCGATCCCATGTATCTCGTTTTTCTCGCGCCGGGGTTGCTCCTGGCGCTGTGGGCGGAAGCGAAGGTCAAATCCGCGTACGCCATGGCGAGCCGTCGGCCTGCTGCAAGCGGATTGTCCGGCGCGGAGGCCGCTGAGCGAATTCTTCAGATGGCCAGAATCCACGATGTACGGATCGAGCCGATCAAGTCGATGCTGGGTGATCACTACGATCCACGCGGGAAAGTACTGAGATTAAGCCCGGACGTGTACTCGGGAAGTTCGCTGGCTGCGCTGGGTATTGCTGCACACGAGGCGGGTCATGCGATACAGCACGCTACTTCTTATGGCCCGCTCGCGCTGCGAAGCGGACTCCTGCCCGTTGCTGCCTTTGGTTCGCAGATTTCGTTTCTCCTGATAGTGGCCGGTTTGATCCTTGCACCGTTCTACTGGCTGGCGTGGGTGGGCGTGGCACTCTTTGGAGTTGCCGTGCTTTTTCAGCTCGTGACGTTACCGGTCGAGTTTGATGCCTCGCGACGAGCGAGGGCAATATTACTCACCAATGGGCTTATCAGCCCAAGTGAGGACCCAGTTGTGGGTAAGGTCCTGAATGCCGCTGCCCTGACATATGTAGCTGCCGCAGTGACGGCACTTCTCCAACTTCTTTATTTTGCATCACTTGTGGCCGGTAGGCGCAACTAGGTCCAGAAACCTATCAGAATGGACTGCTCCGTTTTCGCAAGTGCAACCTATTTGTAGGGTTAGGCGCATTTTTGAGGTGTAAATGATGCTCAAGATTGCTTGACTCCAATCCGCTTTTCGTGTATAAAAAGAGCATAGTTGGAGGGAGTAGTGCAGATTGAGTGCGCGTTCCCTGCAAAGTGTCGGCCGTAATTATCTGGCCGAGGGGTTGGGAGAGGAAGTACAGCAACGGGCACCTTCAAAAGGTGGCCGTGGAGAAAGGGAAAAAGGAATAAGCGATGACAAAGGGATTGAAGCTATTTACAGCAGTGGCGGTTGTGGCCCTTGTTACGACGGGCGCGCAGGCCGGTGCGATCTTCCAGCAGATGTACATGGGTGATGTCACTTTCCAGAGTGACCTCGAAAATCCCAAGGACATCGTCCTGCCCAAGTTCGACACCATGGGCGGCACGCGCACACTTCTGAGCGTGGACGTGCTTGTCAACCACTCCGGTCGCGTGCAGATGCGTGCCGACAACGACGACCCGTTCCAGGGCGCCGAGGTGCGGGCTCGTATGATCCGACAGTGGATGGCGATGGGCCCCGGCATGTTCACTGCTGGCGGCGCCACGACACCGACGCAGTTCGTCCAGCTTTCTGCTGATGATGGCGACGGTGGCGACAACAATGTATTCGACGCCACCGGCCCTGATGGCCATGACTTCGGCGTTATCTCTTACGGTCCGATCAAGGAAGGCCCGTTCAATCCGATGGCGGGTCTGTATGCGATCGACGGCGCCGGCACGGTGACCTTCACCATTACGCCGGTCCTGATGGTCAATGACCTTCAGTTTGCCGACCCGCCCGGCCCGCCGGACGCCTGGCAGCTCGAAGTGCTCAATCCACGGATGACGGTCAAGGTCAAAGTGTTCTACAACTACATCCCTGAGCCGGCCACGGCTGGCCTTGTGGGTCTCGCCGGTCTGGCGCTCATTCGGAGCCGCCGCCGCCGGTAAATTAAGACTTCGCATTGTGTGCGAAGTTTATTCGACATTCGCACGATTTGTTTTGTAGAATAAAGGGGTCGTCTCTCCCAGTGAGAGACGGCCCCTTTGTCTTTGCACGACAGCAGTAATCGGTGTTCTGCTGTCGTTCCGCCTTTGGGGTGCTCCACTCGGGCATCAGGGTCGGGGAAAGACATTCGGGCCGATTGATGAGTGGTCTTGCGAATCGATTCGGGCCGGATGAAGGGTACTGTGCATGCTGAGCCGGCGCCGCCTGGCCATCGGCATTTTCTTCCTTCACGCTTTTGTCGCCTGGACGCCGCGAGCAGCGGGTGCCATTCCTGTGACGCTTTACGTTGATCGGAATGCCCCGGGCATCATTCAGGACGGCATGGGCTGGTCCACGGCCTTTCTACGCCTCGAAGATGCGATTGCAGTGGCAGTACCGCACAAGACTCAGATCCGCGTTGCCAAGGGTACCTACCGGCCCGATAACGGTACCGGTGATCGAACACGGACCTACCACCTCAACACGGGGGTCGTGATCCGCGGCGGCTACGCCGGCCACGGAATGACCAACCCGAACCAGCGCGATCCGATTCTGTTTCCTACGATCCTCAGCGGCGATATCGGCATCACCGGTGAGGCGGCGGATAACAGTTACCGCGTGGTAACGGCGCTTGGCACAGGAGAAGGTGCCGTCTTGAACGGTGTCACCGTTCGTGACGGAAACGCGAACGGTGCTTTTCCGAATAATCGTGGTGGCGGAGTCACGATCTCGAACGGCCAACATCGATTCGAAGACTGCCGGTTTTCTTTCAACAGCGGTGGTTTTGGTGGCGGCGCAGACATGGGCGCTGCGGCCGATGCGATTTTTGTGAACTGCATCTTCTCGTCGAACGTCGCCACGAACAACGGCGGGGCGGTGTATACCTCCGGCTCGTCTCCAACCTTCATCAACTGTACGTTCCTGGACAATTCCGCGGATCTGTCAGGCGGCGCGGTTTCCATCAACGGCGGGGATGCCCTGCTGATCGATTGCAGCTTCTCGAACAATGCGGGTATGATCTTCGGAGGAGCGTTTCACAACAGTTCCGCTGTCAGCACGCTCATCAACTGTGTGTTCACGAGCAATTTCATGCTCAATAATCTCAATGTCGTCTATGACGGCGGCGGCGGTCTGTACAACCACAGCGGCGTCGTCATGGTGTATCAGTCCTCCTTCCTCGGGAACGTGACAGGTGATGACGGCGCAGGCCTGTTCAATCGCAACGGTTCGATGCTGCTGGAGCGTTGCATTTTGCGCGGTAACTGGTCAGCCGACCGCGGCGGAGCAATCTACAGCTACGGCGGCGATCTCGAATTGAGGAGCTGCTCCGTTCATGCCAACGTCGCAGCGTTTTCCGCAGGCGGACTCTATCTGGTCGATGGCGACAATGTGGTGAATCGCTCGACCTTCGTGGGTAATCGCTCGAACGGCAGCGCGGGGGGAATACTCAATTCCGGCGGGTCGCTTTCGGTGAACAGCACGATCTTCTGGAATAATAGTGACACAACCGGTAGCTCGGAGCCGGCACAATTAAAATGGCTTAGCGGTCTGTTGAGTGTCGATTACACCTGCATGGCGGGTTGGACGGGGGTTTTCGGCGGCGTAGGCAACCTGGGTTCGTGGCCTGCCTTCGTGAATGTGGACGGCCCGGACGGCGTGCCGGGAACGGCCGATGACGATCTGCGACTGGCGTCGGATTCTCTGTGCATCAATGCCGGAAATCCGTCACTCTACAGTCCTCCGGAGGTCGTGGACCTCGACGGACAACCACGGGTCATGGGCTGCCGTGTGGATATGGGAGCCTTTGAATTCGTAACCGGTCCGGCGGGCACTGGTGACATGAACAACAGCGGCACGATCGACGGGCTTGATATTCAGGGATTCACACAGGCCCTGCTCGGGGTCGGGCCTCCCGCATATCTGTGCGTTGCTGATCTGAATGCGGATCAACTCGTGGATTCGCTTGATCTGACAATCTTCATCACGCTGCTCTTGCCATAGCTTCGTTGGCGGATGACGGATTCAGACCTGGTGCATGTTCGCAGTGGAAGATCTATCGTCGCCTTCTGCGACGAAGCAAGAAGGGCACCATCGAAGCGAACAGCAGCGCCGTGGTCGGCTCGGGGATCGGGATGTATTCATAGGTCACGGTGACACCCGCCTCAGCGGAAGTGTTGAAGAGCAGGAGTAGATTTCCGGAGCCGGAGCCGGTCGAGGCCCCGACGGCCCTCACATTAAGCGTCACATCCTGCCCCGCGCCGACAAAGAGCAGTTCGTCCATCGGTGAGAGTGGGGCATCCAGGATGGTCGATTCAAACTGCGTCGCGAGAAGGTTCGGATACGTGCGACCGGACGGGCCGCCGAAATCGACGAGGCCGTCGTGCGGGCTGACTTCTTCAGACATCTGTGCCTTCGGCAGAGCGATGACAAGGTCGGTCAGATCAGGTCGGCGCAGTCGAATGTTTGCCTTGAAGTTGGTCGTGACTTTCGTGGCGGTCGGGTCGAGACTTTCGAATCTGGCCATACCCTGTACGGTTCCTTCCAGCTCAAGGATAACTCGCTGAAGTGTACCGAGCGCCGGATCGAACTTCGGCACGGTGACGTCCTGCGTCCAGTTCGTGGTCATGAGCGGGATGGCCTGTGAATAGGAGATGCTCGCCGCATGCGCGGCAGGCAGCCACACACAGAGCGCGCAGAACGCAAGCCCCCCAAATCGAGTCGAAATGCTCATGTCAGACGATCCCCTCGAAAGTTACGCGGGAGAGTGCGACGTTGCCCCGGGTAACAGCCCGAATCCAACGTTATTTATTCTAGATGCTTATGCATGTCAGAGTCAACTGGTTCGATCTCTGAGGATGCTCAGGACGGGGGTTGTAATTTCGACAAACATGCCCGAAAACCTATTCTTGAACGGTTATCGGGTGTCGCAGAAGGGGGTGGATTGCGATATTGGCTTGGCTTGAAACCCTCAAACGAGTGCGGGCTCCACGCCCAGGAGCGGCCGCCGGCAGTGCGAGGGGCCACATCGTGAACGTAGAGCCCGCTGGGAAAGCGGTATGGGCTATTACTTTTCGGACAACCTCACGTTGTCGATTCGGGAATTAAGCCCGGTTCTTTCTGCGTCGTGCGAAGAAGATCAGTCCGCCGGCGAGCAGGCCGGCCGTGGCCGGTTCGGGAATGTACTGATAGCAGACGGTCACATCGGCCGCCGCTGAGGTATTGAACTGAAGCAGCAGGTTGCCCGCGCCGCTGCCTGTCGAAGCGCCGAGGGCAACGACCGGCAGAACGATGTTGCCGACTCCCGTAAACAGGGCGAGGTCGCCCGGGTCCATGGTCATGAAGATCTCAAGCTGGCTGGCCATGAGATTGGCATACGTGCGACCTGACGTACCTCCGAAATCGATCATGCCATCGAAGGCGCCCACGTCGTCGGAGGTCATCACCAGCGGCAGGGTCACCACCAGGGTGCTCAGGTCAGGCCGCTGCAGCGTGATCTGGGCGGCGAGTTCCATCTCCACGGTCGCCGGTTCCGAGTCGAGACTCTCAAACTTGGCCGCACCTTCGACATGACCGGTCAGCTTGAGAGTTACTTTTTCCAGGATGCCGATCGACGGATCGAAGAGCGGCAGGGTGACGGAGCTGTTGAAGTTCGTCGACTGCAACGGCACGGAGTCGCTGTAGGAGATGACGTCGGCTCGGGCCGTCGATGTCAGCGCGGCGCCGGCCAGAAGCATTGCAGTCAGATAAATCTTGATGCGCATTTTCTTTACCCTCATTTGGTTCGAAACTGGTAGCCGGGTGTCCCCCTCGGCGGGATAAAGGGCGTCCGCCGCCCTCTATCAGTTCTTCGCGTGCATTTGTGACAAGTCAAGCCGTTCGGTGAGAAGGACCGCTAAGTCCGGTTTCCCCGATTGCCTGAACTTGTGCGTAAGCGAATGGAATCTGGCAGCCCATGGACCAGTACGGCGTTTGAGGGGGGCATTCACACCGCGGCTGATAATGCGGGCGAATCGGATCGACGATTGCGAGAATCGCGTCCGAGTTGCGTCGGGTGGGGTTGTGAGGTTTATGCGTTTTGCGCTACGCGGTGGCGATGCATCCCCCTGCGTCAGGATAAGTTGTTGATCCATTCCAGCGTCGAGGCAGAGCGAAACATTGTTGAGGTGCTCGCCCTCCAGTCTGAGCGCGGGCGAAACGCCCGCACCGCCGTGAATATCGGCTACAGCACCGCAGGAATGGTGTCGGTGCCAGACTCAAGCAAGGGCGCGTCCGGTAGCAGTGCAGGATTACGGGAAGATGCCGCGTTCGTTGTAGACGATGGCGATGTGTCGGAGTGCGACGATGTAGGCGGCGGTACGCCAGTCGGTTTTGAACTCTGCCGCGGTTTCGCGGACGGAGCGATAGGCGCCGAGGATCTTCTTGCGGAGCTTGTGGTCCACTTCTTCCAGGTCCCAGTACTCGCTGCGCTTGTTCTGCAGCCATTCAAAGTAGCTGACGATGACGCCGCCGGAGTTACAGAGGAAGTCCGGCAGGACATCAATGCCGCGCTGTTGAAGGATCGCATCGCCTTCGGGGTCGGTCGGTCCATTGGCGCCTTCGGCGACCAAGTGGACTTCCAGCATCGGAGCTGTCGCGGCGGTGACCTGACTTTCCATGGCTGCGGGGATGAAGATATCGGCCTTCATCCTGAATAGGGCGACACGGTCGATAGCCGTGGCGGACTCGTAACCGCGCACGCCGCCCTTGATGCGGACGTAGTCGGCGAGCGCGTCCGGGTCGATACCTGCGGCCTCGGCAATCGCCCCGGTGTGGTCCTCGACAGCGATCATCCGGGCACCGAGCTGCTTGAGCAGTCGGGCCGCCCAGGAGCCGACGTTACCAAAGCCCTGTATGGTGTAGGTGAGATTTGAGAGCGTCAGGCCCTTGTCCTTCGCCCACTGCTCGATGAGGAAGACGATGCCCTGTCCGGTGGCTTTGTCTCGGCCGAGACTTCCGCCGGAGACGACGGGCTTTCCGGTGACGACATGTGTGCAGCCCTGCCGCAGGTGCGGTGGAATCGTTGACAGATACGTGTCGAGGATCCACGCCATGATCTGCGGGTTGGTGTTCACATCGGGTGCGGGGATGTCGTACTCCGGCCCGATGTTCTCGCCAAGTGCGTAGGTGAAACGCCGCGTGATCCGCTGTAGTTCATCGGGGGAATACTTCCACGGCTCCAACTGAATTCCGCCCTTGGCGCCGCCGAAGGGAATATTGGTCAGCGCGGTCTTCCAGGTCATCCAGGCGGCGAGGGCTCGGACTTCGTCGATGTCCACGGAGGGGTGGTATCGCAGGCCGCCCTTAAAGGGGCCCAGGGCGCTGTTGTGCTGGACGCGGTAACCGGTGAAAACTTCGACGCGGCCGTTGTCCATCTTCACGGGGAAGTTGACGGAGATTTCGTTCTGCGGCTTGGAGAGGATTTTTCGGATGTTTGCGTCCAGCCCCATCAGGTCGGCGGCCTTGTTGAACTGGTGAATCACGTTTTCGAAGAGACTGGCCCGCGGTCGCGCCGGGCTGGCCGCGGCGTCCGATTCTCGAGCGGCGGTAACGGGGGCAGGTTTCGTGGTCCGAACTTCCGGGGTCGATGTGAGTGCCATGTTGCGTGATTCCTGAGTCGCAAGGACAGCAGATCGGCACAGATCGTACCGGTGAATCCTGCCGCACGGGTGGCATTATAACGGAGGCGGGCGTTCAAAAGAAATAGGGTGGGGGAGGGCCGCCTTGTTCAAAATCGTTGGAGGACTACCCCACCCCGAAGTCGGTGTTGTGCCAGAGGACGTTGACGTTTGGTTCGTTATCGAGGGCGGCGAATTCCTCCCGGAACCAGGCCTTGATGTCGGGGTCCATCAGGCCCGCGCTGAGGCGGTTCTCGGTGAAGAGGTTGACGATGCCATAACGAAACCTGGTGAGCATCAGATCGATGTCGCGGCGGATGATGTCCTTCGTCTGGCCGCGGAAGCCGATCAGAAGACAGATCGAATCCGTGGCGGCGGCGACCTCCTCCGGGCTTTTCCAGTGCATGGATTTGTTCAGCACGACATTACGCAAGTTGTCGTCGAAGGTTTCCACGCCGAGGAACAGATGCGTGGGCACGCGGAAGAATCGCCGTGTCGCCTCGTAGTCCCTGCGGTAGGCCCAGTATGACTCCGTCCAGAACTCAGTGATGCCACGATCGCGCATCACGTCGCGGACCATGCCCTGCACATCGTCGGGCAATTCCTGGATCGAGCCGCTGTTGATTACCTGAAGTCGGCCGAACTCGCCGGTGACCTTGGCCAGTTCTGCTTCGGCCACGCGGCGGATCAGTCCACGGTCGGTGGTGTTGTCGTCGATGTAGTCGCAGAAGCTGCACCGGCTCCAAACGCAGGGCAGTCCTTTGAGCAGCACGACCTCGCGCGGATGTTTACCGCGGTATCGTGCATAGCGCACCAGCGAAGTGGCCGGGTAGCGGGGGAGTTCCATGAGGTCTATGATAGTCAACCGCGAGAGCACGTCCCATGCCATGCTCAGGCGGGCGCCGACGAGCCGTACACCCATGCAAACGATCCAAGTTCGCGAGCCCCGTCTGACCGACTTTGTCGATCTGGAGACGCTCCAGTCGCTGCAGGACGGCTTTGCGCGTTTGACGGGGATTTCCGCCAGTATTCGCAACCCGGACGGCGAGCCGATCACGCGGCCGACGGAGCAGCCGGCTTTCTGCGGGCTGATGCAGTCGTGTCCTTCCGGTGCGGCGGCCTGCCGGGAGAGCCATGCCGGTGCGGCTCGATCGATTCGGGAAAAGGCGTCAGGCGACGAACCGGTGCTGCACGAGTGCCACGCCGGACTTTCGCAATACGTTGCTCCCATCGTCGTCTCCGGCAAGCAACTCGGAACGATCATCGTGGGAGATCGTCCGCGTCGCCCGCTCGATGGCGGCTCGCTTGCGACTTTATCACAGCGGCACGGCATCGACCTGGCCGCTCTGGAGGAGGCGGCCAATCGGATGGCGCTGTGGTCGGATCGGGGGATGTCCGCGGCGACGACCTTCGTGCAGCAGCTTGCGAATACCATCGCCAAGCTCTGCTACCAGTCATATCAGCTTCGCCGGCGGATCGACGAACTGGCCGTGCTGCGCGAAGTGTCGCAGTCGCTCGCGGCGCACAACGATCTCCAGGAGATTCTCGACACGGCGACCCAGCAGCTGGTGGCTCGGATGGGCCTGCGTGCTTCGGTGTTGCGCCTGCTTGACGAGGATACGGGCGTACTGAAGCTGGCCTCCGTGGCGAACCTGTCGCGAAGCTATCTCGACAAGGGCGCCATTCTGGCGATGGACAGTCCGATCGATCAAGAGGCGCTGACCGGCCGGACAGTCTATATCGAAGACCTGCGAACCGACCCGCGGGTTTTTCATCGCGACAAGGCACGCGAGGAAGGGCTTGTCAGTGCGCTGGTTACCGGGGTGTCGAGCGGTGGCAAGTCGCTGGGCGTACTGCGCGCCTACATGGGCTACAAGCACTGCTTCAGTGATTATGAAGTTTCGCTGCTCGAAGCCATCGCTTCGCAAGTGGGGACGGCGATTGTCAATGCCCGGTTGCGGCGGGACATGGAACAGACGGACCGGTTGAATCGTCAGATCCGTCTGGCGGCGGATGTGCAGCGGCGGATGATCCCTGCCAGAGCGCCGGAAAGTCCGCATTACGAATTCGGCTGTATTTACGAACCGAGCAGCGACTTGGGCGGCGACTTCTATGATTTCATCAAGTTCGATAACGGCGACATCGGAGTGGTCATCGCCGATGTCGTCGGAAAGGGCGTACCGGCTTCGCTGATGATGGCCAGCGCGCGGTCGGCGCTTCGCTCGAATGCGAGGCGGGTCACGGAGATCGGAGAGATCGTGCGCTCCGTGAATCTGCGACTGCTCCACGATACGCTGCCCAGCGAGTTCGCGACGGCCTTTTATTTGGAGCTGTCCGCGGACGGCCGCAGTATGAAGTATTGCAACGCGGGGCATGAGCCGCTTCTGCTGTTGCGCAACGGCGAGATCAGTGAGCTGGACGTCGGCGGGCTGGCGATGGGGATCGCAGAGGATGCGGACTACGAGAGCGCCGATGCGGCATTGATGCCAGGCGACGTACTGGTGCTCTTTACCGATGGGATGCTTGAAGCGTTGAACTACGACGGCCAGGCCTACGGCCGCGAGCGGCTTCACGCGTCGATCAAACTGCACGGAGCCCTGCCGCCGGACCTGCCTGTGGACATGATCAGCAAGCAGTTGTTGTGGGACGTGCGTCGATTCGTAGGGCTCGCCCCGGTGACGGACGATATCACCCTGGTGGTCGTGCGCGTGAAGTAGTTGCCGCATGTCTCGAGCAATCAGAACTCATAACAGCGATCGCAACGTATCGCAGACGTGAGCCACCTGCGATTCGGTCAGGTGATTGTGAAACGGCAGGGCGATGGTTCGGGCTGCAACTGCCTCACAAACTGGAAAGTCGCCTTCACGGAGATTGAACTGGCGGCGGTAGAAGGTCTGCAGGTGGATCGGAGCGAAGTAATTGCTGCAACCGATGCCGCGGGCCCGGAGCTTTTCGATCAGATTGGCACGATCCTGTTCGCTGTATTCATCGGCCAGCTTGATGACGAAGACGAACCAGCTGATCTCGCAGTCGGGATGAATCTGCTGAAAGCTGATGCGCGCTTCAGCGGCGAGCTGCTCGTGGTACCACTGAGCGACGCGCCTGCGCTTTTCCAGAATCTCGCCAATGCGCTGCATCTGCACCGTGCCGATGGCGCTGGCCACATCGCTGAGGCGGTAGTTGTAGCCCAGCCGCTCGTGTGAAAGCCAGCCCATGCCGGTATCGCGGCCCTGGTTGCGCATGGAGATGCAGAGGCGGGCGATCTCGTCGTCGTTCGTGGTGATCATGCCGCCTTCGCCGGTGGTGATCTGCTTGTTCGGGTAGAAGCCGAAGACGCCGGCATCTGCGAGCGTGCCGGACTTGCGGCCCTTGTACCGCGCGCCGAGTGACTCGCATGAATCTTCTATGACGCGGAGCTTGTGCCGCGCGGCAATGGCGTTGATCGCGTCCATGTCGGCCGGCTGACCGAAGACGTTGACGGCGATGATGGCTCGGGTGCGAGGCGTGACGGCGGCCTCGATCCGCGCGGGATCGATGTTCCATGTGCCGGGGTCGATGTCCACGAAAATCACGCGGCCGCGTTCAAAGAGGACGCAGTTCGATGAGGCGACGAACGAGAACGGGGTGGTGATGACCTCGTCGTCGGGCTCGATTTCGATGGCCCGGATCAGCAGATGGAGACCGCAGGTGCCGCTGGATACGGCGACAGCGTGTTTGGCGCCAACGTACTCGGCAACGGCCTGTTCAAAGCGTGGCACGGCAGGACCGAGTGAGAGCCGGCCGGAGCGAAGTACCTCGGTCACTGCGTCGATTTCTGCTTGTGTGATATCCGGGCCGGAGAGCTCAATGTTCATGCAAATGTCCAGACCTCAAGGGTAAAGAGCTAATCTCTCTGTAATCCTGATCGCTGAGGGTTACCTACCCGCGCTCGATCGTGAAACCGCTCATCTTAGCGAGTTTCGCTGCGGGCTGCTTTTCCAGAGGACGTATTGGGTATCTTTCGGTTCGCTGGGGGGTCGATTTTGGCTTGACACTATACCCAGACTCACAATAATCCCCATAGATTCGGACCGAACCGGCCATGGGAAGGTGGTCGGTATAGCGTGAGCCGATGCGAGACGGCGGTGTTTTTGTACCGCCGTGTTTTATTCCGATACTTTGTGAAGAAAATCACAAAGTCGGGCGGATGGGCTAGATTGGCGCAGGCCACCGCCGGTAGATGTTGATGGATTCAGACAACACAAACCGTGCAGCCACCGAGTCGCGTGATCCGACGCCTGTGTCCGGGGCGGACGCCGCGCCCGAGCCCATGAATGCGCAGCTCCTGAGCAAGCTGTTCATCGTGCCGGCGCTGATCGTTTGCCTGCTTCTGGCTGTGGCCGTTGTGGTCGTGCTCTTCGGGACGACGACCGCCGACAAGCCGGTGAATGTTGCTGATCTGATTGCCCGCATCGAGCTGGATACGGGCGAGCGCACGATGGGCATGATGCTCATGCCGAAGGCCAAAGAGTCGTGGCAGGCCTCGCAGGAACTGGCGCGGCGATTCGAGCAGCGTGATCGTTTTCTCAAGCCGTCGGAAATCGAGCCGACCGCAGAGAAGTTGATTGCGCTTCTGGCGAAGTACCCGCCTGGCAAAAAAGTGAATGAGCCCGGTCCGGCGCAGCAGTATTTTTTAATGATGGCTCTGGCCCGTCTGGAGACGGCGTCGGGAGTTCCGCCGTTGGTGGCGCTGTTGTCCGATGAGAACTGGTGGACACGTCGCACAGCGCTTCAGGCCCTGGCGGAGATGCAGCAGGTTCCTGCGGCGCGCCGCGAGGTTTCTTCCGTGTTGCCGCTCTTGAATGATCCTGAGCCGGCGGTTCAGATCGTGGCCTGTGCGGCAGTGGCATGTCTGGCGGATGGAGACGATGCGACGGCGCAGCGTGCGCTGCGCGATCGTCTGGAGACCGGCGAGACCGAGGTCCAATGGAACGCCGCGCTGGCCTTGGCGCGTCTCGGCCATCGTGCGGGTAAACTGACGTTGCTTAACATGCTGGACCGCGGATACTGGGAAGGTCTGAATCTGCAATATGCTGAGGGCGGCGCGTTCGTGCAGCGAAAGTATACCGAGGCCGAGATCGAGCGGCACCTTCGCTCGACCATCGAAACCGTTGCCAGTCTGGGCGACCGCGACTTGTCGGCGGCCATTGCGGCGCTCAAGCAGGATCGTTCGATTGTGGTGCGAGACGCCGCATACCGTGCGTCGGGAGAAACGCCGCCGACACACGAAGAAGGCCCTACGGCCAGCAGCGGCTCGTCGATGTCGACGATTCGGCCAGCGGCAAACGGGGAGGAAATGTAATGGCGACGGTGGAAGTCGTAACCAAGGTGTGGATCGCTCCCGGCTGCATTGTCTGTGATGCCTGCGAGACGACCTGCCCGGAGGTTTTCGAGGTACAGCACGACAACGAGACGTGCGTGATCCGTCCGGCCGCGCTGGACGCAGAATTCACCAAGCCGCTGACCAAGACGATCAAAGAGGCCGCCGAAGAGTGTCCGGTCGATGTCATCAAGTTCGATACGATCAAGGTGGAGATGAGCGACGAGGAGGCGGCGAAGATCGCCGGAGGGGCGACGGCGACGCCGGCCGCAGCCGCGGCGGACGCCGGTGCCGAGAGTCCGAAGGCAGAAGCTGCCGACAAGGCAGCCAAGGCATCGCCTGCCAAGCCCGCCGCGCCGCCCAAGCCGAAGGTGGTTGATCCGGCGATTCAGGCACTGCTGGCGGCGACCACCGTACGCGGCGGACATCCGATGATCAACCGAGCGGTGAGCGATCTCCCGGAGCCGGTCAGGCAGCTTTCGAAGATGTCGCCGGAGGAACTGCCTCCGGACGGCAAATTCCAGCGCGTGCTGGAGAAGGCCAAGCCCAAACAGGAAGAACCCAGCCGACGCGATGTTCTGCTTGGTGCGGGGTGGACGGCGCTGGCCCTGGGCTTCGGCGTCGGTCCGCTGCTCGGATTCAACCGGTTCATGGCTCCGAATGTCCTCGAACAGGAGGATCCGAAGGTTCGCTGCGGGTCGCTCGCGAAGTACGCGGCGATGCCGCCGGGCGAAATCAACGAGGATTTCAAGCCGGTCAAACCGAGCGGCTTCTGGATTATTCGCGAGGAAGATCGTATCTCGGCTTTGTCGATCATCTGCACGCACCTGGGCTGCATCCCTTCGTGGCTACCGAACGATCGAAAGTTCAAGTGTCCCTGCCACGGAAGCGGTTTCAAGCCGGATGGGACCAACTTCGAGGGGCCGGCCCCCCGACCGTTGGAGCGTTTTCGCATTTATCTTGACGGGGATCAGGTGATCGTCGATCGTTCGCGGAAGTTTCTGGCCATGGGGCCGAACGACACCGCCGTGTGGAACGATCCGGAGGCGTCGATCGCTGTTTAGTGCTGGTGGATTCTGAAGCAGGCGTGGAGTGAGTGTGGCATAGATGGGTCTTTTCAACGCGGTCGGTAATTACTTTCGAGACAGCCAGGTCTGGGGCTCGATTTTTCGCCACGGCGTGCCGCGCGATCGCCGCACCCGGGCGATGGCCATCCTGAGCAACGTCTTTCTGCATCTGCACCCGGTGGCGGTTCGCAAGAGCGGCATCCGCCTTTCCTTCACATGGTGCATGGGTGGGCTGACCTTCTTTCTCTTTATCGCCGAGACGATCAGCGGTGTGCTGCTGATGTTCTATTACCGCCCGGTCGTCGAATATGCATACACAGACATCGTCGGCCTTCGGGCGCATGTGACACTCGGTCTCCTTCGTGAGATACACCGCTGGGGCGCGCACGCGATGGTCATTGCCATCTGGCTGCACATGCTTCGGGTGTTCCTGACGGGCAGCTACAAACCGCCACGGGAATTCAACTGGGGTGTCGGCGTCATCCTCCTGACACTGACGCTTCTGCTCTCGTTTACCGGTTACCTCCTGCCGTGGGATCAGCTTGCCATCTGGGCGATCACGGTCGGTTCGAACATGGCCCGTGCGACGCCGTTTGCAGGCCATGAAGGCCCCGGCGCGGCGCTTTTGCAGGTGGGCGGCGTACCGTTGATACACGGCGGTTCGGATGCGAGGTTTCTGTTGCTTGGCGGTACGGTGGTCGGGCCGGGCGCCCTGCTTCGATTTTACGTGTTGCACTGCATCTTCATTCCGGTCGTCGTATCGGTGTTGATCGCCGTGCATTTCTGGCGCGTTCGAAAGGACGGAGGCATCTCCGGCCCGCTTTGATCGGCTCGGGGTCGGATGTGCGACGCGAGCGCTCCCGCCGGTTGCGGGGCGATTGAACGGATATGCAGGATATGATCGATACTTACTGGCAACTTCTGGCGTCCGCCGAGGGCGGGCATTCGGACGGTCTGATCGACCGGCTCAAGTCGACGATCGATTACCTCTGCGCGCCGGAGTACTTCGTCACGCTTACGACGCTGCTGCTCATCGTCGCTCTGCTGACGTACAAGATCTGGACGAAGCCGAAGGTGGCCGGGCTGATCTTTGCCGCGTTCACGTTCTTCTACGTCGCCAGCATGTTCGATGAGGACTTTTTTAAGATCATCAAGAAGCCGGACAACGTGCCGATTACGATGATGATCTATTTCACCGGTTTCTGCACCTGGCTGGGTTTCCGCCAGGCAGCGATCAACGACGATCGCATGAAACGGGGCGAGCCGCTTCTGGAGAGCGGCGCGGATGACAAGGTGCTCGTCTGGCCCGATCTGGTCTATACCGAATTGATCGCGCTTGTCCTTTGCACGGCATTTCTGGTTGTCTGGGCGATCGTGCTGAAGGCCCCGCTCGAACCGCCGGCCAATCCGACCAACATCCCGAATCCGTCGAAGGCCCCGTGGTACTTCCTCGGTCTTCAGGAGCTTCTTGTCTATTTCGACCCGTGGATTGCGGGGGTGCTGCTGCCGGGGCTGATCATCGTCGGCCTCATCGCGCTGCCATATATTGACAAGAATCCCCGCGGTAACGGTTATTACACGCTTCGCGAGCGGCCGTTCGTCATCAGCGTGTTCATGTTCGGTTTTGTGATCATGTGGTGCGTACTGATCGTGCTGGGCACGTTCCTTCGCGGGCCGAACTGGAATCTGTTTGGCCCGTTCGAGACGTGGGATCCGCATCGCCCGGCGGCACTGCTGAACATCAATGTGTCGGATGTCTTCTGGGTCGTGCTGCCGGAACGTCTCGCACTTTCGTGGTGGAAGCCGGGGTTGCCCGATCAACCGTTCCTGTTTCTGCCGGCTTATCTCGTGCGTGAAGCGCCGGGCCTGGTTCTGGTCGGCGGCTACTTCTTCGTGCTTCCGGTCTTTCTGGCGCAGACGGTCTTCCGACGGATTTATCGTGAGATCGGTTTTGTCCGCTATTGCGTATTCTGGCTGCTCTTGTCGTGGATGTTCATCGTCCCGATCAAGATGGTTCTGCGGTGGTTGTTCAATATGAAGTACTTCGTGGCGATTACGGAGTTTTTCTTCAACATTTAGAGTGCTGTCCGTGCCGCGCGGCCTGCTTCGTGGCCTGTAACGGACAACCAACGGCTGATGAGACGACATGCCTGTAACGACTGAGACATTACGCAACACCCGACGGTTGAACATCGTCTTTACCGCCTCGGCGGTCGTGGCTCTGGTGTCGATGGCGTGGATGTTCTGGCACGACTACGCCCGACAGTGGCGCGGTGTGCAGCGGAATTACTTCAATGTCCGTTCGGCCATGGCGCATTTTGACGCCTTGCGTTACGAAACTCCCGAAGAGAAGGAAAAACACGCCGCATTGCTCGCAGCGGTTCGTCAGGCAGAAGAAGAACTATCCTCCCCGGAACAGCGCAGCCGAGAGAAGGACCTGATTGACCGGGAGAAGACACTCGCCGGCGAGCTTCAAGGCGTTGCCCTGACATACGGCAACATGAATGCCGAGATGCAGGTGCGACTCTTTGATTTTGAAGAGTCACGCACGCTGCACGGCGAGAACCACCCTCGCACGCTGAAGATCGCCGAGGAGAACGCCGCGGCAGATCGGAAGCTGAGCGAAGCCCGCGCGCGGCTCGATAAGCTAGAAGATGACCTGCGCAGCGTCCGCGGTCAGATCCGCGAGTTCTATCGCCGCCGCAACGATGCCCAAAAGGCCCTGGCCGCTTATGAAAAAGGACTAGCGGACGCGAGGCGCTTCGACGAGATGTACGGCCCGGGCCTGACCCGCCTGGCATTTAACCTGCCGCTGCTCGACTACCTCGCGCCGCAGGGCACGCCGGGGCGCGAAGAAGTCCGTCAGGTCTTCATGAAGCCGATTCGTTTCGATTACAACTTCGTCGATTCCTATGTGACCGACCGCTGCATTACCTGTCACGTCGGAATTGATGATCCGAATCTGACGGTGGAGAGTTTCGCCCGCCGCACGTCCCTTGCCCTGAACAACCCTGTCGTGCAAGCGACTCTGCAGAGCGCCAATGCCGCGATGCGTGAGATGCTTATGGATCGTCTTGCACAGGCCGGCCAGCAGAAGGAGTTCGCCGCAGGTGATCTCGCAGAGCTTGACGATACGAAGCGGGGGGATTTCGTGCGAGCCATGGTCAGGGCGACCAACGACTACCTATCGGACATCGGTCGACCGCAGCTGCGCCTTGACGAGGTGCTCAGCGAGTTGGGTTCCGGCGCCGATCTGACCCGTCGCAAAGTCACGGATGCGATCACGGGCCGATTCGAACAGATCCTCTGGGCCCGGCCTCCCCGGTTGCCGGGTACCGAACAGCCGCTGCCGTGGAAGGACATGAGCGAATCGCAGCAGATGACCTACGTAGCATCACTTGCGGCCGCCATGAACACCTATCTGGTAGATCAGGGACGCCCGCGAATCGATTTCCGAAAGGAAATTCAGGCGCACCCGAATCTTGATCTGTATGTCTCCCCGGATTCGCCGCACCCGATGGGCAAGATGGGCTGTACGGTTTGCCACGAAGGCGCCGGTCAGGATACGGATTTCATCCTCGCGGCGCACACGCCGAAGGACAAGGAAGAGAAAAAGCGGTGGGAGAAGGAGTATTACATCAAGGAGCTGGGCATCCCGCTGGCGACGTTCCATCTCGTGGAGGAGTTCTGGGAGCGGCCAATGCTTCTGCCGGATTACACGTCGGCGAGCTGTCGCAAGTGCCACGACCAGTCCTTCGATCTGGAGCGTCACAAGACGCTGCCGCTCGAATCAGCGCGTCGGATCGTTGAGGGGCGCGATCTTTTCACGACCGTCGGCTGCATCAACTGTCACAATGTTGACGGCCTTTCAGACTCTCGCATGGTCGGCACCGATCTCACGCATGTCGGTGAGAAGCTGACTACGGGTTTCATGGAGCGCTGGGTGGAATATCCGAAGAACTTCCGCCCCGGCACGTGGATGCCGCACTTCTTCCACCAGGAGAACAACCTGCCCTCCAGCGCCAACGAATTCGACCCGGACCCGGTTCTGCGGACCGAGACGGAGATTCAGGCGATCGTTCACTATCTGCAGACCTTTACCAAGCCGCTGGATTATGTCGATCTGCCGTCCGGAATCGAGGGCGATCCGAAGCGGGGCGAAGAGTTGTTTGTCTCGATTGGCTGCCTGGCCTGCCATGCCAATCTGGATGCGAAGGACCCGCTCTCGACCGATGGCAAGACGCTCGGCGAATCGTGGATCGTCAAGGACCTGGTCATGACGCAGGGACTCTCCGAGGAAGAGGCGAAGTCTCGATTCGAATCCATGTCGGACAACGACCGCGTGCGGTACGCCGTACAGCACCTGACGCCGCTTCGACGGGACGAAGCCATTGCCCGCGCCCAGCAGGAGGAGGTCGTCGCCGATCTGGAGCGGCGCGATCCGGATCCCGCCAAAATGTACGTTCCGCCATCGCTGACCCGCGTGGCACCGGAACTTTCCGGCATGGGATCCAAACTCATTCCGGATCCCGCAAACGCGGGCCAGGCCGAGCGAGCCCGGCTGTGGCTGTACAACTGGTTGCGCGATCCGCGCCACTATGCGTCGTACACGCGCATGCCGCGGATGTTCCGCGACAGCTACTACCAGCTCGATGATCCGGATACGCAGCGCCGCAAGAACGATCAGGACATGCTGGATGTGGCGGCGTATCTGCTGAGTCTTCGTAATGATGAGTTCGACCAGACGCCGATTCCGAGAGACGCGCGTCATCAGGAGATGGCGCAATCGCTGATTCTAGACCTGCTCGGCGGACAGAATACGCAGAGCGTGGCCGAGATGATTCTCAACGACGAGAAGGTGATGGACAGCGATCCGTATGGTCGTTTGACGGCGGCCATTGTCGCCCAGACGGCGCGCTCTTTTGGCGAGGGAGAAGATGGCCGCCGCCGTGTCGGTGAGATCATCGCCAGCCGATCGGCGAGTCTGCCGGACCGGCAGAAACTCTACCTGGGCATGAAGATGATCAGCCACTACGGCTGCTATGCTTGTCACCAGATCGCCGGCTTCGAGGACGCCACGCGTCCCGGCACGGACGTGACGCTGTGGGCACAGAAATTCATGAGCCAGCTCGATTTCGCCTTTTACAGTCCGGCCTTTGAGCACGATGTCGAGGCGAATCCTGCCCTGTTCGGCAAGCTGTACATCGACACCGACGAATACACACATCTGGTCCGCGATGCCGGTCACAATCCACCGACTGACATCCTGCACAATCATGCGTCGTTCGCCTACTACAAGCTGAGCAACCCGCGTATCTGGGATCGGGCGAAGATAAAGAAGCCCTACGAGAAGCTGAAGATGCCGAATTTCTTCCTCTCCGAGGACGAAGTCCGTTCGCTGACGGCCTATCTGCTCAGCATGCGCGATGCGAACGTGATGAATTCCGTGAAGATCGACTATGAACGAACTCCCGCCGGGAAGATCGCCCGCGGCCGTGCCTTGGCGCGTGAACTGAACTGCGTCGGCTGTCACGACATCGAGGGAAATCATCCCAACCTGCACCAGTATTACACGCAGGACCCGGGGGTGGGAGACAGCTATCCGTTCGGACAGCGTTTCCTTCCGCCGCTGCTCTGGGGTGAGGGCGCCAAGGTGCAATACCCCTGGCTCTTTACCTTCCTGAACAATGTGGAAATGCTCCGCCCGTGGCTGAATGTGCGCATGCCGAGCTTCTATCTCACACAGGAGCAGGCGACGACGCTGGTGGAGTATTTCGCCGGACTTTCCCAGGACGAGGCCCACATGCTCAAGGCGGAGTTGGCGCCGGTGATGCGGTACCTGCGCGAGGTGCACGGGGCCAGCAGCGGTGCGGCGAACTCATCGGTGCCGGACAGCGCCGCGGCCGGTGCGGATGCGTGGTTCCTGCAGGATAAGCTTTCTCCGCAGGCGCGGTTTCTGCAGGAATACGCAGTCACGAAGAAGCAGATTCGAGCGTTCGAGCTGAACGCCCCGGATGCCAATACACCCGAGGAGCTGGCGGACTTCGCCGGACCGGTCTATGACAAGATCATCGAGCGGGCCGAGTTTCTGGCGAAGACGTTTGACGTGGAGTATCCCTTCACTGATCCGCGAAACCACTGGACCGACGACGAACGATTCAAGCGCGGTGAGGAGTTCTTCTACGAGTTGAAGTGCCTCGCCTGCCACGTCGGCGGTGATCCCAGCGTTCCGGGTACTACGACGGACATCAAGGCGCCGAACTTCGCGCTGACCTACAAGCGGTTGCGTTACGACTGGGTCGTCAAGTGGCTTCAGGATCCGCAGGCCATTCAGCCCGGCGCGAACATGCCGCAGATTTTCCAGGGCGGCAGTGCATTCGCGATGATGCCTGCGGAGAGCCGCGCGGAACTTGAGGCGAAGTTCTACGCCGGCATGGACGAACAGGCGGCGTTGCTGGTGGACTTCCTGTTCAACCTTGGTGAGCGTCGCTACACGGCCATCCAGCCCGGCGGTCTTGCCGCCCCGGCCACAGAGCCGGCGCAACCGACGGAGGATTTTGACTTTGACGGCGACGACGGCGCGAAGAAGAAGGAGCCCGTGGAGTTCGATTTTGATTAAAGCCAAGGATGACGTTCGCGACGGGGCGATCGGTTCCGATGCCGCGAAATCAGGGCCGGTATAACTTGCAAGAACTCTCGCGTCTGCGACAATTGATCGCAGCGCGGGGATTCGCAACGCGGGCTGAGTGCCCGAGGAGTAAAGGTCATGACGAGGAAATGCATTCTGTTGGGGCTCTCGGCAGGACTAATCCTGTCGGTGGCGGTCTTGCCGGTCCAGGCGGACAACGAGAAGGGCAGCGCAGTCATCAAAGGTCGCGTGGTGTTCGAGGGTGATCCTCCTCCCACGAGGCCCCTGAGCATCGGCGGCGATCAGCACTGCGTGGCCTCGCATTCCAAGCCGCAGCCGGACCAGGGCACGATCGTGTACAAGAACAACGACAACGCGATTCCCTATACATTTGTCTATATTAAGAGCGGTGTGAAGGGCAAGTATGATCCGCCGAAGGAGCCGGTGGTCCTCGATCAGAAGGACTGCATGTATCATCCCCACGTCTGGGGCATGGTGGCCGGGCAGGAGATTCACATCAGGAACAGCGATCCGACGAATCATAATGTGAATTCCCAGGCGCAGAAGAATCCGCGGTTCAACTTTGCCCAGGCCCAGAAGGGCATGGTCAAGGAACTCAAGGGCCGCGAAACCTTCAATCGTGAAGAGATCATGATCAAGCTCAAGTGCGATGTGCATCAGTGGATGGCCTCGTACTGCGGCGTGCTGACGCACCCCTTCTTCTCGGTGAGCAAGTCTCACGAAGACGACGGCGGCGACGCTTCGAAGCGCGGCACGTTCGAGATCAAGAATCTCCCATCGGGCGAGTATGAAGTAGCCACCTGGCATCCCACCTTCGGCGAACTGAGTGAGAAGGTGACCATCGCTGATGGCGAGACGAAGGAAGTCACCTTCAAGTACAACGCCAAGAAGGCCGAGGCCCCTCAGGCCCGCGAGGTCATTCTTTCCACGGAGACGGACGACTCAAAAAAGTAACCGACGCGCCGGAGACGGCGCATCCGGTTGAGGCATCCACGGCGCCGGATCTTTCGCAGGTCCGGCGCCCGACCCGGGGCGAAACATCGCTTCGCGGCCCCTATCGAGAGTTACCCAGAATGCAAGCTCCGATGCACTATGGACGCTGGCTGCCGCCGTTGCTTTCGGAACACGGCAGTCAAATCGACCACCTGATCGACGTGTTGCACGTCTTCATGGGCGTGCTCTTCGTGGGATGGGGAATTTTCTTCCTCTACTGTCTCACGAAGTACCGCCAGCGGCCGGGCCACACGGCACGTTATGAACCGGTCAAAGGCACGGTTTCGAAGTATGCTGAGATCGGCGTCGGCGCCTTCGAGGCCTTTCTGCTGGTCGGACTGTCGATGCCGGTCTGGTCGGCGTACAAGAATGATCCGCCTGCACCGGCGGAGCGGTTCGAGGTTCGGGTTGTCGCCGAGCAGTTTCAGTGGAACTTCCACTATCCCGGCAAGGACGGAAAGTTCGGTCCGACCCGTGCGGATCTGATCAGCGCGAGTAATCCGGTCGGCCTGGTCGAGACCGATCCCGCGGCGTCGGACGACATCGTCTCGGTGAACGAGTTTCATCTGCCCGTTGGTCGGGACATTTACGTGCGCCTGACGACGAAGGATGTCATTCACTCGTTTGCCATCCCGACGATGCGCGTCAAACAGGATGCGATCCCCGGTATGGAGATTCCGATCTGGTTCAAAGTGAAGGAGGACGCCAAGTCGGAAGCCATCCGCGAGCGGATGACGCAGGTCTTCCCGATGCGGAAGGCGAACTGGTATCGCCTCCGGCACCACATCGCGACTCAGGACTACAAGGACAAGGATGGCCAGGTTCTTCTTGCACGCGGGCAGGACCTGGGTGCGACGTACGAGGCCGGTCAGGAGCTTCTGGAGAAGCTCGAGAAGGCCGGCGTGACCGAGTTGAGCATGCAGCCGCGCAATCCGCTGGAAGTGATCTGTGCGCAGCTCTGCGGCAACAGCCATTTCAAGATGAAGGCCCAGATGGTAACCCATGACGACGCCGGATTTGCAGCGTGGGTCGAGGAGAAATCGAAAGTCATCGAGTTCGACGACTTTTAATGCAGCGGAATCAGGCCGATCGCGGTCCGATGTTCACGCAAGCGGTGAGTGGAATCTATGAGCAAACACGATACGCACGCAGATCATCATCATGAGGAGTTGCCGTTCTGGCGGAAGTACATCTTCTCCGTCGATCACAAGGTGATCGGCGTGCAGTACACCATCACGGCACTCGTCTTTCTTATGTTCGGCTTTGCGCTGATGATGATCATGCGATGGCAACTGGCCTATCCAGGTCAGCCGATCCCCTTCATCGGCAAGTACCTCGGCGACACCATCGCCCTCGACGGCATACTCAGCGGCGACGGCTACAACGCCTTTGGCGCCATGCATGGCACGATCATGGTCTTTCTGGCCATCGTACCGCTGGGCGTCGGCGGATTCGGCAATTATGTGCTGCCCTTGCAGATCGGGGCACCGGACATGGCCTTTCCGCGGCTAAACATGGCCAGCTACTGGATCTACCTGCCCGGCGGAATCATCATGCTGGCCAGCTTCTTCATGCCGGGCGGGGCGGCCAATTCCGGTTGGACGTCTTACGCGCCGCTCTCCGTCATCGCCACGACCGGGCAAACCATGTGGCTGCTGGGCATGGTGTTTCTGATTACCTCTTCGCTGCTGGGCTCGGTGAACTTCATCGTCACGGCGGTGCAGTTGCGTGCCAAGGGACTGAGCTTCTTCCGGCTCCCTTTCTTCGTCTGGGCGCAGCTGGTGACGTCGTTCCTGCTGCTGCTTGCCTTCCCGCCCCTTGAAGCTGCCGCGGTGCTGCAGCTGATGGACCGTGTCGCGGGTACGAGCTTCTTCATGCCGACCGGGCTGGTGGTCAGCGGTGTGGAACAGGCGCATCTGTCCGGCGGTGGCAGTCCGCTGCTCTGGCAGCACCTGTTCTGGTTCCTTGCGCACCCGGAGGTGTACGTGCTGATCCTGCCGGCGCTGGGAATCATTTCTGAAATCATCGCCACGAACACACGCAAGCCGCTGTGGGGCTATAAGTCACTGGTTTATTCGGCGATCTTCCTGGGCTTTATGTCGTTTATCGTCTGGGCCCATCACATGTTCATGACCGGCATGGGCACGACGCTTTCGACCTTCTTTCAGGCAACGACGATGATCATCTCCGTTCCATCGGTGATCATCCTCACCTGTCTCATCATCAGTCTGTACGGTGCTTCGATTCGCTTCACCGTGCCGATGCTGTTTGCCCTGTCGTTCCTGCCGATGTTCGCCATCGGCGGGCTCACGGGGCTGCCGCTGGGTCTGACGGCGTCGGACATCCACCTGCATGACACCTACTACGTCATCGGGCATTTCCACTACGTCGTCGCCCCGGGCACGATCTTTGCTGTTTTCGCCGGCATTTATCACTGGTTCCCCAAGGTAACCGGTCGAATGATGAACTCGACGCTCGGCCGGCTGCACTGGTTTTTCTCGTTCATCTTCATCAACGGCGTCTTCATGCCCATGCTCTTCCAGGGCATGGCGGGCATCCTCCGCCGACAGTACGACCAGTCCGAACAGTTGCACGGTGCGAGCGCACAGGGACTTTCGGTCATGGTGTCCTGGTCGGCCTGGCTGCTGTTCGTGGCACAGATTCCGTTCATCATCAACTTCTTCTGGAGTATCTGGAAGGGCCAGAAAGTCGGTGCCAATCCGTGGGAAGCGACCACGCTGGAGTGGGCCGCGCCCTCGCCACCACCGCACGGCAATTTCGACACGGTCCCCGTGGTGTACTGCGGGCCCTACGAATACAGCGTTCCCGGCAAGAAGACGGACTTCTGCCCGCAGCACGTCGTCGCATAGGAGGTCTTAGACTTGTCCGCAGCAGTAGCGATTCCTCATGACATGGAGCCGCATCCCGTAACCGGGATGTACAACGGCAAGTTCGGCCTCTGGCTGTTCCTGGCATCCGAAGTGATGCTCTTCGGGGCGCTCTTCTCGTCCTATGTGCTGCTGCGCATGGGAGCGCCGGAAGGCACCTGGCCCAAACATGGCGCCGAAATCCTCAATGTGCCGCTGGCCACCTTCAACACAGTCGTTCTGATTACTTCCAGTGTGACGATGGTCATGGCCTGGGCGGCGCTGAAGATGAACAACATCGCCCGCGGTCAGCTCTTCCTGACCGTGACGTTCCTGCTGGCCGGCGCGTTTCTCGTCGTCAAGTATTTCGAGTACTCCGAGAAGTTCAACCACTTTGAAGTCTGGCTCAAGGAGCCGATGGTTGTGGACGGCAACTCGGTGTCCAGCATTCGCGGTCATCTGGCCAAGGATTGTCCGCCGCTCACGAAGGAAACGCACATCCGGGCCTTCGCGATTCCGGAGTTCATCCTGCTGGACCCCGATGCCCCCGCCGGCAGCAAGGAGCATCCGCCGACGCTACGGATCGACGGCGGCAACATCCGACGTATTTCCGATTTCGGCCCGGCGCACAGCACCTTTCTGGCGACGTATTTCACGCTCACCGGTCTGCACGGGCTCCACATCATCGGCGGCATGGTGGTAATTCTGTATTTCATGCTGACCGGCAGCCGGTTTGCCCAGAAGCGGCCGGACAAGTACGCCGATCGCATCGAGTGCACCGGTTTGTACTGGCACTTTGTCGACCTGGTCTGGATTTTCCTCTTCCCGGTGCTGTACCTGCTCTAGGATGAGGTGATTTGGTAACTCCCGGCTGCCGGGAGGATTCGGGAGATCTGCGAATGAGTCACCATGAGATGACTGCGGAAGAAGTCAGCCATCATGTCCGAACGTACCTGAAGGTGTTCGGCGCCCTGCTGGTGCTGACAGTCATCACGGTCGGCGTGTTTTACCTGCATCTGCCGATTGTCGGCGCGGTGGTCGTGGCCCTGATCGTGGCGTCGATCAAGGGCTCATTGGTCGCGTGCTACTTCATGCACCTGATATCCGAGCGCGGTCTGATTTACTGGATCCTCGCCCTGTGTGCATTGTTCTTCGTCGTGCTGCTCCTGCTCCCGGTTATCACCGATCACGAGGCGGTAGGCACGGTAACCCACTAGGACGAACCGATGTCGCTCAAGGGATTCCACGTATTCTTCATCAGCGTGTGCCTGATCTTTTCCGTCGGGCTCGGCATTTGGGCCCTGCGCGCGTACCGCAGCACGGGACAGGCCGACTCGCTGTACCTGGGCGTCGGCGCCTTCTTTTGCGGGGCGGTGCTCGCGGTCTACGGCGTTTGGTTTCTTCGCAAGCTTCGGCATCTGAGCTTCGTTTGAGTCGGGGGTATTCGACATGAACCGAGTTCGTACCGGTTGGATGGCAGGAATCTGCTGCGTGATGCCCATCTTGCTGGCCGATGTGGCCCGGGCGTGCTCTGTCTGTCAGGGCAATCCGGATTCCGAGTTGGTCAAAGGTGCGCAGGGAGGCGTGGTCGTGATGATCCTCGTCACCTACGGCGTCCTGCTTTGCTTCGGGGCGATGGTCGCCCTGTGGCTGGTTCGGGCAAGGCGCTTGTCGCGCGTCAGCGCAGTGCGGATTTCTGATAAGACAGAGCCGGACGGTGCTCCATCACGAATCACTGATGAATGAATTGCCACGGACCATAACGGCTTCGGCAGACGCCGGTGCTGCGGCGCATGCCGACTTGCCGCGCTCGCGCCGCTGGCTTCATCGCTATGCGGTCGTGCTGGCGCTGGCCACGTGGGTGCTCATTTTCGCCGGAGGCATGGTCACCAGCACCGGCAGCGGCTTGGCCGTGCCGGACTGGCCCACGAGCTACGGCTACAACATGTTCGCCTTCCCGTACTCGCAATGGGTCGGAGGCATCTTCTACGAGCATGGTCATCGGTTGATCGCCTCGACGGTCGGTCTCTTGACCATCGGCCTGTGCATCTGGTTGTGGGTGACAGAGCCGCGGCGGTGGCTGTGCAAGCTGGGCTCCTTGGCCCTTGCCGCCGTCATTGTGCAGGGCATCCTGGGTGGTCTGACGGTTCGATACTTTCTGCCGACGCCGGTTTCCGTGGCCCATGCTTGTCTGGCTCAGACCTTCTTCTGCATCGTCGTCTCGATCGCCGTGTTTACATCGCCGCGCTGGCTGCGGAGTTCGACAGATGGCAATCCGGCGGCTTCGCGAGAGGCGCAGGTTCGATTTCAGGAAGAAAACCGTCGATCCGCTTCCATACAGACACCGCATCTTGGCGTCCTGCTCACCGCGATTGTCTTCCTGCAGCTCATTCTCGGGGCAATCATGCGGCACACGGAATCGGGTCTGGCCGTGCCCGATTTTCCCCTTGCCTACGGACAGGTGATTCCCGGTTTCGACGAAGGATCCGTCGCTGAGTACAACGAATACCGCCGCTTTACGCTCGGGGTTCCGGCGGTCACGGTCGGACAGATCGCATCGCACATGGCCCATCGAGCCGGGGCGCTGCTGGTTACAGCGGTCGTGTTCATCGTCGGCATCCTGACGCTTCGACGACATGGAGATCGGCCCTTGCTCACACGCCCGGTGATGCTTGCGATGGGACTTGTGCTGCTACAGATCGCACTAGGTGCGTGGACGGTGCTGTCTCAGAAGCTGCCGGTCATCGCCACGGCGCATGTAGCCGTCGGTGCGGCCACGCTGGCGGTTGCGTGGGTATTTACGCTTCGAGCACATCGATATATCGGCGTTGCTCGAACCGAGAAATTGCCGCGTACCGTTGGTGTGGCGGGGGCAACAGGATGAAGCAAACACACCCCACGGGTCGCGCCTTGCAGCCATCGGGAGTCGCATCAAGTGTGGCGTCGAGCGCGGTTACTCCGCGCGCGCTCACGGCGGAGTCGCTCCGGGTCCGGCTGGCGGACTTCATTGAGCTGACCAAGCTGCGCATCTCCGCGCTGGTGCTGGTGGTGACGGCCGTCGGTTTCTGCCTCGGAGCGGCTGACGGGATTGATGCGGTCCTGCTCTTTCACACGCTGCTGGGCACGGCCCTTACGGCTGCGGCCGCCAATACGCTCAATCAGCTCATGGAGCGCGAGTACGACCGATTGATGCCGCGGACGATGGATCGCCCGATTGCGGCCGGCAGGGTTTCTGTGACGGAAGCTCTGGTGTTCGGACTGGTCTGCGCCGTCTTTGGTCTGCTCGTGCTGACTCTGTTTGTCAATGTGCTCGCGGCGATGTTGTCCGCGGCGACGATCGCGCTTTACCTGTTCGTCTATACGCCGCTCAAGCGGCTGACATCCGCGAATACACTCGTCGGCGCGGTGCCTGGTGCGCTGCCCCCGCTCATCGGCTATGCAGGGTCGGCCGGGGAACTGGGGCCGTGGGCCTGGCTTCTGTTTGCAATTCTCTTTGTCTGGCAACTGCCACATTTCTTCGCGATCGCATGGATGTATCGCGATGATTATCGCCTCGGCGGGTACCGTATGTTGTCCGTGGTCGATCCTACGGGCCGCCGGCTCATTCGGCAGACCATCGGCTACAGTCTGCTGCTCGTCGCGGTGAGTCTGCTGCCGTGGCTGCTGGGTTACACGGGTACGATCGGCGCCGCTACGGCGATTCTGCTCGGCGCGGTCTGGATGTTTTATTGTATGCGCATGGCGCGGCACCTGTCGCACGCGACGGCACGGGCGATGTTGCTTGTCTCGGTGATCTATCTGCCGATTCTGCTGGTTTTTCTGCTGCTGAATCGCGTGGGCGCGTAGCTCATGTCCGATCTCGTCGTTGTGGAGGGGCTCGGTCATCGTTATGGCTCCCGGGTCGCGCTGGAGAGTGTCTCCTTCGTCGTGCGCGCCGGTGAGTTCTTCGGCCTCCTCGGGCCCAATGGCGGCGGCAAGACCACGCTCTTTCGAATTCTTACCACGCTTCTGCCTTCGTCAGCCGGCAAGGCCACGATCTGCGGACATGATGCATTGCGCTATCGTGACGAAGTTCGCCGTCGAATCGGGGTGGTGTTCCAGTCGCCCAGTCTCGATCTGTATCTTTCCGCGCGTGAGAATCTGCGCCACGCCGGCCGGCTTTACGGGCTAAGCGGGCGCACGCTGGAAACTCGACTCGAATCACTGTTGGATCGATTCGGACTTGCGGACCGGGCCGATGATCTGGTTCGTGCGCTGTCGGGTGGAATGCGCCGCCGAGTCGAAATCGCCAAGGGCATGCTGCACGAACCGTCCTTGTTGATTCTGGATGAACCCAGCACAGGGTTGGATCCATCAGCGCGGCGCGAGCTCTGGTCCGTACTGGAGGGGCTGCGCGACCGGACCGGCGTGACGATCCTTTTGACGACGCACTTTCTCGAGGAGGCCGAGCACTGCGATCGACTGGCCATTCTCGATCGCGGTCGACTCGTGGCCTGCGGAAGCCCTGCGGAGTTGAAAGCCCGTGTTGGTGGTGACTGCATCCGGGTGGATTGCGAGCGCCCGGACGAACTGGCGCGCTCTGTTTCGAGTCGGCTCGGAATAGAAGCGACGGTTGTCGACGGGCAATTGCGCGTCGAAACGCGTGACGGCCCGGCACTGGTCGGCCGCCTGATGAGCGAGTTTGGTGGGGAGGTCCGCGCGATCACGCTGGGCAAGCCGACGCTCGAGGATGTCTTCATTCACGAGACGGGTCACCGCTTCGAGCTTGCCGATGTGGTCAATGCGGTAGGGGAGAAGCCATGAGCGGGCAGACACCACCTGTCGACGGGGGAGCGTCGAGAAATCCTGCGCCGCTGCCGGGGATCTGGCTGCCTTGTCGTACGCTTTGGCAGCGGGAGATGGTGCGTTTTCTGCGGCAGCGCGGCCGGGTGATCGGCGCGCTGGGCACTCCGGTGATTTTCTGGCTGTTGATGGGTTCGGGTCTGCGGGATTCGCTTCAGGTTCCCGATGCCGCGGAAAACGTGAGTTACCTGGAGTTCTCTTTTCCCGGTGCCATTGCAGCGATTCTGCTCTTTACAGCCATCTTCTCGACGATTTCTCTGATCGATGATCGTCGCGAAGGTTTCCTGCAGGGGGTCATGGTCGCGCCAGTCTCCCGCGCGTCCATTGCGCTGGGCAAGATTCTCGGGGCTACGACGCTGGCAGTGGGGCAGGCGATCTTCTTTCTCGTATTCATTCCTGCTGCCGGCATATCAACCGGTGTCGGGTCGCTCCTCGCGACGTTGGCCGCTATGATCCTGCTGGCTTTCGGTGTAACCGGACTGGGCTTCTGGCTGGCCTGGCGATCGGAATCGACGCAGGCCTTTCACGCAGTGATGAATCTGGTGCTGTTCCCGATGCTTGTGTTGTCGGGCGCGTTTTTCCCGACGGCGGGTTCGGCCGCCTGGCTGCAGAAGATCGTGGCCTGCAATCCGCTGACCTACGGCGTCGCACTGCTGCGACATACGCTGTATCTTGATTCGGCATCACCCTCGGTCTCGCCGGGAGTGTCCCTGCCGATGGCCTTGGGAGTAAGTCTCGCATTCGCGATGTTTACATTCGTATTATCCCTGCTGAGTGTGAGCCGAGAAACGACCCGCGTGCTGCAATGACGACCGAGCTTGAAAATACGAATCGAGCCGCATCGGTTGATGCCCGTGCACAAGGCAATGACGGGAGTCCACGGGACGGCAGCGACGCATCGGAGCCGACCTGGAAGCCGCCGGAGCAGCGGCCGGGTTTCGGCTTCTGGCTCTTGATGCTCCTCTCGCTTGGTTTCGTGGGCGGTCTTGCGTACATGCAGTATTCCCATGTGGACAAGTCCCGACGGCGCGGAACAGAGCGCGCGCGTGTCGAGCAACTGCCGATATTGGGCGAGCTGCCCGATTTCTCGCTCATCGAGCGAAGCGGCCGACGGGTGGGCCTGGCTGACCTTCGCGGTCGAATCTGGATCGCCGATTTTGTCTTCACGTACTGTGCCGGTCCGTGCCCGGTGATGTCAGTCCGCATGGCAGAGTTGCAATCGCTCCTGAAGAAGGAGGGCTACGACGATGTCGTGTGCGTGACGATCACGGTCGATCCGGAGCGTGATACGCCGAAGCGGCTTCAGGAGTATGCCGACGCGCTCGGCGCCGACAAGGCCCGCTGGCTGTTTCTGACGGGCGAGAAGAAATCGCTCCGTGAGTTGGCCATTCAGGGATTTCGAATCGCCGTGGAGGACCCCGAGCAGGGCGACGATCAGATTCTTCACTCGACGCGCTTTGTGCTGATCGATCGAATCGGCCGTATCCGCGGGTACTACAGCATTCTGACGGAGGAAGAAGAGTACGACCTGAACACGGTCGGCAGTGAATCGGGCATTCCCGAAGCGGTTAAACGCGACCTGCTCGCTGACATTCGCGGCCTGCGACGGGAGGGCACCCGGTGACGGTCTTCGACCTGCCGCACGTCAACGCAACACTCAACTGCATCAGCACGCTTCTGATCGTCATCGGCTATGTAATGATCAGACGCAAGCGCATTGCAGCCCATCGGGCCTGCATGCTCAGCGCGACAGCGGTCTCAGCGGCGTTTCTCGTCTGCTATCTCATCTATCACTACCACGCCGGACACACGAAGTTCACGGAAGAGGGGGCGGTGCGCTACGCGTACCTGACGATTCTCTTCACACACGTGGTGCTGGCCGCGGCCGTGCCGTTTCTGGTCGGGTTGGCAATCTATCGCGCGGTTCGCAACCAGCTCGAACAGCATCGCCGAATCGTCCGCTGGGCCCTGCCGATCTGGCTGTATGTGTCGGTGACGGGTGTGGTCGTTTATCTCATGCTCTATCAACTCTATCCGCCGCAGGCAGTCTGACTCACTGAATGAGAGCGGGATTCCGGGGTCGCTTTGGGTCGTGTCTGCGCACCCACTGGGGGTCGATTTTGGGAACAATTGCCCAGAAAACGTAAGCGTCCGGTGAAGCACGTTGGTGCAGGTCGTGCCGACGGCATGGCGTTTGCTAGCGATGGGGTTTCTTGAGCCGGGCGGAGATTCAGTTGGCGGCAACAGTCGTCAGGCGTGCGGCTTGCCA
>CAADGE010000030.1 GCA_900696465.1 uncultured Planctomycetota bacterium
ATCAATGGAAGGCCGCACGGCAGACACCCCTCGCGCTCGCCTGAAGTTCCTCATCAACAAGACCGGAATCGCCAGCAATCAGCGTGGCCCAATTCACTCTGCTCCGTGTGTTTGGCCGGACGGATACGTCGTTCCCATAGACCTCGTCCGCCAGCACGAACTCGGGTTGCAGGCCCGCTTCAAACGCGCGACCGAGCATCTTCATCGCCAGTTGCGGCTTGGTGGCGAATGCCACCTCCTCGGGCACGCCGGCTTCTTTGCAACGGGATGCATCCGAGCACCACGACTCCGGCAGGTATAACGCGCGATCCACCAAGGCCCGCCCGCGCGAGGTCGCCAGCGCCAGGAACACGCCGATTTGGCAGTTCTCGATGCGGCCGGCCGTGCCGGAGTATTGACGCTGCACCCCGACAGACTTGTCGCCCTTCTTCAGAAAGCCGGTCTCATCAACGATGAGCACGCCGGGATCGCCGGGGCCGACCAGGTGCTCGGCAGCGTATCGAATCAACGCGTCACGAACCTCATCGGCATCCCAACTCGCCCGGCCCAGCAGCCGCTGAATGCCGTAGGGCTTCTCCCGCCCGAGGTGCTCCGACAACTGCCAACTGTTCTTCCGCTCCACCGAACCCAATAGGCCGCGAAGGTAGCCGGTTGCCTGAGATCGGAGATCGTGGCGACCGAAACAAGGCCCTACACGACCAGTCATTTCATCAAATTGCTTCGACCATCCGCGCACCGTTCCAGCATCCATGCCGATACTGCTCCTGGCAAGCCATCCATGGCCTGACTCCCCTCTATCGGCCAAAATGACCGATGCGCAACTGTAGTACTAAGCAGCTTGCCGATCACGGTTCGAGGCGATCGCCGGATGGCGCGTCGCGCGTGTTGCGCGCATCGGATGCCTCCGTCTTCCGAGCGGCATCGGGCGGCTCGTAGGCGAGCACGCCGTTAAAAGCCCCGCGATAAACATGCTGGCCGTTCCAGGTCACGTCGATCTGCCTGCCAGCAGGCAGCGGGTCGGCGTCGCTGATAATCGCCCAGCCGATCACACCTTCGCTGGTCATCTCGATACGGCCGTCGTCCTTGATCTCCGCGTGGATGTGTACCGGCTTCTTCGCCGACGGCGCTGCCTCGATGGCCAGCCACCAGACACGGGAGATGCCGCCGGGGAAGGAATAGTCGATCACCTTCGGCGTGGGCCTGCGCCGCTGTCGGATCAGCCATCGGTAAAGATCCGGGGTCGAATACGCCTCGTCCCAGCATTTGTGCTGCAGTCGCGGATATTCCGTGTAGATCGGTGAGCCGCCCAGCCGCTTGAGTTCTTCGACCGCCTCGCGCGAGCCCGATACCGGCACGTTGCGGTCCAGCGCACCGTGAAACACCCACGTCGGCAGGTCGACAATGTTGCGCAGGTAATCTTTCGGGGCAAAGCCGCAGATCGGCACGATGGCTGCGAAGACATCCGGACGGATCACCGCCAGCTCCCAGGTTCCGATACCGCCCATTGAGATGCCTGTCAGATAGACTCGATCCCGATCCGTTCGGTAGCGCGCGTGCACATCTTCAAGAATCGCCCAGACGGCGGCGGCTTCGTCCCCACGAAACCACATCTGCTGCGCCTGCGGCATCACCACGATGAATGGAAAGCTCAGGGCCCGATCGGCCACCTGCACCGGAAGCCCGACCGTTGTATGGCGAAAACCGTCGCGCCCCTTTTCGCCGCTGCCATGCAGACAGACGATCACCGGCCAGCGATGCGCTTCGTTCATCGCGTATTGTGGCGGGACGAAGATGACATACTTTCGCTTCGATCCGTCCGGCATCCTGACCGTCTGATGCGAAAAGCCCCTCGGCAGTTTTCGTTGTGAGGCCGGTTGCGAGGTCGGCGACTTCTTCACCGTCGCATCAACCGGCCGGGCACGAGCATCGGAACGTGCGGTCGGCTGAGCCGGCGCCGGCGCTACGCCTGTGCCCATGAGGAACAAAAAGCTTGCGAGCCAGGGTGCAAGCCGGGCAGACCGCGTCGCCTGTCGATGAACAGATGGAATCGCCCGAGAGGGTTGCATCGTTCTCATTCTGTCTGGCATCCGGCGCAAACGCAACGGCGCTCCCAGCGTCCTTAGAATATGTAGGCCCGGCTGATGTTGCAGGCATACATCGAACGAGATCGCCGGATCCGCCGCGTCGGCCACGCAGCGGGTCGCAAGCGCGTGATTCGTGCCGTACAATCCGTTAGACTCCCGGCCAACCGGTGATCCTACAAGACGTCGCAGAACGGCCATGAATATCCTCGGCATTTCCGCCTTCTACCATGATAGCGCCGCCGCCCTCGTGCAGGACGGGCGGATCGTCGCCGCCGCGCAGGAAGAACGCTTCAGCCGCAGAAAGCACGACTATCGTTTCCCGAAGCTGGCCATCGATTACTGCCTGCGGGAAGGCGGAATCGGTCCGGAGCAGCTTGATCATGTCGCCTTCTACGACAAACCTTTGCTGAAGTTCGAGCGGCTCCTGGAGACATATCTCGCCTATGCGCCGGCGGGCTTCCGCAGTTTCATGGAAGCCATGCCGCTCTGGATGAAGCAAAAACTTCATCTGCCGCGCGAGATGGATAAGGGCCTGCAGAACAAATACCGCGGACGCTACGTCTTCACCGAGCACCACGAGTCCCATGCCGCCAGCGCGTTTTTCCCTTCTCCATTCGAAGAGGCGGCCATTCTGACGCTCGACGGCGTCGGCGAGTGGGCCACCGCCAGCTACGGCAGCGGTCACGGTAATCGGATCGACATCACCCACGAAATGCACTTCCCGCACTCGCTCGGTCTGCTCTACACGGCCTTCACCTATTACTGCGGCTTCAAGCCCAACAGCGGCGAATACAAGTTGATGGGCCTGGCTCCCTATGGTGAACCAAAATTCAAGGACCTGATCCTCCGCGAAGTCATGGACCTCAAGCCCGACGGCTCCCTGCGTCTGAATATGAAGCTCTTCAATTACTGCCAGGGGCTGACGATGACCAGCCCGGCATTCCACAAACTTTTCGGTGGACCGCCGCGCCCGGCGGAGAGCAATCTCACGCAGCGCGAGATGGACATCGCCGCGTCCATCCAATGGGTCACCGAAGAAGTCATGCTCCGCGCCGCAAAGCATGTGCACCGCGAAACCGGAATGAATAATCTCGTGCTCGCCGGTGGCGTGGCCCTCAACTGCGTCGGCAATGGTCGCATCCTCCGTGAAGGCCCCTTCGATCGAATCTGGATTCAGCCCGCCGCAGGCGATGCGGGCGGTGCCCTCGGTGCGGCCCTGTTTGTCTGGTATCAGCTGCTGAACAACCCGCGTAAGCCGAGGACTGATCTCGATTCGCAGGAGGGTTCGCTGCTCGGGCCGAGTTTCTCGACAGACGAGATTCGCACGATCCTCGACCGCTGCGGCGCGAAGTATCACTACATCGAAAACGAATCGGAACTGGTTGATCTTGTCGCCAATGCCATCGCCGAGGAGAAGGTCGTCGGCCATGTCTGCGGACGCATGGAGTTCGGCCCGCGGGCGCTGGGCTGCCGAAGCATCATCGGCGATGCCCGATCGCCGGCCATGCAGTCGGTGATGAACCTCAAGGTAAAGTTCCGCGAGAGTTTCCGTCCCTTCGCGCCGTGCGTGCTGCGGGAGGACGTTCACGAATACTTTGAGATGCGGCCGCAGGAGGACAGCCCCTACATGCTGCTGGTCGCGCCGGTCCGTGAAGACAAACGAATCCCGCTCAACGGAAACGTGAACTCCCTTTTCGGCATTGAAAAACTCAAGCAGCAGCGATCCGTCGTCCCGGCCATCACCCACGTGGACTACTCTGCCCGTGTGCAGACGGTCGACCCCGAGCGTCATCCCCGGCTTTACAAGGTGATGCGCCGCTTCAAGGAAAAGACCGGATGCCCGGTGATCATCAACACGAGCTTCAATGTCCGCAGCGAGCCGATCGTTTGCACGCCGAAGGATGCGTATCGCTGCTTCATGGCCTGCGACATGGACATGCTGGTCGTCGAGAACTTCGTTATGTACAAGCACGAGCAGCCGGAGATCAGCCAGGAAGAAGTGAAACGCTACCTGGCCCAGTTCCAACTGGATTAGACGCCATGGCCGTCATCGACATCGACTGGAAACCGACACCGAAAATGCTGCGGACCTTCGGTCTATGCGGGCTTGTCCTCTTCGCGCTGCTGGCCGGCCTTGTCGAATGGAAGCACCGCATCGCCTTCTTCCTGCTGCCGGAAGCCGCCGTGCAGCCGACGTTCTACACCTTGTTGGCCCTGGCCGCGTACTGCGGTTTCTTCGCAGTCATCTTCCCCCGAGGGCTGCACCCGCTCTACGTTACCCTGACCGTCGTCTTTTACCCGGTCGGCTTGGTGGTCTCCATCATCGTGATGCTCGCACTGTACTTCCTGGTCATCACGCCGATCGCGCTGGTCTTTAAGCTCATCGGCAAAGACCCGATGAATCGCCGGTTCGAGCCGCAGGCCCCGACTTACTGGATCCGCCGCAGACCGCCGGAGGATGTCCGCCGCTACTTTCGTCAGTTCTGAACAGAATGTGATCTGGCCGCCGACCGACGTGCGGTACGTGGACGTGTACGATTCGACTCGATAAAATCATTCCTCGGGAGCAGCACATGGCCGCAGATAAGAACAAATCCACGCAAGACAACGCGGGCGATTTTTCCCGCGCTGCCGGCGAGGCGCGCCCCGGTCTTGTCGCCGAGTTCTGGGATTTCCTCAAGCACAACAAGAAGTGGTGGCTGCTGCCGATCCTGATCGCCGCAGCCGGCATCGGTATCCTCATCGCCCTCGGCGGCGCAGGCCTTGCCCCGTTGATTTACCCGGTCTTCTGATGCGAGCCCGAGACCCGTCGGCGCAGTGCGCACACAAGTTCCGCGATTAAAGATCCCTCACAATTGCGCACGAATCAGCGACCATAAGCCGCAGTCGCCCGTCTCCGCCGCAGTAAAAGCAGCGCCGGCAACATCAGCCCCAGCGTCGCTGGTTCGGGAATGCGAAACGCCAGGTCGACGATCTTCCCGCCGGGGTGGGGATTGAGAAACGCGCTGTCCATTTCGACAAAGGTTACCGGGTCGAAAACGTGTACCTGCGCCGTGATGCCGTCTACGACGTAGATGTTTCCATCAAACGGGCTGACCTCGATACCATGGACATGAGGGCCCCAGCCGGTGCCGGCAAAGGTGTTGAGCAGGTTGTACGACGTGTCGTAGTGATAGACCAGACTGGGCATGCCGCCTGCGGTTACGAGCGGGTTACCGTTGGGCAGAAAGTCGATATCGTTTGTCCGGCTCCCGGGGTTCTGGAAGAATTGATTGACGAACGCACCGGAAACGGCGTCAACCTCCAAAACGTAGCCACCGCCGTAGGAACCGATGTACAAGTTCCCGTTGGGGCCGATGCGCATGTCCGATGGCATCATGACCGGCGTGACCACGCGGATAAAGGCACCGGTAACCGCGTCGTACTCGCGCACGTCGTTGGTGATCCAGCTTGTGACGTAGACACCGCCGGTGGGGGCGTAAAGGCCGGCCCACTGCGTGCCGACGCTTGGGCCGGGGTTGTAAGTCTTGATGTAGTTCCCGGTGATCGCGTCGAACTCATCAACACCACCCTGGAACGAGCCGACGAGCATCCGGTCGCCGGCAGCATTGAGCTTGACGCCAAGCTGGCCGGCTGCATTGACGGAGGAAACGAAGGGACCCAGGTGATTTCCAGTGATGGGGTCGTACTCACCGACCACGTCGAAGACGTCGCTGGAAACAAACAGACTCGCGCTGGCCGGGACGGCAACCAGCAGGATCATTCCGGCGGCAAGCAGCGTGTGAATCGGCCGAAGAGCTCGAAGTTTCATGGTTTCTCCTCCAGTTAAATTTCACATGAATCCGCTGCGCGGCGGCATTTCGCAATCGCACAGCGTTTCATGCGAGTCGGCCTGCGTATCGATTCCTCAACGTGACAACGAAGCGAATCTCCACACCTCTCCAGGTTCGTGGACGATGTGCCCTCCGACGCTATCGCCTTCGCCGCAGCAGAAGCAGCGCCGGAAGCATCAATCCGAGCGTCGCCGGTTCGGGAATGCGAAACGCCAGGTCCACGATCTTTCCACCAGGGTGGGGATTCAAGAACGCGCTGTCCAGCTCGACAAACGTCACTGGGTCAAAGACGTGTACCTGCGCGGTAACGCCATCGACAACATAGATATTGCCATCGAACGGGCTGACCTCAATGCCGTGGGTGTTTCCCCAGCCGGGGTTATTGAACGAGCCGAGCAGGTTGTACAACGAGTCGTAATGCCAGACCCGGCTGTTGCCGTTGCCGGGTATCCACGAAGTCACAAGCACGTCACCGTTCGGCAGGAAGTCAAGGTCGTTTGTCCGCCCGGCCGGCTGCGGAAATTGAGCGATGAACGCGCCGGTGACGGCATCAAACTCCGTGACATAGCTGGCGCCCCATGAGCAGACGTACAGGTTGCCATTCGGGCCGATGCGCATGTCCGCAGGCCCGTCGACCGGCGTCACGACGCGGATGAACGCGCCGGTCACAGCGTCGTATTCGCGAATATCGTTGGTCGTCCAACTTCCGATGTACACGCCACCGGTGGGCGCGTAAAGGCCGGCCCACTGGGTGCCGCCTGCAACGCCGGGGTTGAAAGTCTTGATGTAAGCGCCGGTGTTCGCGTCAAACTCATCGACGCCGCCGCCGAAGGAGCCGACGAGCATCCGGTCGCCTGTGTCGTTGAGCTTGACACCGAGCTGGCCATTGGCGTTGACTGAAGGCGCGAAGGCACTGAGGTGGTTTCCAGTGACGGGGTCATACTCCCCGACGACGTTGAAGACATCACTGGAAACAAACAAGCTCGCTCCGGCCGGGACGGCGACCAGCAGGATCATTCCTGCGACCAGCGTCAGACCGACGGGTCGATAGGCGTGGCGGATCATCGTTCCTTCTCCTGTAAGAATGCGCAGCGACAGGTATTTCCGGGTAGCACCCGATCGGACTCGCGCGCTGCCACCAGGCCCCAGTTTATCCGAAATGGCTGCGCCGAATCAATCCACAGGCCCATCTTTTCCTGTTTTGCGGCGTGGATTAACGGCCAGGATCGCAAGCCGGCGGAGACGCCGGGGATACCAGCATCGATTCGCAAGTGACGCATCGGTCGGCACTTCCGGATTTTATGTTGACATATCATAATATCATGATATGATGAATATATGAAGACCCGACGTCCGGCCAGACCCGAAATCCCCCCCGGCGTTCTCGAACGATGTGCCGCCGCCTTTCGTGTCCTGGCCCATCCGCACCGCCTCCGCATTGTCGAACTGCTCGATGGCCGACGGCTCTCCGTCGGCGAGCTGGCCGACCGACTCGACCTGCCCCAGGCCGCTACCAGCCAGCACCTGAACCTCATGCGTTCTCACGGCCTGCTGGCCGCCGAGCGGGACGGCAAGACGGTCTATTACAAGGTTTCGAACCCCAGCGCCCTCAAGATCCTCGACTGCATCCGGCGGCATGGAACCTGACGAACTGACTGAACTCATACCTTCCTCGATTGGAAGGTACGTCGGTCGCTCTAAGTGGAGAAACGATCGCTACGAGAAAAGGAGCATACACCATGACGAAGAAAACCAAGCTTGTGATCATCGGAGGTGTCGCCGGCGGAGCGACCGCCGCAGCACGAGCACGGCGGCTTTCCGAAGACGCCGAAATTGTGGTCTTCGAGCGAGGACCGTATGTTTCCTTCGCGAACTGCGGCCTGCCGTATCACATCGGCGGCGAGATCGCCGAGCGCGACAAGCTCCTGCTGCATACGCCCGATTCGCTCAAGGCGCGGCATGCGCTCGACGTGCGTGTGCGCACCGAGGCCCTTGCCATCGACCGCGCGGCGAAAGTCGTGAAAGTCCGACGACTCGATGATGGACAGACCTACGACGAACCCTACGACAAGATCATTCTCTCCACCGGGGCCGCGCCGATCCGCCCTCCGCTGCCGGGCATTAACCACCCGAAGATCTATACGCTCCGCACGGTGCCCGACATGGACCGAATCAAGGCGGCCGCGGAAGCAGCAAAAGCCGCGATCGTCGTCGGTGGCGGGTTCATCGGCCTGGAGATGGCCGAGAACCTGAGCCGTCGCGGGCTTGTCGTGCATCTCGTCGAGTTGCTCGATCAGGTGATGCCGCCCTTGGACAAGGAGATGGCCGGCATCATCGCGCAGCAGCTCATCCTGCACGGTGTAAAACTCCATCTGTCCGACGCGGTCGAGTCGTTCGACGACGAAGGCGGGGGTGTGCGTGTCAAGCTCAAGAGCGGTGCGTCACTTTCCGCCGATCTGGTCGTGCTCTCAATCGGCGTGCGGCCGGAGTCAAAGCTCGCCCAGGATGCGGGGCTGACCATCGGTGAGCGCGGCGGCATCGTTGTCGATGAGCACATGCGCACGAGCGACCCCGACATCTACGCTGTCGGCGACGCCGTCGTCACAAAGGACTACGTCACCGGCGCAGACACGCTCATCCCGCTCGCTGGCCCGGCGAACCGGCAGGGACGCATCGCGGCGGAAAACATCTTCGGACGCGCGAGCGTCTACCGCGGCTCGCAGGGAACGAGCATTGTGCGCGTCTTCGATCTGGTCGTCGGCATGACTGGTGCCAGCGAGAAGGTGCTCAAGCGAGCTGGCCTCAACTACGAGAAGGTGTACATCCACCCGGCGCATCACGTCGGCTACTTCCCCGGCGCACAGCAGATGTCCATCAAGCTGCTCTTCGCCAGAGCGGACGGCCGCGTGCTCGGCGCGCAGATCACCGGCGGCGAGGGCGTGGACAAGCGGATCGACGTCCTGGCGACGGCGATTCAGGCGAAGCTGACGGTGTATGACCTCGAAGAGATGGAGCTGGCGTACGCCCCGCAGTTCGGTGCGGCCAAGGACCCGATCAACATGGCCGGCTTTGTCGCGGCAAACGTACTGCGCGGCGACACGAAGATCGTGCATGCCGACCAGCTCCCTGACGGCGTGCTGCTTGATGTTCGAACGAAGGCCGAACATGACGCCGGCGCGATCCCCGGTGCGATGCATTTACCCATCGACGAACTCCGCGCCCGCCATCACGAACTGCCAAAAGACAAGCCGATCATCGCCTACTGCGCCGTCGGCCTTCGCGGCTACACGGCCTCGCGCATTCTGAAGCAATTGGGATACGACGTTTGCAATCTGTCCGGCGGCATAAAGACGTATCGCGCTTTTCATCCGGACGCGGCAGGCACGACACCGACAGGATCAACACCGCAAGGCGGCGCGGTGATGCGCGATGCGGCACGATCGACTTCGAGCGACGAGACGGATACGGCATCGCCGGGCATCGCACCCTCGACGATAACAACGGCAGCGTCCGCAACCAGCACGGAACTCGACGTACGCGGTCAGCAGTGCCCCGGCCCGATCGTAGCAATCTGTGACTCGCTGGCTTCGCTGCGCGACGGCGACCTGCTGCGCGTCCGCGCGACCGATCCGGGCTTCGCCGCAGACATCCCCGCTTGGTGCCGCCAGACCGGCAACGAGCTGGTCGAAGTCCGCCCGGAGAATGGTCATTACGTCGCGACGATCCGCAAACACAGCGGGTCTTCGCAGGCCGATGCGCCGCCACAGGCGTCCTGCACGAGTGGCACGACCTCGCAATTGGCTAAGGACAAAACGATCGTTGTTTTCTCGAGTGATCTCGATCGTGTCATGGCGGCGTTAATCATCGCGAACGGCGCAGCGTCGATGGGGCAGAAGGTCACGCTCTTTTTCACCTTCTGGGGACTCAACGTGCTTCGCAAGGATGCGCCGCAGGCAGAAGGCAAGCCGCTCATGGATCGGCTCCTTGGCTGGATAATGCCGCGCGGCCCCGCGAAGCTGACCCTGTCAAAGCTGAACATGGCCGGCATGGGCACCCTGATGATGAAACAGACCATGCGCCGCAAGCAGGTGGCGACGCTCGACGAGCTGATGCAACTGGCCCGGCGTAGCGGCGTTCGGCTGGTGGCCTGCGCGATGTCCATGGATGTCATGGGCATCCGCCGTGATGAACTGATCGATGGGATCGAGATCGGCGGCGTCGGGACCTACCTCGATGCCTCTGCCACCGCCAACGTAAACCTCTTCATTTGAGGCCCCCGTGCGGTATCCGTGGCCTCAAGGCCCGAAAACATCGACGGGTTGACCTGTACAGGCCCGGAAAAGTATACTGGTAAGGACTTCCGATCATCCGCTTTCGGGAGTCGCTCGCAAATGTAGCGCGAGTGCGGGAACAGGCCTGCCGACCAAGCCGTTACCGAAACTGCAGACAGCAACCGCGCGAGCCTCCGGGATGGGCGGCCCGCGAGCAGCACGCGCTCGAGATCAATTCGTGATCTCCACGCGACGATGGAGGAGCGTAAAGAATGTCTTCGATTCGTGCGGCAACGATCGGGCTCTTAATCCTGGCGGCAGGCGGCTACTGGTTCATCTCGATCGATACACCTGATCGATCCTCGTCCAGCGTAGAAGCAACCGCCGTCGTCGAGCAGCGCGCGCATCCGATTGATCCGCCGCCGTCAGCGATCACGCTTGATTCATCCGCCGGGGCCGACCTCGCGTCTGCATCACCGTCTATCGAATCGCCATCCGCTTGCTCCAGCGACGATACCCAGACGGTGCAGATTGACACATCAGACCTCGATCCGGACATCCTCGCCCGCGCGGCGACGATGGATCAACCCATCGACCTCGATACCCTCCGACTCGCCACGCGCGTTAAGAAGATTGTGGACGGCAACCCGTACGCGGCCTCTCCGCCGATCTTCTGTTATGAAGAGGGTACCGACCCTGAACGAATGTCGCGATTGTGGGAACTGGTCCCCGAGCTGAATCCCTACGCGCGCTACCAGTTCAACGACAACAATCGCTGGGGTGGCAGCGGCCTGCAAGGCCAGCCGCTCACCCTCACCTGGAGTCTCGTGCCCGACGGCCTGTCAGTGGACGGCGGAACGAGCGAACTCTTCAGCCGGCTCGATGCCCAGTTCGGCAATCGGGCGTTGTGGATCAGCCGCATCGAGCAGTCCTTCAGCCGCTGGGCCGAACTGAGCGGCATGAGCTATACGCGCGTGACTGCTCCGGGTGTGGACTGGGACGACGGCGCCGCGTGGTTCACCGCCGGCGGCCCGACCCGCGGCGACGTGCGAATCGCCATGATCGATATCGACGGCGGTGGAGGCGTTCTCGCCTATAACTACTTCCCGCCAACCGGCGACATGGTGCTCGATCGGTCGGAGTCCTGGGGCTCTCAGGCCGCCAACAACTACCGCTTCTTCCGCAACGTGCTGATGCACGAGCACGGCCACGGCCTGGGCTTCTCCCACATCTGCCCGATCTACAACCTCTGGCTGATGGAGCCGTTCCTCAACACCGGCTTCGACGGGCCGCAGCACGACGAAATCCGTGCCGTCCATCGAGGTTACGGAGACGCATTCGAACCGAACAACACGTTTGCACAGGCCACCTACGTCGGCAACGTCATCTTCGGCTCGCCGATCGTGATTGGCACGACGCCCCTGCCGGCCGTCACCAACGGCTCGCTGCTGAGCATCGACGGAAACAACGACATTGACTGGTACCGCTTTACCGTCATCGCCGAATCCACGGCGACTGCCACGGTCACCCCTGTCGGCCGGATCTACGACAACAGTCCGCAGCAGTGCTCAGGGCAGCTCGGCAACTGCTGTGCTTTTAACATCATCGACAGCCGCGAGATGGCGATGCTCAATATCGAAATCTACGCTTCCAACGGCACCACGCTTCTTGCCGGCGCCTACGCCAACGCACCCGGCGCATCGGCCACCGTCACTGATGTCGAACTGCCCGGCAGCCCCGGCGATTATTACATCCGCATCAGCAAAGCCGATTCCGGCGTGACGTCGCAGCTCTATCGCATTGACCTTGCCGTGATCACCGTCGGCGCTGACATCAGTCCGCCGCAGCCCAATCCCAGCGCCTTCGAGGTGCCACCCACTCCGATCAGCACGAACACCATCACCATGACTGCTGCCGAGGCCAGCGATGCTACGGCGCCGATCCTGTACCAGTTCAACTTCTTCAGCGGCGGCAGCGGCGGTGGCCCCAGCAGTCTCTTCCAGGAAGACCGCACGTGGAGCGACACCGGCCTCCTGCCGAATCGCTACTACACCTACCGCCTGCGCACTCGAGATAGTGCTCCGCATCCCGGCCCGAACACGGGCGACTACTCGGAGAACTACACCACCGCCACCTTCATCGATACGCCGGCCGGGATCTCCTTCGGTACGATCACCGACAGCAGCATCCAGATGATGCTCATCGCACCGCTCCCGAGCTTCTATCAGGTCGAGCTGTCCGGCATCCTCTTTGAATCCACCACCCCCGGCGGAAACGACGGCATTCAGGAGTGGATCCAGGTAACCAGCGACACGGCCATCAATCTCGCGCCAAACACTCAGTACGAGTTCCGCGCCAAGGCGAGAAACCGAATGGGCATCGAGACAAGCACCTACAGCCCGCCGAACTCGGCGGTCACGCTGGCCGTCGCACCTTCCGTACCGACGCTGGCGAATCCTTCGAGCGCCTCGATGAAGATCAACCCGGATGCCGGCGCCAATCCGGCGCACACCGAGCTGGCCATCCTCTGTGTGGCCACCTCGCCTCATGACGCCAACTGGGAAGGCAAGTATGCCGATGCCGCGGGCGCTCCGAGTGCCACAGCCGTATGGCAGACTGATGCAGCGTGGGGCAATCGCACCCTGACCGGCATGCAGCCCAGCACACACTACACGTTCGTCGTCCGCGCGAGGAACCTGAACCACATTGAGACGGTGGCCGGACCATCGGCATCCCTTACCACGCAAGTCCCCGGTTACTGTGATCTGCTCGGCGACATCAACGACGACGGATTCGTGGACGGTCTCGATATCGCGGGCTTCATGCGCGTCATCCTCGGCATCCCCGACGTCGGCGACAATATCAATTGTGCAGACTACGGCAACGGAGATGTTCTGCTCGACGCCGGAGACTTCGCAGGCGATCTGCTGGACGACTGACCATCCATTCGACTTGCACCCGCAGCCGTAAGGCTGTTGCAGACGACGGATGGCTGTGCGCGCAGCCGGGCCGGCTATAATCACCCGGAAGCGGTCGATGTTTCTAACGCATCCGCTGTCCGGTGCTGCCATGATGATCCGTGAGCCGGCCGTCGCCGGCAGGTTCTATCCAAGAGAACGATCGGCCTGCAACTCCAGTATCGAGGAGTGTCTTCGTGCCGCCGCTGCGCCCCCACAGGACGCAACATCCGGTGAGCGCATTCTCGGGGGCATTGTTCCACATGCCGGCTGGATCTGCAGCGGGGCGGTAGCCGCTGGCGTCCTCCGGGAAATCGCCCATCGCATGAAACAGACCCCCATCGATGCCTACATCATCTTCGGCGCGATACACGTGCTGCACGTCGGCCGGGCGGCGGTCTTTCCATCCGGCGCGTGGGAAACACCCCTGGGCCTTGCGGATGTCGAAGCCCGGATCGTCGATCGGCTCTGCGGACAGTGCGGCCTGCTCGAAAGCGACCCTCATGCGCACGAGGAAGAACACAGCATCGAAGTCGAAGTGCCGTTTCTCCAGCATCTGTCGCCCGGAGTGCCGATTGTTCCCATTATGGTGCCCGTTACGGAGCAGGCCGCCGATCTCGGGGCGGCGATCGGCCGCACCTGTGCCAATTTCGGCATCCGCGCCTGTTTCCTCTGCTCGACCGATCTGACGCACTACGGCCCGGCCTACGGCTTTACGCCGCATGGCTCGGGTCGCGAGGGGCTCACATGGGCAAAGAACGTCAACGACCGGAGAATGATTGACCTGATGCTGAACCTGCGTGAGCGCGAAGCGGTGAAGGAAGCGGTGACGAATCGAAATGCCTGCGGCGGCGGCGCGATCGCCGCCACGCTGGCGGCCTGTAAGGTTGCAGGCGCGCGGCGCGCAACGCTCCTCCAGCACACCTCCAGTGAGGAAGTGCTGACGTCGCTGGGGTACCCCGCCTCCGAAGACGCCGTCGGCTACGCGGGGATACTCATCGAGTAAGCCGAGGCCGCGGCGAATTCGGCGATCAGAACTGACCCATGTTGTTGAGGTTCCCTCCAGTCAGCAGGTATTGCAGCGGCAGCAGCATGATGCTGTTGAGCACGCTGAAGACCGTCGAGGGAGCGCTGTTAGCCGCGGTCTGAAAAACCTGGCTGACGCCGGTCGCGCACTGCGAAAGCTGAAGAAGCGGCATCGCCGCGAGAATCAGGGCAACGCGCCGGGCCAGTCGATAACACTTGAGAAGCTTTGGATCACTCATATCAGATCTCGTTCGTAAATTCGTGTCTCATGCTAATAGACGCAGCAGATCCCACGTTCAGAAACACAGCCGGGGCTACAAAGGGAAAAACGGCTGTCGATTCCCGCCGAGGAAGATCTGGATCACGTCCGAAGAAGGAAAGTTCCTGAGCAGCACCTGCTGGATCGAGCCGACAAAAACACTGAACGTCGCACTGGCGAGCTGCTGGACAATGAGCTGATTCAGCGCGAACGGATCACATCCGCCGGTTGTCATCATCACCGGCATGCCCGCTGCTGCCAGCATCAGACGTTTGCGCCAACGATAAAGTCGAATCCACATCGAAGACATTCGTAACAACTCCCTACAGGCGAGGAGAACAAGGCGAGCCCGACTTTACGTAGCCGGGGGAACCGTTCACAGTCCCCCAGTGGCCTGGCGGAAACCCGCCAGAGCGAGTCGAAGTTTATATGCCGGAAGCAAGCGCCGCAACCGGTACGCAGTTTCACCTGCAACCTAATAATCCCTTCATCGACCGAACCACGGCAGGCGGGCAAATCGGCCGGAATTCATCAACCCGTGTCCCCTGCCTCCAGGGCTTACGATGCCGTCGGTCACTTCTCACGCGGAGGCCTCCTGCTGCCCGACCGCGTACAATCAGGAGCATGCCCAGTCCCCGGACCAACGAACCTGCCGGTCGAATCTCACCCGCGCAGGCCGCACGGATGCACCGTCGATTACTGTCGTGGTTTGATCGTCATCGGCGCGACCTGCCCTGGCGGCGGACGAAGGATCCCTACCGCGTCTGGATCAGTGAAATGATGTTGCAGCAGACCCAGGTGGCCACGGCCCTGCCCTACTACGAAAAATTCCTCGCAGCGTTTCCCACCGTGCGCCGGCTTGCCGCGGCCAAGCTCGATGACGTCCTGCGGCACTGGGCGGGTCTCGGTTACTACGCCCGCGCCCGCAACATGCACCGTGCAGCGAAGATGATCGTGGAAGAGCTGGGTGGAGAGTTTCCCTCAAACCGCGAAGGCCTCCTGAAGCTCCCCGGTATCGGGCCCTACAGTGCCGCTGCCATTGCATCGATCGTGTACGACGAGCCCGCCGCCGTCGTCGACGGCAACGTCATCCGTGTCATCTCTCGCCTTTTTGGCGTGCCCAAGGACGTGACAAGCACCGACGGGAAGCGGACGATTACCGGCTGGGCGGATGCCCTGATCCCGACCAAGCGGTGCGGTGATTTCAATCAGGCGATGATGGAACTCGGCGCCACCGTCTGTTTACCAGGGAGCGCGGCCCGCTGTGATGATTGTCCGCTGCACGGAAACTGCCGTGCCCTTGCTGCCGGTGCCGTGGCACGACTGCCGTTCAAACGAAAGCGGACCAAGGTCACAAAAGAGGTACACGTGGTTGCGGCCGTGCGACGCGGCCGAAGGTGGCTCGCCGTACAGCGTCCGCAGAATGGACTGTGGGGCGGACTCTGGGAGCTGCCGACAGCCGTCGCCGACGATACCGTTCCTGCGCGCCTTGCAACCAGTCTTGCAAAGCAGTACGCGCGTCAGCGCAGCGCGTCGCAGCCGATTCGTTTTTGCAAGCTGGAGCGCGTGCTGAGTCATCGGCGAATCGAATTCGTCGGCTTTCGCTTCGAATCAAACAGCCAAGATTGCCGAAACGACGCTAAGACCAGGCAGAATTCGGCCACTCCACAGCCGTCGCGGTGGTTGACACTCGGCCAGCTCCGAGCCCTTCCGATGTCCACGGCGATGCAAGCAGTCATCCGCGAATTGGAGCAGGCGACCGCGCTGCAAAAGGCCTGACGCTGTACCTCTTCCGAGCTATCGCCCGTCAAGCTTCGTCGGCGTGTCCGAGCCGCTGCTGGTCCACTGTCGGCCCAGATCGTTGATCGACTTGGGCGGAGCGACGTTCGGCATGGCGAATCCGAATGCCTTGCGCCGCTCGCGAATCGCATCTGTCGAGATACCGAATTGCGCGTCCCGCTTGCTGATGAGCGACGGGCTAATCTGTCCGTCGCCGTTTGCCGACCACATCAGCAGCGGCTCGCCGGTCGGGATGGCCGTCGTCGGGTCCGGCCACGTATGCCAGGTCTTGCCCCAGCTCGTGATCAATCCCTTGAACAGATCGTCGCCCTCTTTCGGCAGGTCGGCCGCGATGAGCTGACCGGAGATGATCTCATACGCGTGCGGATGCCAGTACTTCTTCTCCGAATCCGGCAGCTTGCGATACTGCTCGTCGCTGATCAAGTACTCCACGCCGAGGAGCTTGGCGCCGGCGCCCTTGCCGTCGTAAATCACGCACTGATGAATGTCGCCGTGCGGGGCACAGTAATGATGGGCCTCAATCTGGAACGAAGGCCGCTCCTTGGCCACGTGAAACGCGCAGAGATACAGATGCATCGAGTGAGGGGCGCCCCAGTGCGGGCTGTTGTGAGCCGTATCACCATGACCGTGGTCGTGACCGGCGTGTGCGTCGGCGTGGTGCTTGTGCTGGTCATCACCGGCCAGAAGCCGCCCCTGGCCGCTGACGATAAGCCCGAAAGTAATCATGGCGGCGGCGATGACCGTCGCCACAGCAGTGGAATGAGTCTTCAAGGCGTTCATGGCGTCAAACCTCTCAGTGATCAATATGACAATTGCCCGAAAAGTTCGCTCACATGAGCGAAACGACTCGCAGCTTCCGGGCCGAACCCACGCGAGTTTAACCGATTTTCAGGTGCTGCATGCAAGACTTCGTTAAGCGACTTGCACGGGGGAGACAATACCGACAATTCACAGCTAATTTGTCCGTAGCCCGCTTTGCAGACCAAGAAGTCGAGTTACAATGCCGTCCATTACTTGCGACGATCGTGCGGCGCTAGTCATATGTGAATTACAAGACCCGAACCGAGCCATGATCTCGTTGACCGCACAATACGCACTTCGGGCCATGGTGCTCATCGCACGGGAAGAATCCGAAGGGCCGGTCCTCGCTTCGCGGATCGCGCGATCTGAAAAAGTGCCGCGCCAGTATCTCTCAGTCATCCTGCGACAGGCAGTCCGTAGCGGTCTTCTTAACTCCACACGTGGCCGCGGCGGCGGTTTTGTCCTGAAGCGACCTGCCGCTGCCATCTCCCTTGCTCAGATCGTCAGCCCTTTCGATCGCCAGACTGCTTTAGGCGGCTGCCCCTTCGGCATGGCACGTTGCAGTGACGAACACCCCTGTCCGGTCCATGATCACTGGAAACCAATTGTGTCCTCATACCGACGCATGCTGGAGCAAACGATGCTGGCTGATTTGATCGAATCTCCGACCCGTCGAAGAAATCTGACAACAATCCGTACTACCCGGCGAATCGCCCGCAGGGCAAAACGCAGCGGAAAATGAAAACAACCGCGGAATGGGAATTGCGAGATAAACAGATATTCCTATGATATTGTACTTTAATCCCGCTGCACGTTGCGTTGCGATCGGGAGTTGAGGTCCACATGTCCGACCACATGCCACAGGCCTGCCCCCTGCCACGCGAAACGCCGGCCGAAGCCCGTCGCGGATTCCTTTCCAACTTCCTCATGATCCTCGGCCTCGTCGCCGGCTACGGGCTCGGTCTCTTCCACTTCCTGCGTTACCTGGTGCCGCTCCATCGAAAGACCCCGCGTCGAGAGCTCTTCGCCGGCACCCTCGCCGAGCTGCCCGTCGGCTCCAGCCGCACTCTCAAGGACCTTCGCGGCGAAGGCATCACCCTGGCCCGAGTTGCCGATGTCCCCGACGACCCCGCTCGCGGTTTTCGCGCACTTTCCAGCGTATGCCCGCACCTGGGGTGCAAGGTTCACTGGGAATCCGCGAACAATCGATTTTTCTGTCCATGCCACAACGGCGTCTTCGACAAGGACGGCATCGCCGTCTCCGGCCCGCCGGCCCATGAAAAGAAAAATCTCTCCACCTTCGAGGTGAAGGTCAACAAAGACAACGGCTGGGTCTATGTGCTCGTCTCCGGAGAATCCGGCCATGCATGATGCACCGCAGCACACCCAATCGGCCCGCGGGCGTCTCTGGCAGATGCTCCCCATCGACTGGGGTCGGGTGCAGGAAGTCACCAACGAACCCGTCCCGGGACACATCAAGCGCTGGTGGTTCGCCCTCGGCGGTACACCGGCCTACCTGTTCTTCATCCAGCTGACGACCGGCATCCTGCTTTCCTTCTATTACGTCCCCGCGCCGGATCACGCCTACAACAGCGTGGCTGCGATCACCAGTAACGTCTCCTTCGGCTGGTTCATCCGCAGCATCCATAAATGGGCCGGAAACCTCATGATCATCACGGTCATCCTGCACATGTGCCGTGTCTTCTTCTCCTGCGGCTTTCGACATCCGCGCCAGCTCAACTGGCTCGTCGGCTGCGGTCTGCTCATGTGCACCCTGGTCATGGGCTTCACCGGTTACTCGCTCATTTACGAACAGCTCTCCTACTGGGGCATCACCGTTGCCACGGAACTGACCGCCACGACGCCCTTCATCGGAGATGCTCTTGCCACGTTTATGAAAGGCGGCGAACAGATCGGGCCGAACACCCTCACCCGCATGTACAACCTGCACGTCGGCATTCTGCCCGTGACCATGGTGCTGCTCATCGGACTGCACATCGCCATCTTGCGAATTCACGGCGTTTCGGAACTTTCCTTCGAGGATCCCCGCCAGGTATCCACTTCCGCTCCCCGTCCGCTGGCCCGGTCCATCTTTGGTGTCAAGCTTCTGGCCCTGCTTATCGCGCTCGCGGCGCTGGGCGCGATGATCATGGCCGTGCGAAATCCGTTCCCGGTCCAGTTGATCGCCCATGAACTGACCCTCGAGAGTTCCCGCATCTTCTGGATCGTCTCCGCCGTCGTCCTCGCCACCTCCTCCGTTCTGATGCACAACGGCCACATGTACGGCCTGATGATCTGGCTGTTCGTGGGAACACTCGCCCTCGGCAAGCTGGTCTTCGACCTGGCCCTCGGCGAACAGGCACATACGGCCGGATGGATCATCGCCGCCGTTGTCCTGACGATCAGCATCGTCTACGGCATGGCGCGACATGGGCATTTCATCGAAGGCAAGGGAGAGGACAAACCCTTCAGCTTTTTCCCCGATCACCTGATCAGCGAGTTGATGATCGGCACGCTGCTGCTCTTTCTGCTGACGCTGCTGTCGCTGGTCTTCCCGGCGCGCCTCGGCGAGCCGGCCAATCCGCTGGTTACGCCCGACCACATCAAGCCGGAATGGTATTTCTTCTTCCAGTTTCGCCTGCTGAAGCTGACCGGCCTGAATACGGCCGTCTTTCTCACCGGGGCGATGCTCCTGCTGCTCGTGCTGTGGCCATGGGTGGACATGCTCCTCGAAAAAATCGCCCCGAAAAAAGACCTGGGCGTTTATGTCGGCATCGTAGCGTTCCTGTTCTTCCTGATCTTCACCGTGTGGGAAGCGATCGTTTGACACGTTCCTTATTGATTATTCATTCGCGTCGGAGGATGACGGCATGTCGTTGAATACCAAACGCATCATCGTCTTCGTGCTCGGCGTCGCCCTGTGCGTCGCCCTGATCATGGTCGCCGAGATGGAAACGCGCAAGGGGCTTACCCCTGCGGACATGCCCATGTCCACCCTGCTCTCCATCGTCCCCGAGTCCAGCCGCGACTGCATCACCTGCCACAACGAATCCACACGCGGCATCGTCGATCACTGGCGCGGCAGCACCCATGCTGCCAAGGGTGTCGCTTGCGTCGAATGCCACATCGCCGAACAAGGCGACCCCGACGGCTTCGATCACTATGGTGTGCACATTGCCACCGTCGTGACACCGCGCGATTGCGCCCGCTGCCACCCGACCGAGGCCGCCGAGTTCGCCGGCAGTCATCATGCCGCCGGTGGAAACATCCTCGCCTCGCTTGATAATTACCTTGCCGAAACCGTCGAGGGCATGCGCGGCTTCTTCAATCCGCACTCGCCCACGCCGGGCATGCAATCCGTCGATACCGTCAACGGCATGGCCAGCGCCTTTCTCGGCTGCATGCAGTGCCACGGCAGCAAGGTGGCCCTCTTGTCCACCGACGGCGGCAAGATTTCCGTCGACGATCTTAAACCCGGCCCTGACGGCAAGCCCACCAACCTCGACGCCGTGGCGAAGATCGTCAAAGACGAAAGCGGCAAGCCCAAGTACCATCCCGGCACCTGGCCGAATACCGGTATCGGTCGCATCAACCTCGACGGTTCACTCGGCTCCTGCAGCGCCTGCCACAGCCGTCACGATTTCTCGCCGCGCCGCGCCCGACAGCCGGAGAACTGCGGCAAGTGCCACCTCGGACCGGACCACCCGCAAAAGGAAATCTACGAAGAATCCAAACACGGCGTCGCCTTCCGCGATCTTCGGGAGAAGATGAACCTTGATTCGACCCAGTGGGTCCTCGGCCGTGATTACTCACAGGCCCCCACCTGCGCTACCTGCCACATGTCCGGCCACACGCGAAATAATGGCAAGGTCACCCACGACCCCGGCATCCGCATAAGCTGGACCAATCGCCCTCCGGTCAGTCTGCTGCTCGATACCGACGTAAACGGCAAGATCGTCACCGAAGCCGATCCGATCAAACGCGCCGCGCTGACCGCCGACACGTGGGATCAGAAGCGCAGCCGGATGAAGGATGTCTGCCTGCACTGCCACACGCCGGATTACGTCAACGCCTTCTACAAACAGTACGACGATCTCGTCATCCTCTACAACGAGAAGTTCGCCAAGCCCGGCCAGGCGATCATGAACGCCCTCCAGCAACAGGGCCTCATCACCGCGGCACAATTCGACGAGGAAATCGAATGGACCTGGTTCTACCTCTGGCACCACGAAGGCCGCCGGGCACGCCATGGCGCGTCGATGATGGCGCCGGATTACACGCACTGGCACGGAATGTTCGAAGTGGCCGAACGGTTCTACATGCACTTCATCCCGCAGGCCCGCGAGATCACGGCCCATGCCGAAAAAGAGGGCAAGAAGGCACAGGCCACGGCTGTGAACAAGGTGATCGATGAAATCCTCGCCCGTCCCGAGCACCAATGGCTGGAACACAAGGAGCCGGATCGGGCACTGAGATACGCGGGTGGAGAATGAGTTTTGGTTTTCAGATTCCATGACTCGTGATTTGAAATCTGAAATTTGAAATATGGGATTTGAAATTTGAGATTTCGGATTGCGGATTGATGAAGCATCGAATCGTTGAGAGTAGGCAAGCAGTCATCGATGCGGTCTTACCGTTGGGCGACGTACCATGACGACCCTTCACGACGAGCACGCGACTCCCGGCGCGGAAATGAAAGCCGAGAAAATGCCGGGCCACTGGCTGCTGGCTCGGCTGGGCAAGCGTGTGCTTCGGCCCGGCGGCCTCGAGTTGACGCACCAGCTGCTCGACGCGCTGAACATCGGCGAGACCGATGACGTGGTCGAGTTCGCGCCGGGCCTGGGCATCACCGCGAAGATGACGCTCGCACGCCGACCGCGATCCTACACGGCCATCGAACGCGACGAAGACGCTGCCTGCATCGTCCGAAGTTACCTGTCGGATGCGTCTCATCGCTGCGTCGTGGGCAATGCCGCGGCGACAGGCCTCCCGGACGGCTGCGCCAGCGTCGTCTACGGTGAAGCGATGCTGACCATGCAAGCACCGCATGAAAAAGAGCGGATCGTCCGCGAAGCCGTGCGCCTCCTGCGGCCCGGCGGTCGCTACGGCATCCATGAAATCTCCCTGATGCCGGAGGACATCGCACAGGAAACCATCGATGCCATCGGCCAGGATTTGTCGCAGGTCATCCACCACGGCGTCCGCCCATTGACGCAATCCGAATGGTCGCGGCTTTTCAAGATGTGCGGCCTGACCGTTCGTCATGCAGTGACCGCGCCGATGCACTTGCTCGAACCGGGGCGCATCGTACGCGATGAAGGCCTCGTCAGGGCCATTCGCTTTGCGTGGAACGTCCTGAGAATGCCGGACGCCCGACGGCGTGTCTTTGAGATGCGCCGTATTTTCCGCAAGTATGAAAATCACATGTCGGCCATCCTGCTCATTGGGGAGAAACAGCCATGACCACCCGGCAAAGCATGCCGTTTATCCGAATCGACGATCTGATGTCGCATCAGCCCTTCCCGGACGACGGCATCCTCACGCGCACCCTGCACGACGATCCGTCCCTCAAGGTCGTCCTGTTCACGTATTCGAAAGGTCAGGAGCTTTCCGAGCACACAGCAACCATGCCGGCCGTCCTGCACTTTCTTGAAGGTCAGGCGGAACTGACGCTCGGCAGTGAGCGAATCAAGGTCGGACCGGGTGCATGGATACACATGGCGCCCAAACTGCCGCACAGCATCAGCACGCAGACGCCGGTGCGGATGGTGTTGTACTTAATCAAACAGGGCGCGATGCCCGGTGCTGAGGAGGGATGCGCATGAACGAACTCGGCCGCAGAACCTTCCTCAAAGTGCTTGGCACGAGCGGTGCCGGCGCATTCGGTGTCGTCGCCTTCTCGTGCGATCAGCGACAAGAAGCAGAACAGATCGCCGCAACTCAGACGGCCAGCGTGTATCCTGCCGATCTGACCTGGAACAAAGCGCCGTGCCGCTATTGTGGCACTGGCTGCGGCGTGGAGGTCGGCGTCAAGGATGGCCGGGTCATGGCCGTTCGTGGTGATACCGCCAGCCCGGTCAACAAGGGCCTGCTCTGCGTGAAGGGCTATCACCTGCCGGGACTCCTGTACGGGAAGGATCGTCTGCAATACCCGATGCGGCGTGGCGCAGACGGCAGACTCTCGCGCATCAGCTGGGATGAAGCGCTGGACCTCATCGCGGAGAAATTCAAGTCCGCCCTCGATGCACACGGCCCAGATGCCGTGGCCGTGTACGGCTCCGGCCAGTGGACCATCTTCGACGGATACGCTGCGCTCAAGTGGGTCAAGGGCGGCATGCGCAGCAACAACCTCGAGCCCAACGCCCGGCTCTGCATGGCCAGCGCCGTCAGCGGCTTTATCACGCAGTTTCAAAGTGATGAGCCGATGGGCTGCTACGACGACTTCGACTACGGAGACGACTTCGTCCTATGGGGGCACAACGCCGCCGAGATGCACCCGGTCCTCTACTCCCGCATGCTCGAACGCAAGCGAACAAAGCCCGGCTCGCGCATCATCGACCTCGCCACGCGACGTACCGCGTCGAGCGACCATGCCGATCTGTACGTCGAGTTCGCCCCCGGAAGCGACCTGGCTCTTGCCAATGGCATCCTCCACCTGCTGCTCAAACGCGACCGAATCGACCGGGCCTTCATCGAGGAAAACGTCGTCTTCAAGCGTGGCATCGAAGACGTGGCCCGCATCGGCTACGGCTGTTATGACGATCAGGCCGACCGTTACATTTTCGAAGACGAGCCGCGCGATAGCTCGCTCGAAGAACTCCGCGCGTTCCTTGAAGACTACACGCCCGACAAAGTCAGCAAGATCAGCGGTGTGCCCGTCGCACAGATAGAAACCCTGGCCGAGATCTACGGCGACCCGCGCCGCGGTACGGTCAGCTTGTGGTGCATGGGTGTCAACCAGCACTACCGCGGCACATGGATGAACAACCTCATCACCGACCTGCACCTCATCACCGGAAAGATCAGCAAGCCGGGGAGCAACCCTTTTTCCATCACCGGACAACCCGCGGCCTGCGGCACGGTCCGCGAGGTGGGCACGCTGTGTAACCGCCTGCCCGCAGACATGGTGGTGACCAGCGCCGAGCATCGCGCCAAGGCCGAGAAAATCTGGGGCCTGCCGGAGGGCACGATCAATCCGAAGCCCGGCTATCATGCCGTGGACATGTTCCGCGCACTGACGCGCGGCGACGTGAAGGCGCTGTGGGTCCAGACCACGAATCCATGGGTCACACTGCCGAACCTCAACCGCTTCCAGCGCACGCCGGGCGACGGCCGCTTCATCGTGGTGAGCGACATTTATCCGACACCCACGACCGACGTGGCCGATCTGATCCTGCCGGCCGCTGCATGGGTGGAGCGCGAAGGCATGTATGGCAACACCGAGCGCCGCACCCAGCACTGGGACAAAATGATCGACCCGCCGGGCGAAGCGAAGGAGGATGCGTGGGCGATCATGCAGGTCGCGAAGCGCATGGGCATGGGTCATCTGTTTCCCTGGCCGGAGAATGACTGGCACAAGCCGATGTACGAGGAGTATCGAAGCTTTACGCTCGATACCGGCAAGGACCTCGCGAGTTACGACGAACTCCGTGCAACACGCGGCCTCCGCTGGCCGGTCGTCAACGGCAAGGAGACGACCTACCGTTACGCCGCCGGCCACGATCCCTTCGTCAAAAAAGCCAAAGGTGTTCACTTCTACAAGGCCAAGGGCTATGGCGAGAAGGCCGCCTTCTGGCTGCGGCCCTACCACCCGCCGCCCGAAGTACCGGACACCGACTACCCCTACTGGCTGTGCACCGGCCGCGTGCTAGAGCAGTGGCACACCGGTTCGATGACTCGACGCACGAAGCAGCTCCATCAGGCCATGCCCAGCGCCTATGTGGAGATCAACCGCGCCGATGCGATGGAGCTGGGCGTAAAACCTCGCGACTGGGTCAACGTCATTAGCCGCCGGGGCGAATTGAAACTCCGCGTCGTCGTCGACGGCCGCGGCAAACCACCGCGCGGCATGGTCTTTGTTCCGTTCTTCGATGAGAACAAGCTGATTAACCTGCTGACTCTGGACACGATGTGCAACATCAGCAAGCAACCGGACTACAAGAAATGCGCCGTCCGAATCGAACGAGCTTAGCCGTCGCTTCGTCGCGGCTTGCGACATGGCTATGCCGTCTGGCGACGACGACGATGGCCGGCATTGCATTCGCAGCGATCGCCTGCGACGCTCCGCCGACAGCAAAGGTAGCACCGGCCGACCGTCCCGCCCAGACAACTTCCGGATGGTCACAGGCCCGCGCCGAACGACGCGCCTACGACGGCGCTCCGCCGGTCATTCCGCACATGCGCATGGGGGCCCATTGCACATCCTGCCACACGCAGACAGGCATCCAGTTCGGTGAGATGGGCTTCGCTCCGCCCATGCCGCACATGTCCGGCTCCGATGGCGGCGGTTTCGAACGATGCGAACAGTGCCATGTTTATCTGGAGGATAACGGGCTCTTCGCGGAAAGCGGATTCCTGCCCCTCCGACAGGACCTGCGCCGCGGGCGACGCTTTCACGATTATGCCCCACCGGTCTTGCCTCACCCTGTGTTCATGCGTGAGAATTGCCTCGCCTGCCATACCGGCCCGGCGGCGCGGGAAGAAATACGCTGCTCCCACCCGGAGCGGACGCGATGTCTGCAGTGCCATGTGCCGGTCATGGACGGCACGGAATTTGCTAGAGCAAATGGCGGCGGTTGATGTGCAGCCCCGTCGATCCGTATCGAAGTCCTGAATCGAAGGAGTACCTGCGATATGTCACCCGGTGACCAGCTCATCACGGTTTTCATCAACAGCATTGGTGTGCTTCTCAGTGCCATCATCAACATGCTGTTCTCAGTTTTCCTCGTACCGTTTTTTGAGGACATTGCGACATCCATCGGTCTGCCTGTGTGAAATGACCAATTCCTGTCAAAACAGGATGTCCGGTGCCAGGCGATGCGCGACGCGCGTCATTCGACGGGTGCTTGCATGCCTCGCAGGCATTTGCGCAGCCATCGCGGCTGAAAGCCGCATCGCGGCATCGGCTGCCGCGGACCCGATCACCTCGCAACCGTCCACCGATTCACAGTCCACAACAGCGCAGTCAGACACGAAGCCGCCGCCTCCGCCGCGCTACCTCGACCTTCGCTACGACGAAAACTACAGCTATCTCGACGGGCCGCCCGGCAGCTATCAAACGGACATCTTCGACCCGATCAAGTGGATTCACCTGACAGAAGACCTCACGCTGAGCATCGGCGGCGAGGTCCGAGCGCGCATGGAGGCGGAGACCAATACGACCTTCGGCAGTCGTGAGCCTGCGCAGGATACCTTTCTGCTTCACCGCTATCTGATCCACACCGACCTGCGCTATCGAAAGCTGGCCCGTGTCTTCTTCCAGGGTATCAGCGCGTTTGTCGAAGACCGTGATCTTCCACTCCTGCCGATCATGGAGAATCGCTGGGACTTCCAGCAACTCTTCCTCGATCTGCGATTTCTCGGCGAGGACATACCCTTGACCGTGCGTTTCGGCAGGCAGGAGCTGCTCTACGGCCGACAGCGGCTTATCAGCCCGCTGGACTGGGCCAACACCCGGCGGCGCTTCGACGGTGTCAAGCTTTTCTACGAAAGCGATCCGTTCGACATTGATTTCTTCTACATGCGCCCCGTCCCCATCGACCTCTCGGAGGGGCTCAATCGCAAGCCCGATGAGTATCGCGAGGAGGCCCACTTCTATGGCATCTACTCAAAGTACAAGGGCATCGCCGACCATTACATCGAAAACTACTTTCTCGCCCTTCGCGACACCGGCAACCTCACCAATGCCAACGGTCGCGTCGGCGACGAGTCGCTCTATACCTTAGGCAGTCGCCTCGGTGGCCAGAGAAACCAGTTCGATTACGACGGCGAGTTCGCCCACCAGTTCGGCAACTTCGCAGGTGACCGCATCCAGGCATGGATGAGCTGTCTGGAAGGCGGCTGGACGGCCAAACTGCCCATGAGCCCGCGTATCGGCGGCGGCTTTGATTTCGGCTCCGGCGACCGAAACCCGACCGATGGCAAGCATCAGACCTTCAACCAGCTCTTTCCGCTGGGTCATGCCCACTGGGGCTATCTCGATCTGTTCGGCCTTCAAAACCTGCTGGCGACGAACATTAACTTTTCTTTCAAGCCGATCGACACCGTCACGACTCGGCTGGCATGGTACACCTTCTGGAACCATCGCACGCGCGACGCCCTCTACAACGCTGGCGGCGTCCCGGTCCGGCGCGCCCCGAACGGCGGCGCAGGACACGACATCGGCAACGAAATCGATCTGACCATCCAATGGGCCATTGACCGGCACTCATCGCTGCTGCTCGGCTACTCGCACTTCTGGTCGAACAACTTCATCCGTGCCACCGGCTCCGACCGCGACGCGGACCTGTTCTACGTCCAGTACGGGTTCAAGTTCTGACTCAGACATCCTGCTTCGATCATGTATGCCGTGATTCAATGACCTGTGCGATTCCAAGTGCTACGCGATCTCAAGTGACAGGCTGCGCCGCAGCCGGGAAACCTCGGCATGCGCCAGGCGGGTCGGCTCAGGCAGGCGAAACTTTGTACAAGACTCGAGGGTCAGTCGCACCGCATCGTCGAGCGTGATCAGATGCCCGATGCTGACGTACACCGGCCGCACGCCGCGCTGCGTCCGTACCACCCGTCCGATCTCCCCCTCTCGATCCGTCAGCGATGCAATTGCCCCTCGTCGATCCGCTGGGTCGCAATTCACACCGCACAGCCGGCTCTTCGCGCACCCCATGGTCGGCCGACCCAGGAACAGGCCCAGGTGACATGCCAGTCCGAAACGCCTCGGATGCGCCAATCCGTGTCCATCAACCATGAAGACATGCGGCTCGGTTCGCAGCTTGCGCGCGGCGGCAATCAGCGCCGGTGCCTCTCGAAAACTCAGCAAGCCCGGCACGTACGGGAACCGCACCGCTCGAACGACATGCTGCTTCTCGACCAGCGTGCCGTCGGAGATATCCCAGACGACCCAACAGGCGATGATGCGATCAGATTCGACGAACGCGCAATCCGCACCGGCGACAAGCCGCACATCCTTTGACAGTGCGCTCGTGTGAACGCGAGCAGCCAGTCTCTTCTGCATCGAAACTGCCCGAGTGGGAGAGAGAGACCAGAGATGGAGGGGCGTCGGCAGCTTCATAACCACATCCTATATCCGATGCAATCCCGCAGACAGCGACCGGCAGCCCGAGGCCAGGGACAAATCAAAAGTTAGGCAGGTGGGCGTCGAATGGATTAAGATGTGAAAGCGGCGCACGATTCAGGCACTGCCGGAACCGTAAGATAATCGGCGGTCGTCATTGCATCGTAACGAACAACAAACCCGCTCCGGTAGGCACCATGCCCGGACGAATTCTGACATCCCGGCTGCTTCTGACTGGAATCCTTGCGGTAACCTTCGGATCGTCCTCCGCCCGCGCCGATCTTCTCCTCACGAAAGACGGCCGCACTATCGCATGCCGAATCCTCAAGTCGGAAGATACTGTGCTGCGTGTCCTCACCGGTGATCCAGCCGGACCACGCGAGCTGACGATCGAACTTGCAGACATCACCGAACATCTGCAGGGTATCGAGGAGATTGCAAGAATCGAGGCGAGCAAGGACGCGGAACGGCTCGTCAACTGGTGTGCTGCATACTATCAAGCCGGCTACGAGACACTCGCGCGCCGGGCGATGCGCCGCGCCCTTTCGCTCGACCGCAAACTGGGCGACACACCGCTTGTCAGCCGGCCGGATAGTACCTCGAAGCGATCCGCTGCAACGACCGCCTTCGCCCGGTTCCGTAATCTCATCACCATTCGCGATCGCGTCACAGCACTGGCACCGGATGACGCGGCTGGCCTGCTGTCAGCCGCTCGCTGGGCACATCGCGCCGGGTTGAAGGACGAAGCTGCACGGCTCCTGCGGCGTGCCTGGCGCGTCGATGCAACACAGAGTGACATCAGCTCCCTCGCACTCGCCTGGGGCGTTCATCTCGAAGGATGGATGACCATCGACCTGACCCCGGCGCTGGATGGTTCGCTGTTCACGGACACACTTCGCGACGATGAAACCCTCGTCGCTGCCGACCCTGAAATGGAGTTCCTGCTTCTTCCGCTTCGTTACGAACCCGATCGGCTTTCAAAACCTGCCGCCGGCGAATCTGAAGTCCGCAATCTCTCACGCAATTCCTTCAAGGGCCGCGACGCCCGCGGCTTTTACGGCTTCTTGCCCGCGACAATCCGCGATGGAAGCTTCCGGCCCGCCAGCGATCTTCGCGGTCCTGTCTACGAACGGTTCCTGCTCAAGACGGGAGAAGGCGGCCGCACGCTGGCGGAATTGCGAAATCACCTCGGACCACGGACTCCGGAGGCACCGGCCGCTGACAAGCGTCGGACCGGTCGAAGCGCTCGCCAGCCGCGCATCAAGACCACCGTTGCAACCGAGAGGGCCAACGGCTCACTCATTGCCGTCTTTGAGGTCGCGAAGAACGCATCTGAAATGAAAATCGAATGGGCCGACGGCGGCGAAGAAACCGTTGACCTCGACTTTCTGCGCCAGGCCAGCATCGTCTCGCCTGATCGAGTCGTCGAAAATCTCCCCGACACCCCCGACGCCCGACGCAAGAAGAACTGGCCATGGTCCGCCACACCGGCCGTGACACGCGCCCTGCGACTCGCCGAGGGGTCTTCACCCGCCATGGCTGCTCTTGCGATCGAGCGGCTGGCAAGAATCCGACGCCAACTCGAGATCCGATTTGATCCAGATGCCCGCGCCAGTCTCAATCGCTGGGCGAACGTCGTCGATCCGACCATGCTCCGTGCCGGTGGCCGTGCGGAAGAACAGATTCAACTTGCCGTCTGGAAGTACTTCTGCGAGCGCATCGACAAGTCCGATCCATCACCGTCACCTCTGGCGCTATCAATGCTAACAGAGGCCGAAGCTGATCTGCAGTTGAGCTGGGTTCGTATCACGGCCTGCGCCCTGCGACTTGAACAGGCAAGTCACTGGTGGCGCCGCGTCTGTCAGCGCCCGTTGGAGATCACGAGCGAAGAAGACCAGACCCGTTTCGGCGGAGGCGGCCCTGTACCAAGCCCCTGTGCATACTGTGCTGCGCGGCTGCTCGAAGCCGTCCTCGCATCGGAGGACTCCTTCGTCTGCTCCGAAGCGATCGACATCCTGCTGGCGCTGCCCCCCGCCGTCACAGACTGGAAATTCCTCGAATACGCATCCGCCTCCGCCCAGCGCTACGCCCTGACGCGCATCGGCGAACTGAGCGATCGCGCTTCGGCCGCCCGGCTGCTCCAGGCATTGATTCTCGCCGCCCGGCCGGAGATGGCCCAGGAAGTCGCCCGCGCTGCGCAATCCCTCGAACTCAACGCCCAGGACATCGAAGCCGCTATTCTCTCGCAGTGGTGGTCGCTGGATGTTCCCACATCACGAACCGCCGCGCAGGAGACCAGTCGAAAAACCGCTTTCCTCAGAGTGCTCCAGGGCATCAACCTCGGTGACAGTGTCTACGGAAAGCGCTTCGCCCGCATGATGGAGGATGCTCTCAAAGGCACCGAGCAGGAGCGGATCGCCGCATGGCAACTGCTGATCACTCAACTGATGTACCGGCGCGAGCACCTCGGCGTCGAGTGTTCGGTTCACCGCGGCAGCGATGGTGTCGGCGACAAGCGGAGCATCAACCACGGCCCCTTCCCGCTGATGGTCGATCCGGCTTCGCACGATCCGCTGCTCCGGGGAATCACCGATGCCGCGCGCGAAGGCCCCGTGGAACTGCGCCCGGCAGCGCTCAGCGTTCTGCTCGAAACCGGCTACGCCGATGAGGCTGCTCAATGCCTGCTGGCCCCCGGCCTTGATCCCGCCGCCCGCAACCATCTCCTGAACGACCTGCTGCATTCCTCCCGGCTCTATTACCTCGATGCCACGGTCGCCCTGGCAGGTCATTTGCTTCAGCCAAGATGCTTCGAGCTTGCCGAGACCATCATGAACTACCTCGATCGTCGTGCCGCTGAGTACACCCCTGAAGAGGCATGGCGCCTCAGCGCCGCGCTCAAGGCCGGCGTCCACATCGAACAGATGGAAGCTCTCGTCAATCGTGCTCCGGCGCCGGTCGCAGCGCGAATCCGACAGTGGATCTTCCGCATCTGCCACATGAGTCCACAGGATCAGCAGCGGCTGGCCAGTGCGCGCAGCGTTGAGGAACGGGCTGACCGACTGGCACGCATCAACCTGCGGCGCGGTCAGATCGTTGACGGCACATACGGCGTACTCGCCATCGCCGTGACCACGACTCAGACCAAGATTCGAGCAACGGACATGCAAGGACCCAGCCCGATGACAGGTCGCTGGATCACACCGCGACGGTTGACGCTCGCGCTGCCGCCGATCCGCATCTCATTCAGTGATGACGACGACGACGAGTATGAAATACTCTGGCAGGATAAAATCATCGGCCAGGGACGCATCCCTCACGAAGCCATGCCGATCCGGGGACCCCGCGCCTATTACCCGGTCCTTCGCGCTTCGCCCGTCTGGTGGTCACTCGCCGGCTTTCTTGCGCCGGGCATCGACCCCGAAACGCGCGACGAAGGCGCCAGCGGTCCGCTGCGCCTGCCGAGTCTGAAAGTGCTCACACCGCCCGCTCCAGGCACGATGACCATCACAATCACCGATCTGCTTCGCAAGGGACTCGCCGACGCAGGCGCTTTCCCGGATGTCGATCTGACGGAACTGGTGCCCGATGATTTTCGTATCACGTTGCGCTATGGCGCCTTCGGCGCCTTCAGCGGTTGCGGATCGGAGCTGTTCCCCGGCATCCCGACCGGCGACATGCTCGGCGGTCCGGATGATGAACTGCCCGCGAAGCGCCGTCAGCTGCTGAACGTGATGCTGGTACTGGAACGAACCGACTGGTGATGCCAGCGCCCGGCAAAGAGTCGTTGTTTTCGGCCGACGCCTACGGTTCTACCACGACGCGCGAGTGCCGATCTACCAGCAGGTCATAGACCGCTGCCACATCCTCGGCGATCAGTCGGATGCACCCCATCGACATGTTCTCACCAATGCTGGCCGGATCAATCGTGCCGTGAATGCCGAATCCCACCTTGCCCACGGCCTCGCCCGCCAGCCCCTCGAGACCGATCCACCGCTCGCCGATCGGGTTGTCCGGATCATCTGCCAGGTAATACTGATTCGTGATCGGGTCGGTCCAGTCGGGGTTCTTCAGCTTGGTATTCACCGCCCAGTTACCGGTCGGCGTGCCGCCGTTGGTGCCCAGTCCGACGCGATAGCTCCGAACCAGCACATCATCCAGATAGAGGTCCATCCGATGATGCGTCTTGCTGATCACCGCGTGGAAGGGGCCGCGGATCACTTTGAGCCGCTGGCCGACACGAAGTCGATTCGGATCATCCAGCCCGTTGATCGAGGCGAGCAGGTCCTCCGTGATCTGATACTTCCGAGCGATCATGTACAGTGAATCGCCCGGTGCGACTTCATGTACGTCCGTCAGCGGGTCTGTGAGGTTCGTCGCACGAGAAAAGAGCAACGCGTCGGCGATTCGCGTCAGCTCGCGCCGTACATCCGTTTCTTCGACCGCCGATAGCCCGGCATGCAGGGCCTCCGTCAGCTGCCTGCGAGCCACCACCAGCTCGCCGCGGGCGGAAGCAGCCCTCGCGCTTCGCAGCAACGGCGAGCCACCAAATGCGGCATCACCATCTGCCACCCCATCCGTCACGCTGCGACGCAAAAGGGTCATCTCCACCGGCTCGGTGGAAGACGGCGGCACGTTGGCCGTCACGGCGCGCGAGACGCCTTCCGGCTCGCGCACCACGACCTCATCCGCTTCGGAAGCGGCTTCGACCGTAGACGATGTGTCAAACACGGCGGAACGCGCCGGACGCGTCGCCCGAAGCTGAACCAATGATTCCTGATCGATGGCGTTGCCGCTTTCGGCAAGCTGCGCCGCGTCGTCCGCCGTCCCCGAAGGCCGCGCGTGTCGCCACGCATAGGCCCCCCAGGATACAGCGGCAATCACCACCGCCGCGGAGAGGATCGTCCATGAACCGGGTCGATTCGTCCTGAATAAAGCCACGACAGCGTTCTCCGTTCTGAGTGAGGGTGAACTCGCGCGCATCGCATTAATCACGAGCGGCTTCTCGCACCGCTGGTGCCCGGATCGCGTGCGGCGATCAAGCAATTTGAGTCAGAATCTATACGGCCGGACCGTTTCGTCAAGGATCGAAACGTCGAACCTGCTCATCCGTCACGAGCATGCGGACTTTCACGTCATGGTGCGCCGCCGGAATCGAGTCCACCACCTGTGATTCAAGCGCGAATCCGCAGGTCACGCCGACAAACTCCTGCTTGCTCAGAAAGCGATCATAAAAACCTCGGCCGCGACCCAGCCGATTCCCGAAAGGATCAAATCCCAGCCCCGGCACGATGACCAGATCAATCAGCCCAACCGGGATCGGAAGACCCCGGATCGGCTCACGGATGCCGAACTGATTGCTGCCGATGTCCTCGTCGAGATCGCGAATCTCGACCGGCATCATCTGCCGACTCTCCCACAGCACCTGCGGCGCAACGACCTTCTTGCGATCCTGCCATGCTTGGAGCACGATCGGCGTTGTATCGGCCTCGTGCGGCAGGGCCAGATAGATCATCATGATCTCGGCGCGGCGATACTCCGGCTGCTGAAAAAGCAGCGAAGCGGCCCGACGCGATTTTTCCTGAATCTCCGCCGCGGACAGGGCCGCAAGAACAGCTCGCAGTTTCGTTCGAAGTTCCTTCTTCACGCGTCCCTCGCGGTGTGGCAACCGTAGCATATAGACGGACAGTGCCGCTTTCAATAGCATGCGCCGATGCGGTGCCGCTTCGATTCGACCCGCGCGAAACGATGGCCCATGCGACCCACTCGAAGTGACCACGAAAGCGATATTTCCGATCGCCGCCTTCTTCACTGCAGCGCTCTTGTCGGCCGTCGGCACGGCCGCAGTCCGGCGATGGTCGCTCGCGCGCGGCTTCGTTGACCTGCCCGGCGGACATAAAGCCCACGACAATCCCGTGGCCCTCGGCGGCGGCATCGCCGTCACGCTGGCCGTGCTGCTGCCGATCCTGCTTGCAATCGCCGTGGCCAATACCTTCGCGGCAGGTCCGCCCGACTGGCTCCCGTATTCTGTCAGCGTTCATCTCGACGGCATCGTCAGCAGGAACTACGTCGCCACCGGCATCGCACTCGCCGCCATCACCATGTGCATCCTCGGTCTGGCGGACGATGCCCGACCCATGCGACCCGCGCTCAAATTCCTCGGGCAATTTCTCATCGCTCTATTTCTCGTTGTCGGCTGCAATCTGCGGCTCATGTCCCATCTGCCCTACGGTCTTTCCGTCTTTCTCTCCCTCGCCTGGATGCTGACCCTCACCAATTCCTTCAACTTCCTCGACAACATGGACGGCCTCGCCGCCGGTGTGGGAATGATCGCCGCCGCCGTCTTCGCAACCACCGCCGCCGGCGCCGGTCAACTCTTCGTCCCCCTGTGCTGCTGGCTCCTCGTCGGCGCCCTCGCTGGCTTCCTTCCGTTCAACTTTCACCCCGCGCGAATCTATCTCGGCGATGCGGGTAGCATGGTCATCGGCCTGCTGCTGGCGGTCTTCACGATCCTGACCACCTTCGCCGCGCCCGAACAGGGCCAACGGCCCTTCGGCATGCTCGCCCCCCTCGTGGTCATGGCCGTCCCGCTCTACGACACCATCAGCGTGATTTACCTCCGGTGGCGGCTCGGGGTACCAATCTGGACCGGTGACCGTCGACATTTCTCTCACCGCCTCATCCGTCGCGGCATGAGCATCCCGCAGGCCGTACTCGTCATCTGGCTCGCCACCCTGGTCACCTCTCTGCCAGCGCTGCTGCTGCCCGGCGCGAGTTGGCCGCTGGCCTGGGGGATCATCCTCCAGACCCTGCTCGTCGTTTCGCTCGTAGCACTCCTTGAAAGCCCGGGAAAGACATGAGCGAGCCCGAACGTCACCCTGCGCAGCCGAACGACACTGCCGTGCCGGCACCGCTCGCAGAACGACTCTGCCTGATGGTGCTGCTCGCGCTGATACCGCTGCGCGCCGTGATCTCCGAAACACATACCTTCGAAGTGCCACGGATGTTCCGACATGTCGACGTGCCGGACGGTGCACAACCGGCAACCACCTTAGGTATCTTCATCTTGATCCTCGCCGTCGCCGCAATGCTTTCCTTGGCACGTTGGCGGCGATCCGCAAACCGTGCACATACCCCCGAAAACGCCGCGTCTCGATGGACCGGTCTCGAAGCCGGTGCCGCACTTCTCGTCGTCGCCATGCTTATTTCCACCATCCGCGCCGGCCAGAAACACCTCGCCATCATCGGCAGTCTGGATTTCCTCGGATTGCTCATTTACATCGCTATCCTCCGCCGGCTCCTGACAAAACCCTGGCACCTGCGTCTGACGCTCTGCGTCATCCTGGCGACCGGCGCGATGGTCGCCGCCAAGTGCGCCTATCAGCACTGGGTAGAAACACCGGAAACCATCCGATACTTCGAAGCGCACCGCGACGAACTGCTCAGTACTTCGAAGCAGGAAGACGCCTCCAATCAGGCCGGCTTCCTGCACGATTATGAGCAGCGCCTCCGCAGCGGTGCGGTGACCGGCTACTTCGCCCACCCGAACGTGCTGGGCAGTTATCTCATTCTGATCGTGATGTGCGGCCTCGCCGTGCTAGCAATGCGCTGGTCGCGCGCACCTCGATGGTCGCTCGCGGCGCCAGGCATCGTCACGATGGCGGCACTGATCGCCCTGGCTGCATCTCAGAGCAAGGGTGCGATGACGGGCTGCGGCGTGGCGATGGCCGTGTTCGCAGTCGGCATGCTCTGGCAACGGGGGTGGTCAAAGCGACCGGTCCTGGCGGCGATCCTGATCTGGCTGCTCTGCGCGGCAGCGGCTCTCGTCGTCACCACCACCCTCAATGCCAGGCCGGAGGCACTCGGCAAGTCGATGCTCTTTCGACATTTCTACTGGCGCGGCGCCGCAGCGATGATCGGCGATCTGGGCTGGCTCGGCATCGGCGCTGACAATTTCGGGAGACACTTCTCCCAATACAAGGATGCGGCCTGCCCCGAAGACGTGGACGATCCGCACAGCTGGCCGGTAAAAGCCGCGGCCGAATGGGGAATCCTCGGCCTTATCGGCATGCTGCTCGTCTTCACCGGACTGACTCGTCGCCTGACCAGTGCCGGCGGTCTTCAAACCACGCGGGACTCTGCGGCTCGCCGTGCTCAGCACACCGATTTCCGCAGTTCAGATGAACCTTCGCTTGCTGCCGGTTCCATCGTCCTCTGGACCGGCGGCATCGGTGCAATGTTCTTTGCCTGGTGGGCCTTGCTCATCAGCAGGACGACCAGCGGTTATGCCGTGCTGACTCTTCATCTTCCGGCGTTCGTGTGGGTCATCTTCTTCCCCGCGCTGGCGATGGAAAATGCCGGCAAACACTTCTCCGATCAGGAACCTTCACGAGTCCTCCCGGCACTGATCGGCGGCATCGTCGGTTTCGTCCTGCACACCGGCGTCGACCTGGCGATGTTCAACGGCGGCGCGGCCACCACGTTCTTCGCCATCATCGCCGTCGCCCTTGCGGCGCGAGAGGGTTTCGTCCGGGAAGATTGGCGTGCAACCGATCGACAGCAGGCGAGCAAACCCGCACAACCCGCCACGAACGTCACCGCGATTTGTTCCGTGGCATTCATCGCGGCAGCCGTAGTCAGCGGATGGTTGCTGGTGCTGCCTGCCGCAAGACTCGGCGAGCAACTGCGAATTGCTCGAGTGTCCGAAGCGCCACAACGATGGGAGCAGTACGTCGCCTCTACGCCGTACCACGCATACCTTGATGGCGCGCAGGCCTACCGACTGGATGCCACGGCCCTCAGTGAGCTGCTCGAACAGTTAACAGCCCGCGTTGCCTCGCCGCGGCATGTCGACGAAGGCCTGCGGCTGACCGATGAACTACATGCCAGAGATCGGGACAACAGTGCCGTCTGGCAGCACCGAGCCACTCTGCACTTCCAGCGCTACGTGCTTGCCGGCGACCTGACCGACCTGCGCAAGGCGATCGCCGCCATGGAAACATTCGTTGCCGCGTACCCCACGTCGCCCACTCGTCGGATGATCCTCGCCGATCTCTACGAGCGGCTGGCCGCAGCCACTGATGCACCGGAAGCCCGCCGCGCCGCCGCCGAGCAACTCTCCCTCGCCCTGCGACTCGACGACCAGCGCATCCACATCTCCAAGCCCCACCGTCTGACTGCCGCCCAGCGCGCGCAACTGGAAGAACGCATCGCTCGGCTGACGGCTTCCCCCTGATGGTCCGCGTCTGCCCGAGGCCACCGCGCGGATTCCTTGCCGACGGCGGCAAACGGCGTTATCAATTACCGCCCGACGAACCGAAGGCATCCAATGGAACTTGCCGAACTGCAAACCCAACTCGCGGAAATCTCCCGGCAGGCACAGGCCGCCGCGCAGCAGGCCGCAACGATCGACGCCCTGCGCGGCGCCGAATCGAAGATCTCCAAAGGCCCGCTCGCCGAGCTGCTCAAGTCCATCAAGTCTTTCCCCGCCGAACAGCGCGGCCCTGCCGGTCAGGCCATCAACCAGACCAAGAAGGCCGTCGAAGAACTTTTCGCCGCAGCGCAGGCCCGTCTGCGCGATGCAGAGCTGACAGGTGTAAAGAAACTCGCCGCCGACTTCGACCCCACCCTGCCGCCGCCGTCCGTCCCTCGCGGCTCGCTGCACCCTGTAACCATCGTGCAGCGCGAGGTCGAGCGCGTCTTCGTCGGCCTCGGCTTCTCCGTGGTCGGCGGCCCTGAGATGGAAACCGAATACTTCAACTTCGAAGCGCTCAACATCCCTGCGGACCATCCGGCGCGCGACACGCAGGACACCTTCTGGCTCACCAACGGCTGGCTGCTTCGCACTCACACCAGCCCCTGCCAGGTCCGCGCCATGCAGCGCTTCGGCCCGCCGCTGCGCGTCATCGCACCCGGCAGGTGCTTCCGCTACGAGTCCATCGACGCTTCCCACGAAAACACCTTCTTCCAGATCGAAGGTTTGCTGATCGACAAGGACATCTCCATCGCTCACCTGATCGCCTTCATGAAACTGGCCCTGCGCGAGGTCTTTCATCGCGAACCGACCATTCGACTGCGGCCCGGGTTCTTTCCTTTCGTCGAGCCCGGTTTCGAATTGGACATGCGCTGCGAAATCTGCGGCGGATCGGGCTGCCCTACCTGCAAGCGCAGCGGCTGGGTCGAGGTCATGCCCTGCGGCATGGTGCATCCCAATGTACTGCGCCACGGCAACATCGACCCGCACGAATACACCGGCTTCGCCTTCGGCCTCGGCCTGACGCGCCTGGCGATGATGAAATACGGCGTGTCCGACATTCGCGTCCTCAACAGCGGCGACCTACGCGGCATCGTCAATCCGCAACGCCTTGCCGGCCGCACCATCCGCGCGGGCTAGCCACCCTCCGACTTGGCAGCCCACCCCCATTGACATATCATCCCTGAGCCCGACGGCGACCGCCCCGGCGAACCGATCGGGTGCCACCAGCGTAGATGTCCGCGGGAACTCGTAGAGTCCCGCCACCCCACGACCAGCACCAGGTACCACGAACATGGCCCACCAGTTCTTCGGCGTACAGGCAGCGGAAGACAAACACCATGCCCACGCGCACGATCACGGCGCACCGGGGCACGATCATCATCATCACGACCACCATCATTCCCATTTTCACGAACATGCCCACGGCGATGCCGCAGAGCAGGCCCGGTGGGCGGGCTTCTGGCTCATCCTGACGCTCATCGGCGGGCTCCTTGTTCTCACCAGCTACTACGTTCAGCTCTTCAGTCCCTATGAACTCGTCGAGAAGATTCGGCCCGACGGCACCGCATACTACGTCAAGGATTACCTCTATCAGTTCCACATGGACCTTGCCGCTGTCATCGGGGCGATCCTCCTGGCAGCGCGGATCATCTGGCACGCCATCGGCAATCTTCTCCGCGGCCACATGCACATGGACGAGCTTGTCGCACTTGCCATTGTCGCCGCCTTCGCCACCAACGACTTTCGCGCCGCTGGCGTCATCGGCTTTTTCCTGCTCCTTTCGGAACTCATCGAAACCCGGACCGCCATCGGCGCCAGGGCGAGTATTGAAGAACTCGTCAAGCTGACACCGAAAACGGCCCGGCTCATTGAGGGAACCTCAGAGCGGGTCGTCGAAGCAACGTCGCTGCGACCTGGTCAGCGGATTCGCGTACGCCCCGGTGATGTGATCCCCGCGGATGGATCGGTCGTGGCCGGCGACTCCACCGTGAACCAGGCGAACATCACCGGCGAATCGCTTCCGGTGGACAAGCGCGTCGGCGAGCCCGTCTTCTCCGGAACGATCAATCTGACCGGCGTGCTCGACATCGAGGTGAACAAGGTAGCCAGTGAGACGACGCTGGGACAGGTCCAGCGGCTGATTCTTCTCGCCGAGCGAACGCGCATCCCGATCATGCGGCTCATCGACCGCTATGTCATCTGGTACACACCGGTTGTCCTCATGCTTGCTGCCCTCGTTCTCTTCTTCACCAAGGACGAAAACGGCATGCAACGGGCCATTGCCATGCTCGTGGCCAGTTGTCCCTGTGCCCTCATCATGGCCACGCCGACGGCGATGGTCGCGGGGCTTTCCTGTGCGGCCCGGCTGGGTATTCTCATCAAGGATGTCGGACACCTCGAGAGCGCCGGCCGACTGACCGCTGTAGTATTCGATAAGACCGGCACGCTCACCACAGGCGTCCTATCGGTGACGCGACTGATCCCCGTGGATGGTGGCGACGGCGCGGAGCTGTTGCGGCTCGCGGCCTCGGCCGAGCAACACAGCAATCACCCTGCGGCAAAGGCGCTGCAGGAAGTGGCCCGCGAGGCAAATATCGTCTGCGCCTCAACAGAAAAGTTCGAAGAGGTGCCGGGCAAGGGCGTCGTTGCACGGGTCGATGGGCGCGAGGTCCTGGTCGGCCGTGAAACCTTCCTCCGGGAGCGCGGGGTGGACACCGCCGCGATGGCCGATGCGGCACGGGCAGCCGAAGGCATGAGCCAGTTGTTCGTCGCCGTCGATGGCAAGCTGGTCGGCATGGTCGGGCTGGAAGATCGCACACGGCCGGCGGCGCGAGAGGCCGTCGAAGAGCTTCGCGAACTGGGCTTCCGCCGTGTGGCCATGCTTACGGGCGATCGGCAGGCCGTGGCCCGCCGCGTCGCCGCGGAGATGGCGTGTACCGAATACCGCGCCGATTGTCTGCCGCAGGAGAAGCTCGACCTTGTGAACACGATGCGCGGCCAGGGCCACCGGGTAATGGTCATCGGCGATGGCGTGAACGATGCGCCGGCGCTGGCGGCGGGCGATCTGGGCGTGGCCATGGGTGCGGCGGGCAGCGACGTGGCGATCAACTCGGCGTCAATCGCCCTGCTGAACAACGACCTGACGCGCATACCGTTCCTGGTGAAGCTGAGCCGGGCGACGCGGCGCGTCGTGATGCAGAACCTCGTCTTCGGCGCGCTCTTCGTGGTAACGGTCATGTCGCTGGGTGCGTTCGACATCGTCTCGCCGATCTGGGCGGCGGTGCTGCACACGGGATCGAGCTTCGTCGTCGTGTTTAACTCGGCGCGGCTGGTTCGTTTCGGAGAGGACCGGGCGACGCATCAGCAGGTTCTGGAAGACGAGCGAGGAGCAGGGACGTCAGGCGCTGGCGCTGCACGACCAGCGCTGGCATAACTGCTGCGACGACAGGAATCATCCTCGCAAGAAAAGACCGATGGATTGCAAACGAGTTGCAACCCATCGGCTAGGTTCAGGCACACATCTTTATCAGCTTTGCCGCGTTCGTCGCATGCGACTCGTCCGCCGCATGGCAACCCATCCCGCGATGCAAAGCGGCATCATCATCGTCATGCCCGGCCCGCAGAGACCGCAAAAAATTCCCTCGTCGTTGCCGTTTCCACCACCGCCGTTGCCACCACCTCCGTTGACCGGAGGAGCGTTAAATCGCAAAGCACGATGATTCAGACGATCTCCGGCATACAGATTGCCCAACGCATCGACAGCTACGCCGCCGACGTCGGCGATGGAATCGGCACTCACACCGCCGGTGTTCGGAGTGCCTGTTGTAAAACTGCCGCCCTGTCCATACACACGATCCGCGGTGCTGTCGTTCCGTGGATCGGCAAACTCCAGAATTCGATTATTGATCGAGTCGGCCACGAACAGGTTGCCGGAAATCGGATCGACCGCGACGCTGACCGGCGTGTTCATGCTCGTCGCACTGACGCCGCCGTTGTTTGCAGTATCCGATGTAAAGTCCGGCTGCCCGTAAACGCGCGAAGCCGCCTTGTTGTTCGTCAGCGGCGCCAGAAACAACAGCACGCGATGGTTGAACTCATCGCACACGTAGAGATTCCCGTCTGCATCCAGCGCACAGCCGCTCGCCCGGTTGATCGTGTTCGCCGCCGGGTTTCCGCCCTGATTGCCGTCACCGCTTGTCAGATTCGGCTGGCCGATGACCAGGTCCGCCGTCGTGTCTCCACCGGGTGCCGGACCGGCTGCCGGAGTGTTGTAACGCACAGCGCGACTCAGAAATCGGTCGGCCAGCCAGAGGTTATCATCTGCGTCAACCGCAACGCCTTCGGCATTGCCGATGTTGTCCGCCGTCGCCGCGTTCATGGCTGCCTGGTTCGCCGTCGTGAAGCTGCCGTTCTGTCCGAATACCTGTACGGCATTCATCCCGTTGGAAAAAGGCGGATCAAAACGCAGCACGCGCTTGTTGTCAGTGTCCGCCACGTACAGCCGCCCGCTCGAATCAACCGCGACACCACGAGGCCCGCTCAACGTGTTCTGGCCAGGGTTCGCACCGCCGCGATTCGGATCGGAACTGTTGAAATCCGCCTGCCCGAGCACGATGTCGGCCGCCTGACCGTTGGTAAACGCAGTCGCGCTCGGCCACGATATCACGCGGTTGTTCGCCTGATCCGCCACCCAGAAGCGCCCATCGACCGGCGATACCGCGACACCCCGCGGCTCATTCATGCTCGCCGCGCTGGCATTCGCTCCACCCTGGTTGATCTGGTTGCTGGTGAAATTGGCCTGACCGATCACCGCGTCCGCTGTCGTGTCCGCCGGCGCTGCCTTCGCGCCGTGTGCCATCACCAGACCGAACAACGCCCCCAGCGCACAAACCAGCATCACTCGTCGACTTCGCATCATTGCATGACCTCGTTTCTGGGTGTTGGAACTCGCCGCGATAGTTTCCGCGCACACCGCTGGCGAGAAATCCTGACCGTGGAACTGATAACGACACAAACTGGAAGGTCCTCGCGGAGCGTGCGAGAAGATGCGCCCCGGCTCTCGACCTGAATTATCAGATACATATCGCCAAAAGCAAGAAATCCGCGGCTGCCGCTGCAAAATCGACTGCAACCGTCTGGAAATGACGAACTTAGCCCCGGCGTGTATACTCCCCGATATCCTGGATTCACCCCGGGCTGTCTCCCCGAGGCCGGTCACCTTATAATGATGCCAGAAAAACGTTTTACCTTGCGAAGAACACTATGGCCGTAAACATCCCCAAGCTTGCCATACTCGTCGGCGGAGGTCCCGCCCCTGGAATCAACGCCGTCATCGGCGCCGCTGCGATTGAAGCCGCCAATCAGGGAATGAACGTCGTCGGAATCTACGACGGCTTCAAGCACATCGCCTCGGACAAGTTTGTCCCCGAGCGCCACTGCCTCGACCTCGAGATCAAGGACGTCGCACGAATCCACTTCGACGGCGGATCCATCCTGCGCACCAGCCGCACGACGCTCCTTGAAGAAAGCACCATCGTATCCGGTGATCGCGTCGCGCCCGATGAAGCCAAGGTCCGCCGGGTCATCCAGCACTTTACCGAACTGGGCGTCACCCATCTGGTCACCATCGGTGGCGACGATACCGCGCTGTCCGCTCGCTTCGTCGCCGAGCGAACCAACGGCCGCATCCGCGTCGTCCACGTCCCCAAGACCATCGACAACGACCTGCCCCTGCCCGGTGACATCCCCACTTTCGGTTTCAACACTGCCCGGCACCTGGGAAGCGAACTGGTGGCCAACCTCATGGAAGACGCCAAGACCACCGGCCGCTGGTACTGCGTCGTCGCCATGGGACGACATGCCGGCTTCCTGGCACTGGGCATCGGCAAGGCCACCGGCGCCACGGTCACGCTGATCCCCGAGGAGTTCGCCGCGACCACGACGGTGCAGCACATCGCCGACGTCCTCGAAGGCGCTATCATCAAGCGAAAGGCGATGGGACGAAACGACGGCGTGGCCATCGTCGCCGAGGGACTGGCCTACCGGCTCGGTGACCGCGAGGAACTCGAACGCCTGTTGCATAAGAAAGTGCCGCTCGATGCCGCAGGACACATCCGCCTCGCCGAAGTCCCGCTGGCTCGCATGCTCACCGACGAAATCACTCAGCGCTTCGAAGCACGCAGCGAAAAGCTCACCATCATCCCCCAGACCATCGGGTACATGCTGCGCTGCGCCCCGCCGACCCCACTGGACATGGCCTACTGTCGCGATCTGGGCAACGGAGCCGTGCGGCTGCTGCTCGACGAGACCCGCGACCTGACCGGCGGCGTCATGGTCACCATCCAGCACAGCAACCTCTGCCCGATGAGCTTCGCGGAAATGGTCGACCCACAGACCAACCGCACCCGAATCCGGCAGGTCGACGTCCAATCCGACAACTACAAGGTGGCCCGGGCCTACATGATCCGCCTCGAACAGTCCGACCTGAAGAACCCGATCATGCTCGCCAAGCTGGCTGCCGCAGCCAGGATGACCGAGGAAGAATTCGTCCGCCGCTTCACCCGTGCATCGACCCGGCTCTTTGAGAATCCGACGGGCAATTCAGGCACGATGTAGTAATGCACAAGGGCAGCCCTGGTGTCCCGCCGGCGTGTAGCAACCAATCAGCGCGGCACGATACCAATTACAATGGCTGTCTCTCGCGTGCGCCTCAGGGCAGTAAATCGTCCAGAAACGCCGCGATGTCCAGACCGTCAAGCAACCCGTCGCCGTTGCGATCATAAATGCAGACCAGCACCTCATCCGGCGGCTCCGCGAGCAGCGTGCCGACGAACAGTCCCACATCGGTCCACTCCGAATCGCAGCGATCCAGCACACGATTGCTGTTGCAGTCATTCACGAAGCCGGGCCGGAAGGCGATCCCCGTCGGCGTGGGCAGTCCTCCGTCGCCGCGGACATACGACCGCAAGAACAAACCGCTCTGGGCATATTCAAACACACGCGTCTGGCTGACGGACTGCACTACATAGATCGTATTCTGCGGACCGGTGCGGATGCCCCACGCAGAGCCCGTGCTGACCGTCTGGTTGTAGATTCGCACGAAGGCGCCGCTTGCGCCATCGTACTCCAGCACGCGGTTGTTGCCCGAACTGGTCACGAGCAGGTTGCCGTTCGGATGAAACGCGAGGCCGCGCGGCGCACTGAGGCCGCCGCTGCCCGGCGTGACAAACTCACTGACCAGCGCCCCGCTGCTGTCATAGCGGCGTACGCTGTGGTTCGAACAGGTAACATACATGTCTCCGCCGTCATCGAAAGTCAATCCGAAGGGCTGCGCCCCGGCGCCGGCGAAGTCCGCCGCGAAGACCGACACAAACGCCCCCGTCGCGCCGTCGTATTCATACACCGCCTGGCTCAATCGACCGACGACGAACAGATTGCCGCCGGGACCGAAGATCAAACCGGACGGACCATCCAGCCCGCCGCTGCCCGCGGAGACAAACGTACTGACAGCGCCGTTATCGACATCAATCCGCACCACGCGATCGTCGCCATAGCTTGCGACGTACAACTGCCGATCCGGCCCGAAGACCAGATCGTGCGGATCGGACACCTGACCGGCTGCACGATTGCCCACCGGTACTCCGGTCGTGCGGTAATATTCACGCACGTAGCCCGCTCGATCGGCGACAAAGAGATTCTCGCCGCGCCCCAGCTCGATCCAGTCGGCCACGCCGCTTCCGTCGCAATCCTGACAGACATCCGGAACCCAGTTGCGATCGACGTCGGTGTGCAGCCCGTCGCGGATGTCGATGAAGTCCGGAATTCCATTGCCATCACAATCCGGCTCGCATTCGTCGGGAATGTTGTTGCCGTTCTGATCGATCGCCGGGTTCAGATCACATTCCCATGCATCTGGTATGCCGTTGCCGTTGCAGTCCGGCTCGCACTCGTCGGGAATGCCGTTGAAGTTTTCATCATTGGACGGGCCCAGATAAATATCGTCCTCGTCGAGGATACTGTTGCCGTTGCAGTCCTCGCATTCGTCGGGCACTTCGTTGAAGTTCAGATCGAGCGATGTGCCCAGCAGAATATCCTCGTAGTCGTCGACGCCGTTGTTGTTGCAGTCATAAGTGAAGCACGCCCCCATCTGAAGCGTGTTCTCCACCACGTCCTGCACCCGCCGGTGAAACCGCAGGTCGGTGTTTGTCGTTCCACCCGGATGAATGTGGCAGTAGCTCATGATCTCGCTGCGAGCCGGAATGCCGTTGCCGCACTGGTCGATCGGCGGGTTGTAGCCGTCGTGCGTGTGGTAGGTGCCGCTGTTATGGCCCATCTCGTGCGCCACGACGATCACGTCCCAGTTGCCCAGGTGCGGCTCGCCCAGCGGGCTCGGGAAACTGCCCAGGAGAAACGCGCTAATGCCGTGGGCGTACCCCTGACAGGTGCCGCCGACGAAGGCGACACCACCGTAGCCCGTATCACGCCGCCCACTGAAAAGATGGACATAGTGGTATTCCCACCAGGGCTCGAAGTCCCAGTAATAATAAAGCAGTGTGTAGATGTCCGTCGCGGTAAACGGCTCCCCGCCCATCGGCCAGACCCGCGAAAACTCCAGCACCAGCTTGACGTTCAGGTCGCGGATGTAAATGTCGCTGACCGCGCCAACGAGCTGCACGATGTACGTCTGGGCATCCGATACATTGTCGAACAGATTCACATAGGCCTGATCACCTTCGATTGCCACCTTGGCGATACGCGGTCCGCGCACATCCGTCGTGCTGCCCCGCGGGTTCGCCAGCTCGTCGACGATCTGCTCGGCGCCTTCCACACCGCAGAACGTCGCGAATTCCGGTAGCGAAAACGCCGCAGTATGCTCATGAATCGTCGTCACCGGTTGACCCGCACGCGGTCCGGCCGCCGGCCGGGCCGTGGAGACATACAGCGTACCGCCGTCGCGTTCCACATAGCCGTTGGCCATGCCGTTGCCGCTCAGGGCAAGATAGACCTTCGAATGCGGCGCGTCGACCATTCGTCCGCGAAACGTCACCACCTGCGGCGATGCCGATTCCACCACGCCGGCCTCCGTCTGCACAACGAAGCGCCCGGTGCGACTCACCACGTCAAAACGCTCCAGTTCGAGAAGGATCGAGTCCCCCGACGGGACCGGCAGGCGAATCCGAACGCGAGCCGCGCCGCTGCGAAGATGGGCGAAGGCCATCTGCTCGAGCACAACCTCGATCGCATCCGCGCCGGCCGCCGGGCCCACGACACGAAACGGCTCTGCGATCGCCGTGTGGCTCGCAAGCTCCATTGAATCACGACCGGCCGACTGTGCCGATGCATGGTTCGGCAGTGCCATGGTGAACACGAACAATGAGAAAATGGATGCACATAATTGGAGGACGATCCTTCCCCGCTCCGGGCTGCTTCGCATGAGACGCTTCCTTATGGGCTTGGTGGTCAACGTGGATTTCGTGGTCAACGCTCTCGGGTGGGCTCGCAACTAAACTATAATAGCGACTTTTGCATCCGAATTAAACCAGACGCAGCGGCAAACTCCCCATAATCCACGCCAGGGGCTGTTTCTCCCGCACCCCGAAATACCCTCTGGACATCTTCGAGCATGCCCGTAGGCCGCAGGAGGCCGCGATTCGACTCAGGAATTGCTGCTGCTGACTCTGCCCGTTGAACGAATTCGCCGGCGGCATGCGCTACCCCGATTATGAATGTTTCAGATTCACTGACCGAATCGTTATAATGCGATTCCCGGCAGCCGAATCGGGCGGAGGAAGCACACAATGATCGACCATGCAACACGCTCGACCGCGCGCCGAGCAACTCTGGAAGATGCACTCAACCGGCAGTGCATGCTCACCCGGCTCCTCTTCGGCGTGTTTCTGCTCACGATCCTGAGTACGACACACGTCGCGGCCCTGCCACCCGGCACACAGATTCAGCAGGTCGCTTCCGGCTTCTTTCAACCGGCCAACCTCACCTTCCTGCCCGATGGCCGCATGTTGGTCGTCGAACGGCGCGGCCTGATTCGTGTCATTGAGAAAGGTGTTACGCTTCCGACACCGTTTATCGATCTACGGCCCGAGGTCACGGCCAACGGCGATCGCGGACTTCTCGGCGTGACGCTCGATCCGAACTTTGAGACCAACGGCTACGTCTACCTGCTCTACACCGTCGATCCCGTCTACGGTGACCCGGACGAAGGCGCAGGCATTCCCACCTACTGCCGGCTCACGCGCTACACCGCCGATCCCGCGCAGAATCGAAACGTCGCCGATCCGGACTCACGCTTCGTCCTCATCGGCCAGACGCCCTCCGAAGGCATCATCACCTGCTGGATCTCTCACTCCATCGGCACGGTCGCATTCGCCAACGACGGCTCGCTACTCGTCGGCGCCGGCGATGGCGCCCACCAGGGACTGACCGATGCCGGCGGCGAATATCCTGCCTGTTTCCAGCCACCGCTCTTTTCATCCGACGAAGACGTCGGTGCCTTTCGATCGCAGTACCTCGACTCCCTCAGCGGAAAGATTCTGCGAATCGATCCAGCCACCGGCCTGGGCCTGCCGGACAATCCCTTCTACAACGGCGACCCGGCCGCGAATCGCTCGAAGGTCTGGGTGCTCGGCCTGCGAAATCCGTATCGATTCTCCGTCAAGCCCGGCAGCGGACCGGTCGGCACGCTCTACATCGGCGACGTCGGCTGGAACCTCTGGGAGGAGTTGAACATCTCGAAACAGGGCGGCGAGAACTTCGGCTGGCCCTGCTACGAGGGACTCAATTCCGTGCAGAGCTATCAGGACGCGACGCCCGCACACAGCGGCTGCGAGAACATCGGCGAGAAGTCGCCCGTCGGTCCGCATGTGCCGCCGCTGATGACCTGGCACCACAGCACCGCTTCCCTCTCCACGCCGTCGGGCATCTCCGGCCGCTGCGCCATCGGCGGCGTCTTCTATCAGGCCCAGCGCTATCACGAATCGCTCCACGGCGCCTACTTTTTTGGTGATCATCGCGGACGGCCGCCGCTGACCGTCGGTTGGATTCGCGCCCTCCAGACGGATGAAGACGACGAATTCGATTCGCTCACCGATGTCCTGTTTGTTGATCGGGTCGTCGACCTTCAACTGCACCCGCAGACCGGCGATGTTTACTTCGTCACCTTCAACGACGGCGCCATCTGGCGCCTCGCTCCCATCCTGGGTGACTGCAACCGCGATAACTTTGTCGACGATGAAGATGTCGAGTGTCTGGAGGAATGTTTCGCTTCCAAGCCCGGCAGCGTTGCCGCGGACTCGGCCTGCTCGCTGCTCGACTTTGACGGCAACTTCAGCGTCAATTGCGCCGACTTCCACGCCTTTCTACAGGTAGCTGAGCCGGGCACAGCCGCCGCGCTGCTGCTGCCCATTCCTGATTTCGTCGATGTGTTGCTGGGCCTCGAAGACGACGATGACGACAAGGATGAGATCGACGACTGGGACGCCTGCCGGGCCGATGTCAACGCCGACGGCCTGCTCGACGCACGTGATATCGCCGCCTACGTGCAGACTCTGTTCTAACCAGCGATTCGACCTGCTACCGAAAAATCGTTCACCTTTTGCACCCGCTGCGCTGTTGTCCGACGGTGCTTCGGGCCGTCGTAGTTCCGTGCTAAAATGACCCACCGCCCGATGGCACGCTCGCTTGCAGCACGTGCCCGGCAGGAACGTCTCGGTAGCAAGAGCAGCGCGACCCACGAAAGGCGACCCGCATGGACTTCTCACTCACGCCGGAACAACAGGAATGGCAGACCGCGGCGATTGAATTCGCGAAAACTTCACTGGCCGATGACATGATCGCGCGCGATCACAAGGGCGAGTTCTCGCGCGACCTCTGGCAGAAGTGCGCCGACTTCGGCGTGCAGGGTCTGCCCGTGCCGGAGAAGTACGGCGGCAACGGGGCGGATGTGAGCACGGCCATCGCGGTCATGGAAGGACTGGGCTACGGCTGCAAGGATGCAGGCCTGCTCTTTTCGATCAACGCCCACCTGTGGACGAACTCGGTGCCGATCCTGCTCTACGGCACGGAAGAGCAGAAGCAGAAATACCTGCCGGGGCTGTGCAACGGAGCACTGATCGGCGCGAACGGCGCGAGCGAACCGGAGAGCGGCTCCGACGTCTTCGCCATGAAGACGAAGGCGGTAAAGAAGGGCGACAGGTACATCCTCAACGGCACGAAGATGTTCGTCACCAACGCGCAAGTGTCAGACCTGATTGTTGCCTATGCCACGCTCGACGAGAAAATGGGCGTCCTCGGCATCTGCGGCTTCATCATTGAGAAAGGTTTCCCCGGCGTCTCCATCAGCAAGAAGATCGACAAGATGGGCCTGCGCACGAGCCCGATGGCGGAGATCGTGTTTGAGAACTGCGAAGTGCCGGCGGCAAACCTGCTGGGACGCGAAGGCCGCGGGGCGGAGGTCTTCAACTGCTCGATGGAGTGGGAGCGAAGCTGCATCCTCGCGAGCTGCCTCGGCACGATGCGTCGGCAGATTGATAAGTGCGTCGAGTATGCCCGGATGCGCAAGCAGTTCGGCAAGCCGATCGGCAAGTTCCAGAGCGTGGCCAATCGCATCGTGGACATGAAAGTACGGCTGGAGACGGCCCGGCCGCTTGTTTACAAAATCGGCTGGCTGAAGGATCACGGCAAATCCGCCGTAGCCGAAGCGGCGATGGCCAAGCTCTATCTGTCCGAATCGTTCGTGAAGTCTTCGCTCGATGCGATCCAGGTCTATGGCGGCTACGGCTACATGACCGAGTGCGAACTGGAACGCGACCTCCGCGATGCCGTGGGCAGCCAGCTCTACTCCGGTACGTCCGAGATTCAGCGGAATATCATCGCCAGCATGATGGGACTTTGATCCATGAAACTAAGAGGGGGCGCACAATCCCGCTGGAACTTGACGCCCCTTATCCGCCCGCTAGCATGAAACCACAGAAGGACCCGCCGTCCTCCGATGATTCTGACACGCTGGGATTTCACCCCGCAGGACGGTGTTCCGCCCTGCATCTTCGAGGCCGGACCGAGAGGCCAGCACGCACGGTGCGGCTGCCTCACGCGACTGGACCGGTCGTGTGACAGGCACGGCAGCAATCGCCCGATTCCATGTCCATACCTCTCGCCATCGCCGAGCGCAACGCGACCCGAGACCCGGTCAAATATGTCCTGCTGCTCTTGCAGCTGTTGGCCATCCTCTTCGTTATCTTCGCGTTCAAGATTGAAGGCCGCATCTTCGGCGAACTGACCGCCCTGGTCGTGGCCGGTTTTGCCGTTCATTACTGGCTGCCGCTCACGTGGAAGAAGCCGTTCTTCGTCCTTCTCTCGCTCGTCGGTGCGTATGCCCTGCTCCACCCGGTGACCGCGACAGCCATCATCGCCTCCGGTCTGCTCTTCTACTTCATCCTCCATCTGCCGATCGGCTACTGGCTGCGCGTCGGCATCGTCACCGCCATCGGCGTGGCCGGCCTGGCACTGCGGAACTACGTGCCCGAATCGGTCTTCGCCGGTGAAATCCTCGGCTCCTTCTGGCCGGTCTTCGGCGGGATCTTCATGTTCCGCATGATGATCTACATGTACGATCTGCGCGAGGCACGCACGGCCGGAAACTTCCTCGATTACCTCTCCTACTTCTTTATCCTGCCTAATTACTACTTCCTGCTGTTTCCGATCGTCGACTACCAGACCATGCGGAGCACCTATTACAACGCCGAATTCCACCGCCAGGCCCAGGAGGGCATGCGATGGATCGCGCGCGGCGTCGGCCAGCTCCTCGTCTACCGACTCATCTATCACCTGCGGCCCAATCCCGCGCCGGACGACGTCACCAGCTTCGGCGGCCTGGTCGTCGCCATGGTGCTCACCTACCTGCTGTATCTCCGGCTTTCCGGACAGTACCACATCATCATCGGGATGATGCACCTGTTCGGCTTCAACCTCCCGGAGACGCACCGCCGCTTCCTCTTCGCCGAGAGCTTCACGGACTTCTGGCGACGCATCAATATCTACTGGAAAGACTTCATGGTGAAGATGGTCTATTACCCCGTCTTCTTCCGGCTCCGCAAGGTCGGCGAGCTCAAGGCGACGGCCGTCGCCACGCTGGTCGTCTTCGGTCTGACGTGGTTTCTGCACGCATACCAGGTCTATTGGCTGCGCGGCGTGATCCACCTCGCGTGGAATGACGTACTCTTCTGGGGGATACTCGGCGTCCTCGTATTGATCAACGTCCTCTGGGAAACCACCGCCAAACCCGTAGCCGTGAAGATCGGGCAGCCGCCGCCCCGTCCCAATCAGGTGATCCGCGGCCTGAAAATCCTGGCGACCTTCTCGACCATCACCGTGCTCTGGTCGATGTGGAACGCCAGATCGCTCACGCAGTGGATCGACATGCTGACGTACTGGAAGGTCGGATGATCCAGAAAGACTTCAAGTTCCAACTGCGAATGACTCTGCCCACGCTCCTCGTGCTCGTGGCGGCGGCCGGCTGGAAATACAAACTCGGTGATCGCGAACCCGAGAACCGCGTCGAACGCGCCATCGAGATCATGGGCCGCACGGGCCTTTCCGCGCAGGAGGAGGCCGAACTCACCGCCGGTTACTACGAGGGACTTCTCGACGGTGCCCAGCAGACCGCTCGAACGCGCCGCGGCCTGCTCAGCAATCTTGCCATGCTCAAGACCCCGCCGCCCGACTGGCTCAACTTCTCCGAGACGGCCGGTGTCCGGTGGCGCAACGACTTCCTGCGGTACGACATCCAGCCCGGCGTGGACATCCCTCTCAAAGGCGATCGACTGGTCGCCAACCGATGGGGCCAGCGTGACATCGACTACGAGAAGAAGCGGCCGCCGAACACGCGGCGACTGGCGCTCGTCGGTTCGTCGATTTCCTTCGGCTCGTGCATCGCCATGGATGCCGGCTACGAGGCCCTGCTCGAAGCCCGGCTCAACGCGGAGCCGCCGTGCAACAGCGGCCTGCGCTATGAGATCATGAACTTTTCGGTCCCCGGCTACATGATCACGCAGCTCATGGACATGGCCATCGAAATCACACCCGATTTTGAACCGCAGGCGGTTTTCTTCGTGCTGAATTACCTGGCCTTCGGACCCGAGTGGTCCAGCCACATCGCCACCCTGGTACGCGACGGGCATGATCTCAAGTATGATTTCCTGAAGGAATTCGCCGAGAAGGCCCGACTGCGACAGTCCGACACCGCCAGCCGGATTGCCTCCAAGCTCGCGCCGTATCGACTCGACGTGATCGAGGCCTGCATCCGCGAGACCAAGCGGCGGCTGGACGAAAAAGGCATCGAAACCGTGATCCTGATCGTGCCGTTTCCCGCTCAGCGCGACCTGCTCAAGCGCCAGACGCGGGAGGTGCTGAAGCGGGTTTCGGACCTCGATCTTCCGGTCCTCGACGGTGTCGCCGCCTTCGGCACGCGGCCGATCGAAGAGCTACGGGCTCGGGAGTGGGATAACCATCCCAACGAGCTAGGACATCGACTGATCTTCGAAGTATTGGATGAACAAATCCGCACGCAGCCACGGTTGCGCAGGGTCATCGGCGGCTGTACCGATTAGAATGGACCCGCGGTCCGATTCGTACGATCAAGGACGCAAAGGGAGAGAATCAGCCATGAGTGACGTCAAAGAGTATCTGCGAGACTACATCCTTCAGGAGTTTCTGCCCGGCGAATCGCGGGAAAACCTCACCGATGATCTGCCGCTGCGCACGAGCGGAATCCTGAACTCGATCAAACTCCTTCAACTGATCGGCCACCTGGAAGAGAAATACGGCATCGCCTTTGATGCCCACGAAGCCGGCAACGTGGCGAACTTCGATACCATCGAGGGCATGGCCAGTCTCGTCTCATCGAAGAAGGGTTAGCACGCGACATGCCGGACTTCACCACGCTTTCGGACTATCTCGAAGCCAGTGCCACTCGCTCGCCGGACCGGCCCGCCGTGGTCGACCCTTCCGGCGAGACGCTCAGCTATCGCACCTTCGACGAGCGGGCCAATCGCGTCGCCAACTGGCTGGTGTCCGTCGGCGTGCAGCCCGGCGATCGCGTCGGCATCTGCCTGCCCAAGGGAATCAACTCGCTCTCGTGCGTCTTCGGCATCCTGAAGGCCGGCGGCGTGTACGTGCCGGTCGATTACACCGCCCCGTCAGAACGCAACCGCTACATCTTCTCGAATTGCCAGGTCAAGGCGGCCTTCGTCGATCACCGTTGCACGAAGGTCTTTGAACAGCCCGGCGATAATGGTCACATGCCCGGCACGATCATGGTCTTCGGCGAATCGAAGCAGTGGATCAGTGCCGATATATTGGCACAGCAACCGACAACACGGCCGAAGGTACCACGGCGCGGTCCCGATGACCTGGCATACATCCTCTACACCTCCGGGTCCACCGGTCTGCCCAAGGGCGTGATGCTCAGCCAGGAGAACGGAACGAGCTACGTCGACTGGTGCACGGAAGTCTTTTCGCCGACCGCAGATGACCGCTTCACCAGCCACGCCCCGTTTCACTTTGACCTGTCGATCCTCGATATTTATGTGCCGATCAAGCACGGTGCAACGCTCTACATCATCTCCGAGGAGCTGGGCAAGAACGCCGCGGCACTCGGTCCGTTCATCGAACAGAACCGCATCACTTGCTGGTACTCCGTGCCGTCGATCCTTTCGCTCATGACCCAGTTCGGCAAGCTCGAACTATGCGACTGTTCCAGTCTGCGAATCGTGAACTTTGCCGGCGAGGTCTTTCCGGTCAAGTACCTGCGCCGCCTGCGTGAGCTCTGGCCGCATCCGCGCTTCTTCAATCTCTACGGTCCGACGGAAACAAACGTCTGCACTTACTTCGAAGTGCCGAAACACGTCCCGCCGGAGCGCGAAGAACCTTATCCGATCGGCAAGGTCTGTTCGCACTGCAAGGACCTGGTCATCGGCGACGACGGCAGGCCCGTGCCGCACGGTGAAGAGGGCCTGCTCTACATTGCCGGCAAGCCCGTGTTGCAGGGCTACTGGGCGGACCCGGAGCGCACGAACAAGGCGTTCCTCACGTTTAACGGCGAACGATACTACAACACCGGCGACGTGGTGCGGCCCGATGAAAACGGCGACTACGTCTTCCTCGGCCGCAAGGATCGCATGGTCAAGCGGCACGGCTATCGGATCGAACTCGGTGAGATCGAGGCGGCGCTTTATAAGCATCCCGGCGTGGCCGAGGCGGCGGCGATTGCCTTTTCGCCCGGCGGCGATGCAGTCACGATCCAGGCCGTGCTCGCGCCAAAGCCCGGTGCGAAGCTGGGCATCATTGCCATGAAGCAGCACTCCGCCGCGACGCTTCCGGCCTACATGATTCCGGATACATTCGTCTTTCTCGACCAACTGCCGCAGACTTCGACCGGCAAGATCGATTACCAGGCCCTGCTCCGACAGGCCCGGGGCGGCTGATCCATCGTGAAGAGGACGCCACCGGCTTATGGCCTTGTTTCGACCCCGCTACCGTGACCCCGACGCGACGCGGATGACCTTCGGAGATCATCTGGAGGAGCTTCGCCGCCGCGTCATCTACGCCCTCATCGGTTTCGCGGTGGCCGTGGTCATCTGCTGGAGTGCCGGCGGGTTCATCATCGAGACGCTTAATGCGCCGTACACGGTCGCCATGGAGCAGCTCGGCTACGACCCGCGGATGGTGCAGCTCAATCCCATCGAGAGCTTCGTCGAATACGTCAAGATCACGATGGAATTCGCCCTGGTGCTCTCCGCGCCGTGGATGCTCTTTCAGATCTGGCTCTTTGTCGCCGCGGGGCTTTATCCGTCGGAACAGCGGATTGTCCGACTCTTCGCGCCGACCTCGATCGGCCTGTTCGTTCTCGGCGCGTCGTTCATGATTGCCATCGTACTCTCCGGTCTGCTCAAGTTCCTGATCTCCGTCTCCATGTGGCTGCCGCTGCCGGACGACGAGAACTTTCTCTACCGTTGGCTGAACAAGTCCACGCCCGCGCAGGTGCAGACCACGCAGCCGGTTACGCTTCCGCTGGCGGCGCCGGTGTTTGACGGCGACCCGGCGCAGGTGACCGACGGCGATGTGTGGATCAATCGATCGAAACGGCGCATCAGCGTGCGCTACGACGGCGAAACCTACTACGCACCGCTGCAACCTGCCGGTCAGCAGAAGTACGTGCAGCCGTTTTTCTCCATAGCCGAGTACCTGGGCTTCGTCGTCAACCTGTCGTTGGCTTTCGGTCTGGGCTTTCAGATTCCGATCGTCGTCGTGTTTCTGATTGTGCTGGGGATCGTACCGGCGTCGGCGATCGCGTCGGCGCGGCGGTATGTTCTACTGGGGGTGGTCATCTTCGCGGCAATCCTGACGCCAACACCCGACGCGGCAACGATGCTGCTGCTTTCCGTGCCGATGTACCTGCTCTTTGAAATTGGTCTGGTGGTCGGGAGAATGCTGGAGAAGCAGAGGCGCGAGGTCGAGGAAACCTGACTCACCGACGATTTCCCATTGCGTTGGACCCGCATGCAACCGCGAGGCAATAAACAAGGCCCGCCGGCATGTCGCCGACGGGCCCTGATGTATCACTGAACTGCATATCAATCAGGCGGTCATCAGAGCTTGGCCAGCTTCTGATCGGCGGCCTTCTTGGCAGCGTCATACTGGGCCTTGGCCAGCGAGATGCGGGCCATGATCTCGCAGCCGGTCTTGTCCTCACCGACCACATAGTTGACCTTGCCGGCCTTCTTCGACGCAGGGCAGACCTCGCTCGAAGAGCCGACTTCCTTACCGTCAACGATGTACTTCATCTTAACGGCTTTGACGGACTCCATTGCCGCATCGCGGGCCTTGACGGCGCCGTCGAAGTTGTCAAAGGTGCGGCCCAATACCATGAACTTTGCATCCTTGGCCTTGAGAACCTTGACGTACTCTTCCTTGGACACGCAGGCAATGTTGCCTGCGCCGCTCTTGGAGCAGCTCGCACCATCGTCAGCGGTCAGTGCCGTCTTGGACTTCGAGCAGCTCTTGCCTTCCTCGGCGCTGGCCAGAGCGGCCTTGGACTTCGAGCAGCTTGAACCCTCGGCCTTCGCCATCTCGGCTTTCTTCGCGCTGCAGCTCTTGCCTTCCTCGGCACTGGCGAGTGTGGCCTTCGACTTCGAGCAGCTCGAGCCCTCGGCCTTCGCCATCTCGGCCTTCTTGGCGCTGCAGCTCTTGCCCTCTTCAGCGCTGGCCAAGGTGGCCTTCGACTTGCTGCAACCGGCGCCATCAGCAGCGGCGCGGGCCTCGCCGCAACCGGTCAGCTCATCCTTGCAGTAGATCAGCTTGCCATCGACCACGGCCGCGATCGACATAAACCGCTTGACGTAGCGCTCCGAGTTCTCGGCCAGCGCGCCCATGGCCTTTTCCTTGCAGTCGAACTCTTCGCCGGCGACGGCGAAACGAACCTTGACGCCCTTGGCCTCGGCCGCCTTCTCGGCTGCCGAAGGACAGTCCATCTTCTGATCGGCCACGAGGAAGGTCATGTGCGGGAACTCGCCCATGGAGCACGACGTCAGGGCCGACATCGTGGCATCCTTCGTGTCCATCTTCGATTTACAGCAACCAGGACCGGCCAACGCGGCAGAGGCACTCAGGCCACACACCACCGCGAACGCCAGCACGAAGCAGCTCACTCGTCTCATCTCGATACTCCTTCCAATGGTTCGCACGATCACGTGCACTTCTCGGCAACGCCGTCTGTTGACGCGGGGTCACGCGACACCCGCTGTGCTTCTCGATAGAGAGTACGCATTCTTTCCCGGTAAGCCGGCCCGACGCAACCGCTTCATCGCGGCATACACGTGCCGATACGAGCAAATTATAGACGAAATCGCAAATCGCTTCATCTGACTTACTTACGAATGGATGCCCGGGGGAGATCGCCGGTTACGGCCGTCAATCAACAAGAACGCAACCCTCTGCGCCATAAGCAGCTGCGTTAATCGGACCTCGCATGGACAGCTCTGAGGAGCGGTCGGTTCCAGCCGCAAACAGTTGGTGAACATGAGGTCATCGTTCTGCTTCACGCGCGGCCCACTTCTTCGATGGCCGCCTGAAGTCGCGACGAAAGCGATTCCACGGAGTCGTCCGCTGCGGCGTCCACCCATCGGGTCTGCGGAAACTTGCGGAACCACGTTCGTTGATGCTTGGCCAGCCGCCGCGTGTGGATCTTGATCTGTTCGATCGCCTCTTCCAGTGTCAGGCGACCCTCAAGATGTTCGATGAGCTCGGCATAGCCGACTGCCTGCCCGGCCTGGTGGCTCATTCCCTGCGGCTCGGCCAGCAAGGCGCGGACCTCGGAGACGAGACCTGCGGCGATCATCTCGCGGACGCGTGCGTTGATCCTCCGGGAGTTCTCCTCCTTCGGTCTGCGGAGGCCGATGACGACGGCGGGGTAGCGAAGCACTTGTGCGGACCATTGTCGCTGCAAGGACGAAAGGGGGGTGCCCATGAGATGCCAGACTTCGAGGGCGCGTTCGATTCGTTTGAGGTCGTTGGGATGGATACGCTCGGCCGCTTCCGGATCGACCCGGACCAGCTCGGCATGCAGGGACGCAACACCCTCGTGATCGGCGCGCATTCGGAGTGCCGCTCGAAAGGCATCATCGGCGGCGGGCCCCTCGAACATGCCGTACATCAGCCCCATGAGGTAAAGGGGCGTACCGGCAACGGCGAGCACGCGCCGCTGACGTGACAGGATGTCGGCGATGGCGGCGTCGGCCAGCTCCACGAAACGGGCGACGCTGAAGGACTCGCTCGGTTCGGCCACGTCGATCAGGTGGTGCGGTACACGGCGGCGTTCCTCAGGCGTCGGCTTGGCCGTACCGATGTCCATTCGGCGATAAACCTGCATCGAGTCAATGCTGAGTACCTCCGCATCGAGCCGCGCGGCGAGTTCAAGGGCGACGGCCGACTTGCCGGCGGCCGTGGTGCCAAGCAACAGGATAAATTGGGGCGGGCTCATCGCTTGAAACAAAAAAAGAGGGTTGAAAACTCCTGAAAAACCTGAAAATTCGTCCATGCGTCAATTATTGGCGCAACGGAACTCCTGCTTCACGCGTCTAACAAAACTGAGGGTAGATATCCCAGTAACGACGGGCGAGACGCCCGTACCACCCATTCCATCTGCCAGATGCACTTCGTACCTTGCTCTGCGTGCGCGCCTCCGTTCAGACGTGAAAAGTGCAGGTTCACTTGAAACAGCAACGACCTGCTACCTCGAAGCGCCCGAATCTTTGGACAAGAGTTTGTCGAGCTGTCCACGGAGCAGTTCGTCGAGGTCCTTCTTTGCGCCGATGATCACGTCCTCAATCTGCCCGTCGCGGCGGATGATCGCCAGCGTCGGGTAGCTCGTGACCTTGAAGCGTCGTCCGACTTCGTTTTTCGGATCGTGAGCCAGGGCCAGATGTGAACCAACTTCGCTCAGCACCTTTTCGACTTCCTCGCGGGTGAATTCCTTTCGCATGGTCTGGCCGACGTTAACGAAACGGACGCCGAGCGTCTCGTAGTGTGCTCGGACCGCTTCGACAACGGGCACCTGTCTGCGGCAGAAGCCGCAGTTGGGAGCAACGAAGTTGAGCACGGTCACGGGGGCGTCTGCGAGTTGGGCCGACGAGAGCGAATGGTCGTCGCCGACACGCAGGGAGAAGTCCGGAGACTTCTGTCCGATCATTGTCAGGGCGGGGCGCCGCTGTTTTTCCGCGGGCGTCGGTCCGGCGACGAGTGAACGGCCCGAAAGCAGGGTCTCGAACTGTTTTTCGGCGCGCTCGATCAGGTCGTCTTCGTTGCCCTCGATGACGGCCTCGATGACGCCGGTTTTCCCGAGGACGACCATCGTCGGGTAGAGGATGAGATGGAACGCGGTCCCGACGGTGTTGCCGAGGTCGAAGGCCAGTTCGGACTTGAAGCCGGCGCCTTCGAAGACTTCGAGGTGCCGCTCCTGTGTCACGTCGGTGTAGGGGCTGCGCTGGGAGACGTTTACGAATCGGATGCCGCGCGGGGCGAAGCGCTCCCGGAGTTTCTCAAACTTATGAAGCTGCTGGAAGTTGTGCGGGTCTCCGAGGACGAAGAAGTTGAGCACGGTGACCGACTGGGCCAACTGGGCATTCGTGAGGGGCAACCCTTCGTGGGTGGTCAGTTCGAAGCGCGGGGCCTTCTGACCGATCATCTTGGTGATCATGGTGTCATCGGTGAGCGAGGGAAGGACCTGCGGATCGCCCGGCGAGGCAGCCATGCGAATGGGCACGCGCACCTGGGCAAAGACATGGTCGTCGGTCTGGAGGGTCAGGTGGGCGCCATGGTCGGGGAGCTTGTACCCCGGCGGGACCTGCACCACGATTCGGTAGGACTTTCCGGCCATGATCTCCGAAGTCGTAATCTGTACTTCGGGGTCATCGACCATCGCCCCTTTGAGATGGACGGGTTTGTCACCGTTGTTTGAGTAGAGCACGACCTTGGTCAGACCACGCGGCGAGTTGGCCAGCTTATCGGGTTCGAGGACGATGGTGGCGGGGATGATCTCAAGTCGCGGGGGCATGTAGGCGAAGACGCGGACGCGCAGCTCGGGCTGGGCCTCCAGCGACGTCTGAAGCGTCACGAAGGACTCCACCCGACCCTGGGCCATCGGCACCTTGGTCGTGGCGAAGAGCTTGTACTCCTCGCCCGGTGTAGTCTCGATAAGCTCGAAGGTGTAGTTGGAATCTTCCTTCGTGACGAGGGTGAGTTCGAAGGATTCGTCGGTGCGGTTTCGGAGGGTGGCGGATCGCTGGTGGGGACCGTCGCCGAGGAGCTTTCCGAAACCAATGAACGACGGCTGAATGTCAATCGGCTGCTGACAGGAGCCGCGGAGCCGGAGGACGACGCGCGGCGTCCGCGAGTCGCTGGTATACAGGGTCGCCGTACGCTCAAAATCGCCGGTGATCTCCCTGGTATCGACGGCGAGTGAGAGGGTGGTTTTTTCGCCGGGTGCGATCGTCTTCTGATACTCACCGACCACGTAACAACCGGGCATGAAGTCGATGCGCTGGATTGTCAGCTCGTCTTTACCGGTGTTCTGCAATTCGAAGTCGTGTCGCAACTGCAGACCGGTCCAGGACGGATCGAAATTCCGAACGGCCTGTTCGACGCGAAGCTCACCGCCCATCGCGCGGGTTTGCGGTTCGGCTGACTGCTGTGCGGCGGCCTGTTGCGCGGTTAAACAGGCGATGATCATCAGGATTCGAAGAATGTCAGTGGGCATGATCCGGACTCCGCAAGTATCTGGACAACGAATGCGCCATCGGCCCCGGTGCGCCGGTATTTCCGGGATTCTATCGCCATCATACCGAGGATGCCGCGAGCATGCAGTCGGGCGATGGAACAATGGACATGGGCAGTGCGGTGTCGCAATTTCGTCTGATGAACTCGCATTGCGGCTACATTGGTTCGCGACGGCGGCGATAATGCCGCACGGTCAGTGTGGGATCGGCCTCGAAGGGGCCTTCTTCCCACTGCGCCGGCTCCCAGCGCGGGAAATAGGTATCGCCTACGGCATCGGGGGCTTCGATGGTAGTAACGATCATTTCGTCGGCCAGCGGCAGGGCTGCCGCGTAGATTTGTGCTCCGCCGACGATGAAAGCGATTTCTTCTGAGCGAAATCTGCACAGGGCGAGGGCGGCGTCGAGCGACGGAACCCAGTCGAGCGAGGTCTGGCGGTCATCGACACGCGCGAGCGCGGGCGGTGCGAGTGCTACAGAGCGGGTGATGACAATGTTCCGTCGGCCCGGCAAGGGTTTGCCGCAGGAGTCAAACGTCTTTCGCCCCATGATGACAGCGTGGCCCATGGTGGTTTGTTTGAAGTGCCGGAGATCGGCGGGAACGTGCCAGGGCAGACCACCTGCCTTGCCGATGAGCCGATCATTTCTCATGGCAACGATGATGACGATCCTCATGGGGCGTTGCCTCGTCGCGGCCGGGTCGTACGGTCAGGAAGCATCGGGAGCGCCGCGCGTCAGCCGATCCCGGAATCGGATGAGTTCCTGATAGGCGGGTTTTGGTGTGAGGTCGGCTCGGAGCAGACCGCCGCATGCGGGAACTCCTGGCTCGTCGGCAATACCGTGCCACGCGACTGTCTCCACAAAGGGCTTGCTCAGCGCGATCTGATAGAACTCGCGGAGCCAATTCGCCTGAATCTCCTCCGACCAGTCGCCGCGCCAGGAGCCGTTTGTACAGGGCGGTGACGACGGGACACCCGCTGCTACGACGTGCAGCGGTTTGCCGAGGTTGCCGTATCGATCGAGGATTGACGAGACCTGCATCAGGTCGCGCACGCACGGACCTGGACGAGCACCGTCGAAGCGGATCTCGATCCCGAAGGCGTCGAAGGGAATGCCGCTCTGCAAGGCCATCTCGGCGTAGAGCGTGGCGGGAATGGTCTGCGGATCGGCGGCGTAGTAGTCGCTCCAGGGCGGGGTGATGGTGAGGATGGCGGGAATCTTCGGCGATGTCTGCCGTGCCAGACTGGCGGCAAGGCGGGTGAGGTCCATGATCTGTTCGAGGTTGAGCTTGAAGGGGTTCTCGGCGTGCAGGCCGGAGCACACTTCCCATGCGGCGACGTGCGGCGTGAGGGCCTTGAACATCTGCCGCAGATGCTTTGCGGCCGCATCGCGGAGGCGCTCGAAGTCCCGAGCGCTGCCTTTCCACCATGTCGGGCGATGGGCGGCATCGAACGTCAGCAGGGCACTGGCCCAGAGATTCATCTTTCGATCGCGCACGGCGCGGACCCACGGCTCGATGACGGTAAGCGAGGCCTTGCCTTCCTTCGGTTCAATGTGTCGCCAGCTCATCGGGATGGAGAGAAAATCCAGCCCCTTTGGTATTCGCTGCGGATGTACGGTGACTGGCCCACCAGACGACTTGTATGTCTCGGCGACATCGAGGCGACCGCCGATCGCGCCGGGTGGGGTCTGTCCCATCGCGGCACGTCGGCTGAGGTAACAGTCGGCATGGAGGGCACCGACGGCTTCGCCGGCTCGCAGTGCAGCGGCGAGCGCCTGCTCGGCCAATGCCGAAGCTCCGGTATCGTCGGCTGCGGTCATGGCGTCGAGAAGCAGGTCGCGGGCCGATTCAACGTCTCGATAGACCGATGCGCCGTCGGGGTAGTCGTAGAGCCCCCAGTCTTCGCGTTTAAGACTGATTCGCATCATCTGACCGCGAGCCAGCTCGACCAGCAGGTTGTAGGGCTCCTTGCGATCCAGCAGACGCGGGGTTTCCAGCAGCACTCTGCCAAAGCCCTTGACCGACCAGAGCACGGCGAGGGACGCGGCGACGCGCGAGCGCGGTTCGCAGATGATCTGGCCGGATTCGAAACGTAGCTCACCGCGTATGGGCACCCGCTCGCCGCCGAGCAGGTGGGCGTGTGTCAGCTCGAGCTGCTTTGCCGGAGCGCCGTTTTCGAAGACATTGAAGCGAAGCATGATCGCGTCGTGTTGTCCGTTCGGGTGGAAATATCGCCCCCGGGCAGGACCGTCGTCCCGATCCGCGGCGTGCGTTTGCATGATAAAGCGCCGCTGCCGGTCCGCATAGTCGCCCGGAGAAGAAACGACCAGCGTATAGCCCGGCAAATCAACCTTATGCAGTGGCGCGCACCGGGTTGGGCGGCTCGTTTCCGTTCAGGACGGCGATCACATTTCGCGCCGCCATTTTGGCCATCTCGGTCCGGGTGGCCACGGTAGCGGAGCCGATGTGCGGCAGCAGCACGACGTTTTCGAGTGAGAGCAACTCCGTTGGAATCGACGGTTCGCTCGGGTAGACATCGAGCCCGGCGGCGAAGATGCGACCTTCGGCAAGGGCGCGGATGAGGGCGTCCTGATCGACCACGGCACCGCGCGCCGTGTTGATGAGGATGGCGTCGCGTTTCATGTGGGCGATGGCGCGTTCGTCGATGAGGTTTCGGGTTTCCTCGGTGAGCGGAACGTGGAGGGAGACGAAGTCGCTTTGTTCGAGCAGAGTGCTCAGGGGCACGCGCTGAGCGCCGATGGCCTGCATGGCCTGCTTGTCCGAGCGTGCATGGTAGAAGATTCGCATGTTGAAGCCGGTGGCGCGGCGCGCGACGGCGGTCCCGATGCGTCCGGCCCCGACGATGCCGAGGGTTTTGCCGTGCACGTCGGTGCCGAGGAAGTCCATCATCCCCCAACCGCGCCACTGACCAGCTCGAACGACACGCTCGCCTTCGCCGGCACGACGGGCCGCTGCGAGCATCAGCGTCCACGCCAGGTCGGCGGTGCTTTCGGTCAGCACGTCGGGTGTGTTGGCGATGACGATACCACGTCGGGCTGCGGCGGCCACATCGATGTGATCATATCCCACGGAGCAGGTGGCGAAGATCCTGCAGCGCGGCGCGGCGGCGGCCAGCAGGGCATCGTCGATGCGGTCGGTCATGTGGCAGATGACGGCATCGTGCCGTGCAACTTCCTTTCGCAGCTCCTGCGGCTGGAGGGTGCGCGGCTGCGGGTTGGAATGGACCAGCAAACCGGCATCCTGTAACAGGACGATGCCGGGTTCGGGAATGGAACGGGTAATGAAGACGGATGGTTTGGCCACTTCGGCAGCTCCGCAGAATATCGGGAGGGGAAAGCATAGCGAAGACGATCAAGGGGGCAAGCGCAACCGGTAAGCATGTGTCGCGTCCGCGATTTGCAGTGTACGGACTGGCAAGTCACGCCGATTGCGGGTCTAATCGATGAAGATCAGCATCGACGAGGCGCTCCGGTCCGCCGACGGAGCGAGGTTCGACGGGCGAGGCGTCATGGAGTTCTTTGACCTCATCACGGGCCTGATTCGCCGGCGCGAGCCGACGGACCTTGTCGAGCTGCTGCTGATCGGCCTGGCCGTCTATGCGGTGATGCGTTTCTTACGCGGGACGCGCGGGGCGCGGCTGCTCCGGGGTTTCATCTTTCTGCTGGCGGGCAGTTCACTCGTCGTCTCCCTTGTCGCCAACCTGCTCGATCTCGAGCGTATCAAGCAGATTTATCCGCTCTTTGTCGGAGCCCTGTTTCTGATCGCGCTGGTGGCTTTTCAACCCGAGCTGCGCAGGGCTCTGATCCGCCTGGGCGCCGCGACGTGGTTCGGACCAAGTGCGCGGGAATTCGATCGAGTGGTGGACGAGGCCGTGGAGGCGGTGGCCTACCTGGCGAAGAACAAGATCGGGGCGATCATCGCCTTCGAGCGGGCGACGGAACTCGGCGGACTGATTGAGCCGGCCTGCAAGCTCGACGCCGAGGTTTCGCGCGAACTGATCTCCACGATTTTCTGGCCGGGCTCGATGCTGCACGACATGGGGATGATCATCTCGCAGGGTCGCATCGCCGCGGCGGCGGTTCAGTTTCCGCTCACGGAATCCGAGGAACTCGACCCCACGCTGGGTTCGCGCCATCGCGCCGCATTGGGGCTTTCGCAGGAATCGGATGCGTTGATCGTCGTGGTGAGCGAGGAGACGGGCATCGTGAGTCTGGTGGAAAACGGCACGATCGAGCGACACCTGACCGCCGAAACGCTCCGTCAACTCCTTAAGCAGAAGCTCAGCCGCACCAGCCGGGAGTTCGAGACGAGACCAGAGGCGGAGCTTCGCAAGGACGCCACCTTAACCGGCGAATCGCGTATCGAGGGACACGCCGCCGTCACGAAGCCCGCCGCGGGCGCGGCCCGCCGGGGGGAGGCGTGAGCATGTGGGAGAAATTCAAGAGCGGCGCGGTCGTCGTCTTCATCACGCTGATGATCTGGGTAGCGGCGGACCAGAACGTGCGCGAAGACATGTCCTTCAAGTTACAGGTGCGACTGACAAGCGGCGATCCGGACCTGTTCGCCATGATCGCCGAACTCCCGCACCAGACGACGCTCTCGGTTACGCTCAATGCCCGCCGACGCCGGCTCCGCGAGTTTGATGAGCTGGTCAACTCACGGCCGGTGTTTGAGGCCGTGATCGGTCGCAACGAATCCACGAGTTCGCAACCTCGGCTGATGTCGACGCGAGAGCTGCTCTCGAAGATTCCGGAGATCGATCAGTTCGGCACCGGCTATATCTCGTCGGTGGAGCCGACCGACGTGAAGGTGATCATCGACACCTACGAAACCGTCGGCGATGTGCGTGTCGAACCGATCTATGGTGACTTGAAGGTCACGGCGTCACCCTCGCCGGCGCGGGTTGCCGTCCGGCTGCCGGGTTTTCTGGCAGAACGGTTGCGGCAGAATCCGGTGGCCGTCGCTGAGGCCGAGCCGAGGATCCGTGCCGCCAGCCGTCCCGACGGAAGCTTCAACGTTCTTGTGCCGCTGACGATCCCCGCCCTCAAGAACGCACCGCCGAGCGCCGGCATCAAGCTGCTTCCGGCGCCGGAGGTGACGATCGCCGGACAGATCGAGTCGCTCACGGCCACAAAGCGCAAGGGACCGATTCAGATCACCTGGTCGATTCCCGACCACGTGCAGCGGGAGTATCGCATCGTGGTCGCGCCGGATTCGAACTTTCGGCCGGACATCGACGTGACCGGTCCGCGGGACCTGCTCGATCAGCTAGATCCTCGCGAGATTCGTGCGTTTGTCGATGTCTATGCGGCCGATGCGGAGAAGCCGGGGACGCCGATCCGTCGACAAGTGCAGTTCGTGCTGCCCGCGGGTTTCAGTCTGGCGCCCGGACAGAGTTACGAACTGATCTTTCAACTCGAGCCGCTGGGAGACGAGCCGGCAGAGGAGCCGGATTAGTTCGGCCGCATGACGCAAGGTTCGATTTGTCGAGCGGTTACGGACGTATCGCTGACGAGCTTATACAACAAACCGATGAACGTGCTATACTGGAGTCGGCGGGCGCGCCGCGACGGCGCTTTCCGGAAGTGGGAACAGGTAATCAAACATCCTGATAGTAACGTGCAGCGCGTCCGCCACTTCTTCCACTTCCTTTCGCAACGCTCCAACTAATCGAGATCGACGTGTGATGGTGCTGTTGCTCACGGCCGCGGCGATTCTCATCGTGCTCGGGTGGCTGCTCTGGCAAAGGCGGACACGCACAAGTAATCCACCGCGCTGTCCGCATTGTGGCGCGATGCTTCAAAGCGGGCTGGCCGTTCGCTGTTCTGCGTGCGGCGAACAATTCTGATTGAAATCGGAAGTTGCAACTGCCACGATCGAAGGGAGGCCTGCGATTTCACAGCGCGATCTCACAACGGTGATAGACACAACAAATCTGCGGCTTCCCGCGCAATTCGAAGCACTTTAGACTGTGCAACACCGGAGCGGCGCGGGCCATGCCGATGACCGTGTCGGACTGCTTATGGAGGAGCATCATGCAGGTTTATCATGATCTGGTACGCAAAGTCCTGGCCGAAGGTGTACGCAAACCGTCGCGGACCGGCGTCGATACGATCAGTCTTTTCTCGGCGCACTACCAGGTGAATCTGGCCGACGGCTTCCCGCTGCTGACGACGAAGAAGATGCAATGGCCCTCCCTGCTGCGGGAGCTGCTGTGGTATCTCTCCGGCGAGAATCACATCCGCAATCTGCGTGAATACACGAAAATCTGGGACGACTGGGCCGACGAGGACGGCAATCTGGACACGGCCTACGGTTATTACTGGCGGCACTTCCCGAGCGCGACGAAGGATGAGCACGGCCGCTGGCAGGTGCGCGAGGTCGATCAGATCCGCCACGTCATCGAGACGCTGCGGCGCGATCCGAACAGCCGCCGCCTCGTCGTGTCGGCGTGGGAACCGGGCAACGCAATTTCCAGCAGACTGCCGCCGTGCCATTACACGTTCGCGTTCCACGTGGCGAATCGACGGCTGAACTGCCATCTCTGCCAGCGCAGCGGCGACATCGCGCTGGGCATTCCTTTCAACATGGCCGCCTACGCGGCGCTGACGCAGATGATCGCGCAGGAAGTCGGGCTGGAGGCGGGCCTCTTCGGGCACACGATCGTCGATGCACACATTTACTGCGCCGATCCCGACAGTCCCATGGCCGAGTATGACCACATGGCCGGCCTGAAGGAGCAGCTCAAGCGAGAGCCGCTGCCGCTGCCGCGACTGGAGATCGCCCGAAAACCGTTCGAGGAGCTTCGCTACGAGGACTTCGAACTGGTCGGATACCAGCATCACGATGCGATCAGGTTCAAGGTCGCGGTGTGAGCAATGCTACAGCTGTGGTGCATAAGCGAGATGCCTGTGCCAGATCAGGGATCCCACACGGGCAACCTGCGGCTTCCCATGCCACCCAGTGAATGCACTTCCACACGAGTTATGTTCGGTTTCCCATTCCACCCCTCGAACGCATCACCGCACTGATTACGTGCAGTTACCTATACAAGCTGCAAATGGTCTGTCTGACGCCCTTGCCTCCCTGCGTGGTCCGGCAGCCACGAACCGGGGGTCAGCTTGAAGCGGTACGCAGGCCCGCCTACCTTATTGGCATGGCGGATCGCGAAAAAATCACACTGGCGACGCTTCGCGGGCGTAAGAAGTCCCGTACGCCGATCTCCATGCTGACCGCGTACGACTTCCCCACGGCACAGATCGAGCAGGAAGCCGGCATCGACTGCATCCTCGTCGGCGACTCCGCGGCGCAGGTCGTACTCGGCCACGGCAGCACACTCCAGGCGACGATGGACTACATGATCGCCATCAGCTCCGCGGTTCGCCGAGGCGCTCCGTCGGTGTTTCTCGTCGGCGATATGCCTTACCTCTCGTTTCACGTCAACACGGAAGAGGCGATTCGCAACGCCGGTCGCTTCATGGCGGAAGCGGGCTGCGACTGCGTCAAAATCGAGGGCGATCATCGGATCGCAGATACCGTCCGCGCGCTGACTGCGGCGACGATCCCGGTGATGGTTCACCTGGGACTGCGGCCGCAGGCGGTGCATCAGTTCGGCGGCTACCGTGCACAGGGTCGCGACGCTGCATCCGCACAGCGACTGATCGATGATGCCCGGCGGATGGAAGATGCCGGGGCGTGTGCTCTGCTGCTGGAAGCGGTTCCGCCGGAACCGGCGAAGATCATCACCGAGTCGACGGAACTTCCGGTCATCGGCTGCGGCGCGGGTCCGCATTGCGACGGCCAGGTGGTTGTACTGCACGACATGCTCGGGCTTACCGCCGGGCCGCTTCCCCGCTTTGTGAAGCGCTATGGGGAGATCCGCAATCGGATGACGGAGGCCGTTCGGTCGTATCTGACCGAGGTCGTCGAACGCCGATACCCCGGCGCGGAGCATTGCTACCAGATGGAGCCGGGCGAGGCGGAAAAGCTTCGTGGTTCTTCGCGCGGGCAGTAGCCCCAGGCGAGAAAAAGCGACCAGCGATGGTTGGCATGTCGATTGGCAGATCCGTGAATCAGTCAGCCCTTGCGGTTATAATGCGACGCGACGATGCGACAGGCAGCTCTGCCGTATTGCAGTCGTCGATCCCATTCTCGTCGGCGAACGCCGGATGCCTGCGGATGGGTGGAGTCCTTTGAGGAGTTCACCGTGAAGAAGGGCAAGACCATCAGCTACGCGGTGATCGTGACCGCTTTTGCGGCCGCCTTTGTCGCAGCGTTCTCACGAAATCGCACACCTGAGCCGGCCCTCGCGCCAAATGCGCGGCCGATCGTCTGTCTGTGCACGCAGTGCAACCATCATCTTGAGATGAGCTATGCTGACTACACGGCGGCCATCGGTCAGGCGGAATCCGCGTCGAAACCGAGCGGCGGCCGGGTGTCGGTCGAGCAAACCTCGGGTGCCACGCCCTCGGCCCTGAAATGTCCTTCGTGCGGCGCAGGGCCGATGGTGTCCGCCGGTCATTGCGATCGGCATGACGTGTACTATCCGAACCGCAAGCCCGACGGGAGCGTGGGTCGCTGCCCGCAGTGTCCGGTTCCATCGTAAAGCGAGGTGTCGTCATGCGGCGTCCGGCCTTTACGCTGATCGAGCTTCTGCTGGTGATCGCGATCATCGCGATTCTTCTGTCAATTCTGCTGCCGGCGCTGAGCGCCGCAAAGGAGGCGGCAAACGTCGCCTATTGCACGGCCAATCTCGGCTCGCTGGCCAAAACGGCATCGATGTATATGGACGACGAAGGTAAGCGAACCCAGCCGTGGTACCTTCGGACGACCGGCATGACGCCCTCGCCGAGTTACTATTCGGAATACGTGTATGGCGGCTACCGGCACACGGTGGACAACCCCGACTATCCGAATTCCGATACGATGATCGTGCCCACGCGTCTGCGGCCCTACAACAAGTACCTCGCTCCCGGGGTGGACGGTCGCGACCCGATCCGGTCGTACATCTGTCCGTCGGACAAGACGTGGAAGACGCCTCTCGTCGGTCAATCCTCAAACGCCAACGCCCCGCCGGACGCGTACTGTTCGTGGCAGGTCAACGGAAACAGCTACTCGATCAACTGGTACTGGGTGAACGGCCCCCCGTGGGAAGGGCATCCTTCCTGGTACCGGCTGGATTCGATGAGCATCGCCGGCGAGCAGATGCTGCAAAGGAAGATCGGCGCGGAGGCGGCAAAGTTCGCGATGTTCTGCGAGTCGAAGATGAATGCCTACATGTACGACGCGCGACCGGCCAATGGTTATTTCGGCGTGTCGGCCATCCAGGAGCTTGGCGTCGGCTGGCATCGCAAGTTCTCGACGTACGCGATGGGCTTTCTGGACGGTCACGCGGAGTATCGTTACGTCGATACGCGGTACACCGGCGACAGCGGATTCGACGTCTGGCCGACGGTTCGTTATTGATGAGCGCGAGCACCCCCGGCGCTTTCGACGCATCGGCTGCTTTCCCTTAAACTCCCCGTGTGGAAATTGATCGGATCAGAAATTTTTCAATCATCGCGCACATCGACCACGGCAAGAGCACCCTGGCCGACCGGCTGCTGCTGCGCTGCGGGGCGATCACGGAGCGGGAGTTCCGGGAGCAGTTTCTCGATGACATGGACCTTGAGCGGGAGATGGGGATCACGATCAAGGCCAATCGCGCCTGCCTGAGGTTCGAGTACCCCGGCCCGAAGCATGTGACCGAGGCCGGGGGCTCTCCGAGCCCGCCGCCCGGGAGCTACACGCTTAATCTGATCGACACGCCCGGCCACGTCGATTTTCATTACGAGGTCAGCCGTGCACTGGCCGCCTGCGAGGGCGTGCTGCTGCTGGTGGACGCCACGCAGGGAATCGAGGCGCAGACGCTGGCCAATGCCTACAAGGCGATCGAGGCCGGGCTGGTGATTATCCCTGTGGTGAACAAGATCGACCTGCCTTCGGCCCGGCCGGAAGACATCGCCCTGGAGGTGGAGCAGGTCCTGACGCTGCCGGCGACGGATGCGATCTTCACCTCGGCCAAGGTGGGCACGGGCATCGACGAACTTCTCTACGCGATTGTGGAGCGCATCCCGGCGCCCAAGGGCGATCGCGAGGCGCCGCTCAAGGCGATGATCTATGACGCGAAGGCCGACCCGCACCGCGGCACAGTCTGTCATGTCCGCGTGTTGGACGGAACCGTGCGTAAAGGCGACAAGATCCGCCTGATGGCCGCAGGACGAACCTATCAGGTCAGCGATGTAGGGGTCTTTACGCCCAAGATCGCAAGCCGGCCGGAGCTCTCTGCCGGAGAGGTGGGTTACCTCTTTGCAGGAATCAAAACGATACACGACGTGAACATCGGCGACACGATCACGCTGGAGAATCGCCCCTGCGATGCGCCGCTTCAGGGATACCGTCCGCCGCAGCAGATGGTTTTCTGCGATTTCTATCCCGGTCCGGGCACGACCAGCACGGAGCTGCGCGAAGCGATGGAAGCACTCTGGCTCAACGACTCGAGCTTTAACTTCACGCCGGCGGCCAGTGCCGCGCTGGGCGTGGGTTTTCGGTGCGGGTTTCTCGGCCTGTTGCACATGAAGATTATTCAGGAGCGACTGGAGCGTGAAAGCGAGGTGGACCTGGTCCAGACTGCCCCGACGGTCGGCTTCCAGGTTGTGTATAAGGACGGCGTCGTACGGATTATCGAATCTCCGGCCGATCTGCCCCCGCCGGACCAGATCGCGGAGATCCGCGAGCCCTACGTCCGCTGCGAGATCATCACGCCGGCACGATACATCGGAGCGGTCATGCAGCTCTCAGAGGAGCGTCGCGGTCAGCACAAGCGAACGGAGTATTTGTCACCTGAACGGGTCGTGCTGACATACGAGTTTCCACTGGCGGAGGTCATCTACGACTTCTTCGACCGGCTCAAGAGCGTGACCAGCGGATATGCCACCATGGATTATGAGCTGATCGGCTACCGACCGGACGACTTGGTGAAACTGAACATCCTGGTGAACGGGACGCCGGTCGATGCCCTGTCGGTTATCGTCCACCGCAGCCGGGCAGAGCAGCGGGGCCGCCGCCTGATTATCCGGCTCAAGAAGGAGATCGCCCGGCATCTGTTCGAAATCCCGATCCAGGCGGCGATCGGCGGGAAGATCATCGCCAGGGAGACGATCAAGCCGGTCCGGAAGGACGTGACGGCAAAGTGCTACGGCGGGGATATCACCCGCAAGAGGAAGCTGCTGGAGAAGCAGAAAGAGGGCAAAAAGCGGATGAAGAGCGTGGGGAGCGTGAACATCCCGCAGTCGGCTTTCATGGCGGTTCTGGATACGAGCGACGAATAGGGCGGGTTTACTCTGCGATGCTTCCATCCTGTGAAAAAGCGGCAACTTAGGAAGAACTCACAGACACGTCCGTGCGTCCTCTTCGATAGATAACTGGCGTGCAGGCAATCGCCAGCTGCCAGAGTAACCGGAAGTTCCCGCCTAAGAACTTCCGATCGCAGGTATTTCCATTGAAGAATGCAGGGACGGTGGTGATAATGCCTCGCTTGATATAAGAGCGGCTCCCGCGGGGCTGCCGCATGGTGTGACCGTTCACAAAATCCGGTCGCATCAATAGAACGAAGGACCGTTACACGGAGGATTGTCATGCGTGGGTTACGGATGATGTGCGTGCTGGCGGGGATCGCGGGGTTGCTACCGCTATCTACCGGTTGTGTATCGCGGGACGAGTTTCTGAGGACGGAGTTCGCCCGGCGAAAGGCGGCGGAACGTGCCGATGCGCTGGAGCGCGACCTGGCCGATGAGCGCAACAAGACGATGGCGCTGGAGGCGGAGCGGGAAGCGTTGCGGCGCGAACTGGATACGAAGACGGCCTACGCGGAAACACTGCGCGGTGAGAACGAGCGACTGGATGCATTCGTTCGCAAGCTTCAAGAGCAGATCGATCAACTGGCCAAGGGCGTCGGCCGGGTCGAAGTGGTGGAAGTGAAGCTTCCTCCGGAACTGGACCGGGCCCTGAAGGACCTGGCGGCGCAGTATCCGGATCAGATCGAATACGACGAGAAGCAGGGCGCCGTCCGCTGGAAGAGCGACCTGACCTTCGGCAAGGGCAGCGCCGATGTTCAGGCGACGGTCGATGCTTCGCTCAAGGCATTTGCTGACATCGTGAACTCAGCCGCGGCCAGCCAGTTTGAAGTCGTGATCGTCGGCCATACGGACAATCTTCGCATCGGCCCGGTGACAGCCAAGCTGCACCCGACGAATTGGCATCTCTCGGCGCACCGCGCGATCGGCGTGATGTTCAAGTTGCGGGATTTCGGTGTCGAGCAGACGCGCATGGCCGTGATGGGCTACGGTGAATTCCGTCCGCGAATGCCCAATCCGCCATCGGGTGGGCGCGAGGAGAACCGACGCGTCGAAATCTTCCTCGTCTCGCGGAAGGATCGCGTACCGGGCATGGACACGTCCATGTCCTCAGCATCACGCGGCACGCGCGACATCCTCGCCGGACAGTCGAGCGACGAGTAAGTACGCATACGGTGTCATTCTGTTGGCACTGTCAGGATTGCACTCACGGGCTCGATGACCCTGGTCGTCGAGCCCGCTTGTTATCCGGGCCGGTCGCGCTTCGAGCCGGTCGTGGCTGGGCGACCCAAGACGTATCCCAGGAAGAACGTGATCATCGCCCCGATGGGGAAGGTCCACGGGTAGGCCAGGTACTTCGGGTCGCCTGCGTCGGTTGTGCCCAGCCGCAGGACGGGCAGCAAGGCGATCAACACGACGACGAAGGCGAGAGAAAACACCTTCGGCACATCTCCACGCAGGCGAATCAGGGCCAGCCCCAGCACGGCCAGAACGGCCAGCCAGACCATGTATCGCGCCCAGGGCTCATGGACCGATGCGGCGAAGACAGCCAGCACGGCCAGCGGAACGGCCCAGGCAAGACCCGTGTCGCTCGGCGGCCGGGGCAGGAATGCCAGCAGGAAGATGCCCAGGAGCGGTCCGTAGCTGTAGCCGGCCAGAGCAAGGACGAGATCAATGGAGTTCTCGTATCTGCGGGCAAGGACGATGCAGCCCGTCGCCATGGCGCAGAGCACGATCCCCCATACGGCGACGAGGGCCTTGGAAATCGACACGTCGCTTCGCCAGAACGAAGCGCCGCCGGATTCTTGATCCTGGGTTCGGGATTTTCGATTCCTGCCTGCGGCATTACGACGGCGGGAAGCGGCGGGTGCGGCAGACTTCGAGCGACCATCCACTTTCGCGAAGCGCTTCAGGAGCGGGCCGCTGGTCGTCTGGGCCAGCGCGGCGAGGGCGGATTGCAGTGTGGATACTGCCGCTGCGAAGATGGCCGCGACGATCAGACCCTTCACGATCGGTGGGAGGGCGCGCACGATGAAGATCGGCAGGAGGTAGGTCTTGTCCTTTGCGTAGAGCGCGCTTTCCTGTTCGGTGAAGGGATTGAAGCGGAAGTAGATAAACAGCGAAACCCCGACCAGCAGCATGATGACGGTGATGAGAATGCTGACACTGCTGACGATCGTCGCTTTGGCGGCGTCGTCCTGATTTTTGCAGCAGAACATCCGCTGGGCCATGACCTGATCGGTGCCGAATGCAGCCAGGTTGATGAACGGCGTGGCAAGCAGGCCGCACCAGAAGGTATATCGAACGGAGAGATCACCCGTGAAATCAAAGAAACGGAACTTTCCGGCGTCCGCGGCGATGAGAATCGAATCTCCCCAGGAGGCCGGCACGCTGTCGATGGCGAACCAGAGGGCGACGAGCGCGCCGGACATCAGCACAAAGAACTGGATGACATCCGTCCAGATGACCATGGTGATGCCGCCGATCATCGCCCAGAGGGCGCTGAAGAGGCCCATCATCCAGATCGCAGTGACCAGTTCCACGTCGGCCACCACACTGAGGACAAAAGCGCTGGTAAACAGTCTGGCCCCCTGTCCGAGGACCGCCCCGACCATGAAGAGACCGGTCGTGGCAGTCTTCACACGCGGTCCGACACGGAGACCGACGTAGTCGTACGGGCTGTAGATTTCTTTTTCGTAATAGCGCGGGATGAAGTAGATCGCTACGAGGAATCGGGCGAGGATGCTGCCGATCGCCAGTTGCAGATAGGTCAGGTCGCCGCCAGCGGCGAAGCTGATGGCCGGGACGGCGACGAAGGTGGCGGTTGAAACCTCGGTCGCGATGATCGAACCGCAGACGGCCCACCACGGAAGCTTGCGACCACCGAGGAAGAAGTCTCGGATGGTGGCCTGTTTGCCGGAAAGCTTGGCGCCCAGGATGGTGGTGACGACCAGGTAGGTGGCAACGACGCACCAGTCCGACCAGCCGAAGCCGGTCGTGAGTTCCGACGATCCCAGCAGCTCCATCGCGGCAATATGCACGCGATGGTGACGAAATGCGAGGGGGGCTCTGAACCTCGCAGCGACGGTTTGCAAGTCGTCCGTTTCAGGTCGGCTGCTTCGATGTAAATGCGACTGGCCGAACTGTGAGGCCCGCAAGAGCCGGCTTACGAAGGGCAATCCAGCGTCCGAGAATGGCCGGCTCGCGTTGACTGCCGGTGACGGGTCATCTAAAGTATATATACAGGCCCGAAGTGCCCACCCGAACCGATCGCTGCTGCGACAAGAAAAGGCGTCCAGTTCGCCGGATGATGTCGCGATGATGCCTGGATGACGCCGCAGCACGAACGGACCACGAGGCAGCGTACAGCACCAACCGGCCCGCGTGCCGGCCATCGACCGTAGCGACCGTCTCCGCGGTAAACGAGTCGCCGCATCTGGTTTCGGACTCGCCTCGCCATCGGAACCGGCGACTGGAGCGACCCATGCCTGCGAAACAAGCCGTCTGGGGCATCGACGTTGGTCAGTGCCTGCTCAAGGCAATGAAGCTGCAGAAGACCGGCGACGGGCAGGTGGAGATGCTGGCCTTCGACGTGGTCGAGCACGAGTCGATCCTGTCGGAGGTTGAGGGCGATACGACGCGATTCATCACCGAAGCAATCAAGACCTTTGTCGGACGAAACAGTCTGGTGGACAGCCGGGTGGTGGTAGCGGTCCCCGGCCAGCAGACGCTGACGCGCTTCACCAAGATGCCGCCAGTCGAGCCGAAGAAAATCCCTGACATGGTCAAGTACGAGGCCAGTCAGCAGATCCCCTTCGACATCGACGAGGTGGTTTGGGATTACCAGGTCTTTGCCGACAAGGAATCGCCCGACGTCGAAGTCGGTATCTTCGCCATCCGCAAGGAACTGATCCGCAATTACCTGATGCTCTTCACCGAGCTGGGCGTCGAGCCGATCATCGTCCAGACCGGTCCGATGGCTTCGTATAACGCGGCCCGCTTCGAACAGCCCGAGGAGATGAAGGAATCGATCGTCCTTCTGGACATGGGCGCACAGGCGACGGACCTGATCGTGATGGAGGGCAACCGCATCTGGGCGCGGCCGATTCCGATCGGCGGCAACCGTTTCACCGAAGCTCTGGTGTCGGCCTTCAAAATCTCTTTCAAGAAGGCGGAAAAGCTCAAGCGGACGGCCGCGACGTCCAAGTATGCGCGGCAGGTCTTTCAGGCGATGCGGCCGGTGTTTGCCGATCTGGTCTCCGAAGTGCAGCGGTCGGTGGGTTATTACACTTCGACGCACCGCGAGGCGCGGATCACCCGTGTGATCGGTATGGGCAATGCCTTCAAGCTGCCCGGCCTTCAGAAATTCCTCCAGCAGAATCTTCAGTTGGAAGTGGATCGCTTCAGTGGATTTAAGAAGCTCTCGACCGCCGGCCATGAGAAGTCGCCTGCGTTCGCCGAAAACATCATGAGCTTCCCCGGCGTGTATGGGCTGGCCCTGCAGGGGTTGGGCATGGCGGCCGTGGAATCAAACCTGTTGCCGTTGGAGGTGCATCGTTCGATCCTCTGGAAGAAGAAGCGCCCGTGGTTCGCGGCCTCTGCGGCCTGTCTGGCGCTGGCCGGCGTGTCGATGTGGGTGGGGAACGTGCTGGCGGGCAATCAACTGCGCGGCGGCATCGGCAACCTGCCGAACATCGGCGTCGTGCGCGCTGCAACCACGCAACAGGCCGAATCGGTCATCAGCGGATCGGCCGGCGAGGCCCCGGTTGAACGAGCCGCAAAGATCGCCGGCGCGGCGGAGTTCTTCTCCTCGACGCTGGCCAATCTCGATAGTCTGCGAAAGGGCGATCAGGCAACACTCAACGCCATGGGCAAGCTACCCGAGAACAACATCTACGTACCACGTATCCTCGATCTGATTCATCGGGCCTTTGCGGAAGCGCAGATCAAGGAGTTTCGTGAGGCGCAGGACCCGCGATCCTTTATCGAAGCCGCAAAAGCAATCAAACGCGATGAGCGGCCGGATATCTGGATCGAGCGGCTGGACATGGTTTATCACCCGGTGGATCCGGCGGCGGTTTTCGGCGCCACAGCGATCTCGGGTCGCGGACGAGACGGCTGGGCGGTTCGTCTGACCTGCGGCACGACGATGAGTTCGCCGGCGAAATGGATCGACGACAACCTGATCGCCGCGTTGCAGCGGATCGGCAGACAACCGGGGCGCGGTGTGTATGTGGATATCGCCACGCTGGCACGGATCATGGAGCGCCGACGACCTGCTACACCGGCGGGGCTCGACGTCCCCGCCGCTGGGGGAGACACCGGTCGCGATGCCGGGGGGCGCGGCGGTGGTCGTCCGGCCGGCGGCGATGGCGGTCGCGGAGGCGGCGCGGGCGGTCGTGGAGGCGGGGCCGGTGGCCGTGGCGGCGGAGGGATGCCGGGATTCGGCGGCGGCGGTGATACCGACGCCGGCAGCAGCCGCACCATCAGCGATGAAGTGACCAAACTGCGTCAGCGATATCTGACGGTCGATCCAGTGATGGAGGAGGATCCTACCGGAGATCAGCGCTTCGTCCTGGAGATCGTTATTCGCAAGAGCGATACACCGGCGAACATGATTCCGGAAGAGTACAAGAGTGAAACGGCGCCGCAGGGCAGCAACACCAGCGGAGAGCAGTCGTGACATTCGCCTGATCGCGTCGGCGATGAATTAGTACGGAGCAGATCGGATGGCCATCCTGAAGGAATACTGGCGAATCATCACGTTCGGGCTCGTCTGCCTGGCATCGATCGGCGCCGGCGTCTGGGCCTACATGGCCGGCAGCGGCATTACCGAACAGATGCAGGCCGTTGATCGATTGCGCGTGACTGTGGAAAGCGCGGGCCGTTCGGCGGTGAACATGCAGGTTGTGGAGGCCCGACAGCAGGAGATTGAGCGGGCGAATGCAGAGTTCGAAGCGTCGATGGACGCAGCCCTGGCTCTGCAGATGTATAACCCGTTTCTCGAACGGGTGGATGCCTCGGGCAAGGTGATACGCGTCCCGCGCGAGCCGCTGCTCAAAAACGTGCTTCCGACACCCGGCAGCAACGCCGATGCGATCAGTTTTCGCAATGCATATGCGACTGCCCACGCAGAGCTGACGCGACGCCTGAAAGCCCGTGGCAAGGCCACGGCCGACGAGGTGCGGGATTACTTCGAGCGATGGGACGCGCTGCAGCGCGGCGGGCAGACTGACGGCTGGCGGCCGTGGGGGCCGGGAACGATTCAAACGGGCGCTGCCGCCGACGGCCCGAAGAAAGAACGCAGCCGCGCAGAAGTCGTTCGGGAGTATCCGCGGAGTCGCCTGGCGGAGGAGATCGCACGAAAGATTTACATGTATGTCGATGATGGCGCGTTCGGCATTCACGACCTGGTCCGCAAGCAGGATCCGCCGACGGACGTCGAAATCTGGCAGGCGCAGATGTCGCTGTGGATACAGCAGGACATGGCCGCGGCGCTGGCCCGGGTGTGCGAGAAGCGCGCCCGTCAGCTTCGCGAGGCCGGCCACGAGAATCGTGCGTGGGTGGCCTACATGCCGGTCAAGCGGCTGATGAAGGTCAGCATCGACGGCAAGCTGGGTAAGGGTGGCGGTTCGAATCAAAGCAGCTTCACGAACTCGTTTACCGACATCAAGAACGATGAACGCAAGTTCGTGGTGCCGATCGCGCTGGAGATGGTGGTCGAGGAGGCAGCACTGCTGGAGATTCTCGATGAACTCTGTCGGGTCGGTTTTTATACGCCGATCTCAGTGAAGTATGAATACGTTCGGCCGAACCCGTTGCAGGATGAGTTCGTCTATGGCGATGCGCCGGTCGTTGAAGTACGGATCGAGCTGGAAGGATATTTCTTCCGCAAGGTGTTCGACGAGTGGATTCCGCCGTCGCTCAAGGACATTTTGCGAACGCCGGACGCCAAGGATACAACAACGTAAGAAACCGGCCTGATGACCTGCCGGAACGGATAAACGTGTCGAGGAGCGCCGATCGTGGCACGCAAGACCGCCAACTTTTTTGATCTCCATGCCGAGAAGCTGGCACTCGGCCTTTGCGCGCTGATGGTCGTGGGTGCCGCGGTCTATTCGCTGGGCGGCAGTCGCTTTGCCGTCAACAACCGCGGGCCGGCACAACTCTGCCAGGCGGTGGGAGATGCGGCCGAACAGGCGCGGATGGCGGTGCAGAATGCCCGACCCGGAGAGGAATCCCGCGCGAAGAAGGATCCGGCCAACGATCCGGTCGCATTGCTCAAGAAGTGGTACGGCGAATCGGCCGAAGGTCTGATTCGAATCGCCCAGGTGGAGCCGAAGCTTCCGCGTACGCAACCGTTTTCGCCGCCGTATGTACCGATCAGCGGCGACTCTTCCGAGTCGCAGCGGAACCTGGCGCAGATCGTTTCGCCGGATATTCCGATCGTCATGGCCGGTGAAGCGGTCATGGAGTTTCCCGAGGAGAAGCCGGAGTTGCCGCAGTGGGACGGCCGAGGAAGCCCGGCGCGGCGAAAGGTACAACGCTCATATGTGTCCGTGGCGGCGCAGGTTGATCTGGTCGTGCAGGATGCGAACTTCCGCGCGGAGAACTACCCCGATGGTTCGTACCTGGAGATCGTGCAGGTTCATCTGCAACGGCGAAATGTGAACGATCCGCGTCGCGGCTGGGAAGATGTCAATACCTGGCTGCCGTTCAAGCCGTTCGATCGGCCGAAACTCATCGAGCGGGCCGGCGGTTCGTTCCGATTCGAGGGTCTCGATACCTTCCGCAGCATGATCGAGAAAGGTGCCGAGGCCATCGCACGGCCGAAGCTGCCGAGCACGGCGGCGGTGCTGCCGCCGGTACCGTATCTGGATGAACCGCCCAAGCCGCCGGGCACCTCGGACCCCGAAGCGCTGGTGCGCAAGTGGATGGAAATCGCGCGAGCGGCCATCACCGGCAAGCGACCGTTTCGCGAACCGGACCTTGATGCGGCGTACATTCTGGCGCGCGCGGCGGCGTGGCTGAGCGGTACTTCCGCGAAGACGACAGAGACAGCGCAGGAGCTGCTCAAGGAGATCGTCGGGAAGATACCGCGAAGCCGGCGTGATCTGATACAGACGCTACCGCGAACCCAGGAGCGTCTCATGCCGATCGTAGCCCATGATCTCGACGCCGAGCCGGGCAATACATACGTCTACCGCATGCGATACGAAGTGTACAACGTGTACGCGGGCAATCCCGGCGAGCTGGCCAATCCGGAAGATGCGCGGCGGCTGACGGTTTTCTCGGGATGGTCGCCGGAGTCGCGACGGGTCGAGGTATCGAGCGACACCTATTTCTATCTGACGAAGGCCGATGCGAAGCGCGGTGACGTGACCGTGACGGTATTTAAGGTGGATCGCCGCCGAGGCGTGGAGAAGAAGGAGTATCGCGTCCGCGTGGGTGAGCCGATCGGCCGGAAAGAGCGGAGCGGCACCAAGACGGACTTCTCGACCGGGATGGTCTGCGTGGACCTTGATTTTCAGCGGCTCGTGGACGGCAAGCAGGACGTGGCCATGGTCTACATGGACTCTGCCGACGGCGTGCTGCGCGAGCGCATCTTTTCTTACGACCGGCGCGACAAAAATCTCCAGAAGTTGCTGGAAGATCGCAGCGCCGTCCGAAACTGAACCGTTCGCCATCCTTCTCCACCACCGACAGGGCCGAGCTCACCCGCGGATTGCATTTGGCTGCCCGTTGAGTATCGTTATTTTCGTTTAACGCTGCGCCGTTGCTTAAAGCCGCGCTCTAAGAAACAGTACAGGGACCACATGAACGATCACGCTGTGAAATCCGCCGCTATCGTCGCCCGTGCCAAGCACTACGAAAAGCAGATGGTCACGTTTCTCCGCGACCTCGTCGCCATCCCCAGCGAGAGCGCGGAGGAAGGGCCGGTCATCGCGCGGATCAAGAAAGAGATGCTCGCCACGCGGGCCTTCGACAAGGTCTGGACCGACCCGATGGGCAACCTGTTCGGCAAGCTTGGCCGGGGGAAGAAGATCATCGCCATCGACGCGCATGTCGACACGGTCGGCGTCGGCGACCCGAAGGCATGGAAGCACGATCCCTACAAGGGCAAGGTCTCCGGCGGCAAGGTCTGGGGCCGGGGGGCGGGCGATCAGGAAGGCGCGATCCCCGCGATGGTCTATGCGGCGAAGATCATCCGCGACCTCAAGCTACCGCTCGATGAATACGCGCTGTACATCGTCTGCACGGTCATGGAGGAAGACTGCGACGGGCTCTGCTGGCAGTACATTGTCAACGAAGACAAGCTCCGGCCTGATGTCGTCGTGGTCACGGATTCGACGAACTGCCAGATCCTCCGCGGACAGCGCGGGCGAATGGAGATCGGCGTCACGGTAACCGGGCGATCGTGCCACGGCTCGATGCCGCACCTCGGCGACAATGCGATCTACAAGATGAGCCGCGTCGTCAAAGAAATCGAGAAGCTCAACGGCAAATTGGCGAAGGACAAGTTCCTCGGCCCCGGCACGATTACCGTCTCCTACTGGGACTGCAAGACGCCGAGCTTGAACGCCGTACCGGATCATGCGTACATCCACATCGACCGTCGCCTGACGACCGGTGAGACGAAGGCGCTGGCCGTCAAACAGGTGAAGGATGCCTGTCGCCGCGCGGGCGTGGCGGCGAAGGTCGAGGTACCGATGTACGAACGGGCGAGCTTCACCGGTCTGGTCTACCCGACGGAGAAGTATTTCCCGACGTGGGTGGTGCCCGAAAAATCACGACCGGTGCAGGCGGCCGTGTCGACGTACAAGTCCCTGTGGGGCCGGACACCGAAGGTCGGGCGCTGGACCTTCAGCACAAACGCGGTCTCGATCAACGGCATGTTCGGCATCCCGTGCGTGGGTTTCGGCCCCGCGCCGGAGTCGGTAGCCCACACGGTCAACGACAGCGTGCCGATCCAGCACCTCGTGGACTGCGCGGCTTTCTATGCGGCGTTCCCGCAGTTTTATTGCGGGCGGAAGTAGCGGCCACTTGAATAGCGATGTTCGTTGATCCAAGTCCCCGTGGCAGGGTGAGCCACGGGCTATTGCTCACAGTTGCGTTGTTGCGGAAAAGTGTCAGTTCGGCGTTATAATGCGGGTTTTCGCAGGGACCAGATCTGGAGAGACGCATACATGATCACGCACTTGAAGGGACGCGACTACATCGAGACGCAGGATTTCACGACGGCGGAGATCAACGACCTGCTCACGTTCGCGGGCGAACTGAAGGATAAGTACCATCGTGGCGAGCCGACGCTGCTGCTGCCGCACCAGACGGTGTTTCTGCTGTTCTTCGACAACAGCACGCGGACGCGCAACGCCTTCGAGGCGGGGGCGACACAACTCGGGGCCCATGCCCACTTTCTCGACAGCAAGGTGACGCAGATCGCCCACGGCGAGACGGCCAAGGACACCGGCATCATCCTCGGCTCGATGGGCCACGGCATCGCCATCCGGCATGACCTGATCCTCGACGAGGGCAACAAGTACATGCGCGACGTGGCCGCGGCGACGGACGTGCCGGTGATCAACATGCAGTGCGACGTGGACCATCCCACGCAGACGCTGGCGGACCTGATGACGATTCGCGAGGTCTTCGGGAATGATCTTCGCGGGCGCAAGATCGCCGTGTCATGGGCCTATTCGCCGTCGTACGCCAAGCCGCTCTCCGTGCCGCAAGGACTCATCACGCTGATGACGCGATTCGGCATGGATGTGACACTCGCGCATCCGCCGGAGTATCGCCTGATGGATCGCTGCATGAAGGCGGCGCGCGAGAATGCCAAGGCCGCGGGCACGAAGTTTGAAGTGGTCGACAGCATGGACGCCGCCTTTGAGCGTGCGGACATCGTGTACCCCAAGAGCTGGGGGCCGTATGACCTGATGCTCCAGCGACGCGATGCGAAGAACAACGAGGACATGAAGACGATCGAGGAGCAGATGCTCTCGATGAACGCGCGGTACAAGGGCTGGATCTGCAATGCCGAGCGGATGCGCAAGGCCAAGACGACGGCGATTTACATGCACTGTCTGCCGGCGGATCGGGCCGCGGAAGTGACGGACGACGTGATCGACGGTCCGCAGTCGGTGGTCTTCCAGGAGGCGGAGAACCGGTTGCATACGGCCAAGGCGATCATGGCAGCGACGATGCGCGAGCGGCCGTTTGGAAAGTGATTCGACTCAGACTAGAATGATGTGTGGAGTCGAGATCATGGCAGAAGTACTGAAAACCGAGCTGGAGTTTTTCGAGGAAAATCGCGCCAACTTCCTCGATCAACACGAGGGTAAGTTTGCGCTGATAAAGGGAAGGGAATGTCACGGCTTCTTCGACACAGACAGGAACGCATATGAGAAGGGTGTCGAATTATTCGGACTTGAATCGTTCCTAATCAAGCAGGTTCTTGCCAAGGATCATATCGATCAAGCACCTGCACTGATGCTAGGCCTCGTGAATGCCACAATTTGAGATTCAGTTCGTCGGGCGCGACAAGCATGGCAAGCAAGTGCCCGGAGGTCCAGGGCTCGTGATTCAGGGTCCTGTACTCGACGTCATTGTCTCCATTCCACCGCCCGCTGCCGAAGCTCTGCAAAAAGCAAAAAAGCAAGCCCCTAACCCTGTTGCCGGGATTGCCCTTATTGATACAGGTGCAACAAAAACCTCAATAGATAACCGTGTAATTGAAACCTTGCGGTTGCCTCCGATTGGAACGACGAAACTAGGTACGGCCAGCGGCACACACGAGGCGACGCTTCATGCTGTACAAATCATCTTTCCCACGATGAACAACTTCGGTGTTGTCCTTCCGCAGGCGGTCTCCTGTAATCTATCCGGTACAATATTACCAGGAGGGGGGCAACTCACCGTACTTTTCGGCCGTGATCTCCTGCAGCACTTTGTAATGATTTACAACGGCCCACTTGGAAGAGTGTCGCTTATTCCCGGATGACAAACATTTCGTCGAAATCTCGCCATTCGTTATCAGAAATATGAAAACCGTCATTGCTATTGGTGGAAACGCCCTCGTGTCGCCCGGGGGGTCGGGGGATATTCACGATCAGTTCGAGCACAGCCGCGAGGTGGTCAAGTCAATGGCCGACCTCGTGCAGCACGGCTGGCAGATCACAATCACGCACGGCAACGGCCCGCAGGTCGGCAGCATCATGCGCCGGGTGGAGATCGCCAGCGGCGAGGTCTACCCGATCGATCTGGGTCTGGCCGTTGCCGACACGCAGGCGGGCATGGGCTACATGATCGCCCAGACCCTGATGAATGAACTTCACCATCGAGGGCTGGATCGCATCGCCGTCGCACTGGTCACGAGCGTCGTCGTCGATGCAGATGATCCCGCGTTTGCCAACCCGACGAAGCCGATCGGCGCCTTTCTCTCGAAAGAGAAGGCGGAACTGCACCGCGATCGCGACGGCTGGAAGATCGTCGAAGACGCCGGTCGCGGCTGGCGGCGCGTCGTGGCTTCTCCGCGACCGCGACGCATCGTGGAAATGCCGGTGCTGCGCGAGATGGTACAGGCCGGTCATCTTGTCGTGGCCGGCGGGGGTGGCGGCATTCCGGTGGTGATCAACGAACGCGGCGAGATCAACGGCGTGGAAGCGGTAATCGACAAGGATTTTACCAGCGCGATGATCGCCGCTGACGTCGGTGCCGATGTGTTGTCACTGGTGACGGCCGTCGAGCACGTCAGCATCAACTACGGCAAACCCGACCAGAAGCCGCTGGAGCGAGTGAACGTGGCCCGCATTCGTGAGCTGATCAGCGAGGACCAGTTCCCCGCGGGCTCGATGCTGCCGAAAGTCCAGGCGGCGATCGAGTTTCTGGAGCGCCGCGGCAGCAGGAGCGCTCGCGCCGTCATTACGGATCTGACGCATCTTCCCGCTGCCCTCGGCGGACAGACCGGCACGACCATTACCCTTTGAGCGTGCCGCACCGTGCGGCGCAGGCGGGCGATTCTTCCATGAGCGACCCGGCACCACGACCCGATCCTCCATCGAGTCCGGAAGTCGATCTGGCAACGCGCGTTCACCGCTGGGTGCTGGCCGTTCTGCACTTCATCATGACGGCCGGTCTGGTGCTGGCGCTCTATGAACAACAGTGGCTCAACGCCCTGCTTGTGCTGGCGATTATTCTGATCACCGTGGCGCCGTCGCTGATCGAACGCCGTTTCAAGCTGGACATCCCTGCTGAGTTCGAAATGGCGGCGGTCGTGTTCGTGTTCGCGGCGCTCTTTCTGGGAGAGATTCGCGGGTACTACGCGCGCTTCTGGTGGTGGGACCTCGCCCTGCACATCACGTCCGGCTTTCTGCTGGGCATCCTCGGCTTCCTGCTCGTCTATGTGCTCAACGAGAGCGACCGGATCGACCTGCACATGCGGCCGCGGTTCGTGGCGTTGTTTGCGTTTGTCTTTGCCGTGGCGATAGGCGCGATCTGGGAGATTTTTGAATTCGCCATGGATCAGATCTTCGGCACGAACATGCAGAAGCCCATGTTCGGCGACCCCTCGGGGCTGACCGACACGATGTGGGACCTGATCGTCGATGCTGTCGGCGCACTGGTCGTCAGCGTGCTGGGCTGGTGGTACCTGCATCGCAGCGATCGCAGGTCGTTTCTCGAACGGTGGATCCGCAAGTTCATCGAACGGAATCCGCAGCTCTTCAAGCAGTAATACTTTCACCGTACCGGTGAATTACCGCGACGGATTGGTCCTGCAACAGGAGCCAACCCTGCGAGCAAAAAAAGAGCGGCCCCATCGAAGATCGACGGAGCCGCCCGAGTGAGTTCTCGCGATACGGTCGGGTGGCCTGCGGCCAACCGGAGGTCAGGCGCGCGGATGGCTGTTGTCGTAGTCGCGCTTGAGCTGCTGGGTGGTCACATGGGTATAGACCTGCGTCGTGCTGATCGACTGGTGGCCGAGAAGTTCCTGGACGCTTCGCAGGTCCGCACCGTTGTTGAGCATGTGGGTAGCGAAGGTGTGCCGCAGAGTGTGCGGGCTGATCGACGGATCGAGGCCGCACATGACCAGGTACTTGTCCAGCTTGCGGCGGACACTTCGCGTGGAGAGCCGCTGGCCGTGCTTGTTGACGAAGAGCGGCTGCTGATCGAAGGCGGCGTTTCGCGGGTCGCGTGCCCGCATCTCGAGGTACTTGCGGATGGCGGCCAGCGCAGTCGGGGCGATCGGCGAGACGCGTTCCTTGCGGCCTTTGCCGCGAACGCGAAGGCATTCACCGGCCACGTCCACATCGGCGACGTTGAGGGCCACCAGCTCGCTGACGCGGACGCCCGTCGAATAGAGCGTCTCGAGCATCGCGCGGTCGCGTGCGCCGAGCAGCGTGGAATCGTCCGGCGTGGTGAGCAGCTTCTGAATCTGCTCGACCTCGAGGAACTTGGGCAGGCGCTTTTCCTGCTTGGGTGTTCGAATGCTGGCGACGGGATTCTGAGCGATGTAGCCGCGTCGCAGGCAGAACTTGTAGAAGCTCCGCAGCGTGGCGAGCTTTCTCGCCGCCGTCGCCTTGGAATATTCTCGTTCGTGGAGGAAGGCGAGGAACGAGCGGATCTGCTCAGCCGTGACGGCCAGCAGCTTCTCGCGCAGCATCTGAACTTCGCCGGCGGTTTGCGTGGCGGCCGGCGCGGTGACCACGGCCGACGAAACGCTGTCCGCACCATAACCAGCGCCCGGTCGCTTGGCGGGAAGCGAAGCCGAAGCAGCGGCTTCCGGTCCACCGACCAGGAACTGGCTGAACTGGTAGAGGTCAGCGGCGTAGCACTTGCCGGTGTGCGGCGAGAAGTGACGCTCGAACCGCAGGTAGTTCAAAAAGTCCGTAACGAGAGGATGTTCTTGACTCATGATCGCGGAACTCTTTTCGGCGATGTCTGTTCGATACATCTTTCGCAACCTGGCTCTTTCTTATCCCCTGTCATCCCACCGACGTTCTTCCGGACGAACCAACGTTCACAGCGACGAGCGGGTCATGCTGAATTATCGCTGCGACGGCGCCCCTCCTCATGGGCTGCTACGGTATCGGGCGTTTCACGACCGAAGTTCATCTAGTTCCAGTTCCAATCTTCGACCCATCTGGTAGCTGAGCACGGCCGCGTCGAACCAGTCGAACTCGGACGAGTTATCGCCCGCAAGACTGGCAAAGGCGGCAATGACATCGGCTTCGTTTCCGGGGTGATATCGGAACAGATAACGATGCTGGCCCTTGACCAGCGAAAGTTGCCGAACGGCATTTTCCATCACAGATTCTCCGAAGGGCCCGCCGCGGCGCAGGCATCCAGACGCAGGCGCGTCTGTGCCAGGAGCCGGGTGAGAGCGTCGTGCCAGCAGAAACGGATAAAAAGCGTCTGTACTTTAAGGTATTGTCGCCAGCCCATCTGCAAGTCTTCGTTGCGGCTGGTACCGTAGGCGCGGACGGCGTCGACAACGTGCCCGTGGTTGGCGTTGTAGACAAACTGTACCTGTCCCGTCGGCGTCAAACTGTCGTGAGTTTCGCTCATGCTCACGGGGTGGGCGGCGCGCGATACTGCAGATGGATCGATCGCCGAAATGTCCGGCGCGCGGCGAACCTCGTAGAGTTGAAGCACGATACCGATGACGGGGATATATGCGTCGTACTCCGTGATGCCGGCAACGAAGATGCCATCTGCCCCAACGGCCTCGGCAACAGCTACCGCATGCGCCGGAGATTCAATCTGCGATTTACCCTGAGCGGCCAGCACGGCGACCACGCGATTGACCGGCAGAACGGTCGCCCCATCCACGAAAGTCAGCTCAGAGGCCAGCAGATCCGCAGCACGAACCGGATCGAGATTGAACTCGCCGGTGAAGTTCAAGACCGGAGCCACCGCCAGCACCATCGGCTCGGCCAGCGCCACACGAACACGGACCGATTCCTCCTTACGGGAACAACCGGTCTCGAAACAAGAAAGCAGCGCGAGCAGCGCCACGGCCGCGGACCACCGGGAGCGGCTCGGTTGGTGGCGTATTGTCGTTCGGCATTCGATCATGAACAAATCCTTGCTCTGCGCGGTCAGTCCTGCATGGACGATTCGTGAATCTGAGCGGCCTGGCGATTCCGAGTCAGCGATGAGGGTGCATCAATCATGCTCGGCCGGAAAGGACGTAAGCTCCAGATGGTCTCGCTGCCCTGCCGTCGGGCAGTAAAGTAGATGCGTCCGTCAGCCCCCCAGTGCGGCGAGAAGTTCTGCCCCGCTCCGCCGGTGAGTCGTTGAAGACCGCGTCCGTCAACATCCACGATCCCGATATCGGCACGGCCGTAGGCGTCGATTCGTGTACCGGGTTGCGTCGGGCTCTCGTCGGCATGAACCCAGGAGAAGGTCAATTGCGAGCCATCGGGCGACCAGCTCGGACCGATCAGCGCCGCCTCGGCGCTTTGCGCGACTTCGGTCGGATAAAGCGCTTCGTTTTCTTCAAGCTGAATGGTCCAGATGGAGAACCAGCGGCTGCCGCGGGCCCGGGCACGCTGGTAAGCGATTCGGTCACCGGTCGGGCACCACGCGGGGAACAGCCCCTCACCGATGAGGCGTTTGATGCCGGGATTGTCGATTTCGGATACCCACAGTTCACCGCGGCCTTCGCGCGGATTGACCCTGCAATAGGCAAGCCGGCGCCCGTCGGGCGACCAGGTGGGATGCAACTCGGGAAGAAGATTGTCAGTGATCTGTCGAGGATTTCGACCGTCGGCATCAATGACCCAGATGTCCCAATGACCTGAGCGATCGCTGCAAAATGCGATGCGGGAGCCATCGGGCGAGAAGACCGGCTGGGCGTCACTGGCAGGGCCGTCGGTGATCTGCGTGACGGTCGCTCCATCAACGGGCTTGGTGTACAGATGGCTGTACGGCGCGTGCCGCGTGGAAGCGAAGACCAGGGTCTTGCCGGTCGGGTCGACGTTGGGATCGAAGTCAGCACCTTCACTGATCGTGGTGTGCTGTTGCAGGTTCGTCGCGGCTCGAGTCTCGAAGGACAGATCGCGGGCGACGCCGGCCTGCCCGAACAGGAGCAGATCGCGATCGGACTCCCATCCCCGCGGTGACTCAGAGTCGACGGGCGACGGCTGCACCGGAACGGCGCGAACGGTCGGCACGGATCGTCTTGAATGGATGCACGAAACACAGATGATCAGCACCACGGCGGTAAGCCAGAAACGGACATCCGTCAGTCGCGACGTGATCCACATTCAAACACCTGTCCTGCGCGGCGATGGACTGGCATCTCCTGCAACGGCGCTGCGAGCGTCATGCAGAGATATTGCCGGAGGACTTATCGGTTCTGGCGGACGCCCGATACAGAAATCGACGCCGAAAACAGCTCGAGTTTTCGAAGGCGTAAACGAGAAGTTTGGGAGGTACTCCGCGGCCGCGTTTGTCCGATAAGTCAACGTGAAAATATCGACGGCAGCCGCAACATGACTTGAGATTCTTCGCAGTCTGCTTGTGTACGCAAATCAAGTACAAATCGAATGTTACGCAGGCGCAACAATTGACAGGCACACGGCAGAATCCGCCTGATTCGCGCAAAGATTGCCGCACGAATGCGGGCGCATCAACAATGCAGTCCGCGATGCATTGCGAGCGGCTCTGTGGTGTCAGGGGTTGGTATTGAGACTTGCCTGAATCTGCCCGCGAAGCTGAAGGGCCTCCGCGTTGTTGGGGTCTTCTTCGAGCAGCCGCTTGAGGCGATCGAGCGCGTCGGGGGCCGCCCCGAGTTCCCATTCGAGCATCGCGAGAAAGACCTGAGCATTGCCTGACCGGGGATCGCGATTGACGGCTTCAAGTGCGTATTCCCGTGCGGCCAGCAGTCGTATGCGTCGCTCGGACTCGGCCTGGTCGCGCATGGACTTTGAAAGCTCAACATAGATCGCGGGATCGTCCGGATTGGCGGCGCGCTGCGCCTGATGGATGGTCAGTTTCAAATCCTGCAACTGCTTGAATTGGAGATTCTCCTCGCCCTTGAACGGATCGGCGCGCAGTTGTGCTTTGGCAATGGTGATGCCGCGTTCAACGCAGCGCAGGGCGGAAGAGTAATCTTGCCCGGCCAGGTGAAGTTTTCCAAGTTTGAGCTGGATTCCGGCATCGTTGGGCGCCATGGCGGCGGCTTCGTCAGCCACTTTGAGCGCATCCTTGGTTCGGGTCAGGGCGTTGAGCACAGTGGCCAGGTCCATGGCGATCTCGGCCTTGATGGGCCTGCCGCTCAATTCGAGCGGTGCAAAATCCTTGGCACGTTCCAGAGGATGCACGGCCTGGAGATTCATTCGTGAGGACTGGTAGATTCGGCCGACGGCGGCATAACCGCGCCACTCGTTGCCGGCTTCCTTACTGCGATTGAACTCTTCAAGGCGCGAGAGCGCCTCCAGCGGCTTACCCATCTCGACCAGCAGCAGACCTTCAATGAGACGAAGACGAAACATGTCGGGCTTGATGCGACGCACATGTTCATAGATTCGCTGGGCCGTGACAAAGTCGCCGGCATCGATCTTGCGGATGGCGTCCTCGACCATGTCTTCGGGGGTGACGCTCTGACCGGGATCGGTGACCTGACCGTGAAGCAATGGAGAAATCAGAAGAAGCAGAATCACCGCTCGTGTCGCAGTCGGACACTGGCGTGCCAGATTCATGGGTTGCATGGCGGGTCTCCTTTCCAATCCGGTCGCGAATTCGACAAGGTGAATCCTTCAGATTTTACGCGGCGGATTCGACCCTGGTTCAGCGACGGCAACAAGAAGGCCGATCAGCCGTCATTATCGCCGAAGCGACACGCAGGGGCCAGCACGGGTGCTGGTTTCGCAGGCGAGATTGGCCTTTTGCCGATTGCACGATCATGCCCGGCCACTTCAGACTTCGACGCTCAGGGGCTGCCTCTCTGCGGGCTTGGCCGGGACATGAGCCGTCACCGCCGGGGCCGCCTCGCGAACCTTCTCGATCAGGAGCTTCCAAGTCTCCCGCTGGTGTTCGAGTATCTGCAGGGCTTCGTCGATGCACTCGGGCTCGTGTCGGGTGTTGGCCTCAACCAGTCGCCAGTAAATGAAGTTGTAGAGACCGGAGAGCTGGTCGCAGAGACTCGGATTCACCTCGGGTCGCAGACCGTTCTTCATCTCGGTGATAATGCGCTGCGCTTTGAGAAGCTTCTCGCATGCGTTCTCGAGATCGCCGGCAACGAGGGCCTCGCGGGCCTGACGGGCGAAGCGGATCGCGCCGTCGTAGAGCATGAGATGCAATTGCTCAGGAGTCGCGGTCATGACCGCGTTTCGGAGGTACTCTGCGGATGCGTCGTGGTTCATGATCGTGCTCGCGCGATGCCGGTCGGCCGAGGCCGCTCGGCAGGTTTCTGTTTTCGGAAGCATCGGTGAACCACGAGCCGCATGTGAGTGTACGTCCTCGAAATGTTGTGTGGCCGCGCAAAGATCGCCGAGGTCCCAGAACAGCGCCGCATCAGGAAGCCGAGAGCAGGGACAAACCGGAAAGCGCGGACTGCTGTGTCTGGAACGAAGCGATCAGGGATTCCGTGGCATTGAACTGAGCGAGCAGTCGCTGGCGACGGCGATCGATTAGTTTTTCCATTTGTTCGATGCGGCCCTTGAGCAAGTCTTCCGAGTTGCGAATGGACTGCTCCTGGAGTGCGATCGTCCCGGACTCGGCATCGGTGAGACCCTTGATCTCATCCTGCAGAAGTTTGCCGAAGCCGGTCGCCTCGGTCGTGAAGAAGGCCTGCACAGCCGCAGGGTCCTTCTCGTATTCCGTTCGAAATTTCTGTTCATCGAAGCGCAGCGACGAACCGGAGGCCAGCGTAATCCCGAGCTGGCTGAGCCGGGTAATGGTCGCGCTGCCGCCGGGGAACGATCGGGTGACAAGCGACAGCAATCGATCGCGAACCCGTCGGGCGGTCGTGTCGCCGTTGAGCACGCCGCGCTGCTGGGTCTCCGCGTCGTATCGACTGAGACTGTCCACGCTGCTGACAACGTAGTTGACGGCAGTGACGAACGCCGAGAGGTCCTGGGCAAGGGCGTCGTTGTTTCGACGGACCTCGATCTTCACCGGGGCATTGCTGATGCCGACGAGGTCCAGTCGAACCCCTTCCAGCACATTCGTCAGGGAGTTGGTGGTGTTCTGAATAACGACCGGCGACGAGGAATTCGGATCGCCAAAGACGACGACGGCATCTCTGCCCTCGTTGAGTGTCTCGAAACCAAGACCAGTCGTGCCGGTGTCCACTGCCAGCGCACCGGCCCTGCCGGTCTGCGTGGCGACCAGATTCAGTCGGAAGGGCCGCTCACTGCCGCCGCTGCGAAGAATGGTTGCGGATACCTGTGCACCAGACGAGCGAATCTTGTCGACCACGTTTTGCAGCGTATCGGTAGCCGTAATCGTGATACGTGTTTCGTAGGAACCGTCGATGGTCGTCGAGCCGGGTGCGGCCTCTTTGAGAATGTTGAGCGATTTGGCGGTCGTCGCTCCGTCCTCGGTGATCCGCAGGCGTCCGCCACCGGTGGTGGTGTCCTCGATGAGAAGTCCATCTCCCTGGTCGTTGATGCGCGCGACGACGCCGATGCCTCGCGAGTTGATCTCGTCGATGACGTCGCGGAGGGTCACTTCGTTACCCTGCGTGAGATCGACCACGGCGGACTGACCCAGACTGTTGGTGATGCGGAACCTGCCGCGCACGATTCCGCGACCGTCGTTGAGGTCCGCCAGACGTGTCGCTTCAGAGATGTACTGTCGTTGAAGATTGCCGCTCGTCGCGCTCGAAATCGCGCTGTCGATGGCGATGCGCAGATCAGCGGCCGTCGTGCCCGTAAGGTCGCTGATCGACAAACTGCCTGTCCCGCCGGTCTGGTCATGCAGCACGATGCCGAGACCGGAATCGGAAACGGATGCGGCGATGTCGATACCTGCACCATTGATGGCTGAAAGCACATCCGTAAGAGTTGCGGCGTTACTCAGATCGATCACGGCGGTCGCACCCGCGCGGTTGGTGATCTGCACCTGACCGAGGCCGACTCCGCTGCCGCCATTGAGTGTACGCAGCAGGACGGTATCCAGACTGCCGATGACTCGAGCGGATTGCAGGACGTTGCCGGATGCCTCACGCAGAAGTCCGAGGTCAAAGGCGGCGGAAGAGTTGTTGAGTGCGGTCACTTCAAACGTGCCGGAACCGGAAGTCTGATCGATCAGGCGAAGACCGAAGCCGTCCGGAGAAATCTCCGCGAGGAGTTTCCCACCGTTCATCGTGTGATGGTTGATGATGCGACGGATGTCGCCGAGGGTTTCAACGTGGAAGATATCCTTGCCGGTGATCGTGCCAGCGGACGCGGCAGTGGTCAGCCCCAGTGCGGCAGCGGTTGTGCCGCCATCAACTTCCTCGACCTTGAAAGTCTGATCACCCGAGGATGCGTCATTGAGAATCATTCTCGCGCCGCTCAGCGTGACCGTGACGCCGGCGCCTGAGGCCTCGATGATCGTCTTGACATCGCCCATGGTCGCCGCGGAGGAGAGGTCCACATCTACCTGCTGACCAGACCGGGTACTGATGCGGATGGAACCCTGTGGCACTCCGGCGCCGCGGTTGAGGACCGACAGTGGCGTAGTGTTCGATAGGCGTGGAGACAGGTCGATGTTCAACGTCGTGCCGTCGGCGAGGGCGACAGCGAAGTCGGACTGGCTGTTGAGCCAGCGGACCGCGTTACCGTCGTTCAACCGTGACAGACTGGTGGCATCGGTCACGAAGACGAGCTGCGCACCGGTCAGGGTGCCGGTGGTGCTGTTCCCTGCAATGCCGAGGTCCGCAGCGGTGCGGCCGTTGCCGATTTCCGCGACGGTCAGCGCGCCGACTGAGAGGCCGGTCTGATCGCGTAGTACGAGGCGGTCATTCTCAACCGTCGCATGGACGCGTGCAGCGGCCTGCTCGTTGATCCGCTCGATTACGTCGCGGATGGTGGCTGCGGAGGTGAGGTCGATATCGGCCGTGCCGCCGGCGCGATCGGTGATTCGGATGGCGCCGCGCCGAATGCCTTCGCCGTCACGAAGTGCGTCCAGCGACGTGGAGTGATCGAGGCGGCCAGCCGCCGTTTCCAGCGTAAGCGTCCCGGCTCCAACCGGTGTGGCATCGGCGGTGGCGAACCCGGAAGAGATCATCTGCTGGGTGGTGGCGAGCTGCTTGACGGAGAACGTGAAGCTTCCCACGGCGGACCCGGCGCCTGCGGAGACGACGATGGACGACTCATCGCTGCTGGTGGCCTGGGAGCGACGGAAGAACTCGGTGTTGGCAAACCGAGTGGCCAGGTTTTGCACGCCGAGCAATTGCGAGGTGATCTGCAGGTAAGCGGTGCGGCGACTGGCAAGGTTTCCCAGCCGCGTCTGAAGCTGCGTGATCGGGCGACGCTGGACATTGATCAGCGAGTCGACGAGCTGTTGGATGGGAATGCCGGAGACGAGGCCGATTCCCGTGGAGAATGTCGACATGTGGCTGCTCTCTCACGAATCACCGCGGCCGGCGATCGGAACAACCGCCGTGCACGATGGTTGCTGATTCTTTGGCGGCGATCGTCAGTGTGAATCGGATCCGCGGCGCGCAGCGGACGCATCCGCGGCTGCCGCAAGTCCGTGCGGCTTGGCTTCATCCGGCGACGGAGCGAGCGGAGCGGCGCGGAAGCGTTTCCGGCCGTTGACGTAACAGGTGAGGATGCACCCGCGTTTGTGGCACAGCTCGCGTTGAAGCATTCGCGACGGCATCGTCAGTCTCCGCATACGGCGAACAGAGGAACCATCCACCGGTCGATCGGCATCCGTCTGGATGCCCCGACCGCTCACAGTTTTATCGGATAAGTCACGCTGCTCGTCGCTGCTCATTCGTCGTTCGGTCTGCATGTCGCCGGTCAACGCGTCGCACGGCGTCTGGTTTTCAGTATCAATACAAGAGGCGAGAAGGTGCCAGGACCTTCTCGCCTCTCGCGAACCCATGTATCAGCCGTTCCGGTCAGGGATCGGCAATTATCGCAGGAGGGCCAGCACTTGCTGCGGTCGCTGGTTGGCAAGGGCCAGAATCTGAGTCGTGGCCTGCACCAGAATCTGCGAACGTGTCAGGTTGGCGACCTCGTGTGCATAGTCGGCATCGCGGATCGAGGACTCCGAGGCCTGAATGTTCTCCAGCGCGACACGCTGGCTGTTCAGGTTGGTCTCGATCTGATTGGCCTGGAAGCCGCCGAGGCGACCACTGAGGATGGACACCTGAGTGATGGCGGCCTGCACGATGGCGGCGGCCGTCGGGTGGTTTCGATGGTCGGTCAGGTTGGCCGAGCCACCGGAGCCGATGCTGTTCAGGAATCCGTTCCAGACGGAGCCGAGGTTCGAGGTCGTAATGGACGGAATGCCGATCGAGAGCAGGCCGTCACTGTTGACCTGCGAGCCGATCTGGAAGTTGGCGCCGCCGCCGGAGATACCAAAGGTGCTCGACGACAGGGTCGTGCCAAAGCTCTCGGCCAGATCGACGACAAGATCGAGCCCGCTCGTGCGAATGCGAGCCGTCAGGCCGCTGACACTGGCTGACTGTCCGTTGATGAGGACGCTGGCGTCGCGGCCGCGATCCTCGTGATCGCCTTGGTCACCCGGGGTGACCGTGAAGTTACCGCTGATGGCTCGAACGCTGACGAATTCCTCCGAACCGTAGCCGGTGCTGCTGAAGGACAGGCCGGTCGCCGAACCGGTGCCGGTGGTGACGAGCGAGGCGGAGACGCCGGTGAGCGCCTTGAAGCTGGCAATCGTCTGCGCGATCGAGGAGACGGTCGTGCCGCCGGTAAAGGTGAAGGTCTCCGTGCCGTAGCGTCCGCGGACCTCGAGGGTCACGTTGTTCGTGGCGGACAGGGCGCTGGAGGTACCGGAGGCGGACAAGCCGTTGGCACCGCCGGCGGTGATGTTCAGCTGCGCCGTCTGAGCCGACTGGGTTACCTGAATGGTGACCGGCAGCGAGGTGTTCGACGGGATGCGCGCGCCGAAGATCTGGAGCCGCTGGAGCTGGGCGTTGTTCTGACTGCTGATGGTATAGGCCAGTTCGCCGTTGAGGAGCTTGCGGCCGTTGAACTGCGTGGAGTTGGCCACGCGGTTGATGCTCTCCAGGAGCGAGTCGATCTGGAGCTGATTGGCCTGGATCTCGTCGGGCGAAAGGGCGCCGCTGTTGGTCGAAGTATTGACCAGACCCTTGATCTCAAGCAGCAGCTTCGAAACTTCACCCAGAGCTGCGTCCGCCGTCGAGATGACGTTGATCGCGCGGGTGGAGTTGTCGATCGCCGCGTTGATTCCGCGGATTTCCGCCCGAAGTGATTCGGACGCAATGAGACCCGCCGGATCATCCGCGCCGCGATTGATCCGCAGCCCGGTGCTGAGCCGTTCGAGTCGGACGTTGAGGTCCTGCTCATTGGCGATCAATCGGTTGATCGCCTGAATTGCCGAGACGTTTGTGTTGATGCGACTCATGGGTTCCTCCCTGAACACCGCCGATTTTCATCGCGGCGGGCGGCATACGACCGTGTATGCCGGTGACGTCCGTGGGTTGACGGCCTACATCCGTGTGCAGCACGTCCCACAGAACAACCGACCGTGCTATCGGGCTCCTTGGGGTCCGACTTTCATTAAGGGGTAAATATTTTCTGTGCGCCAGCGGCGCGTGCGGACACTTTTTCGGCGGACGGTTATCGGGCGATTGCACGTGTGTCCGGCGAGGTCGGATGGCGAGGATTATCGGATACGAGGTCGTGACCAACGGGACGTCAGCCAGAATGATACAAACTTCTTATTCGGAATCGGAAGAAGTTGCCCCCGGCTGCTCGCGGACAGGTCGCAGCGCGGGCCGGGCCATGGAGGCGTGCGAACGAGCCAGGCAATCGCCGGGCGTCAGGCGGCTGGTAAGTTCGGTGAAATCAAGATCGGCACAAGCGGCATTGGCCGCTGCGGCGTTCTCTCGAGCGACGCTTTCGTCATCGATCTGCGGAGTGGCCCGAGCGGTATCCAGCTCGGCAAGGCGACGCCTGCATTGAGCCACCTGCATCGAAGCATGCTGCAGGATCCGCAGGGCATTATCGACTCCGCCGACCAGAAGCGAGTGAGCCCCGCCGGTTCGCGTCGACGCCAGAGTTCGATCGGTATCCGGGCCGAGTCGGCCGGTTTGCATTGAATCGACGGGGATCCGGCGAGATACCGCGTCGGTACGGCAAGCCGGGGAAGCGCTCCAGTAGCCGGTCAACAACTTGACGCCGTTGACTTCCGCGGCCTCCACGATGCGATCCATCTCCAGAAGGGTGCGATCGGTATGGGCCTGCAATTCGGCGACTTCACGCGGCGAACGGCGGTGGGACCGGCCGGGCACATTAAAACGGTCCATGAGTTCGCCAAGGAGGGCGTAAATGCCGGCGATCGACGTGGTTGCGGTGCGTATCATCAAAGCGGGATCAGTTGCCGCAGAATCCTTATTCAGTCGGGCAGTTTCGAGTGATTGCGAAGAAGAGGATGCAGATGGATCGGATTCCTCATCGCGGGCGAGCCGCAGGTTTGCCGCTGGCGATGACGATCCGGCCGGCGGTCGCCGCAGCGCCGCGGGCCGCGCGGCGAGAAGACTCGAGATTTGTGAAGGCCTTTTCTTCACGCCGGAACCTCGTGGGGCGCGCAGCCGATGCGCTGCGCGGACAGCCGGTCGGAGAATCGACCGGATGCACGTCGCGCGTTAGCAAATTGCATGGGATATCGCAGTGTGCCACGCTCAGCGTGCCACGGGCACGGCAGATACAGCCGATGGGAAACGGACGGACGCAGGAGCGGGAGAAGGATGCGTTGCCGATGGATGATCCTGCGCGGATACGTACCGCCACGGCGCTGCGGAGTGGACCGGATAATCTGGAAAGCGAGATGCCAGATCATGGGCGTCGTCTTCGGCCACGCCCGGCGAGAGGGAGCCGACCAGGATGCCGTCAGCGTGGCACGGCGTGAAGTCGGATTCACGGCGAAGCGGAAGACCGCGCCAGGAATCGCTCTGCGCCGCGTCGTCGTAGACGGCTTCGATGGAGATGTTAAGCCGGCGAGCGAGATCGATCAACTGTTCGCAGCCCTTTTGTCTTCGCCAGATGGCGATGCTGCGGATGCGCAGCTTATCGGCCCACGCGCGGAGCAGATCCTGCGCATGGTCAAGACCGAAGAGTGATTCGAACTGTCGCATCGACAATGGTCGGCAACGACGCAGTGCCTCAACTGCGGCACGACGCCCCGCCTCGACGCCTTCCTGAAAACCGTGGAGCGCGTTCTCCTTCAGGGCGACCCGTTCGTAGCGTTCGTGCGTCTGTTCCAGCAGGTCCTGCCGCAGTTGCTCCGGCGCGTAGCGACTCCAGAGGCGCAGGTTGTTTCGTACGAGCAGGCGAAGCATTCGATCGTTATCGCGGTTCTGAAGGACGCGACGATGCCACACCAGCAAATCGCCATGCGGCTCAATCTTCCAGCCGGCACGAAGCAGCCGACAGGACAGATCATATTCTTCAACGTAGTAATCGTAATCGATCGGGTATCCACCGACCGCCAAGAAGGCCTCTCGACGAATCGCTCCTCCGCAATTGAAGAAGATCCCCGGTACGCCGCCGGCATCATGTCGATGCGGAGGATCGGCCAGTCGAACACGGCAGGCGACGGCACCGAGGTCCGGTCGTTCATCAAAGCGACGGACGATACGATCAATCGTTCCCGGCTCGGGCCAACTGTCATCGTCGAGCATGAAGAGCAGGCGACCGCGCGCGGCGACGGCGGCCAGGTTGCGTGCAGCGCATCCAAGGTTTGCACCCGGCCGAATCCAGCGGACGCGTGGAAAATCAATTTGCAGGGACTCGGTCCCGTCGGTTGAACCGTTGTCCACGACGATCATCTCAAAGCGATGATCAGGCAGCGCATGGATTCGTCGAAGCGTATCCCGCAGAACCGCTGCCCGATCGCGCGTCGGTATGATCAGACTGCAATCAAACGGGGAGGCGATCATGAATGCTACTCGCAGGTAAGACGCGGGGAGCACTCGTAGAAAATGTCTCCACCGATTGGGGCAAAATCGCTTTCGACGCGCCTGTCAGTTCGATCCGGCGATCCAGCACGGCGAATACTGCATCCGGCGTGATCGGCGTCGGGCCGTGCGTTGCGATCTGCGCGGCAGTGGCAGCTTGGCCGAGATAGGCGGCCTGCATGAGCGACGCACCGACCGCGAGGGCCAATGCAGAGAGGGTCAGCATGGTCTCGCCGCAGCCAAGCCGATCGACGACGCGATCCGCCAGAGAGGGCAGGTATTCGCTGAGCAATCGATCGGACCACTGAGTGGCGCTGCGATCGTGTGTGTGACGATCGAAGGTCACGACGCCGCGCTTGCCGACCGTGACCAGCATCTGCGTGGCCTGGGCAATTTCCAGCACCTGATATGCGAGCGAGGACAGCCCCCCCACCGGATCACTTCGTTCGACGCGCAGCCGGCGTTCGGAGGTGCAGAGCAGATCGAAGTCGCGAAGCTGCGCCAGCGAGCCCTGGGGCTCAGCCGAGCCGCCGCAGAGGATCGGTACGCGTTCGCGCAGAAAGGGGCCTGCCTGCTGGAGCATCGCCGGCGCGAGGACGCCGTAACCCGCATCGTGCAGGATGGCGACGTCGGTCCGAGCGGCTTCATCGAGAAGCATCTCGCAGACGCGACACTGGGCGACAGAATCCATCGGACAGGGACCGCCGTTGTCGACCTTGAACATTTTGTGGTCGTCGACCAGGAAGCGCGTGCGAAGCGGTACCTGCGGGAGGCGTGATCCTTCCAGTAGGCGGACGCCGAATGACTCCAGATCGCGACGGGCACTTTTCGATGCCTCGTCGTCACCGAAATAGGAAATCAGAACGGGCTTTGCACCGAGAGCTGCTGCCTGTGCGGCGATCAGCGCGGCGCCGCCGAAGTAGGTCCTTCGATCCAGTTCGGTCAGCGACATCATCGGTGATTCGCTGGCAACGGCGGAAGCATCACAAAGGACGTATTTTTCGAGATACACATCACCGAAGACCAGAACTCGCAGCCCGCGCATGCGGTCGATCAGGTCTCGCAGTTTCTCGCGGTCGATTCCGTGCCGCGCGCAGACGGCTGCCTGTCGCTGGGATTCGATCTGTTCAGTAGCGAGCGACTCGCCCAGGCGGGTGGAGCTGAAGACGACCTGGCCGCTGGAAAAGAGAACGCGTCCGCCGTAGGACTCGACGACGCGCTTCTCTTCGAGGAAACGGGGATCGCGACTGGTCGCGTACTCCTGGCCTTTTACGTACACATCCGGCTGGAGTGTCGCGAGCAGGTCGGAAGCCGTCGGGTTGGGATCGATGACGACATAATCGACAAACTCGATCGCCGCGAGGTTTTCAGCACGAAGCTCCTGCGGGATGTACGGTCGCAGATCACCTTTGTTGACGGCGGCGTCGCCGGTAATGGAGACGATGAGAAAGTCGCCCTGGCAGCGTGCGAACTGCAAGTAGCGAATGTGTCCTGGATGAACGATGTCGAAGCAGCCGTGGCACTGGACGAAGACTGGAACCTTCGCACACGGGTCCGCAGCGTGATCCTCATTTCGTGCTGACTGTATGATTTCGCGCAGTCGCTCCGGAGTGACGATCTTGCGTCGATAACCGGCAGAAGAGGAAGTTTGATAGTCTTTCATCATTTCAGAGATCGGCCGTCACATCAGGCGGCCTGCAAGAACATCCGAGCGGAAGCGATCGCAGCCCGGGCAAGAAGACTCAGAAGCAGCATCAGCAGGAGCCAGCCGACCGCCAGGGCCAGCAACGGCCAGCCGCGCTGAAGCAGCGCAGGCAGTCCGTCGAGCACTGTTCCGGCGAGCGCCATACAGATGCCCAGAACGACGATGGCACCGAGATGGCCGTGCACATTGCCAGGCAATGGTGCAAGGCGAACAGTCAGACAGGCCATCAGGTACGTAAAGAGAATGATCTTCCAGCCGTCCAGTTCTGCGTTTCGCAGGGCATCCAGCGTGCCCTGACAGAGCGTGACCAGCGCGCGAACCTGATCCCAGAAGGCGGCGAGCGAAGTGGGAACCGCCGTCGAGACCTCGTTGGCCGGCAGATTTGCCAGGACGGGGTACCCGAGGCGCACACCCACGAGGTAGATCATGAACGCGAGCAGCGACATCGGAAAAATGGCGACGATCAAAGGTCCAATAATCGGGAGCTTCGGTTCCCAATCCGCGCCTTTCGATTTGGCGCCTTCCGCACCTTCCGGCACGGAGACCTGTACGACTTTCGCGCCGGTGACCAGCAGGCCGACGATACGGCCGAGCTGCGCGATGAGGGTGCCGGGAAAGAGGACGACTCGAAGCGTCTTGGGCTTGGCCAGATCGGCCCAGATTCGATCCACGCCCCATGCGAGAAGCACGGCGAGCATGAGCCAGATGGATGCAGCTGCGTAGATCATCATTTCGCTCGGGCGCAGAAACTGCGCGGCGCGTACGCTCCGCGCGCACGCTGAGTGAGCTACTCATCGGTCGTTGGGGCTGCGCGCTTTCGTTATAGGCGGGCAGTGTTGCAGCCAAAGCCGCAATCGTGGACACTCTCCGTGGCCGGCGAGTCAAATCGGAGAATCGGATGGCGGTTGTCGTTTGCTGTCCCTGCGGAAACCCTCTCGACTGCGACCAGCTTGAACTGGTGGTGACGCTCACTTGCCCCCTGTGCAAGCAGGAGCTGACGCTGGAGCTGGAGGACGCAGCCGGGCGTACGCGCCGCGCTGTTCTGACGGTTATGGAGGGGCCCTTCTGGGTTGGCGAGCAGTTCATCGTGCCGGTGGGCGTGGATCTGAAGATCGGCAAGGCGACCGGCAACTGGCTCGCGATGGACCATGACTCGATGGCTGAGGTTCACGGACGGATGCACCTACAGGCGGACGGCACCGTGATCCTGGAAGACAACGAGAGCCCTACGGGTACTTGGGTGGGCAAGCAGCGCATCGTGCGCGGTAAGCTCAGCAGCCGTCAGTCGTTTCGAATGGGCGATTTCCGATTTCGCTTCGATCTCCAATCGTCCGATGGCACAACCCTCTCCGCAGCTGCGCAGGACGGCAGTCCGTCGGGTGTTCCGGATGACGCGGGAGTACTTCCGGTAATGCGCGAAGTGCAGGACCGGCGAAATCCGCTGCGATGGTTCAGTGTGAATCGCTTCCTCGTGGCGCGCTGGTTCCTGATGGGCTTTGCGATCCTGATGGGGCTGTACCATTTTCTTCATGTCCAGCGTCACACTGCATCGGAGCGGGCGATGCTGAGCGCTTCGCTGAGTGGCGCAGGCGTTCTGGTACTGCTCCTGCTGGCGGGGCAGCAAGTCACGCTCGTTCATCGCCATCTGAAGTATGGAGCACTGGCAATGCTGATCCTGCTGGCCATCGCGGACATGGTCTGGGCGATGCCCATTCCGGCGATCGGATGTCTGCTGATGGCCGCCTGCATTACGGTGCTCATCCTTCGCGTGCCCTCCGGTGGGCTGGCGCTTGCGGGGACGACGGTTGGACTCTGCGCGGTGACGGTTCTGCTGGCGGGGGTTTTCATTGCATCCAAGTTCGCGAAGGCGGGCGGCTGACCGGCTTCCGCTATGAGCCGGCATTGCAAGGCCCTTGCACGAACGGATAAGATAGCGCCGTCGTCGATGCGCAACCCGGAACTCTCCGACGCCGACGCCTTTCATCAATCGTTCGGCACAAAGGTTGCCAAGCAAAGCGGGGTTGCGTCGCGCACCGGTTGACATCTCATCCCGGAGGACGTCGGCATGGCCGATACAGTAACCAAGACATGCGAGGGCTGCGGCGGATCGATCTCCTCGGAGCAGATCGTCGCGCGGCAGGCGGGGCTGGTCCACGGCGTACTTCTTTGTCCGGTCTGCGTGGACAAGAAGCGGCAGGAAGCGATTGCCGCTCAGAAGGCGGCGGAGGCGGACATCGCCCTTGTCGATGGGGATGACGCACCCGCGACGCAGTCGTCGTCGAAGATTCGCAGTTTCGCCACCGGCAGCACCCTGGCCGGCGCACACCACGACGCGAAACTCAAACGACCGCTGGCAGGTCCGAACGAGCCGGCGACGCGCGTGCGCACCTTTCACAGCAAACTAACACCCGCGGCCCTGGCCCACATGGACGATCTGATCAACGAATGGCTCGACGCCCATCCGGACATCTACATCAAGCAGACCTGCACAACGGTTGGAAACTTCGAGGCCAAGCACGTGGAGCCGCACCTGGTGGTTTCGATCTTCTATTGAGCGGGCACATCGCCGGATGCGATGCTCCACGCCAGCCAGAGCAGCGTCTTCCCGTTGAAGATCACGTGCAGCAGCACGACGAGCGTCAGCGAGCCGGTTCGGGCATAGAGATAGCCAAGCCAGAGTCCAAAAGCCGCGAGCGCCGGCATCGTGTGCACCAGCGGAAAATGAAACAGTCCGAAGGCGGCAGCGGCAAACAGCACGGCCGCCCATGGACCGCGCGCGGCCATCGCGAGGACCGGCTGAAAAAGACCGCGAAAGAACAGTTCTTCGATCAGCGGTGCCAGTAGAACGGCATTCATGGCGACGACGGCGATCAGCCCGGGTGCGTGTTCGCTGGAAAGCAGCGTGCGGATGGTCTGGTGTTCGCGCGGGGCGAACTCCGGATCGGCCAGGCGCATCAGAAAGACGGTCAGGTGAAGCAGCCCGAAGCAGATCGGCCAGATGGCGATGTACGCCAGAAGGGCCTGACCGATCCGCCGGGGCAGGTCGACCATGGACAATCCCCACGCGCGAAGATTTCCACGGAAGCGCGTCGCCCCAAGCAGGATCAGGGCGGTCGCGGCTGCAAGCTGACCGACACCGACGGCCATGATCCGGGCTGCATCTGGTAACTCGTCTACTGCCGCGGGTGCTGAGGCGGGCTGCGTCGTCGCCGCCGACTCGCCGCCCAGCACGGCCAGCGCCAGATGCGGCAGAAGCCACATCGCCGCGAGGGCCATGACCGGGTCGATCGGCCGAATGGGGAGCGGTCCTACCGCAGGAAGGGTGAGCAGGGACCTCCAGCGGCGCTGCGCCGTGATGCGGATCGCGCCGGCCACCAACAGCGCGGCGCCGCTCGACAGCAGGATGGTTTCGGCCAGGGCCGGCGATGTCCAGTCATCAAGCATGTGGGGTACAATCCGAAACCGTTCGGGGCGACATTGCTGCGTGGGAGCGACGCATGGGCGGAACTATATTGGATCGGATCGTCGAGACCAAACGCGCTGAGGTGGAGCAGGCCCGGCGCGCGCGGCCGCTCGACGCGGTGCAGCGCGCCGCAAATAAGCAGCCCGCGCCCCGCGATTTTTATGAAGCTGTCGCGGGCAGCCCGCAACTGTCGAAAGCAGATCGCCTTCGGCTGATCGCAGAAATCAAGAAATCGTCGCCCTCGGCCGGGCTGATTCGTGCGAATTTCGATCCGGTCGCCATTGCGCGGATCTATGAGCAGGCGGGCGCGGCCGCCCTGTCGGTGCTGACGGATCGAACCTATTTCTCGGGCAAACTGGGCTTCCTCGATCGGGTAAAGGAAGCCACGGGCCTGCCGGTGCTGCGGAAAGATTTTCTCGTGGATGCGTATCAGGTCTTCGAAAGCCGCGCTGCGGGTGCGGACGCGATTCTGCTGATCGCGGAAATCCTGCCGATCGAACAGATCGACCGGATGTCGAGCATCGCAGGCGAACTGGAGATGACGACACTGATCGAGTTGCATGCGCCGGATCGGCTGAACGACCTTCTGCCGCTGATATCACCGCAGCGGAAAACCATCCTGGGTATCAATAATCGTGATCTGCACGCGCAGCGGACTCACTTGAAGACGACAAGAGATCTGGCGGCGCGGCTTCCGCCGGGGACGCGCTTTGTGGCCGAAAGCGGAATGAAGTCTTCGGCGGACGTGATGGCGATGCGACAGGCCGGGGCCTGCGCCGTACTGATCGGCGAGACCTTCATGCGGGCTGCGGACATCGGGGCCAAGGTGCGGGAACTGATGGGCGCGTGAATTCAAGCCCTACATGAAAAGAAACGAAGCCGACGGACCGCAATCCGCCGGCTTCGTAGTGAATCATCGCGCCGTGTAGACGAGTTGTTCCCATCGGCAAATCGGGCCGTGCCGACTAGCTGACACTCGAAAGGGCCGCCTGGAAGTCCTTCTTGCTGGTGAGGCCGACGAACTTCTGCACGACCTGACCGCCCTTGAAGATGAGCACGGTCGGTATGGCCTGAATGTTGAACTTGACGGGAGTCTCCCGGTTTGACTCGGTGTCCATCTTGCCGACTTTGACGCGTCCTGCATATTCCGTGGCCAGTTCGTCGATGGTAGGGCCCAGGGCTTTGCAGGGCATGCACCAGTCCGCCCAGAAATCCACCAATACGGGCGTGGGCGACTTGAGAACCTCGGTCTCGAAGTTGTCATCCGAAAAAGTGAGCGTGTCGGCTCCGGCCATCTTCTGAACTCCTTCCGTTGATGCATGTTGCTTTGTCGCGGCCGCGGCGATATCTGCGCAGGATGCAGCGGCCGACGACCGTGCGGTGCAGCGCCTGTGGGCGTCCGCATCGGGCAGGATTCTAGGAGTCGTTCCGGCATGTGTCAAAATGCGTCGGTGCCGCGCCTCACCGCAATCAGTTGACGTCCTCACCGGCTCGATCTAACATCCTGACTGCCTGTGGCCGCATTTCACTTGGCGCGGTCCTGCCTTCGGCAGACCGGTGCGACACGGGCGTCTTGCGGATGGAACACTCGTCATACTGCACACAAAGCGCCCGACGGTTGGATGACCGGTCGGGCAGGAGGGTTACAAATGGCGCGAACCTGCACCCTGAAGGGCAACACGCTTGAGCTGGCCGGTCCGGTACTGAAGGTCGGCGATGCCGCACCGGTAGTAACACTGAAGAAATCACTGGTGGATGATTTCAATCTGGCGGAGGCGGCGGGCAAGCCGCGCGTCTATAGCGTGGTCCCTTCGCTCGATACGCCGGTCTGTGCCGAGCAGACAAAGCGCTTCAACCAGGAAATCGCCAACCTGCCGAACGTCTCCTTTTTCACCATCAGTTGCGATCTCCCGGTGGCGATGAATCGCTTCTGCGGCGCAGAGGGTATCAACACCGAGCGCATGAAGACCCTGAGCGATCACAAGGACACGGCCTTCGGCAATGCTTATGGGGTCCTGATCCCGAAGCTGCGCATCCTCTGCCGGGCGGTCTTTGTCGTCGGGTCTGATAACAAGCTGAAGTACGTGGAATACGTTCCTGAGATCGCCAGCCACCCGAATTATGACGCCATCCTGGCCTGTGTGCGATCCTTGTAGAGTTCCGTTCTCCCGCGGTCGATATATACAAGGCAGAAACCGCTGGTGATGGCGGGTTCGTTTTTCTAACCGCAGGAGAAAGCTCAATGTTGGACATCCAGAACACTTTACAATCATTCATGAACTCCTTCTTTGGTTTCCTGAATGAGCTGCTGAACACGGTTTTCGGCACGCTGGCCGGTTTCTTCGGCGCGTTCGGCGTCTAAGCCGCACCACTCGTCGGATTACGCAACCCATCCATCAACGGGCGTCTGACAGACGGCCGCCGGGAAACTTTCCCGCGGCGTGCCTGTCGGACGCCCGACTTTTTTTACCCCCACCGCCGGCGCCGTCGACCGATGGTCGCTTGACGGGTTCGTCACTTGCGCGACAGCCGCAGGCGGAGGCCCATCCATGCCCATCTCGTGTATGATTCGTGCCGGGAGGAAAAGCGGGATGAATGTGACCGAGGCGATCCTTCAGCGTTGGACGCAACGCGTGACGCGAATGCGCTCCGCGTTGGAGCGGCTCGACGATGCCGGTGCCGAGGCGGCGAAGGTCGGGCCGCGCTGGAACGTCCGCGATCTCGTCGGGCATTTCGTCTACTGGAACGCCGAGGCCGCAGCACGCATGCCGGAGCTGGCGAGCGGGAAAGATCGTCCGAGGTACGACCTGGATCAAATCAATGAAGAGGTCTATCGCAAGTATCGCCGCATGTCATACGTGATGCTGCTTCCTCAGTTGCGGGCGAGCGAGCAGCAGGTGACCGCGGCGATCCGTGCGGTTCCCCCCGCGCTATTGATCGACTCACCTGTGCGAAGCTGGATCGACGACGCCCTGATGGATCACTACGACCATCACTGGCCGGGGCTTCGTGATGCAGTGCACCCGGAATCGTGATCGGATGGGCAGCCGACGCTGACCTTGTAGTATCAGGCAACTCTCAATGGCAAGCGGCTGATCTTCAAGAACTGCACAGATCAACGCGAACCTGACTGACCGGCGGATTTGCGGGCATTCGAACCACGAACACCGCCCTTGCGGACGGATTCGAGGGCATTGCCAAAATCACCACTGACGCCGCCGGGCAACTGCTCCAGCATGCGGCGAAGCTGCTCAAGCGTGGCGGAGTCCAGTTGATCGGAAGAAACGCGACCGATGGTATTCAGATCGTGCAGCATCTTCTGCAGCGCCGGGATGCGCTCGATCGGATTGGTCCGCGTGACAAAATCTCCGAGGAAGCGAGCCCGGGACTCTTCGTCGAGTCGAAGGATTGTCTCACCGATCGTTCGAGCCACGGACGCCTCCTCGCCTCGGGCCGATGCGACGGTCCGGCCATATGGTACTAGCGACGTCGCCATCCAGCACAGACACAGAAGCACGACGGCACCCTCCGCAAGACCGAGTGTCAGCCCGCTGACGCGATCAAACGCCAGCATGGCGCGGCGTTTCTCGATGAACCGTCGGCGGATGGTCCGGGTCAGAAAGAACGTGGCAAGCCAGGCAAAGAACGACGCCAGCAGCGTCGCGATCTTCGCGGCGCTTTCTGATGAGATGTCGATCGCAGCCAGGCCGGTGACGACGGCCTTGTGCAATTGATCGTGATATGCGAAGAGGGCCATCAGCACAGCCAGCATCATGCCCTTGCGAAAACCGCCGCGCCAGAGTCCGTACAGTCCGAGTGGCGCAATAAGAGCTGCGGCGATCTGCCCGAGGAGATAATCCTCCCGGCTGCTGAAATAGAAGATGCCGCCGCACAGACCCACGGTCAGCGCCAGCAGAAATACGGGCTTTCCGGAACGACCCGCTGACGAGCCGCCCTGCGGTCGCTGCGGCATGGGAGGACGCGACGGGCGCGCGGGCACCTCGAACGGGGCCATATCGTATGATTCGGCCGGCCGACCGGATGCGCGGCGCGATGGCTTGAGCAGGAGCACGATGATTCCCTCCGTCGAGCGTCGCACTTCTGGAGCGTGTGCCCCGCCTGCACGACCGTACCGAGGACCGGCGCTGGGCCGGACCGAGGTGCTTCAACTCATGTAGCATCGGCCTTCCTGCTCTGCTCATGGGGCTTAAAAGGGGCTTAAAAGCGCGATTCTTGCGCGGGACGTCACGGGGCGAGACTTCTCGGACGCGGCATCGCATGGTGGTGGTTGCCAGGCGAAACAACACATGCCGACCGGCCTCGTGTACCCGTGGAGCGTCTGAGTTAGAATTGGCAGAAGACCGAAAACGAGAGGTCCGTTAATTCGTCCATCGCCGACCATCAGCACTGCGCCGCGGGCCCCGGCCGAAGCGAGGATTCCTGTGAAAGTGCTTCCATCCAAGTTTGTTGTCTGTGTAAGTGCCGTGCTTGTGACGATCTGCGTTCTGGAGATGCCGGCGCGTGGAGCGATGCTGATTATCCCGCCGGGATATCGTGCGCATGTCCATCCGAAGGCCGGAGGCCGGATCGACTGGGCGCACGGCGAGATCGTCGCAGAGGGCCTGGGCCGAGCCAAGAGCACGCGCGACCAGGATCGGCAGATGGCAGCCCGTGCCGCGGAGGTTGTGGCGGCGCGGAATGCCGCGGCAATGGCACTCGGCCTGTTCGTGGATCGGCATGCCATGCTGACGGATGTCCGGGACGGCACCATCCATGTCGAGGCGATGCTCGCCGGCCACAAGGTCGCAAAGCTGACCTGGGACGACTCGGCCAGTCCGCCGACCTGCACGGCGCAGCTGCGCGTACCGATGTGGGGGGTCAAGAGCGTGGCATCGATCGTATTCGAAGAGCAGTATGCACGGGCGAGGGGCTCGGCGCGGATGCCGCTTGCGCCGCCGCGGATCGGCGACCCGGAGCCGGATGAAGTCCTGATCATCGACGCACGGGGATTGAACCTGCTTCCGTGCCTTTTTCCGATCGTGGTGAATTCCGACGGCCGCGTCTTGTACAACTTCGCCACGCGTTCGCAGGTCCACGGTGACATTCTGCCGGTCGTGCACTATGTGGAGGTGGATCCGGACGTGGCCGAAGCGCTGCGAAAGGACGCAATGCGCAAGGTGGAGGCGTCCGAACAGGCCGATGCCTCGCGTACTAGTTCGCAGCCGGCCGGCTCGACGACAACACGCCCTGCGACGCCGATCTCCCCTGCTCGTGCGGAGCTGCCGCCCGGGAAGAATCAGGTGATCGTTCGTGCCTTCAAGGCGGGAGGCGTAGCGCAGACGGACATTGTCCTGCGTCGGGATGATTGCCAGCGGCTTGCGGACAGCGCACAGGTCACACGCCTGTTCAAGCACGGCCGCGTGTTTGTGGTCGTAGATCCGCTGCCACCCGGTGACAAGGCGTCGACTCCTGTCGAGCCGTAGCCCACTGCACGGCGTGGGTTGGTTCAGTCTGCCGCAAGGTTGGCACAGACGAGTTCTTCGTCATTCCGGGCGAAGACATGGCGACCGGCAAAGGCCGGATGCGACCAGCAGACGCCGCCGCGACGTGAGGGGAGTTGATCGCGCGTCGGGCTGATGAGCTTGGCACGGCTGATTTCCGTGAAGCCCTGGGGGGACAGGTCGCTGATAATCAACTCGCCTTTCTCGGTGAACATCCAGATCCTGTTGGGGATGTTCTTATCCTGCTGCGCCGGATCGGCGTGTTCGATGAAGTGGATCGTCGCCCAGCGCTCTTTGGGCACGGCATCGAGCGATTCCCAGACGCGATCACCGGTCATCAACTTGAGACAGCGAAGTTCTCCGTAGCTATCAACGCCGTAAATGTAGTCGCCACGCAGATAAGGCGTGGAGATGATTGAGTGCAGTGCATCGGTGTGCATCTCGCTTTCGCCGGCGCGCTTCCAGACCAGTTCGGCGGCAAGGTTCTCCTGATCGAGGCGGATGAGCATGGAGCCGTCGAAGAAGTTGGAGACGAAGATGTGGCCCTGGTGATAGACCGGATCACTGATGCCGATGACCATCTTCGTCGGCGGGAAGGGCACCTTCCAGTGAAGCTTGCCGCTCATGGGATCAAGCCCTGCGACGTGGTCGCCGGTGTAACAGACGAGCACCCGACGACCGGCCTGCTCGATGATGACTGGCGCGGAGTAGGAGGCGTTATCGGCAAGGGCGTGCCAGCGGAGTTCGCCGGTCTTCTTGTCAAAGGCGACGAGGCAATAATCGCCCTCGCCACCGATCTGGAGGATAACGAGGTCGCGCTCGATGAGTGGTGCGCAGGCGATGCCCCAGATGGGCATGCGGATTTTGTATTCGGCGTTCAAATCTTTCTGCCAGAGAATCTTCCCGTCGGCGGCATTGAAGCAGAAGAAATGGCCCATCGTGCCGAGGGCATAGGCGCGGCCTTCGTCGATGGTGACGGAGGCGCGCGGGCCGGCATCGTAGCCGACGTCCTTGTAGGGGCAGTCGTAGGCATGTGACCAGATGGGCTTGCCAGTCTTCGCATCGAAACAGTGGATACGCTCAACCTGCTTCGGCTCGATCAGACGATCCGTAACATAGACATGGCCATTGGAAACTGTGGGGCTGCTGTAGCCGCTGCCGATTCTGGCGCGCCAGACGATATCGAACCGGGGCTTGTCGAACTTCTTGACGATGCCGGTTTCCCGCCAGACGCCGTCGCGTTTCGGACCGCGCCACTGCGGCCAGTCATCGGCATGTGTGGCCTCATTCCCGCCGGGAAGGAACATACTCACCATCACGATGACGCAAAGTTTGCGGAGGATTCGCAAGGGCATAGCTGCTCCTTTCGCTCGCGGCTCAAGCAAGTGGGTGCTCAAGTGGAGGATCGTCCGTCGGAATTCGCCGTCGATGTTGCGCCGGCCTGATGGGCGACGCCTTGGTTGGTCAGCACGACCCAGTCGTCATCGCAGGGACCGATGTCGCCGCGATCGACGTAAAAGAGCTTGCGCGCCGGCGGCTTCAGGTAGAACATGAGCGTCTCGAAATCTTCACGCTGCATGACGAGATAGACTGATTGTTCGCCTTCAAGAAGGGCGCAGATACGCGAGGCGACCATCTCCCGCATGTCCTTGCCGCTGGCGCGACGATGGTGCTCGGCGATAAGCTTGTAAGGATCGATGATCTGCTGCAGCGGTCGGCGGCCGTAGAATACGACGCGGCCGTCGGGTCGATTTCCCGCCCAGTAGAACGGCGCATCATCGGCGATGCCCGCCTTGCGCATCTCCGCGACCAGATTCATCGGCATGGTGTTGTTGCCCAGCTCGGGGCCCATGACGCACCACGCAGCGGCAAATACGGCGAAGGCCGTCGCGCCGACGGCGAAGAAACTCAACCGACGCTGCGAGCGAACGTACCACACGCCAGCGGCAGCCATGCCCAGCAGGATCGCTGCGCTGAAGCCAACGCCAGCCCAGACAACGGAGCCATGCCAGGCCTCGGGGTACATGCGCGGCATGACAAACCAACCGGTAACGGGGATGGCCGCAAGAATCGCGAGGATGCCGGCAACGGCGAGCAGCGCTCGCCGCTGTGAGACCAGTACGGTCTCGAAGAAGAAGCGATACAGGACCGGCGCAAGCAACAAAGCACACCCCGGGGCAACCGGAAGAATGTAGTAAGGTTTCTTGAAGCTCATCGCCGAGGCGAAAATCACCGGGATAATTACCCAGCACCAGGCATAGACGAGCGGCCTGCGATACGCAGCGTAGGATCGAAGAAACGGAGCGGCCAGGGCTTCCGGCAATGAAAGACACCAAGGGAGCACCATTCCGAAGAGAATCGGAAGATAATAATAGAACTTACCCCATTCGCAGCCGGGATAGTTACCTCTGGCGCGATCGAGGAATTCGTAGTTCCAGAGTTGCCATGCGTATGGTTCTTGTCTGGCCACGCCGATCATCCATGGAAGAAAGACCAGCAGAAAGAGCGGGATGCCCCACCAGAGACCGAGAGAGGTAAAGGCCAGGCGCAGTCGCGGGATGAAATCGCGAACCATCTGCACCGCGACCTGACCGGTGCGTCGGATACCGACTTCGGGCAGCGCAGCCAGTCCGCGCTCGGTCCACCACCAGACGGCGATGGGAAGGGCAACCATCGGCAAAGGCATGGGCCCCTTGGCGAGCATCGCCAGGCCGAGTGCGATGTAGAAGCGGGCCATGTGCATGCGGGAACGCGGTGCGCTGGTCGCCTGCCGCGCCCACCAGAACTCGGCAAAGGCCCACGTGCAGAAGAAGGTGAGCAGTGCCTCGGCCGTGGCATTGACCGCGAACAACAGCAGACCGATGCTCGTGGCCGACACGAAGGCGGCGATGTTCGCTACAGATCGTGGATACATGCTGCGCGCCAGACGCCAGACGACCAGAACGGTCAGGATCATCGCCAGCATGGATGGAAGCCGAGCAGTCAGATCCGTGACGGGAAGTCCGTCAGGCGTGCCGGGCAGCACGATGGAGATGGTCGCCACCAGCCATGCCGGCAGCGGCGGTTTGACCAGAAACGGCGTGTCGAGGTAATCCGGTACCAGCCAGTGTCCGCTCTGCAGAGTCTGCCGCGCGGTCTGAGCGACGATCACTTCGTGGTCACCCAGGCGCGGACCGCCGGTCAGCATCAGGAAGACCGCGATCAGCACGCCCACCAAGGCACCGATCTGCAACCATCGCGGCAAGGGATGGTCCCCGATGACCCCCGTTTGCTGCGTGTGCGATGTCATGCTTTTGTCCTTCATCTGTCACCTGTACCCACAGATTAACGATCATGATCGAGCTGCCGATTGTCTCGACTCAGCGACGAGCCGCCTGCCATGCAGCCAGCTCAGCAAGTTCACCGGCGAGTGTGCGATAGGCGTCGAAATTCAGGGACTGCTGCCCGTCGGAAAGGGCCTTGGAAGGGTCGGGGTGGGTTTCAACCATGATGCCATCGGCGCCGGCGAGGACGGAGGCGCGGGCGAGCGGAGGCACGGCCCAGTCGATGCCGACCCCGTGGGACGGATCAGCAATGACTGGCAGGTGCGAGTGATGCTTGATCATGACAACGGCGGACAGGTCGAAGGTATTGCGTGTCATGGTCTCAAAGGTACGGATGCCGCGTTCGCAAAGCATAACCTGGTAGTTTCCAAGCGAGAGCAGATACTCAGCCGCCATGAACAGTTCCTGCAGCGTGGCGCTGATTCCGCGTTTGAGCAGAACGGGCTTTCGAAGGCGACCGGCGGCTTCGAGCAGGGAAAAGTTCTGCATGTTGCGAGCGCCGATCTGCAGAACGTCGGCCACTGCGGCCACGGCTTCGAGTGTCTCCGTGTCCTTGGCTTCGGTGACGATCCGCAGGTCAAAGTTCCTTTTCACGTCCTCGAGAATCTGGAGCCCTTCTTCCTTGAGGCCCTGGAAGGCGTAGGGGCTGGTGCGCGGTTTGAAGGCCCCGCCGCGCAGAAACTTCGCCCCGCTGGCGGCCACAACCTCGGCCGTGCGGAAGATCTGATCTCGCGACTCAACGGAACACGGCCCGGCCATCAGTGACAGCGAGCCGTCACCGACCTTCGCGCCGCGAACGTCCACCACCGTCGGATCGGGCTTTACCTCGCGACTGACCAGCTTGTACGGGCGCGATACGGGAACGCACTCGGCCACGCCGGGCAGATTCTGGAAGTGCTCGGGGGACACCGCTCCCTGGTTTCCAGTGATGCCGACGGCGGTGCGTATACTGCCCGGTATCTCGTGCGGCGTGAAACCGATCTCACGAATCCGCCGGCAGACGGCCTGTATCTGTTCGGGCGTGGCGCCCTGTTTCATGAGGATGAGCATGGTTACTTTCGAACAATTGGAGCCGCGCAGCGGGTCACATCCGCCGACGGATCCGTGGGCTATTCTTTCTTGGCAGCGGTTTCGGTCTCCAGACGCCCGGCGTAATCCTTTATATGCTGCCAGAGCTGGGCTTCTTTCGGATCGCTGACATCCAGCCCGTGCTGGTCCACCAGTTCGCGGCGAACCTCGTCGACGGACCAGCCGCAGTATTTTAAGCGATAGGCGGCCAGTACTGCATTGGAGCGCTGTTTGCCCGCAGCGCAGTGGAAGTAAACGGGCCAGTTGGCCTCTTTCGCCACGGCCTCGGCCGCTCGGTCAATCATCTCGTAATCGCCGCGACCGTCGCCGGGCATCGGGAAACGCAGCAGCGTGATGCCCAGCCGCTGGGCCTCGGAAAGCATGGCACGTTCGTTCTCCCGATCGGTCGGACCGGTGAGACTGACGATGGCGCGGATGGATTTTTCCCCGCGAAGGTGTCGGACTTCCTGTACGGACGGGAAGCCGCCGCGATAGATGCGACCGGGAACGACTTCAGCGAAGCGCCTCGGGTAACGCGACTGTTCGATCCAGCTTGACAGCGCGATCGTCGCCGCGGGCGGGGTGAGCAGAAGGAGGATAATCAGGATGGTTCGCCGCATGGTTCGTCGAGGCGCCGCGTTCTTATCCGACCGTCATCGTTGCCGGCGTGCCGACCGCGTTGATGTAATTGATGAGCTGTCGCAGGCGACCGTGTGAGCGGCGATTGAAATTCATCGTCAGCCGGGGCTTGTCGGGGACTTCGTCGCGTTCTTCGGGCAGGGCGCCAGTCTGCTCGATGGTGCCGGATTCGATAATGTCGGCAAACTGCTCGCGCAGGTGGAGAACGGCCTCCTCCGGCAGCGGTTCGTTGAGACGAATCACCAGCGTGTCCCTGACGTAACGGTAAGAATGAAAGCGCCGGTAAAACGTCAGAATCTCCTGCACGGCATCCTCGACGTTGTCCGTGAGCTTGATCAAATTCATGTCTTCGGGGCTGATCATGCCGGTGAGCAGCAACTCGGCCTTTACATAAGTTCGCCAATGCTGCCAATAGGTGCCGCCGGGGGCGTCCATCAGCACGATGGGAACCAGCAGGGCCTTGCCGGTCTGCACAAGCGTGAGGACCTCGAAGCCCTCGTCCTGCGTGCCGAAACCGCCGGGGAAGAGGACGACGGCCTTGGCCTCTTTCATAAACATCAGCTTGCGGGTGAAAAAGTACTTGAAATTCACCAGCTTGTGGTCGTCGGCGATGATCGTATTGGTCTTCTGCTCGAAGGGCAGACTGATGGCTACGCCGAAACTGGCCTCGACTCCGGCGCCGCCGTGGCCGGCCTTCATGATGCCGTCACCGGCGCCGGTGATGACCATCCATTGGCTCTCGCGCATGCGCTCGGCAAACTTCACCGCCTGGATGTACTCAGGGTGGTCCTCCTTCGTGCGGGCAGAGCCGAAGATGGACACCTTGGGGATGTCTTCGTACGGGGCGAACGTCTTGAAGGCGTAGCGCAGCTCGGCCAGGGCACGATCGACCATCTTGACTTCGGCCCGGCGCGTCGCGTCCCGCGACATGCGGCAGACCGTCTTGATCATGTTGGCGTATAGATCGGCATCCGGACCGGGGGCGTGCTTCTGAACAAAATCGGCGATCGCTGCGTCGCGTGCGGCTCTTTCTTCAGGGCTCAGGAGACTGGAATCACTTACACTCAGGGGACTGGACTCACTCATCTTGCTGTCAGACCTTTCACTTTCACTTCTCATTTCGATTTACAGACCGGAAAGTATATCGCAATATGATGGTGCCGACAAAGCGGACACACCTGTTGACGCAAACGATTGATGTTAAAGAGAATACGTCGATGGCGACGACGGGCTCCTGCTGCGGTTGAATGGTCCGGCAAGAACGGTCAGAGCTCCCAGATGAGGCGGACGCCGGCCTCTCCGCGGACGGTTCGACCCAGGTGCCGAGTCCCGTAGCCCGCCTGAAGCTGGAGGTTTTCGCCAAGATCGATGTGTAACTGCGGCATCAGAAGCAGCTCGACGCGGTTGTCACCCAGCGGGACGGCCAGGTTTGACTCGATGCCGAATATCAACGCCTCCGACAGATCGGCAAACAGACTGGCGTTAAACAGAAAATCGGTCCGGGCACGGCCGGGGTTTCCACCGATGCGCGTGCGACCGCCGATCATCGTCAGTGTGCTCCAGGTCTCATCGAAGCGAACGCCAGTGACGTGTACCAGCGTCGAACGCCAGACATGCGTCTCGCGCTCGTATTCGAGGATGCCGTGCAGACCGTGGATCAGTTGATCGTCGAAGGCGGTACCAATGGTCTGCTGGAGCGCGAGCTTGTAGGACTCCAGCCGATTGTCTTCCATCGGCAGCTCAAACTCGATTGCGAAGCCGTGATCAAGTGCGATCTCGATCTCGGGTGCCCAGTCCACGCGATCGGAATTGACCAGTGCGAGCACATTCATCTCGGCCTCACCGGCACGGGCATGCAACGGGCGAACAAGATCAAAGACCATCGGCTCGGGCACGACGGGGCCGGGGAAGGGAACCTTCGAAGGGCGGCGGCGAAGCACGTTGAGAATCGGATGCGTTTCTTCCTCGGGCGTTTCGATGATTGCCTTGCTCCAGTCGCTTCTGAGCGATAATGGGCCATTCATGTCTTCGGGCCTACTGCTCTTGCTGGTCGAGGTCGCAAACGAGTTCATGGGCGACGTGGATGTGGTGGCCTTTTCAATGTGCTTTGGCTTTTCAGAAGCCATAAGCGGTGCGGTAAGCAACAGGTTTGCCAGGGCGAAGAGTTTTCGCATGCCAGCGTCTCCGTTGTTGGTCGGGTGCATTAAGAGGGAGGCAACGTTCGCCGTTCGCACGGAGTAATTACGAGTCTGTAGTGTCAGGAATATGACAGACCGTCCGCGGGGCCGGCCGTGCGACGGAATATCGATACTACGTGTGATCGGAAAGGGGGTTCGCGTGAATTTGCGAAATCCTGTGTTGCTTACAGATTCCCACGGCGGCGCTGTTCTTCTTCGATGCTGACGAAGAGGGCCTTGAAATTGCCTACGCCGAAGCCGCGGCTGCCGTGGCGCTCGATGACTTCGTAGAAGAGCGTCGGGCGGTCCTCCACCGGCTTTGTGAAGATCTGCAGCAGGTAACCCTCGTCGTCGCGGTCTGCGAGGATGCCGAGGTCGCGCAGTTCCCTGTAGTCTTCGTTGATCTTGCCGACGCGATTGGGCAGGGCGTCGTAATATGTATCCGGCACACGGAGGAACTGGACGCCGCGCTCGCGTAACTCGCGGACGGTCTTGCAGATGTCGCCGGTGTTCAGGGCGATGTGCTGTACGCCGGGGCCGTAGTAATACTCCAGATATTCCTCAATCTGGCTCTTCTTCTTGCCCTCGGCCGGCTCGTTGATCGGGAACTTGATGCGGCCGGTTCCGTTCTGCATGACCTTGCTCATCAGGGCGCTGTACTCGGTGCTGATGTCGTCCTCGGTGAAGTGGGCGAGCTGCGAAAAACCAAGGACGTTGGCGTAGAAGTTCACCCAATAATTCATCGCTCCAAGATCGACGTTGCCGACGATGTGATCGACGGCTACGAGACCCGTGGGTTTGCCTGGCGGACAGTCGATCTTGACGAAGCCGGGGGCAAAGACGCCTTTGTAGTCCTTGCGCTCGACGAAGGTGTGCAGCGTTTCTCCGTAGGTGCGGATGGAAGCGCACTTCCACGAACCGTGCTCGTCCTTGAGCGTCTGCGGATTGGAGACGATCGTCGCGCCGCGCTGCTTCACCGCGGCGATGGCGGCGTCGACATCATTGACCGTGAAGGCGATGACTTTGACGCCGTCGCCATGGAGCTGGCAGTGGCGGGCGATCTCATGATCGGGCGTCAGGGCGGAGGAGAGCACGAAGCGGATCTTGCCCTGCTCGAGGACGTAGCTGGCGCGGTGTCGGTCGCCGGTTTCGAGGCCACGATAGGCAACGATGTTGTAGCCGAACATGTGACGGTAATAGTGTGCCGCCTGGTGGGCGTTGCCGACGTAGAACTCGACATGATCGATGCCCTGGAGCGGGAGAAAGTCCTCCGCAGGGGTCAAGGGGGCCGCGGTGGCTGTCGCCGACTGAGTTTTTGCGGAAGTCGTGGTTGATGCCGCCATCGTGATTCCTGCCTTTCCTCGATCAATGCCCTCTCTCGGCACCAGTTAGTATAACGCGCGGTGTGCAGGGTCATCCAGCAGACAGCGTCAGGTCGGACCTCCTCGTATTCCTGGTGCAGGGCTCCCCGGAAGCAGCCGTCTCGATGAACAACGGCTTCGGGCGGCTTCGGCGCAGCGCTAGGTTAATCGAATCGACGATGCTAAGATGGAGCAGTAACGTACCCGATCAGGGCTTTTCGTGGTGGGGATCGGACCGTTGCAGACTGGCTTTGCTATGTGGCGCCAGTCGTTCGGGATTATCTGTACCGACATCCTTACCATTTGCGCGAGGACATGATATGAAGCGTTCAGGAATGCATCGACCATGGTGGATGTGGACCGTGCTTCCGCTCCTGGTGGCGGCGGCGGTCATCGCCGGAGAGCGTCGATCCGACAACGACGCACTGTTCTCCGAGGCGGTCTACCTGGATCGAGTCGGCTATCTGGCCAGCGACGAACTGGAAGGCCGAGGCACGGGACAGGAAGGCATCGACAAGGCCGCGGACTACATCGCGGCCGAGTTCGCTGAGATGGGCGTGCTGCCGGGCGGCGAGAACGGCACCTACTTTCAGAACTTTACACTCACGCTGTCACGACGGATCGGCGATGGCACGTTTCTTCAGGTCGGGCTGAACGGCGACGCGCCGGAGCAGGCGGCCGCGCTACGAGAGGAATACACGGTCTTCCCGTTCTCCGCAGGTGATTCCTTCGAAGGCGAAGTCGTCTTCGCCGGCTACGGCATCGTCTGCGAAGACGAGGATTACAACGACTACGCCGGCGTCGATGTCGCCGGTAAAGTCGTGCTGGTCCTGCGACGCGCTCCGCGGTTCGCCGAGTTTTCCCGAGCGGACATGGCCTTTCGCACGAAGGCCAGCCGGGCCAACGGCCGGGAAGCGGCCGCCCTGCTGATCGTCAATCCGACCTACGACGAGGAAGGCGACACGCTTTTTGAATTCGGTGATTCCTCGCTCGGCGGGCCCGGCTCCTCGGGGTCCTCGTACGGCCTGCCGATGCTTCACGTGCGACGGGAGCTTGCCGAACGGCTGCTCCGGGCCGGCGGCCTGCCGGACCTGTCCACAATCGAGCGACAGATTGACGAGACGCAAAAGCCGATGTCCGCCGCGCTTGGCGGCGTGCGCGTCCGAGGTCATGTGACGATCGACCCCATCGAAAGCCCGGTGAAGAACGTAGTCGGTGTGATCCCCGGCAAGGGTCCGAACGCGGATGAATACATCGTGCTCGGCGCACATTACGACCATCTGGGCATCGTTCGCAAGGGCGAGGAGGATTTCGACCCGAACAAGCACATCTGGAACGGGGCGGATGATAATGCCAGTGGTACGGCACTGGTGATGACGGTCGCTGAGGCCTTCAGTCGCAGCCGCCCGCCGAACCGGTCGCTCCTGCTGGTGCTGTTCACCGGCGAAGAGCGCGGACTGCTCGGCTCGAAGCACTTTGTGAACCATCCGACCGTCGAATTGAAAAAAATCGTCACAATGTTGAACTTCGACATGGTGGGCCGGCTTCGCAAGGACACGTTGGAAGTTGGCGGCATGCGCACCGGCGGCTTTGAAGAAACGGTTCGTCGGCTTGCCGAGGCGCAGGGGCTGCAGATCAAGGACGGCGGCGGCGGACGCGGTCCGAGCGACCACACCAGCTTCTACAACAAGAACATCCCGGTGTTGTTCTTCTTCACCGGCCTGCACAAGCAGTATCATCAGCCCGACGATCTGGTTCCGCTGCTGAACATTCCCGGCACGATCCGCATCGCAAAGCTGGTTGCCGACATCGTGGATGATATCGATGCCGCGGCTGCCCCTCCGAAGTTTGCCAAAGACAACCGCGGTGCTCGCGGCATTCGCCGTTCGCCCGACGCCGACGATCAGCCCGATTCGCCGCAAATCGCCGCCGCTCGAAGAACGGATGATCGGCAGGCGGACCGGCAGCCGGATGGTTCCGCCGGCGATCGCGTGCGGCTCGGCATTCATCCGGATCCCTCCACCAAAAAGGGAGTCGGCGTACTGGAAGTGATCGACGACACGCCGGCATCGCGCGCCGGCCTGCGCGAGGGAGATCGGATCGTTCGACTTGCAGACAAGAACGTAGTCGATATCGAATCGCTCCTGTTGATTCTCGATGGGTTTCGCTGGGGTGATGCGAGCACCATTACCGTCCAGCGAGGTAAGAAGGAGCTGAAACTGCCGATTCAGTTCGGCGAGGCGCGAACGCCGCTTGCCGCCGTGGCAATGCAGGAGTCCGTGGGGGCGCCGTCTGCGAAAGTCATGCCAGATCATGGACACAAGAGTGCCTCGTCCGCAAGCGACATGGAAGACCTGATCGTGGCTTACATGCAGTGGATCAAACGGCGCGAGTCACTGGCCGGCCAATCGGTCGAAGTGAAATTCGTCTCGCGTCCGAGCGAATGTGTCATCGAGATTCAGGGGCTTGATCCCGCCGTCAGTACGCGGATCGATGACGAGTTGCTCGAACTGCTCCGAAGAATGCCGAGCAGTTCACGAAGAATGGAAATTTCCACTGCTCTGACGACGGACAAAACCGGAAAGCTGACCGCCGAAGTTTCGATTCGCATTCCGACTGTGACTCCGGCAGCGCCACATATGCCTGACGCGCACGCAGGCGGACACGCTGCAGCTGTACCTTCCGACCCGCATGCCGGACTCACAGACGCACACAGGAAGGCGGACTCAAAGAAGTCGCCGGAAAAAGGCCCCCATGCTGACCTGCCCGATGACGTCACCGCGACACCGATGCCACCGGTGCGACTCGGCATCATGCCGTCCTACGGTGAGACCGAAGGCGAGGGCTACGAGATCACCGGCGTGGTGGAGGACGGGCCGGCGGCGAAGGCCGGCATGAAGGATGACGACCGCATTCTGAAGATCGGCGAATGCACCGTAACCGACGTGTACAGCTACATGGAATGCCTCCGAAAGTACAAGCCGGGCGATGAGATACCGGTGACGATTCTGCGCGACGGCCGGCGGATCACGCTGAAGGTCCGGGCCGATGGACCGCAGAGCAAAGAGGCCGCCTGATCCGCGTAGGTACGCGAATGCGGCCTACTGGTTCCCGTGCGGCGGACGTTCTGACGCCATGTTGCGCGGACGATTCGACGCGGCCCCCCGGCTTGTTCCGACTCCGACGCTTTGCTAACATGTTCGCTCTTCGCGCTGCCGGCCGGGGCTGTCGCCTGCGGTCGCGCGCGGGAGAGCCGTACGTCATCCACCTGTCCTTTTAGAAACATCGGAGTCGGAGGCATTATGCCCAGCTACACAACGAACGACATCCGGAATGTCGCCCTCGTCGGACATAGCGGCGCCGGAAAGACCACGCTTTGTGAGGCCTTTCTGCATTCGACCGGGGTCACCACCCGCATGGGCAACGTCGCGGACAAGACCAGCCACCTCGACGTGGACGAAGAGGAGAAGGAACGCGGCTGCTCGATTGATTCCCACGTCCTGAACATTTCCTTTGACGGAAAGGTGCTCAACCTGATCGATACCCCCGGCTCGCCGGATTTCCTCGGACCGGCGATCGCTTCCCTGGCCGCCGTCGAGACGGCCATGGTCGTGGTCAACGCCGCAGCGGGCATTCAGGTTAATACACGACGCATGCGCGAACAGGCGAAGAGCAACGGCCTGGCCCGCATCTTCGTCATCAACCGGATTGACTCCGAAAACGTGGACCTGAAGGACCTGCTGTCCAACCTCCGCACCGCCTTCGGCTCGGAGCTGACGCCGGTCAACCTGCCCGCCGGCGGACGTAAGTCGGTCATAGACTGTCTGGCCAATGAGTCGGGCGACGCCGATTTCGGCAGCGTCGCCGAGTGTCACACGAGCATCGTGGAGCGCGTCGCGGAAGTTGACGACGCCCTGATGAACAAATACTTCGAGGCCGGTTCACTCTCGGTTGACGAAGTGAAGGCCCATCTGCCCAAGGCCATGGCCGAGGGCAAGATCGTGCCGGTCCTGTTCACGAATGCACGCGGCAACGTCGGCATCAAGGAGCTGCTCGGTTTCATCGCCGCCTGCTGCCCGTCCCCCGCAGTGGGCAAGCAGCGAATGCTGATCGTCGGCAACGAGGAGAAGCCGATCCCGTCAGGCGGCGCGTTCTGCGGGCAGGTCTTCAAGATCGCCATCGACCCCAAGAGCAACATCAAGTACGCATTCATCCGCGGTTTCTCGGGGCATCTCAAGGGAGATGCCAACCTGACCATGCCCGGCGAGAAAAAGGGGGTTCGACCGGGGCACCTGCTGAAGTTTCAGGGGCACGATCACAAAGAGATCGACGAGGGAATCGCCGGCGACATCTTCGCCGTGGCCAAACTCGATCTGCACATCGGCAACACGGTTTTCGACGCCATGACTGAAGGCAAAGTGGCGGCGCCGAAGTTTCCGAACCCGATGTTCGCGCTGGCGCTGGAGCCGAAGGCCCGCGGCGATGAGACCAAGATCGGCGAGGCCGTTCGCCGGTTCACCGACTGCGATCCATGCTTCAAGGCCCATCACGATCCGCAGACACACGAGCTGGTCATCAGCGGCGTAGGCGATCTTCATCTGCGCGTGATCCTTTCCAAGATGCACCGGCAGTTCAAGCTGGATGTCAACACCAAGCCGCCGAAGATTCCCTATCGCGAGACCATCACTGCCGCCGCCGAAGGCCATCATCGCCACAAGAAGCAGACCGGCGGTGCGGGCCAGTTCGGTGAAGTCTTCCTCAAGGTCGAACCGCTGCCGCGCGACAGTGAACCGTCCTTGGAATGGTCATGGGACATTTTCGGCGGTTCGATTCCCGGTCAGTTCGAACCGGCCATCAAGAAGGGTGTGATGGAGCTGATGCAGCAGGGGGCCATCGCCGGCTTCCCGCTGCAGGATGTGAAGGTGATGATCACCGACGGCAAGCACCATCCCGTAGACTCGAAGGAAGTCGCCTTCAAGACGGCGGGCAAGCTGGCCTTCAAGGATGCGATCCTCAAGGCCAAACCGGTCCTGCTCGAACCCATCGTCGATATCGAAGTCACCTGTCCGTCGGAGAACGTCGGTGACATAACCGGTGACCTCGCCCAACGGCGCGGCCGTCCCAGCGGGCAGGACATGCTTCCCGGCAACCTCGCGGTCATCAAGGCCCAGGTACCGCTGGCCAAGGTGGCCGATTACCACTCCCGGCTCAGTTCCATCACCGGCGGCAAGGGCAGCTACAGCATGGAGTTGTCGCACTACGAACCAGTACCGAGCAACGAAGCCCAGGCCGTCATCGCCGCCTACAAGCCACATAAAGAAGAGGATGAGTAGGTTGTCATCGGGTTTCGATCGGCGGCACTTCTTTGCACCTCAAAATTTCTTGGAAGATCCCCCTGCAATCGGGGTACATCATGGAGAGTACGGACGCTCGGGCTCTGTCGAACCGAGGCCGATCTACCGAGGCATGGTATCTCCGGTGCGTTACACCGGAAGCGGAGGCATCTCGTCATGTGGCGCAAATTCGCTTTTGTCGGTACGATGTGTCTGGCACTGGCAGCGACCGGTTGTCCGACAACGGTCACCGGGCTCGACCTGTCCGTGCGAGGGGCCCTGAATCTGGTGATCAGCCGGATCAGCTCGTCGTCGATCGTATCGGCCCGGGCCACAGTCTGGGATAACGGCTCCTTTCTGTCGCTGATCACGCTCGACAGCGACCAGTTCTTCACGGTCGACGGTTCTCGGCTCAATAGCGTGCCCTTCCTGAGCGGCGTGTACCTGACTCAGGTCGGCGTCGTCAATCCGCCAAACACTCATACCGTCGTGTTCAATAACAAGGGCGTCGTTATGAGCATGGCCGTGGCACTTCCGGATGACTTCACGGCGACCAATCCGCCGAATGGTTCCAATGTCAGTAAGAGCGGATTCACCGTTTCATGGTCGCCCTCGGGCGTGGCGAACACCCGCGTCGATATCGAGATCGAAGGCCTGGGACCGGACGGCAGTGACAGCGATACCGATCCCGATCAGGTATCCAAGCTGCTGAGCAACCTGCCGGATACCGGATCGGCTAACGTGGGCACGGCCGATCTGAGCGGCTTCAACACCGGGGCGATCAAGCTGACCATCCGCCGCTACCGTGAATTCAATCAGACGATCGGCCTTGCCGAGGGGACGATTCGCACCGAGGTCGTGCGGGAGATCGCACTCAACCTGCAATAGCGACCGGGCACGCGGCACATGAAGTCGATTTCCGTCGCTCGGAAAACGGGGACGAGGCGGCCTGAGAGGGGGCTACGACATTTGTCGAAATGCCCTATACTTACAGGCCATGCCGAGCGAGGAACTGACCGTCGAGCTGCAGCGGTCCGCTGCCGAACCTCCCGCGAAGATTCCGCCGGAGTCGGAAGCCGGTACCGGCGCGCCACCGATCGAGCGCAGCATTCCGTTGCTCACGCGGCTGCGAATCGGCTTTGTGCGGCACTTTCTCGTCGGCTACGCGCGGCTCTTCGGCCTGTCGGGGCTCTATCGACTCGGCCGACTCTTCGGCACATGCGAATACCTGGTAGACTATCGCCGCCGAGGTCGCGTGCATCGCAAGCTGTCATCGCTCTTCGGTGTAGAGATGTCGGCTACCGAGCGACGGCGACACGTCCGCCGCTATTTCATGCGGGTTCGCTGCGACAAGATGTTCTATACGATCATGGATCGCATCCCGCGCGGCAAGCTGCTCAATCGGATCAAGCTGAAGAACCGCCGCGTCGTCGATGATGCCCTGAGCCGCCGGAAAGGCGTTTATGTCGCACTGTGCCATTACGGCTCGCATCATGTCGCAGGGCTGATGATGGCGCTGCTGGGCTACAAGATCGCCGGAGTGCGCGATGCGAAGGAGAGCCATGTCCGCCGCTACATCTACCAGAAATATCGGGAGACCTGGCCGGAAGTGGCGGATATCAAGCTGGTTTTCACAGACACCTTCCCGCGCGTGCTCTATCGCCATCTGCAATCCAACGGCATCGTCGCCAGTCTGCTGGATGTTGACCGCCTACGCGGCGAGCACCTCAAGCGATATCCCGTGCAGTTCTTCGGGCAGGAGCGAGAGTTCCTCACCGGCCCCGTGCAGATGGCCCATCGCTGCGGCGCGGCAATGATCCCCGGCTACATCGTGTCACGAAAGAACTTCTATTACCAATTGATCGGCGGCGAACCGCTCATCGACCCCGACACGGCCGCCGGCCTGACAGAGGATCAGGTCCTCGAAATCGTCATGCCCCGATACGCTGCGGGCGTCGAGGCCTTTGTCCGGGAACACCCCGATCACGTCATGAACATCTGAACGCTCAACCGATCAGCTTCCAGTCAGTGCACTGACCAGCTTGGCGATGCGTGCAGAATCGAGATCGCCGGCCCAGTGCCCGTCCTTCTTCAAATAGCTCCCGACGATCAGCGCATCGGCATGCGGTGCCAGCGCCGAAATCCGCTCCGGGGTCACGCCGCTTCCGACGAAGACGGGCTCATCGACCGCATCGGCAACGGCGGCGACATCCTCCGGCTGTGTGGGCACCCCGGTCGCGGTGCCGGTCACGACAATGCCGTCGGCACCGGCGAAGATCGCGGCACGGGCCGACTCGGCCAGATCGATGTCGGCCGTGATCGCGTGCGACGAATGCTTTTTCTTCACGTCGGCGATGATGGCCACGTGCTCAGCGCCGATAGACCGGCGAAAACGCAACAGCGGACCGGCGTCGGCCTCGCTCATCAACCCTTCGTCGGCCACGTGTGAAAAGACGAACCCCTCGGCGCGGACGAACTGCAGCCCCGTGGAATGGGCGATCGAAAGCGCCTCAGCATTGGCACCTGCGAGTACCTGCATGCCCATCGGCAACGCGACCGCCTGGCGAACGGCGCAGGCGACGGCCGTCATGGCGGCGACGATCTCCGGACCGACGCGGCGATTGAGGTATGGCAAGTCGTGCATATTCTCCAGAAGAAGCGCGTCGGCCCCGTGATCGGCCAGAAGCTTTGCCTCGCCGACGGCGTGCTCGATGACCGCCCGGATTCCCTCACGGTGTCGCGGTGTGCCCGGCAGGGCGTGGACGTGGACCATGGCGACGAACGCCGGCCGGGAAAGATTCGCAAGGAAAGACAGACCGCTGGAAGTCATCATGTACCTCGCTCGCGTATGATTCGTCCGGAATGCTGCCGCAGCTTCGATGCAGCCGATCTAGACCGCCAGATCATTCTCAAACCCGGGCAGCGCGCGCATGTTCGCCTCTACCATCTGAAGATCGGGCAGCTCCTTGCTCGCATCCGCCGCGCCGAGTTCCTTGAGTCGCCGGGCGCTTGGTTCGGTTCTACTGCTCCAGTTGCCCACGGCTTTGTTGTAGGCCTCGACGGCCTTCTCCAGTGCCGTGCGGATGCCGTCAAGATGTGAGACAAACGTGCAGAGCCGATCATAAAGCTCTCGCCCCGCCGCGGCGATTTTTTCAGCATTCTCCGCCACCTGCTGCTGCTGCCAGCCATGACGAACGGCCTGCAGGAGCGCAATGAGCGTCGTCGGCGACGCCAGAAGCACGCCTTGATCCACTCCCGTCACCAGCAGATCACGATCCTGCGCCACGGCTGCCGAGAAAAACGACTCGCCGGGCATGAACATTACCACGAACTCGGGCGCCGGCGAGAACTGCCGCCAGTATTCCTTGCCGGCCAGATTCCGCATCGTCGTGCGCACGCCGGAGACAAAACGATCCAGGTGCCGCTTGCGCTCGTCCTCGCTGGCGGCTTCGACCGCATCTAGGTAAGCCGACGTGCTCACCTTGGAATCGACGACCAGACTCCGCCCGCCGGGCAGATGCACGACGAGATCAGGCCGCAGCCCGCCCTCGATGGACGACTGGGTCTCAAAATCGCAGTGTTCATTGAGCCCGCAGAGTTCGACAATGCGCTGCAGCGTGACTTCGCCCCATTTGCCCTTGGCGCCGCTCTGCCGAAGCGCGGCAACGAGCTGGCTCGTCTCACTGGAGAGTCGGTCGCTTCGCTGTTCGAGCGTCTCCAGTTTTTCCTTGAGACCGCCATAGGCCTTGTTTCGTGCTTCTTCGATCTCCTTGACGTGCTGCTCGTACCGCTCCAGTTGCTCGCGGATCGGCTTGAACTTCATCTCCGCCAGGGTGATGAACTGCTCGTTGTTGCTCTTAAGTGCAGCTGAAGAAAGCGCCGCAAACGCTTCACGGGCCTTCTCCTGCATCTGTTCGATCTGTCGTCGTTGCTCGGCGAAGTGTTCCCGGGCGGACTCCAGCCGTGCTCTGGACTCCGCCCCGGCGACTTTCTCCACCTCCAGCGCGGCCCGCAGCTCGGCTAGCTCACGATCGCGCGAAGTAAGCTGCGTGCGAAGCTCGTGCAGAGTCGCCAGCGAACCGGCCAGTTCGTTTCGTGCCGCCGCGAGATCGGTCTCCATCCCACGACGGCCGCGAAGCATGCCCAGAGAGACGCCGGCTGCGATGCCGATCGCCATTCCCAGCAGTATCCACAGTGCCTCCGTCATGGAGATCGCCCCTGGCCCGTATCCCGTGCCGACTTCGTTCTGGTCGATGAGTGTACCGACTTACGCCTCCGTTGACGACGGCTGCGGTGCCGCAGATGCCGATCCGTTACGATTCCACGAATGCAACGGGCTACTCTGCCGACGGCGGACCTGGTTGTGCTTCTCGCGTATGTCACCGGCATCGCCCTTCTCGGGTGCTGGTTCCTGCGAACGAGCCGCACCAGCCGCGATTTCATGATCGCCGGCCTCGGTCTGCCCGGCTGGGTGGTCGGGCTTTCGATTTTCGCCACCTTTCTGTCGAGCAATACGTTTCTCGGCGTACCAGGCAAGGCCTACGCCACGAACTGGAACGCCTTCGTATTCTCGCTCTCGCTGCCGGTCGCCGCGTGGATCGCCGTGCGCTACTTCGTGCCTTTCTATCGTCGCTGCGGGGAAGTCTCCGCCTATGCACATCTGGAGAAGCGCTTCGGTGCATGGGCGAGGATGTACGCCATCATTTGCTATCTGCTCACCCAACTGGCGCGCATGGGCGCGATCCTGTTCGGTACGGCCCTCGCACTGCAGGCCCTGCTCGGCTGGCGCCTGCAGACGATCATTCTGACCATCGGCATCGTGGCGACCCTCTACACCGTGCTCGGCGGTATCCGTGCCGTCATCTGGACCGACGTTGTGCAGGCCGTGGTGCTCATCCTCGGCGCCGTGATTATCCTGTTAATGGTACTTCTCGGCATGCCCGGTGGACCGCGCGAGGTACTCGCCATCGCGTCGCAGCATGGCAAGCTCGGGCTGGGCGATTTTTCCACCCGCATAAGCTCGTCCACCTTCTGGGTCGTGCTGTTCTACGGACTCTTCGTGAATCTGACGAATTTCGGGATCGACCAGAACTACGTTCAGCGTTACCACACGGCGAACTCGGATCGGGCGGCTGCCAGATCAGTCTGGCTCGGCGCGCTGCTCTATGTGCCAATCTCCATGGCCTTCTTCCTGCTTGGAACTTCGCTCTTTAGCTATTACCGCACGAACGAATCGGCAATGAGCGACTTGAAAATGCGCATCGCGATGGAGAAGCCCGCTGATCCGGCTGTTCCCCTCGAAGCACGCATCGCACAACTGTCCGACGCGGAGGTCGGTGATCGGGTGTTGCCGCATTTTATGACCACGCGTCTTCCCAGTGGACTCGCCGGACTGGTGATAGCCGCCATCCTCGCGGCGGCGATGAGTTCGATCGACAGCTCGCTCAATTCCTCCGCCACGGTCTACCTGAGCGACATCCATCGAAGGTATTTGAACCCCGGCGTCGATGAGCGCGGTGCGATGCGCGTACTCCACGGATTCACCGCGATCTGGGGTGCGGCCGGCACCGCGGCGGCGCTGGCCATGATCGGTGTGCAGAGCGTGCTGGATGCATGGTGGAAGCTGTCTGGCATTTTCGCCGGCGGAATGCTGGGACTGTTTCTACTTGGACGGCTCGCACCGCGCGCCGGCAGTCGCGCTGCGGGCGCAGGTGTCGTCTGTGGCGTCGGTGTCATTGCATGGATGACGCTCTCGCCCGGCTCACGACTGCCTGAGTCGCTGCAAAGCCCGTTTCACTCGAGTTGGATTATCGTCGTGGGTACGCTGACGATTCTTTTGGTGGGCATGCTCGTGAGCAAGACAGCGACCCGGCAGCATTGATCGGGGTCAAGGATCAATTATCACTACTTCGGCAACTCAGCGACCAGCGCCTCGATCATCGGCCTCAGGGTGTCCGCCGAAAAATCGAAGCGCACACCGGCGGCGGCGAAGAGTTCCGGCAATGGCCGCCGACCACCGAGCGAAAGCGCTCCGCGATACGCGCTCACCGCACTCGCGTAGTCCTTGCGCGAGTTGAGCCAGACGCCCAGCGCTCCAAGCTGGGCGATCCCGTACTCAACGTAATAGAACGGCACCGTGAACGGATGTCCCTTGCGGTGCCAGGCGTAGGCCAGTGCATCCTCGTAACCGGAAAAATCGACCCAGCCGGCAAAGCGACGGTTCAGATCAAGCCAGGCGGCCTTTCGCTCCTCGCGCGTGTGATATGGATTCGTATAGGCCCAGTGCTGAAGCTGGTCGATCGTCGCCATGTACGGGAAGAACCGCACGATGCCGTCGAGATGCTCCTCCCAGGCGCGGGCCGCGTCGCCGGGCTGGTAGAACTCATCCAGGTGCGGCCCGGCAACCAGTTCCATGCCCATGGATGCCACTTCGGCGAACTCGATCGGCGGATCGCGCAGCGCCGCGATGGGCTCATTCGCCGCCGCGAAGACGTGGAAGGCGTGACCGCCCTCATGCAGCATCGTCTGGACATCGTCGTGCGTGCCGACGGAGTTCATGAAGATAAACGGCAGCCGGCGCCCCTTGTACTCCATCATGTACCCGCCGGGGGCCTTGCCCTTGCGGCTTTCCAGGTCCAGCAGCCCCTCACGGCGCATCACGGCGAACTGCTCGCCGAACTCGGGAAGCACCCGGGCGAAGATCCGCCCGCAACCGTCGATCAACTGCGCCGCGCCCTCGAAGGGCCGCAGCGGCTCGCGTCCTTTGGGATCTACGGCCATGTCCCACGGCTTGAGCGAAGGCACACCCAATTGTGCTCGACGAACGTCGCCCAACTGCTTCGCGGCGGGTACAGCAATCGCCTCGATCGCCGCAGCGAAGGCCTTGCAGTCGGCCGGCCGGTAGTCGAAGCGTTCCAGCTCGCAGAATGCATAGTCGCGATAGCTGGTGAATCCGGCATTGGTGGCGATGCGATGGCGCACTTCGACCATCTGATCGTATAGCGTTTCGATCGCATCGCGCACCTCGGCCCAGCGGGCCGCCATCTTCTCCCACGCCTCCTGCCGGACGGCGCGATCAGTGCTTTCCAGATAGCGCCCCATCTGCTGCATGGTCTGCTCGCGGCCGTCGTGCTGGACGGTCAGGCCGCCGACGAGTTTCTGATACTGCTGCCGCAGTTTGTCGTCTTCGGTCTGAAGCGGGACGTTCTCATCGCGAAAGAGCGAGACGCTGTTCTCAATCTGGCGGATCAGGACGGCGTAGCGATCCTTAGGCAAAGCAGGACGATGTTCGCAATACAGAAACTTGCGCTCCAGTTTGTTCGACCACACCTTGGCCGTCGGCTGGACGTTCTCGATGAAATCCAGATAACGCCGCTCACGAACGGTGTCATCCGTCTGACACGTCATCTCCACGTAGCGGACGCCGCCCTCCTCGTCGAGCCAGGCCTCCAGGTCCGACCAGTCCAGCAGCCATGCCTCCAGGGCCTCCCGGCTGCCCAGCGGGCGCGACTCGAGTTCGGCGTAGTGTTGTTCGACGACCGCGGGATCGCCCAGATCGGCCGAAGCGTCGACGAAGGTGCGCAGGGCGTGTTTCGAACTGTTCATGCGTCGCTCCCGTGGCCGTGCTGCGTGCGGCTTCAGCAACGATAACGGGAAAACGATCCGCGTAAAAAAGGCGTGCGGCACCCTGTGGTATTGGCGCGGTCAAAGGGTGCCGCAGCGAGTGGAAGACTGTATTGTCATGTGTCCCATCGACCGACCCTGTCGGTGATGATGAGCACACGGTGCATTTGATTTTATAGCCACTCACAGGCCGATTTCTCGGACCAATAAGAGGGCCATTCTTGCGGGTCCCGTTCCCACCCAAGGAAGGCGCGTTCCCCCGATCCGGAAGGGTCTATTCACCCATCCTGACCTAACATTATAAACTATGGAATTTTAGGCGTCAAGGCGAAACCGTCCGGAATCCAGTGATTTTCAATCATCCGCAATGCGCCGCGTCTCTGTCAGGGCTGAAAGAGCCACAACTGTCGAGCTGGATAATCGTCGGTTGGCGATTGGACTGGAACGTTACCAGATGCGAGAGGACGGCTGCGTTCCGTCTGCTTAATGGGGGTGGCCATTGCTCTAACTGGCTTGGGTCTGAGTCGGGCGGCAGCCACAAAACCATCCAGATCCTGAAAATCCCACTCGCTGCGGGGTACGTCCCGACCTCGGACGTCCCGCACAACCGCGCCGAACTGCCCGACCAGCACCCGAGCGGCGAATCGATCGCAACGAGACTCCTTCTGTCGGCCGTTGCGTCGGGCCCGGCGGATCAGCCAGTGGTAAAACTCATGCAGGAAGATGAAAAGCACCAGTTCATAGGCGTCTGAAAGCTCGATCGTGTAAAGCTCGCGCCACCAGCTACGGGCGTCCGATCTTGCCCGGGCAATGTGGCTGCGGAGCAGATAGGGGTATCGGTTGTGCCGGCCGATATTTACATAAATGCGAGGCGGGACGTAGTGGCAACTCCCGGAGAAGTCAGCCCCGCGGGAGGGGCGGATGGCGACATCGAGTCCGTCGTGCGACCAGCCGTCGATGGCCTTCAGAAAGAGATCTTCGAGTCGGCCGGAATCAAGATGGGTGGTATTTCGAAGGTTCACGCGAGGGTCATTTTTCCCCGGTTGCAGGTCAATTAACCCAAGCCAGCTCGGACCAGGTCCTGAAGACGGATGATCCCCACCGGGACTGAACCATCCTCGGACAGAACGAGCACGGTAATTTCACTCTCCCGCATTCTTCGGAGACACTCGACCGCCAGTATGTCCGGCTGGACGGTGGAGCATCGCACCGGCGTCTCTGACGGGTCGCGCCGGCTCAGACGCCAGGCCTCGTGGGCCGAGAGCTTGCCGGGGGTCTCGCAGCGGGTCAGCAGGCGGCGCAGGTCGCCATCGGTAAAGACGCCGATGAGCCGACGCTGATCATCCACGATGCAAGTCATCCCGAGACGTTTGCCGGTCATCTCCAGGAGCAGATCGTTAAAGGTCACCGACCCGCGGACGCAGGGCATCTCATCGCCGCCATGCATCAGGTCTGCGGCGCGCGTCAGCAGTCGGCGGCCCAGACTGCCGTCAGGGTGGTAGCGGGCAAACTGATCCTCCGAGAAACCTCGCATTTCGAGCAGGGCCATCGACAGGGCATCGCCAAGCGCGAGCATCAGGAGCGTGCTCGTCGTCGGTGCGAGGGCCAGCGGACCGGCCTCCGGTCGTGAAGGAATCGGCAGACAGACATCGGCCAGCTCGGCCAACGGTGAGCCGTCGGATTCGCACACGGCGACGACCCGCCCACCGATTCGACGAAAATGTCCGACGAAGCGCACCAGTTCTTCCGTATGGCCGCTCTTGGAAAGCGCGAGCAAGACGGACCCGCTCCCCACCGCGCCCAGATCACCATGAACACCCTCGACCGGGTGCATGAACATCGCCGGTGTACCGGTGCTGGCGAGCGTCGCCGCAATCTTACGGGCAATGATCCCGCTCTTGCCGATGCCGCTCACTACCACAGGATCGGTCGCGGCCAGGATGAGCGACACCGCGTCCTGAAAGGGCTGCCCGATCGCGTTTGCCAGGGCGACAATCGCCTCGGCCTGCTCCTTGAGCATGCCTCGAGCCAGTTCGATCGGATCGCGCACGGAAGGATCCTCCGCCGATGCTGCGCCGTGATGATGGGAACCGGCAGACAGCCCGACGGCCGTAGGATAACCGCAGACGCTCGCCGAGTGGAGAGGAAGCAAACCCGTCGCATCGGGGGATGGATCAGATGGCTGAGGTGGGAAGCTACTGCGGGCGATTCGGATCGTCGGAGGCGTCTTCGTCGCCGGTCAGATCGTCCTCGCTGATGATACGCTCGCCGCCAAGACTCTCGATCTCTGCGTCGAGATCCGTCCCAAGGTCGGTGACCGCGTCAGAGCCCGATTCGACGTCGGCAAAGGAGCCCGTAGGTGAGTCAGCGGCGGCCGATGTGATGGCCTCGCCGGTCTCGCTTTCGCTCGACGATGCCGTGGGGCCTTCCAGCTCGGCCGACGGGCCCTTCGCATCTTCGTCTTTGACTCCTTTCGCGGTCTTGGTGCCGTCGCCGCCTTCGAGCCGCTTGCGCTGTTCGCGATCCTCATCTTCCACCGGCTCGTGATAATCGTAGAACTCGCGATAGGCCTTGCGGAAGTAACCACCGGCACGCGTCTCCACGCGATTGAGCACCGCCCCGAAGATGCGCGCCCCGATGGCTTCAAGCTGTTGCTGCGTTCGTTGCAACGCGCCGCGCGATGTGGTTCGATACTGGCAGACCAGCAAAACGCCATCCACACCGCTGGACAGCACCATCGCATCGCTTACCAGCAGCACCGGAGGACCGTCGAAGATGATCTGGTCGTAGCGTGCCCGCGCATCGACAAGCATCTCCTGGAGGTAGTTGCTGCCGAGCAGTTCCGCGGGGTTCGGCGGGGCCGGACCGGTGCAAAGGACATCGAGCCCCGGCACCTGGGTTGAAATCACCACGTCATCCAGATGCGCCTGGCCGATGAGGATGTTCGACAATCCCACCGTGGCCGGAGCGCCCGGCGGCGCGCCTTGAGAACCAGTGATGGCGTCCGCCCCCAGAGGACTGGACGTGCTTGCAACGGCCTCGCCGAAGATCTTCGGCAGCGCGGGCCGTCGGAAATTCGCATCGACCAGCAGTACGCGACGACCGGTCAGGGCGATCGAAATCGCCAGGTTGACCGCCACGGTGGTTTTTCCATTTCCGCCGCTGGGACTGGTCACCAGCACGGTCGCCTGCTGCTCGGCCGGCGCGGAGAAGAACAGATTGGCGCGCAGATTCCGGAAGGATTCCGCCGTGATCGAATGCGGCGCATCGAGGGAGGCGGTTTCCACCCTCGCGATTTCAATTTCGTCGTCTTCGATGGTCGGTATGGTCGCGAGCACCGCGATCGCCTGGCGCTGCACATCACGCGGGGTGCGGACCGACTTATCGGCAATCTCCAGCAGCAGGGCGAAACCAACGGCGATGCCGAGGCCCAGGATCGTGCCCGCCGGAATCCAGATTTCATACTTCGGACTCGAACGACGCTTGGGTTCAATGGCCATCGACTGCACGCTGATCTGTACGGTGCGATCCTGTCGCAGGTACATCTTCATCAGCGTCTGCTGCTCGAGAAGCTGCTCGTAGTGAAGCTTGAGCGAGTCCACTTCCTCCTGCATGCGGAGATAGTTGTTGTATTTCTGATCCTTGTCCTGTTGTTCCGATCGGGCCTCGTGGATACGCTCCTGCACGGCCAGAAGCTGCTGCTGGGCCTCGAGGTAGCTGCGCCGGGCCTGGTCAAGCTGCTCGGTCTGGTACTGAAGAATCCTGCGGGACCTTTCCTCGGAGGCCTTCTGAGCCGCCGCATCTGCTGCGTACTGAAGCTGTTTGACGATGCGGTGGTTCTCACCCAGCCGGGCCCTGGCCTGGCGCAATTGTTCGTCGGCCTGCTGATAACTCTGCTCGAGCATGGCCAAACGCGGATCTGCGGCTAAGAGCGCCTGCAACTGCGGCGTGATCGGCAGGTCCTCGGGTTTGAGGTTCTGCAGGTTCTCGAATTCAGCTTTCTTGCCCGCCCAGTCCATCTGCAACTCAGTTTCGACAGCCGTGAGCGTGAGCAGCTTGTCCTTCAGCTCATCGCGCGACGTGCCGAGCACTTCCTCGTTGGTGCGAAAGTTCTCGATTTCCTTCTGCTTTCCTTCGAGGAGGAGTTTGGCCCGGTTGAGCTCTTCGCTGAGAGACTCGTCCGCCTTGCGGATTCGGGACTTCTGCTGCTCTTCGATCATCGCGATGTACTTGTCCACGACTTCGTTGACCAGCGTGGGCACTTCGGTCTGTATTCGCCATGTTGCGGAAACGGCGAGATAGTTTGAGTCGCGGATCGGTTCGGCGGTGAGGATGTCGCTGAGCAGGTCGCGCGGGGCCTCGTTGTATTTTGCCTCTTTCTCCTGTGCCTCCTTGAACCAGACGGTCGCACGTACGGCCGGCGCCTCAAGCGCCTTGTCGAGGACCGACGGCGTCTTGACGGCGATGGCCTGGTCCTGAAGCAGACGCAGGATTTCCTCTTCGCGCGCTTCCTGCGGGCGGAGTGGATCCATCGGATTGACAGGAGTGATCGATTGGACACGGATGTACGCCGTGGCGCGATACTTGGGGTAGTAGCGCACGGCCAGGTAGGTGCCGACGACGGTGCAGGCGATCAGAAACAGCCAGAGGAAAAGGATCAGAACGAGGCGCTGACGGACGATGCGGAGAAAGTCCGACCCCGTCAGACCGCTTCCGGCGCCCCCGGGCGCCATCGGTCCGCGCGGAACGGGCACGGGGATCATCCCCCCGGGGATCGGTCCCCCGGCGCCCATGTTCGGAGGAGCGGGTGTCAGCGTCGTCATTCGTCCCTACTAAATCCGGCCGCACGTCGTGTCCGCAGTCGCGCAGCACAATCATGGCCGGTTTCCGAGGCCGTCCATGGCCCCGTACGGCCCTACTTGCCGGCAGACCGCGCCTCTTCGAGCGCCTTCTCTATATTCGACAAATACGGATGAGGGCCTTGGGTCGCGATATTCTTTTCGGCGGCTCTTTTTGCCTCTAGGAGCCGCCTTTCGGCCTCTTCGTACTCTTTTCTGCGCAGGTGGAGCATCCCCAGGTGATATAGCGTCACCACGTGCTCCCGGTTCAATGTGAGACTGCGAAGGAAGACACCCAGGGCCTCCCCGGTTCGATTGTTGAGGGTCAGGGTCCACCCGAGTGTGTCGAGAACATCCTGATTGTCCGGATCAGCCCGGCGGGCTCGCTGGGCATAAGGCAGTGCCTCCGCAGGACGATCCAGCTCTTCCGCCAGAAGTGCAGCTAAGTTGTTTAATGCCAGAGGATTATCAGGATCGTACTTCAGGGCTTCCTCATAGAACTGGCGGGCGGCCTCGTGCTCATTCAGACGCTGCTTCAACATGCCCTGGCCCAGCAAGCTGAAAATTGTGTCCTGATCGCGCGTCGCCAGACGAGCAATTTTTTCGCAGACGGCCAAGGCCTCGGGAATCTTGTCATTGAGCTGCAGCAGGTGGACCAGCACTTTTTGCCGCTCGACATTTTCAGGTTCAGCGGTGGCTCGTTCCTGCTCGCGGGCCAGGGCTTTATCTTTGCCGAAGGCCTGAACGATTTCGAGGACAATTCCCGTGTAAAGGGCAAAGTTCTGTTCTGACGCCGACAGGGCGCGGTCATAGAACTCCGTCGCTTTGATGGGGTCACCCGTCTGCATGTAAGCCCACGCCACGTTGGCCAGCGCAGAGGGCATGGTGCTGAGCAGGCGTCCGGAAAGTTTCTCACCCGCATAGTCAATGATCACTTTGGGCTGGTTGGCGATCCGACAGACGCGGAAGAGGGCTTCGACGGAATCGCGGCTGTAACGACTCAGCTCGGCGGCCTTCTGATAGGCCTGCACGGCGCGTTCGAGATTTTGTGCCTTCTCTGCAAGACGGCCCAGGAGCATCGGCCAGCGATGGTCGCGCGGCTGTCGTTGCATGTAGGTGTAGATCAGGGCCTCGGCATCCGGGTAGCGCGACGGTCCGATGCGAGAGTAAACATCCACCAGCGCCTCAGCGACGGTTGTTTCCTCCGGATGCTCGTCAAGGATGGATCGCAATTCGTTGACAGCGGAGTCGTTCCGGCCAATCTCCATAAGGGTGTCTGCCAGCGAGATGCGGTGCTGGAAGCTGAATGCATTGGGGCTGAAGGTTTTCGACTTGGTAAGATCGTCGATGGCCTTCTGCCAGCGACCCATCAGCCGGAACAGCTCACCGCGCTGCCAGAGAGCGACGGCGTTGTCCGGATTCTTCTCCAAGTGAGAATCGAAGGACTTCTTGGCCTGCTGCACGTCGCCGGCGATCCGGTGATAAGCACCTTCGTAGATCATGCCCTGCGGGTTCTCGGGGTATTTTTCGAGGAACTTGTCGAGCTCCGTGCGGGCCTGATCCAGATCGCCGATCGCGAGGCACAGGGCGATCAGACGGGAGGATGAATCTTCAGCACCGATGTGGTCATTCGCCGCTTCCTGCAACTTCAAGGCGCGGCTGAAGTACTCCAGAGAATCCCGCAGTCGATTGGTGCGGGCGTAGTACTCGCCTGCCGTTTTGAGGATGTCCACCGAGGGATCGAGACTGACGGCCAGACGGTAGTGCCGATCGGCGGTGGCCAGAACTTTCTGACGCTCATAGAACCTGCCGAGATAGGAGGCGATCAAGGCCTTGCGAGACTTGTCCTCTTCTTTGGTCATCATGTCGACCAGGATCGCGTCGCCTTCGGCAGGTCGATTGACGTCTTCGCGGCCGAGAAATTCGGCAAGCTCATAAACGACCTGCAAATCGTTCTTCGAAACTGCAACGGCTTGTTTGTAGACTTCGATGGCCTTTTCAAACTGACCGACTTCCGGCATGCCGTAGAGCCGCGCGAGAAGAATCAGGTTCTGCAGGTCGTTAGGATCCTGCTGTCGCAGCTTCTCCCGGCTGGCGATGCCCTCCTTCGGATTTTCCTTTTCCTGAAGGGTCTGAAGTTGCCGCTTCACGAAGGGATCCGTGGGCAGTGATCGTGCGGCAATTCGCAGGTACTTCTCAGCATCCTTCTCATTGCCCTCACGCAGGGCCATTTCGGCCATGGCGCGATTGGCGTAGCCGCTGGTCGGATCTCGCTTGAGGGCCTCTTGTAATACGTTCTTCGCCTCGGCAGGGCGATTGGCCCGCAGGTAGGCCTCGGCGAGCAGGGTCCAGGCGATCGCGTTCGTCGGATAGCGCTGAAGACCGGCGCGAATCTGCGTGATGGCGTCGTCGAACTTGCCCTGGGCCATTGCGAGACGGCCGAGCGAGAGTGCACCCTCGGTGCCGTCAATGTTCAGTTCGCCCTGCCGCTTGGCGTACTTCTCGGCGCGCGGCCAATCCTCGCGCAGGACGGCGTTGCGGAACTGGCGCTCGACGACAGCCGGATTGTCCGGCTGGAGCTTCTCGGCAGCGTCGATGTGCTTCTGGGCCTCTTCGTAATCATCGCTCGAGAAGTAGTAATCAAACAGCGAAATGGAGCGGACCACGGGGTCCTTCTCTTCATTGAGAATCTCCAGGGCACGCTGCTTGCGGGCTGCGGTGTCGCCCTCGTCCATGAGGTCGAGGTCCATCATCTTCAGGACCCGGTTGTCGGGCAGTCGGCTCAGGGCTGACTTCACCAGGGATCGGGCGTCGGCCAGCCGATTCGTGTCGCGGTAGAGCTTCGCCAAGGCGCGAAGCACGTTGACGTTGTCCGGCTCACTTGCCTGAAGCGCCTTGAGCTTTGCTTCCGCTTCGTCGTATTTCTCGCTCAGCAGGAGAATCTGGGCCATTCGCAATTCGTCTTCGGTCCCGGTGCCGCCGAGTCGCTTGCTCTCTTCCAGGGCCTGGTCGTACTGCTCAAGCTGGCGCAGGGCCTCGACACGCAGCCGAGCGGCAATGGGATTGTTGCGCAGGTAATCGCCGCGGGGCCCGAGGTCCGTCGGCTTGAGCAGGGCGAGGGCCTCGGTGGCCTTGTTCTCGCGCAGGTAGACTTGTGCCAGGCGCAGGATGAGGGGCGGCGCGTCGGGATTCAATGCAATTGCTTTTTTCAAAGCTCCTTCCGCCGCACCCCACTGCTGCTGCCGCGAATAAAGCTCGGCGAGAAGAACCTGAACGCCGATGTGCCCACGTGTGCCGGCCAGGCGCTCCGCGGCTTCGGCCTCGCGCGTGGCCTCGACCAGTTCATCGCGCGCCGCGTGCAGATTGGCGACGAGGAATTTGACTTCAAGCGAGCCGGGATCGACTTCCTGCTTGAGCTGGTTGACCCAGCCCTCGGCCTGGGCGATGGCCTCGTTCTTCTTGGCGTCCGAATCGGCCAGTTCGGCGTACGCCAAATCGGCGAGGAACAACTCGGTGAAGAAATTCACGCGGGCCAGATTGTTCATCATTTTGCGGAAGTGCGTTGTCCGCGGCACCGAAGCGAGGCCCTGCTTGTAAAGTTCGACCTCCTTCTGCTTGATCGCGGCGCGCTTCTGCGGATCGGACTCGGCCTCCTGCATGCGCTTGTAGACATTGCCCAGTTCGAGATAGACCTGGCCGGCGCCGGGATCAACCTGCAGGGCCTTGCGGAAGATCGATTCGGCCCGTGGAAGATCCTGAGGAACGAGATTGCCGAGCATCCCGGTGTAAATCTGAGCCAGCATGCGATGGGCGTCGACCGAGCCGCTCTCGTTCTGAACAAGCGCGTTGAGATCGGCGATGCCCTCATCGATCTTGTTAGACACAATCTTGAAAATGGCCTGCAACTGCAGCAACTGTGGCACGCGATCCGGCGCGGCGGCGCGACACTTTTCAAGGGTGGTCGCGACAAGCCCGTCACGAGCCCGGACGATCTCGTCGGCCTGATCGATTCGGCCGGCGGCGCGCTCGCGTTCGGCGTCGGCCCACCACTGGCGAGCGAGGATGTCCGCGGCCTTGGCATTGGTGGGGTCGAGTTCAAGGGCCTTCTTGAGGGCCGCCTCACCGAGTGCCTTGTAGCGATCGTTCTCTGCCTGAAGCTGCAGGTAGGCGGCGCCCATGGCGTGCTGCGCCAGCACCGAGCCGGGGTCCACTTCGGCAAGCTTCTTGGACTCGGTCAGCACGTTGTTCCAGTAGAGCTTCGAGTCGATCTTCTGAGCGATCTCGAACTCCAGGTCGGTGATCATCTCCAGGGCGGTGCGAAGGGTTGCATTGCGCACCAGAGCGTTGCGGAGCAGCTCCCGGGCCATGGGAATCTTGCCCAGCTCGAGCTGACAGCGCGCCGCATGGACCAGATAGTCGGGGTTCTTGGAAGGATCGCGCTGGTAGGCCCGGAAGTAGGTCTGGGCCGCCATCTCGTATTCCTTGTTTTCCTCGTGTTTCTCGGCATCCTTCGCGTAGATGGTGGGGTCCTGCCCGGGGAGGTTCGCCAACATGGCAAAGCCGATGACGGCGAGTGCCACCATAAAGACCAGTGTGAGAATGCCGACCAGGTTTCGATTAAGTTTCTTGGCCATCTTTCGTCGCCTTCCGTCTTGTCCAACTCAAAGGTGTTTCACGGACGCACCGCCGCGGCCGCGCTGCATTGCGCGCCGACCGGCGGTTCATCACCCCCATCGGGCCGGATTATACCGGATCTTTGGCGGTCCGCAGGCCCGTCCGCGGGCCGCCGGACGAAGCAGCGTTGACCGGAGGGGGACCACCCTTTTCCCATCCACGGAGCGGCCAGTGCGTCTCTACCAGTTCCGACAGGACGCGATCCAGCAGTTCGATCGCGCGTTCATCGATGTTCTTCTGGTCGGCATTGGAGGAACCGCGAACGGATATCTCGACCTTGGAATAGTAGAGATGCGTGTCCGACCAGTCCGCCATTCGCCGGCGCGCCGGGGTGCGGGTGGCATGAAAGTCACCGTTCACGGAAATCGTGTAGTACACGAAGATCAACTGGCTCATATCACGCGGCGGAAAGTAGGTTTGCCGTCGAATGGGAATCCGGCCGTCGAGACTTGGTAGTTCGAAGTAGACGACCTCATCGGAAACGAGGGTGAATGCTCCCTGAGTCATGCACTCTTCCGCGACATGCGGCACCTGATCAACAACCCCGGTGTAATAGGTCACGGCGAGATTGATCTGCCGACCGCGGTACGGCGGCGTCGTCGGTTCCTTGAGTAGCCAGTTGAGATACTCACGGGTGCCGAGGTCCTCTTCCATCTCCGGCGGAAAACGCTCGGATGAAATCAGCGTGAACGGTTCGAGTCGACTGCGGTTGAAATCTTCCAGCGGCTTTCGAACCGGCAGGGGCTTCTTGATGATCTGCAACCAGCCCTTCGATTGAGCGGCCTGCATCAATCCCGCGCTCGCGCCCAGGACGAGGATAGCCAGTGCCGCGTGCAGCTTATTCCATGCCAGTCCGGTGCCGTTCATGAAACCGCTCCCGAAGGAAGGCCGTCAGTAGGAGCGTCATCTTTCGATTCGACGAAGAGGTGGTCCATCACCCAGAGGATCGCCATGTAGATGACGAAACCGAGCCCGAACATAAGCAAACCGAGGACCGTGTGCGGGGTGCCGCTGGCCAGGTTGCCGTGTTCATACATCTGAAACGCTCCGGTGATGATCACGCGCATCACGTTGCAGAACATCGCGACGGGAAAAACGCTGATGGCCATCGCGATTCGCTGCCATGCCGGACGGGGCGTGAAATAGGCCATGGCCAGTCCCAGCGCGGCAAATGCCATCAGCGAGCGCATGCCGCTGCAGGCCCCGGCGACGGTGAACATGCCGTCGTGGCCTCCCCGCATGTAATACGCAATGTTGATACCCCCTTGTTCGACCTCCGCCCCGGGAAACATGTTCAATACCCAGGTAGCGGTCTTGGCGGCCATTTGCTGGAGGGGGTGGGTGACCGATTTATAGACCCGGTCAGGTGGGGGAATGGCCAGCACGAAAAAGAGGATGGGAAAGAGCGACAATTTCAGCGTCCGCCAACCACGCAGCAGGAGCACGAGGCCCATGACGACGACCATCATGGACAGGTCCTGGGGATAACCGACCTTCGCGTAGAGGAAATAGGCGTAGGTCACGATGCCCAGCAGGATGAGAGCCAGACCCGCCAGCGAGCCGCGATGCTCGCCGGTCAGCAACTCGGCCTTCTTCGTGTTGAGCATGTACAGACAGAAGAACGGAATCAGGAATCCGTGCGACCAGTCGGGATTCTGCCACATTCGATACAGGCGGTAAAACTGATTGTGATAAAGCCAGGCGAAGAGTCCGAAGAGGACCAGGATCAGCAGGATGCCCTGCCAGCCAAGGGCGTCGCGCCAGCGCGGAAGCTCGACTTCGACGCGTCGTCTTCGCGAGGACGCGTACACCGCTGGAGATTCTTCCGCAGTCTGTATGGACTGGATACCGCCCGATTCCACGCTCATCACCCTGTTTGATCCGCCTTCTGCGGAAACTCATCCGGCCGCTGCATCGCTCGGCGCCACTTCAGAACGGCACACTGCACGGCTCGGCCCATCCGCGCGTGCGCTGAAGCGCGTGTGACGATCGTCTCCCGATCATCGCGAAAACTCTCGCAAAGGTAGTCCCTGCTGAGCGCGAACTGAATTATTGAACTGGCGCGTCGAGAGACGGGCCTGGAAGGTATCCACATCCGCGAAGTTCCGGTCATATACAAATCCGAGACCGTAGCTGAAACGGAAGGCGTTGCGCAACACCGCCAGGAACGGTGCCGCCGCCGTCGTGCCGACGTTCACGATGTCGTTGGGACGCAGGTAGAAATCGGGGGCATTGCCCGCGAAAATCGCATCCAGATCAAGCTGGATGATCTGCTCCTCGTCCTGACTGATTCGCCGGATCAGATCCGCACGGGATGGCCACGCCAGAGGCCCGAATCCGCCCGCCGAGGCAATCGCCTCTTTCACCGTCAACCGCCGGCCGGTGATATCATACGCCCCGGGCCGAGCGATGTTCCCCATCATGTAAAACTCACCCACCACGCCCGGTGGGATGCTGATCAGGTCGAATGGGCGTATCACGATATTGTATCGCGGATCGCCGGCGAGCAACTCCTTCGTCGGGACCTCAATAATCCGGATTGAGGAGGCCAGCTCCGCCCCTTCAACCCAGCTGGTTGGCTCACCCGGCGAGCTTGCAGGCACGGAATCGGGGGAGTCCGGGCCGCCAGAGGAGGGTTCGACCGGGGTGATCACCCAGCCCTTTTCAGCATCCCAGATAATCGACTGCTCCGGCTGGGTCGGACCGCGTTCGAGGATTTCCAGTTCGTCTATACCATTGGTGGCCGGCAACTCCAGAGCGTCGCCAACCGTTCGGGTCGTGGCAGCTTGCAAAGACGGCTCGCCGGGTGCTGATGCAGGAGTGGTCGCCGGTCCGGAGGATGCCCCTGCGGACGCATCCGAGAGTAGAAGCGGCGCGTCGCGATGGGCCGCCATGTTCGCCGGCTGGCTGTTCGGAGATATCGCAGGCATCTCAATCGGGGCCACGGCAGCGCCTTTGCGGAACACGTAAAGGCGCTGAATGATCGGCGAGATGCCGCCCGCATCCGCGAGGGCCTGAAGCAATCGATAGTCGGGATGCGGCACTTCATACGAACCGGCGCGGGGAACGCTGCCCATGATGGAGAAGCGCGTCGCACGCGTCGAGATCAGCGAGACCTGAACTTCCGGATCGGGCAGGATGTCCGCCTCGCGAAGCTGGGCCTTGAGTTCCATTTCCAGTTCGCTCAACGTGAACCCTGCAAGCCGTACGCGGCCGATCGTGGGCAGCGATTCAAAACCCGAAGTACTGACCAGCACCTGAACAGTGGACGCCTGGCCGGGGACGAGCAGCTCAAAGATCGAGATGGAGAGGACATCGCCCGGCATAATGCGATGATCACGATACTCAACGACCAGGTCCTCAGGCCTTGGATCGTCAGCATCCTGAATGCCGACCGGTTCCTCAAGGATGGAAAGCGATGCCCGAATCTCGTTGCGCCGCGGCTTGAGGAACTGTCCCTGCTGCGTGGGGTCGAGCAGGCCGTTGAGCAGCCAGTTCGCGCTTTCGCCGCCGGGTTTGCAGCCGCCGGCCGCAGCAACGCAGAAGACGAAGCAGGCGATCGCGGTCAGCCGAATCAGATCCCTGACGTATGAGTGCCATAATTGTGACACAGTCGTCTCTCCAGATGGCCGCTGCGGGTTTCGAACGAGTTCAACACCTACCGAAGCGGCGCGTGAGCCGGTGATCGGCGGCCGCTGTCTGGTGCTTTGCGATGTCGAACTCATGAACGGCACGCGTGCCACTCCTTCGCACTGAGCATGGACCGAAAAGCGGTCCGTCTCGATCGCTGTTATCGACACTTGCCGTGACGAATAAAAGCAAGAAGCGGCGGCGAATTTGACGACTGGCTCGGCGCATCCACCGCCGCCTGGAGCGCAAACTTCTCATCTCGCGGCCGATAAATGCGCACCGAACCGATCGCCGGGGTGAAGTCGAAATCCAACAGCCAATCCGTCAATTCTGATACACGGGGCCGACGCCGGCTTCTCGTTTCAGCGACACGCGCAAGATCAGCCGATCTTCGAGTGCAATTCCACGCCTGCAAGGTTCAGTCTCCCTCGAAGCACCGCCGATAGCCATGATGGAAGTGCTCGCTTCGGCCATGTTTGCCGGTCGACGAAACACCTGCCCGGCACAAGCCAGAGCCGACCTGAAACCGCCGCAAGCCCGGAGAAAGCCCGACATGGACATCATCATCCTTGGCGCCGGCGGTCATGGTCGGGTGGTGCTGGATATTGTGCGCCAGGCCCGGGTCGACAAGCCGGTCGGCTTCCTCGACAACAACCCGGCCCTGCATGGCCGCCGGATCGATGGCCTGCCGGTGCTCGGCGGCATTGAAAGTCTTCCGGAGGTCAAGTCGCACGGCGTTCGTGGCGTGGTCATCGCCATCGGCGATAACGGCGTGCGGCGCAGTCTGGGCGATACGATCGAAGCAAGCGACCTGGAACTTGCCAGTGCCGTGCATCCGTCGGCGCAGCTCGCATCAAATGCCAGCATCGGCAAGGGTGTGGTCATCGCCGCCGGTGCGCTGGTCTGCGCCCACTGCCAGATCGGCGACTACGCCATCCTCAATACGGGTTGCATCGTCGATCACGAGTCGATGATCGGCACCGGAGTGCACATCTGCCCCGGCGTTCGCCTGGCGGGCCATGTCGTCGTGGAGAGCGGGGCATTCGTCGGCATTGGTGCGACAGTCGTGCAGAATGTGCGAATTGGCTTTGAAGCCATTGTCGGAGCGGGGGCCGTGGTCACACGCGACGTCGAACCGATGACCACCGTGGTCGGCGTACCGGCCCGCGCGGTGAAGGACGCCCCCAGTGCCGCCGAGTTTGCATCACTCCTGGCTGCTTCGCGTTAGCCCGCTTGATGATTTTACAAGCATTGATGTCGCCCAGATCGCAGCCGCGGCGATGGCAGCGGTTTCCGTGCGAAGTACGGACTCGGCAAGTCGAAATGCTCGCCCGCCGGACGATGCCAGGGCTTTTCTTTCGTGGTCGGTGAATCCCCCTTCCGGACCGATGAGAAGCAGCACTCTGCGCCTCTCGGACGGCTGACTGGAAAGGATGCCCGATTCTTTCAACAACTCCACCAGCGGTGAGCCGGTGGCGGTCGTATCTCCATAAAGAACCAAGGCGTGTGCAGCAAAATGTGCGGTCAGGTCATTCAGTGGCCGTACCTCGTGTATCTGCATGGCCGTGATCTGCTGCGACTGCTTGGCGGCGGCAATGACCTTTCTTCGCCAGCGCTCGAGTTTGCCGCTCCCCGGGCGAACCTGGCTTCGCTCGCACGCCAACGGGATCAATTCACTCACGCCCAGTTCGGCGCATTTCTCGATCATCCAGTCGGCGCGCTCGCCCTTCGGCGGACTGACGGCCAGGATCAAGATGCAATCTTGCGCAACGGGCCTGCTCCGTCGATCGAGCACCTCCGCTTCGAATTCGTCGCGTCCGATCGTGACAATCCGCCCATGGGCCTCCGCGCCGGCGCCGTCGAACAGCACGACCGAATCGCCAACACTCAGGCGCAAGACTCTTAAGGCATGTCGGGCTTCCTCGCCCTCAACCCGGACGCGGAAATCCGAAAGATCGGTGACGTGAAATCTGCGAATGGCCACCGGCGCATGATCCATGCGAAGCAGGCGTCGGGCAAGGTGCGCCGAACCCGACAGCGGATGGCGCGTCAGGAGTTCTCACTTTGAACCCCGCGCAGGGCCGATAAAGAAATCGTTCCTCAGGAGAGACGCGCAAAAACTGCGCGCCGAAGCAGATGAGCGAAGAAGGAAACAACCTGCCGCCCGACGAGGCCCCGCTGGCTCTGGGCAAGGAGGAGGTCGAACGCCTGCTGCAGGAGGCGGAGTCTCTCGTGTCGGAAATTGCCGGCACGGTGGGCCTGCATGAGGAGTTCTCCGCCAATTCGGAAGGCAAGCCGCAGCCCACGCCCGAGGAACTCGACGCGCTCAGCGCCGTCGAAATGGCCGAGGTGCAGGTCGAACAGATCGAACAAGCAATCGGCGACGACGAGCCGCCCGTGTTCGACCATCACGCCTCTGCTGCTGACGACAGAAGCACGACTGATATTGAACGACCTGTTTCAGCGACAGCACAGCTCGACGCCAGGCGAATCCTGCCTGACGAAGGGACGCCGCCGGTCGCTCCTCGTACGGATTCGCCCTTAAAGGAGAAACCCCCCGCTCAATTCGCTCCCGGCGTTGCCACACTGACCGCACCGGAAGCCAAGGCGCCGTTGACGACGGAGCCCGCCACGGTCGGCACGATGATATCGGCGCATGCCACGCAGGAGGTTGTTGCGGCAACTACAGACGCGCGCGCGACTCCAAAGGCCAGACCACTGCTGCTGCGGGTGATCTTTCTGCCGATCCTGATCGTTCGAAACATCGTCGTGGCCATTGTCAACAATTTCGTGCGACTGCTTTTGCTGCTCGATCGCCCGTTTGCAGGATTGTCGCCGACGGCGCGGATGGTGCTGGGGATGATCGGCCTGATCTCGCTGCTGATGGGCATAGCGGCATTCGTCCTCCCCGGACTGGGCGCGCGCAATCCGTACGAGAAGATGGAACTCTTCCCATGATCAAGCGCCAAACGTTGAATCGGGATTACATGCCGTAGGTGACTGGGTCGAAGTCTGCGTCGGTCAGGTCGGCCTGGAAGCGGATGTTCCGGTACTCGTACTTGGCCAGCAGACTCTTGGAATCACGCGACTCGTCGGCATAGCAATACACGGCGACGGGGACGTGATACTCCTTGTCGATGAAGATTTCAGCGACGCGATCCGGGTAGAAGCTGCCTTCGCCGGTGTACGGGAGCGTGCGACGAATGACCCAGACGGGCCGGCCGTCAAACCGCGACTCGCCACAGTACTCGAGCTTGAGATCGCCCTTTTCCTTAGCGATGTCACAGTATCGAATGAGCAGATCGAGCGCCTTGCCGAAACCGAATTCATCGATGTAGCGACGCGACGTCTTCTTGGCCAGCTTGCCGTGGATCGGCTGCTTGATGCTCTTCAGCAGGATTCGCGCCACCGGACCGGGCTGGCACAGAGCAAGATCGCGCTCCTGTGGCGAGGCGTCGGGATCGATCCAGCGATCCTTGACGTAGATCACGCGCTCGGCCAAGCCGGGGTTTCGCCGCCAGTGAAAGACGACGCTGTAAGGTTCGACGCGATGCAGGACGTCGATCTCCTGCTCCTCACTCATGCCGGACGGTAGAAGCTCCTGTTTGACCAGCGTACACCGATAATTGGAAACCTGTCGGCCGTGTCGCTGCCGGGCCTCGATCAGGGCCTGATGCGGATCGGTGCGAATGAGTTTCTCGAAGGGATCCTGCGCAACCATGGCCGCCATCACGAGCGGGGCGCGCGGATGCAGAACGACTTCGTTTTCGTCACTCAGGGCAAACTGGAGATAAAGGAAGCCGGCCAGAACGATGCCGACCACAAGCTGAATTCTTCGCTGAGTAAACTGTTTGGGATCTCTCGGCATCTGCAGGGTTATCCTTCGCTACCGCAGGGCGGTATCCAAATCCCTCTATCTCGACTCAGGGATCTGATACCCACCTCAATTAGCGGTGGCTACCTATCTTTCATCGGTCCCGGTTCAAACGGGCGTTAGCCAAGTTCGCCTGTTTCCAGGCATAAACACGCGGAATACCTCAACCAGGCGGGACTCGTACGGTTTGCTCCAACCTTGTCCGCAAATGGGTACCGCGCCTTGACCCTCGCCCACCGGAATCCGGCGGCGAATAACGGACCTCTTCATCCAAAAGCGTACTCTCTGCAATCAGCTTCGTCAACCAGCCGTAAGTATATACACGCAAGAATCTTGTGCGTCCGAAAATCTCATAAAACGCGGCGCGTTCTCAGGTTATCGCACGCGATCAGCACCAAACTCATGGAATCTGATAGAGACGTTGCGTAGCGATATAGGACGCAACGCCCTCCGGTACGAGGTATCGGATCGAAAGACCACTGCGTACCCGAGCGCGGATATCCGTCGCGCTGATGTCGATCCTCGGCGTTTCCAGGCAATCTTCGAGCAATTGTCGTGCCGAAGCAGAACCGATCGCCACATTCAGTTGAGCAGGATCGGGCCGGGTCCACCCCGGACGCGCTGCCGTCACGATGCGGACGACCTTCACGAGTTCGGCTACCCGATACCAGGATGGCAATTCCGGCAGCGAATCGGCCCCGATGAACCAGAAAAGCTCAACCTGTGGTCCGAGCTGCTGACGAAACTGCGTCACGGTATCGAAGGTGTAGCTCGGTCCCGCGCGATGAAGCTCCGCATCGGAGACTTCGAACAACGGATCACCCTGCACGGCGAGCCGAGCCATTTCAAGACGGTGCCTCGCATCGGTCAGTTCCGATTTCTGCTTGTGCGGCGGAAGCATTGCCGGAATGAGAACGACGCGATTCAGCGAAAGCTGCTCGGCAAGACTGCGCGCCGAGATCAAGTGACCGAAGTGGATCGGATCGAAACTTCCGCCGTAGAGACCGATGCGCTGGGCCATGGCTCGTGGTGCGCCGTTCACGGCTCGCGGGCCGCGTCGGGTATCGTCGCCTTGGTGACGGTTTCCGATGAAGGATGCACGGCCTGCGCCGCTGCAGCGGGCTTCCACGTGATTTCCATCGTGACGTCGGTCACCTCGACGGATACGGCCACAGCCCCGCCTTGTTCGGAGTTCACCTCGGCCCGACCGGCGATGATCAGGTAATAGCCGCGGCCGTGCTCAAAGCGGGCATCGAAGATCAGTTCCTGCTCCTTGCCGTGATACTTCGGGCCGAGGGCCATGCTGGAGGCCAGCAGGTTTTGATTCTTCAGCTCGATGCCGAACGTGTCCTTGATGAAGAAGCGCAGGTTGCTCGATGCGGTCGTGTTTTCTTCAGCAGCGCCGGGGGCGGATTGCTTGATCTCGTTCGTCTCGGCTACCTTCAGACGCAGCTTAATGGTCGCCTCCAGAGGACGATCGGTCTTGTTGTCAAAGCTGTAACCCAGCTGAAACTCGCCCCAGGCGCCCCCATCGGGCTCACACTCGGCACGACAGACCGCGCCGCCGGCGCCGATTCTCCGGGCTTCTCCGCGACCCTGACCGGACTGACCTGAACGAAACGAGGCGAAGTTGAACTCCGCCGATGCCGGAATGCTGAGCGATCCCCGTGCCGCGACGGCCGGATCTATATCTTGCCGAAGGGCTTCCGGAAGGCGGACATCGCCGCCGGCACCCGCACCGCCGCCACCGCATCCGGCTGCTGCTCCGGAAAGCAGCATCGCCATCGAAAGGGCGGAAAAAACCGATCCTCGCCGCATTTCATTCGTCACGAAGTCTTTAAGTGTCATGGTGCCGGTAAACTTACGACGCTGCGGCTGCCCTGTAAAGACGGGGATCATTGCAATATGCCGAAGCGGTCGAAACCCGTCAGTGAGGGGGTTGCTTGCCGGATCAGTGTTGGAAGGCGACAATCCGCCCCCTGTTGAAGAGTGACAGAGCCCCGGCCACGCCTGGCAACGCTGATCGCGAAGTGACCGTGGGAAGCCGCATCGAGGTTTGACTTCATGATCAAAAGCAACCACGGTCTGGAAAGCCACGGGCTTGTTCCGGTCAAGCCGGTTCACTGGAACCTCTCGGTCGCCGAGCTGGTCGAGCAGGCGCTGGCCCGCAAAGAAGGTCAACTGACCAACTTCGGGGCCTTGGCAGCACTGACCGGCAAGCGGACCGGCCGATCACCCAATGATAAATTCGTCGTGCGCGACGCATCGACGGAATCGACGGTGGCCTGGGGGAAGACCAATCAGCCCATGAAGCCGGAGACCTTCGACGCTCTGCACCGGCTGACGGCGGATCATCTCAATCAGCGGGAACTCTTCGTCATCGACGCTTTTGCCGGTGCCGATGCGAGCTACGGCATGCCCATTCGCGTGGTCACACCAAAGGCCTGGCACGGTTTGTTTGCCCGGCAACTCTTTCGGCGACCTAGTGCCGAAGAGATGGCACGAAGCACGCCGGAGTTTGTCATCCTCGGCGCTCCAGACTGCCACGCAGACCCGGCCCGTCACGGAACCGTCAGCGAGGCCTACGTCGTCGTCAACTTTACCAGAAAGATGGTGCTGATCGGCGGGACGCATTACGCCGGCGAGATCAAGAAATCAATCTTCACAATCCTCAACCATCTGCTGCCGGATAGAAGCGTCTTTCCGATGCACTGCTCGGCGAACGTCGGCGAGGCCGGCGACGTGGCCCTGTTCTTCGGGCTTTCCGGCACCGGCAAGACGACGCTCAGCACCGATCCGCAACGGCGTCTGATCGGCGATGATGAACACGGCTGGAGCGATCGCGGTGTTTTCAATTTTGAAGGCGGCTGCTACGCGAAGTGCATCCGCCTGTCGCGGGAGCGCGAGCCGGAAATCTACAACGCACTGCGCTTCGGCGCAGTGCTGGAAAACGTCGTCGTCCACCCCGAAAGCCGGATGGTCGATTTTGACAGCGACCGTTACACCGAGAACACCCGGGCGGCCTACCCGCTCGACCACATTGAGAACGCCATCCCCGAGGGACTGGTTCACAGCCATCCCAAGGCGATCATCTTCCTGACGTGCGATGCCTTCGGCATCCTTCCGCCGATCTCGCGGCTGACCACCGAGCAGGCCATGTACCATTTCCTTTCTGGCTACACCGCCAAGCTGGCAGGCACCGAGGCGGGCGTCGGCAGCGAGCCGCAGGCCACCTTCAGCACCGGTTTCGGCCAGCCGTTTCTGACGCGCAGCCCGATGGTCTATGCGAAGATGCTGGCCGACAAGATCGCCCAGCATCACTCGACCTGTTACCTGGTGAACACGGGATGGACCGGCGGCAGCTTCGGAACGGGACACCGCATGCGGCTCAGCGCGACGCGGGCGATGATCACCGCGGCGCTGCGCGGCGAACTGCGGGAAGTTCCTACGAAGGCCGACCCCTTTTTCGATCTTCGAATCCCCACGCGCGTGCCGGGCGTGCCGGAGGAACTGCTCGATCCGAAACGATCCTGGAAAGACGGCGCGGCCTACGATGCCAAGGCGCGTCACCTTGCGGAGCTGTTCGTCAAGAACTTTGAGAAGTTTCCTGATGTCACGGCCGAGGTGAAAGCGGCCGGGCCACGGGTTTAGAAACGAAGAAAACGGCCGAAGCACTGGTTAAATTGCGCATCTCGCGGCAATGCGAGTGGCCATTCTCCACCTTGCGCTAATCCAATGCGGCGGAGTCCTGGACCGCGAGTCGACGCGGCGCCGGCTCGATCACCATCAGCATACCGCCGCGGGCCTGCACAAAGCTCTCCAGCCACTTCGGCTTGTAGCGCGGGGCGATCTGCACGGCGTTGACCGTCGGTGCATTGGTCAGATCGGCCGCACCCAGCGGCAGCAGATCATCCGTCACCAGTTTCGGGCCGGCATAGAGCCAGATCGTATTCGGTTGCGCCTGCATCGCCGCCTGCATCGCCTGTGGCACGGCGCCGCGCGCCGACGGGCGGATGCCGCGCACGTGATCGTAGGCCCGTATCTTGTTGTCGCTCGTGGCCGGCACCGTCTCACCAATGGCAGGCCAGGCGGCGATCCCTTCGATCGTGCAGGCGAGCACGGCAAAGTGCTGTCGTTCCTCCAACCGATGAATCTGCTCGACCAGATGATCCGTCAGCAGCGCATGATCCGCACCGGCGCCGGTCGGTGACAGGACAAGAAACACCACGCGCTGCCCGGTCATCTCCATTTCCAGCAGGACCTCGCGCTTCTGCCCGCCAGGCGGGACAAGCACACTGGTACGACCCGCATAGGTGCCGGGAATGCGCCCTTCAATCTGCACTCGCTGGCCGGCGTATTCCGGTCCGAAACGAACCTGCGCCGGAGACGCGCCGTACGACTTGCCCGCGACGAGAACCTCCGCGCCAGGAGGATCGGTCTGAACGATGAGTTCGCATTGCGGACGGCTTAGTGCCAGACGGGCCACAATCGGCTGACCGTCGCCGACTTCCGGAAGCTGCAACCGGTGCGTGGCGGGCTCGTAGCCGGCGAGGGCGGCTACGATCTGAATCTCGCTTCCTCGCTGTTCCGCAGAAATGGGAAGGTCCACCGGTGTCGTGCCACCGGCACGGCCGTCCACGGTGACGATTGCGCCCGGCGGCTGTGTCTCGACGCGGACGAGCAGACCGGCCGGCTTGAGGTCGAAGTTCAGTTCGAGGCGATTGCCTTTGGCCGGCGGCCGAATCGGTTGTTCGACGGCCTCGTAGCCGTCGTGTCGAACGGCCAGACGGGACGATTCCCACGAGAGCAAAGTGAGATCGAGCGGGGTCGTGCCTTTGAACTGTTCGTCGATCCAGACCTTGGCATTGGGCGGCTCGCTGCGAATCGCCACTTCGATCGGCTTTTGAACCAGCTCGATGCTGATGTCATCGACACCTCCCAGCGCGGAGAGCGGCCGACGCACCTCGTGATAGCCCTCGGCGGCGACATTCAGCCATTTCAGTTCGTCCGGTTCTCCGGGAAGCGTCAACTGAAACTGCCCGTTGTCGTTCTCGGGCTGGATCGGCTGGCCGTCGAGCGTCACTTCCGCCCAGGCGGGCTTAACGGTCAGTCGGATCGGCAGACTGCCGGTGCGCTCGCCGGAGGAAATCGCCAGTGCAGGAGCCGGGCCTCGCTTCGAGATGAAGTAACCGGTCGCGGCGAACGTCAACAGAAGACCCACTCCCACGCCGATTGCCAGATCGCGCCTTCGCCGACTCGATCGCGCAATGGACTCTCCATCGATCGTAGAGGCAGGCGTCACCAGAGCCGGACGAACCGGCAGTGAGGCGGACCGCCCCGCCGCTGGCGCAGGCGGCGCGGGCCTGGGCACCGGTCTGCGATGCGGAAAACGCGGCGATTGAGCGGCAGCTGTCGGCGGCGCCGGAGGTACATGGCGCGAACCCGTGCGGATCTGCTCGCGGGCATCATGTCGTCGGCAGGCACAACAAATGCCTTCAATGATCGAAATGGCGTCGTCGGATTCGAGGTCCCGACCGCAACGTTCACACAAAAGCGGGTTCATCGGCGAGTCCGTGACTACAGAGCGATTCTGTCTGTCCGCGGCCGGCCATAGCCGAGCGAAGTACGACCCGCTGGTGCGCGTGTCCATCGCCCGGTCAGCAGGGCCAGTGCGCGGAACTTCCCTTCCTGAATACATCGACCAAAGGCGTCCCATAACTGTAGCCCGCCTGCAACGGATGCCTCTCATAACCACGGAATTGGCATACAGTTATCACGTCACAAAACAAGAATCAGCGGTCGTCTCGTGAAAATACGCACAAGACAGGTGGCGACACGCCTTCCGGGTGCGATGACTGATCCATCGCGCGGATATCGAGCATCTGTGCAATGAGCACGGCGAGCCGTTTGAGGGGACCTATGCGGGGCATACGAGGGTGGGCAACAGGATTAAGATAGTGTTGCAACAGGAGACCGACGCGGAAGGAACATGCAGCAACTACATATTCAGCATCCGGATGGCCGGCGCAGCACGATGGAGCTGACCGGCGAGGAGTGGTTGATCGGCCGTGACGCTTCTTGCGAAGTGACACTCGACGATGCCGCGACGAGCCGTCGGCATGCGCGCCTCTATCGTGACGCTGAGGGTCGCTACTGGGTGCAGGACCTCCAAAGCAAAAACGGAACGCTGCTCAATGAACGTGCTGTGACTTCGGCGCCAGTTCACTCGGGCGATGAGATCGTCATCGGAAGCTGCACGCTTCGATTAAGCATTCCGGCCGAGCCATCGATCGTCCTGAGCGATGCGGACACGACAACCACGAATGCCACGACCAATTCCTGGGGACGGCACCAGCGCGTCAACCTCGCGCAGCGCCGGCTCGAAACACTTTACGAGCTGAACGAACGACTGACCGGATTGTTCAATCGGGATGATCTGCTCTCCGAACTGCTGGATATCTGCATCGAGCATTTGCGGTTTGAGCGTGCCGGTGTGGCGGTCTGGTCAGGCGAGGGCGAGGCCGGGGCGACGCCCGCCAGTCGGCAGCAGCAGCCGCAATGGGTAAAGATTCGCAACGCCGGCGGCGACGATAAGACGGAAATCCGCCTCTCACGGAGCATCATCGATCGCGCCCTGCATCAAGGAGAGCGTATTCTGATTACGGATACGGCGGGCGAAAACTTCGACCCCACTGCCAGCATGATCGCCAGCCGCATCCGCTCGGCGATGTGCGTGCCGATGGAGTACCACGGGAAAGTGCGCGGCGTCATCTACGGCGACCGAATTTCGAGCACCGGCGGCTATGTCAAGGAGGACATTGATTACTTCGCCGCACTGGGCCGACTCGGCGCGATGGGCCTGGCCAATGTCCAGCTTGTCGCGGAGATGCAGCAAAGAGAACGTATCGAGGTCCAGTTGCAACTGGCCCGGCAGATTCAGTCGCAGCTCTTTCCGGCTGAGCCGCTTCGCCTCGACGGCCTGCTGATCGACGCGCTCAACGACCCCGGGCAGCGCATTTCCGGCGATTATTACGATTACTTTACGCGACGTGACGGGCTGGTCACCCTCATCATTGCCGACGTGGCGGGAAAGGGTCTGCCCGCCGCGATCCTCATGGCCAATCTCCAGGCAGCCGTGCATGTCACGCTGGCCGAGGAAACCGATCTGTCCAGGGTGGCCGACATCCTCAACAAGCTCGTCTGTCGCAATGCGCGGGATACCAAGTTCATTACCGGGATTTTCGGCCTGCTGGATCCGAAGGCGCGGACGTTCACGTTCGTGAATGCCGGACATCCGGGACCGTACCTGCTGCATCCGGAAGGCCATGCAAACGGCCGAGTCGAGAAGGTGAACCTCGAAGGTACACTTCCGCTGGGAGTCGAATCCGACGAGCGATACGCGATGCACACGCTAATGCTCGGCGATGCGCCGGTGACGCTCTTCCTCTATACCGATGGCGTGTCAGAGGCAGAGAACCCGCAAAACGAGTTTTATGGTGATGCCCGTCTGGCGGATGCCCTGTCTGCCGGCGTGGATGAGCCGCCGGGCGAGCTGGTGGCGCGCGTCCGCCGCTCGATCAAGCAGTTTGCCCGCAGTTACCCGCAGACGGATGACATTACGCTCGTCGCAGTGCGGCTGATGTGAGGCACAGATCGCACGGCTGCCAGGTCGGCGGAAATCACATTAATAGGTATGTAGTTGGTTAGAAGCAGGACTGGCGAATATCAACCCGCGAGCAGTTCGACACCGCGGTCACCGAGGCCGGCCCGCAGCTTGGCCAGGGCCTTAAGTTCGATCTGGCGGACACGTTCCTTCGACAGGCCCAGCTCGCGGCCGATTTCGTCGAGTGTCTGCCCGGAATCAGCATTTCCAAGACCGAAATGACGCTCGACGATCACCCGCTCGCGCTCGTCGAGCAGTCGCAGGGTTCGAGCGATCGCTTCTTTCGCGACGGCCGCTGCATCTTCGCCGCCGGCATCGTTGGTACGGGCATCACCGGTCGAAACGAGCAGTTCCTCGCAGCCGGTCTGGAAGCGGTCGGCCCGGCTGATCTCCTCGGGCACACTGCGGGCAAAACTTCGCGTGATCGCCCACGTGGCATAAGTGGAGAAGCGGAAGCCGCGGGCAAAATCAAACTTGTCCACGGCCCGCATGAGTGCCATGTTGCCGTCACTGATCAGCTCGAAAAAGTTGAGCGATGGATGACCGAACAGGTGTCGCTTGGCGATGGAAACCACCAGTCGCAGATTGGCCTGGATGATCCGGTTGCGCAGTTGTCCGGCTTCGTGCAGTCGGGACTCGACCGCGGCCACGTCGTCCTCGGTCGCGGCGTCGAGTTTTGCGACCAGCGCCCGTCGCAGCGCTTCGGCCTGGTGCAGGGCAAGGTTCATTCGCGCAAAGAGACGGGCTTCTTCCTCCCGTGAGAGCAGAGGCGTGCGATACAGCGCCTGCAGGTAGGGCGGCAGGTCGCTCGGCGTGCGCTTAAGAAGTTCATCCGGCGCATCCCTGCTCGCACCACGGCCGGATGCGACCGGAGTCGCCTCACGGCTGAATCGCGCCTCAGCATCCGGCGCGTCGAAGGTCGGATTGGGAATGTACTCAATGGGAGTTTCGGCCAGTCGCAGGGCCCGACCGCGCACCAGCAGGGCACGAATCTCCGGCTCACGCCGATTGAACTGCCGGGCCAGCTCACGGCTGGTCGCTCCGGCTTCAAAGGCCTCCAGCACGAGGGTCGCCTCGTCGATTTCGCGGGCCTGCTCGGCGCGATCGAACAGGGCCTCCTCGGGATGATCGCGGTCAAAGCGACGCAGGGTATAGCGGATCGTCTCGACGGCGCGGCCGGTCGCCTCGGCGATGGCCAGCGTCGCCGCGTGCAGTGAACACCGCTCACGGGCGACCAGCACCCGAGCCCGCTCGATGATGTCGCCCTTCTCCGACTCGCTCATGACACAGAAAGCTGTGCCCCGGCGAACCAGCTCGAGGTTCTTCGTGACGAACTGTTCCACGGCGCGGCCGGTGAAGGCCAGTCGCGCCTTGCCATCGGGCAGGATGTACCACGCTCCCGCAAGGCCGCGCTGTCGCCAGCGTGAGATCGTCTTGGTGGATACCCGGAAACGGCCGGCGAGCGACTCCGCATCGTAAAGCCGACCCTGTGCCGCATCGGCAGGCAGCGGACTGGATGCCGTCAGCACATCCATCAACTCGACGAGATCGGCTTTCAGGTCCTTTCCGGAGAGCAGGGCGTCTTCACCGCGACGCGGGCGATAGCCGGTCACATGGAAGCAGACGAAGGAGTAAGGGTACTCCCGATCGGATTCGGTCAGGTCGATGGCCCGAAGGATGCCGGAGAGCTGCCGCAGGCGATGGCGCGCGGGCGACATCGTCAACTCGTGGGCGAGTTGCCTGATTTCGCTGCAGCGGAAGGTCTTCACGGCAGGGCTCCGATTATCGTTCTCCGGTCATGCACCGGAGAATGCGAGGATACTTATGCGGCGTGAAGTCGAGACGCACCTTGCGGATCCGTCCGGCGGGGCGTTCAACTTGCTGCGCGGCGGGCCAGCCATGGGAGAGACGCCCCTGCGGCAGGACTGGGGCGCGTACGGACAGACCGCTTCGCTCTCAATCTATATTATCGAAACCGTACCGGCAAAAGTCAATCCTGAGCCCCAAAATGAGGTTTCCATGCCCTTCCAGCAGCGGATTCAGGGCATGAGAATGCTGTTCGGCCCATCAAATTCTCAGATCCCGTTAAGGGGGCCGAGGAGCGTCGACCATGAAATGCCATGCCCGCTTCGCGCTGTTGTCTGTGTATTGCCTGTCAAACTTGTCCGCTGCGGCGGCCGACGAGCCGGCCCGGCGGGTATTCCGCAGTTCCGAGTTCACAAGGCCGGTCAGTACATACTCGATCGTCGCGCGTGACCCCTCGACCGGCGAGATGGGCGTCGCCGTACAGTCCCACTGGTTCTCCGTCGGGCCGATCGTGCCATGGGCGGAAGCAGGTGTCGGTGCCGTGGCAACGCAGTCACTGGTCGATCCGGCATACGGACCACTGGGTCTGGACATGATGCGCATGGGCCGCAGCGCGCCGGACGCGCTGGCGTCGATCCTCGCGGGCGACCAGGGGCGCGAAGTGCGGCAGGTGGCGATGATCGACGCGAGCGGCAAAGTCGCGGCGCACACCGGCGCGAAGTGCATCCAGCCGGCGGGACACGTCGTGGATGGCGAGGCGCAGTTTTCCGTGCAGGCGAATCTCATGGCGAATGATCGCGTTTGGCAGGCGATGGCGAAGGCATATCGCGAGGCGAAGGGCGATCTGGCGGATCGAATGATCGCAGCGTTGGAGGCAGCGGAAAACGAAGGCGGCGACATCCGCGGTCGGCAGTCGGCGGCAATTTTAATCGTGGCGGCGCATCCGAGCGGCAAGCCGTGGATCGATCGCCGTTTTGATCTGCGGGTGGAGGATCATCCCGATCCGGTGAAGGAACTCAGGCGGCTTGTACAGCTTCAGCGGGCGTATCTGCACATGAACGCCGGCGACGCGGCGGTAGAGAAGGGCGACCACGCCGCGGCTGCGAAAGAGTTCGAAACTGCGCGGCGGCTTGCACCACACATTGTGGAGATTCCCTTCTGGCAGGCGGTGACGATGGTGAACGCGGGAAAGCTCGACGAGGCGCTGCCTATCTTCAAGGAGGTCTTTGTAAAGGAGCCGGTGTGGGTTGAGTTGATCCCGCGGCTTGTGCATAGCGAATTACTGCCCAATGATCCGGAACTCATTCAGAGGATACGCGCGTGTGCGGCGAAGTGACGCTTGACGGTGTTTACGATGACCAAATGGGGCGACAACGCACTGTATCGCGGAGTGCTGGCGGGGTTCATTACGCTGGGGCTGGGCTCCTGCGTCGCGAGCCCGATTCTGATCATGGTATCTGGACAAACCATCGACCCGCCAATGATCACGGCGGGCGTTTGGATTGCTGCGATCACGTTGGGCGTCCTGATCGGTTACCTCAGCCGACGCGCTGATCAGCCGGCGCAGTGGGTCGCCGAAGGCAAATGTGCGGCGTGCGGTTATGATCTGACGGGCAATGTATCAGGTACTTGCCCGGAGTGCGGGACAAAACTGAAAAAAGGCGTCTGACTCCGGCAGCTTGCAATCCACCGGCTTACGTACTCTTGAACAAGAAGCACGAAGCACTGGCGATAGACCACACCATGCATTCTTTCCGTAAAGAACTGTGGTTCGAAACGAAGACCCGCCGGGCGTACATCAACATCACGCAGCAGGTGGAGGGCGCCCTGGCGGAAAGCGGCATCCGCGAGGGGCTCTGCCTGGTGAACGCGATGCATATCTCCGCGAGCGTCTTTATCAACGACGATGAGTCGGGCCTTCACGCCGACTTCGAGCGCTGGCTGGAGGGTCTCGCGCCACATGCACCGACGAGCCAGTATCGCCACAACGACACCGGCGAGGACAACGCCGACGCCCATCTGAAGCGCACGATCATGGGCCGCGAGGTCGTCGTCGCCGTAACGAACGGCAAACTCGACTTTGGTCCGTGGGAGCAGATCTTCTACGGTGAATTCGACGGCCGCCGAAAAAAGCGTGTGCTGGTGAAGATCATCGGCCAGTAGCGGCCGGCGCTCTTTGCACGCGACTTCGATCCGCCCACCACGACGCTGGATCCGAAGCCAACTCAGGACAGCCATAGCACGGCGATCTCAACAGGGACACCATGGGCAAAACGCCCATACCACCCTTTTCGAGAAAGCTTCTTACTCTTCCAGCAGCATCTCCACAAACTCAGCCACGTCGTCGATTGTTGCGTAGCCGTCGTGGTTGATGTCCGCGCGGCAGCGGTCTTCCGGTGACTTCGACGACGGATCAAGGACGGTGTCGATGAATGCGGCGATGTCCATCGCGTTAATCTCGCCGTCTTCGTTCGTATCTCCGCGGATGCAGTCCACGATGGCGAAGTAGAAAGTAAACGGCGCGCTCTCGGTGTATCCCGTGGAGCCGGTGTCCACCAGCTTGAACGTCGCCCGCCAGAGGACTTTGAGCGGGTCGAACTGCGCGTGATCGGAATTGACCAACCAGGTCAGGTGAGCGTGCAGATTGCTGCCGCCGAGCAAGGCGCGCTGGCCAGGGTTCTCGATTATCTGGAGCGAGCTGGTTATTGCCTGAAAGGCGGGATCGACCTGCACGACTTCCAGCCGTACCTGCACACCGGATTGAAGCGGATTCAGATCATTGACCGGATCCGCTGTGACGACACGGTCAAACCCAGGATTGTTGTCCGACCAGCCGTTGAACAGCCCGCTCACGGCGGGCAGGAGCACGATGTTGTCATCCGGTATGAATCCGCCGATCTTGAGCTGGCCAGCGGAGCTTCGGCCGACAAAAACATCGCCGGCATGTTGCGCAAAAGCTGGCGCACCGTAGAGCGCCATCGACATGAGCGTGAAGCGCATCACAAATTGCTTGTACATGAGATTGGATCCTGTTGGTGAAAGTTCATGGTTCGCACATGCAAAAAGAGAGTAGCCGGCCGCGGCGCGTGTGCCGCGGCCGGACGTCCCCCAGGCCACTGGGGCCTGTAGGACGATGCTTCTCTCCCCTTCGATTCGACTCAGTGTGAAGTTAGATGGTCGGGACATCGGGCATGTCTGCGACGGCGTAGCAGCGCGATTGCACCAACGGCAACTAGACCGAGCGAGCCGGGCTCCGGCGTAAAGGTGACCGTAATCGGATCGCTCGGCGCGTAGCCGGTCGATCCGGTGTCGAGCAGGCGAAATGTCGCGCTCCACTTCGTCTGCCCCGGTGGGGCGACGAAGCCTGCGTCGGTGGAATCGATGTGCCAGAAGGGGTGGGCGTCGAACGGTGCGGCGCCGATGTTCCACAAGTCGCCGGGATTGGCCAGGAAGCCGGCAAAACCAGGCCGCCAGGCCTTCAGGGCATCATCGAACGCGATCACCTCGAGCATGATGTTGGCCCCGGCGCCGAGCGTGAAGATGTCCTCATCGGGCTCATCCTTGTCGATGCTCAGAAATCCGGGCTCGTCGCCGAGGAAACCGAAGAGCAGGCCGCTGACAGCCGGCAATGCAACATGCTCGTCGTCGTCGAATTCGATCACCAGCTGACCGGTGGCGGAGACACCGACGATGATGTCGCCCTCGTGCGCCGGATCGGCAAATACTGTCGCCGGAAAAACAGACAAAAGTGCGCAGACCAAAACCGCTTGAACATTCAAGAACCATCGCATGGTTATCAATTCCTTCTTTCCAGAGGTCATTGAGTCACAACATCCTCGACTGCGCTGTTTCACCAGGCGAAGTCAGGATCGTACTTGTTGTGATTCCATGCGATCTTCGGGAAGCTGCTGGCGGACAGATTGATCGAATAAGTTTCCTCAAAGCGTTGCGGCTCGGCATGGCCGTCTACAAAGCCGTAGTTGGCGCGGCCCAGGTGTCGCTCGTACTGCACCTCGCGGGCTGCAAGCATCCGCGGATTGACGAACCACGTTTCCGGATGAACGTGATCGGTCGCCGCGAAATCACCCTGCTCCGCGAGCTCCACCCAGAAAATCGTGGCGGAGGGTCGCTTGATCCGGGTCAGGACGTTGTATTCTTCCCGACCCTCGATCATGCCGACCATGTAGTAATTCGTCGCGAAACTGGCGCGTCGAAGCTGGTCCGTCCCCGGCACCGGTGTCGTCCAATAAGGACTGCGATCATCCGGGCAACGAGTCACGGCCAGTGCGCCGTACTCCCGTGAGAGGGAGTTCGCCCACGCACTGCCTTCGTCGACGCTGCCGCCGTGGGACAGGCCCACAGACGGCAAACGCCCTTCGTTGGCATCCGCATACATGTGCACCGCCTCGCTCATCGTGTGCAGGTTGGAAAGGCACACCGCCGAACGGGCAATCTGCCTGGCCCGCGACAAGGCGGGCAGAAGTATGCTGATAAGCAGAGCAATGACAGACATCACCAGCAGCAGCTCAATGAGACTAAAGCCGCGCCGATTGTTGCGCTTCATGGATTCCGATTCCTGACCTTTCGCATCGGCGCAGAGCAGCACGCTGATGGAAAGGATCTGTCTACTAATAATGCTTCCTGCGGATGCTCCGCGAGGAGGATCCGACGAAAATCGCAGGAATCAACGTAAAAGTAACGTTGATCGGGGTACGGTCGAAAATCGCCCGCTTTTCATGTGCATACAGCACTCGCGCGCAGCAACTCGCCAAAGTGCGTGTGGCGTTTCTTCGACCGAGGAACGGTGATATCAATGAAAGGGAGGAGCGCGGGAAGCGGCGCTGCGCGGACGACCGCAGGACCGGGGCATGACCCGAATCGTGCGATGCGCTCGGCGGGAGGTTGTCTCGTGCAGCCAGATGCCGAACGCAGCCAGAATAAGCCCTGCCGCCGCGGCCAACAGCCAATGGCAAACCTGGCAGTCGGCAGCGCCGAGTTCGTGGCCCTCCTCATGGCAGTGCAGCGCCAGGGCGGCGCCGGTGGCCACGAAGAGCACGGTCAGGGCAAGCAGAATTCTGACGGCACGATCGGTCATCGGTCTTCCTGAAGGGAGGCGCATGGCTCCCTTCTACAACCCAGAATCGCGTAAATTGTAAGGTCGGCAAACGGTGAGTCAAGCAGGAAATCCGCAAATGACCGATTTCGTGACATCCCGCCTGCCCGTCGTGATTCTTGCCTGCGGGCGATTCTCGCCAGCGCAGGTTCGGATCGAGGAAGATTCCGCGTCTCGACCGACGACCGATGCGCTGGAGGCGGCGATCGCCCGGGAGTGGAACCGGCAGGTTGAATCCGCACGGGGGACCGAGCGTGTACTCTTCGACGGCGCACTGCTTCGGTATGTTCGCCATGCGATCGTGCCCGGGGCGGATGGTGATACGTTTGTAATGACCGTCGGCCCCACCTGCTATCGCGATTTTGTCGGCACGAATCTCTACAACAAGCATCGGCTCGAAGAATTCGGCTGGGAACGATTCGCCAACCCGGTCGGCACGACGGCGACGTTGCTGACGCGCGACGGTCGAATCAGCTACGGCCGGCGATCCACGCGGGTGTCCTATCACGCCGGACATGTTCACACGTTCGGCGGAGCGCTGGAGCCGGCGGACCGAGCGGCAGACGGCACGATCGACGTCTTTGCGAGCGTGGCCCGCGAACTGGAAGAAGAACTCGGCCTGCGGCGCGACGAGCTGCACGATCTCGTCTGCGTCGGCATGATCCGTGATCGGGAGATTCATCAACCTGAGATGCTCTTCGAAGCGCGGCTCGAAATGACGGCCGAAGAGCTTCGTCGCCGCTGGCAGCAAGCCGAAGCAAAAGATGAACATGATGATCTGGTGTCACTCTCCGACGCGCCCGACGCCATCGTGTCGTTTATCACGTCCTGCGGTCCCATAGCGCCGGTCGCCGTCGGCGCATTGCTGGTACACGGCCGTCTGAACTGGGGCGATGACTGGCTGCGTCGAGCGGCGGAGATGCTTTTAAGCCGTCTGCCGTGATACGAAGTCGTTGCCGTTCCAGGCGCGCCGTCGCAATCCGTCGGCATGGCCTCGAATAATAAATCGATGTGAGTTTTCTAACGCGGTAAGCGGCGGAATTGTGGAAGCGCCGCGGGTGCGTTACTTTAGTCCGTACATGGCAATGACTTTTTCCGACATCGTGAAAGCCTTTGGCTACACCCTCAGTCTTCCGGAGCGGCTGGTGCGGTCGCTGGCCGCGGCCGTCGGCGGGGCAAGCAAACTGCTCACCGATACGCTGGTGCCTGAACCGTTGCGCAAGACGACGGCCTACACGGCCATCGTCGGCAACACGCAGCGATTTGTCATCGAAAAGGTCGCCGAGGTGCAGGGGGCGTATCCCGCCGAGCAGCAGGCCGCCCTGCCGGAGAACTTCATCGCCCGCGCGGCTGCGGGAAATGCGATCAACGCGGCGGGGCTGTTCGCGGTTCACCTTTCGCCGATGTGGGCCTTCGCCTTCATCAGCGACATCGCCAACGGCTCGAAGGTCTATCTCAGTCGCCTCGTCAAAGAGATGAAGGAAAGCGGCGTTATCGCCCCGGAGACGGAGATCAAGCAGATCGACGACCTACTCGAAGCGCTCGGCAAGGCGGGCAAGGACACGGCGCAGGTCTTTGACCTTCCCCCGGTGGATGTCGACTCGCTCAAGAAGCTGCGCGACGACTTGACGAATGGGTATTCCAATGTCTTCAAGTGTTCGACGGGCCTGCTGCCGCGCGTGGATAATCTGTGGGAGAAGGTCGAATCCGTTGCCCGGCGCGACGGCGTTGCGGTCGAGTCCGTCGTCGGACTGATGACGCTGGACCTGGAGAAGACCGCGGGCAAGGCGGTGGGCGCGGCCTTCGCAGTGGGCAACGCGACGGCGGACGTGCTCTCCGAGACGATCTTTCAATCCTACGGCGAGACGCTGGCGCGGATTCAGCAGCAGGGTGCGATCGAATGTCTCGAAGAAGCGAGCAAGCCGTTTCTCGACGCCATCGGCGCGCAGATGTCGAGCAGCAAGCAGACGTGGACGGAGTGGGCGCTGGCCAAGCTCATCAGCCCGTTTCCGGGACAACATGCCTCTGAAACGGCACTTGCGGAGCACACACAACCCACGATGCCGATCCCATCCCCTGATCCGCTTCCGGGCACACTGCCGGACTCAACAAAACAAACGCCTGAATCACATCGATAAAAAGTATCATCGCAAGAATCTCGCATGACGCGAATTTGATACTATGCGATTCTTCTTATCAGGTATTGGCTGGCGCAGCTCCTTGTGTCGGCAGTCAGTTAAGATTTCCTGAGTTTAGTCATTTGACAAAGCGGAGGGGGGGTATCATAGCTCCTAATTGAGATGTCATCGGCTGATGCCTTCGATTACAATCACATCATTCTGAAATTGGAGAACGTCATGTCGAAGACCGTTCGAGGATTAATTGCGGTCACTCTACTGATCCATTTATGGCCTGTTTCTCAGCGACTTTTCGCCGATCCCGTGCCCGCCCAAACCGTTTTGATTTACTGTGATTCTTCACCCGGTGCAGCCGCGTTCGCGGCAATATGGCAGGCCACGCTCAGCGCGGAATCGAGTGAATGGCACACTGCGTTATCTGCTGAGAGTTTTGCGACACAGCTGGGCGGCGGGAACTGGAATCAAGTTGTCGTCCTGGCGAAGTACTCGTCAGAAACCCCTGCTTACGCGGGCGCGCTAAGCGCTTATGCTCAGGCACACTCCGAGAAAACCATCAACCTATGGTTCTGGCACGACAACGGTGAGCAATACGGCACGGATAAGGCGGTCCTCGGAACGACCGCGATGTGCACTTGGCGCCACGGCAGAACGACTACGGCCTACGCGTCTGTGGGACATGGCAGCGGCGACCATGCGAGCGCAGCAACGATCGATGGATTCCAGTTTCCTGCATTTCAGGGCATTCAGACCGTTGCGTTGACCACATGGAAGTCATTTACACTTTCGGACCCATCAAATGGCTCCCCCAAGTTCATTATCGTCTACGACCCTTGTAACTTGATCGACTTGACCGAGTACATACTGGCCGTACAAACATGTAAGAACAATCGTAACGAGCACGAAGACATTTGTGATGAGATGTATGGACCCGGCAACGAAGGCCCCGGCGATCCTCCTGCATTCCTGGAATGCATGCAAGAGGCGAGCAAGAACTTTAGTAACTGTATCAAGCAGGCTTATTCTCTGTGGAGCATCAGGGTGAAGCGATGTCAGCGACACTTGGAAGAGGCGACTTCACAGCCGGCAGACGACCCCGGCGGCGGATGATTCATCGCACCGCATGGCCCTCTGCGACATGAGACACAAAGAGGCAGCCAGGAAGCCGCCCACGGAGTTGATGCTACAACTAGGTATACCCCTTCATCTCGATCAGGCCTGACCCGACTTTGCACGCTGCGCCCACTCAGCCAGTCTCGTCATGCCTTCGAGTACGTTACCGCAGCAGGTCTGGATGAGCTCTTCCGGCAGTTCCTGGTCAAGCGGAATTGTCTCGCTGGCGGCCAGGGCCTTCGTGCCGTCGAAGTCAACATACGCCAGCCGCGCCGTCAACTCCGAGCGCGACTGACCGAACGACACGCCCGGCAGGATGGCCACGCCGGCTTCAGCGAGCAGTCGGTCACAAAGCGTCCTTCCGTCCTTGATGCCGCGGGCGGCCATCGCATCTCTTAGCGGCGTGAAATCAAGAAACAGATAGAAGCTGCCGACCGGATCGTGCAGCCGGATGCCGCCCTGCCGCAGAATTGCCACGCTGCGCTTCGCTATCGCCTCGAGCACGCGGCGGGCATGCCACAGATATCGCTCGATCTCGACGCCGCAGTGAAACGCCTGAATCGCGGCGTACTGGATCGGCGCACTGACCGACGTGTACGTCTCGCTGGCCACGGCGGACATGGCATCGACCAGCCAGTCGAGGTCTTTCGGAAAGGTAAACGTGCCCAGCCGCCAGCCGCCGGCGCCGCACCACTTGGAAAGGCCGGAACTGACGATCGTCCCCTCGGGGTAGAAGCGGGCGATGGAAACGTGCTCGCCTTTGAAGTGCAGTTGGCCGTATATTTCGTCGGAGAGAAGGATGACGCCGTACTTGCGTGCCACTTCGGCGATCTGCTTGAGTTCATCCACGCTGTAGGTCGTGCCCGTCGGATTGCTGGGATAGTTGAGCACCATGAGGCGCGGGCGGTGGTCGTCGCCGACAAGGTCGAGCGAGCGCTGAAACTGCTCGGCGGTGATCTTCCAGCCAGATTCGTAAGTGGTATGAATCAGACTGATGCGGCGGCCGATGATCCGGGCCTGCGGCCAGTAGGAAACCCAGCACGGCGGCGTGAGCAGGATTTCGCCGTAGTAGACGATCTGCAGCAGGAACATCAGCTCTTTCGAGCCGGGGCCGACCAGAACGCCGTCGGAGTGCGTGTCGATCTGATCCTTCTTGCGATGGTACTCCGCGACGGCGTCGCGCAATGCGGGAAGGCCCTTCACAGGGAGATAGTCTTTCTCTGGCGCCGCCAGCCGCAGGGCTTCGACGATCGTCGTCGGCACCGGAAACGGCGACTGCCCCAGACCGAAGTCGTAGACACTGCGCCCCTGACGGCGCAGCTCTCGACATTTGTCCTTGATGGCCAGCGTCGGCGACTGGCCCATGCCGCGGATGTTGAGGTTGAGACTGACGGGCTTGGGGGCGTTCATATTCCGGGTCTTGATGGACATGATATCGGTGCCGAGAGCTGTTAGCCAGTGGCCGTTAAATAGGGCCTGCGGGTACTGACGAACAGCCACTTGTTAACAACTAATGGCTGTTGATCTCCTATCAATCCCCGGTCCCCAGGTCCTCCGTGAAGGTGTAGAGCACGAGGTGCTCCTCCTGTTCCTTGTGGTGCTCGACGTAGGCGAGAAACATCCCGATTCGAGCGATCGAATGGCGGATGAGCAGACTGTCTGCCGGTTGGAGTTCCGCGAGGGCGGCGTCGATCTGGTCGGCAAGCCGCTCCATTTCGTTGTGCTCATGATGCAGGGAATCGATCTGCGGGGCGAGCGTCGGCCGTCGCTTGAGCACGCCTTTCATATAACCGCCGCTCTCCTCGAGGGCCATGTGTTTCTTCAAATGCTGCTTGAGTTCATTGAAGCGCTCGCGCAGCTCGGGCAGCCAGCCGGCGCGGCCGGCCACCGGCGGGACCGCAAGCAGCTTGCGCAGCGCGTAAACCTGTTCCTGTACAATCGCGTGCTCTTCCGACAGCCAGTGTGCGATCTCGCGCGGGGACATGCGTCACCTCCTTGCAGCAAAACGATGATCGTGCGCGACTAAAACCGATGGACTGCAATCCCTCGGCTCCTTGAAGCAGGTCGGATGCCTCCCACCATCCTACGTCATCAATCCGGGCCGTAGGTGTAATCGAACTTCGCCGACGGTGAGAACCTCGGCGACTCGCCCACGTCTACCGGCTCGAGCTGATCCAGCCAGAAGGCGTCGTCATTACGTTTGTAAACCATGAAGCGGCCGCGCAGTGCAGCGTCTTTGGCGCGATGATAGCGCAGGTAGATGTGCTTCGCGTCGACCCCGAGAATCTCGATCTTGCCCGTTTCGTGAGACATGGAGTACCGCGGACGCCGCGCCAGGCCGGAGCCGTAGCGCAGGGCCTCACGGAAAATCTCCCAGCCGCGCACGATCGGCACTTCGTACGGCTCGTTGCCGGCCGTCGGCCGCCCCTGAAAGAGGTAGTACGGCGGACAACCCATCCACGAGAGTTGCCGGAACATCGTCGACAGCACCTTCGGATCGTCGTTGATGCCCTTGATGAGCGGGCATTGATTGACGCAGATCACGCCGCTTTTGATGAAACAGTCGATGCCTTCGACGGCCGGATCGGTCAGCTCCCGGGGATGGTCAAAATGCGCCATGAGGTAAATCCGCCGGCGCGGCTCGGAATACTTTCGCAGGGCATCCTGCAATGCTTCGTCGTTCAGAATTCGCCAGGGATCGAAGGCCGGCATCTTTGAGCCGATGCGGATGATCTTCACGTGCGGGATGGCGCGAATCTTTTCCAGGATTTCCGTAATTCGCCGCGTACTCATCAAGAGCGGGTCGCCCCCGGTGAGCAGGACATTGGTCACTTCCGGATGCTCCGCGATGTAGCGAAGACCCTCAGAGACGTCGTTCGTCACTTCGTCGTTCTCATCCATGAAAAGCCGCTTGCGGAAACAGTAGCGGCAGTAGGCCCCGCACACCTCGTTGCACAGCAGGAGCACGGTCTCCGGATACTTGTGCTGTACGCCCTTTGCAACGGTGACGGCGGCCTCATTGCTGGCATCGAGCTGGCCCCAGTCACTCAACTCCTCCACGCGGGGAATGATGAGTTGCTTGATCGGATCGGCCGGGTCCTCCCAGTTGATGAGGCCGAGGTAGTAATCGTTCGCCCGGAAGACGTACTTCTCGGCGACTTTCTTGAGCTTTTCGCGCTCGTCGGGCGGAATGTTTGGAATCTTGTCGAGGTCTTTGACGTACTTGACACGCCGGGGCGCGCCGGCCGCCTGATCGACCTGGGGTAGGGTGATGGTGCTCATGGTCCGTCTCCGGTGTTCGGGCCAAAGTTACCAACCGCCGCGAGGGCGAAACGTCCGTGCCTCCTGTGGGTGCGCCACGTGATGATGGTGCCGCAAGAATCGTGTCGGGCATCCGCCGCCGGCGTAAGAACTGCCGTGCGCGGCGAATCTGGATTCGCTTAATCAAATTGTAGCGCAGGAGACCGGATCGGGCAATGAAAAACCGCCGACACGCCGACGATTCATCCGCACGACTGCGCGGGCGCTTCGAGGAGGTCCTTCGAGGGAGTGGCGCAGACAAATTGATCGGGCGTGTCCGAATCCGGCGGCCCGCCGCGCTCGCGATCGGTGTCGACTGCCTGCTCGGAAAGCGAAACGGGTTCGGCGCGAGACTGTGCCGACGTGATGAACGCCACCGCCGCAACGATCACCGCCGTGGCGAGAAAGGTCCGGCTGCTGAGTCCTTCCCGTCCAAACGCCCAGCCGAGAAAGACGGCGACGACCGGGTTCACGTAGGCATAGGTCGCCACGCGCGACGGCGTGCTGACCTGCATCAGCCACATGTATGCGGTGAAGCCGATGATCGAACCAAATAAGATCAGGTAAAGAAGCGACATCGCGGACTTGATCGATACCGCCGGCAGGTTCAGCATCGCCCACTCACCGGCGATCGTGCCGCTGACCAGGTGCAGAATGCCTGCGGAGATCATCTGCATCGACGCCGTGAGATACGGCGATGACGGCTTTGCCGCGCGACGCGAAAAGAGCGAGCCGGCGCTCCAGACGAAACACGCGAGTATCAGTACCACGGCCCCGGTAAGATCGACGCGCGATTCACCCGCGAGATTTTCCGGGCCGGTCAGAATGCCCACGCCGATCAGACCCAGCACCAAACCGGCGATGACCATCGGCGTCGGCCGCGTGCCGCGCGGACGGATCCATTCAAGCAACACCATGCAGATCGGTACGACAGCGACCAGCAGCGCGGTCAGCCCACTGGGCACGCGTGTCTGGGCCCAGACGACGCACCCGTTGGCGATGTAGAGCAACGCGCCGCCGACGATGGCCGCATCGCGCCACTGACGCAGGGTCGGACGCGTCGCACGCGGCCGCGCCCACACATAAAGCGCCGTGCCGGCGAGAATGAACCGCACACCGGGCAGCAGAAAGACCGTCGGCAGCGTCTCAAGACAGAACTTGATGCCGAGATACGTCGAGCCCCAGATCAGGTAAACCGAGAGATAAGCAAGGATGATCTTGTAGAGCGGAGGATCGTTTGACGAATGCTGTCCGACCATTCAGGCGTCTTTCCCGGGCAGCCGCCGTCTGGCGCGTCCAACAGACGCGAACAGTCTCAACAGGCGGTGCGGTGACTGATTCCGATGTACTACGAACGCGGCATACGCCGGTTCAGAAACAACTTCGGAATGTAGTCAGCCGACCGGCTCCCGGCCACGATCCGTCGGGTAACTCAGCGGATTGGACCCGACCCGTGTTGCCTGTTCCAGTTCCAGGAAGTACTGCTTTCGCCAGAGGCCGCCGCCGTAGCCGCCCAGCTTGCCGTCCTTGTTCACCACGCGATGACAAGGAATAACGATGGCAATGCGGTTGGCCCCGTTGGCCGTCCCCACGGCTCGCTGTGCGCCGGGCCTGCCTGCTCGCCGTGCCAGGGTTTCGTAGGAAATCGTTTGCCCGTAGGGGATCTTCAGCAGCTCGCTCCAGACGCGCATCTGAAAGGGCGTCCCGGGATAGATCAGCGGCACGCTGAAATTGCGGAGCCGACGGTCGAAATAGCGATCCAGCTCCGATCGCAGTCGGTCCAGCAGCCGATGCCGCCCCGGCACCACCGCGCAGCCAAGCCGCCGCTGAACAGCTTCGATCTGCTTCTGAAGAGCGCGCCGCTCGCAGAACTCCAGAAGGCAGACACCCTTGTCCGTCGCACCGGCCAGAAGCGGGCCGACCGGACTTTCAAACATCGCTGTGACCACGTGCTCCGCCGCGCGACTCTTGCCGGGCGGCTTGCCGAACACCCGTGCAAAGGCATCGCGGAAGCCGCTTTCCGACTGATAGCCGGTGTCCAGGGCGACATGTGACAAGCGGCCGCCTTCGCGGATGTTCGCCAGCGCCTCGCCGAGACGCCGTGCCCGACTGTAGGCCTGAAATGTCATGCCGTAATGCGACTGGAAGTATCGACGTGCCCGCGCAGGATCGATGGTCATCTTTCGAAGCTCGGTGTCCGACACGCGATCGTCTGGAGATCGTTCGACTCGATCGAGCAGCCGGCGCACCCAGTCCGGAGGTCGACCATTGGTGTCCAGCGGGCGACACCGCTTGCAGGGCCGATAGCCGGCGAACAGGGCGTCACGGCCAGCCCGATAGTATTCCACATTGCGGGCCAGCGGTTTTCGCGCCGGGCACGACGGCCTGCAGAAGACGCCGGTCGTGCGCACGGCGACCACGAAAATGCCGTCGTACGCGGCATCCCGCCGCTCGACGGCGTGATACATTTCCCGATTCGATGGCCGCTTCCCGCGGGTGGTGCTGATCGCATTCATCTATTGCTTCCCCGAAATCTTCAGGAAAGCTTACGAGCCGGCCGGTGCGGCCGCCACCGATTCCTGAGCGCGGAATTCAAATCGCCAAAACCGCATCGCACGCATGAAAAAGCCCGGAGCAGGCCTGCCCCGGGCTTTGGTGCGAGTCATCGACGTGAAACGGTGGTAAGAGAATCGGTGTCGATCGTCGGTGTCATTCATCGCCGACGATCTTCAACCGAGCGATTCCGCAGCATCTTGCCGCTGCTGCATCCTGGTGCTGCGCAGCACAACGAAGCAGATCAGCCGCCACAGCCGCCGGCAAACGCCTTGGCCGCTCGCTTGGCGCACTCCTCGGGCGAGACATCCTCGATGTGCGTGGCAACCGACCAGTTATGGCCGAATGGATCCTCAAGCTTGCCGTAACGGTCACCCCAAAACATGTCGGTCGGCGGCATCGTCGCCTTGGCACCCGCCGCAACGGCCTGGTTGTAGACCTTGTCCGCATCGTTGACATAAAGGTGGATCGTTACGGACGAACCCTTGAGTGTCTGCGGCCCGACGCAGCCGTACTCCGGAAACTCATCCGCCAGCATGACGTGGGAATTGCCGATCTTGATCTCGGCGTGCATAACGGTCTTGCCGTCCGGGCCGGGCATTCGGCAGATTTCCTCGGCGCCGAAGGCCTTCTTGTAGAAGTCGATCGCTTTCGCGGCATCTTTGATGATGAGATGCGGCGTGACACTGCTGAAGCCCTCTGGAATCGGTTTAACGGCCATGTCGTCTCCCTTGTGTGATTGGTTTTCTCATTGTACTACGGTTCCGGGCTTCCATGCCGACGCTTCTTCTTCCTGTCGCTACTTCTTTCGCTTGTACGTGATCTCGATGACCTTGTAATTATCGCCCGCGTGCAGGTCGAAAATCTCGAACACATGCGTGTTCTCATCCTGTATGGTTGTCACATACTTTACCGTCCGCCCGATGACGTTCAGCATCGCCTCGTCCATCTCGCCGTAATAGCGAAACACCTTGCCCGACGGATCGGCGCTGCCCGTCATGGTCAGCATGTTTGTCTGCATGTTCGACGTCCACGAGGACTGGTACATGTTTCGATGTTTGTCGTACCCGGTCATGCCGATGCCTTCGTACGGCTGGAGCTGCATCTGGCCGGTCATGTCGGGCAGCGGCATCTGACCCTTGTGCTCCTCCATGAGGAAACGCTTGCCGAGGACCCACTTCACGGTCGTTATGCCCTTGGTCTCCGACGGTGGAGTGCCGGGGCCACCCATCCAGATCTTCATCGTCGTCTCCCATGTGCCGACGAAATGCTCGAGGGCCTGATGTTGCTTGCCGGGCTTCATGGAATCCATCCACTTCTGCATGCTCTCCATCATGGCCTTCATCTGGTCGGCATCCATGCCGCCCGGCGGCTGGCCCTTCTTGTCGTCGGACAACGCACGCGATGATGCAAGAAACAAGGCAGCGCACAGGAACACGACAGCGCATCGCCACTTCGTCGACATGGTCGAACTCCCTTCAGAATCAGTGACTATTCAGACCCGAAACAGCGTTATTGTAACAGGTTCACCGACCACAAACACAGGCCATTTTCGATGTGCCGTTTCGTTCTAGGCAGCAGCCGGGTTGCTGCCGGCCAGGGCATACAAGCCGACGCCGCCGATGCCTCCGGCTAACGCCGATCCCGCCGTGCCGAAGGCCAGAACCCCCGCCGGCACGTCGCCCAGCGCCACGGAAAGAGCGATACCGAGGAAGGCACAGAGCCCGCCGACCATCGCACCGCCGACAAAGCCGCCACCCTTTGAGCGGGCCGCCTTCGTTGCCCACAGCGCCCCGAAAACGAGCGAGATGGACATGCCGCCGATGGCAAAGACGTTTTCCCGGATGAAGGCGTTGTAATGACCCGCGACCACCATTGCTATCTGAAACACGGTACCCAGCGCGGCCATGGCAAGGTACGCATTCGCTGCGTGCTTCTGTTGATTCACGATGATTCTCCATTCCGAGCGCAACGAAGCGCTCGCTTATCAATATCCAGAAACTCGAACCTCAGTACGCTTGGGATTCCACCCGGTATCAGTCCGGGCACTCACATCCTTGATTCGCTCGTAGGTCGCTTGCTTCGATTGGACCCATTCGAAATCCTTCTTTGTGAAGACGGTCCAGACGTATGTGTCCTGGTCGGTGAAGTCCATTGTCTGATAGTGCTCAACGACTTTGTCCCCCGTGTAGGACTTCCAGGTGTACTTGACGATGTTACCTGTGACATCGAAAACGCCATCGTACATCGCATCCCAAGCCGAAAAGCACAAGCCGATGATCTGCTTCTTCCCCGGGTGCCAGGCAAAAAACGACTCGTACACGAGCTGTTCATCGCCTTCTTTAACCACGTAGGATCGGCACTTGATGATCTTGCCGCGCAGGCCCCATTCAAAGACGACTTTTGCGTGAAACTCGCCGCCGTCGGATTCCCTGCTGACCGATTTCCAGGTGCCGATCACTCGCGCGAGCGGCGAGAGATGGGTCACATCGGTGGCATCATCCACGGCGGTTCGATAGACGTCGTCTTCGACGGACGGCTTCCTGCGCTGGGAACCCGCCGCCTGTTTCGCAAACTTCTCGGCGAGCTGGCGGAGCGTCCAATCATTCCCCTGCTCGAAGAACGACCGCATTTTCCGCGATTCCTCGTCGTCGCCGTAACCCAGACCAATCGTCACGATCCGGGTGCGGTCCGTGCCGATGGGCTCGAAATGGATGACCGACCACGTATTCTCGATCGCCGTCTTGAAGGGAAAATTCGCCGGCGGCTTCGTCGCCTTGAGCGAGAGCATCCGCAATGGCTCGTAGGAAAGAATCGTGTTCTCGATCGTGTTTTCGTCTCCGAGGACTCCCTTGGGATCGTAATGCGTGCGCATCAGCCCACCAACACGCAGGTCGATCTCCGCATGCGGCACCATCCACGACTCGATACCTTCCTTGGTGGTGAAGGCCGCCCACACGTCCGCGACCGGAGCGCTGATGACCCCCTCATGCCGAAGCACGTCGCCCGTCTTTGATGGACGCTCCTTCGACTGGCTGTCCCGCTTCGCCGTTTCTGCGGCCGCCGTACGATCTGAGCCGGACAACACGGCATGCACGTGATTCAGAAACTGTGGATTCGCCTTGAGAAAATAATCGTATGCGTCATCCCATTCTTTTTCGCCCGGTCGCCAGCCGAGAACGGTAAGTCGCAGCTTTGTCTTGCCGTCATCCGTCGGTTCGAAGAAGTAGGCGCCCCATGTGCCGCCCTTGCGGACGTTGGGAAACTTCTCAGGCGCACTGCCGCTCATCGACAGCATTTCGTTCGGAACGAAGGCCAGCACCCGATTCGGCGCACCGAGCCAGAAGCAATACGCCCCGCCGGGCTTCAATTCGACGGTCGGTTCCTTGCTGCCGATCTTTTGAAAACCCTCCGCCGTCGAGAGGAGCTTCCAGACTTCCTCCACGGTCGCCGGGAGGATCATTTCAAATGACTGATGCTTGAACGGTGACTCCGTTGCCGTCACGTTGACATGACCATCCTCCCAGCTCCGGCGCTTCGGCTCGACCGTGGCCGATATGGTTGCAGATTTTTCCATCCGCTCCTGCAGGAGACTCATGACTTTCGTCCACGCCTTGTCGAAGTATTCGTAGCCCCGGTCCCAGTCTTCACCTTCCTGCCAGCCGAGCTGCGCGAACCGCACGCGTACATGGCCATCCTGTGCCTCGTCAAACTGAAGCACGACCTGCGTCTTTGCGCCACTGGCGCGCAGACGCTCCACGGCCGGCGGGAAGTTCCATTCGAACGCAAGCATGCGATATGGAATGTAGGAGAGCACTTTGCAGCCCTCGCTGCCGCGTCGACCCTGGGCATCCGGCTCGGACATCCGCATGAAAAGCTCATACGGACCGCCGATTTCAAGTCTGATGTTGGACTCCGGCGAGAAGAACGAGGCGATCCCCTCGCTCGTCGTCCAGCATCGCCAGACTTCTTCGAGCGGACCTTTGACAATGACTTGTTTTCGCAGGATTCGCCCGGCACCGTCGTTCGCAGTCTTCGATGTCTGTTCGTCCACTGCTGCGAAGACGCTGCTCGCCACCAATAGGCAGACCATCGCCGCCCAGTCGGCCCTTCTCAATCGACCCATCATGATTCTGCTCCAGTCTTGTGGCTCGGCAGATCGCCGGGCCGTGTATCCTGCCGAACGCCCCCCGCCTCACGGCGGCGCTGCGCCAGCAATCGATCGAAGTAATCCCGAAGCTGCGCGACACCGTCGTCGTATGGACCGATGTCACGATGTCCCCGGGCCTGCATGATCCCCCCCTCCATGACCGTCAGCACAAAGCGCGACAACCGGGCGCGGTCCACGTCCGCAGGTAATCGATCCGCAGCAGCATCGAGGCATGATTCAATGGCCCTGCACCAGTTCGCGAAATTCAGCGCGATCTTCTCGCGCACTTCGGGTTTCGTATCGCCAAGTTCCAGAGCGAGATTCCCGATCGGACATCCCAGCTTGCAGCCCGTTTGCATCAGCATCTGCCGGTATCCCGCGAGCACACTGAAGACCCGTTCGATCGGGTCATCCGTCTTGCGAAAGGCCGGCTCCATGACCGCGGGCCAGAGAAGTCCCACATACGCATCCAGCACGGCGAGCAGCAGGTCATCCTTGGACTTGAAGAAGTAATAGAGACTGCCGCTGTTGACCCCGGCCTTCCGGAAGATTTCCGCAAGGGAGGTGGCGTGGAATCCCTGCACATGAAAGAGCTCCCTTGCCGCCTCAACGATCTTTTCCCTGGTATCTGATTTCACTGGCATCATCTAGCCACGATGTATTAGTTAGTCGTTCAACTAATATAGCACGTTCAATGTCCATTGTCAACCGTAGCGAAAAACTTTTTTGAATCCCTTTAACTGCCTTATTCTCAGGATGCAGTCGTCGAACAGGTGCCCGATCTCACCGGATTGGGATATGCTAACCATGGGTCACGTAGCAGTCCTGACCCCCTACGGAGGTACTGCCATGGCTTACACCGTCAAACAAGTAGATGTCTGGGCCGCTGACATCCAGAACAAGCCGGGAATGCTGGCCCGCGTGCTGGAGGCCCTGACCATCGCGGGAGCACAACTGGAATTCATGATCGCCAGGAAGGCGACCGACCGGACTTCGCGCGTCTTTGTCGCTCCGCTTACGACCGCTAAACAGAAAAAGGCGGCAACGGACGTGGGCCTCGTCAAGGCCGCCGGCCTTCATGCAGTGCGGATTGAAGGACCGGACCGAGCGGGCCTCGGCGCGGAGATTACAAGGGCCGTCGCCGCCAAGGGCATCAACCTGCGCGGCGCCTCCGCGGCGGCCGTCGGTAAGAAGGCGCTTTTCTATCTGGCCGTCTCCTCGGCGGCGGATCAGAAGGCCGCGATCGCTGCGGTCAAGCGTGCTCTCGGTCGAAGTGGGCGCTGATCAAACCACTGACAGACGCGCGGCAACGGCCGACGCCTCCACCCTCACATGGCAACCTCTTCTTTTTCACTTTGCCTGCCGGATCCAGCCTCCGGCACCGGGATGAATGCACTCGCAGAATATGTGCGCCGAGTATTGATCTGCCTGTTGCTGCTTCCTTTCTCGGCGTCCGGGTGCGCGAGACCGGCGCCGCATTATTTCCCACCCGCTCCAATTTCAGTCGATCGGATGAGCGACGGATCAGAAGACTGGCACTACGACCTGAACGGCGATGGTCGGCCTGACTACTGCGAACGACGATCGGCTGCCGGCCGCGTCATTCTGCTGCGCTTCGATCCGAATGCGGACGGCAATTACGCGGAGCAAGTCGATCGGCTTCTGTCGAAAGATGAAGTCGCCGATCGCCGGGATCGCCATCTGGTGGTCATGCTCGACAGCATCCCCCACCACATGGTGCAGGAACTCTGGCACCAGGGGCGCTTTCGATATTTCCCTCCGCCCAGTGCATTGATCAGTCCGTTTCCGGTTATGACGGATCTGTCCTTTGCCGAGTTCTTCGGCATCTCCCCGTCGCCGGGAGTGGAATCGGAGTATTACGACGGCACCACGCTGACCGATGGATATGCCACTTATGCCCGGGAAGGCAATGCGCCGTGGATCATGCATGTTGATTACTACCTGCAATTTCTCGCGCATTCCGTGGCCTATCTCAATCCGCATCGCTGGTACGAACACGAGTTAGGTAAAATCCAGCGACACTTTTACCGAAGTGGCAAGGACTACTTCATCGGCTATGTGGTCACCACTTCAGGACTGGGTGCGTGGGAAGGGCGCAACGGACATCAGTCGGCGCTCGTGCGCCTTGATCGCTTCTGCCAGCATGTCATGCACCGGCTTCGCGGGCGCGTACAGATCACGCTGCTCTCGGATCACGGACACAATCTCGTCAACAGCCGACGCATCCCGCTGAGCAAAATGCTGGCCCGCTTCGGATACCGTGTGACCAGTCGCATCTCAGGCCCGATGGATGTGGTCGTGCCCGAGTTCGGTGTTGTGACCTGTGCGGCGATCTACACGCAACGCGCCGCCGATGTGGCCCGCGACGTGATCGGTATCGACGGAATTGAACAGACGCTGTACGTCGATTCGAGCGGTGATGTGGTCGTGCAGGATCTCGAGGGTGTGGCGCGTATCCGTGCCATCGTCGAATCGGCTGCCGAATCCGAAACAACACCCTCCGAGCGACCGATCGCAACACGATTGCGTTATCAATGTGAACGCGGCGATCCCTTCAAATTGCTTCCTGTCATCGACGAGCTTCGCCGAAGCGGGCAGGTCGACGCCGATGGCTTTATCGACGATCGTGCCCTGTTCGAGGCCACCCGCAAACACATCTACCCCGATGCAATCTATCGAAGCTGGCGGGCCTTTCACGGGTTGATGGTGCACACGCCCGATGTGCTGGTCAGCGTGAAGGATGGCTGGCATTGCGGTAGCGCGCTGATGAGCTGGATCTGCGATCTTCAGGCGGCACACGGGAACCTCGGACGGCTCTCCAGTTACGGGTTCGTGATGACCACCATGGGCGAACTGCCCGATATTGTGCGGATGGAGGATCTGCGGCAGGAACTTATGCAGCTGGGGGTACCGTTATCCACAGCGAGTACAAAGGAATCGTCAGTCGTTTCGGGCATGTCGGCGATTGGCCCGCTGGCCCCAACGCTGGCTGACAGCGTAGTCGAGGAGCAGTGACAGGCGTTGCGGCGTCAGAGACGGGTATTCAAGCCCAAGCGACTGCCGCACGGCGCGGGTATTCGCCTCGTCGAAAAGCGGCTGATGATGGATGCGGGGCATCAGCAGGTCGTACTTTTCCCACATGAGGGATTCGGCCTCGGTCTTGTCGGAGGGAAGAGAATCTGCATCGACGAAGTGTCCGCCGTGAATGTGAAAGTACCCCTCCAGAAACTGCTTAAACGCATCCCAGGTTGGAGGTTTGGGGTCGGTCAGGTGATAGATGCGGCCGTGCAGATCGGGATTGAGGATGATTTCTGCGATCATTCGCGCCGCATAATCGACGGGTACGAGATTCTGAATCTGTTCGTCCGGGCGACCAGGGATCCGCAGCGGGATGTAAGTGCCGTCGCCGTTTGAGTTACTGCCGCATTCGGCCTTCATCAAGCTGACAAACCGGGCAAACTGATAAAAGCCGCCAAACTGGGTCGTGTAGCCGGTCGTCGAGTCTCCGATGATAAAACTCGGTCGGGTCACAGTCAGGGTGTTGCCGTTGGCACGAGACCACTGCGCCAGCATTTCTTCCGCCTGCCATTTGGTTTCCTCGTACTCGGTCTGAAAACTTGCAGGCCGCGGGTGGTGCACTTCGCGGATGACATCTCGATGCGATCCACAGACGTAGGCCGTGCTGACCGAGTGAATCCGCGTGACGTGATGCCGATCGGCCCACTCCAGCAGGGTTCGCGTACCCTCGACGTTGGTTTTGTAGGGTTCGCCATTGCCGTTGGAGAAAAGTTGTAGACTTGCCGCACAGGCCAGGATGTCATCCGTCGGTCCCCATTCGCCGTCGGGAAGGTTCTCCGGCAGGGCGCCCTCACGAAGAATCAGACGCCCGGCGGTTACATGTTCATCGAGTTCAACTCCGAGCGGGCGCATCAGCCCGGCGAGGCGACGCCGGGAATCCTGGAGGGGTGACCGGAGCAGGGCAACCACGCGCCGACCACGCTGGAGCAACTCGCGAAGGACAAACTGCCCAAGAAAGCCCGTCGCGCCGGTCATCAGTGTCGTCGGTTGGTGTGGTGTCATTCCTTCCTCAATAGATGCCGCCCTGGCGTCTTCGCGCCAGGAAATCCAATCTGTAAACCTTGCAGGTGCTGCGGCGAGTGCGTCCACGCCGGAATCGGACCGGTCGTCCCAAAACCGGGCGACAGCGGACGCAACATCTTGCGGGGTCGGCAGGGGTTACGCAAGTCTTTTTCTCTACAGAGTTAGGCGACCGTCCGAGAACTGGCCGGAGACAAATTATGCGTTTTTTTCTCGCATTTGTCGAGCGAAAAGCCGCCGCCCCAATCTCGCCTTAATGGTTGCGGCGTCGGAGGTTTGGCGTCTTTCAGCCCGCAGGATAGTAGACGGCGCTTGACGCCGATCAAGTACCGCGAGAATCATGTCACCCACATGATCCGTGGCCCGTTCACAGAACGATCCTTTCCCTTGCTGCCGGAAGAGATCATCCGCGTGCCGACGGCTGGTCTGCCAGGCATCACATGCTCGACGCGCGCCTGGCTGCGGGAGGTCCACGGTCAGCTTCAAACGCTCCTGCCGGAAGGACCGGCGACTTTGCTGACGGAGGATCTTGTCCATGCAAACGGCGAGGCGGCCGATGTCTTCGCGCATTTTGGCATCCGTCCCGAGCAGCTACCCAGTCTTCGTCACAACTGGCAGGGCCTGGCCCATACCGCCCAGGCCTCCGGAGCGAACTCCGAGGAGGAGAAGCCAACGCCGCCATGGCCGGGCTTTGAAGATATCTGGATCCCGATCGGAGACAACGTGGAGTTGTGCGGGCGGATCCGTTATGCACGTCGCGAGGGTGAGGTGATCAATACCGACTGCATCGTCATTCTCCCCGGCATCCTCGGCGATAACAATGTCCTGCGCACACGCGACCTCGCGCAGGGGCTGGTCGCCTCGGGCTTTCATGCAATGGCCCTCGAACTTCGTGGACACGGCGAAACGGCACGAGGCCGACCGGAAATCCATTACAACTTCGGAACCCTGGAAACATTCGATCTGCTCGCGGTCTCGCGTTGGCTCGAAGCTCAACCGCACGTCCGCAGGACCGGTCTTGTCGGTTTCTGCTGGGGGGCTAATCACGCCCTCGCAGCGGCCTGGCTTGACGGCTGTCGGCGGGATCATCCCAGCATCAGCCCGAGACTGGCGCCGCATGTCTGGCATAACCGTGCGGAGAGTGGTCCACCTGCCCACCACGACGGAACGACAGTAGCCCTGCGCCACTGGAATGCGGGCATACTCGCCTTCTCACCGGTGTTGCGTTTTGAGGAACTGCTCGAACTCCTTGAACGGCGATGGTCGCGTTTCCGACATCCGGTGCTCGCAGGATTGCAAACGACGATCCTCAATCGCATGAAACGACGCGGCTACCCCGAGCCATCCGGCAGTCTGATGCAACTCATCCGCGCGGAGTTCGCCCGTTCCCCGCTGATCTATGCCGAAGCGATCGACGACGGTCTACAGATGCTGCGCTTCCTGCCGTACCGCGGGCTACCGGACCACGCCAAGCTGCAAAGTGCCCGCGTGCCTGTGCTCATTGTGCACGGCGCCAACGATCCGATGGCCCGATCCCAGGACGTGGCCGACCTGATCGCGCGAACGACAAACCCGATGGTCGCGGCGATGGTCCTCCCCGGCGGCGGCCATGTCGGTTTTGCAGCATACGCGAAGGCGTACTATTACAGTCTGGTGATCAATTTCTTCGCCGGCGCTGCGAATTAAGGGCCGATCAGTGCCGCAACGAAACCGGGAATGTCGCCGACATCAATTACGCCGCTGTCGTCAAAATCCACCTTGCAGCGATAGTAGTTGTCGGTCGAACCGCTCATGACAAGCTGGATGAATGGCTTGATGTCCAACGCGTCCGCTCCGGTCGGCCACACCAGATCACCATCCGGCGGTCCACTGCAAGCAACCGTAAGCGTGACAACGGTGGAAGAAATCGTGGAGAACGTATTTACCTCTCCGCACGGACTCTGGATCACCACATGATACGTGCCGCTGTCCGCAGGCCCGATGTTCGAGATGTTCAGAGTCGCACCCTCGCCCAGCAAAGACTGTGTTTCAATCGAGTAACTCCCCCCGCCGGGCGCCGGTCCGTCCACGATGGGAATGTTTCCGTTTCGGTACCAGTTCATCTGGTAGGGCCCGCCACCCTCCAACTCGAAATGCAGCACCGCGAGCGCGCCGGGCGTTGGCGAATACGAGCAGCAGAGATTGGTTCTGAATGCGAGCGGCGCGTTGGCCCGCAGCTCCCAGGTCTCGTTGCGATAGTCGCCCTGCGCGCCGGCGTCGCCACCGAAGACTACATGCGTGCCGCGCAACAAGTCATAGGCCATGGCGTGATCCGTCAACGGCCGCGGCTTGAACATATCAACTGACGGTGTATCGTGTGCGGAAAGATGCCACTCCCAGGTTCCCGGGAAACTGAAAATCAGCTCGTACACATCGTTGAGCCGGCCCGTCAGCCCGTCGCCTCCGAAGACGGTGAACCGCCTTCGATCGGGACGATAGATCATCGTATGACCCTTGCGGGCGGGCGGCATCGTCGGCCACACGATCGGACCCGATCCGAAGACAATGTCACGCGCCTCGTTCGACAACCCGCCTGCCGTCTCGCCGCCGAAGACCACGACGGTACCGGCCGTGGCCGCCATGGTGTGACCTGCACGCGGACCGGGCAGGTTCGGTAACGTCGCCGGCGCCCACGTATGAGGTCCCCACGAAGTCCAGTCGAGTTGCCACGGGCTGCTGATCAGATTGCCCACGGCATTCCGCCCGCCGAAGAGCACGAGGCCGAGTCCGATGCCTTTGGAGGAACACATGGCCGCATCGTAGCGCGGCTGTGGCATGCCCGGCCCGGCAGGAAAAGCAAGCGACCAGCTTGTACCGTCCCATTTCCAGGTGTCACCGAAGACCGTGGAGTTATCTCGACCGCCAAAAAGATAGACGCCCTGAATGGTGTGCGTGAAGGTGCGCGGACCTGCCCAGGTCATGCAGTGCCCGCGACGCGGCGACGGCCGCGGCGCACCGATGGGCAACTCCACCAGTGTCCATTTCTCGCCGTCCCACAGCCAGGTGTCGTTTCGCAGTTCGCCATCAAAGCCGCCGAAGAGGACGACCTGGTGACGAATCTCATCGTAGGCCATGGCGGCATCCACCCGGGCACTGGGTTTGAAATGTGTGTAGGGGCAGGGCGGCTCCGGAAGTTTCCATTCGCTGGCCGGCGCGCAGGGCGCCTGCTGCGAAAGCGTATTGAGAATCAGTGAGCCGTTGCCTGTCGCGCCGCTCTTACCACCAATGCGCAAGAAGTACGTCGTGTTGGGCTCTGCCCGAAAGACGACTCGTGAATCCGTGCCCCCGCACGTGCTCGAATCGTCGTCGCAGGCCAGCTCGACCAGCGCATGGCAGTTGCCACGATAGACCGCAAGCTGTGTGTCGAAACTGGAGCCGCAGATGTAGGCCTCCACGAGACTTCCCGCAGGGCCGTGAAGGTACTGGTACCAGACATCAGCTTCCCGCGCGCATCCGGCCATCCCACCTCTGCCATTGGCGGCGCAGAAATTCTCAAAGTAATTCGAGCCCTGTGACATGAACTGTGGTGGAGACTCACAAAGGTCGTTGCCCGGTGCGGGCTGACAGCCGCTCCACCCTCTGGCCCGTATCATCTGTCGCAGATCCGGCAGGCCGCCGATGTTCTCCGAGATCGGCGTCTTATCGCGCTGTTGCGGTGTCGCGGTCTCCGAGAGCAGTCTGCGCACTTCCAGAGGATCCAGACGCTGGCCGGTTTGCAGCACTGACGTGGCCTGCAGCAGTGCCGCTGCGCCGGCTGCAATCGGAGAGGCGCTGGAGGTGCCGCTGAAGCTGTGGGTGTAGTCCAGATCGATTCCGAAACCCGGATCGTTGTACAAGTTGCCGTAACCAGTGGTATAGACCGCTTCGCCCCAGCCCTGAACATTGACCCGTGAACCGAAGTTCGATCCCCAGAAGCCGGGCATCTTGATACGCGAGCGCGGGGCCTGCGAATTGCCGAAACCGGCCGCGGCGGCACCGGCGCCGACGATGATCGCGCCGGAGTCGAACGAGTTGTAGGGCATCGGCAGAGGATAAAACGGACCATTGCAGCCGAAGAACTGTGGATCATCCAGATTGACACCTCCGGCCGCGTCCGCATTTCCGGCAGCTTCGATAACCACAAGCTGTTTTGAGAAGACGGCGTATTGAATCGCCGCGTGCACCGCCGGCATCCACTCGCAGGGCACGTACGGGCCGGTACCGTTGATGTAATCGTAGAAAGACTGCTGTTCGAGCAGCACGATGTCGCCTGGGGAAAGTGCCGGATAGACCGCCGTCAGCAGGATCGCATTGGCCAGGTCGTAACCAAAGGACATGTTCGGTAGCTGATGATACACACCGGCGAAGTGCAGCGAGACGTCGGACGCGATGCCGGTGATGCCCCAACCATTGTTCATCGCCGCAAGCTGGCCCATGACTGCCGTGCCATGCGCGGGATCCGCCAGCGGCGGATGCGGCGGCGGGAGCCAGTTGTTGGCATTGCCGACGGGGGGAAGATCCTGATGGTTCGCATTGAAGCTGTATTCGATGTTGACGATTTGGATGCCAAGCCCCCGAGTGCCAATGACATTCCAGATGTATTCGGCATCGACACCGGTGGCGGCAAGTTGCAGATAGCCCTGATTCGGTTGGTAGCTCGGCGGAAAAGGCGGCGGCGCGGGTACGGCGGCGGGCTCCGCCAGTTCCACGATGTCGAGTGCATTCAGCGCGTCGACCAGATTTGAGACATCTGCCTCTTCGGGAAGCGTCAGTGTAAACCAGACGGTCAGGTCGGGCAGATCGCGATTCGAAACCGCCTTTGCATGCTGTCGCATCTGACGCAGTTTGTCATCCGTCGCGCTGAAGCGTGGTCCCCACTTGCCGCTTTTGACCGACGCCAGCACGGCCTGCGCCGGCGCGAGTGTCCCGGTGCCGACATCGACCAGCTTGTCGGCCTTGACCTTGATGGGCAGGTCATCCTTGAACTTGACGTGAACAAGGTTTGTGCGGCGCTGGTAGCGACCTTCGAGCTTTTCGGGCTTTTGATAGTGCGTGCGTTGCTCGTTGGGTGTCTGTGAACCGGCCGCGAAGGCCTCCGGAACGCAAAGCCACAGGACGTATGCCAGCGCACCAAGTCCGCGGCGAAGTCCTGGCCCTGAGTTCATCGCTAAACCCTCGACGGATTTCCGTGTTCACGTCGCCGTTATTGAATGGCACGGGGCGACGATCAACCAGACACACCGGCACTGAAGATAAGAACCATGCTACCGACCGGGAGCGGCTGATTCAAGACATACTGGCTCAAAGTTGAGGACAGAAAACGGTGGGTCGCATGCTCAACACACGCATCATGGATGTAAATAGCGTGGCACTGGTCGGATAGATACGAGCGGCTGCAGACGCATCATTGCCTGACTTACAGCGCGGCGGAGTTGATTCCATGCGAAAACGATTGTGTGCATCATGTCGGATCAAAAAAATGATTCACTGGGCGATACAGGACTCGAACCTGTAACCCCCTCGGTGTAAACGAGGTGCTCTGCCAATTGAGCTAATCGCCCGGTGCCTGGTGCGACGGTTCACGCAGGGTCATGGCAACATCGTATCCGATTTGCAGGTGCTCGACCATTGGGACCAGCGAGCGCCTGAAGCTCGGCAAAGCCGCCCAAAGTCGCTGCCATGCCACCCGCCTGACGGGTATCGGAGCCGGGCCAAGCCGCGGCCATGTCGCCGACCGACCGCATTCCGCAGCTCGCGATCCACCTTCTTCCCATCAATCCGCCGGGACGCATCGTCCCTCGGCCCAGGCGCGAAGGGCGAGCATCTTCTCCGCCATAGTGACCGACAGCGGAGGCGACTGTTTCAGGGTTGAAAGCAGCCGCTCCGTGGTCAGGTCCGCACCCGCCGCGAAGGCGTCGTGAAGCGAAGAGATGATCGCCTGTTCGATCTCGGCGCCGCTGAAACCCTCGCAGGCCTTCGAGAGTTGATCCAGATCGAAGGTCGCCGGGCCGCGACCGCGACGGGCGATGTGAATGCGGAGAATTTCCCTGCGGGTGGCCGCGCATGGCAGGTCCACGAAGAAGACTTCATCGAAGCGTCCCTTGCGGAGCATCTCCGGCGGCAGGGCCTCAATGTCGTTGGCCGTGGCGACCAGAAAGACCGGTGCGGTGTGTTCCTGCATCCAGGTCAGCAATGTTCCGAACATGCGTTGGGAGAGTCCGCCGTCGGTGCTGCGGCTTGCGGCTGAGGCGAAGGCCTTCTCGATCTCGTCGATCCACAGGATCACCGGAGCCATCATCTCGGTCTGCTGGAGCGCGTCGCGAAGGCGGCGCTCTGATTCACCGACGTAGCGATCGTAGAGGGCGCCGACATCCATCCGAAGCAAGGGACGCTGCCAGGCCGTGGCGATGGCCTTGGCGCAGAAACTCTTTCCGGCACCCTGCACACCGAGCATCAGCACGCCGCGCGGTGCCGTGATGCCGAACTTTGCCGCCTCTTCCGACAATGAATGCCGACGCGAAAGCAGCCACGATTTAAGCCGCTTCATGCCGCCGATCTGATCGAGGTTCGCGAGCGTCTCGACGTATTCAAGCAGACCGCCGCGATGAATGATCTGCCGCTTACGGGCCATGACCGTGTTCAGATCTTCCTCGTCGAACTTGCGATCATCGACGACGGCCTCGGTGATGATCTGCCGGACCTGCCGGCGCGAGAGTCCGGCCAGATTGCGAATGATCGTCTGGTAGGCGCCTTTGCTGAGATTCGCGTCAATCCTCCCCTCGCGATGCAACCCTTTGAGCGTGTCGCGAATGACGACCTCGAGTTCCTTCTCATCGGGAAGAGAAAGGTCCAGTCGCAGGGCCTGCGTGGCCAGCGCCGGCGGCAACTCGTCCTGATGATCTATCAGGATCAAGTGGCTGGAGGATTCCCGGCAGTGTCGCACGAGGTCGCGGCAGGCGCGGAGCGTGCGCTCGTCACGCAGATGCCCGGACAGGTCCAGAAGAACGTTGATGGAGATGTCCGCCTGTCGGGTCATGTAGTAGAGCGCCGCGGCGGGGTGCTCGGTGTCCGGCACGGGCGCCACGCCGGCAACGAGACCGTCGCGCACACCGCCGACGATCGACCAGAGCCGCAGTGCGTAGGGCATGCGCAGGACCACGTCGCGCACCAGTTCAAGGGCTTCGTCTTCCTCGAGGGTGGGCATGAAGATGAACGGATAGCGTGCCCGCAAAAGCTGTTCGAGGCGGTGCAGATCATTGGGGCGATTCGGCATGTTTTCATTGAAACAACGAAGCCCACGGATTGCAATCCATGGGCTTCGAAGACGCGCGTGCGGATGACCGGGGATTCCCGGATTACTGCCGCTTGCTCGTACCCTTGCCTTCCATCAGCTTCTTGAACTTCCAGCCATCCCACATCGTGAATTGCCATTCGATGGTGTTGTTGTCCACCATTTTCATAGTACCTTCGGACTGTGTCGGCTCGCGCGTCATGAAGTGCTTGCCGCGGCCTTCCATTTCCCAGTGGCCGTCGTCCTCGTCGTACTCCATCTCCATGGTGCTCACATCGCCGTTGCTCATGAACTCCCAGACCTTGAAAGTCTTTCGGTCGCTGTCCCATCCGAAGATTGCGGTCATCTGCATGGTCTCACCCTCGCCCATGTTCATGTCTGAACGTGCCTGGACGAAGCGATTTCCGGCGACCCACTCGATCCGCTCCGAATAACTGACGTTCATCTGCTGCGGGCCTTCCTTCGTATACATGGTCATCTGGCCCGTGCCGTTCCATGTGCCGATCCACGGATTGAGCCGGTCGAGTTCAGCCGGTCGCGGCGGCGGCTTCATCGACTGCATGTCCTGAGCCGGCTGCTGGCAGCCGGCGATCAGTGCCAGACAGATCGGCGCCGCCAAGGCCGTCAATTTGTTGCGAGGTCTCATGGGAATCTCTCCGTGCGAGGTTGGTTGTGTCGGTCGGCCGCACCGTGCGGTCGGCCGTCGAAGACATTCTACTACCCGATATTTCCGTGAAAAGATGTCCATTTCCCGTGCCGTTTACCCTCGCTCCGCGGGCAGCCCGCGACGACTTGCCATTACCCGGCCAGCGATGACAATCCTCTATCGTGACCCATCCGACTCATCCCGCGAAGCTCATCGTCGTGCACGGCTCGATGTTCGCCGGCAAGACGGAATACCTGATTGCCCGACTGCGGCAGGCGGCAGTCGAAGGCCGACACGTCAAGGCCTTCAAACACGCCATCGACAATCGCTACGATCCGACACACCTCGTGACACACACGCAGGATCGCTTCGATGCGGTCCCTGTCTCCGGTGCCGCGGCACTGCTTGAGCAGGCCGTCGGAGCGGACGTCGTGGCTATCGATGAGGGGCAGTTCTTCCGCCATGAGCTGATCCCCGTGGTGCAGACGCTGCTGAATCGCGGGGTCGAAGTGATCGTGGCGGGCATCAGCAACGATGCCTGGGGCCGACCCTTTGAACCGCTGCCGCAGTTGATTGAGATGGCTGACGAAGTGGTGACGAAGCAGTCGCCCTGCCGCGTGTGCGGTGCCCCATCGCCATACACGCAGCGATTGTCTCCGGTCGACACGCTCCACATGGTCGGCGGGCTGGACGATTACGAGCCGCGCTGCGCGGCCCACTTCACGCCGCTGCCCGGTCCCCCGGAGAGGAGGTGACATGGCGCTGCCACGGGGTCTGTTGGGGATCGTCGCGCTTCTCTTCGTCGCCTGGCTGCTCTCGACGAATCGTCGTCGATTTCCGTTCAAGACCGTCCTCGGCGGCATGACCCTGCAATGGCTGCTGGCGCTCGTCGTGCTCAAGACCGAACCCGGCCGGGCATTTTTTGATGGCATCGCACACGTGGTGACGGCGATTCTCGCGGGAGCCGACGCCGGCGCGAACTTCGTCTTCGGGCCACTGGCCGGCAGCCACCCGGATGTCGCCTGGAAGGCGGTGGCAGGAATTAAAATCATGTCGACGATCATCATCGTCGCCACGTTTTCAGCGATCGGCTATCACTACGGTCTTTTGCAACGACTGGTCTCGGCGATGGCCTGGCTGATGACGCGCACCCTCGGCGTGTCCGGCGCCGAAGCCCTCGCCGGCGCGGCCAACGTGTTCTTCGGGCAGACCGAAGCCCCGCTGCTCGTGCGGCCGTACATCTCCCGCATGACCCGCTCAGAAATCATGGCCCTAATGACCGGCGGTTTCGCCACCGTCGCCGCGGGCGTGATGGCCGTGTACGTGGACATGCTCGGCGGCGGAGACCCCGGGCGGATGGTGTCAACGGCGAGGCATCTCATGACGGCATCGCTCATGTCGGCGCCGGCCGCCTTTATGCTCGCCAAGGTCATGGTGCCGGAGACGCAGGTCCCGCAGACGGCCGGACGGGTGCGCGTCGAACTGTCGCGCGAAACTCGCAGCTTCATCGACGCCGCCACTGCCGGAGCCGCGCAGGGCATGAAGCTGGCCATCAATGTGCTGGCGATGCTCATCGCCTTCGTCGCGCTGATCAAGGTGCTCGACATCGGTCTCTCGGCGTTCGGCCGACTCGAGTTCATGGCCCCGGTCGTCGCCTCGATGGGGTTGAAGGAGCTGAACCTCGACGGGTTACTGGGCCTGCTCTTCGCGCCGGTCGCATTTCTGGCCGGCGTGGACAGCGGCGACTATCGAAGCTTCGGCGGACTGCTCGGTAAGGCGATGGCCACCAATGAACTGATCGCCTACGCCTCGCTCGGTGAGATGGTTCGCACCGGCGGCATGAGTGAGCGGTCGATCCTCATCGCCACTTATTCCTTGTGCGGCTTTGCCAACATCAGCAGCATCGGCATTCAGATCGGCGGCATTGGCGGCCTGGCCCCGGACCGTCGCGCGGACCTCGTGCAGCTCGGTCCGCGCGCCATGCTCGGCGGCGCCATGGCCTGCTGGATGACCGGCTGCATCGCAGGCGTGTTGCTTTAGTCCCGACGCCACCGCCGTCAAGACAATCGAATCACGCGCGACTGCCATGATGCAACAGACATCCCGAGATCGCTGGCTCGCCTCTACGGACGAGGCCCTTCTCGCCGACTGCGAGGTAGACACCTATCGGGCCAGCGGACCGGGCGGGCAGAAGCGCAACAAAACCAGCTCCGCCGTGCGACTGCGCCATCGTCCCAGCGGGCTGATGGTCATCGCTGAAGAGAGTCGCTCGCAACATGAGAACAAGGCCAAGGCCCTGCGCCGCCTGCGTCTGGCCATCGCGATCTCCATCCGCATTGAGCCGGGCGAAAACTGGAAGCCGCCAGACGTGTTTCAACAGTACCTGACGGCCGGCGGGCGGCTGGAGATCTCGCTGCGCAACACGGCGTATCCGCAGGTGCTGGCGGTCGTGCTGGACGTGGTCGCGGCAAGTCGGGGTCAGGTACGTGATGCCGCGGAGCTGCTCGGTCTCTCCACGGCACAGCTTACGCGATTCATCCTCCGTGACGGAAAGGCGCTCGATGCCGTTAACCGATGCCGCGCGTCGCACGGCCATCGACCGATTACGAGTTGAGCGCAATCGTTACCCGTAAGAAATGAAAAGCCCCAGAGCGGACTCCGGGGCTATTCTCGACATCTCATTTGTGTCGCGTGGATGCATGCGCCGATTCATACGGCGCGATGCGTCATTGGCCCATGCCCATCGGGTTCGGCACATTGGCCGTCGAGAGACCCGGGATGCTCATCAGATCCATCGCGGGCACCCTGTCGATCATCGATCCGAGAATCAGGTCGGCATCGGGGATGCCCATCCAGCAAAGGGGCTGGACGCGCTGTGCGAAGAAGCGAACCTGGCTGTCGAAGGTGACGACCGGCGCGGCGGACTGTGCCCGCGTGAGCACGTCGGTCATCATGCTGATTCCCGCCAGCCCTTCGAAGAACTCACCGAACGTGGCCGGCCGCGGATAGTCCACCAGCTTGATCTCAGCACTCGGCGGAATGTCTGCCATTTCGCGGGCGGCGGCGATGGCATCGTTGAGCCCGCCCAGCCGGTCGACAAGGCCGATGTCGAGTGCCTGCCGCCCCGTGTAGATACGACCTTCGGCGATCTTGCGGACCTGATCCTTCGGCATTCGCCGGCCCGCGGCGACGCGATCCAGGAAGATCTCATAGAAATCGAGGATGTACTTCTGGATAAAGTCGCGGTCCTCCGGCGCCATATCGCGATGGCCGACGCCCAGCAGCGATCGCGCGCCGCGCTTCATCTCGTGAACGTTTACATCCATCCGATTGAGCAGGGATGCCTGATTGCCCATGATCGCCAGCACGCCGATCGAACCGGTCAACGTGGTCGGCTCGGCGAAGATCAGCCGACCCGGACAGGCGATGTAGTACCCGCCGGAGCCAGCCACAGTGCCCATGCTGACGACGACGGGCTTTTCCTCGTCGAGCTGCTTGAGCTTCTGCCAGATCACGTCAGAGGCGTACCCCGACCCGCCGGGACTGTCGATGCGAAGAACGACGGCCTTAATGGTCTTGTTCTTGCGAATCTCCTCAATGGTCTTCACAAAATCGTCGCGCATGATGAGCATCGATGAGTAGCCCGCGCCGAGACTGATGTCCACGATGGGTCCGCGAGCATTAAGAACGGCGATCTTCGGGCCGACTTCCTTGTACTTGTCCTGGGCCCGCTCGATCTCCTTGCCCCAGGCGCTGAGGAAGTCCTGCAACGAGGTGATGTTGGAAAATCGGGAGTCAAACTCCGCGACCTTGCGATACTTGAGCTTCTTCGTGACGCGATCTGCGAAGTCGTCGTAATAGGCGATCGTGTCCACCAGTCCGCGATTCTTGGCATCCTCGGCATCAAACAGGGCGATGTCGATGATCTCACGCACCTTCTCCGCGTCGAGCTTGCGACCGCGGGCGATAAAGCCGACGTAGTCCTCAAACCAGCCATCGAGCAGCTCGCCGAACTCCTCGGTGAAGAACTTGTCCGGCTCGCGGCGATTCATGAAACCGGGGTACTTGTAGCGTCCGGCGGTGATGACGTCGTATTCCATGCCGCGCATCTGGTAAAAGCCGCGCATGAACGTGAAGATCCGCCCCATGCCGGGCAGTCCAAGACTGCCGGTCGGTGCACAGCCGATCTCGTCGGCCTCACAGGCCAGCAGGTAGCTCATCGGGTCGCCGCCGCTCAGATAGGCAATCACCTTCTTGCCGGAGCCGCGCAGCCGGCCGACGGCCGCACGCAGTTCCTCCACATCGGGCACGGCCAGGTAAGTGCCGTCGAGATTCAACAGCAGCGCCCCGACGTCCTCATCCTTCGCCCACTTGTCGAAGCGGTCGCACAGCTCCCGGACGGTTCGCGTCTTGCCCGGCAGCGGGAGGTTGAGCATCCGCGCGGCGATGACGTTCTGGTCGATCTTGACCTCAACGAGCTTCTTGATCGGATTCTTCTTCGGCTTCTCTTCGTCGGACGACTTGTCCGCACGATCGGCCTTGCCGTCGTCCTCGGTGGACTTCTTCTTGTCCTCTCCGGCGGACTTCTTCTCTTTCTTCGCATCGTCCCGGTCGGTCGCACGGACAGCCGGCGTCATCGCGGCCATCGCCGATAGGGCAAACAACATCGTCAGCATCGAGATCAGACTGCGTCGCATGGCATGGCTCCTTGGGTCAGGTCGTCTATCAATCGTTCGAGGCGTCGCTCAATGGCGCGCCAGTTCCTCGTGGCGAAGATTCTTCTCACCGGCATGCTCCGACACACCGGCTTTGCGGTCATCTGTCTTTTCGTCGTTCGCGCGCTCACGCGGGACGCGGTGGATCCGGCCCTCGGCATCAATGTAGATCGTCCGATGATGAATGAACTCGTCCTCGCGGAACATGAGCTTCCACGAATCCTCCTCCCATTCGATTTCGTAGAGCGTGTCATCGATCTGGTCGGAGTCCTGCTCCTCGCGGGCCTGCCGACGCTTGTCACCCGTGAACATCGACACGAAGCCCTTGAGCAGCCCGTCGTCCTTCGGGCGGATGTTGAGCAGATAAGGGTGCGAGGCGAAGTCGACGTAGCCGTCCAGTTCCGCGACGGTGGCCGGCCAGCGGCCGTAGTCCTTCTTGAAAAGCTTGGCATGATGATGAAGCACGCGAAGATGTCGACAGGCCTCGCGCTCCCGGGCGGCCTCCGAACCGGGATCGACCGTGGCGGAAAGCGAAGCGAACGTGATGCCGGGGACATAGGCCGCGCCAAACGGCAGCGGACCGGCATGGCGAACGTCGAGCCCGGCGAATTCGATCTTGACGTCTATCGTAGAGGGCGACAGGGCATCGGCCAGTTCATCGGTCCGCGGGGCGCCGCCGCCGGTCTCCGTAGTCGATGCCAGCATGCTCAGGTAGGGCTGCACCAGTTCATAGACCGCACGCCAGTTCGCGACGACCTGCCAGTGCGATTTCGACGAATCGGGCACGGACATCCAGTCGCCTGGTTTGCGACGCAGCTCGCGCCATCGACGCAATGTGTCTTCGGCATGCATCGAGGTAGATGCAATGACGAGCCGATCCTGTGCGCCGTCATCATCGCGACCCGCCAGCTCGAAGAAGATGATCGTTCGGAACGTGGCAAACGAGAAGCTCCCGCCCTGATCGGCCGAAGGGTCACGCCAGAAGACGACCTTGCCGTCGATCTGCGATTCGTGCCAGGCAGGCAGAAGATCGTCGTCCTTGCGGCGATCAGTGTCCTTGCGGATCGCCTCACGGATCTCCTTCTTGATGCGATCGATCCGCCGGACATTGAACTGGTAGAAGACATCCGGAATCGGAAAGAAGCCCTCGCCGGCCAGAACGGAAAAGGCCATGTCTCCGCCGGCGCGTGAGCCGATTGTGCCAGCATCCAGACCGGCGATGGTGTCGGCCAGCCCTTCGCCCATCGCCAGGTGCATGACACCGGTGAGATAAGCATCGCGCGGGCAGTCGAAGGATTTTGTCGACTTCTTCAGCATCGTCTTGATGCCCAGGCCGATCAGCGGATTCCAGCGCACGTTGAACCGCTCGCGCCACCGCCCGTCGGCATCAACCATCGCGACATAGCGGACGTCGCTGACGATGGAAAACTGAGCGAGCATCGACCGGCGTTTTTCGCCTTCGTCGCCCGCTTCCATGTTGAGTCGGCAATAGATCAGCGCGCCCGTACCGCGCACCCGGGCAGTGTGACCAGCAGCAGGATCATCCTTCTGGCCGAAGAGTTTTTCCGGCGGCGCGAGTTCATCGCTGGAAGCGATCATCGAGCTGCTGCCCTGCGGCTTGAGCACTGCCAGCGGCATCTCTGGGAGTTCGAGCGACCATGTTTCATCGTTCTGCTCTCGAAGGGCGATGTCCTTGAGCAGCTTCTTTGTTTCGTCGAGTTCCAGGAGTTCGCTCATGCGCTTGTGCAATTCGGCCGGAGACCAGTCGAGACGGATCGCCCAGCGCGGGCGACCTTCACGGTCCTGCGTGTAGGTCGTCAGTGCGATCGAGGTATCCGGCCAGGAGGCAATTTTCTCGAGGATGGAAAAGATCGCTGCGAAGTCGAAATCATCATCCGACTCGCGTTCCAGCCGGGGCATCATGCCGGTAAATGCCTCGACGAGCTTCGCGCTTCGTGATCGACGATATCCATCGATGAGGTCTGTCACCGACGGGATGTAGATCTCCACCTGCGGTGAATTGGACTTATCTTCCTTATCGTTCTTTGAGGCCTGAGTCGCCGCGGGTGCCTTGTCGGCTTCCGCAGATTCCTTCGCATTCACCCGATTCGTATTGTCCCGCTCCTTTTTTTCGGGGGCGTCTTTGTGCGACGATTCTTCCGCTTCCTCGGCTTTGGAATCTTCGTCCTCGGCTGCGTCGTCTTCCTCAGGGGGTTCGCTATGCAGCTGAGAGAACGAGTCGACCGTCGTCGAAGGAAAGCATTCAGCCGCCGTCCCTGTTGCGAAATCCACGGCATGGGCCGGCAGAATGCGTCCGAAAAATGCGCAGATCGAAGCGATCAACAGACAGGCAAGAAACGTGTGGACGACAGGTCGCGTCGTCAGTCGGTACATCTCGGACCCTCCGAATGAGAACGATCGCCCGATTGCGGAATTTTTCATTACAACACCATCTTGCGGGTTGCCCGAGGTCTCGCAGGGTGTAATAACATCATAGCGAATAGCCACCCTCCGCGTCGCCGCCCGGCGACCCGATTCTCACATAAATGTAACCTGATCGGCTATCCGGCAGCCCCCGCTCAGCACGATCTGCCCGCTGTCAGCCGCATTCGTAAGAGACACCGCACCCTGGGGTGAACGGAGCGGTCCGGCGACCTTCACGAACCCGGGGCCTGCGCCGTGGTGGAACATACCGATCGCCAGTACTGACGCCGACCCCATCCGGCTCAAACCGCGCTCGGACGGGAGAGGAACCCCACGCTGGACTGGAAGAATTGCTCCGACATCTGCGTCGGGCCCGCCTCCTCGCTCTCTGTCGAGAGGTCATCGAGATTGGCACGGCACATAAGGCAGCGGACAGTCTCAAGGTGGAATCGGGTGTACGACTGCCACGGTTCCTCAAGCACGCCGAGCAGATAGGAACCGATCGTGCTGCGCTTCAGGCAGCTCAACCGACGCTGCCGCCAGACCTGCGAGATGGTGGCCTCATTGGAAAGTTCCGAATCCTCCAGCGGGCTGCTGCCCTTGTCGCTGAATTCGGAGAGAAATTCGTGCAGCCGCGCCATGGCACGGAACTTTACCCCGGCGACGGCTTTTTCGTCGCGGCCGACCACGGCGGCTGCTTCCTTGTTGCGCATGCCCACGTAAAAGAGCGATTCGATGATCTGCAGGTCTTCGAGCTTGCCGCGGTCGCGCAACTCCTCGATGAGCCGCCGCAGAATGGTCGCCAGCAGGTCGGCCTGACCCTGCTCGCGCTCGCGGCCGGCGACGACGCTGCTGGGCGTCTCCGAGTCCGCCGGTTCGATGAGCTGCGGGCAGTCGTCGTCAATGTCGAAGCCGATGGCGGTCTCCGGCCGCCGTTTCTTGCGCGTGAGCGACTCACCGATCTTGTAACGAAGAATGGAAAAGAGATATGTTTCCAGTGGTCTGGATTCGTCGTAGTGCTTGAGACTCGTCACGAACCCCAGCAGGGCCTCCTGTACGGCATCTTCTGCATCGCCGGATTCGCGCAGCCGTGTCCGCGCAAAAGCCATCAATCGCCCTTGATAGCGTTCGATAAGCTGCTGCCATGCTCGTTGGTCGCCCCTGCGGATGGCGGCCACGAGGAAGCTGTCCGCATCGTCGACGTGTGCCAAGAGCTCCCACCTTTCGGTAATCGCGGCAGACAGACGCGCACCCATCAGGCAAACGCAGCCGAGACGGTATATCTCACGGCCTGCAGTATAGCGGCCGTGGCGTTTCCGTCAGCATCCACGAAACCTGACCGATGCGATTACTTGGCAATGAACTCGAACAGGCAATTTAAGATGCGACAACCGAATCTGAGGTCGGTCGAAATCGGTCTTGCCTTAGGCCTTCAGTTCACCGGAGCCGGAGGGCACTTCACGGCCACCGAGCAAACCCTGCAGGTCCATGATCTCCTCGAGCAGCGCGGTGATCTGCTTCTGATCCGGATCGATGAAACCGGCATCGGCCTCGACGTAGCAGGTGACGCGATATCCGCCGTTGTCCAACTCATATGCGGCAATGTTGAATTTCACCTTCCACTGACGAATGTCGCTCTGCCAGAACTGCGCCGCCCAGTTGCCGCGTTCGAAGGACCAGAGCAGGTCGCTCTTGGAGGCCAGCTTGTAGCCGAAGACGCCCATGTGCCGCTCAATGAGCCGCACGATGTTTGAATGCGGATCAACCTCGAACACCTTGCGCAGCGGCAGCGAGAGCTTCTCGGGCTTCGGCAGCAGCGGCTTCTTCATGGCCCTGCGCGCGGTGATGGCACCATATGTCATCATCGGGATGAACAATACGCCGCCCAGGACCGCCAAGACGGGAACGATTTCCTCGACATCGTTCGGGGGGAGCGCGACCGCCAGCAGCGCGCAGAGGGCTGCCGTCATTCCGAACAGGATGCCGCCGACCTTGACCTGCCGCCGACCCTGTCGGGCGCGTTCCTGCGCCGCTTCCTCCGGGGTCTGCGGTAAATAGGGCCGGTACGCCGACACCGGGACGAACCAGACGAAGACGCTGAAGATGCCGCCCAGCAGGATGCCGCCGAGCGCGAGCGGCATGAACTCCCTCTCAATGTCCAGCATTCCCATGGCGATCCCGCTGCATGCGGAGAGTGCGACCCCGCCGAAGAAGATGGCCGGCCGGATCAGTCCGCGCCAGATGCCCCGGCGATAGGCCGACCAGGAGCGCGTGAAGCAGTAGAGAAATAGAGCGCCGACGATCGAGCCGAAGATCGTGAAGATCCCGATCTGAAAGTCCTGCGTCCATCCCCGTTCCTTGTTCCAATCCGGAAAGAGCAACGGCTTATCGACAAGGTGAGGCGTCGCGTAGAGGATGATGCTGACGCACAGGGTGAAGGCGGACGCCAGCAGCCAGAATGCGCGCACCGCGGAACTGCGCCGCAACCGTGGGTCCGTCTCCGACCGATCCGGCGCCAGCACGGCCTGATTCACCGCGCTCTCCTGCGCAGCTGACTTGTCCTTCGGACGACGCGAACCGGGTGCGCCGGCCGGGGTCCGTGCAAATCCCGGCGGCTCGACGGCAACAGGTGCCGGTGAGTCGGACGCTTCCTCATCGTCCTCTTCTTCCTTCTCATCCTCGTCGTCGTTGCACGTCTTCGGGATCACGGCGCCAGGCGGTAACGGCCACATGCTGCCGACGGCCTGAACAATCAACGATGCCGCAGCGGCAATGATGGCGATCGTGAAACCTTCGCCGCGCGCAAAGGGAATGCCTGCTACGAATCCGAAGAGACCGATGGAGAAGGCGGAACCGGTGGAGACGACGCCCTGACGACCGGCGAAATAGCGCCCTGCCCAGTCGCCGAAGATGAGACAGAGGATCAGCGCGCCGGCCCAGTGCTCGGCTTTGGAGGTCTCGACCCGGCGGGACGTGGTGGATCGGCGTGCCTTCGGCGCGGCACTCTTGCTTTTGGGTGCGTCGGAAGTTGCGACTGTTTCGCCGTCTTTCGAACCGACCCCGACGGAAACGATGGATTCACCATCACTGCTTTTCGCGGAGGCGACTTCCTTGATTTCGACCGCTTCCGTAGTCCGAAGCAGCGACGCGAATTCGCCTGCTCCAAGCAGGCCGGCGGCGGCCAGCGCGGCGATGATCAGTCGCGGCACCCAGATGCCGGCGATCCTGAGCCGCTCGTAGCTCAGCCATGTGCCGACGGCGACCCCCTGCACGATGGCGGCGATATTCAGAAAGACAACCGTGGCAAAGAGCAGGCGGCTGGCCGATCCGGCGGCGAGGATGCTCACACCGAAAGAAACACCAACCGCGAGGATGACCGCAATGAGTACTTTCGCCGACGTCGAGCCGGGGGCGCTGACCGCCCGGTTGATCTGCTGCGCGGTGGAGGTGCCGTCGATACGTTCGGCGACCCGGTCGACGCGCGCGCCGATCCGCTGTTGCAACCTCCCGAAGCGGCCCTGCGACGTACGCCGATCCACCTTGAGCGTGAATGCGTCGTCACTCTCCGTGCCGAGCCGGCCGATGTTGCTGCTGCCGCCGACGCCGGTGAGGGTGGCGACGCCGCCCGGCGACTCTGCTGCGTGGCGGGCGTGCATCTGCGCCGCGGCCTTGGCGGCAATGGTGCTCAGACTGGCCGGCTCGAAGGCGGAAACAGAGTCATCGAGCGACTTGACTGCGAACAGTTCGGAGACCATTTCTTGGACCGTCTGGTAACGGTCCTTCGGATCCTTGGCCAGGGCCTTGCGGATCACATGCGGAAACGGGGGCGGGAGTTCGTCGACCTCCGGCTGCGCGGTCAGATGCTTCATCAGCACTTCGCCCATCGTCGCGCCGGAAAACGGAACGCGACCCAGCAGCATTTCGTAGAGCATCACGCCCAACGCATAGATGTCGATCGTGCGGTCATAGTTTCCGCTGCCGACCTCGGGAGCCATGTAATGCACCGTGCCCACGCTGACCGTCTGGCCGGAATGCTGGCTGGCGGACATGAGCTTGGCCAGGCCGTAATCGCCGATCTTCACGTAACCGTCTTCATAGAAGATGTTGCCCGGCTTCAGATCGCGATGGACGATCCCGCGGTCGTGCAGATAGGCCATGCCCTTGGCGACTTCGCGCAGGAAATAGGCCGCCTTCTGCGGGCCAAGACCGCCGGGCTCGGCATTCATCAGATCACGCAGCGACGGGCCGTTGACGTATTCCATCACCACGAACCAGTCGTTGTGCTCGTTCTGGCGGATGTCGTGAATTCCGACGAGATAGGGACTCTTGAGATTCAGACAGTGCGAGACGCCGCGCAGTTCAACAGCGGGATTCTCGCGAAGAAACTTGAGCGCGACTTCCTTGCCGCCGTCACTCAGGGCGTAGTACACCTCGCCGAACCCGCCGCGGCCGACGCCGCGCTGGATCGTGTACCCGTCGAGCGGTCGATCACCCTGGTTGAACTGAAAAGCCATCGCCCTGTCCCGATGCCGACAGACCGCAATCCGTCGACTTGTTCAAGAATAACCGAAGAATACTACCCAATCACTCGACCAACACTCGATCCGCCGGTGTAGCCGTTCGCACTAAGTCGCATCCCGCCGATGGTCGTCAGAGTTCCAAGCGGCAGATGATACGCTTCGCCGGTCGGTCCCATCGTTCGCACAAAGAGCTGTCCCGCGCGCTCGTGCAGCACGAATCCGCCCATCGCGGCCGACAGCGGGATGTGGCACTCACGCGAACTGCCCATCAGCAGGGGGCCGTCCCAGAGCAGCACACGGCGGCAATCTCCGGCCGCGGCACGGACGCCCTCACCCAGCTCCAGCAACGCTGCCACGCTCTTTCGGCTCGGTCGACGAAACGTAAGCCGCACGCGATTTCCGAGGCGAATCCGGTCGCCGTCCTGCAACAATGCGTGATCAACCGACCGACCCGCCAGTTCGACACCCTGTGAACAGACGACAAAGTAGTCCTCTCCTGCGCGGATGATTTCCGCATGCCGATCGGAAAGATCGCTGAGCAGTTCGAGCTCCGCCTTCTGTGAGCCGGCGCGGCCGATGCCGATGCGATCTCCGCGCAAAAGCAGGAAACTTCCCGCACCGTCGATCCGGAGCAGAATCCGTCGCGGCAGGATTCCAAGCTCCTGCGACGACGCGACCCTTTGAAACGCTGCGCGCTCCGCTGTCTCCGGCCTAACCGATCGCGTTTCGTCGTATCGGCCGTCGCGATGCGCCGCAACTGCCCGATCGCGCAGCCGCACTGCTTCCGAACCAGCGGCTTCACAAAGAAGCCCCAGCGGTCCTTCGAGCAGCGCCCGGCGACTTTCTTCGAGCAGGCGCAGCCGTTCGCGCACGTCGTTGGTCCATTCCGCATCGAGACCCAGCTGCATCAATCGACCCAGCAGAACTCCTGCCTGCGTGAAGTGGTCCGCTGCCAGGGCCTTTGCAGCCGCGTCCGCCAGCCGCACGGCTTCTTCCAGCTCCACACGCACGGTCCGACCGCGCCCGACATCGTCCAGCATGCGAAGCCGCTGCCGGACACGCGACAATCTGCCCGCGCGATAATCCTGTGCCGCCTCCTGAACCACCTTCTCGTAAATCGCGGTCTCCAGCTCGGCAAGCCCATCGAGTCTGGAATGAAGCGTTCGGGCGATTCTGTACTGCTGTACGGCCGTTGCAGCATCATCATCCCTCAGCGCCGACCGTGCGTCGGCCAGCGCCGACTCGGCTCGCTGGGCCTGCGAATGGATGGCCTCCGACAGGGCGTGAATCTCGCTGTTTTCGATCGGCGCTGCTTCACGGGCCTGGTGGGCCCCGGCGATGCTTCCGGCGGCCAGTCGATCTCGGGCTTGTGCAACGGCTGCATCCTGTCGGCGGGCTACGTCTTGATGATGTCGTTGTGCATCCCTGGCACGCTGCTGCCACTCGATAACCTTCTCCGCTGGATGCCCGCAGCGGCCGGCGCGATCAAAGTCCGCCACGGCCTCCGCAAATCGACGACCGAGCAGATGATCCTGCCCACGGCGCATCAGGGCATCCGAAAGCTGGGTCAGGAGCTTGCGTCGGCGGCGGCCGTCACCGGCATCCGACGATATCACGGCCTCAAAAGCCGCATCGAGCAGACCACTCGCAAGGGCGGCTTCCGCGGCCTTCAGTAGGGCATCGGATGATCTGCCGAACATGCCTGCACTCCTGTCACGATGCCCCGCATCCGGTCCGCAATCCGCTTCGCGGCGGGCCCGCTCGAAAGGCAACTGCCTGCCGTCAGGTGACTTGTACCGAATTGACATTGCGATTCTACCACGACTTTTCCACTCCACGTCCGAGTCGTTCGGGTGCTGTTTCCGGTTGGTATTGGGCGGTTCGGCCGGATTATTCGACGGGCGGCCTTTCGGACCTCCCAGTGGCGTCTGCCTAACCAGCAGCATGCGGCCGTGTCTGCCTATCTGGCTGCCACGACCGTGCATGAGCAGCCAAAACTACCCCGAAACGGAGGTCCGTCCCATGAAGCTCACAACGGGAAAACTGATGAAAGTCCTGCTCAGCGTCGTCCTGATGGTCTCGCTGATCCCCCTGATGGGCTCCAACGGCTGTCGCAGGGATTCCTATTACACCGGCTTTGATTTCGGCTTCGGTTACCTCCCGTCCTGGGGCGGCTATGACTACTACGAAGCCGGGTACCAGGAAACCTACTTTGATACCGGCTTCTACTATGACGAGGGCTACTACGACGGCGGCTGGTACGACGACTGGTGGTGGAAGAACAAGAACGCCGACAAGTCCGCCGGCGCAAGAACCGTCAAATAACGATTGCTCCTTCCTGCCTGATTTAGCTCCATGTGAGGACCGGATTCTCGCCCCGTGGCGGAATCCGGTTCCTTTTTTCTTCATAGAATTCACATACTGTCGTGCTACGCTGCTTGCGGCCGGAGCGCGAAATCTCTATCGTAGAACGCTTCGCAGCGTTGCTAGAATCCCGCCGCGGGAGTCTTTCTTGTCCAGCGTGTCGCACAGTCTTCAGTTGGCGCCGGAGGTCGGTCATTACTGCGGCCTCTTCGGCATCTTCGGCCACCCGGATGCCGCCGAACTGACCTACCTCGGCATCTATGCCCAACAACACCGCGGACAGGAATCCGCCGGCATCTGCAGCGTCCGCGACGGTCACGTCCGTCGACATGCTTCACTTGGTCTGGTGACGCAGGTCTTCGACAAGAAGACAATGAAGGACTTGCGAGGCGAATTCGCCATCGGCCATGTCCGCTATTCCACCACCGGCTCCTGCAACGATGCCAACTGTCAGCCCCTGTTGGTCCAGTACGGCGGCGGGCAGGTCGCCGTCGCGCACAACGGGAACCTCATCAACGCCGCCCAGCTTCGTCGCGAACGCGAATCGCAAGGCGCGATCTTCCAGACGACCAGCGACACCGAAGTCATTCTCCACCTGTTGGCCAGCCCGCAATTCGCCGATACGCCTGACCCGCTCGGCGCGGTCCTTCACGCCCTCCGCGGTGCGTATTGTCTGCTGTTCATTTTCCCCGATCGAATCGAGGCGGCGCGCGATCCGCTCGGCCTGCGACCGCTCTGCATCGGCCGGCTGGAAAACGGCGCGATGGTCGTCGCCAGCGAAACCTGCGCGCTCGATATCGTCGACGCCGAATATCTTCGGGACGTGGCACCGGGCGAGATCGTCACGCTGAGTGAAGACGGTCTGTCGAGCCGCATGTTCACTGAACCGGGAACCGTACGGCGGGCGCATTGCATCTTCGAGCAGGTCTATTTCGCGGATCCTTCCAGCGATGTCTTCGGGCAGAATGCCCACGCCTTTCGCGTCGCTCTGGGGCGACAACTGGCCCGTGAGGCCCCTGCCGGAGCCGACCTGGTCATCCCCGTGCCGAACTGTGCCCGCTGCGCTGCGATCGGCTACAGCGAGGAGAGCGGTCTGCCTCGGGAACGGGGATTCACGACGAGCCATTACAGCGGACGCAGCTTCATCATGCCGACGCAATACGAGCGCGACCTGGCCGTGAAGATGAAGCTGAACGTCATTCGTGAAGTGGTGCGCGGCCAGCGGCTCGTCGTTGTCGAAGATTCCGTCGTCCGCGGCACAACCACGCGCGGCAAGATGGGCGCGCTTCGCAAGGCCGGCGCAAGAGAAATTCACCTGCGCGTCGCCAGCCCGCCGATCCGACACCCGTGTTTTTTCGGCATCGACTTCCCCGATCAGCGGGAACTGGTGGCCACGAATCGCAGCATCGAAGCCATCCGCGACTATCTCGAAGTGGATTCGCTGGCTTATCTCTCGCTCGACGGCATGCTCGACTGCGCCGCGCATGCACCCGGTGACTACTGCACGGCGTGTTTCTCCGGCAAGTACCCGATGACCCTGACCGAGCCCGTCAACAAGTACGGTTTTGAACACAGCACGACCGCCACACGACATTAGGATGCACGTTCATCCGTATCACGATGTCGTGATGGGCTCACGTCACTACGCTTACCATCGAGCGAGCCGCCTTTTCGTCTATGGACAGCAAGAAACAGGTGGCGTCAGGCCGGCGCGCCGTCGCCCGCGCCAACGTATTTCTCCAAAAGCATCGGCGCATGGCAACAGGTGGCCTCGTGAATGACGTGAGTGCAGGGGATTCCGGCACGGGACATTTGTCGGAGCTGTCGGCGCTGGGCGCGTGCATAAGCCAGGGCTGAATTGCCGTTGGGGTCTTCGTGGACCACCATCGACTCCTGCCCTTTCCGGAGCAGATCGAGGATGCGGCCGATCGATTCTGCGTGATAGCTCGCGACGATCTCGGCGTCGAGGGGATGGCGCGACAGCCGCTCCCAGAAATCAACGCTGCGCCGCCAGGATTTCTCAGAAGCCAGAAGATTCATCCGCTTGAAAAGCACCCGATTGGTCTTGTAAGAAAGCAGCGTACGCTGGAGGTGCGCCTGCAACAAGGATTCCGACTCCGGATAGCTCCCGCGCAGAGCGCGGCGAAGCTGGTTCCAGTATGGCCCTTCCACACGAGCGTCAGCCCTGATCTCCCAGTAGAGATGTCCGAATGAAACGGTCGACCGGCTGACCGCCATCTGACGAGGCAGGAACTTGTTGTGCGCGACGGTGTCGGCCGCAAGATGCGAGAGGTATCCGTAGGCAAAGGCGCGGCCCGCATCCGACTCGGCTTTCTCCAGCAGGGAAAAGCCGGTGGACCAGCGATGGCAGACCTGCTTGACCTTACTCATCTTCTTGGCAAAGACGGTATCCGTCGCTACGTTTCCGTAGACGAAGAACTTGCGATTCCGTGCGATGAGCGCCGCCAGCGAAGCCGGAAGCATCCACAGGTGCTGAAGGAGGATTTCAGAAGCAAATTTGACGTGCGTCGCCGGGCCCCAGGCCAGCGCATCCGTGGCCAGTGCGAGCACCAGAATCGCCGCGAGGCAGACCACCGTACGAGAGAATGCTTGCTTCACGGTTGTATCTCGATCCTGGCATGCCGCAGGCGTGCGCCACGCACCGCGTACGGCATTATTCTAGTATACATCGCCGATTCGATTCAACCGCCCCGAACCAACGCACATACAGACTCCGAGATCATCTCCTCGAATCACTGCAACCGGCTCGAGCGACGATGCTTCCGGAGAATCGGCTCGATTCGCCCCGGACTTCTTTCCTGACGGGAGCCATTCGCCCCGGTGACCCGATAAGTCAGTTTGGAAGCACGGCGGTGCTCGATATACTGGCCACTGATGACGGCGACTACCGCAATTCATTACGACGTAAATGACTACGCCACGACGCTGCGAAGACTTATTGCCGCACTGACGGACCTCGTCGCGGTCCTGCTCGTGATCCTGATCGTGAACTACGCATTTGCCTATCGCTATGTTCCGGCCGACGTGCTGCGGTTGCCCGTCACGACTGCGAAGGAACGAGCCACGCGACAAGCCCGTATCAATGAACACATGCGGCCGATTCAGGTGCCCCTGCTCGGCGGCCTGCTCCTCTCGATCGGTGCCTATCACATCGGCCTGCGTCGTCTTCACGGCGGCACGCTCGGCTACCGACTGGCAGGTGTCCGAATTGTCGATGCAACAGGTCGCCCGCCGCAGTGGAAGACCCTTGTACGACGGTTTCTGATTGCCCTGCCGTTCGTGAGTTTCTTCGGAGTGACGTATCTCCTCTGTCGCCAGAACCCCCGTAAACAGTCGTTTCACGATCAGTGGAGCGGAACATGGGTGGTGAGAAAAGCCGCCTCGCCCGCCGGCCCCGCGAAAATCGTCTACCAGTCGAAGCTGCTCGGCACGTTTCCATTGACCTACATCGACCTTGAGCCCGACGAGCCAAGCCCCGCTCAACAAGCAGTCAGTTGATGTGCGTGCGGCATGCAACGGGCCGGTAACATACCTTCGCCGTGTTTATTCGGAACTTTCGGTACTCCAGGCCGCACTCTGACAGCCCTTCTGCTTCCTGACCCACCCTCCGCGCTCGCAATTCGCCCGGCGACTGGCATACAGTAGACAAGGGGGAGAACTCGTCGTCACGCCATCCTTAACACGCCGCAGGGTAAGCCAACCGCATTGGCAATGCGATTGGGCAGACCTGCATTGACGAGCAACGACGAAGCATTGCACCCATTCTGAGTTTGGGAGGGGGAAAATGTATCGGATTCATCCGAACAGACGGCAAGTTACGTCGGGTGCCATCCTGCTGACGCTGAACGTCTTTCTGTCCGGGGCAAACATCGCCGAAGCGCAGGTCAATTGCCCGAGGCAGACCGATCAAGTTGTGATTGTTCCGCACAACCAGCCGGTGGCGTTTCGGATCCTCGTCAGCGATCTGGGGGTGGGAACGATCAGCGTCTTTCAGTATCCGCAGGGCGGCATACTCGAACAGACCGGCCCGACACCGCTGGATTTCGTCTTCGTGCCGCAGCTCGACTTCCGAGGCACCACCACTTTTACGTATCGCCTGACGCCGCCGATGGGTTGCCCGCGCGGCACGGTGCTTGGTCACGTCACGCTCGCCGGGGGAAACGCCGGCAGCCAGGCCGAAGGCAATGCCACGACGATCAGCGGCCTCGTCCAACCGCCTGAGCCACCGAGTCTGTTCGAGCAGATCGCGCGCGGACTGGCCGGCCGTGTCTGCGGACTCGGCGCTGCACCGATGAGTCTGGTCACGTTTGCATTTCTGTTCGGCGCCCGCGCGCATCGGGCGACGCGCCGCCGCTCGACTTGACAGCCCCGATCATCGGGCTAGACTCCCTCATAAATCGAATTGGCCCCTAGTGTAACGGTAGCACGACAGACTCTGGATCTGTTTGTCAAGGTTCGAATCCTTGGGGGCCAGCATATGACACCGCCATGGCACTCGAAGCCGCGTGTTTCGGGCCGTCATGGCGGTTTTTCTTTTGCCGCATTCGGCCTCTTCTAGCACTGACTGACGGCCATTGCTGCAAGGGCCAGGCCTCCATTCCTCGGCTTGCATGCCAGTTCGAAATCTGAAGCCTTTGAACGAAGGCCTGGTTTTTCAGCAACCTCCATCGTCATTACGGCCCGGCTCAGTGCATGAGGGGCACAGGAACGACTTCCTGCCGGTAATCACTGCATAAGCAGGATTGCGACAAAGCCGCCCGGGTCATCCAGGTCAACTATACTGTCGCCGTTCATGTCGGAAGCGCAGTAATGCGATGAGGTGGGCATCCCATTCAAGATGTCGGCGACGAAAGAGATGATGTCGTTCCCGATCACCAAGCCATCACCATTGGAATCTTGACGTTCACCAGCTTTCTTGGACACAAGGTTAGGCGTATTCACGCGGCGAACTCGAAGTCGATTGGGTTTTTGTAACCCGAACCCGAGTGCTGCCAAGAAAGACATGGGATTATTGCGGGACCGGCGAAGTGGCAGTCATTCAAGCCGACCGCCCTGCACCTGTGTTCTCATTGCTTCGAGATTACATGACGCCGTCTGACCGCTCGAGGCCGACAGTGGAACATCACTGCAAGCCCTGCGACGAGGAAAATCGTCGACGGCTCAGGGATGGTAAAATCAAAAACACTCGTCCCTGCGGCCACGTCGAAGGCCGAAAGGCGGAACGAAAAATCCGACTGCATGCTGGAAACCGTGCCGAGCAATAAGCTCTCCTGGCTGGCCGCACTGTACGTGCCGATCGGCAGCGGAAAGATGCCACTGCTCGTAATGCTCGCGCCGGAACCGAGAGTCACGTTATCGACCAGGTGGGAAAAAAGTCTAGTGTCATCTATCGGATTCACCACGGCGCGAAAGGCCTTGGTAGCATTCCCGTGACCACCCGTCAGTGAGACGCCGTTGCCGCTCAGATCCGTCACCGTGATTCCGGCGCTGGCGCGGCCCATCGCGCCGGGGATCGGATCAAAAGACAACACATCCGAGGAGATGCTGAAGGCGGTTTCCACCTGGCCTGCGATCACCAGGAAATTGAGACTGACCTGTGGTGCCATCGTCGTGAACAGCACGAGACGCTCGAGCCGACCGATCGATTCACCATGTTCATTTTCAAAAGTTAGCGGATTCTCCAGATTGTAAACCCAGGAATCCCCGATCCACTTCCCCTCGGATGCAGAGATGAGCAGCGTAGAATTACCCATCGAACTGCTGGCTTGAATCACCAGCGTGCCCGGAAGGCCGAATGAATCCGGAAAGCTGATGGGCGCTGCCTGCGAGACGTGCGGCAGTGCAAATACAATCGGGAACAACACGCCGAAAAGCCGGCGCTGTCCGCACATCCTTGATACCCCCGCCGTTTTCAACATGTCTTGGCCCTTGCTAAGTGTTCATTCCATCGAATTCTGCGATTCCCATATAGCAGATACTGCGAATGCGATACAAGCCGTCTATTAAGTGAGCTATTCACAGCGATTGCTATCGAACTCGCACACGCCATGCAGCAGTCTGCAGCAAAAATGCTCAGGAAAGTATAGGCGGCTTCGAATGAGCCGGCAGCGAAACACGCTTGTCTGCGGATGATCCAGACCGATTGCTTCTCTGCGGGTTGCGCCAACGTTTTGCAGTACACCAAGGGCAGTGAGCAATGGGTGATTTCGCACCAGGGCGGTAGTGCGGATAAACGTGCTGCCAGCAACGAAATGATCGAAACGAGAAATAAAAAAGGCCCGGAAGTATGAACTTCCGGGCCTAAAGAAGATGATTCGATGTGGCGTGAGCAACCGGAAAACTCCGGGTCTCAAGCCGTCAATTGGCGGTGATCAGCGCCGGCGAATCCGACGCAGACCGACCAGCCCGAACAGCATCAGCGGCATCAGTGCCGCGCCACCGGCACCGCAAGTACCGCAATCCGGCGAAGGGCCGGGACCGGGCGGGGGCGTACCATTACCGTCGCCATCGCCGTTGCCATCACCATCTCCGTTACCGTCACCGTTGCCTCCCGGCTCGGGGTTGCCGCAGCCAGCGGTTCCCGGCGCCGTCTTATTTGGATCATTCGGACAACCATCGTTGCAGTCCGGTGTGCCGTCGCCGTCGGTATCGACATCACTCACGCCGCAACCGCAAACACCGGGGTCCGTCTTATCCGGATCTGCCGGGCAGTTGTCGTTGCAGTCCGGTGTCCCGTCGCCGTCGGTATCGACATCACTCACGCCGCAACCGCAAACACCGGGGTCCGTCTTGTCCGGATCATCCGGGCAGTTGTCGTTG
>CAADGE010000031.1 GCA_900696465.1 uncultured Planctomycetota bacterium
TGCCACGCTCCTTCAAGGGTGATGATGGAATCGACGGAAGGGCGGATGTAAATCTGGCCGCTGGAGGAGGTGAAGCCGTCAAGTTGTTCAAGGTGATGATTGACACTGACGCCGAAGCTGGCCTCGTTGCCGGTCCAGGAGAAGTCGTAAGAGGCGGTGGAGGAAGAGTTACCAATCGAAGCAGTGTGAGACGCTTGAAGAGGGTTGTCGACCGTAAGGATCAGCGTGGAATTAAAAATACTATTCCCCGGGTCGTATGCCCGTGTGGCCAGGTTCCACTCGGAAATTACGAGACTCGCAAAGGCCGAATCCTGGCGGACCAGCCAAGCCCCCAATAATGCGGCGATAGCCGTCGCAATTCTCAACTGTGTGCTCACGGAAATCCTCTTGTGGCCATCGGTACGATACGCCATTATATCCCGAAGTTGGAGGTAGGGCAACCCTCGATCGCCTCCAGCAGGTGTAGTGTTTCACGCCAAATGAGACTTTTGGTCGGTCTGGTATAAGGACGGTTGTAGTGTTTCACGCCAAATGAGACTTTTGGTCGGTCTGGTATAAGGACGGTTGTAGTGTTTCACGCCAAATGAGACTTTTGGTCGGTCTGGTATAAGGACGGTTTCTCCGGTATCCCTGAGGGAGAACCAGCTTCGCAGGTTCCCCCTCAGACTCCCCCTCCTTGAGCTTCTTCCCCTCCGGGGGAGGCTTTGTCGGGGAGGGGCAGGGGTTGGGTCGCACGGAGGAACGCAGATGTCTCATCGCAAAGCACGTCGTAGCTGGAAGCCGGCGGACAAGCTCCGCATCGTGCTGGAGTCCATGAACAGCGACGCGAAGCTCGCCGAGATTTGCCGCCGCGAGGGGCTTTCGCCCAATCTGGTCTATCAATGGCGCAAGGCGCTCATGGCATCGGCCGAGCAGGTCTTCGCCCACAAGAAGCGGGGAGACAACGGGATCGATCCGAAGGTCCAGAAGCTGGAGACCGAGAACACGCGGATGAAGAACGTCATCGCCGAAGTGATCGCGGAAAACCTGGAACTAAAAAAACGCTCTTGGACTGACCGATCATGCCCGGCTTCCCAGAGAACTTCAGCGCGAGGTGCAGACCGTGGTGACGCAGACCCGAGCGCGCATCCGATGGCCGATCCGGCGGATTCTCCGGCATCTGGAGATCGCCCCGGCCACCTATCATCGATGGCGGACCACCGTCTCCGGGGACGAAGGGTCGGCATCCGCGTCGCGCGCCGCAGGCGGCTCGATCTACGAAGTGCTGCCCTGCGAGCGGCAGAAGATCATCGACTACGCTCTGGCTCACGCCGACGTGCGACACCGCGAATTGGCCTGGAAAATGCTGGATGAAAACGTCGCTGCGGTCAGCTCCTCCACGGTCTATCGCGTGCTGGGCGAAGCCAATCTGGTCTGGCGTTGGGTGCCACGCGGCAAACGCAAAGGCGTCGGTCGCGGCGACCCGCCGACACAAGCCGATCAGAACTGGCAGACCGACCTCCGCTACGTGAAGGTCGGGCAGCGCAACTACTATCTGCTGGCCTTCCTGGATGTCTATTCGCGGTACATCGTGCATCACGAGCTGCTTCGCTTCATGGATGGCCGCAGCGTCGCCATTGCCGCGGCGACGGCCGTCGGCAAGCTGCCCGCCGGTGTCCGCCCGATCATTCAGAGCGATCACGGCTCGTGCTTCATCGCCCGCGAGTTCGCCCAGACCCTGGACGCGATGGAGGTCGGTCACACCCTCATCCGCCCGCACACGCCGACCGACAACGCCGAGATCGAGCGCTGCAACCGAACCCTCGGCGAGAAGATCGACGACCAGTTGGCGGCGATGGCGGATGCGGGCGATGGCCCGGCGGGAGGCTTGGCCGCCGCCCAGCGGGTCATCGACGGCGTGATCGACCACTACAACCATGACCGGCTGCACAGCCGTTTGAACTTCCTGCGGCCGGTGGACTATTATCGAGGTGATCCGGAGCCGCTCCTGGCCGAGCGACGCCGGAAATTACAAACGGCCAGGGAACTGCGCAAGCAGGAAAACATCAAACTGCGACAAAAACTACTGCCCTACCCGGCAGAGGAAATCATCCTTAATTCCGAAAGGCGAACTGTCTCACTTTGAGTGAAACATTTCATTTGCAGGCGAGGCACCAACTCGAACATTGATAGTTACTAATTGCCTGTTCGCGGAAAATATCGCACAGGAGGGTGGAGCGGGGTATTGCTTTCATCGCCCTGAGGATTCTCCCGCTGATTTTATCAATTGCACCATTGCATACAATCACGCGTTGGACAACATTGGCGGAATTCACATGCGTAAGGAAGACGGCGCATCGTTTCACAATTGCATCTTCTGGGGCAATACTGATAACGGAAGCACTACGACAACAGCAGCGCAACTGGGCCCTTTGGGCACTGAAACAGCCATTGTCACGTACTCATGCATACAGGATGACGATCCGAATGACAGCAGCATTCCCTTCGGCGGCGCGTCGAATCACAACATCGACGACAATCCGTTATTCGTTGATCCCGCGAACGGCAATTATCGTCTCCAGCCGTGCAGCCCGGCGATCGATGCGGCCGACTACGACGAAGTCCCTCCGGACTTCGCCGACGTCAACGAAAACAGCAACACATCCGAGAAAACACCCTGGGACCTCGACCGGCAGCTGCGCGTTTACGATGTCCTCGAACGCGCCGACACGGGCAACGACAGTCTCGGCAGCGTCACCTACACCGACATGGGGGCTTTCGAGCTTCACGTCCCCGCGTGCGAACTATTCGGCGATCTGGAAGTCGATGCGTCCGTGGACGGGCTGGACATCGCCCCGTTCGTGAACTGCATCCTGGGGTATCGCAGGATTGTACCTGTGCGGACATCAATCGCAGCGGGGCTGCGGATTATGAGGACATCGCCTGCTTCGTCCGGCTTCTTCTGTACGGCACGGGATGCATCGATGACTGCAACATCGGCCTGCGGAGCTTCCCGGACTGCAACGCCAACGGCATCCACGACGCCAACGACCTTCATAACGGCACGAGCGCCGACTGCAACGCAAACGGCGTCCCCGACGAGTGCGAGATCGACGCGGAAAGCGCCGCGCCGGGCGGGCCGTACTTCTGCACCGAGGATTGCGCGGCAGACGTGAACGACAACGGCGTGCCCGACGCGTGCGAGGCCGACTGCAACGCCAACGGCATCCCGGATGCGTGGGACATCTCGGAAGAGACCAGCGCCGACCTGAACGAGAACGGTATCCCCGACGAATGCGAGCCGGATTGCAATACCAACGGCGTGCCGGACGACTACGACATCCTTACGGAGGCCAGCGCCGACTGCAACCAAAACGGCATCCCCGACGAGTGTGAGTACGACTGCAACGAAA
>CAADGE010000032.1 GCA_900696465.1 uncultured Planctomycetota bacterium
CCAAGCCCCAAGCCCCAAGCCCCAAGCCCCAAGCCCCAAGCCCCAAGCCCCAAGCCCCAAGCCCCAAGCCCCAAGCCCCAAGCCCCAAGCCCCAAGCCGCGGGCCTATGATTGGGAAGGAGCCGGGAGTCGAAGCACATGAACAAATTCATCCACCAAGGCGTGATAACCGTTGGGGTTACGATCCTGCTGACCGCCCTGTCCACCGCAGCCCGTGCGGGGCTTATCGTCGTCGATCACCAGCCGCACAATACGGGCGGCCTCGCATCGGACACCGAGTTCTTCGACCCCAACTTCCCGGGAACCTGGCAGCGCGTGGCGGATGACTTTACGCTCGCTACGCCGGCGACGATCGTGCAGGTCAACTGGTGGGGTTTTTACAACGACGATAATCCACCCTCGTCGGAGACGATGCGCGTCCGCTTCTACGACTCCCGACCCGGCAATGGTCTGCCGGATGACAACAACATCATCCGCGAAGAGTACTTCAATAACCCATCGCGGACTTGGACGGGGCGTCAGGTCCTTACAGGAATTATCCCGCGTGAGTTCTTCTTCGAGGCAGAACTTTCAACGCCGATTCCTCTGGCCGCAAACACGAGATATTGGCTGGAAGTCGTACAGATCGGTGCCCCGGATTCACGGTTTCGGTGGGAGTTCTCTCTTGCTAATTTGAATGGTCAGGCGTTCATCAATCAAACAACCGGTGATTGGCGACAAACGACAATTGTGGGTGACACGGCTTTTCAACTCTTGATTCCCGAACCGACTACTTCTGTTCTGCTCGCACTCGTCATACTTACCATTCTGACTCGTCGTCGTATTTCGCTGTCGCAGGACGATTTGAGATTTGAATGACCGAGTTAAAGGATAGACACCTGTTCAGTTTCGCAGTCATTGGGGGAAAGGAGACCTTCAATGCCAAGTCAACATCGTACATCTGGAACGACAACTGGCTTTATTCTCATTGTCTCCCTGACTATCCTCACAGCACTTCCAGACGGTTCGATCGCTGAGTGCGACCCGTTGGGTCTCATCACCTACGACGATTATCTCGTCGACGCCGGCTTTCACTACTGGGAGCCGACGGTGGGAATCGAAGACTGCGGAAGGTTCATCGTCGCCTACAGGGCACGTGTCGGTTGGTCCGCCGATCTTATTCTCGCCAGGCGGTTCCTCCCTGACGGCAGCCCGTGGGGTAATGAGCCCATTTTCATCAGCGAGTTCGACGAACAGTTCACTGCCCTCGGCCAGACGCACTCCCAGCCATCCGTCGCCGTCAGTCGTTCGGGAAACGTCCATCTGGCCTGGATCACCGCATGCGGCGAGTGCCGATGGCCCCCCTGTCCTGAGGGTCCCTGTGAACAGGTACCCAATGAAGGAGTATTGTTACAGCAAAGCTTCTTTTCTATTGACTCCCCGCCTAATCCCGTAGGCATTCCTGTCTCGCCGTCCGACACACGAGTGAACTCGGCGCCGTCCGCAGGTGTTTCGAACGGCGCGTCTCGTGTCGCATGGCAGAACCACGACACTTTCATGTGTCCGCCCACACCGGACGAAAACGCGGCGCTGCACGGCCCGAACCGCGATGAGGGCGATCCCGTGGAATCATGTGATTGCTCGGTCCTCGGCTTCGGTTGCAGCCGGGCATGGCAGCCGGCCCTGAGCATGAGGTCCGATGGGTACTACGTGGTAAGCTGGGCGCAGCCGGAGGAACCAAGCGCTGCAGATACTACGTATGATATCATGCTTCATGCCTTCAGCGCGGGAGGAACGCCGATCGGCGATGCCGTCTTGGTCAATGACCCTACAACCGAGCTTTTGCTTTCCGATCAAGTTTCCCCCGCCGTCGCCATGGACGACTTCGGCAATGTCGTTGTCGTCTGGGCGGGGTTCAGTCTCCAGAACTGTTTCCAGATTGCACATATCTACGCCCGCCGCTTCAAGTTCGACCCCATCGCTGGCCTGCGCGACCCGGACCCGGCCGCCGGCGAGGGGCCGGCCGGGTCGTTTACCGTCGATACCTACTCACTCAGCGGCCTTTCACCGCACGCGCCGGCGGCGGCGCACCCCTCGGTCGCCCTGACGATGGAGGAGGAGCACGCCGGGCGATTCATCGTCGTCTGGAATTCAACGGGCGATGCGGTCGGCGTGGCTTCGCAGATTCAAGGAATTTACTTCGATGCTGACGGCCGACCGATGGGAAAAGACTTTCGTGTCAACGTCTCCAACCAGCCGATCGGCGATGCCGGCTCTGGAGTAAGGCGGCTCGCGGAAAGTGGCCGACATACCGTCGTCTACGGCGCACAGGGGCAGGCAATGGTGGCCTGGGAGGGTCGGGGAGGACTCCATCAAGGCGGATTCTTTCAAGACAACTACAACGAACTGCGCGTCACCATACTTCCGGAGTTCATCAGAGAAAATCAGGAGAACGCTTATCCCTGCAACAAGGGCGACGTGAACCGCGACGGCTTTATCAACGGCCTGGATATCCAGCCGTTCGTTGACTTCCTGCTCGCGACCAACCCGCCCAAGCAGTGTTTCAGTCTGGTGGAATTGTGTCCGTTCGACCTGAATAACGACGGCGACGTGACCGTCGAAGATATTCCCTGCTTCGTCGCCACACTGCTGATGGGCTTCCACACTTGCGAACTGCCGCCGTTGGAAATCCAGATCATCGACTGCAACGGCAATGAAGTTCCGGACGACGAGGACATCGCCAACGAGACGAGCGCCGACCTGAACGAGAACGGTATCCCGGACGAATGCGAGCCGGACTGCAATACGAACGGCGTGCCGGATGACTACGACATCCTTACGGAGGCCAGCGCCGACTGCAACCAAAACGGCATCCCCGACGAGTGTGAGTACGACTGCAACGAAAACGGCGTGCCGGACGACTGCGACGTGGACCCGAGCGACCCCGACGGCGATGAGTGGGTGAGCCCGGATTGCAACGGGAACGAGTATCCCGACGAGTGCGATCTCAAGCTGGGTCCACCGTTTGGGAGGTTCGACTGCAACGAGAACGGCATACCTGACGAGTGCGACCTCGCCGATTGTGACAACGATCCCGCCTGCGACGACTGCAACGAGAACGGGATTCCCGATGGTTGCGACATCGCCGCCGAGATCAGCGAGGATGTCAACGAGAACGGCATCCCCGACGAGTGCGAGGGCGAGTCGTTCATGATGGGCGACGGCGAAGGCGGCGGCGAGTCGGCGACGCAATCGGAGCAAAGCGGAGCTCTGCAGTCCCCTGAAGAAGACGCCGTGGACGAAGTCGACACCGGCGATTCGCCGGTGTCACAGGAGGACGAATTGCCGCTGCCACATGACGAAGACGCCGCGTGGGAGGCCTTCTACGAGTGGGCGTACGAACAATGCTGGGGCGGCGACTGCGAGGAATCGACGGCGGAACAGTTCCGCCGCATGATCGACAAGAAGCGCGAACTGGGCCTCCCGCTGGACCGTGACTGGTAATTGTGGTTTGCCACTTGTGTTTGGAACATCGGTTGACCGCGTCAAGGGTACGCACTCACTTTGCGTGACACTCGATGCACAGCGTCTCGCTGCCAACGCGAAGCGACGCGTGCGCATCTTCCGGAGCGGTGGAAACGACATTCATCGGCGAATCGTCGGGAAACAGGCCCGGCTGATGCGGGTTGTGGCAGGTGTAACACGTCACACGGTTCTTCGAGAGAGGCAGCAACGGGTGCTGCGGCGAACCTGTGTTCGACGGCGTAAATCCGTTGCCGCCGGATGCCGGGCCGCCCTCTGCAGCGCGGGCCTGCATGACGCAAAGCGTCGCCTCACTTGCGACACGATCAATGTGCCCCAACGGCGATACATCCCAATGCCGACGATGGCAGGTCAGGCAGAGCTGCGAGCCATCGACATGCAGCATCGGTTCATTGCGACGATGTCCGTCAGAGACAATGGGAGGCGTCTGCGAGTGACAGATCGTGCAGGACGCCCCGATGATCTGACCATCCGCATCCAGATTTCGATGCGGGTTGGTTCGCCACGATTCGTCGGCCCGATGGCACTGCACGCAAAGTTGCATCGGGTCTGCCGCATCATAAGCGCGGAGCATCGAGGAGTTCGCCGTCGGCCGGCGAACCGTAGCATCACAGTGCCGCGCGACGTCGTGGCACGTCAGACAGCCCAGCCGACCTTCGACAAGCGGCCAGTCGCGCGGCGCTTCGGTCATCGCGGTCCGGGCGATACGACCGACCGGATGCGACTCTGCCAGAGCGCGCAAACCGTCGTGACATGAAAGGCACAGCGCATCCGCAGTCGCGGGAGAGGCGTCGATCGACGCCTCGCTTCCGGCCGGCTGCATGGCATCGGCAAGTAATCGGCGCGGAACGATCTCTCCTCCCTGCACGGCGTGGCAGACATGGCAACTTGACGCCGACCAGTGCGGATTGACTGCCTGCCCCTCGCGCCACGGCGCCACGACTTCAGCCGAATGTGCCGCATTGGTATCGCGCTTCGCTGTACTCGACCCGCCCCATGCGTACACGCGAACGCCCGGCCGCAGCAGTTGCTCGGCAACCAGCACGTAATACGCCGGCTCGAACCCGTCCGGCAGCATGGGGTCCTGAAGCGGACTCGTCGCGGAGATGCAGATGCCCCCGGGAACCGAAAGCATCCCGATCTGCTGCGCGTCGCTCGATCGCCGACCCGGCTCCGGAAAGGCCAGTAGTGCCCGACCATCGGCATCGAAGGCGTGCACGCGCTGACTGGCCGCATCGGTCACAAACACCGTGCCGTCCGGTCCCACGGCCACCCCCTTCGGCCGACCAAAATATCCGACCAGATCACCGGGCCCGCCGATCGTTCGCACATGCTCCCCCATCGGGTTCAGCACCTGCACCCGCGCATTGAGCGCGTCGACAACGCAGACGTGGCCGTCGGGCCGTCGCGCCTGACCGAGCGGCGCGCCAAACTCACCTGCCCCACCACCTCGCCGCCCGATCGATCGCAGATAACGCCCGCTTCCGGCGTCGAAGACCTCGATACGATGTCCCAGCACGTTCGTCACCCAGACTTCGTCACCCACCGACAGCATCGCCGCCGGCCGAAAGTTCGTCGTTGAATACTGAAGCACAAGCTCGCCACGCGAGTCGTAGCGATACACCGCCGCGTTCCTGGCATCCGCAACGAGAACATCGCCATTCGGGGCGATTTCGGCCGCCACGGGACGCGCTGGACGTGGCGATAGTCTGGCCGGCTTAAGCTCCGTCGTCCGGCTGTCCCAGCGCAGGACCGCGCCGAGCGCCGCATCGCAGACCAAAACCCCGCCGCGGTCGAGCCCCACGACCAGTGGACGAACGAAGGCAAGAGGCGACTCGGGTTCTTCGCCGAAGAGTAAGAGAGACATCCGCACTTTCGCGTCTGAAGGCGCGGGACCACTGCGCAGATTGCCCAGCGCGACCGCACGCGGCGGCTGCGGCGCCGGTGGGTAAGTGGCGCCCGCGAGCGTTGCTCGCATCCGCGCTTCATCCATCGAACAGGCGCCCAGATGCGACAGCAAGAGGATCGCAAACATCGTCGAGAGCGCAATACCGGCGGCGACGACGGTTTGTGAACGGGATGCTCCGGCTCCTGGCTTCAACGTGGGGCCCCTACAGGCGATGGCAGGCGAGGCAGAGCCGGCTGCCGTCATTCGATCGGACCAGCATACCGCGAACACGATGTGTGTTATGAGGATCGTGACAGGAAACGCACTGCACACGGCCATCGGGCAACCTGATCCGACCATCCGAAGTCACCGCAGACGCTGGATGATACGTATCCTGCGTCAGCGGATACCTCACGCCGACCGGATGGCTCGACAAGCTGCCGGTGCCGATCCACGACGTTCCCAGCGGGACCGGCGACTGTGTGGCATGCGCGAAGCTGAAGACATCGCTGGCCATGACGCCGTCATGACAGCTCAGGCAGAGCAGCGAGCTGTCGTCCAGCTCGACACCCAGCGCCTGATACGGCCGAAGCGCGACGAGATCCTGCGGTCGCTTGTCGAGCAGCGGAGCGCGGCCGACGGCGATGTGTGGAGTATGACATGGCGTGCAGAGGTCCAGCGGGCGACCGTCGTCCTGCCGAAAATCGTGGGCGCTGCCAATGAGGCCGCGCGCCAGAAGGTTCTGGATTTCGGACACGGATGCGAGACGCGCGGGTGCCGGTTCCGTGTCGTACTCGGAAATCTCGCTTTGCGACGAGCTATTTTCCGCACACGAGGCGATCAAGGCCGCGACGAGGGCAGCGACGCCGAACATGGCCGCCAGGCGTCGCGGTCCGGAGATTGCCAGTCGTCGTGGGTGTCGCGCCGGTTGCATGTGCCGCCGAATATATCGTCCTCGAAAGTCGCTGTTAAGTCACCGGGTATCACATCGGCGATCGAGGCCGTCGTCCCGCTGGACAGCGTGCGTCCGTGGGCGATACTTTGCGATATCAATCAACCCGACGCACAAGCGAGGCCTGCTCCTGATCTGGCCGCCTCGTCAGCCCGGGAGGAACCGTACCCGTTGCCCGTCGCTGAGCGACGTCATGGTTGCGCATGAGGTTTCCGACCGCACTTATCTTCCTGGGAGTCTGCTGCGTCTGCTGGGCTCGACCGGTGCGCGCTGCCGGCCGCGAGCCCTCCGTCGACGATGCATCGAACGGTGAAACGACGGTGCCGGTCGAAGACGCCCCGCGCCCGACGCACCCGTACATGAGCTTGAACGAATTAACCCTCGAACTCGGCTTCGATGGCGAACTGCAGCGACGGACCGTGCGGACGGACGCACAGGATCGTGGCGTGCCACGATTCGCGCAGACCAACAAGCAGTATCTCTTCCAGGAGACGATGAGTCTCACGGGACGTGGAAATATTATCGATGAACGCGTGCTGCAATACGACGCCATGATACGAGGCGGTCTGTCACAGGAACGCTATACGGAAAGCGGCTCCGGGCTCTTCTTCGACAAGACCAAGACGCCCCACGGCACGATTCTCGAGTACGATCTCCGATTGCAGGCCTTTCCCGCCGGCAAAGTCTCCGCCACCGGCTACGCCTCACTCCTGGACGACCGCGTGCCCCGGCCGTTTCTGCCGAGTCTTGACCGTACGCGCGAGCGCTACGGCGCCGGCGTCTTCTTTAACGATCCGAAACTGCCCATGCGGCTGACATTCGACCATCTTTTCGACAAGCTCAGCAGCCGCTCGGCCAACTGGTACTTGCAGGATCAGGAGGAGCAGGGTGAGGACACGTTCCGCTACGAAGCCACCTGGCAGCCGACGGACGATCACGCGCTGAACATCGAGTACGAGTATGAACGGCGCAGCGACCGATACAGCGGAACGAAGACGCGCTTCGATACCACGAGAAACTACTTCGCCCTGTCTGACTCGATCCAGTTCGGTGTGGACAAGCGCAGCCGCTTCGACACGCTGATACGGCTGGAGGAGGAGCGAGGCGACCTGGCCCGCGACGCGTACGAGTTCTCCCCCCAGCTCCGGCTTCAGCATACCGATTCGCTCTTCACCACCTACCGCTACCAGTATCTTGATCAGCGCTTCTATGAACTCCGTACGAAGACCCACCGCGGCGACTGGGGAATTACGCACCAGCTCGAAAACCTCCTCACCAGTTCGCTGGGAATGTATGGGCTTCGGCAGGACACCGATGAGAATGCCGACTACAAAGAATGGGGCGGGATTACCAATTTCTCACTCAACAAGGAAAACCGCTGGGGTAACTTCTCCGGCAACCTCTCTTATCTTCATTCCCAGTCCGAAACTAACGACGGCCGACGTCACGGAGTCGTGCTGGATGAATCCGTCACTTTTCGCGATCCCCTGCCGACCTACCTGGCACAGCGCGAGATCGACCGCTTTTCGATCATCGTCCGCGATCCGAACGGCATTCGCATCTATCTCGAAGGTCGAGACTACTTTGTCATTCGCACACGCGACCTGACGGCGCTGCAGCGCATCCCCAGCGGCTTCATCACCGACCGGCAGACGGTCCTGGTCAGCTACACCTACCGGGCCTTCAACGATTTTCGCGTGGACCGCGATCGGATCGACCTGCGTGTTCAGCAGGCCTTTGAGATGGGCCTGACTCCTTACTACGCCATGAGCTGGCAGGATGAACGAATCGACCCGCAGCGCTACCTGCTGTTCCGCGATCGCAACGTCAATCGGCACCGTATCGGTGCGATTTACCGGCAGGAGCGATGGTCGATCGGCCCGGAATACGAGTTCAATGACGACGGCGTCGATCCTTATCACGCCGTCCACGTAAACGGCGATGTCACGCTCCTGCAGAATGAACAGCACCAGCTCAACGCCCGGGGCGCGACATCCTATTTCAGATTCGAGGGGTTGCGCCCGCTGGAACCGCGCGCGTCCACGCTGGTCGACCTGGGACTCTCCCATCGCTACGTTCTGGGTCGCAATCTGGAGTCGAACTCCGCGGCGCTGTATCGTTACCAGAATGATTCACTCTTCGGAGAAACGCAGGGCGTGGACCTGACCACCTCCGTCTCTTATCGCATCGGACTCTTCACGATTCTCGTCGAGGCGGAGTACGACATGCTCGATCTGCCCACGTCCACCGACAACACGCTCGCGCTGTGGATCAAAGTCCGCCGGGAGATTCCGGTCATCGGGAGGCCGAGAGGATGATTCGCATGTCGACCATCCTGTTGCTCAGCATGGTGGCCGTCGGCTGCCAGCAGCCGCTGCGTCCGGTCTTCCCCGAAGTCTCACCGTCGCGCGAGTGGCCACCACGGCCGGACATACCGCGCATCCGCTATATCGGGGAACTCACCGGCGAAGAAAGTCTGGGCAAACCGCAGGCGTGGGGGCTCAAGTCATTGCTGGCCGGGCCCGAACCGCAAGTCGCCTTTTCCACGCCGACCAGCGTTGTCGCCCATGCGGATCGTGTTTACGTCGCCGACGGCCAGAATCACGCTGTATACATACTGGATATAGTCTCGAGAGATTTTCGGACGATCACCGGTCCACCCCAGCAGTCCTTCCAGTGGCCGGCATGCGTGACCGTGGTTGACAATCGCATCGCCGTGGCCGACAGCAAAGGGGCGGCCGTCTTCATCTTCGAAGCCGATGGGCGATTCGTCCGCACCATCGGAACCGGCCTGCTTCAGCGCCCGACCGCCCTCGCATGGAACCCTTCGGCCCGGCAGTTGTGGGTGCTTGATACCGCACTGCAAGCATGCATCGCCTTCGACGCCGACGGTCGCGAGATGCGTCGCGTCGGCCGGCGCGGCGAAAGTCTGGGAGAGTTCAACTACCCGGCGGGAATGTGCTGGAGTCCGCAGATCGGTCTGGCCGTGGCAGACTCGATGAACTTCCGTGTGCAGCTTCTTGCCGACGACGGTCAGCCGCGCCGCATGTTCGGCCGCAAGGGCGATGCCGCCGGCGATTTCTCTCTGCCGCGCGATGTCGCCGTGGACAGCGAGGGGCATCTCTACGTTCTCGACAGCCAGTTTGAGAATGTGCAGATCTTCGACGAGCAGGGTCGCCTGCTGATGGCCTGGGGGGGCGAGGGACGCGGCCCCGGCGAGTTTTATCTGCCGTCCGGCATCTTCATCGACGAACAGGATCGAATCTGGGTGGCGGACACATACAACCGGCGCGTTCAGGTGTTTCAATATCTGCGACAGATGCAGACCCGTGAATGACCATGAAGGACGTGATGCGCACAAGACGACGATCGATGAAGTCCGATAGCGGCCCGTGCTCACCTGCCAGGCGCACGAAGGCCTGCGGAGTATTCCGACACGGCTTACTGCTGGCACTGATCGGATCGCTGCGCGTCGTCACGAGCGCCTTCGCTGATGAGAGTGTCCTCCTCTCGCCGCACAATCTCTCTGCATCGGGTCGCGGCACGGTGCGCGCCCTGAACGAAACCGAAGTCTGCATCTTCTGTCACACACCGCACAACGCCGACCCGCAGGCACCGCTCTGGAACCGTTACAACCCGACAACCTACTATCGCATTTACTCCAGCAGCACGCTCGATGCCCGGATGGATCAGCCCGGCGGGGCCAGCAAGATGTGTCTCTCCTGCCACGACGGCAGCATCGCGCTCGGCCTCGTACAGAGCCGACCGGCCACGGACCCGATCGTGATGAACCAGACCTTCATGCCCAGCGGCCCGAGCAACCTGACCAACGACCTGTCGGACGATCACCCCATCGGATTTCGTTTCGACCGTCAGCTCTCCAACCGCGACCGGCAGCTTCGCTCACCCGATCTGGTCAGCGATCGAATCAAGCTCGGCCCGCGCGGCGAGCTCGAATGCATCGCCTGCCACGATCCGCACAACAATGAGCTGGGCAACTTTCTTCGAATCACCGATCGCCAGGGCGCCCTGTGCAACACCTGTCACCGCATGGACGGCTGGAACGCGAGCGCGCACGCCCTGTCCGGCAAAAATGTCCCGGTCACACTGACCAACGGTCAGCAGCTTCCATTCGCGTCAATGTCCGACGCCGCGTGCAATGCGTGCCACGTCTCGCACAACGCCCCGCACCGCGAGCGTCTCCAGCGGGCACGATCCTTTGATCTATGCATGGATTGCCACAGCGGCTTCCCGGCCCGCGACATGACCAGCGTGCTCAACCAGCGCAGCGGCCATCGCACCAACCGCTTCATCGACATTCACGACCCCGCTGAAGATCCCTTGACCATGCGGCCCCATGTCGAGTGCGTCGATTGTCACAACCCGCACGCCGTTCGGGAAAATCCCCTCGGTGCCTCGCGGCAGATCAACGTCCTCGGCAATCTGGTCCCGCCGGGGATGGATTTCGTCTCCGGCATCACGGCGACAGGCAATCGAACGGATCGGGCGCGGTTCTACTACGAAGTCTGCTTCAAGTGCCACGCCGATAACCCCGTGCCGGTGCAGCAGCGAATCATTCGCCAGCGCGACGCGATCGGAAACATCCGTCGGCAACTGCTCCCCACGGCGGCATCGGCGCACCCGGTCCTGTTCCCATCGCGGAACAGCGCCGACGTTCCCAGTCTGCTGCCGGCAGCACGAAGCAAGCCGGTGATCAATTGCCAGGACTGCCACAACAACCCGGACGCCCGCGAACTTGGCGGCTTCGGGCCGAACGGTCCGCACGGCTCGCGATTCAGCTTCCTGCTGAACGCCAACTACGAAACGGCGGACTTCACCATGGAATCGCCGCAGGCCTACGCCCTGTGTTACCAGTGCCACGACCGCACGTCGATCCTCAATGACGAAAGCTTCTCATTTCATCGGGTTCACATTGTCAACAGTCAGACGCCATGCAGCGCCTGCCATGCGCCGCACGGCGTATCCGGGAGCCCTGCACAGCACAGCGCATTGATCAACTTTGATGTGACGATCGTCGGCGGTCGCCGATTCTTCAATCGCACCGGCCGATTCACAGGCACGTGCACCCTCGCCTGCCACGGCGTGAACCATGTGAACTTCACGTATGGTCCGTAGCAGAAGAAGGTATTGAAGCGCGAGGCCCGCGTGCTGGTGTTCGGAACAAGTCAAGACCGGCGGATTGCCATTCGTCTGAATTTCTACGCGTAACTGTGCAGCCCGACGATGTAGAAATTCACGAAGCACCAGTTAAAGACCATCATCAGACAGCCGGCAATTGAGAGCCAGGCCGTCCAGAGCCCCTTGTTCTTTGTGACGAAGCGCATGTGAATCAGGATCGCATAGATGATCCACGTGTTCAGCGCGAAGACTTCCTTGGGGTCCCATCCCCAGGGCCGGCCCCACGAGTAATCCGCCCACACGGCACCGAGGATCGTACCGACAAAGAGCATCACGAAGACCATGTTCAGGATGATCAGATGGCTCCAGTCAGCGTGTTGCAGCCATCGCGGAAGTCCGCTCGACGGCCCGACCGCTCCACTGCCGCCTGATCCGCCACGCGTCATCGTCGCCGCCTGCTCAATTCGGTCTCCCGGCATTGCCCCGGCAAGCAGCGGCTTGCGCGCATTCCAGATCGCATCTGTATCGTGCGTCGCGCCGAATTCTGCACCGGCACCGGCAAGTGCGGGCACAGGCCCGCCAATCGCCGACTGACCGCGTAATACGATTCCCAGTAGGTTTCCACACGTCCAGAGAATCCCGCCGACAAGCATGATCACCGCGATGCCCTGCGCAAAACCATGGCTGCCGATCGCCAGTGTGAGACTCATCACGAACATGCTGACGAGCAGCGCAATGGCCCGCGGCGATGCCCCCGGCCTCGCCACCAGCGAGAGCATCAGAACACAACCCGCGGCGGCAAAAAGAAAGGCCCGCGTGGCCTTCGGGTTCTTGACCCACTCCCCGGTTGCATCGAGTGCCGAAGCGAAGACCAGGCCGATCACCAGCCAGAGCGCCAGACCAACGACCGCGACGATTCCTCCGAACTCCGCGGAGCGGGCGGCATTGCGATGAAAGTAGTAACCGAAGAGATAAATGACGGCGATCACCGCGGCAAGAAAGATCAGCGCGTACGAGGCGATGATGAGCACCGTATGAATCCGGAGCATCACGTCATCGAGAATGCCCATGATGGTGGTCAGCGTGCCGCCGCCGGGCACCACGTAACCCGCAAGCACCAGGGCGAGAAAGCCCGTGGCGTGTGCTCCGATCAGGGAAAAACGCGTCCGGTAGCGAAACTCCAGCAAAAGCGCGATGACGATACCGATCCACGCGGAGCCGACGATCGCCTCGAACATGTTGGCCACAGGAATGCGACCGAGGATGAACCATCGCAGGCCGATGCCCACGGCATGAACCGACAGCGCGATCACCAGCAGGGTCATGGCCGCCACCCACGGCGCGCGCCAGCGCGTCACGAGCGCAGGCACCGCGAGCAGAAGCCCCAGCAGGTACAGCCAGTAACCCCATGTGAACTTACCCCACGCATAGTAGGTCGCCTCAGCGGTGCGCTGCGCAGACGCGGGATAGACACCGTCCGCGGCCAGCGTCGGCAGGATTTCCGCCAGCGCATTGATGCTGGATTGCACCTTGGACGCATCTCCCTCGCGCCATCCGCGCCAGAGCCCGGCCCACGGCGACATCACGCGCAGCGCCTGCTCCTGCGAGATGCCCGGCACGGCAAAGCCGAGACCGGCGTGCAGTTGAGAAAACATGCCTCCCTTGGCGAGCAGCTCCGGAGGCAGATTGGCCTGCAATTCGCCCATTGTGTACCACGGCGCGTCCGCGGATTCATCCGGCGAGGGAACAATCCGCAGCATGCGATCCAGAAAGCGGGCAACGGCCTCCGCGTTGCGCACCCGGCGCATGGCCGTGACCATCGGCGCCGACGGCTCCAGCTCACCGATCAGCCGCTGCACCATCGGGTCTTCCAGCTCGCGCAGCGTCATCATCCCGGTTTGCTGAATTCGCTGTCGAGCGGCTTCCGACATGTGCGCCGACAGGTGTATCCGCACGCCCTTGTCCTTGAGGCGAACCACGGGTGTGTCGAGATAGGCATCACGATTGAAGATCCACTCGAACAACGATGCCATCGGCGAAAGGCCGGGCAGATGCTCGCGACCGTGCATCGCGGACATCGCCTCGCGCGCGAAGGAATCCAGCGTCTTGTAGCGCCCCTCGTCCTGCACGGCGATCAGTCTGCCGCGCGACCAGTCGATCTGCCCGTCGATGGCAGCGGCCTGCAAGGAAGGTGTCATCGGCGTGTCTGCGGCGATGCCCGGCGCGGCAAAGCTGCCGAACACAAATGCAGTGCTTACGAAAATGATCGTCGATCGTACGATATTCATGCGCGCGTCCCCGCTGCCGAATGAACCGGCGCTTGCTCCTCTGCGGCCTCGAATTCCTTCTCCATCTCGTCCCAATTCAGGACCGGGTCGATCGTCTCGCGGCAGATGCGGTGCTGCTCACTCCGCCGACGGATTCGGTTGATCAGAATCGGCTTCACATAGAAGGCAAAAAGACAACCGAGCGTCACCAGTGTGCAGCCGATCACCATCGTGAAAATGCCGTGCCGATTTCCGACGCCGAGAATCGTAAAGCTCCAGTGATCACCCGCCGCGCCACTCTGATAGAGCGTCCAATCGCCGACGCTGCATGTCTGGTTGGTGTAGACCGCGCCCGGCACCGGCGGTGCATCGCCCAGCTTCACAAGAAAGTCACTTCGCCAGGACTCCACGTTTCTCCGACCCGGGAAGAACTTCACGCTCAGCTTGCCGGGAATGATCGTCGCACCCAGATCACGCTCCAGACGTGAATAGATGATCTCGTAGGTATCGCTGCTGCCCGGCAGACGAATCTGGATCGGATGCGGCTCAGCAAGCGGATACTGGCTGAACATGCACCAGCGCGTAATCGAGTCCGTCTCGCGGCTGCCCTTCGGCGTGATCTCCAGTCGAATCGCGGAGGCCGACCGCGCCGCGATGTTCGGTCGCCGTCGCTCCAGCGGCTCCACGACCGGCACCGCCACGCTCTCGGCACGGTTCATCAGGGAGATCACCGAAAAGTTCACCGGCGAACCCATGATCAGCACGCGGTTCGACTCACCGACCGTCAGCGGCTTCACGTCCACCGCCCCGCTGGTGTTGTACACAGCCAGTTGCGGCACAGCATCCGGCGCGGCTGCAACTGTTACCCAGCCCGCGGCGCTGGTGCGGTAACGAAGAATCAAATTCGGATCGTACGGTCCTTCGCGATGCCGCACGCCGGCCTCATCAATATCCTGCGATAGCTCCGGGAAGCGCTGTATCACCGTCCGGTTATACGACTTGCCCTCGCAGGTCACATCGACGGACGCCATCGGGCTCGAAGCGCCTTCAAACCCCGGCGTCATCAGCGGCCAGTTCGGCTGAATATCCTTGACGACCAGTTGGTAAGTCGTGCCCTCCAGCTTGATTGTCTGTCCGGTGATGATCGGCAGCGTCTTCTGCAGCGGCGGCTCCTTCACCTCGATGTAAAGCTCATGCGGACCGGCCATCGGCTTGAGCGACTCCGTCATGGCCTTTTCGTTCTCGAACCAGCGAAACTCAACCGGAATGCCGCGCGGCATCATCGACTGTGCCGGATATAACGCGAACAGTACTTCGTCGATCGTCGTCGTGCCCACAGCCAGACGAACCTGCGCCGCGGGATTGAGCGCGCCGCCGGAATCGACCGGCTGAAATTGCATTCGGGCGATGTAAGGAAGATAGCCCGTGACCCGGATATCGAACGGCAATTCAGTGCGTTCCAATTCGACCGGCATTCGCCAGTGTTCGAGCCAGCCGGTCGGCAGCGTGATACCAGCGAACTCGGCGACCGGCGTCGTCCGCTTCGAATCCACGGGCTGTCCGTTGACATCAAGCACCCCGGCATTCGCCGCAGCACGCGCGCCGACACCCATGTCTGAAACTTCATCGAGAAATCGCTCGCGGTAATACGGCAGTCGCTCGATGGGCAACATGGTGTACCAGTCCGCCGCACCGGCGAAAACGCTCGACGGCCTCACCTGCGTCGCCTTGCGGATGTACAGTGCCGCCGTCTCGTTGTCGTAGAATTTCGTGACCGGACGAGATGGATTGAGTCGCGCGAAGAGCCGTCCGCTGAGCAGTTCCGCATCCATGCCTGCGCTCGCAATGAGATTCTGCGACTCCGTGCCGATCTTCGCAACGAGCAGAGCATTCGCCGGCAGACCGATCTCGTCGCGATCCACTTCGGCGATATCCACTCGAATCTCACCGCCGAACGCCGGCATGTTGCTCGACCACGACTGACCCGCTTCCGCGAGGACCTCGCCGAGGAGGCGCTCCTGCCCACCGGACACACTGAGAATCTGAACCTTCGGCGAAAGGACCAGCGTGTCGCCTTCAATCTTCCTCGCAAAGTAAACGATCGACCCGACCACGAGCATCAGGAGCCCGGTATGCACCGTCAGCACACCGAGATTTACCATACGAAATGAAATGCGCAGGAGGGTCGCCAGGATCAGGACAAGGGCGAACAGCACGATCAAACTGGTGAAGATCCAGTGACGGAAAATCTGCATCTCCGTCATCTCGACGGCGCCGCGCACCTGCGGCAAGGCCGATGCAAAGCAGGCATAGACCAGAATGGCCACCAGCAGGCCGACGCCCACGCGAATGCTGGAGAAGAATCGAACCAGCGGATGGCGGCGATAATCAAGCGGCATGTTCAGCATCCTGTCGACCCGGTCAGCGCCAGATCATATATGCACGTAGGTTTCCCGGCACGCCGACCCGGAGGCGCTCGCAGGCGACTGCCCGGCATGCCCGAACACTGGCCTGTTACAGACCGGCAAACTGCGTGCCAGAATGAGAATCCTTCGGAGTTATATGCGAGGTCGTGCCGCAAAATGTCGTTTTAACGTATTGCACGATGGCTGTAACGAAGTATTTCAGAGCAATCTCAACCGACGTATCTGCGGCCCTTTAGCGGCAGGATCGGCTGATTCGGTTTCACACGCCAGGCGGTGGCCTTCTCTCCGTAGCCCCGTCCCGGTCCGGCAGCCCGTAATTCGAATCCCATGGCTGCGTCACGGCCTTCATGCGACCACCGCGGATGCAATCACAATCTGCGAAGTCTTTCAATCGCATGATAGATACGCTGACCAGCTGTGTTCGATCTTCATTACTATCGCTTCGTCCACGCCACCCACTCCACGCGAGGCCATCGGGCTGACATCCGACGAGAAATCTGATATCCTGTATCTCTATCGACGACCGCCGTCTGGCACCCGTCGCTCTGGAAGCCGATCGCTGCAACCGTCGGGCGCATATCGCGACCACGCAGCCGGGCTCGTATCGGGTTCGTTTGTGCCTGAACAGCAATCAACACCGATTGAAACGCGCGAGGTGCGCATCGGCCGGATCCTGTCCGAGCTGCACGACCGCTGCGCTCGAGGAGAACCCATCGACCATGACCAGATCGCCGCGAAACATCCCGACATTGCGGGCGAGCTGAAGCACCACTTCGCCACGCTCGGGAATCTCCACTGGCAGGATCAGACCATCGAAGGACTCGTGCGTCAGGGTCTGCTTGCGCCGTCCGCCGATTCCGAGTACCGCGCCGAGCTTGGACCCTACCGCATCATCGAATACTTGGGCCGCGGCGGCATGGGAATCGTCCTCAAGGCCTACGAACCTGCGCTGCGCCGATTCGTCGCGCTCAAGCTGCTCCGGCCCGAGATGACCGAAGATGCCGTGGCGCTGGCACGCTTTCAGCGGGAGGCCCAGGCCGCCGCAGGACTGCATCATCCGAACATCCTGACGATCCACGCCGTCGGCCAGCACAACGGTGTTCATTTCATCTCCATGGAGCATATCGACGGCCCGACCCTGGCGGACATGATCCGTGAGCAGGGGCCCTTGCCGGCGGACGCCATCCGTAAGCTGACGGAACAAATCCTTTGCGGCCTGGCTGCCGCGCACGAGGCCGGGCTGATCCATCGTGATATCAAGCCCGCGAACCTGTTGCTCGATAAGCCGGCGGGTAATCACGACGAAGGAGGCGGCATGCTCAAAATCGCCGACTTCGGCCTCGCGCGCGTGCTCTCGTCGCAGACCAAGCTTACCCTGCCGGAGCAATCCTTCGGCACGCCGCAATACATGAGCCCCGAGCAGGCGCGTGGCGATGAGGACATCGACCATCGCACCGACCTCTACTCGGCCGGCGTCGTGCTCTACGAAATGCTGACCGGTCGTGTGCCGTTTCGATCCGAGACGCCGACCGCAGTCATTCATCAAATCCTTAGCAACGATCCCCCCGAACCGACTCTACAAGGCAAGACCTGCGACCCTGCACTGGCCAGCATCGCGATGCGTCTCTTGGCCAAACGGCGCGAGGACCGCTTCACGACCGCGGCAGAGGTGCTCGCGGCCCTGCGATCCGGTCGGCGCGTGGCATCCTACGAGCGAAGCCGACGCCGGAGGCGGTTCGCAGGACGCGCGGTCCTTCTGATCGCGGCCATCACCGGAATCGTGTGGCTCTTCTCAGGCCTGGGCAGCGCGTCTGCACCGATTACGGCCGCCAAGGGAATCGACAATCTTGTGGTTGTGCAGCGGGGCACAAGCTCGCAGTGGCAACCGCTCTATCGATTCAATGAGCCGAACCACGTCAAGTCCGCCGTTGCCGTCGAACTTGGAGCGACGGGCAAGACCCTTGTCGTCGCCGCGCCGGAGATTCCGCCCGAAGCGCACAAGACCATCCTCGCATTTGATGACGACGGGAAGGAGATTTGGGACATGGACCTGTCTTCGGACCTGAACTGGCCCGACTGCGACCTCTCGCGCGGCTGGCGCTGCGATGGTCTGATGGCCGCCGATCTGGACGGCCTGCCGGGCGACGAGGTCATTGCCATTGCCAGCGACATCGGGGAATACCCTTCGAGGTTCAGCATCATTGATCCCGTGGCGCGCACGATTCGAGCGACACTTTGGCACCAGGGCGATCCCCATTGGTCGGACGATAACGTGCATAAAACCATCTGGCTGGAGCGAGACTTCTTCGGCCCCGGCCACCATGCGATCGTCGCCAAAGGAGTCAATAACAAGCTGGACGGATTCTACGAGCCGCGAGAGACGGACCCGCCGCCGCTGACGAAGTGGGACATCGTGCCTGACATGATGATCATCGACCCGCGAAAGATGCTCGAAGAAGGCGAGGGCATCGGTCCGCCGTTCTCGCCGCGCGTGCCGTTCAAGCCGTCGCGGGCGATTCACGCCTATGCCTTCCTCGACCTGTCGACGACGGATGACAACACTTTTGTCAATGATGCCGATGATGTCCGGCGCACGCTGGCAGCGCCCCGGCTCGACGATGTCGGCTGCATCAATCAACTGGCCCGCTCCTCCGAGAAAGTCACCGACGGGACCGGCCCGTGGTTTATTCTTGACCTCAAGCACTCGGACAAGCAATGGGGCGCCTTCGTCACCGTGGACCGCGACCTGCAAATCGTCCGCATCCATAAGATGCCCCACGACCCGGCCCCCAAGCCCGATTCCTTCTGGCGGGAGAAGTGGAAGGTGCTTGTCAGCGAGGATCACGTTGTTTCTCCGACACCTTAAGCCCACGGAACTCGGTCCGGTCTCATGGGGAGGAGTAAACCCACTTGCATGGATGATCTCCGGCGCGGGGCAGCGCTGTCGAATCAATGGACCGATTTCCGTGGGCTTATTGCGGCCGATCCCGAAACGTCCACACCGCGGCACCGCGCTGCGCGTGTTCGACGATGTACTGGTACACGTTCAGTTGATGGGCGCGATCCTTCACGGACAAGGCGCGGCAGCGCTTGGCCCAGATGCCTCCGGCTCCCTTTTCGCAGTGCCCCGCCTTCGACAATGCAAGGGCGCTTTCCTTCTTTGCGACACCGACGAGATGGCGAATGACGGCCAGGATGTCGTTGCCGTCCTTGCGCGTCGGCGCATTCAAGCCCACGGAACTCGGCCCTCGGCCTTGAACCTTTTCCGGCGTTGCGCCGATTACCGAACCTGAAGAAATGTTTCCGCCCCGATGGACGAGGCCGAATTCCGTGGGCTTGGGGAATCGAGCCAGGATGTGATAGTGATGATCGTCCACGCACAGGGCGATCACCTCGACGCCCCGCCGAGAGAGAGATTCAACCATAACGTGACAGGCAATGCGCCGTGCGGCAGCATTGAGGCGGATCGGCGATCGCCTCATAAGCGATTGAGACGAGGTGCGAAGCCGGTCGTACTTTCCCGGTGGGGGTGGACACTTGTAGTCTCCTTCGACGTGCTCTCGGTGATGGCGTGCCCGCCAGCCGCGCGGGTCGCCGCGTAGCCAAGTCCCATAGGTGTTACCGTTGACGTGGAACCACCCGCTCCATGCGCGCATGAGAGGAATTGTGGGTCATATGAGCGCCGCGTTCAAGCCTACGGAACTCGGTCCGGTCTCATGGGGAGGAGTAAACCCACTTGCATGGATGATCTCCGGCGCGGGGCAGCGCTGTCGAATCAATGGACCGCGTTCCGTGGGCTTGGGGCGAGTTCGGTGGACGGTCGAGGCCTCAAGAGGGAAAAAAGGCAGAGCCCGGAGGATCGAAGGATTCTCCGGGCCTACGCCTTGCCGTTCTCTGGCCGGCTCGAGAATCATGGCGCCGAGCAAGCGGAGCATCCCGCGAGTACCGCGTCGACGATGAGTTGAATGTCCAAACTGTTGACGTTGCAGTCGCCGTTCATGTCGAGCCGCGGGCGGCCATCAGGCATCGACTCGCAGTTTGGCGTGTTGGGGCAGACGTCGACTTCGTTGGGAACGCCGTCGCCGTCGATGTCGTCGTCGCAGGCATCCCCGATGCCGTCCCCGTCGCAATCCTCCTGATCGGGGTTTGGCGTGAGCGTGCAGTTGTCGATGCAGTCCGGCACCCCGTCGCCGTCCGTGTCGATATCGGCCACGCCGCAGCCGCAGGCGCCGGGTGCGACCTTGTTCGGATCATCCGGACAACCGTCGCAGGCGTCGATGACGCCGTCTCCGTCGGAGTCGGGCTCGCATTCGTCAGGCACGCCGTTGCTGTTGCAGTCTTGGCTGGTACCAGCGGTGAGGTTGACCCGGAACACTTGGTTGGAGTATTCACTTGACGGCGTGTACCAGTCGACAAAGTAAGCATGATGGTTGATCCCGGCAGCGCTGGTGTGGATCCCGTTGTAGAGCGGCCAGCTCAGCGGTTGCTGGCTCCAGGAATCAGCAACCGGGTCGTAAATGTCCACTGATTCGTTGTCGACAAACTGGCCCAGACCGTCATCAAACACCCGATGTGCAAATGCAAATATCCTGCTGCCGTAGGCGATGGCCGTAGCATCGGAATGCTGCCGAGGCATGGCATTGGCAAAGAACTGCCAAGAATTTGTTGCTACATCGTAGACCTGAACGTGGCGAACCCACTCGTTGCTGGCCTCACTGATCTTGTGATTACCGCCGAAGACAAAAACGCGCCCACCGTAACAGGCTACGCCTGCTTTCATGACGTGATACGGCATCGGCGCGCGAAGCGACCATGAATCGGTCCCGGGCGAATACTCGTACACATGGTCGTACGTCTGGCCGTAACCATGACGGCCGCCGATCATGAAGGCACGGCCATCGCACACAGCCGCCTGCGGATCCCAAATGATCGTCGGGAAGTTATTGAGCTGCTGCCAGGTATTGGTGCCGGGATCGTACCGAAGCACCTTGTTGCTAAAGCTGCCCGATGGATTCCGCTCGCCGCCGACCGAGTACAAGAGACCATTTAACTCGAATTCACCCATCCCGCGGAGTGCCTCGGGCATCGGCGCTCCGTCTGACCACGTCTGCGTCCCCTGATCGTAAATCTCTAGACGGGTTGTATTGGTCGTCCCAAAAATCCCGCCCCACAGGTACAGCCTTCCATCATACGCCACAAGACCACCATTCGAGTGTGTCTGAACCGAGGGAGTATCCTCACTGAAGGCGAGGCTAGGTGCGGGTGCGCACTCACTTCGTGGCTCTCCAATGGCAGTGTGGGTTGCGAATAAAACCACTCCGGCAATGACAATGTGGTAAACCGCTTCATAATCATAGCCTCCATGTCGAAAGACTAAAGCACAGCCACGCGCTACACGCGCGCAGACTCGGTCAGTCAAATCAACGTCGTATTGACATGACAAACTACTACTCAACGAATGCCATTAGAGCAGTGAGCTAACGAGGAAAATCCTGAAATGAAGCCGTCGATTACCGAGGCTGAGGGGCGATTAGGAACTCCGAAACCGTCCCCAGCAGGCGCTGAAGCTCCTTCAGCCCACGGTGGCAGAGCATGTAGATCGCGTCCGGGGACTTTTCCAGCGTGGCGGCGATATCGGGGACCGGCCGGTCCTGAAGGAACCGCATCCGGATCACCGTCCGCTGGTCGGCGGAGAGCCGGGCAAGGGAAGTCATGACCGCCGCAGCGGCTTCCGCCCGTGAGAGCTGTCGACTGGGCGTGGAGCCGCCGTCGGAGAGACGTGCGAAGAGGTCGGGATAGGATGAGTCCGGACTGCGCCAAGCGGGCAACCGCGAGCCGTCGTGAACCTCGCGGCCGATGTCACGTTTCTGCCGGCGCAGGTCGCGCTCGGCCTGGCTGAGCCGCTCGACGGCGATGGTCTCCAGCCATTTATAGAAACCGCCCGGCCCGTCGAAGCTGCACGCGCCGATCGACTCAAACGCGGCGATGTAGGCCTGCTGGAGGATGTCCTCGGCGTCGATGTGTCTGCGGAGCGTGGCCTTGATCCGGCCTTCGATCTTGCCTTGCAGCGGCCCGTGATAGTGCAGGATCAGCTTTTGCAGGGCGTCGCCGTCGCCGCCTGCCGCCTGCTGCACCAGTTCCGCCCGATCGGCCTCCGTCATGCCCACCCACGCCTTACGAGACCAGCAACAGATTCAGCGGACTTTCCAGGTAGCCCATGACCGCACGGATGAACCGCGCCCCGTCGGCGCCGTCGATCACGCGATGATCGAACGAGAGAAACAGCGGCAGCATCTTCCGCGGAATGACCTGCCCATTCCGAACGACCGGCTTCCAGTCCAGCTTGCCCATGCCGAGGATGGCCAGCTCCGGCCAGTTGATGATTGGTGTGGCCATCGTCCCGCCCAGCGCGCCGACGTTCGTGACTGTAAAGCTGCCGCCGCGCATGTCGGCGATGTCCAGTTTGAACTCACGGGCACGATCGGCCAGTTCCTTGAGCTCCTTCGAGATGGTCAGCAGCCCCTTGCGGTCTGCATCGCGCAGCACCGGCACCATCAGCCCCTTGGGCGAATCGACCGCCACGCCGATATGCACATAGTCTTTGTAGATCATCTCGCCGGCGGCCTCGTCGAAAGACGCATTGAACTGCGGGAATTGTCGCAGCGCCCCGGCCACCGCCTTGACCACGAACGCCGTCAGCGTCAGCTTCGCTCCCTTCTCCTCGAAGATCGCGGACTGTTCCTTCCGGAAGGCCTCCAGATCGGTTACGTCGACCTCGTCGGCATGCGTGACATGAGGAATCGTCTGCACCGAGCGCACCATCGCCCGGGCAATCGTCTTGCGAATCTGCGGGACGGCCTCTCGGCGAACCGATCCCCATTGCGAGAAGTCCGGCATGGCTTCCGCGCCGGCCTGCAAAGCCACGGGCGGAGCGGTCTGAGATCGGGCAGCCGGCGCAGGCGCTGAAGTGCGCGACGGCGCAGGCGGCGCCATCGTCGGAGCCGCACCCTGCCCGCTCGGGCCGGCGATCGAATAGCGCTCAAGGTCTTCGCGGACGATTCGCCCGCCGGGGCCGGTGCCATGGACCTGACGCAGATCGATTCCCATCTCCCGTGCCTGTCGGCGAATCGCCGGTGCCGCAGGGATCGGGCCTTCATCGCCACGCGGTGCTTCAGCCACGGCCGCTCCGCGCGACATCGATCCGTCACCGCCGCGAGCCGCGCCGGCCGCCGCCTCGCTGCGCATCGAGGGCGCGCTGACCGCGGCCGCAGGGGCACTGGCCTTGCGGGTTTCTGTGGGTGCCTGCGCCGCCGCCGGCTTTGAAGCCGCGGCCTTCCCACCGCCTGCATCATCAACTTCAAGCAGCACGGCGCCGACCTTGATCGTGTCGCCCGTCTTCACGTTCAGCTTGGAGACGACGCCGGCGAAGGGAACCGGCAGCTCGACGGCCGCCTTGTCCGTCTCAACCTCCATGATCATCTGATCTTCCTTGACCGTGTCGCCCTCTTTGATCATCACGTTGACGACCTGGGCCTCGTGAATCCCCTCGCCAAGATCAGGTAGCTTGAATTCCTTTGCCATGTTGTGCCTTCTAGCTGTTTTCCACGGAAGCCGACGGATTGTCCCGGCGCTCCGGGATCGGCTTCAAGATTTCGACGTTTCGACGTTTCTTAGTAGTTCACCACTTCTCGAACTGCCGTGATCACCTTCGTCGGATCCGGCATGTACGGTTTCTCAAGGTTGAAGAACGGCAGCACCAGGTCGTAGCCCGTTACACGCTGGATCGGGGCTTCCAGAAACTCCAGTGCATTTTCCACGATGCGGGCAATGATCTCCGCCGCCGGTCCGCAGTTCCGCGGCGCCTCGTGCACCACCACGCACCGGCCCGTCTTCTTCACCGACGCGGTGATCGTCTCCGTGTCCAGTGGAACGAGTGAGAGCAGATCGATGATCTCCGGGTCGAGCTGGTACTCGTCCACCAGTTCATCCACCGCCTCGAGCACCGGACGCATCGACGCGCCGTAGGAGATGATGGTCACATCGCTGCCGGCGCGGACGACATGGGCCTTGCCGATCTCCATCGTCTCCGGCTCATCAGGCACTTCTTCCTTGAAGGCGCGATAGCTTGCTTTCGGCTCGTAGAACATCACCGGATCCGGATCGAAAATCGACGCCCGAAGAAGCGCCCGCGCATTCCGCGGACCTGACGGGATGACCACCTTGAGTCCCGGCAGATGCGCCCAGATGGCCTCGCGGCTCTCGCTGTGATGCTCAATCGCCCGGATGCCGCCGCCGTACGGCATGCGCACGACCATCGGGCAGGTAAATCGCCCGCGCGTGCGATTGCGAAAGCGACTGGCGTGGTTCTCGATCTGATGAAATGCGTGATAGCCGAAGCCGGAAAACTGCATCTCGGCGATCGGTTTGTACCCGGCGATGCAAAGCCCGACGGAGACACCGGCAATCGCCGACTCGGCTACGGGAAAATCAATCACCCGTTCAGGGCCGAACTCCTTGAGCAGCCCTTCGGTAATTCGAAAGACGCCTTCGTCCTGGCCGACGTCCTGCCCGAGAATGAGCACCGTCGGATCCTCCGCGAGCGCCTCCCGCATCGCGAGATTCAGCGCCTTTGCCATCGTCATCTGTGCCATAGCGTTGTCACTTTCCTGAATAAGCTGGTTCTGCGGTTGAAGCCGACGGCTTGCCGCCCGCCGATACTGCCGCCTGTGTCGTCAATGCACGTTCTCGGACAGCTCCGAACGCTTGTGATTCGAACGGCCCTCGCCTCCGGAGACGCTCTCCAGATACGCCTGAAACTCCTCAAGCTGACCTTCGAGGAAGTTCGGCATCGTCGCGAAGCAGTAGCGCCATGGTTCGAGGACGTCCGGCTCGTAGCGCTCCGCCTTCTCCACTGCCGCCGTAATCTCCTCGGCGATCTCCTCCTCCATCATGTCGCGTGCCTTGTCATCGAGGATGCCGTGCTTCTTGAGATACTTGTAATAGCGCGCCAGCGGATCGCGGCACTTCCACGCCTCCACCTCGTCTTCCGTGCGATACTTCTTGGGATCGTCCGCCGTCGTGTGAACGCCCAGCCGATAGGTCACCGCCTCAATCAGCGTCGGCCCCCCGCCCCGTCGCGCCCGATCGACCGCCTCCCCGGCTGCCGTCAACACGGCGAAGATATCGTTGCCATCGACCTGAATACCGTTGAATCCGTAAGCCAGCGCCTTCTGTGCCAACGTCGACGAGGCCGTCTGCTTCTTGCGCGGAAGACTGATGGCCCACTGATTGTTCTGAATGACGCAGACCAGCGGCAGGTTGAACGCACCCGCCACGTTCATCGCCTCGTGAAAATCCCCTTCGCTGGTTCCGCCATCGCCGACGAAGCAGAGCGCCACCGTGCCGTCGCCACGGAGCTTGCAGCCCCACGCGACACCTGCACCGTACAAACACTGACTGGCCACCGGGACGCAAATCGGTGTATCGCGAATCCCCTCTGGCACCGACGATCCCGTCTCGTTACCCCCCCACCACAGAATCAACTTGTCCATCGGCCAGCCGCGATAGAGCATGCCCGCCGGCTCGCGAAACGACGGAATCATCCAATCGTTTTTCGAGAGAACATACGCGGGCCCCAGCGACGCCGCCTCCTGCCCGAGTGCAGGTCCGTAAGTCCCGATTCGCCCCTGTCGCTGAAGCTTGAGCATTCGCTCGTCATACCGACGTGCCAGCAGCATCCCGCGAAGCAGCTTCCGCATCTCCGCCGGCTCCAGCTTGGGAACCAGGGACTCGTCCGCATTGCCATCCGCATCGAGGATGGACAACGACTCGACGTGGTTCTCCAGTTCGATCTTCTTTCGAGGCACGGTCCCTCCCTTCGGAGTCGATCACCGCGCCGAAGATCTCCGGCATGCGGTGGTCGTCTGGGTCGTGTATTCCGGCCGTCCGGCGGGTAAATTGCCCGCCGCGTCCCCCGTCGGCACTGCTCATTCCACACTAATATAAGCCCTAACGGCAAAACATTCTAATGGCACCGGGCCGGCGAAGAAACCCGCCGGAGTCGGCTAGAAGACCTGTGAAATGACGCTTGAGAATTGAAAGGCCGTTCCGCATTTCAGGGCGCGGGCTTCTCACGGTTCCGATTGAACCAGTCCCACCAGGCCGACTCGTCGAAGCCGTGATTCACCCCGGTGATGGCGATCAGCGCCTCCTGCACTTCCGTCCGATGCACCGAGACCGTCTGCACCTGGTCGTAATACACCGTGCCCATCGGGTACGCCGGACCGATCACCCCGATGAACGACGGCCGATAGTACACCGACCGACCGCCGTAACGATACCGGCACCCGTATCCGAACGTGTCATACACGCTGTCCAGATAGACCGGCAGGGCCACGCGCACCTTTTGATGTGTCGTCGTCGATAGCAGTGGGATCAGGTCCTCGACCGCTTCCTTCGCACGAAGCACGCCGAGGGCCGAAGCCGCATTCCGCAGAACGAACTCCTCCTCCGTAGCCAGCGCACCACGCAATTCCCCGATTACCTGTTCACTCTTTCGTGCATCCAGCGCTCGCGCTGCCGCAAGACGTACCTGCGGCGCTCGATCCAGCACCGCAATCACGATCAGGTTCATCGTCGCCTCGGCCTCGTCGAACTGCGACATCGACTCGACCAGCAGCCGACGGGTGGAGGCCTTGCCCTGCGCCAGTGTCCGAGCCAGCCCGGGGATTGCCAGCGGGTCGCGAACTTCGAGGATCTGCCGGCGCCCATCGCGGAACTTCTCTGAGACCGGTGGTTCCCCTTCCAGTCGCCCGCGGTAGATCGCCTGTATCTTCACCGTCCATTCGGCGACCGCTTTGCGAACCAGTTCTTCGTCGCGTCGTGCCTTACGCCGCGCTTCCAGATCCTCCTCTGACGGCTTGCGTGCCCGCTTTTTCTGCGGCAAGACCCATCGGCCATCCTCTAGCACAAAACCCAGCGATGATCGCGCATCGGCATGATTCGGGTCCAGCTCGATGGCCCGAGTCAGATGTGTTTTCTGCTCGGCGCGCAACCCGTTCCTGCGGCACCATTGTGCCATTGCAAAATGACCGTCGGCCGTGTCCGGATGCTTCGATTTCTCCGCTTCGTATCGCGCCCACGGCGATACCGATATCACCCGCTTGACGACCCGTGCCTTCTCAATGTCGAAGACGCCCATCGAGGTCCGGATGGTGTAAGTCTCCTCGGTCTCCGAAACGACTTCCCCTTCGATCCGGCCCCCTTCGATCAGGTGAAAATAATCCGCCCGTGCAGCGCCCCCATCGACCAGCAGCAGCGCGAAGATCGCGTGAAGCCCCCGAAGATACCAATCTCGCCGTGGATTCATCCACGACATTATACACCCCTGTCGGTCCGATCAGCCCGCCCGCGGATCGGCGCGACACCGAGTCGTACGTCTCCTTTCGACAGCGCGGCCGACCGACCCTTGCAGATTGGCCGAACATTCCCTAACATCTGGTATAAGACACGCTGAGGGCGAGGGTTCAGGGCGCCTCCCCGGCGATCTGCGGATCACTCGCCGGCGATTCCCCCGATCCCACCCCCGATCGCGTGTGCCGTTTTCAGGACGTCAAGATGATCGCTGCCGCATCGGGAATGAGTTGCAACGTGCTGGTCCTCAACCAGCACTTTCTGGCCGTGCGCGTGGTAAACGTCCGCCGGGCCTTTTCGCTGCTCTTCCGCGAGCTGGCCGTGGTCGTCCACATCGAGAAGGGGCAGTACATCTCGTACGACTTTTCCGAGTGGTGCGAGCTTTCGGAGCTGGCCCGCCAGTTCGAGCCGGATGCGCACGACTGGATCCGCACCGTCCGCTTCGATATCGCCGTTCCGCGGATCATTCGCCTCGCGTTTTACGATCGCCTGCCGCGCCAGCAGGTGAAGTTCAACCGGCGGAATCTGTACGCACGCGACGGCAACCACTGTCAGTATTGCGGCAAGAAGTTCCCGACGACGGAGTTGTCGCTGGACCATGTCATTCCGCGCAGCATGGGTGGAAAAACGACCTGGGAGAACATCGTCTGCGCCTGTCTGAAGTGCAACATCCGCAAGGGCGGGCGCACGCCGGAGCAGGCCGGCCTCAAGCTCATCACCCAGCCGAAGAAGCCGCGCCGCAACCCGGTCATCACCATCAAGCTGTCCGACAATCGCTACGCAAGCTGGAAGGCGTTTCTGGACAACGCCTACTGGTCGGTGGAACTGAAGTAATTTTCGACCGATACCATCGGTGCGAGTTTACGTCCATCGAACATGAATCAATCCAGCGCCATACAAAAGCCCCAGACAGCATGCCTGGGGCTTTTTCTGTTTCTTCAGTAATTCAAACGGCTGCATCACGGATCAAGAATTGCCGTCGGCGTCTCATTCAGCGCCAGCCGTCGATAGCTGACCGGTGTATTCTGCAGCGTGCCGGTGAGCGTCTGGAAATCGTTTGACATGGTCGCGTTGGTAAAGCCCACGGGAATGCCCAGCGTCGTCGTCTCCCAGATGAACAGACTGCCGTTGCGCGACGGTTCCTGCACTGTCTGCCGGAAACTCCGCTGACCAACCACCCCGCAATTCCAGCCCCTCTAGAACGACTTGCGAGTGACAAACTTTTCAGGCGTGCGCGCCCCAGTTTTTCGTTTCCAACGCATCGCGCGAATCGTGGGCAAGAAATTCCTCAGTATGCGAGGACGAATCTGCACTTGGAGAAAATCGCACCGCCGCAAATTGCCCACGTACACGGGTAAAACCGCCGTTGGGGGCCCACCAGCTTCCTTTAATTCAAGAGCGATTGGCACGTAAAATGCCACCTATTCAGCGCCGCATGCGCGGGCCTGGCGCGTGGCCAAGGCGGCAGCAGCCGCCTATTCCTCGGAATCGACACATCGCGGTGCGGAAGCATAGCAACCAGCGTAAAAAACGCTCGGGCACACTCCGGAAAGGGCTAAACATGGAAACACAACGGCTCCAAACGCGTTCATTCCCCCGGAATCTTGCCCACAATGCCCTTATTGTTCGCCACCCATGGAACATATTGTTTGTCGTCGCCGTACTTGGCGGTACCTTCGCTGGATGCAATTCAGGCGCAAGCAAAAGCGGTGACGAGCCAACCGACGCTGACTCAGCTTTCTCGGAGTTCGAGCCCATTGCCGACATCACCCCCCAAGAACTGGCCCGGCGGACGGCGGAGGCATATCACAGCGCAACATCGCTTGAGTACGAAGTCCGGGTCACCCAGTCGAACTACCCGACGGTTATCGACTGCAAGGTCAAGCATGGCCTGAATGAACGAGTTGAACTCGCCGTCTTCGACGATGGCAAGCTCGTCTTTGAACTAAACAAATCCCCTGTAGAAAACGGGGTCAGGGTAGTGGAGATCAATCATCGTGGCGAGGAGCGCGCCGATTACGTCGTGACGCTTGCAGAGGCGGCATATGATCGATGGGACTTGCGCTGCAAGCAAGACGTAGATGGTTGCCTTTTCGGCATGCACTTGCTCTCGTGGGTGGGACCCGGAAGCCACTGGCCTTCTTTTTTTGAGGAGATCGTTTCGACTGCCGAGTCCGTCGGACTCGACGAGATCGAAGGCCGTCGCTGCTACTCTGTGAAGACCACTCGGATGGCCAACCTCGATGAGAGACTCTGGATCGATACAAGCACGTTTGCGGTGTTGCGGTGGAAGCAGGTTATTGGTGGCGTCGAAAGGGACCGTATCTTTTCGAACGTTGTACTTCGTAAGGGGGTGATACAGACCGCCAAGAATGCGGATTAAACCATCCTGTCGTGTATCGGTAAACCTAATGTTTAGGTGGAGTGGGACAACAACTGAGGTAGACTCCCATGTTAAACATGTGTTACATCTTGATATCGCTCCTGTGCATTCCACCTGATCCTGTGCCTGAAACGCTTCAATACCTTCGGATCAACGGACAGGCATTCGAAATGACCTGGGCTCAGTCGGCTCCGACGATTGACTCCGTGCTGGATTCCTACGAAGACCGTCAAAACGGACGCTGCGTCAGTTGCCTCCTTCCTGTCCGCAGTCTCGAATTTCTCGGCCTGGAGTCCCGGTGATGACCCGATCGAGATCTACGAGATCCAGACCACCATCGAATTCGGGTCCGGTGGCGATCGTGAAACTGTCTGTGCCCGTGCCTTTGTTGGATCACAGCACGCCGAGTTCACCCTGTACGTCGAGGATGACCAGTTTCATGTTGACCTGAGCATCGATAATGGTTCGGGACTGTTTCAAGAAGCGCTAGAGTTTGAAGCATTAAGCCCCGTTGATTGGCAACCTGGAAGTGCTCTACAACCCCTCTATATAGGGTCGCGGATGCATCTCGTTTGTCGTTGCGACACGGCTGGTGGCGGTTCTTGTACCGCTGCGATGTGTGATAGCATCGCTACATGTCCGCTGAAAAATGGAACTTCATGCGCCTGGATCGGAATGGTGATTGTTCCTTTGGAACCGGTGGAGGTGCCAGCCCCCGGATGATTAGATTCGGGATTGAAGTCAAAAGAACGTGCGAAAAGTACGTCCTAACCCAAGATGCAGATTAAACCTGTCTCCGAAGCACCGCAAACGAACCGTGGGGCCGTGATCTTCTCGCGATCCCGCGACTTTTCGTACTCTTGCTACGGATCAAGAATCGCCGTCGGTGTTTCATTCAGCGCCAGCCGTCGATAACTCACCGGTGTTGCCTGTAGCGTACCGTTAAGGTTCTGGAAGTCGTTCGACATCGTTGCGTTGGTAAAGCCCACGGGAATGCCCAGCGTCGTCGTCTCCCAGTTAAACTGATTACCGATCCGCGTCGGCTCCGTGACGGATTGCTGATGAATCTGCTGGCCGGGCACGCCGCGAATCGGCCGGCCGTTGTATGAAATGTAGAAGTTCCCGTCTCCGGCAATTGTGCGGTCCACGAGAATCGCCCCGATGATCTCGCCGCTGTTGCCGAATCGCAGGATCGTGTCGCCGAAGAAGCTGCTCGTCACCCGCCAGACACCCGCCAGCGCCGCCGCCGTCGTATCCGACTGCATCACCACTTGCACATTCTGCGTCACCGGATGACAACCGGCATCATCAATTGGCACGTTCACCGATAGCGTCTGCGGCGCGAAGCCCAGCGCCTGCACATTGATGTCGAACTTCCCGACCACTTCATACGTCAGCACCATGGCACCGCAGCCGCCCGTGCAGCCGCCCTGCTGGATGGCCCCGTTGTTGACACGGTAGCTCACAATCGCCGACGGCACGACCGCCCCCTGCGTGTCGCGGATGTTCAGGATCACCGAGGCCACCGCGATCATCGTGCAGACGCGGCCGCCCGGCGGAAAGTTGATGTTCGAGCAATCGCCGCTCATGGCCGTGGCAAAGGGCAGGGACGCAGCCAGTAAACACGCCTTGATTCGTCGCATGGGTTTCATTCCATCTGCAGGGTTGGGTGCGGGGCCTGTTTCGTGCGGGCTTGCTACCAGAGCATAGCATACGCAGGCCCAAAATCAACGGCTCCCGATAATCTCCGCGCGCACAGCGAGCAAGCAGAAAGATGGTACGCGCCGAATCGACCGCGTGGCCGCTTCTGGCCGGACATCCTTCCTCGCCGAAGGGGCCGAAGCGGCCGGATATACCAGGGAGAAACTCATGAAAAATGCCGTCTACCACGCGTGCCTCGCATGGCTCATCGCGCTGTCGGGCTGTTCCCATCTCTTTAACCAGCACGCCCAGATGATGGACGCCATGCGCGGCGTCATGGCCGACACCGCCGCGCGACTCGCCGAAAGCGGCGCCGGTCAGATCGCCGCCGGAGGTCAGGTCATCAACCCCGGCCTGCGCGTCTCGGGCGGCTTCGAGTACTACGCCGTCGCGCAGTACGAAGGCGTCAGCGGTCAGGTGATCGCCGCGATGCAGGGCGGTCTCGCGCGGCCGATCTCGCCGGAAGTGCTGGCGCGTATCGACGCCGTCTGGCGAGATGCGTCGCTCACCGCAGATCGAAAACTCGAACTCATCCGAGCGATGCTCGATGATTCGGCGACGACCGCACCATGACGAATCACCGAATCAATCGTCCATCGCCTGGGCGATTTCGTTCAATGGCTGCTCAAGACGGCGGGCGCGCAGACAACATGCCGCGTCCATGGATGCTGCCGCTCGCCGTCATCCTCCTGCTGCCGTCGTGCATCGCTCCCCACGCCTCGGCCGGGCGCGATGCGGATGCCAGCATCTCTGCCGTTCGCGCGGAAATCGATCGGCTCGATGCCGCGCTGCTTTCCATACAGACCGACCTCCGCGCCGGACGCGATGTCAATCAGAACGATAAATGGACCCTGCGTCTGCTCGGACTCGCCGTGATGCTGTTGGGCTTATCGTACCCGGTTGGCAAGCTCATCTGGATTCGTCTCTCCGGTCTGCGCGGAGACTCCCGCACGAGCGGCAGGGATTCCGAACTCATGACGCCGTTTTCCGCGGGAAGTCCGCGAAGGGATGTGTCGTCGATTGATGCCTTCGGGCAACACCGGCCGGCAACCACGCGCAGAAAGTAAATCGGGCGCGAAGATCGGATCGACCCTCGCGCCCGACATGATTGCATCACCGTGTGAATGCTCGATCAATCACCAATCGGGAAGATGCGCAGCTCATACTGCCCGCTCTGACCCGGCGAGAATCCTTCGATCGTAATGAAAACCTGCGTCGGCTGAGGCACGTTTACGACGACCTGCGACTGGAGCCCGCAGGCATTGTCGTTGAACCCGAACTGCTGCCCGCAGCAGGTTGCGCCCACGTACAGCACGGTATTGAAACTTGTCGCCGGGCTGCACGTTTCAATCATCCACGTACCCGGAGCGGGCAGGAACGCCAGGTAAATGTGATCTTCCGAAGGCCGCAGATTACAGTCATTGCCGGCACCGGTCGTTACGCCGAAGAAATTGCCCGGCGCGGGAACGAAGAAATCGGGTACGCAAGCCGGCGGCGCATCCTCGCAGGAAACGTTCAACGCGTACGATCCGCTGTCGCCATTGAAGCCGGTCACCTGAATCAGGTAGGACTGACCGGCAACGACCGGAATCAGAACCTCGGACATGCCAGGGTTCATTCCCAGATTGCACGGGGCATCATTGCTGCACGATATCTGGACCATGTTCGAATCGTACACCGCCAGCACCGTGTCGAAGAACGTATTGCCGCAGGTGCTGATCCGCGCCGTGCCGGTGCAGGACGCCGTCCAGCAGTACCACTCACTCGGCGACGGAAGCGGCGTGCCGCAACTCGGTTGAAACTCCGAGATCGCGTTGTTCACCGTGGCGCCGCCCCACGTGCCATCGACAATCGGGATGCAGCCGACGGGCGAATCACCGCGCGGCGGACCGAACAAGTCGGCCTGTACCGCGCAGAGCGAATCCCACCGCCCGCCGAATTCGCAGCAGGCCGGATCCACGCCGCAGACGATGTCGCACAGCAGCGGATCGTCGCAGCCGGGCGTCGGGTGCGGTGCATAGCAGGATCCCGAGCTGCCCGCGCAGGCCACCAGCGCCGGACACGCTGTACCGTCGCCGCCGTTGGCGGTGATCAATTCGATGAAGGTCTTGATATCCATGCTGTCAATCAGGCCGTCCTGATTGCAGTCGGAACACTCTTCATAGTCTTCGTCGGCCAGCAGTTCATCCACCAGCGCGGGGATGTCGTCGATGTTGACGTATGCATCGCCGTTCGAATCTCCGTAGCAGGTATGACACTGGAAGCCCGCGGCTCCGTCGCATTCATCGGGGACGCCGTTGTTGTTGTCGTCCGCCGAGTAGCCGCTGGCGATGTCGCACTCATCGGGCACGCCGTTGAAATTGCAGTCCTGCGAAACGTTCAGGGCGATGTCGATCCCATCGGGCTGGCCGTTCATGTTGCAATCGCCCTCGTCCGTATCGTCGAGGATGTGCACCGACGAAAGCACAAGGCCGAAATCCGCGGGATTGAACGCCGAGAAGGCACCGTTGTAGAGCGTGGCGCCGTTGAGCATGTAAACAAAGTTCGGATCGAACGGATTCACCGTGTAGTCGTACATGTAATCGACCGAGTTGTTCCCGGTGACCACGGCGGGCGAGTAAGTCTTGATCTGGATCGACGTGATCGTCGCGGCCGTCCAGTATGTCCAGCCGCTGATCGTCGTGGTCCCGTTGGGCGTGGTCCAGGTATCGCCTACAAAGTGGAAATCATTGGGGATGCCGTCCAGAGACCGAGGCGTGTGATACTGCGTCACGATCTTCTTCTCGCCCGGTCCGACGGGAATGTTCGCGCCTTTGCGGAAGGTCCGCCCCACTTCAACGCCGTCGCGCGTCCAGATTCCGGGAGTGGCCGTGTACTTTCCGCCGGTCGTGCCACCCTGAACAACGATCCGATCACACCATCGCGGACAATCGCCGGGCTTGCCGCCCTTGCCGCCCGCGCCGCCGCCGCCTTCTCGGCCGATCCGCCCACCGGCGCCGCCGCGACCACCGAATCCGCCCAGACCGCCGGCGCCACCGCCGGTCAGGCCGGCATTGCCGCCCGCACCGCCCGCGCCGCCGATACCACCGCCACCTCCAACACCACCCAGACCGCCGCCGCCGCCCGTGCTGCTGCCAGGACCCGCTGAAATCGTTGCCCCCGCAAAGGTAATCGACGGTGAATCGAAGATCAGCTTGCCCGCCGAGCCGCCAGACGCGCCGGAACCGCCCCGCGCCGTCAACGTCGCCCCGTCGGCGTCAATCACGCTGGCCACCATCACCAGCGATCCGCCTGCGCCGCCGCTGCCGCCGGGTGCCGTGCCTGCGGCACCGTCCACGCGAACGGTGCCATTCTCAAGGCACAATCGTCCCGTTGCAGCAGGAGTTCGCAGTTCAATCGCCGCGCCGCCCGCGCCGCCGCCACCTCCAGCGCCGCCATTGCCGCCGGGTATTCCCGCGCCGCCGTTACCGCCGGCCGCGCCACCGAACGCGGGCAGCAAAGTCAGGAAGATACCGCCGACACCGGCCTGCCCGGGATTACCCATGCCGCCGTTTACGCCGTCGCGTCCGTCTTTGCCGTTCTTGCCTGCTGCGCCTGCTTCGCCTGCTGTACCGGGAACGGTACGGCCACCGCCACCGCCACCACCTGGCCCTCCGGCACCGCCACCGCCGCCGCCACCACCACCGCCGCCGCCGTCACCACCAGCACCGCCACCTCCGCCGCCGCCACCACCGCCGCCGCCTGCGCCACCGCCGCCGCCACCGCCGCCACCACCGGAACCCTGTCCGCCACCGCCGCCACCGCCGCCGCCGCCACCACCACCACCGCCGCCGCCGCCCTTGAGCAGTTTGTCACCAGGCAGAAGGCCAGTGATGAGTCCATGAATGCCGAGGCGCGGTCCCGCATTGCCACCGCCGCCGCCCGCAGTCCCGCCAATGCCGTTACCGCCTGCGCCACCTGCTACACCCGGTGCGCCGTTCGTGCCGTTGGTCTTGCCGAGGTTGCCACCGGTGCCAGCAGTCCCATCCACTCCATCCTCACCTGGCTCTCCACGCGTACCTTGCTCACCACGTTTGCCGCGTATACCGCGCTTTCCCGGCTTGCCATACTCACACGCAGGGCCGCCTTTGCCTGCCGTCATCGTGGTACCGTTGTCACCGCCGGCACCGCCCGCCGCTCCACCTGCACCAGCGGGCGCGCCTGCGCCGCCGGTACCGCCAGTGCCACCAGCGCCAGGATTTCCGCCAATACCAAAACCGCCTCCACCTACACCACCAGGACCACCGCCACCCGGCCCGCCACCGATGCCGGCCGCGCCGCCACCCGAGCCACCGAATCCGCCACCACCGCCGCCGCCGTTGCCGCCGGCCGTACCGGCAACGCCGCCCGCACCCGGTGTGCCTGCTGTCCCGTTGCCACCGGGCGTTCCTGCGGTGCCGTTGCCGCCGTTGTTGCCGGGGTTCCCAGCCGCGCCGGGACCGCCGGGCGCGCCCATGTCGCCATCCATCGCCGTCTCCGCGGCGGCGGGCGTTCCATCCTGTCCCTTCTGATATGGTGCCGGTCCTCCGGCACCACCGGTGCCACCATCTGTGGCACCCGCGCCGCCCGCGCCACCCGTTCCACCCAAGCCACCGGCGCCGCCAGCGCCGCCGGCGCCACCAAGCCCGTTATTGCCCTGATTGCCCGGCGCGCCGCCCAGACCGCGGTTGACGCCGTCACCACCGGGCCCGCCGACGCCGAAGGCACCGCCTCCGCCGCCTGCGCCGCCTCCAAGATTGCCTGCCGACCCGATCAATGAACCTGTTATGCGGATCGTGTCCGAGGCCTCGATACGCATCGGCCGCGAGCCGATCGCTGTCACGATCTCCATCGCGGGAATGTCGAGATTCGTAAAGGAGTAGACCGCGATCTCGCCATCCGCCGTCACTTCGACGCTGATGGTCACGCCGGGCACGGGAACGCCGCCGCACTCCAGCGTCGGTAACACCAAGCCGCCGTGCGTGTGAAAAACGCAACCGGTGGTCAGAGTCACCGTGGACCCGACCAGTGTGCAACCCGGGCCGCGCGGCGTCGCGAGGTCCTTGTACGCCGTGCCGCCGGAAGCGGGCGAAGTACGTGATGCAGTGCTTTCATGGGTGAAGTCCCACGCCAGACTGGCGGTGCAGAGCCCGAGCAGAACGGAAAGCGCGACGACGGCAGAATCCACCGAGAAGCGACGGAGCCAATTGCGCGACATGGTCCACTCCTTGCAGACAGCCAAAAATGAGTTGCATACACGCTGTCGTCTGCATCTCACAAAGGAAATGCGAAACAACGTTTGATGGCAGCAGACTGGGTTGAGGATCGGGCCCAGCGCGAATTGAAACGGCCCGATCGCTGCCAAGATATCAAATCCGGCGCGAAGTTATCCCGGAAACCATCGGCCGAACAGAAACGATGGTTCCTAAGCTACCGAATACCATTGTAAACCAGCGGTCGGATTCAATACAAGACTTGCCGCACCCAACCAGTGATTTTTCGCACCCTCTTGATACTCCGGACTCCGTTTAGACATGCCCTCGAATCGCGTAAGATGAGTTCACGGAGTGCCCCCTTACCGAGGGTAAACCCCGAAGCAGCCCGTTGGTCGATGCAAAGTGCCCGCTCCGATTCTACCGCGTCGATCGGGAATCACGACGAACGAAACCGCGCTGTTACTTGCGTCTGGCCTTGCCCGACGGCTTTGACTTGCCACCGGCCTTTTCGAAGATCATCGCCTGTGCCGCAGCCAGACGGGCAATGGGCACGCGGTACGGAGAGCAGCTCACGTATTCCATGCCGACCTGATGACAGAAGTGCACGCTCTTGGGGTCGCCGCCGTGCTCGCCGCAGATACCGATCTTGATCTGCTTCTTCGCCTTGCGGCCTTCACGGATGGCGTGTTCGACCAGCCGACCGACTCCCTCGCGATCGAGCGTCTGGAATGGATCGTCGCGGAAGATCGCGGTCTTGTCCTGATTGATGTAATCCGGAAGGAAGCGACCCGCATCGTCGCGTGAGAGCGCCATGACCGTCTGAGTCAGGTCATTGGTGCCGAAGGAGAAGAAATCAGCCACCTCGGCCACCTTGTCAGCGGTCAACGCTGCCCGCGGCGTCTCAATCATGGTACCGACGAGGTAGGGAATCTTCACGCCGGCCGCGTGAAGGATTTCCTCGGCGACCTCTCGCGTACGATCCGTGAGGATCTTCAGCTCCTTCGCGTCGATGGTCAGCGGAATCATGATCTCCGGGGCGACCTTGATGCCACGACTGCGGCACTCCACGGCGGCCTCAATGATCGCCCGGACCTGCATCTCCAGAATCTCCGGATAGGTGATGCACAGCCGGCAGCCGCGATGGCCGAGCATCGGGTTGGCCTCGTGTAGCATCTCCACACGGCGGCGGACGACCTCGAAATCCACACCCAGCCGCCTGGCCAGTTCGCGCTGCTTGGCTTCCTCGTGCGGAACGAATTCATGCAGCGGCGGATCGATCAACCGGATGGTGACGGGGCGGCCATTCATCGCTTCGAAGATGCCGATGAAATCCTGCCGCTGGAAGGGGAGCAGGCGGTCGAGGGCCGCACGACGCTGCGATTCACTCTCGGCGACGATCATCTCCTGAATGGCGAAGCGACGCTCCTCGGTGTCGAAGAACATGTGTTCGGTGCGACAGAGGCCGATGCCCTCAGCGCCCATCTTGACGGCGTTCTCGGCGTCGTATGGCGTATCCGCATTGGTACGCACCTTCAGCCGACGGCGTTCGTCGCACCACTTCATGAGCGTGTAATATTCCGCAGGCAGGGTCGGCGTGACCAGGTCAATCTGCCCCTCGTAGATCGTGCCGCTCGAACCATCCAGCGTGACGTAATCGCCCGCGCGAAGCGTCCGGCCGTTGATGGACATCTGCTCGGCGCGTTCGTCGATCTGCAATGCCTCGCAGCCGACGATGCAGCACTTGCCCCAGCCGCGGGCCACGACGGCCGCGTGAGATGTCTTGCCGCCGGTCGCCGTCAGAATGCCCTGCGCGGCATGCATGCCGCCGACGTCTTCGGGGCTCGTCTCCTTGCGGACGAGGATCACCTTCCTGCCTTCGGCGCCCCACTGCTCGGCCATCGGCGCGGTGAACACAATCTGACCGCAGGCGGCGCCGGGCACGGCGTTGATGCCGAGACCCAGTTGCCGCGTGGAAAGCGAGCGGGAATCGAACTGCGGATCGATGATCGGGTAGAAGAGCCGCTCAATGTCGGCGCCCTTGATCCGGCGGATGGCATCTTCCTTACTGATAACCGGCTTCGTCGCCGCGGCGGCGTAGCGCTTCGGCAGGTACTTCTTCTTCACCAGTCGCGCGGCCTCGCTCCGCGAGAGCAGGGGTTTCGTTGCCTGATCGACGGCGATTTTGAAGGTCGCCGCGGGGCTGCGCTTGCCGGTGCGACACTGGAGCATGTAGAGCTTGCCCTGTTCGACGGTGAACTCCAAGTCCTGCATTTCCTTGTAGTGCGTCTCGAGGATGACGCGGACACCGCAAAGCTGCTCATAGACTTCTGCGTTGTAATCTTCCAGTTCACGAAGCGGGATCGGCGTGCGGATGCCGGCGACGACGTCCTCGCCCTGGGCGTTCATCAGCAGATCGCCGTAGAAGATGTTCTCGCCGGTGTTCGGGTCGCGCGTGAAACACACGCCGGTGCCGCTGTCCTCGCCCATGTTGCCGAAGACCATCTGGCAGATGTTCACCGCCGTGCCGGGCAGGCCGTGCAGCTTCTCGACTTCGCGATACTTGACGGCCTTTTCGGCCATCCACGATCCGAAGACGGCGTTGATCGCGCCGCAGAGCTGTTCCCATGGATCCTGCGGGAACTCATGGCCGGTCTCGCCGCGGAAGAATTGCTTGTACTGCCCGCAGAGCTCGCGGAAGTTGTCGGCGGAGAGGTCCATGTCCTGCCGGACGCCGAGCCGGTGCTTCATGTCGTGCAGTTTGCTCTCCAGCACTTCCTTGGAGAGACCAACGACGACCGTGCTGTACATCTGGATGAAGCGGCGGTAGGAATCCCACGCGAAGCGCGGGTTGTTCGTCGCGGATGCCAGCCCTTCGACACTTCGATCGTTCAAGCCGAGGTTGAGAACGGTCTCCATCATGCCGGGCATGCTGGCGGCGGCGCCGCTTCGGACGGAGACGAGCAGCGGGTTCTTCGCGTCACCCAGCTTCTTTTTGCACGCCTTCTCCAGCTTCGCCAGACCTTCGCGGACCTGCTTGTCGAGACCCTTCGGCCATTTGTTGCCGCTTTCGTAATACAGCTTGCACGCCTGAGTGGTAATGGTGAAACCGCCGGGGACCGGAAGACCGATGTTGGTCATCTCGGCCAGCCCCGCGCCCTTGCCGCCGAGCAGCTCACGCTGATCGCCGCGTCCTTCTGCCTTCCCCTTACCAAAAAAGTAAACAAACTTGGTCGCCATGAATTCGCCTTTCCTGACACGTTTCTCTCAGGTCACAAAAACCCCGCAGTGTATGCTGTATCCGTCGAAAAGAAAAGCACCCCCGCTTTCGCAGTGGATCGCGCCGGATTGTTAAGAACGCGCTTGCGGCCCAATGGATCGGGACCGGCGGCCGCGAACCGTCTGCGTCTCGGCATCCGCGATGCGCCGCGTTGCGATGCGCACGGCCTGCGCGGAGACATCGCAACCGACAATGCGTCTCCCGAGCCGTCGGGCCGCCACCAGGGTGGTGCCGCTTCCACAGAAGAAGTCGGCCACCACGTCGCCCTTGCGGCTGCTGACGCGAAGGATGCGATCGAGCAGCGCCAGCGGTTTCTGGGTGGGCCAGTCAACTCGCTCCGACGAAACGGTGGAAAGAAACGGGATGTCCCAGACATCAGTCAGGGCCGGACCGTCGGCGTGAAAGTATAACCGGCCTTTGCGGGTCATCTTGTAGGGACGACCTGATTCATCATGTTTGAGGCCATCGGTTCGGTAGAGACCCTCGCGCAATACGTTGAACCGGTGGCGCCCGGCCTGCCTGGCGTACAACAGGATGGTATCGTGCTTCCTTCCGAACCAGCGCGAGGCGACACCGCCGGTGCGATAGTGCCAGACGATTTCGTTGAGAAAGTTTGCCTCGCCGAAGATCGTATCAAGCTGAACGCGAAGGTAGTGCGCGGCCCGCCAGTCGAGATGCACGTACAGACTGCCGTGCGCGGCCAGCAATCGGTGGCACTCCACCAACCGCGGATGCATGAACGCGAGATAGGACTTCAGTCCACCTGTCCAGCGGTCGGAATATCCATTGGACGGCCCATCACTTCGATTGCTGAGGCGCTGTCGACCAGTGAAGAACGGTGGGTCCAAGTAGATCAGATCGCAGCAGCCGTCCGGCAGGCGCTGCATGAATGCCAGATTTTCGGCGCAATGTGCCCGATCGATCCAGTCCGGCTTTCGGCCGGATGAAGTGCGAGAGCGAGCGCTCCGACCGGAGCGCCGTGGTCGTGGTTTCAAGCCAGGTCGCCGGGATGAATCCCCAACGCCTCCATGCGTCGATACAACCGGCTGCGCGAGATGCCCATCCGTGTCGCGGCCTTGTTGCGATGCCAGCCCGCTTCACGCAGGGCCTTGAGAATCAACTCTTTCTCAACGCGCTCAAGGACCGTGTCCAGCTTCTGCGGATGAGCCTCCGTCGACGTGCGGCTACCGCCGGCGGCGGTGGTGTAATCATTCGCAGTCTGCGAATGATTCGCAAAGGCCTGAGCCGTCGCTTCCCGGGCTTGTTGAACGGCCGTCGAGAGCTGGTTTCGCAACTCGTCCTCGCGCTGTTTGGCCTCGCTTACATCCCGGACAACACCGAGGATACACTCGACATGGCCGCTGCGGTCGCGGACCGGTGTGTAGATGGTCTCCACCCAGGTGGCCGAGCCATCCTTGCGACGGAGCTGCATCCGCTGTCGGGCCACATCGGTCGAGCCCTCGAAAAGGTCGTGTGTGGGACACAAAGCGCCCCAAAGCGGGCGCCCGTAATCATCGCGGCACCCGATCAGATCGCCGCACTGGCATTCCCGGCCGAGGACCTCGTCTACCCGATAGCCGGTGATGCGCTCACACCCCTCGTTGAAGATGACATAGCGCCGATTTCGGTCTATGACGAAAACGCCGTCCATGGCATTCTCGAGGACTTCGTCGAGAGAAATGGTTCTTGCGAGTGCGGTGCCGTTCATGGGTTCACACCCCTTTCGGTTCTGACTCGCCTGCGCCACGCAACTCTCACCCGCCTAGATATTTTCCCTCCTAACGCGGGAACGGGCAAGTAAAATCGGCGCAGAAACTGTGTCCCGAATCGGCGCGCACCGCGCATAATTTCTTTCAAGAAACCAGTTAAGGCGATTTACCTGTCGGCTTCGCGGGTGGATCGTCGTCGCGACCGGTTCCAGAGAACCACGTATTCGTCGGACGCTCAAGCCCTGAAACGGGCTCATCTACAAAAGATCCATCGGTCCGCTGACGGTACCCGATGGCTTGCGGAAGCATGCTCTCGCCGTGCCCGTCACAGAAGATGACGTTCGTCTTGCTTAGGTGCCGCGCATCGACGGCCGTGTGCGGGCTGCCTGCGTCGCCGGTGCCGCGATCAGACTGCGGCGTCAGTCGAGGCGGATCGAGCGTGTAACCATGGTTGCCGATCTCGGCGAAGTTAGTTCCGCGTTTGCGATAGGAGAGCCGCTCGCTCGTCGGACGTGAAGCCGCCGTACCCAGTGCATCCGCAGCGAGAACCGTACCGGCGAAGCTGGCGATGGCGGAGCGATTGACGGGGAAGTTATGAAAGCGACCGGCGGTCTGCCGAGAATTTCCCAGAAACTGGTGGTTGTAACCGTACGCGTGGTTTCGTTCGTCGGTCCATTCCGGCACGACGGGGCACTGGTATGCCTTGCTGTCGTAATCGGTGCGATCGACGTCGCGCGTGGGGTCATTGAAGGCCATGATGCCGACGTACTTCCCCATTGTGGCGATCCAACGCGGCCGGTATCGCAGGCCGTTGCCGACGTCGTACCAGTTTGCGGGGTTCGCTACGCCGCCGGGCTGATTGTACATCCGGCCGGGAACGGCGATGTCATCGTTGTCATCGGCGTACATGTGCCAGCCCTGCGACAAGCTTCGCAGTCGGGTCAGACACAGGGTGGACTGGCTTTGTTGCCGCGCGCCCGAGAGCGACGGCAGCAGGATCGCCAGCAGCAGCGCGATGATGGAGATCACTACAAGCAACTCGATCAGTGAGAATCCGTCCCGACGATCAGAGTACGAGTGCAAAATCATCCGTTCCTTCATCCGATGAATTCGATTTCGCCCGGGTCCGGCACCAGGCCCGCCTCGTGCGCCGTCGCGAGCAGCTTGCGCACGGCAGCGCGGCCGCGCTCGCCATAATCGAGCGTCCACTTGTTGACGTACATCTCCACGAAGCGGTCGGTCAGTTGCGTATCGAGCCCGCGGCCGAAGGTAAGGGCATATTCGACGGCCTCGCGCCGATGATCGAGCCCGTACTGAATGGAGGCCTTGAGCAGTGCGGCCACTTCGGACATGCGCTGGCGGCCCAGGTCGCGACGGATGACATTGCCACCCAACGGCAGCGGCAGGTCCGTTTGCTCCATCCACCACTCGGCCAGGTCCACCACTTTGTGCAGCCCATCGCGTGCGTAGGTCAACTGGGCTTCGTGGATGATGAGCCCGGCATCCACCTCGCCGCGCAGGACCGCAGCAGGAATTTCATCGAACATCACGACCTTGTGCCGAAAGCTGCCGCGTCTCAGGCAGAGATTCAGTGCGAGAAAGGCCGTGGTTCGCTCGCCGGGCACGGCGATCAGCTTGCCGGAAAGATCGGCGATGCTTCGCGGCTCACGTGTGATGACCATCGGCCCGTAACCGTCGCCCATGCTGCAGCCACAGGCAAGCAGTGCATACTTGTCGCGCACGAACGGATAGCTGTGAATACTGATAGCGGAGACCTCCAGTTCTCCGGCTTCGGCGCGCCGATTGAGCGATTCGATGTCGGCCATCTCGTGCGTGAACACATACGGGCTGGCCACGATCTTCTCGCGCGCGAGGGCATAGAACATGAAGGCATCGTCGGGGTCCGGCGAATGTCCGACACGAATCTGGATGGGGCTGGTGGCGGCTTCGCTCATACTGCACGCTGCTTCGGGGGTCTTAGCCGCGCTGCGATTGCGGCAATAGACCGATTATAGATGCAGGACGTGAGACATGCGAGCAAGCCGCAACGCGCCGATTCTTTCAGCGCGATTGCAAAGAAAGAGAGCGGCGGTTTGGATTCCACCGGCTTTGCTGAGGGCAATGTCTGATCGGCAATCGCCGGGGGATAAGCTAACGCGTCGGGCTGCTGAGCATTTCATTCACAACGCGGACAAGCAACTCTCGGTTGGCGTCATCGAGGTTATCCAGGGCGCTGTCGAAGCGATCCAGCCGGCACTTTTCGTCCATGTAAGCGCGAATGCTCGGCAACAGTCGAGCGGCATCACGAACGACGCCCCGCAGTTCACCCAGTGCCCGTGCCGACGTTGCGCCGGCCAGTCGATGCATCTCACCAGCAAGCCGCTGCAATTCCGTCAGCCAGTCGTTGAGGTTGTTTTCCATGTGCAGGTAGCTTTCCGCATCGCCCACGACCAGCGCACGAAGCACGGCCCGCTGTTCAGGCGTGAGGTCTTTGCCGGACTTGAGGGCGGTCAGTGCCCGACGGGCATCGTCTGTTACAAGCGCCTGCTGCATCTCGCGGACTTCGATCTCGAGACGGCCGACCTGCTGCTCAAGCCCCTCGAAGGAAGCGGCCGAGGGTCGTCGCATCGCATCCTCGATCAGGAGGCAGATCCCCTCTGTTTTCACCACGAGTCGGTCGGTTGCAATGGCGGGCATGGGCGTTCTCCTGCGAGCGAAGTCGACGGCCGTGACGGTGGACAGTCACCACCCCCCTCGGCTATCGGTTGCGTCGAAATGTGACTTGGAGAGAATCCCGTATGATGCATTTGCCTGCGGCACGACCCTGCCGCGCGGAGCTTCCGATTATTGTTACTCGTTCGGTAGGCAGTGAAAGCGGCATGATTATCCGGGCCATCGACACGACCGATATCCCCGACATCGCGGCGCTGCATCTGGCTTCATGGCGTGCCGCCTATGACGGCATCATGCCGGCCGCAGCGCTGGCTGCGCTGAGCACAGTGGAGTTCGAGGCATCGTGGCGATCTCAACGATCAGATGCACAACGTACCCATCTGCTGTGCGAGTCGCAGGGAATGATCGCGGGCTTCGTCGGCTGTGGCCCGTGTCGCGACCGAGAGGTCGGCGGCCGACCGATCGGTGAAATCTACGAGCTTTATACCCACCCAATTCGATGGAAGCAGGGAATCGGCCGCGCCCTTTGTGAAGCGGCGCTGGCCGTCCTGGAACAGAAGCATTTTGCCGAGATCACGCTCTGGGTGCTGCGTGAAAACAAGCGGGCGCGACAGTTCTACGAAGTCATGCAGTTTGTGCAGGATTCGGTCGCGTACAAAACTCTCCGCCGATTCGACATGGACCTCGTCCATGTGCGCTATCGACGAACAATCCGCTGATTGGAACGAGCGTACAAAGGGCTACTGAGCCGTTTCGCCGCCGCCGAAGAGATTGCCGAAAAGGTCGAAGTCGCCCAGCACACCGTTCAGATTTCCGCTGACGAGCTGAATGACCAGGTTGATCATGAAGAGGATGCCGTAGATCGGCAGGAAGCTGCCGAAGTTGCCAAAACCGCCGAAGCCGCCAAGAAAAGGTAACATGGTGTCGCACTCCTCAAACGTTCAAGTTGTTCATTTCGCGAGGGCTACGCAAGCGAAGATAATAGTGAAACGTCGCGTAGCGTCAAGCGGCCCCCGCACCGGCTTAATGGCTAGCGACACGCCCTGCCGGTGCAGGATTCCGCAGTCGTTGCAAAGATCGAATCGCTCGGGCCTTAGCGCAGCTTGGTCGTGGCCAGGGCCAGCGCCGCGAAGAGCGCCGCCAGCAGCCAGAACCGGGTGACGACCTGCGTCTCGGTCCAGCCGCCGAGGTTGAAGTGATGATGGATGGGGGCCACCCTGAAGATGCGCTTGCCGGTCAGCTTGAAAGCGCCGACCTGCAGCATGACGGAGACGGCCTCCATGACAAACACGCCACCGACGATCAGCAGCAGCAACTCCTGGCGGATGACGATGGCGACAAATCCGATCAATCCGCCGAGCGGCAAGGAACCGGTATCGCCCATGAAGACCTGTGCCGGGTGGCAGTTGTACCAGAGGAAGCCCAGGCAGGCACCCATCATGGCGCCGCAGAGTACGGACAACTCGCCGGCCTCCGGGATGTGCGGAAAGAGCAGATAATTGGCCAGTCCCTCGTCGCCCACGGCATACGCCAGCAGCATGAAGACCATGCAGCACAGGGCAGTGCAACCGCTGGCGAGGCCGTCCATGCCGTCGGTGAGATTCACGGCGTTTGACGTACCTGCCACCACGAGCACGGTGATTACAAAATAGAGCGGAAGAGAAAGCAGGATGCCATAGGCCTGTTCGCCCTTGAAGAACGGCAACGTCAGAATGCGATAGGTCAGGATGTCCGTCTCGGCGAAGGTCTGCTCTCCCCGCTTGTAGATGAAGTACGCCAGTATCACACCGAGGGCAAACTGAAAGAGCAGCTTCTGGTAGAACTTGAGACCGTCGCGCGTGCCCTCGCGCCCTTTCGATGTGAGCTTGATCCAGTCGTCGATACTGCCGAGGGCGGCCAACCAAGCCATGCAGAAAAAGGCCAGCACGATGTAGAAGACCTTCAGATTGGCCAGCAGGAAAACCGACATCGCGATTGAAAACAGGATGAGCACGCCGCCCATCGTCGGGATGTTGGTCTTGTGCTGCGTCAACTCGTTGAGCGCCTTGTGATCAAAGTCCGGCACGTCGCCGAGGCGTTTCTGAATCAGAAACCGGATCACACGTTCACCCAGCAGCCAGACAATAAAAAAAGCCAAGAGCAGTGCAATCACACCGCGAAAGAGCGGATTCTCATATCCGTAATGACCGTGCGGCCCGAGGTAGTATTCGAGAAGGTGATAAATCATGGATTGCGTGGTCGGTGATCCGTCTGGAACGGATCGGTGATCCCTTCCCGGCGGCCTATCCGAAGCCATCGGGGCTGTATGTCTGCCGTTCTCATCAACCGCACGGGGCAACGCCGCGCGCGGCATTGCGAATCGGCTCAATCAGACGTTCGAGCTTCATGCCCCGCGAGGCCTTCAGCAACACCAGATCGCCCGGCTCCAGGAGACTGCCGATCTTCTCGGCCGCGGCCTCCACGGTTGGAAACGCATAGATTCGCTTGTTCGTGCCCGCCACGGCTGTCGCGCCGTCCGTGACGATCCGCGCATAGGCGCCGACGGCGATCACGAGTCGGGCGGTCGATCGACCGGCATCCTGTCCGAGGGCCTGGTGGCAGCGGGTGGATTCGGCGCCGAGCTCGCGCATGTCGCCCAGCACGACCACTTTGCGGCCGGTCGTCGCGATACCGTCCAGCACACCCAGAGCGATGCGCATGCTCGACGGGTTGGCGTTGTAGGCATCGTTAATCACGGTGATCTCGCCGAATTGTGAACGCTCCATCCGCATCGGCGGTAGCTTCACCGCCGCCAGACCGGCGGCGATTTCTTCCGGCGTCATGCGAAATCGCATGGCGATCGCAATGGCCCCGAGGGCGTTTGCGACGTTGTAACGGCCGAGCACCGGCAGTTCGTACTGCGTACCGTCGTTGATGCGGAAGCGATGACCCCGTGCGTCGGAAGTGATGTCCACCGCGCGAAGATCGGCCGCTTCATCGAGACCGAATGTCAGATTGGTGATGTTCTTCAGGACCGCCACGGGTGCGTGCGCGGCCGCCTCGACATTGACGGCCACGAACGGCCGAGCGGCCATGCACGACAGCAGCGAGAACTCCTCCCGGGCGACGGTCCGAACGTCGCCGAAGAACTCGAGATGCTCCTCGCCGATGCTCGTCACCACGGCCATGTCGGGCTGGGCGATTCGCCCGAGATGGGCGATCTCGCCGGGATGGTTCGTACCGATCTCGACGACGACAAACTCATCGGCCGGCTCGACGGAGAGCAGCGTCAGCGGCACACCGATGTGATTGTTGAAACTGGCCTTCGCCCAGCGGCCGGTCCGCTTGACCGAAAGGACCGCGGCGATCATGTCCTTGGTGGTGGTCTTCCCGTTGCTGCCGATGACCGCGATCACCTGCGCCGCGAACTGCCGCCGGTACCACGCGGCGAGCCGTCCGAGGGCGGCGACCGTATCAGGTACATGGATGATCCGACCCAAAGTCAGCAGCTTCCTGTCGATGCGATCGAGATCACGCACCACGGCGCAGGCCGCGCCCTTGCTGAGGGCCTCAGCGACGAACGCATGACCGTCGAAGTTCTCTCCCTCGATGGCAAAATACATCGCGCCGGGATCGATGCTGCGTGAGTCCGTGGATACCCCGGTTACCCGCGGCGCAGCGATCTCGCCGTAGAGCCGGCCGCCCATGGCGATGACCATTTCATGCAACGTCAGCGGCCGCATGGACCTTCGCCTCCCTGCTCTGGACAGCCGCATGGGCCGTTTCCACATCGTCAAAATGAATCTTCGTCGTGCCGATCTCCTGGTAGTCCTCGTGTCCCTTGCCGGCGATGATCAGCGTGTCGCCCGGCTCCAATTGACGGATCGCGCGGATAATCGCCTGCCGTCTGTCGGGAATCGTCTCCCGGCGGGACGTCTCCTCGGGGCGCAGCCCGCGCTCGATCTCGGCGATGATCGCCAACGGGTCTTCCCGTCGCGGGTTGTCGCTGGTGATGATGAACCGGTCAGCCAGCTCGGCAACCGCGCGGGCCATGAGCGGCCGCTTGGGGCGATCACGCTCTCCGCCGCAACCGAACACACACCAGAGCCGTCCCTTCGTCAACGGTCGCGCGGCGCTCAGCACGTTACGCAGCGCGTCATCGGTATGGGCATAATCGACGTAGACATCGAAACCCAGTTCGCCCGTCGGCACGCGTTGCATCCGGCCCGGCACTCGATCCACTTCGGCCAGACCGCGGCGGATCACGGAAAGCTGGATGCCCATGGCGCGGGCAGCGCCGGCCGCGGCCAGGCAGTTGTAAACATTGTGCCGACCGACGAGAGGGGTGCTCACCTCCATCGCAACGCCTTCATGCTGCAACACGAACCGCGTGCCATAGCGATCTTCCCGCAGGGACACGGCGCGAAGGTCCGCGGGCTGATCGATGGCATAGCGGAACACGCGGGCAGGACAGTGCTCGACCATTCGCTCGCCGGCCGGATCGTCCACGTTGACGACCGCGGCGGCGCGTTCATCGAGCAGGTCGAAAAGTCGGCGCTTGGCGAGCAGGTAGCGCTCCATGGTGCCGTGATAATTGAGATGATCGCGCGTCAGATTGGTGAAGACACCGACGTCGAAACGAATGCCATCCGTGCGGCACTGATCCAGACTGTGCGACGAGGCCTCCATGACGAAACAGTCGGCATCGAAGGATCGTGCCTCCATCAGATAACGAGCCAGCACGACGGGGTCCGGCGTGGTCAGGTCCGAGACGACGCGCCGCCCGACCAGGTCGTACTCAACCGTGCCCAGCATGGCGGGGCGACGACCGGCCGCTCGCAGGATGCCGCGCTGAAGATACGCCGTCGTGCTCTTGCCGTTCGTACCGGTGATGCCCACGGCCGGGTAGCTCCCCTCGGCCTGAAGCGCATCAAGCCCGTGAAAGACGGAGGCCAGCCGGGCCAGCGCACGGCGTACGTCCTGCGTGCGGATGACGGTGACGGGGCTTCCCGACGGAGTGCGAAGTGCGGCGCCATTCATGACGGGCAGCGATGCTTTTTCATCGAGAACGACGGCGCCGGCGCCGGCGGCGATCGCGCCGGGGATGTAGTCCGCACCGTCATGCTGGGCGCCGGGCACCGCGACAAACAGACTTCCCGGCGCCACCCTTCGGGAATCATGGCAGACGTCGACGATCTCGAGTTGATGTGCCGGGGACGGTTCGACGATGATTCCGAGGGCGCGCGTGATAAGGGCACCGAGCTGCACGGCGGTCACATCCTTGTTGCGAGGTCTGATTGATCCTTCAACGAAGCCGATGGCAGACGGCTGCCTGCCGCATGTCCCCGGCGGAAATCCATCACGCTGTCGCCGACAGCCATCGACGACTCGATGATTATACAGTCTGTGTGGTCGACGGCGACGGTGCAAGCAGCGAAAGACGGATGCGCCACGAAAAGCTCGACCCCCGAATCAATATGCCCGGCAACCGCCCCGCCGGCTCAATCCTGCGGAACATCAGCGAAGTTCGAAAAGGCAGCGGAAGTCAGCGTGGCAGGATTCTTATCCGGCGGCACCTGGAGATAAGCCAGCGCGTGCTTGAGAATCTCGCGAACTACCGGCGCGGCGACCGTGCCCCCGTAGTAACCGATGCTCTTCTTCGGACGATAAACAGCGACCAGGACGACCAGTTCCGGATCGGTGGCCGGCGCTCCGGCGATGAAGGAACTGACATAGGCATCTTTCTCATAACCGCCGCCGCCCTTGCGAGCGATCTGGGCCGTGCCCGTCTTGCCAAAGACCCGATAGCCGTCCAGTTTCGACTGCTGACCCGTACCCACCTCCACGACCGCGCTGAGCACTTTGTCGCGCATCTCGACGGCCACGTTTTCAGGAACGGCCTGGCCGGCCGGCGGCGGGTTGGAAAAATCACTGACCAGCCGGCCGTCCGGCGTCATCACCGCCCGGATGAGATAGGGCTGCACAAGCCGTCCGCCGTTGGCCAGCGCGCAGAAGGCGCGCGCCATCTGTAACGGAGTCGCCGCCAGTTCCTGGCCGATCGGAATGCTCGTGGTTGTAAACGGCCCCCATCGAGCAAAAGGCAGCACGATGCCCGGGTCTTCGCCGATCAGGTCGATGCCGCTCTTGCTGCCGAAGCCGAAGGCCTTCACATAGTCGTAGAGCTTTCGATTGCCCAGCCGCTTGCCGACCTTGGCCATGCCGACGTTGCTCGACTTGATCATCACCTCGTCGAAACGCAGTGCGCCGTAGGGATGATGATCGTGGAGCACGCGGATGCCGTCGGTCCACTGGCCGTTTTCGCAATGAATAACCTCATCCCAGCGGACTACGCCTTCGGCCAGCGCCGCCGCGGCGATGAACGGCTTGAAGGTGCTGCCCGGTTCATAGGGATCGGTGATGGTCCGATTGCGGTAACGGTTGGCGCCGTAGTCCTGGTAATGATTGGGGTCGAAACTCGGCACGTTGGCCATGGCGAGGATCGCCCCGCTCTTCGGGTGCATCACCACGGCCACACCGCTCTGCGCCTGGTACTTCTCCACGGCGGCCATGAGCTGTCGCTCAACGTTCGCCTGAATCTCTGCGTCCAGCGTGAGCACGACGTGAAAACCGTCGCGCGGCGGTCGATAGCCGCCATCCGCCAGCCAGAAGGCCTTGCGGCGTGCATCGCGGATCAGCGTCTTGATGCCGTTTTCCCCGCGGAGCCACGGCTCACACTGATACTCAATGCCGCTGACGCCGACGCCGTCCGGCGCGACGAAGCCGATCAGCGCCGCCGCGAGCGTGTTCATCGGATAGGTGCGATACGGCTCGTCGAAAACGCCGAGCCCGTAAATGCCGGCGCCTTCGATGGCTCGGGCATGTTCCTCGGACACGCCGCGGCGGATCACGAAAAAGCGACGATCGCCAGCGGCCAGCAGATCGGGAACAATTTCATTGGAAGATACGCCGAGAATGCGGCTGACAGTATCCGCGGCGGATTCCTTGTCCGCAATCACCTTCGGGTCGGCGAAGACGCTCTTGTGGAGCATCGTTCCCGCGATGACACGGCCCTGGCAATCGACGATCAGCCCGCGGCGATGCCGCAGCGGCACGACGCTGCGTTGCTGGCGATCCGCCCGTGCGAGCAGGCGCGTGCTGTCGGCGGCATTGATGTAAACGAGCCGCCCGGCCAGGGCGATGAGGGAGCAGAGCAGCAGCCCGATGAGCAGTTGGCCCGCCAGAATGGAACGGCTCGAACGCACGGGAAGATGCCCCTTGGGGACGCAGTTAGCTCATATCACCTTTATGCTCACGCGGCGATCGCGCCGGATGCAACCATGAACCGGCTATCGCGATGCAGCCGTCGGCGGGATCAGGTCCAGCCCCAGCTCCGATGCGCGGCGGCGAATCTCGTCCGGTCCGCGAAGCCGGGCCAGTTCCATCTCCCGCGACCAGAGTTTGTGCTCGAGCAAGACCTTCTTCTGATGGAGACGCTGCACGCGATTGGCGGCCTTGGCCGACTCACCGCGCAGGGCGACGATCACCAGGCCGATCGCGACCATCATGCCGATCACCAGAAGCACGCGTGAAACGGTCATTCCGCAAACGTCCTTCGGATTCTCGATCAATCCCCGCTGCCCAGGCCGTTGCTCGACAGCACGGTCCGCGCATCCGCCGCGGACGCGCTCGGTACCGGCAGCCGCAGTTTCATGCCCGGCCTGATCGAGTTCTTGTTGGCGAGGACGTCCTTGTTGAGCTTGTAGATTTCGTGGTGGTAGCGCTCGCTGCCGAGTTCGCGTCGCGCGATTCCGCTGAGTGTGTCGCTCGGACGCACCTCATACATGCGGAAGTTGACCTCGTTCGCGGGCACGCGGCGCAGGCCGCCGGCCTCCGCCGGACGGGCATTCGCCAAGTCGCGGAACGCCGGCTGTTCCGAACCGCTCCGTACCGGATTTGTGGCCGAACCCTGCTGATCGGCGATGGGTATCGGAATGCGAATCAGGGCATCCTTCTGCGAGGCCAATCGCGTGGTTGCCGGTTCGGAGCGCGGCGCTTCAGCGCTGAGGGCGAAATCAGGCGCCGGCTCAAAGGAGGAATTCGCCTCTCCCAGGTCGGGAATCTTGAGCTTTTGACCTGCTTTGACGGAATGAACACCCGAGAGCGTATCGCGGTTCGCCTCGTAGATGGCCTCGACCCGCGCGGGCGTGCTTCGTTCATAGTACTTTGCGGCAATCTTGCCGAGACTCTCGCCCTTCTCGACCGTGTGAACCGTTCGAATGGTCAGAAACTGCGTCTGTGCAGAAGCCGGCAGGACGGTCGGAGAGGACGCATCGTTCGAGGCCAGCATGGTCTGTGACTGGCTAAGTTGCGCGGTCGCGTTCTCGCTTGCCGAACGGGTCGGGTTCACCGGGACCGCCACGATGGACGAATCGTTGATCGGTGCATCGTGCTGGGCGATCGCGCTTTGGGCCGGCTGCTCAGCCGGTAGGGTGCCGTTGATCAGACTGATGACCGAATCAGGCAACGGCGGCAGCTCGCCTTCGGCCACTGTCACCGGCTGGAGCACTTCTTCCTCCCGCATCGGCAGGTTCGGGTTGGCACCGACGGCCGGTTGAACGATGGGCGGCAACTGGGCATCCACCGGCAGACGGCCGGCGTTGTTCAGCGGCTGCGGAGAGGGCGCCCCGCCGGTCCCGGTTCGTGTGCTGTCCACCACGGTGAACGCGGGCAGCGTCGAATTGCGGGTCGACGGACCTTTCTCAGAAAGAATAATCGCAAATACGATGATGAATGCGAGGCCGACAAGCAGACCGATCTTCGTCTCCTTGGTCATCGGGTGGCACCTCCCTGTGCTGCGGCGATCTACGTTAACAGATTCTGCAAAGTTCTCAAGTACGCGCGGCGATGTTTTTAAGTTTTCTTTCCCGCTCCGATATCATCACGCGACTGCTCCGACGCGCTCCGCCACGCGAAGCTTCGCGCTGCGGCTTCGCGGGTTCGCCGCACACTCGACTTCCGACGCTACGGCGGGCTTCTTCGTCAGCAGCCGGTACACGCCGGACTGTGCCCGGGCGCGAAAGTCTTCCTTGACGATCCGATCCTCTCCACTGTGGAAGCTGATGATCGCGAGGCGCCCCCCGGCCGACAGGCAATCCGGCGCCTGTTCAAGCAGGCGGCGCAGCGACTGCAATTCCCGGTTCACCGACATGCGCAGGGCCATGAAGGTACGCGTCGCCGGATGAATCCGGCTCCGTCGCGCATCGGGGTCCTGCCCGAGCGCCGAGGCCACCAGCCGCGCAAGGGCGACCGTGCTGTCCAGCCGGCCCTGACGGCGCGCCTGGCAGATCCGCTTTGAAATCTTTCGGCTCCCGTGCTCCTGACTCTGCATGTAAAGTAAATCTGCCAGTTCTCCCTCCGAGAGCCCGTTGACCAGGTCCGCCGCCGTCAGCGTTTGTGTGCGATCCAACCGCATGTCCAGCGGTCCGTCCCGATCGAAGCTCAGCCCCCGGGCTGCGTCCTCAATCTGATTGCTGCTGACCCCCAGGTCCGCGAGGATGGCCCCGACCGGCCCCCAGCCGACCTCTCGAAGGACCGCCGACAGGTCGGCAAAATTCGCCTGCCGCAACACCACGCGGTCCCCATAACCCGCAAGCCGCTGCCCGGCGATTCGAAGATTATCCTCGTCGAGGTCCAGCCCCAGCAGGCGGACCCCCGCGCTTTTTTCCAGGATCAACCGACTGTGCCCCCCCAGCCCTAGCGTGCAATCGACGACCAGCCGAGGATTGCCCTCCAGCAGGAATGTGCAGACCTCCTCCGGCATGACCGGCTGATGAACCGGAGATCCGAAAGCTGTCTGCGCTTCCCCGGATGGTTGGTTCTTCGACATGGCGCCGCATCTTAGCGACGATTTGCAAGGTCTGCTTCGACCTCCGGACTGTGCGATCCGACTTTGCTTCGAGTCGCTTCGCTTCACGCTTCCCATTACTTAACCATGCCCATCCAGCAACCGAATAACGAGGGGGGCGGCGTTCGGTCGGTTCCGATGCGGCGAGGCCGTAAACCCTCAGACGATTCACACGATCGACCGGCATTCAGAACACGGAAGCATTCATGGCGATCACCACGACGACACAGGTCCGCACCGGCGCGGGTCGATCGCGCGCTACCGAACCGAGTCGTCCGATATTGCGTGTCGCCGTGCTGGGTGATTATCGACCTGCCGAAGTCCTGGTCCGGCAACTCCTCTCCGATCGTGAGTCCTTTCACACCCGAACGATCGATCTGCCCGCCGCACCTTCATCGGGCTGGTCGCTTTCAGGTTTTGATGTCGCCGTCTGGGCGGATCACGCAACCGAAGAAATCGGCAAGGACCACGCCTCCAAACGACGCCTCAGCGAGATCATCGAGGCCCTCGGCGAACTGCAGATCGGCGTCGTCGTGCTCACCTCGCGGCCGGAGCGCTTCGCCCACGTCGGTGTCGGTTTCGTCTGCCTGCCGCCCACATCTTCCTTCGACATGTTGCGCGGCGCGATGCTCGCACTGCATCAGTGCCAGCCGACCCTCCAGGCGCTGGCGCGCGAATTGTCCGGCATGGATCGGGTCCACAAGAGCTTTCAGCGGCACTTCGACGCCATCGATCGTGAACTGCACCTGGCGTCCCGCCTGCAGCGCGACTTTCTCCCGCGCGAGCTCCCCGAGGACGGGCCGCTGCGTTTTTCCGCCTTCTTCCGCCCCTGCGGGTGGGTCAGCGGTGACATCTTCGACATCTTCCGGCTCGACGAGACCCGATACGGCTTCTACCTCGCCGACGCGGTCGGCCACGGCGTCGCCGCCGGGCTGCTCACCATGTACATCAAGCACGCCATCAAGCCCAAGCGGATCACCCAAGGCGGTTACGAACTCGTCGCACCGTCCGAGGTGCTCGCTGCCCTGAACGATCAGCTTGCTTCGCAGGACCTGCCCGATTCACAGTTCATCACTGCATGGTACGGCATCATCAACCGGGAAACACTGCGTCTCGAGTATGCCGTCGCCGGGCACCCCCCGCCCATGCTGATGGATGCGTCCGGCTTCGTCGGCGAACTCCACGGCGAAGGCGGCCTGCTCGGATTGTCACAGGGACAGAAATTCACCGACGAGACGATCCAGCTCAAACCCGGACAGCGTGTTATCGTCTACAGTGACGGTGTCGAGGCCTTGTTGCTCGAGGATCGTCCGCCGCTGCCGGAAATGCCGCGCCTCCGCGACGGCATGCAGGAGATTCTTCGGGCCGATCCGGACGCGCTGCGCCGGCACATCATCGACCTGCTGGATACTCGACCGGGAAGTCTCTTCGAAGCGGACGATGCGTCGATGGTCCTGCTGGATATCCGCCGCGGCTGATCCCAAAGCATCTACTTGCCGCGTCGATTACCGCCATTGCGCAAACATGTCTCGGATAAGCTCCATCGGCAGGCCGACGACGTTCGAGAAACTGCCGTCGTAACGTTCCACGAACGCATCGCCGTGATCCTGTATGCCGTAGGCGCCTGCCTTGCCCTGCCACTGACCGGTATCCAGATAGGACTCGAGCTGATCACTCTCCAGCCGACGCATGTAGATCGTGCTCACGGCATGGCCCATCAACCGTTGATCCGTCTCCGGATGCAACAGCACGACGCCCGTGATGACGTGGTGACAGGTGCCGCACAATCGAGAGAGAATCCGCCGCGCGTCATCGCGATCGGCCGGCTTACCGAAAATCTCGTTGTCGAGGACCGAGATGGTGTCCGCGGCGAGGATGGTGTCTTCGGGCTGATCGTCCGCGATGCTGCGGGCTTTGAAATACGCCAGCGACTTGGCATACGCGGCCGGTTCAACATGCGGATGCCGTTCGTCCGGCTCGGCAAAGGGCGGCTCGACCACCCGGAACCGGTAGCCCGCTTCGCGCAGCAGTTCCGCCCGCCTCGGACTCGACGAGGCCAGCACCAGTCGGTCCGGCTGAATGGGCAGCTGTGCCACTTTCTCACGCTCGCTTCGGAAGTGTTGAAAAGTCATAGTATGGTACGGCGCGCCGCGTCGATGTAAAGGCGGCGACCCGGACGTTGCCCGCCGCGGCTTGGTGACGGTCCGACGGCGGCTCGATCGTGAGGATGAACCTTTCATGTCGGATACTCCGCAGCATGTAACGCCGGGCGCGATGCCGACGGCGGACACAAAGCCGATATCGCTGCACGACGGCGAAACCCCGCGCCATCTGAGTGCCGCATTGATGGCCCTGCTCCTGGCCGCATACGGACTGGGTATGGCGCGCGACTTGTCCGCGCCCTGGATCGGCCTTCACGACTGGAACGGTGCGTTCTACTCGCAGCTCGCACGAAACATGATCCGCTACCCGTTCGAGGATCATCGCGCCATGCCGCTCGTCGCGGTCGGCGATGCCGCACCGGCGAATGAGCGATCGATCTATGCGACGCATCCCGCAGGACTGGTCTGGCTGCTGGCCGCTGCGTTTCGAATTGCGGGCGAAAGCGAAGCCGTCGGCCGGGCTGTGGCGATCTTTGCATCACTCATGGCCATGTTGCTCTGGATCGATCGGGTTCGACGTCGCCACGATCGTGAGACCGCGCTGTTGACCGGACTGATCTACGCTGTCCTGCCGCTGTCTGTGTACTACGGGCGGATGGTCAATCATGAGGCCTTCTGCCTGCTTGCAATGACTCTGGCCCTGGCCTTCTGGGATCGATGGAATCTGTTAAAAGGGCGTGTTTCCGGTCGATTGCTCGCCGCCGTCGGCTGGTGCGCAGCGGTGCTCCTGGGGATCATGATCGACTGGCCGATGATGCTCTTCGCGGGCCTGTTCTGCCTCCATGCAAGCTGGCATTGGAATACCGGCCGAATCCCCGGCAGTCGGCTCATCTGCTGCTGGGCCGTCTTCATCGGCGGCGTCCTGCTGGTGCTCCTGCACATGGTCTATGGCGGCCTCGAAGGTCGATGGGCGGACCTGATCGCCATCTTCACCTCACGGACGACGCCGGCTGCCGCCGGTCTGGCGGCCCGTGCCTGGTCACATACGATCGAGAACTTCACGCTGCCGGTGCTGGCCCTGGCCGCGATTCACCTGCTCTACGGCGCGCAGCATCTCCTTCGCCGATCCCGCCTGCCCACAGCCAGACGTGGTGACTTGCCGCTGGCGTCCGGCGACGCTGCCTGGGTGCTTCATGCCACAGGTGTCATATGGCTGGCACTCTTCTTACGACAATATCAGATGCATCAGTACTGGGTGTTTTACCTGGGTCCGGCTGTCGCCCTCGCCGCAGCACGGGGGCTGCTCCTCCTGCGCGATCTGGCCGGCCGCGCCGGTACAAGAACCGCACACGGCATCGCAGGTGTGCTGGTGCTGCTGATTCTCTACGCCGGCACGGACGGCAGCGATGCAATTTTTCGCCGCATCCAATGCCCGCCGGAATACATCGCCGTCTGGAAGTTTCTGCGCGAAGCGACGCCGCCGGATCAGATCGTGGAACTGCCCTGGAACCCGATTCAGACCGAAACCTTCGGCGGTTACACCTTTCGCAACATCACGCCCCCGCAACTGGCCTACTACCTTGATCGCGCCTTCGCGTATCACCCTTCGCCATCATCCTCAGCCCCTCCATCTTCGAATCTTCCCGATTGAACGGCTGGATCAGTGCCCGAATTGACCGGAATCGTCAATTCATGAGCAACTCCGTCGCGTTCCCACAGATACAAGCGAATCCAACGGCCTCTAGGGGCACATCTCGATGACATTAAGTGATTGTAAATGAATAACTTATATGCCTACCAAGCGCAGGCATGCAACCAACGCTTTCCACACGGACCGAAAGCGCTACTGGCATTGACGCCGTACGCCAACGCCTTATACTGACCGGTCTTACTCGCAGGGCTGGCGCGCGACCCTCGAACCAGGCGACCGTCGTGCTGGGCCGTGGCGGCAAATTGCGGACGCGCATCGGCACCGTGCTGCTGTAGCTCAGTCGGTAGAGCGCGTCCTTGGTAAGGACGAGGTCACGGGTTCAAATCCCGTCAGCAGCTTATTGAAAGCTGCGCCGGCCAGATGACGGACGGACGCGTGTCTCGTTCGCAAGCCGTGCCACGTCGGCGGCTCGATCAGTGCGAGTGAGGTTCTCGCGGACGCGCCAGTCACGGGTCGTCGCCCCCGAGTATTGTATCAACGCCGTTTGATCGGACGGGTGAATGGGACCGAACGTCGGCTGTAAAAGCCGTCGATTGGTCGGCTCGTCCGTGATGTTTGTCGTGAATCGAGTGGAATCGGTTGTTTAACGGAGACTTCCAACCAGACTTCAGGTAGGACGCGGAGGAATCGCTGGCATGGCCAAGGAAAAATTTGAACGAAAGAAACCACACGTAAACGTCGGCACGATCGGCCACGTCGACCATGGCAAGACCACGTTGACCGCAGCGATCACCGCGGTGCAGGCGGCCAAGGGCCTTGCCAAGTTCAAGGCCTACGACGAAGTCGCCAAGGCCTCCGAGAAGGACGGCCGGCGCGACCCGACGAAGATTCTGACCATCGCAACGAGCCACGTGGAATACGAGTCGGAGAATCGCCACTATGCACACGTCGACTGTCCCGGTCACGCCGATTATGTGAAGAACATGATCACCGGCGCAGCCCAGATGGACGGCGCTATTCTCGTCGTCAGCGCAGCAGACGGCCCGATGCCCCAGACGCGCGAGCACGTCCTGCTGGCCCGCCAGGTCAACGTGCCCGCCCTCGTCGTCTTCCTGAACAAGGTCGACCTGCTCGACGACCCCGAGTTGCTCGAACTCGTCGAGCTGGAGGTCCGTGAGCTGCTCAACAAGTACGGCTTCCCCGGTGACAACACGCCGATCATCCGCGGTCAGGCCAATGCGGCCCTGGCCAATCCCAAGGACCCGAAGGCGATCGAGTGCATCAACAAGCTCATGGAAGCGCTCGACACCTTCATCCCCGAGCCGGTCCGCGATTCTGACAAGCCCTTCCTGATGCCTGTCGAAGACGTCTTCAGCATCAAGGGCCGCGGCACGGTCGGCACCGGCCGAATCGAGCGCGGCATCATCAAGGTCGGCGAGGAAGTCGAGATCATCGGACTCGCCAAGGAAACGCGCAAGACCGTCGTCACCGGCGTCGAAATGTTCAACAAGACGCTGGACGAAGGCCACCCCGGCGACAACGTCGGCCTGCTCCTCCGCGGTGTGGAAAAGGAAGAACTCGAGCGCGGCCAGGTGCTCGCCAAGCCCGGCTCCATCACCCCGCACACCCGGTTCGAGGCCGAGGTGTACGTGCTGACCAAGGAAGAGGGCGGCCGGCACACGCCGTTCTTCAACAATTACCGCCCGCAGCTCTACGTCCGAACGACGGACGTGACCGGCAGTCTGAAGTTGCTCGGGGGCGCCGAGATGTGCATGCCCGGCGACAACGTAACACTGGAAGTGACCCTGATCTCCCCGATCGCTCTGGAAGAGGGTGTCCGCTTCGCTGTCCGCGAGGGCGGTCGAACGGTCGGATCGGGCGTGGTCACGAAGGTTCTCGAATAAGGACCTTCACTACAATAGATACCGAAGCTGACGGCCGGATCGTCGGGTCCCGACATGGGGCCTTCCGGTCCGGCTGGCTGGCTTCCGATAGAGCGGAATGAACCAATGGCCAAGTCAAGCAAACGTGAGTGGGTCTGGCTGGAATGCACTGAGACGGGGGATCTTAATTATCGCACGACGATCAACGTCCTGCAGGGCATTCCCGAGAAGCTCAAAGCCGGACTGAAGAAGTATTGTCCGCAGCTTCGCCGGCATACGCTCCATAAGATCAAGCGGAAGTGACCAGTAAAGGTCCAAGAGGCTCAGGAACCAGGGGTCAGGTAGGCACAAGTGACAACAGACCCTCGGTCCCTTCTTTTAGGAGCGTAGCTCAATTGGCAGAGCACCGGTTTCCAAAACCGGCGGTTGGGGGTTCGAGTCCCTCCGCTCCTGTCCTGCAAGCTCGCCTTTGACGGCGCGTGACGGAATTCAGGCAGCGGATCAGGGTGCCGATATGGCCAAGCGTGACGATAAAACATCCAGACGGTCCGAGGGCTCCGAGGGGAGTACGGCCCTGGCCGACCGGCAGACGAAGGAGTCTTCCATGGCCGATGTGGCCGCCAATGAGCGAAATCGCAATCAACCCCTCGACAGTGGCTCGGCTGAAGAGTCTGTTTCGCGCGAAGTGCGCGGCGGCTTTTTCGACATTTACAAGCCGTCTCAGGGCTACCACACACGCGTCTGGACCGGTGTCGCCGCGGGCGCGATGATCTGCTGGTTCGCACACTTTCTCTATGAGAAGTTTGAGCTGGTCGGCTCCGGCGCCAAGACGCAGTACATCCAGGTCGGCGTCGCCGTCGCGACGATCGTCAGTCTCGGCCTACTGACCTACTGGCTCCTGGCTCTCAACCGCCGGGTGTGCGACTTTCTCATCGCCACCGAAGGCGAAATGAAAAAGGTCAACTGGACGAGCCGCAAGGAAATCTTCGGCTCCACCAAAGTGGTCATCTTCGTCCTGATCTTCATGAGCATCGTGCTCTTCGTCGTGGATGTGCTGTTCATGCTGTTCTTCAACGCCATCGGCGTCCTCAAGACCGGCGTGACCGGTGTCATCGGGGATCTGTTCTGATGATCGAATCCCAGGAAGATGGAGTCCGAGTGATGAGCGACGTGGCGCCGATGGATCACAATCACGAGATGGGCGACGACGGCGCGCCGCCACCCGAGACCGATACGGCCGCATCTGCGGAGACGGCCCCGGAAGCGGCCGCCCCGGCCCGCAGCAAGCCGGCTACCGGCGGGCGCTCGATGCAGTGGTATGTGCTGCGCGTCGCCAGCAACTGCGAGGACCGCGTCTGCGAGGCCCTAACTCGCAAGGTCAAGATCGAGCATCTCGACGACCGCATCGGCCGTATCCTCGTGCCCACGCAGCGTGAGAAGCGGATGCGCGGCGGCGTCGCCCGGGTCTTTGATCGCAAGCTCTACCCCGGTTACGTCTTCGTGGAGATGGCCACCGAGGAGGACGGCAGCATCCCCGAGGATGTCTGGTTTCTCGTCCGCGAGACGATGAGCGTCGGCGATTTCATCGGCTCCGACGGCAAGCCGACCGCCATGAAGCCCCACGACGTCGAGAAGATGCTCGCCGTCGTCGAGAAGTCCGCCGAGCAGCCCACGCTGGCAGGCATGGCCGGCATGAAGAAAGGCGACGCGATCAAGGTCAAGGAAGGCCCGTTTGAGAATTTTGAAGGCGAAATCGACGAGGTCTTCCCGGACAAGGGTCAGGTTCGCGTAATCGTGACCATCTTCGGCCGGGCCACCCCGATCGAGCTTGAATACTGGCAGATTGAACAGGCCTGAGCGGCCGCTGACGGCTGCGAGCGGCCGATCGGATCAACAGTGAGGCGATAACACCGTGGCAAAGAAGAAGAAAATCCCGACGGCGACGTTCAAGGTTCAGGGCCCTGGCGGTCAGGCGACGCCTGCTCCGCCCATCGGCCCGGCCTGCGGTCAGTATGGCGTGAACCCCGGTCAGTTCGTCCAGCAGTTCAACGAACGAACCAAGCACCTCAACGGCATGCCCGTCACCGCCGTGGTGAATGTCTATGCCGACCGTACGTTCGATTTTGTTATCAAGAGCCCGCCCGCCTCGGTGCTGCTCAAGGATGCGGCCAAGGTCGCCAAGGGCAGCGGCGTCCCGCACAAGGAAAAGGTCGGCAAGGTCACCATGAACCAGGTCGAGGCCATCGCCAAACAAAAGCTACCCGACCTTAACTGCTTCGACATCGAAGCCGCCAAGCGCATCGTCATGGGCACCGCCCGCAACATGGGCATCGAAGTTGAGGGCTGAGTTGCCCACTGACCCCGCGCCCGCAATCTGCTGGCCACATTGAGCCGACACGCCCCGTCCTGAAATAACGAACATTTACACACCGGCGAAATCACTACACTGTGCGCGTCGCGGAGATCTTCTTCGCAAACGATTCGCGCATGCTCTGCGCCAGCTCAGGAAGCGCAGCCAGTCGAGCGGCGAGTTCGGCGTCGATGGTCGATGCCTGCTTGAGTTGCAACAGTTTCGCCACGGTCAGGTCGGAGTGGCGACGCTCCTGCAACACGATGTCGTCGCCCGCACGGACCTTACCCCCCGCTAACACACGGAAGTAAAAGCCGCTATAGCCGGTCTCGTAAATGGCCGAGATGGTATTCGGGTAGTTGAGCTTGTGAGCCAGCTTGAAACACGGACCCCGCGGCTGGGAGATCTGCACGGTCGCCGATCCGATCCGAAAGACATCACCCATGCAGACCTCGTGCTCCAGCAGGCCGACCGTGGTGAAGTTTTCGCCGAAAGCCGGAAATTCCGGCTCTGCGCCAAGCTGATCCTTCCAGAAAGCGTAGTGCTCGTGCGGATAGCAGCAGACCGCCTTGTCCGGTCCGCCGTGAACGGTATCGTCGCTCACCCGGTCACCGACCAGCCCCAACGTCGTCAGCTCGATCGGCCCTTCGACGGTGCGACGGTTGATCGCGGTGCTGTATTGCCGCCCGCCGCGCAGGACGATCTGCGGCCGGCCGATGCTGATCGCATGCACACGCATGTGCAACGTGCTTCTCCGGGAGGAAACTTGCCCGTCACTTCGACGCCTTCGCCGCATGCTTTGCGTGCAGTTGCTCGAATTCATCGAGCAGCTCATCGAAGAGCGCCATCGTGTCCTCGATCGGGCGAGGCGTGGTCATATCCACGCCGGCCAGCATCAGTATCTCCAGCGGGTATTTACTGCTGCCTGCCGAGAGGAACTTCATCAGGCCGTCCACCGCCTCCTTCTCACCGCCGATGATCCGTCGGCCGATGTTGGTCGCGGCGCAGTGACTGGTGGCATAGGTATAGACGTAGAAATTGCTGTAGAAATGAGGGATGCGCAGGCCCTCGGCGCCGACACAGGCGTCATTCACGCAATCGGGACCGTAGTACTTCGCCACGATCGCCGCGTACTCCTTCATGAGCAGCTCACCGGTCAGCGGCGTCCCTGATTCAGCCAGCTGGTGATAGTGCTGCTCGAACTCGGCGAACATCGTCTGCCGAAAGACCGTCGTTCGAATGCTCTCGATCTGCTGCTGAAGGATCAGCATCCGCTGGATGTCATTTTCCGCATGGTTCAACAGGTAATGAGCGAGCAGCACCTCGTTGACTGTGCTGGCGACCTCGGCACAGAAGGTGGCGTAGTCGCCGTAGACGATCGGCTGGTTCTTCACCGTGTACCACGAGTGCATCGCATGGCCCATCTCGTGGGCGACGGTCGAACGATCGTTCATTGTGCCGGTGTAATTCAGCAGCAGGTACGGATGCGTCAGATAGCTGCCCCAGCAGTACGCCCCGCTTCGTTTGTTCGGCGTCTCGTAAACGTCGATCCACCGCGACTCGAATGCCTGCCGAAGCGTATTGACATAATCGTTTCCCAGCGGGGACAGCGCCGTGAGGATCGTCCTCACCGCGTCGTCGTAAGGTATCCGCTCCTCATCGGCCTCGATCATCGGCACGTACAGGTCGTACTGGTGAACGGCATCGAGCCCCATAAGCTTCTTTCGGAGCGCGATGTACCGATGCAGCTTCGGCAGGTGACGGTTGACCGTGGTGACCAGCTGATCATACACCGAAACGGGAATGTTGGGGCCAAACAGCGCCGCTTCACGACAGGTCGCAAAGCCGCGGGCCCGGGCGTAGAAGATGTGCTGCTTCACATGCGCCGCCAGTAGTGCGCTGAGCGTGGTGGCCTTGGCCTGGTAGGTCTCGTGGTATCCGAGGAAGGCGTCGCGACGAACGCGGCGATCCTTTGAGTAAATCAAATTGTAATACTTCGCCGAACTGAGCTGGATCTCCTCGCCCCGGTCATCTTTGATCCTGGGAAAATCAAGGTTGGTATTGGTCAGCAGCCCGTAGATGTTTCCCGGCGCTGCCGCCACTTCGCCGGCCATGGCCAACAGCTCCTCTTCGCGCGGTGAGAGGTAGTGTGCCCGCTGGCGATGGAGGTCGTCGAGATAGTGTCGATAGACGGCAAGCTGGTCGCTCCTGCTGATCCATTCTTGTACTTTAACAGCATCGAGCGTCAAAATCTCCGGTACGAGCCAGCTCGAGGCCTCGGCGGCGCGAGTGGCCAGCGACTGTGCCCGATCCCACCGTCCCTGCGCGGTCGACACGCTCATGTCCTCGTGGTGTGACATTCCCGCGTAGACGACGACGCGATCCAGCTCGGCGGAGAGTTCATCGTGCAGCTTCAGCGCCGCCAGCAGGGCATCACCGGATTTACCGAGCGTCCCTTTTAGGGCCTTGAACTGCTCCATCAGCGATTCGACCTTCTTGAATGCGGCCTCGAAGGCGGCGTCATCCGTAAAGATGCGCGACAGGTCCCAGCGATACTTCTCGGGAATATCCGCCCGCGATTTCGCGGCGGGAACGACGGAGGGTTGTTCGGCAACGGCTTGCATCGGTGTCATGCTCAGGGGGAGAAGCCCCAACGAGCCCATCAGGAACAGGGCACGGTTTCGAATGTTCACAGCAAAGCTCCTCTGCGACGCGGAGGAGAACGATGGTTCGCCCTCGCTCGCGCGTCGGGCTATTTCGCACGGGATCACAAGTTCCGAGCGAAGTTCTGGCAGTCGGCACTTTGTTCTCTACGATGCAGCGACGGCCAGCTGTTCTTGCTTTTTCGTTCCGGAAAACTCCGTCTTCCAGATTCGCTCGATCTCCTCGGCCCCTTTGAGGCCGTAGGTCCGCGGTCGCGGCGAGATCAAGCTGGTGTCCACCTCCTCGTACGACAAACGTGGGCCGTCCGGTGCGTATTCCGCGATGGTCGACTTGAGCCAGCGATCGTTCCTCGCCTTGAAGGCCTCGCACCACTTGCGGGCCTGTCCGGCCAGGTCACCGGCTTCAGGGTTCAGCCCGGCAATCTCGAAGTCGGGCTTGTAATGCGCCCCGCGGCACTCATCGCGCTGCAGCGCGCCGAGGGCGATCACTTTCGCGAGCAGCAGCATGTCGCCCAGTGCCCGGGTGAAGGAAAGATTCTGGTTGGTCCAGCGTCCCTTGTCAGCGAGCGGGGCACGCTGATAACGTTCGCACAGCTCATCGAGCTTTTTGAGTGTCTCCTGAATGCGATTGTTGTATCGCACGACGGTGACGTTCTGTGTCATCGTCCGGCCGAGTTCCTCGTGAATACGGTATGCATTCTCATCGCCGGTGCGAGCCGTCAATTCATCGAGTCGGTCCTTGTGCCGACGAACAGCGGCGTCGACGACCGCAGCCGGTGCATCAGCCGCACTCCGCTTGAGCGACTTGAAGTAGTTCTGGATGGACGGCGCGACGACCAGCCCCGCGAAGATGCACGAAAGCAGTGAGTTGGCCCCGAGACGATTCGCCCCGTGATACTGATAGTCCGCCTCGCCGATGGCGAACACGCCGGGCACGTTCGTCTGCTGATTGCGCGGATCGCCGAGGATCAGTCCACCGGTCTTCGGGTCTTTCGCATAATCGCACCACAGGCCGCCCATCGAATAGTGCACTGCGGGGAAAATCTTCATCGGCGTCGTACGCGGATTGACCCCCTGAAACTTCTCGTAGATCGCGAGAATGCCCTCGAGCTTGTGATGCGTCGATGCCGGCAGGTGCGTCAGATCAAGGTAGACGCAATAGTCATCCTTTTCGACGGAGAGACCGCCGTTCGCGCACACGTCGAAAATCTCCCGTGTGGCGATGTCGCGCGGCACAAGATTGCCATACGTGGGATATCGCTCCTCGAGAAAGTAGTATCGCTCAGATTCGGGAATCGACCGCGGATCGCGCGGGTCCTGCGGCGTACGCGGCACCCAGACACGACCGCCCTCCCCGCGCGCGCTCTCACTCATCAGCCGCAGCTTATCGGCGCCGGGGATCGCCGTCGGGTGCACCTGGATGAATTCGCCGTTGGCGTATTTGACGCCCTCCTGATAGACGCGACTGTTGGCCCCGCCGGTGCAGATCATCGACATCGTGCTTTTGCCGAAGATCAGTCCGCAGCCGCCGGTGGCCATCACCACCGCATCGGCCCGCAGGGCCTTGATTTCCATCGACATCATGTCCTGAATGACGCAGCCGCGGCAGATGCCGTGGTCATCGACCACCAGACCGAGAAACTCCCACAGCTCGTAATTCTTGATCAGCCCTTCAGATTCCCAGCGGCGGACCTGCTCATCCAGCGCGTAGAGAAGCTGCTGGCCCGTGGTGGCGCCAGCGAAGGCCGTTCGCTTGTAGAGCGTGCCGCCGAAGCGTCGACGGTCGAGGTGGCCTTCCGGTGTGCGGTTGAAAGGCACACCGAGACGATCCAGCAGGTCGATGACCTTCGGCCCCCAGTCGCACATCTCCTTGACCGGCGGCTGGTGCTGCAGGAAGTCGCCGCCATAGACGGAATCGTCGAAGTGCTTCCACTCGTTGTCGCCCTGGGCGCGGGTCGTCGCGTTGACGCTGTTGATGCCGCCCTGGGCGCAGACGCTGTGCGACCGCTTGACCGGGACCATGCTGACGAGGTCCACGCCGATGCCCAGCTCCGCCAGTTTCATGGCCCCGGCCAGCCCCGCCAGCCCCCCGCCGATCATTGCAACACGTTGTTTGGCCATTGATGTATTGAAAACTCCAAGCGACGCAGGTTATGAAAGCGAGCGTCACCTACCACAGACGCCTGATCCCGTAGACATCCAAAGACTCGTCTGCACTAACCAGTGACCAATTTTCTACAAGACACTGTGCAATCAAAAGACGATCGAATCGATCCCGGTGGTGAAAAGGCAATTCAGCGACCATGTACAGATGGGGCAACTCGATTCCGGCGACCCCGATTAGATTTCGCTCCAACTCGGTTGATAAAAACTCGTGAAAATTCGGTTCCAGACGCAGCTTTGAAAGCCCAAACTTGATCGCCATCTCCCACACACTGGCCATGCTGAGATAGCGATCATTCGATAGTTCCTCGATCGCTTCTCGCGCGCGATCACTCAGCCGGGCATCGCCCGCAACGAACCAGAGAAAGGTATGGAAGTCCAGAAGGAATCTCATTCAAACGTAGTCTTTGAAGTCGTCCAGGGGTTCGTCAAAATCGTCGCGGATGAAAACTCGACCTTCGGCACTGCCGAACTGCGGCCGAGCGGCGTTGGGGTCGCGTGAGCCATTGCGACGCACAACGACCTCTACCTGCTCGCCGTCGGCGAGATCCGGAACAACGACTTCGACCCGGCCACCAGCATGAGCAGTCGTAGTCTGATGCCATTCCTGGGCCATTGTCTAACCCTCACACACTCATCTCTCACTGATTCTATCGCCATTACCCGCGGCTTGCACATCTCAAGGATGTCGGACAGCGAAACTAGCGATCGGCAAATCCTCCCAGCTTCATAGGAGGAGTTTATTCTGCTTCACGCATCGCCGTCGGATGGGCCGCAGCGTTCTCCGCCGGCTCCGCCTTAGCGAACGCGTAAAGACTCATGCAGCCCCACGCGAACAGCACGACGCCCACGCCCGCCGCGGCCATACCCACGCGCTTCTGCGCTCTTTCCCCGACCGTGATGCCCCAGCTCACGCAGAAGCTCCAGATGCCGTTGGCGAAGTGATAACAAGCCGCCCAGAGGCCCAGCAGATAGAAGCCGAGCGTAATCCAAGCCGGAACGACAAAGCCGGTGAACGGCTCCCACGCCTGCAGACCGTGGCGCGTAATCTCGAACGGGTCTTCGCTGCCGATGAACTCCGGTCCCCATCCGACGATGTGGGCGAAGCGGTACTTCATCAAGTGAATGATGACAAAGAAGAACGCGATATAGCCCGTGATGCGCTGAAGCGTGTAGCGCCGGTTGTCCATGTACGGATAGGCCCGCACATTCGACTGGGAGGTCATGGCGATGCGGATGCCGTACAGCGCGTGAAACGCCAGTGGCAGGAAGATGCCGAACAACTCCAACGCCCAGAGGTACGGCAGATTGTGAAGCGAATGCACCGCCTCATTGAACCGTTCCGGACCCGGCTTCGACGAAGCCCAGCCCGAGGCCAGCGAGTTGGTCAGCAGGTGCTCAATCAGAAACACCCCGATCGGCACGATGCCGGTCAGCGAGTGCAGTTTGCGCAGCAGGAAGTGATGTCGTTGCTCGAAGGTACGGGGCGGATCAGTCGTCGCGGTCGACAAGGGGTTTTCTCGCATCGATACCGGGCCCTCGTGGGTCCGAAGAATGCGAAGACTACGAGCCGCGCAAATCGGCGTCAAGTCGTGAAGGGAGCACACTGCCCGCGAAGCGGAAAGCGATCAGGGCACGTTCCGCGAAGAGGCAAACGGTCCGGCGCGTTTCAGCTCGTTTCGCCGTCTCGATTTTTCGCCGTTTTGTCTTGTTTCGACGTGTGTTTAGCACCCCTGCGTTGTGCAGTAGACGAAATCGTGGATGTCCAGCCCGTCGGTCGATTCGTCGTGGTTGAAGTCGCAGCGCTCAATCGAGTTCGACAAAAAGACCTACCGCCGACGAAGCATGATCGAATGTTGTGTCGGCTGGTTGAAAGAATGCCGCGCCATCGCCACGCGGTTCGAAAAACTGGCGGTGAACTTCCTGGCCATGCTCAAACTGGCCCTGATCCAACGATATCTGAGGATTCTCGATTCGTCAGACAGAACCTGGTACGTGCTGACTGGATGATCGAGGATCTGCTGGGCCCGGGCCGCTCCCGCCGCCGTCAATACAACGAAAAGCACCGCCGTCGAAATGCGCATCGTCATCATTTCCTCCTTGCGCAACGATGGCCCGGTCGCCACAGAAGGTTCCGCGTGTCATGACCCCGACCCGGTTGTCGCCGGATTGGTCCCGCCCGGGTTTTTTGTTGATCCGCCCGATAACCGCCTGCGCGGCTCCGGCTCCGAACTTGTCCGCCCTTGGGTTCGCCAGCAAGAGATTCTAACTGAATGGGCCCGCAAAATGGAAGACCGTCGCAGGCGTTTCACCCTTCGGCGGCGGCGTGGACCGTGAAGCCGTCGAGGGCCGCCCTCGCGTTCGTGCCGTGGGCCTTTTCAACGTGTTTGACCGTTTTCAGTATAGCTGGTGAACGTGGGAGGCACCGTTGGTGAGAAGTTGTCATCGCCGGACAGGATGGCGTCCGCGGCCGGATTCGTCGTCGCCGGGTCAGTGTCACCCGGGCGGGTCGCCGTGCCCCTGCGCATTTTCCGGGTGATTCTGATATGCTGGTTTATTCGGCCGCGCCTTGAGCCCGGCAGGCCGGTCAGGGGAGGAGTCCGAGTGCGGAAGTTCGCTTTCTTCACCACCTTCATCGCCATCATCAGTTTCATCAGCCCTGTATCGAGCATCGCCGCGGACCTGTCGATCAAGCCCGGCGATCAGGTCGTTCGGATCGATGTTCAAACCGAAGCGCAGCTCAAGCTCGTGCTCGACCTGGACCTTGATCTCTGGTCGCACGAATTCGATGTCGGCCCGATCGAAGCCCATGTCTCCGAGATCGAACGCAAGGCGCTCGAGGCCGCCGGCCTGACCTGGGAAGTCCTGAACGCAGACCTGTATGCCACCTATCGCGCCGAGCGCAGCGCGCTTCTGGTTCGTGGTGGCGGTCCGTTCGACAACTACATGCCACTGGCCGACATGATTCAGTTCATCAACCAGCTCGCCGCCAACCGACCCGATCTCTGCCAGGTCATCGACATCGGTAACTCCCTCGAAGAGCGCGACATCTGGGTCCTGCGCATCACCGGCCCGGCCGGCGGCGGCGGGCCCGAGCCCGGGGACCGGCCCGGTGTCTTCTACCATGGCTTGCAGCATGCGCGCGAATGGATCACCGGCCCGACCGTCCTCTACCTCGCGGATTACCTCGTCAACCGCTATGACAGCGATCCGTGTGTCCGCGAACTGGTGGACCGCACTGAGTTCTACCTCGCCCCCTGTGTCAATCCCGACGGCTACGAATACACCTGGACGACGCAGCGCCTCTGGCGGAAAAATCGTCGCGACAACGGCAACGGCTCCTTCGGCGTCGATCTCAATCGGAACTGGGGTTATCAATGGGGATTCGACAACAGCGGTTCGAGCCCGACGCCCAGTTCCGATATCTACCGAGGCACGGCGCCTTTCAGCGAACCGGAAACCCAGGTGCTGCGAGATTTCATCCTCGCCCGGCCGAACATCCGCGCTTACATGGACTACCACAGCTACTCGCAGCTCATCCTCTGGCCCTGGGGTTACACGCCTGCTCTTTCGCCGGATCAGTCGCTCTTCAACACCCTCGGCACCACCATGCGCCAGCTCATTCAGAGCGTCCACGGACTCAGCTACACAGCCGGACCGATCAACACCACGATCTATCCTGCCAACGGCGGCTCGGTGGACTGGGTGTACGGCGCCGCCGGCATCGTTGCGTACACCATTGAGCTGCGCGACACCGGTCAGTTCGGATTCATCCTGCCGGCGGATCAGATCATCCCCAATTGCGAGGAAAACCTGCCGGCTATCCTCCACCTTTCGCGCTGGGCGTCGCTGGGACTCTTGATCGAACTGCCGCAGGGAGTTCCTGCCGTCATCGCCGCAGGACAGCCGACCGCCATCCAGGTGCAGATCACCCCGGCTCAGGAAAGTTATTCGCCCGGATCAGGTCGCTGCTACTACCGGTTCAGCGGCAGCGGTCCCTTTGATGACGTCCCGCTGACACCACTCGGTGGAAATCTTTACTCCGCGACGATCCCCGAGGCCCCCTGCGGCGTGCCGGTCGAGTTCTATTTCACCGCCAACGGCGATGGCGGATATGTTGCGAAGAGCCCCTGCGACGCCCCTGCGAGCGTGCATCATTCCTTTGCCATTGAGCAGGAAGATTTCTACACCAACGAGTTTGAGGGCTCGCTCGCGGGCTGGACCGTCGGCGACGTCGGTGACAACGCCACTACCGGCATCTGGGGCGCCATGGATCCGCAGGGCACCGCTGCCCAGCCGGAGGACGATCACACCCCCGCGCCCGGCGTCATCTGCTTTGTCACCGACGGCCGCGCCGGAACCAGCATCGGCAGCTATGACGTGGACAACGGCAAGACAACGCTCAAGAGCCCGGTCTTCGACCTCTCGGCCATGACCGATCCGCTCATCAGCTATTGGCGCTGGTACTCGAACAACCAGGGCTCTGCACCGAACGCCGATGTCTTTGTCGTCGACATCTCGCCCAATGCCGGCGGCAGTTGGGTCAACGTTGAAACGGTCGGTCCGGCGGGTCCGCAGGCCGGCGGCGGCTGGTACTACTACGAATTCCGAGTCGCGGATCGCATCCTGCCCACGTCTCAGGTGCAGCTCCGCTTTGTCGCATCGGACTACGGCTCCGGCTCCATAGTCGAAGCCGCGCTCGACGACTTCGCCATCCGCGACGTGGGCTGCTCGTGCGTGATTCCCGGCGACCTAAACGGCGACGGCAACGTGGACGGCCTGGACATCGCCGAGTTCGTCGGCGTGCTGACGACGGACCCGTACTACCACCCCTGCGCGGACCTGGCCGAGCCTCAGAATCTGTTCACGGTCGACCTGATCGACATGTCGGCATTCATCAATCTGCTGCTCAGCGGTTCCTGATTGACCGCCCGCGCACGCCGCGCTCGAGACCAATGGCAAGGACCCGTAACCCTGTTCCCATGAAACGTGGGGAAGATCACGGGGGCAGGCCGCAGGGTCCACGCCAATGACCGGCGTCTCGCTTATACTTACGCCATGAACCGAGGTTGCCGGGTACTGGTCGCCATGAGCGGCGGGGTGGATAGCAGCGTTGCGGCCTGTCTGCTGCACGAGCAGGGCCACGACGTGGTCGGGGTCTTTATGCGCCTGGGAGCCCATGAACCGGAGGAGTACTCGCCTGAACTGGTGGGCGATTCGTGCAGCCCTCGCCCGGCGGGGACCCTCGACATCGCGTCGCAACGTCAAGGGCAGGCGCCGGCCGCTACGGTGACGGGCGGGACGCCCGTACCACCCGATGGGAGGGGGCTGTCACTTCCGGTGCGAGCGGCGACGGATGCAGTGCCGTCCGATCGGCACCGTGGGTGCTGCTCTGCCATTGACGCGACGGATGCGCGGGCGGTTGCAGGCCGGCTGGGGATTCCCTTCTACGCCCTGAACTTCGAGGAGGATTTCGGCCGGCTCAAGCGCTACTTCGCGGATGAATACGCCGTCGCGCGCACGCCGAACCCCTGCGTCATGTGCAATCAGTGGCTCAAGTTCGGCCGACTCATCGAATATGCAGACGCCATCGGCGCGGACATGATCGCCACCGGTCACTACGCACGTCTGGCACACACCGGCGAATCTGTCCGAATGTTTCGCGCGACCGACGCGGCAAAGGATCAGTCGTATGTCCTCTTCGGTGTTGATCCGTCGATCCTGCGGCGGACGCGCTTTCCGCTTGGTGAGTTGACCAAGTCCGAGGTGCGGGCACACGCACGGCGGTTTGATCTGCCCGTGCATGACAAGCCCGAGTCGCAGGACATCTGCTTTGTACCCGATCGCGACTATGCCCGCGTGGTGCGGCGGCTGCGGGGCGATGCGTTCACGACGGGCGTCGTGCGTCATGTCGACGGTCGCGAGCTGGCGAGGCATGACGGCTTGCCGAACTTCACTATCGGCCAGCGCCGCGGGCTGGGCGTGGCCGTCGGCGAGCCGGTGTATGTGGCATCGCTCGATCCGCAGACCGGCGAGGTCGTCGTCGGTCCGCAGGCGTCCATCCTTTCAAACACGGCCCACGCTTCGCGCGTGAGCTGGCTGCACGGTGCGCCGACTGACGCTTTCCGCGCGCTGGTGCGCATCCGCTACAACCATGAGACCGCACCGGCTCGAGTTGAGCCGCTGCCTGATTCGCAGGTGCGCGTCACCTTCGACGAGCCGCAGTGGGCCGTCACGCCGGGCCAGGCGCTGGTCATCTACGATAATGACGAAGTACTCGGCGGCGGCTGGATCGATCACCGATAACGCGTTAGATTGCCGCGACCGCGATCCGGCAACTCGCCGGGTCACACCTGCGGCACTGTCGGCTGCCTTCGACGAGGAAAAAGCCCCGCATGATCGCCCATGTTGTCATCCTCGGTTGCGGTCGTAGCGGCACTTCGATCTTTGGTGAACTGTTCGAAGGCCTTGGTCCATATCGCTACCTCTTCGAGCCCGCATTCGCCGATCTTGCCGGCGTCGACTACGCCGCAGGGCCCGTGGCGATGAAAGTCCCAAAAGTCCCGCTCGGCACGCCGATGACACCGGGCCTGCCCTTCGTGCTGGATGAATTGCTGCGGCTGGTGCCCGAGCCGCGGGTTCTCTACTGGCAGGTGCGCCATCCGCTCGATGCGATCTGTTCGCTGCGGCCCGGCATCAGCGAGAACTGGTCGCACAACCCCAAACCACCGAGCTGGCAGCAGCTTCTGGAGCGGCCGCTGGTTGAGCGCTGCGCCCACCACTGGGCGCACATCAACACCCACGGCTATCGAGCCGTGGCGGAACATTGCGAGGTCAATCGGTTTGAGTCCACCGTTCATCAGCCGCAAGAGACCGCGCTACGCGTGTGCAGACAGGTCGGCGTCAATCCAGCCGATCACGAGTCCTCGATCGCGGACTGGGTACGGCGCGTGGGCAATCGAAAAACGCCCGATGCCTACGAAGCCAGGCGGCAGGTTGTCTGGTCGCGACCCGATCATCAGACACGCGTCGAACGCTGGCGGGAGAATCTTTCGGCCGAGGACCTCGATCGCGTGATTCCCATTGTCGCTGAGGCGGCGCATTCCTTCGATTACGAACTACCTCCCCATCGACCGCCGGCCTGATCCGCTGCGACGCCCGCGCGCCGCTTTGCCGCCGGAGCCGTTTCCGGATTCAATACATGGCGATGAGCAGACTCCCCGAGCTGTCGATCTTCTTCCCGTGCTACAACGAGGAGGCCAACGTCGAGCGCGTGGTCCGCGCGGCGATGGAGGCCGCCGGGCGTTACGCCGACCGCTTCGAGGTCATCGTAGTCAACGACGGCAGCCGCGACCGCACCGGTGAGATCGCTGAACGGCTGGCCGCGGAGCATCCCGGCGTCGTGCGTGCCGTGCACAATCAGCCCAACCTCGGTTACGGCGGTGCTGTGGCTCGCGGACTGCGTGAAGCCCGCTATCAGTGGATTTTCTTCACCGATGGCGACGGGCAGTTTGACATCCGCGAACTCGATAAGCTGATCGGACTGCTGGAGAAATGCGATTTCGCCGTGGGCTATCGGATGAACCGCGCCGATCCACTCATCCGAAAGATCAATGCCTACTGCTGGGGAGTCCTGGTCCGCGCGCTGTTCGGACTGAAGGTTCGCGACATCGATTGTGCGTTCAAGCTTCTGCCCAAGTCGCTTGTCGATCAGATCGAACTGCGCAGCCACGGTGCGCTCATCAGCACCGAGCTGCTCGCCCGGGCACGCTACCGCGGCTTGCGAATTGCCGAAATCGGCGTGAACCACTATCCGCGCACTGCCGGTCAGCAGACCGGCGCCAACCTGCGCGTGATCCTTCGGGCCTTCAAGGAACTCTTCAAACTCCGCCGCCACATCCGCAGCGAGGCCCTCCGCGACCCGGCCCGGCGCAACAAACCGCAATAGACGTCTTGCGCCGCTGACGCGTAAGCGACTCGGTGCTATGATGTCCGACCCACCCGACAGGGATGAAACCGGAGGCCGAGTAACCACGAATGTCCGCACTCACACCGCGTCAGATTGTTGCCGCTCTCGATAAGTACATCATCGGTCAGGCCGATGCCAAACGAGCGATTGCCATCGCCATCCGCAACCGCTGGCGACGGTTGCAACTGCCCGAGGCGATGCGCGAGGAAGTGGGCCCGAAGAATATCCTGATGATGGGACCGACCGGCGTCGGCAAGACCGAGATCGCCCGGCGAATGGCCTCGCTCGTGAATGCGCCGTTCATCAAGGTCGAGGCGACGAAGTTCACGGAAGTCGGTTACGTCGGACGAGATGTGGACTCGATGATCCGCGATCTGCTCGAACTGGCCATGAACATGGTCGAGGAAGAGCAGACCGAGGTTGTCCGGGAAAAGGCCGAACAGCTCGTCGAGGAGCGATTGCTCGATGAGTTGCTGCCCAAGGCCTCGGAAGCCGAAGGAGAGGAAACGGATGCAGAGGCCGATGCCCGACGGCAGCGCACGCGCGACAAACTTCGGGCTCAGCTCCGCGATGGTCAGCTCGAAGATCGCATGATTGAGCTGCGCGTCGAGCAGAAAATGGCCCCGATGGGCATGTTCGCCACGACCCTGGGGCCGGACCAGATCGGCCCGGAGATTCAGGACCTGATGGACCGCCTCATGCCCAGCCAGCCGAAGGACCGCAAGGTGAGCATCCGCGAAGCACGTCGGATCCTCTTCCAGCAGGAATCTGAGAAGCTCATCGACCGCGAGAAGGTCAAGGCGATGGCCATCGAACGCACCCAGAACAGCGGCATCGTCTTCATTGATGAGATGGACAAGCTCTGCGGCGGCCGACAGTCGTCCGGGCCGGACGTCAGCCGACAGGGCGTGCAGCGCGATCTGCTGCCGATCATCGAGGGCAGCACGGTCAATACCCGCCACGGCCCAGTGAAAACCGATCACATCCTGTTCGTGGCTGCGGGCGCGTTTCACACGGCAAAGCCGAGCGATCTGATGCCCGAGTTGCAGGGTCGCCTGCCGATCCGTGTCGGACTTGATGACCTGACGAAGGACGACTTCCGCCGTATCCTGACCGAGCCGGAAAACGCCCTCACGCGACAGCAGATCGCGCTGATGGCGACGGAAGGCGTGCAGATTCGCTTCACGGAGGATGCGATTGAGGCGCTCGCGTCGACCGCGGCACAGGTCAATCAGACCACGGAGAACATCGGCGCCCGCCGGCTGCACACCATCATGGAAAAGGTGATGGAGTCGATCTCTTTCGACGCGCCGGAAATCTCCGGCAAGTCAATCACGATCGATGCCGCCTATGTACGTGATCGCCTCGCCGACATCGTCAAAGATGAAGACCTCAGCAAGTTCATCCTGTGATGCGCAACTGATCCAGCCCGAAGCGCAGAGGAGTGCGCGTGTCTAGCCCACCATCCGGCACGACGCGCTGGCGAGAGAATGGGGCATCGATTGGGGATTTGTGATTTCAGATTACAGACCTCAAATCTCAGAATACAGATTGCTCTGTAGAAATCCCTAACTTGCACGCCTGAGGATCATCAGGTCATGCGTGAGAACTCGCAGGAGACATTCCGTCTTTCGGGATCGCGTTGTTCGCGCCGTCAAGGCCGAGCCCAGGCGG
>CAADGE010000033.1 GCA_900696465.1 uncultured Planctomycetota bacterium
GCCTCGAAGAGGATGCCGGAGAGTCCGAGGTTGAGATTGGTGAAGACGCCGGGTGCGAGGATCTGGACGGAAGTGGCGGAGAGCGTGATGGCGCCAAGCTGGCCGGGCGTCTGGATGTGGGTGGCTGCATACGCAGTTTCCGAAAAGGCGGTTTGATTGGGCACGCTCTCGTTGTCACGGGCCTGGACGCGGTAGCCGTATTCGGTGTTCGGCGTCAGACCGGAGTCGACGTAAGAGGACACGGTCTGCCAGCCGCTGTGGTTGGCCCCCGGGTTTCCGGTTGTCTCCTGGAAATAGTAACGAATGGGCAGACTTTCGTCGGTCGCGGCGGTGGCCGACATGCTGATCGACGTGGAATTGATCGGCGCCGGAGGGACGGAGAAGGTCATCGGGTTCGGCTCGGGTGGGTCAAAGTCCTCCGGCAGGGCTGCACGAAACTGCGAGACGGTCAGGGCCGTGTTGTTGATGGTCTGAGCGTTGTGCGCCTGGAGGGGCTCGCCGATCGGGACGCCGGTGGGCACGCCGCTGAAGAGCACGTCGGGGTTGGAGAAGTGGGTCACACGCGCGCCAGGATCGTAAGCCATGATGGTGCGCCGCAACTGTGAAGCGGCGGTGAAGCGGTGACCGTAGGAATATGGATAAATGGCGCTACCGGCGTTGTCGCGATCGTGGTGGCAGCCCTGGATGTGACCGACCTCGTGAGCGAAGGTGAGATTTGCGGCGGCGCAACCGCGCGCGGTGACGCTGAATGCCAGACTCTGAAAGCCGGGGGAGAGCGAGGTCATCAGATAGGCGATGCCGCAGGCGTCGAAGCTGTTGACGATGAGTGCGCAGAGATCGGCGCCGTATTCATTTCTCATTGCGTGGACTTCATCAACGAAGCCGTCGCCGGGCGATGCGAAGCGACCCAGGTCGGTTCCGGCGCTGCCGGACTCGGGATAATCAGTCTCCGCCATGTGGACAAGGCGAAGGCGCGGATTAACGAGACTGTTGACGTAGGCGTTGTTGGTGAGGTTGACGGACATGATGATGACCGACTCGATCGAGTTTGTGCCGCCGGCGGCGATGCGCGCGGTGGTCGTGTAGAGCACGAGGACGTCGATCTTGGAGCCGTCGTCGGCGCGCGGCGTGGCTCCACCGCCCTCTTGTGGGGCGTCCTGAACCGCCGGATGCGGCGCGGCGATCGCGTGCTCCGGCCCGGTCGCACAGGGGAGGAACTGGGATGGGTCAAGCTGGACGACCTCGTGATGGCCTGCGGCGGTGTAGCGTACCTGGAAGAGACCCTGGTCGGGCAGATCGAGCTGGGCGAAGACCACGTCGCGATGTTTCACGAGGACGACGTAGCTCTCCGGCGAGTTTTCTATGCGGCCGTACCAGGTGTAACTGTCGTCATCCCGGTCTTCGCGGCGATCAAAGATGCCGACCGGTCGAAGGTCGCTGAAGAGGTCGAAGCGAAGCTGTTTCGCCTCGGCGATGGCGAGAGAATCAATGACATCAAGACGGAGATCGACAAAACGTTGCTTGACGACGGTGGGCTCGTCGGCGACGCGCGGGAGGGCCATCGCATCGGCGGTTACGTCGACTATGAAACCGGGCTGAGCCGGTGACACAGCGGCCGTCACAAGAAGCAGTACCACGGCCGCAGCCAGGAAACGGCAGAGTTGACCTGGCGAGGAGATACGATGATCCCGATGAACCGCCACCTGTATCATAATTCTCTCCGAAAAGGGAGCTTCCATCCAAGCGTACCGTGCCGCTGGGTTGTCCGGCTCGGGGAGTAATGGACAATTTTACGCATTTCGAATGCAGGTTGCAACTGTTTATGTGCGAGTTCGAGGATATTATCGAACGCTCGGGGTCGATCCCTTTGACGTCGTTCGTGAGCTGAGCGTGTATCTGCGTCGAAAACGAGGGCAGATGATGTTGAAGTGTACCAGGTCGTCCGTCTGCATTGCGTTGATCGTGTTTGTGTCGTCGTGCAAATCGGAGGATACGAAGCGGCCGGAGCAAGGGGAGGTCGTCGTGTACTGCTCGGTGGATGTGGCTTTTGCGGAGCCCATCCTCGCGGCGTTTCAGGATCGCACGGGTATCCGCGTGCATCAGGTCTTCGATACGGAAGCCGGCAAGACAACCGGGTTGGTCAACAAGCTGCTTGCGGAAAAAGTTCGCCCTCGCGCGGATGTCTGGTGGTCGAGCGAGATCTTCGGCACCATGCAACTGGACTCGCAGGGTGTTCTCGCGCCGTACGTCAGCCCGGTCTCTGCGCAACTTCCGGAGATGTATCGCAGCGCGGACGGGCACTGGTCGGCGATCGGGCTGCGTGGCCGGGTGATTGCGTATGATCCACGGCGATCGAAGCCCGAAGACCTTCCGCAGCGATGGTGCGACCTGGCCGATCCGAAGTTCAAGGGACGCTTTCGGATTGCCGACCCGCGCTTCGGAACGACGCGAGGTCACATGGCTGTCCTGCTGTCGCTCTGGGGACGCGAGGCGATGGAAGCGTTCTACACGGGGCTGCTGGCCAACGAGTGCAAGCTCGCAGATGGCAACGCACAGGCAGTGCTGCTCCTGTCGCGCGGTGTGACGGAATTCGTCGCGACGGATACGGATGACGTGATCGTGGCACAGGAGCGCGGCGATTCGGTGGAGATGATCTACCCGGACCTCGATGCGCCGGGCGACGGTCCGCGCGTGCCGGGGACGCTCTGGATTCCCTGTTCGGTCGGGTTGGTTCGGGGGGGGCCGCATCCGGAGACGGGTAAGCGATTGATCGATTACCTGATTTCCGAGGAAGTCGAAGCGCGGTTGCATCGCAGCGCATCGCGCAATGTGCCGGTGCGGCCGGCGCTGCGTGAGAAGTTGGGTGCGGCAGCGCCGAAAGAGGCGGCAGTAGACTACGCCGCGGCAGCAGCACAACTTGACTTGTCAGACCAACTGGTCCGCGACATGCTGCTCAAGTGAATTTCGTTCATTTCGTACGGGTGGTGCGATGGTTGGGCTGGGTCGCAGCGGCGGCCTCGGTCGGCATCGTGCTTGTCGCACTGGTTTACGAAGCGATCAGCGGTCCGCATGCCGGGCAGGACTGGTGGCCCGCGGCGAGAATCTGGCGGCAACTTCGGACGACCGTCTGGATGGCCGGTGCGTCGACGCTGCTGGCGTTTCTGCTAGCGCTTCCCGCTGTCCTGGCACTGACGCAGACGGCTCACGGATGGCCGCGTCGCCTGCTCTCATCGATGATCGTCGTGCCGCTGGTAACCATGCCGGGCGTTTTCGCCTATGCCTGGATGCTCCTGTCGACACAGCGGCATGGCATCATTGCGAAACTGCTGGGCATCGTCGGCTGGAACACACCGGGACTTGAAGCGCTACAGTCCGCCTGGGTGATGGCGACCTGGCTGTGGCCGATTCCTGCGCTGGTCATGGCGGCATCATTCGAGCATGGCGGGCGTGTCGGGTATCAACTGGCGCGACTGGATGCATCGGTGACAGCGGCGTTTCTTCGTGGAGCCCTGCCAATGATGCGTGCGCCGATCCTGGCCGCACTCGGCATTACGTTAATCCTGTCGGCGACGGACAGCACGGTGCCACCGCTCATGGCGGCAAGCGATGTCTGGGCCGTGGAGATGATGGCGCAGGCGTCAACATCCGCGAGATTCGATCGACCGGTGGGGTACCTGTTCTGGCAGGCCTGGCCGATGCTCGCATTGATCGCTTTGGTTGTGCTTGCAGCACTGCCGGGACTTCGGGCCATGGCGCAATGGGGAGAAAGCCACGATTCGTCCGATCTGGGCGGCGCGACGGCATCGCCTGGCGGCAACGTCGATCGAAGCAAGGCGCGCAGGCCCGGCATCACATGGGTCGTTTCGTGTCTGCTGGCAGCGGGCATTACGATCTTTCCGATTGTGGTCTTTGCGATTGAACTCGGTAGCGGTCGCAGTTCCCTCACGGATACGTTGTCGACAGCGGCGCGAACCTTCCGCAACGATGGACTGGCCACGCTGATCGCGGGATTTCTGACGGGACTGTTCGCATGCTGCATTTCCACGGCGGCGATAATTGATCCGGATGATGGATGGGCCGCGCGCCTGGCGGCACGCGTGCTGACGGCCGGTGCGATCGTGACGGCCGTGCTGCCACCTGAGTTGACCGGGACGGCACTGGCATCATTTTATTCGCGCATCAGCGATCCGCTCTCACGCTGGAGCGTCTATGATTGTACGCCGTGGCCGTGGACGGCAGCGATGCTGGCGCGGTACGCATTCCTGCCGGTGTGCGTCGCCAACCTGTTGAATCGACGCATACCGGAAGGGCTGCTGGGTCAGGCGAGGGTGGACGGGACCACGGGGCTGGGTCGGATTGCCCATGTGCGATGGCCGTTACTGGCGCTGCCGCTCGCGGCAGCGGCGATGCTCAGCGGCTGTCTGGCGATTTCGGAAGTGGCATCGAGCGTGCTCGTGCAGCCGCCGAGGTTCTTCGGCGGGAGTCTTGCGGTCAAGGTGGATATGCAGATGCACTATGGCCGTCAGGACGAGACGATCGCGATGAGTATGATGTTGATCGTGCCGGCGATGCTCGGCGCCAGCGCGGTGTTGATGCTGTTGCGAGGCCGGTCCAGACTGATGGGAAGGTAAACACGTGAACGCCCGTGAAGTAATTTCGTGCCGATGCGAACAGCGCATGTCTTGCGCTTTGCACGGACCGGGTCGGGCGGTACGCACGGATCAGCGGCGTCTTCCTGCTTATTTCATAGAGCTTGCAGTCTTTACGACCCTTCTATTGGTTGGATGCAGCGGGGAAAGCGCCGACGAGTCGGCAGTGCGGAATGTCTTTGGCGGACCGGGATTGTCGCCGGGGCAGTTCAGCTATCCGCGGGCGCTGACGGTTTCACCGGTCGACGGCTGCGTCTATATCGTCGACAAGACGGCACGGATTCAGCGCTTCAGCGCCGACGGCAACTATGAGCATCAGTGGCGGATGCCGGAATACAAGAACGGCAAGCCGACCAGTCTGGCCGTGGACGGGCAGAATCGCATCTGGGTGGCCGACACACACTACGCGCGGGTGATGGCGTTTGATCGCGACGGGCAGGAACTTTTTCGATTCGGCCGCGCCGGAGAAGGGCCGGGCGAGTTCATCTTTCCCTGCGCCGTGGCGATCGACGCAAAGGGTTATGTCTACGTGGGGGAGTACGGCGGGAATGATCGGATCAGCATCTTCACGCCGGATGGGAAATATGTACGCAGTTTTGCGGATCGTGAGAGTGGAGATGCGTGGGTGGAGCGGCCGGTCGGCATGGCCTTTGACGCGGACGGTCAACTCTGGGTGACAGATTCGTGTCACCACCGGATCTGCTGCTTTCGCGATGACGGCACGCTGAAGGACAGCTTCGGCAGGGCAGGCAGCGGCAACGGCGAGTTCAACTATCCGTACGGGCTGGCGATTGAGAAAACGGGGACGATACTGATTGCGGATCGGGGAAACAATCGCATCGTACGAATGGATCGCAGTGGACGATTTGTGTCCAGTTGGGGTACGGCGGGCCGCGCGGTAGGACAGATGGCGCAGCCGTGGGGGGTGGCCTGCGCGCTGCGGGGCAACATCTACTGCCTGGACTCATGGAACAATCGCGTGCAGGTGATACACTGGTAGTTGCGTCTTTGATTTTTTATTCGAATTCCGGATTGCTGAACGTTGCTGCGAGTAGAGTTGAAGCCGACAGATTACAATCCGCCGTCTTCGTCGTAGATTGAAACCTCAGTGGGGGCAATTGCGGGGCCGGATCAGCAACGATGGGCGGTATCTTCTCACTCGAACGATTCGACCGCCCGGCCTATCTCTGGCTGGTCCTTCTCATTGTCGTCTTCTGGTGGATGTCGCGCCGCAGTCTTTCGGGGCTCGGACCGATCCGTGGGAAGCTGGCCCTCGCAGCGCGATCGGCTGTGCTCATCCTGCTCGTGCTGGCCATGGCCGGCATGCACCGCATCCTCAAGAACGACGATCTGACAGTCCTCTTCCTGGTGGATCAGTCGCGCTCCGTGTCGGCGGAGACCCGCAAACAGGCAGAGGAGTTCATCCGCAAGGTCGCGACCGGCATGCCGACGAATGATCGCCTGGCCATTCTCACCTTCGACGGCGCGACAAACATCGAACAACTTCCAAGTCGGCCGGGTCCGGACGGGGGAATTCACGTTCCGATGCCGTTTGCGGACGGCCAGCGACCGGACCGGACGAATCTCGCCCAGGGGCTTCGTGTGGCGGCGGCCTGCGCGTTGGATTCCACGAACAATCGTGTGGTAATCCTGTCGGACGGGATACAGAACGTCGGTGACGCCCTCGATGCTGCCAAGGCGGCAAAGGCCAACCGATTGACGATCGATGTGCTGCCGCTCCGTTCTGAGTTCGGCGCCGAGGTCGTCTTCGAGCAACTGGTCGCCCCGCCATACGCGAATCTGCACGAACAGGTACCGCTGCGGCTGATTCTCAAGAGCGATCGTGCTACGACGGGGCAGATTCTCATTTACCAGCGCATCGGTCAGGAGGAGGAACTCATCGACCTCTCGCCGGACAGCCCCGGCTCCGGTCAGCGTGTGACGCTGGTGCCCGGCCGAAATGCCTTCAACGTGCGCATACCGATCCAGTCGGCCCGGGCACATGAGTTTCGTGCGGAGTTCATTCCGGACGACAAGACGGCGGACACGATGCCACAGAATAACGTGGCCCGCGCATTCACAAATGTCGAAGGGCCGCGGACGGTTCTATATCTTGGAACCCGCGCCGATGAGGCGGACAACGAGGTCCTTGTGGAGGCGCTGAGGCGAGAGGGGATCCGCGTGCAATGGGAGCAGGCGGAATCGTACATGCTGGACACGGCATCGTTCCAGGATTTCTCTGCCATCATCCTGGCGAATGTTCCGGCGGAGCTGTTCAGCGCTCAGCAGCAACAAGCCCTCGCGAGTTATGTGCGCGATCTGGGCGGCGGGCTGCTCAAGCTCGGCGGTGACGAGAGCTTCGCCGCGGGCGGCTGGCAGGGGTCGATCGTCGAAGAGATCATGCCGGTACGATTCGATGTTGACTCGCTGAAACAGATTCCGCGCGGGGCGCTGGCCATCGTGATGCATTCGTGCGAGATGCCGCAGGGAAACAAATGGGGCATCGAGACGGCGGTGGCGGCGTTGAAAACACTCAGCCGTCTGGATTATTTCGGCATCGTCGGCTGGGGCATCGGCGGCTACGTCTGGGAAGTACCGATGCGCGTGGTGAGCAACAAGGACGCGGTGGTCAGCCAGATTCGACGGATGCAGAACAGCGACATGCCGGACTTCGATACGCCGATGCGCATGGCCTACAAGGCCCTGGTCAATTGCAAGGATGCGGCCCAGCGGCACATGATCATCATATCCGACGGTGATCCGGCCCCGCCATCGACCGGTCTGCTGAATCAGATGGTCGGCAGCAAGATCACTTGCACGACGGTCTCCATCTTTCCGCATGGCGGTCAGGAAATCGCCGTGATGAAGCGCATCTCCGATGTGACCGGTGGGCGGTATTATTCTCTCAGCCAGGCCGGTGATGAGAAACAATTGCCGCGTATCTTCACGAAGGAGGCGCGGATTGTCCGCCGGCCGGTCGTTCGCGACGAAATCTTCAAACCGCAGGTGCGGCCGCATCTTTCCGAAATCATGGCGGGCATCGGCGATGATCTTCCCGTGCTCAATGGCTACGTCGTGACCACGCCGCGCAAAGTCGTGGATGTGGAGATGCCGCTGGTGACGGAGCGTGGCGATCCACTGTTGGCACACTGGCTGGTCGGATTCGGCCGCACGATGGCGTTCACCAGCGGGCGATGGAAGCACTGGGGAACAGAGTGGGCGGGCTGGCCGGCGTTCAGCAAGCTCTGGGCGCAGGCCGTCCGCTGGTGCATGCAGCAGGGCAGCGCGGCCAATTACGACGTATTGACGACGATCGAAGGTGACGAGGGGCGCATCGTCATCGAAAGTAAGGGCGAGCAGGACGGTTTCGAGAACTTCCAGCAGTTCGTCGGGCGGGCCATCGCGCCGGATGGTACATCGACCAACGTCAACATCGTGCAGACCGGCCCGGGACGCTATGAAGGGCGTTTCACGCTCGATGAACAGGGGACCTACCTTCTCAATCTGATCAGCTCCGGCGGACGTGAGGTCGAACCGACCATGATCCGCACCGGCGTGACGATTGCCTATTCGCCGGAGTTTCGTGATCTGGAACCCAATGAGGCGCTGCTGCGGGAGCTTGCCGAGGTCACAGATGGACGGGTACTGACGCTCGCGGCGGATGCCAAAACGGTGTTTGCCCATAACCTGCCGCCGACGGTGGCGCGGCGGCCGATCTGGGAGTTCCTGCTGAAGCTGGCCCTGTTCATTTTCCTTCTGGATGTAGCAATCCGGAGGATCGCGGTCGATCCGATCAAGACGCTGGCCTATGTTCGAGGTTATATTGCGAGTATCGCAGGGCGATTCTCGCCGGGTAAGCAGGCCGAGCAGACGCTGACCGGCCTGAAGGATGTGCGTGAAAAGGTTCGTTCCGAGCGGACAAAGAGCGGTGCGGCTGGTACGGAAGCTTCCGGAGTGCCGCGACCACCGCGAGTTGAGGATGCCGCCGCTGGAGCGAAGTTCGAGGCCGGGCCGGGCGCTGCGAGGCCGGCCGGAGATCTGACGGCAGCGCTGGGAGGTGCGGACGCACAGACGCCTCCGCAGCCGTCGAAACCGGCATCACAGGCAGACGAGTCGCCGCCGGAGTCTACCACGGCGCGTTTGCTCAAAGCAAAGAAGCGAGCCAAGGATCAGCAGGACGAACAGAAGTAGTACGCTGAGTTCATCACGGAGCCGACGGATTACAATTCGCCGGCTCGATCGCTTGGGAGTAAAAGTCATGGCAGCACAAGTGGATCCGGCAATCGCGAAGGCGACGGAAGAGTTTCGAGTCAAGTTCAAGGCGGTTCGCGATGAGATCGGCAAGGCGATCGTCGGGCATAACGAAATCGTTGAGGGCGTGCTCATCTGTCTGTTCACCGGTGGCCACGCACTGCTCGAAGGCGTGCCGGGGCTCGGCAAGACGTACCTGATTCGCTCGATGTCGGAAGCCCTGCGGCTGGAGTTCTCCCGCATTCAGTTCACACCGGACCTGATGCCGGCGGACATTCTGGGCACGAACATCATCAACGAAGACCCGGAGACGGGACGGCGGCAGTTTCAGTTTCAGCGCGGACCGATCTTCGCACAGATGGTTCTGGCAGACGAGATCAACCGGGCGACGCCGAAGACGCAATCGGCACTGCTGGAGGCCATGCAGGAGAAGACAGTGACGGTTGCGGGAACGCGCTATCCGCTGACGCCGCCCTTCTTTGTGATGGCCACGCAGAACCCGATCGAGCAGGAAGGAACCTACCCGCTGCCCGAGGCGCAGCTCGATCGCTTTTTCTTCAAGCTGATCGTGCAGTATTCGAGTCGCGACGAGCTGGCGACCATCCTTCAACGGACGACCACGGGTCACAAGCCGGACATCAAGCCGGTGATGACGGGCGATCAGATCATCGGGGCGCAGAAGCTGGTGCAGCGCGTGGTGGTCGCGCCGCACGTGCAGGACTATGCCATCCGGCTGACACTGGCGACGCACCCGCGCGGGCCGTTCGCGACAGAACTGACAAATCGCTACGTGCGATGGGGCAGCAGTCCTCGCGGGGCGCAGGCGATCTCATTGGCGGCCAAGGTGCGGGCGTTGCTTGAGGGCCGGTACAACGTGGGCTTTGAAGACATCCGCAATATTTATCTGCCGGCGATGCGGCATCGCGTGCTGCTGAACTTCGAAGCACAGGCGGAGGGTTTGGAACCGGACACGGTGCTGAAAGACATTCTCGACAAAACGCCGACCGCGGCGGAAAAGGCTGCGTAAACGCAGTACAGGGTCAGCGTTGTGGCGACTTTGATTTTCTCCCTCCTTTCATCGTGAATTGTCCCCATGTCACCGCGCCGATTTTCGTTCGTTTTTCATTGAAACCGCCGAACGGCCTGCCTACGATTCCGCCAATTACAGGTTCAATCACTAGCGCCACGGCTTCACGCCCTTTCATGGGAGGTGTGATTATGTTGGGCAACTTTGTAACGTTTATCACGTATCCTTGGCGGCTCATCGGATTTCTCGCCACCTTTCCGATCCGTGTGATCTTCGGCGTCGACTTCGACTGGGGCATTCGCTAAGAAGCCCACTGACGCGAAGACATCGCGGCTGGGATGCGATTTTGTCCTTGACGGCGGCTTTGCGCGCCCGTTCGGCCGCACGATCGGCCACTTCGTGGGTTCATCGCGGCGACTTGTGGTGAACCTCGGCCGGTCGACACAACGACGCGACCAGGCGGGCGTGGAGGTCGGTCGTTACTTTTGCGCACGGAGCTTTTAATTCGATTCCACGCGAATCGCCCGCACGGGGCGCAGGCGATCTCATTGGCGGCCAAGGTGCGGGCGTTGCTTGAGGGCCGGTACAACGTGGGCTTTGAGGACATCCGCAGTATTTATCTGCCGGCGATGCGGCATCGCGTGCTGCTGAACTTCGAAGCACAGGTGGAGGGTTTGGAGCCGGACACGGTGCTGAAAGACATTCTCGACAAGACGCCGACCGCGTCGGAGAAGGCGGCGTGAGAATCCATTTTGGACTGCAGATCACCAAGATGCGGCTGCGTTCTCAAGCATCGCGGTATAAAATCCTGAACTGGTCACCCTCGCACAGCACACGATCCTCATCTTTCATGAGAGGCATTTGCATGCAGCTTCACATCACTGGATGCGGTAACTTCCGCTCTGTGGGCGAAACAGGAGAACCAAGGTTACTCTGACTTGACGGCACTGAGCAAATCAGAGAGGGCCTGTCGAGCGTAAGGAGACGGGTCTAAAACGGAGCGACGACGGAGGGACTCAAGCACGTCGGCCGGCAGCAGATCGCGGAGTTCCGGGTGACTACCAAGTTGTTGTGCGGCAGTGTAGCGGATCTCCGCGGCAGGACTGGTCAACCCCTCGGAAAACAGTTTGGCCGCGCGGCGGCGAGCAATTGCGTCGCCCGCCCAGGCATCAGGAAGCGCAAGCCATTGCTGTACGAACCGCAAGACGAAATCGTCCTCCGGCCACCAGACGCGTACGATTTCCGGCGGCCGGTTTGCCAGCGTTAGACCGGACGATTCGACAGTGGCAAAGAGCAGGTAAACCGCCCCTAATTCCAAATCCTGGCGGCGGCTTGTGAAGTCAAACTTGATTAACTCGCCGTCGGCAAGGCGCGGGCTCTCCTTCAAGGATTGCAGCGGTTCGAAGAACAACGTGAAAATGTCCGATTCGCTCAAATGGGCCTCACGGCGGACCAACCGGGCGGTCAGCACGGCGTCGGCCCCTTCAAGTACGGCAACAAGGTCGACGCCGTCTTTGGAACGTCGAATGTGCGGCGCCTCGTATTCGCCGGCGGCTGGGCGGGCCTTGGCCAGCATGGCCCGTGCGTCGATTGGCCGCGACAGGTTCGTCCCATCGGTATCGGAGCGGGCTCGGCCCAATTCGTAAAGGAATAGAGTGGACGCTTGCTCGGGGAGTTGGTCGAGGTATCCAAAAATCACCGTTTCGTCTCGCGGGAACCCGGGGTAGCGTAAAACTTGGCCGCCCAAAAAGGCGGAGACGCCGCCGTAACTGCTGGTCGGGGGAGGAAGCGGCGCGCTGACGGTGAACACGACACGATAGCGGCCGTAGGTGGAATCGGCCGGCTCCACCGTGTGGACGTCGAGCAGCGTCACATTCGACTCGCCTGCGGCCGCGGGGTGTAGCCCCCAGGTCGCTACGGCGCCCAGAGCGACAAGCGTCAGAGCCTTTAGTTGACCGGTCATATCCATCGCCTCCCGCTGCACGGGGATCACTTCGAAAATTCGATGTCGTCGATACCAAACTTGCCGGCGGCGCGGTCGAAGTTCGTGAACCTCACTCGCACGATGTTAGTCAGGTCGAGGTTGGGCTGCACTTCTTTGAACCGGCAAAGCGGAATGCGTATCGTCTTTAACATGGACTTTGACAGCAACACGTCGTCGTCGCGCTTCTGAGGAATGGGAATTGTTGTAATCGTGCCCGTCAGTATACTGGTAGTAACCGGTGTGGCGGATCCGTCACGTAATTGCACTTCCAGCGCCAGGGTCGCCAACTGAGAGTCCGCATCGCGGTAATCCTGGGCAATGCGGAAGCTGAGCACTTCAAAGCCGGACACGTTTCGCTGGCCAGCCAGCGTAATCGTGTCATAGACGTTCCCCGCCGCGGTCCATTCCGTCAAAAAGCCGCGCGTGTTGTGATACCACGATTGGGAGTTCATCGCTGCGGCGCAGCCAAGGGGTGATGTCGGCGGGTGGTCGTACGCTCCGATCAATTCTCCTTCTTCCGGATTCGTGAGCGTCCCGGTTGCCACGACGCCCTGCCCGGTCGACGTGGTACCCAAGGCGCAGTTGGCCTCGAAGCTATCGACGATGCGGCGGTTGCTATCGAGCTCCTGATATTGCAGGTGCGCCCGTGCGGCGGCCACGCCGCCGGGAGAAAGCTGGTTGGGCTGGAAACGGAAGTAGTTCCGATAGGCCGCCTGATTGTTCGCCGGAGACTGGGCCCGAACGTATCCGCGCAGAAACGCCACAGCATAAGCCGAGAGGATGGCCTGCTGTTGGGCATCCGTGATTCGTGTCGTAACCACCCCGTTGCCGTCGTCACCAAACTGGTTGGGCATCCCAATATTGCCGTACCAACTTGTGTTCCAATAGTTGTGGTTCGCGCCTTCGATCCAGACGAATTGCTTGGGACGGGGAGCGCTACCATCGTAAGTACCGACAACGTGCGATGCGACCCCTCTAAATTCTGGTCGCATCTCGAAAAAACCGCTGCCCAGAATAGCATTTCCACTTGAGTCTGAACCATCCACGTCGCCGTCGGCGTCACCCCACATCCCAAGAAACTGTGGAGCTGAGCCGCCCGCCAGTACGCTGGCCGGCACCGTTGCCTGGTAGGCGTCCGCAGCGGCCAGGCGCAGGTCGTAGTTTACGTTGCCATCGAAGAATCGGGTGCTGGCCACGCCGATGACCGCGAGTATCGGAAAAGGGCCGGTCGTCGTTCCGGGGCCAATCCCCGGCACAGCGCCCGTCGCATTCAGGCGGACGGCCTGCACCACCGCTTCGCCTCCGCGGGAGTGGCCGATCAGGGCGACGCGGTTGTTGATATCGATCGCGTTCTGGAGAGTGCCCGTGGCGGAGTTGAGCCGGTCCATGTATTCCACAGCGCACATCACCAGCCAGGCCCGAGCAAGAATGCCAGGAAACAGGGCACTGAAATCGTCGAGATCAATACTGACGGATACGAAGCCGTGCGTGGCGAGCCGGTTCTGCAGATAGGTATAGCCACGATAATTCTCACTGCTCGGGTCGGTGCCTCCTCCAAATGCAAACGGGGTGTGGTTGCCGTGGGCGATGACCACGAGCGGGAACGGCCCGCTGGCCGCGACGGGCGCATTCAGGCCACCACCTCCGCCTGCCGGGTAACGGATGCGTCCGCTCATGTCGTAGCCGTTGATCGCATCCTGCCCTCCGATCGGCCAACCAAAGGAAGTTTGCTGACCGTCCTGTTCGAGCAGCGTCGCTGGTATCTCCGGGAAGTCACCGCCGGCGCGGATGACGTTGCGGTCGTTGAAGTCAGCGAGGACACCGACGGCGAAGGCGGGATCGTTTGCGTCCGGCGCGGGCATCGCGCCGCTTGGGACAAGCGGCAGCGGACAAAAGCACGGCGTATGCGCCAAGCACGCGACCGTATTGAGCAGACAAGCGATAAACAGCGCCTGGTCGGCGTCTGTCAATTGGCCGTCGCCATTGAAGTCGGCGGCGCAGCGCGAGCAGTTCGGGTACTTCGCGGCGTACGCGGCAGGGTCCATCCGCGCATCGACCCATGCTTGAACGTCTTTGCCGTTGATGACACCGTCACAATTGATGTCGCCGCGAAGAATGGCCAGCGCGGGCTGGCAAGGCACCACGGCCACTGCGCCGGCCACAGAGAGCAGAAGGCGTCGGAGGGAATTGCTCACGGCATGACCTCTCCACCGCAACTTGAAAAAATACTGCCAATAACGACCCGAATATCCGTAATTTACCACAATTCGGAGATTATGTCAATTGATCTCGATTATGAAGTACGGCATGGCAAATACTGATCGTACAAGCCAAGAACTTATCAAGGATTCTGTAAATCAATGGATCGTGAACAGTTCGGAGCGCGGGCGGATGGTTCAGTTTGCATGAACGCGAATCGCTCGCACGGGGCGCGTTGGGCAATACTGCTGACAGACGCCGCAGCCGGTGCAGCCGTGGCCGGCGGCGGATGGATCGATCACCTGAACGCGGCCGGTCTCATCGAGACGTATGGCGATCTCACCGATCGGACAGCGTTCGATGCAGATGCGGCAGTCTTCGTCTTTCGATCGCACACACAGATCGTGATCCAGAATGGCCAGGCCCATGCGGATTTCCAGCCGGTCAACCAGTCGCAGTGCACCGCTCGGGCAGGATTTCATGCACGCCAGTTCGTCGCAGATGACGCACGCCTGACGATCGGGATCGACGTACGGCGTGCCGCGAAGGCGTTCATCGAGCGACTGAAGTAATAAGATCGCGTCGGCCGGGCAGGCGTCGGCGCATGATCCACATCGAAAGCACGTATCGAGAAATGACTCCTCGGGCTGCGCACCCGGCGGGCGAAGATGCGATCGCATGACCGGCAGCGTGATCGGGAGTTTCTTTTCGACGAACTCGGCGACCGGGCGAAGGATGCTCGCGAGGCCCGCGCGGAAAAAGCCGCGTCGATCATGAGGATCGAGATCCTCCAGTCGTTTGTCGGAATCGGTCATCGCGGTTTCTTCCTGTCGCGGCACTCCGAACACGCATTTCCCGGATTGTAGTGTGCCGGCCGATCCCCTACCAATCGCGGATGCTTGGACATCCCCGCGCGGTGCGGCTAGAGTTTCGGCGTCCGATCGCGCGGCGGGAAGCGGCGGACAGATTCTCATCGGTGGAGCATTCCATGGCCCGGGCCGTCAGCGACAACGTGATCGAAACGGCGGAGAACGTTTTCCGAGAGTACCTGCGAGATCGCGGACTCAAGTATACGGAAGAGCGGCAAGCGATCCTGCGGGCGGTGATGAAGAACGATGAGCACTTCGAGGCCGAGCAGCTTCTGCTGGATATGCGACAGAGCGGGCATCGCGTCGGCAAGGCAACGATCTATCGCTCGCTGAAGATTCTTGTCGCATGCGGCATCGTCAAGGAAGTGCATTTCTCGAACAAACAGGTGCATTACGAACACACCTACGGGCAGGACCCCCACGATCACATGGTCTGCCGGCGCTGCGGACGGATCATCGAGTTTGATGCCGCCGAGGTGACGCGCCTGCGAACACTGATCGCCGCCGATCATCGCTTTCATGCCCTGTCGCACCGCTTCTCGATCATGGGGCTGTGCGAGGCCTGCGTGCGGGCATGCCCCGTGGGCCTGCGAGCGAATCTGTTGCTCGCACGGCGCGGGAAAAAGAAGAAGGGATAATCGGGCACACGGGGTCAACGCGATACGACGGTCAGATCAGCAGAATTGGGATGCTGAATTGGGCAGACTTCTCAACAGAGCGCGGCATAGGTGAAGAAGGTCAGAATGAGAATCTTCGCCCGCTTCTTGAATTCGATCGTCAAATAATCGGCGAATGCGACGACCATGATCTCCCTCGCTCTCGCGTGCCGACGGCGCGGGTCGCGTCGGCCTCACTCCCGATGGGGAGCTAGGAGGCAATGGCGATGCCCAGAAGCGATCAGACCGCGATGAGAGATGACGGACCCGAACTGATTACGAAGCAGTCACTTGCAGCAAAAATTATTGGACGGGCCGCAATGCGAAAGGTTGGGTTGCGCGGGCATGTTGCCTGTGGACCACATGATGTTTCCGTACGCGCGACGGGAATAGGTCAGCATCTCCGTGTATGGAGTGCAACGTCGGCTTGTAATTTGTCTCGCGATTTTTCTAGCTTGAGTACGTCGACCTGTTTGAGTATTGACCGCTGCGTGTGCTGACTCGTTATGGTACACACAGGCAGCTTGACTCAATCCTGACATCCGCCCGCCGCCAAGCTTTCGCGAAACGCTCCTCGACGCGCGATGCTTCCTCCGCCGCGCCGCGGGCTCGCAGGCACCTGGCCAGCCCGTGCAGGGACCAGCCGTTGTTCGGCCAGTTCTCGAGGTCCATTCGGTAGACTTGCTCCGCCTCCTTGTAGCGCTTCGCATCGACGAGGACGGCGCCGAGGGTATGGCGGACCGGCTGTATCCACTCCGGGGGTTCCATGTAGAGCAGATCGTCTTCTATCTCGATTGCCTTGTTCAGCTCGCGCACGGCCTCGTCGATCTCGCCGCGGCGGTAGGCGATCTCGCCGGAGAGCATGTGGTCGGCGATGGACAGGACCTTGTGCGCGGGATTGATGGCCATCAGTGCATCTTCGGGCACCTTCCGGACGGCGGCGCGGAACTTCTCCTGTTCGCGCTCGGCTTTTTCGACTTCGCCCTTCGCTGCGTATGCGACTCCGCGCGTGAAGCGCCACATGGCCGTGGTGATCGGCAGGTAACTCGGCGGGGCGGGTTCGCGGAGGATGTCATCCCAGTGTCCGAAGCGCTTGAGGGCATCGTACTTCGCACCCATGTACGGGTCGGCGAGGGCAGCTTCGCGGCGGAGGTAGTCTGCGGGAAGCATCTCGACGACCTCGCGCGCAGCGGTGACGGCCGATTCGCTTCGGCCCTCCATCATGGAGGCGAAGGCGAGCATGTGGTGGTTGTGGATCATGTAAAGGTTGTAAAAGCCCTGTCGCGGCGAGCGCTTGCGGTAGGCCTTATCGGCTGCGATGGCGGCGACATTCTGATCGGCCGCGAGAGACCAGCGACCGACCTTGGCATCGATGTGCGACGGCATGTGGACGAGATGGCCCGAAGCGGGCACGGAGTTTCGCAGACGGTCGGCCGCGGCGTTGGCTCGTTCGGGTTTCGGTGAACCCTCGACAGTGTGGATGTAAAGATGATTTGCACCGGGGTGGCGAGGGTCGAGCCCTAGCACGGTTTCAAGCACGGCGACGATTTCAGGCGTGCGGCCCTTGGGCGAACCGTCTTTCTCCCAGAGGTCCCAGGGTTGCAGGTCCATGAGCGATTCGGCATAGATTGTTCCGACAACGGCGTCGTCTCCGTGTGTTGACCAGACCGTGCCCATTGCGGCGGCGTAGGCCTCGTCGAGCGGGCGGCGCTCGGCGTTGGGGTCTTTGCTGAAACGCTGCATCATCGCCTCGATCAATGCCTGTTCGACGGGCGATGATCTCTCGCGCAGCGATGACGCCATCTGTAGGGCATCCCAGGCGTCACGGGCACGATCCGGCGGGACTTCGGGGTTGTTGATATGCGGACCGCTGGCAAGGGCGATGCCCCACCAGCACATGGCGCTATCGGGGTCGAGTCGCGCGCCCTCGCGGAAGGAGCGGATGGCTTCGTCATGATTGAAGGCGAACGTCCAGACGAGGGCCTGATCGAAATAGGCCTGTGCCTGCGGCGAGGAGGTCGTGATGACTCGGCTGTGGTTGCCCATCCCGTCGAAGAGCTGTGGTTTGGGTTCGTGTGGAGTCGCGAAACCATGCGGGCTGGCGCAACCGGTCGAGAGAAAAATCAAACAAAGCGATGCTCCGAGAAGCGAGCGAATCATGGCGGATACTCCGATGCTCAAGATGTTGTAGAGGATGGACGATTCTAGATCGGGCAGGATTCGTGTGCAAAGCGATGGCATCGAGTCGGCTTCGCGCCACTGGATCGAGGACTTATCATACACCGGCGTGTGCTGTCGTCTAAATCCCGTGGCTGGCCTGCCACGGGATTTTGTGATGCGAGGCGGCGCGGTTGAGTTTGACGGCGGCGGTCAAGAATGAATCATCGTCGAGCCGACGGCTTGAAGAGCGAGTAGACAGGGTTATCGACCCGACAATACACCCACGGGATACCTCGAATGCCCAAAGATGCGGAGAAGATGGAGAAGATCGTCGCCCTGTGCAAGCGGCGGGGGTTTATCTTTCAGTCGTCGGAAATCTACGGCGGCATCAACGGCTTCTGGGATTACGGGCCGCTGGGCGTCGAACTGAAGCGCAACATCAAGGAAGCGTGGTGGCAGGACATGGTGCGCAACCCGCCGACAGGACCGGACGGCCGTGAGGTGCAGATGGTCGGCGTGGACTGTTCGATCATCATGAACCCGAAAGTGTGGGTGGCCAGCGGGCACGCGACGGGGTTCGCCGATCCGATGGTGGATTGCAAGACGGAGGGCTGCAAGGGCCGATTTCGTGCGGACCAGATCGCGGAATCGCAGTGCCCGCTCAAACCGAGCAAGTGCCCGGGCGAACACGATAAGTGCCAACTGACTGAAGCGCGTCAATTCAACTTGATGTTTGAATCACATGCCGGTGCGATTAAAGACGACGCAAACAAAGTGTGGCTCCGCCCTGAAACTGCCCAGGGTATCTTCGCCAATTTCAAGAACGTCTGCGACTCCACGCGCGTCAAGATTCCCTTCGGCATTGCGCAGGTAGGCAAGGCCTTTCGCAACGAGATCAACCCGCGGAACTACACCTTCCGCTCGCGCGAGTTCGAGCAGATGGAGATCGAGTTCTTCTGCCATGACCGCGACGCGATGAAATGGTGGGAGTGGTGGCGCGACGTGCGGATCAACTGGTACAAGTCCCTTGGTTTGGCGGGGGAGAATCTCAAGCCGCGCAACCAGGATGACAAGGAGCTGGCACACTACAGCAAGGCGTGTACGGACATTGAGTATTATTTTCCGTTTGCCGATGAGCCGCAGGAGTTGGAGGGCGTCGCCCATCGCGGCTGCTTCGACCTGACGCAGCACCAGCAGCACAGCGGCAAGGACATGACCTACTTCGACGACGAGACGAAGGAGCGTTTCCTGCCCACGGTCATCGAGCCCTCCGCCGGGGCGGACCGCAGCACGCTGGCCTTCATCTGCGAGGCGTACACCGTCGATCCCTCAAGGCCATCGCCGGAGCTGATGAAGTTTCACCCGCGGCTCGCTCCCATCAAAGCGGCGGTCTTTCCGTTGGTGAATAAAGACGGGCTCCCGGAGATCGCCGAGCCGCTCTTCCGTGAGATCCGCAAACGCTGGCCCGCGCAGTACGATGCCAAGCAATCCATCGGCAAGCGCTACGCGCGGATGGACGAAGCGGGTACGCCCTACTGCTTTACCGTGGACGGGCAGACGAAGCAAGACGGGACGGTGACCGTGCGTGATCGGGATACCGGTGCGCAGGAGAGGATGGATAAATCGCGGGTGGTCGATTTCTTGAATGACAAGCTAAGTTGATGATGAAACAGTGAGACGGCGATACCATCGTGAGACGTCGATATTCCCGGGCGGAGGATGAATGGCCCCGTCAAAGAGCCCATTGGAAAACAATCCGCTTTTTGGACAGCTACCTCTCGAATTGTCCGAGAGTCTTCGGCGCGATAACCCGTGGTGGTCGGGCAACGTTGCTCCTACATTGCCGCCTTTTCGGCGCTGGCCTTTTCAGCGTCTCAGGCGCATGCTGGATAGGGGCCTTGCCCCGGCCACAGTGCTTCGCGGTCCGCGGCGCGTTGGCAAGACCATCCTGCTTCGTCAAGTGATGGACTCGATGCTGTCAGAGGGTGTCGCTGGCAACCGCCTGCTTTATGTATCCTTTGACGAACTTCCGACGCTCGAAGACATTGCGGAACCAATCCTCGCCATTGGTCGATGGTTCGAAGACCATATCCTCAAGACTACGTTTAACGCAATTGACCAGCAGGGCAAACCGGCATTTCTCTTCCTCGACGAGGTTCAGAATCTTGCGGCGTGGGCACCTCAGATCAAGCATCTCGTTGATAACCACCGCGTACGCGTTCTATTGACGGGCAGTTCGTCGCTTCGGATTGAAGCGGGGCGAGATAGTCTCGCGGGCCGCATCTCCACTATGGACTTGGGGCCGCTCCTGCTCCGTGAGATCTCCGGAATGCGCCTGGGCTCGGAATCGACGGCGTACTGGTCCGACAACGGCCTGGATGGGCTGACTCGTCCGGAGTTCTGGCAGGAGGCGATCCGACGCTGTAACAAAGAGAAAGAGCTTCGACATCAGGCGTTTGCCCTGTTTTCCGAGCGAGGCGCCTATCCGTTGGCCCACGAGCGCGCCGATGTTTCCTGGTCGGAAATCGCCAATCATCTAAACGAAACAGTGATTCAACGAGCCATACAACACGACTTGAGAATGGGCGAGCGCGGCCGAAAGCGAGATGAAAAATTACTGGAAGAGGTCTTTCGTCTTTGTTGCCGGTATGCAGGTCAGACTCCGGGACAGAGTGTATTTGTGCCAGAGATCAATCAGGCATTGGGCGGAAGCATCGGATGGAATCGAATCCTGAGCTATCTTAGATTCCTGGACGGAACGCTGTTGATTCGATTAGTGTCGCCTATGGAGGCGCGCCTGACCAAGAAAGGAGCACGAACGGCAAAAGTTTGTCTCTGCGATCATGCCCTTCGAGCAAGCTGGTTACAGGAAATCATCCCGATTGACCCCAATGGGCTGGACAAAGAACCACATCTTGCGGCAATGGCGGGACGACTCGCAGAAAGCATTCTGGGATATTACTTCGCGTCGATACCGAATCTGGACATTGCTCACGTTCCCCAACGTGGTCAGGAGCCGGAAGTAGACTTTGTCCTTACCATCGGCACTCGGCGAATTCCCGTGGAGATCAAGTATCGAAAACGGATTGATCCTCACGAGGACACTCATGGATTGCGGGCGTTCTTAGAAAAAACCGTTTACAATGCACCGCTTGGCCTCCTGGTAACGTTGCAAGACGATGTGACCGTTCACGATCCACGGATCATTCCGATCTCCCTGTCCTCACTGCTTTGGCTCAGATAGAAGCGGCCTCGTGGACGAGGCCGGAACGCCGTACAGCTTCACCGTGGACGGTCAGTCGAAGGAAGACGGGACGGTGACGGTGCGTGATCGGGATACCGGTGCGCAGGAGAGGATCGACAAAGGCCGCGTTGCCGAATACCTCCAAGAAAGACTTTGACGCGGTCCACGCGCGACGATGTGCCCGGCAACTTTCTATCCCGAAGGATTGAACCGAACCTAGCGTTGCGAGTATCATCGATTTGTTCGGCTGGCTTCAATTCGGAGGGAGATAATTATGAATGCGCGCTGGTCATGGAAGCTCTCGGCATTGCTTGCCGTCGCGGGTCTCATCGGCATCGGCTCGACAAATACGTTTGCCGATTGTCCGCATCTCAATCCGCCGCCGGTCACGGATAGCCCCGACGACGCCTTTATCGACGCGAACACCGACGGCATCGACGGCATGGCCTGCGGGCCGATCTTCGTCGCGCCGACCGGAGACGACCGCAACCTGGGCACGATCGATGAACCCATGCTGACTGTTGGTGCTGCCATTCTCGCTGCCCGCTGGTTTAATCCCCCGCGCAGTGTCTATGTTTCCAGCAACGGGACGTACAACGAGACGATCGTCTTCTTTGACCGCGTCAACGTGTACGGCGGGTACGATCATGCCTCGGCATGGACACGCAGCAACACGCCGGCAACCATCAACGGCGGGACCGTGGCCGCATGGGCAGTAGGACTGACGACTACGCTGACGTTGGATCGTCTGAAGATCATCGCATCCAGCAATGCCATCCCAGGCGGACTGTCCATCGGGCTTCTCGCCAACTCAAACTCGCAGGCGATTACTCTGAGCACATGCGAGATCCGCGGCGGACTCCCCGGTCCCGGCCAAAACGGAGCAAACGGAAGCAACGGCACCCCAGGAGGTAGCGGTGCGCCCGGCGGACTGGGGGACTGCGATGGACCAGCATTCGGCCAAGGCGGATTGGGCGGTACTTCTGCCGTTGGGAATACCGGCGGTGTGGGCGGACGCGGGGGGCTTCAAGGTGCGAACCCCGGAGTAAACGGGAGTCCTGGGCTCGGCCCGTCGGGCGGCGGCGGCGGCAGCTCGGGAATCGGCGGAAACCCCGGACAACCTGGACAGAACGGAACGCCCGGCGGTAGCGGATTAGCTGGCTCAAACGGTGCCGGTGGCGCGAGCTTCTACGCAGCAGGACAAAACGGCACGCCCGGAGCGAATGGCTCAGGCGGCGGCGGTGGCGGCGGTGGTGGTGGCCAAGGGGGGACATTCGTCGTCAGTGGATCTGGCAACGGCGGTGGAGGCGGTGGCGGTGGTGGACAGGGCGGCGGCGCGGGCGTGGGCGGCGGCGCGGGCGGCAGTTCCTACGGTATTCTGGCAAGTGCTACCAACATCACTGCAAACAATTGCATGATCCTTACGCAATCAGGTAGAAATGGCGGCACGGGCGGAGCTGGCGGCATCGGTGGGACTCCGGGCTTAGGTGGTCCCGGAGGAACCTTCTGCTTAAGCGAAGTCGGTCGCGGCGGCAACGGTGGAAACGGAGGTAGTGGAGGCAGTGGCGGACACGGCGGCGGCGGCGTGGGAGGAAACTCCATTGCTGTCCTGCGCGAAGCCGGCGCGATATTTGGCGGCGCTGGAACCCTCCTCGCGCCGTCGTCGGCCGGCACGGGAGGATCAAGCTCGGGCAACGCAGGAAGTAACGGCGTTTCAGCGCAGAACTTTTCATGGGCCGGGTCAACGCCGATGCCGGCACTTCCCGAGCCGACGGCAACTTACGCACTGATCATCACCACAGAGGACATCCCGGCATCGCCGGTAACGCCGCTGGTGGCGGATGTCGGCGGATTCGTTCACTCCTTCAGCGTGGTCGCGCCCGCTGCGCACGGAACGGCAGGGGTTTCCGGCAATCAACTGACCTACACGCCCGATCCCGGCTACTACGGCATGGATTCGTTCCGATTCCGAGCCACGCGGGTGGGCCCCGGCACGTTCGTCGAGGGATACGCAGTCGTGATCGTCGACGAGGCCAAGTGCCTGGGCCCCACGGACCTTGATTTCAACTGCGACGGCTACGTCGACGGGCTCGACATACAGATCTTTGTCGAACGACTACTGAACGAGTGACGCAGCAATGTCATTCCTGTTCTACGCTAATTCATAGTCAATCGGCCTGCGCTCAGCGCGCAAAAACGGTACCGGCACGCCGTACTACTTTATCATCGGCAGACAGACGAAGGAGGCCGGGAAGGTGACAGTGATGGCGATGTTTGTGATTCGGACGTCGATGGTGACGGAGTACCCAGTCCCGATGACGTCGGCCCGATGAATGCACCGGGTGTTCCTGTCGCGCGTGACAGGCGACTCCTGCGCGGCTGCAATGATGATTGCCTGGTGGATGCACTGGACATCCAATGCATCGCGGACGAGATGCTCGGGCTGTAAAAAATCGTTCGTCGGCGATCGTGCCGGACGAGCTTCTCTGACATACTACTTTTTTGGAATGGGCCGAGCGTGCGACGGGGTCAGCCCCTCGCAGCTCTCTGATGACGAATAACAGGTGAGTTGATGAGCGCAGTCGGGCCGGCGCAATGTCCTATTTGCGATCGCGAGCTGTCCGGGCGATCGCATCGCAAGCTTTTTGATGTTCCAATCTGTCGCAAGTGCAGCAATGCCTTCGCGAACCGGCGGCAGCTTGCGTGGATCCTCGATGCATTGCTCTGGTGGCTGGTGGTCACACTTGTTCAGTCGGTCTTTTTTTACATGTTTATTGACATCATCGACGCCTACGATGATGCAGGCCTGATCGGTACGATCCTGTGGCTTGTGTACGTATGGATCTTTCTACCGATGGTTTTCTACTGCAAGGATGGTTTCCGCGGATATTCTCCGGGTAAGTGGCTCTGTGGGGTCCGCGTGATCGATTGGAACACACGGGAACCGATCGGCTTTCTTCAGAGCTTCAAGCGGAATCTCTGCCTGCTGATTCCTTTCGTCATCATCTTTGTTGCGTTCCAGCTCATTCGCGGCAGGCGCCGCGGTGACTACTGGGCCAACACGGGTGTTATCTGGGTCAAGAAGGCGCATCGCATGCCGTTCGAGCCGCGGGGGATTCTGTGCACCCATTGCGGTTACGACCTGACCGGTAACGTCTCCGGCCGGTGTCCGGAGTGCGGGAACGATATCCCGGCTCGCCAGGCGGTGCTTGCACTTCCAACGATCGGAACTGCATGAGCCGATGAATCGCCGCGTCGCGCAGTCGCCTTGTCGTGGTTTTTCCGGGCCGTTTTGCACCCATCGCGGCATGGCAGGCGATTGGCGTTTGCCGTATGGGTCGCTCCACCTCTAAAATGGAATAGTCCTGTCGCAATCCGTGGCCCCGGTCGTCATGTCCTGCCGGGCAGGAGAGCGGTCATGCGGTTGATGATCCTGGAAAATAAGAAGCTGCGCACGGTGCTGCCGGTCGAGGGAGCAATGCTCTCCATCGGTTCCAGTCCGCAGTGCGGCGTTCATCTGCCGGACCCACGCATCAGCGCCGAGCAGGCGAAGCTCGTTCGCGATGAGGAGGGGGCCTGGTGGCTTGAGGTGATGGACACCAGTGTGCCGACGTGCCTGAACCGCGCCGTGCAAAAAGGCAGGGCCAAGCTCCGCCATGCGGACGAGGTCGAAGTGGGGGCCTTCTCGATCCGACTGTTCATGGAGCACAAGACGCCGGAAGAACTTCGCCGCGAACGAATGGTCGCGCTCACGAAGGCCCACGGTGAGTCGCTTCCGCTGGGGACCATCGCTAAGAAGTTCGACCACCTTGTGAACCTGCAAAAGGACCAGCTCGTTGAGCTGACGATCCTTTCCATGCGCGTGTCGCAGTTTGAATCCATCCGCGACGCGCTGCTGCCGATCCTGCGTGCCATGCTCCGAGTGCTGGGCGCCCGTCGGGCCTGGGTCGGCGTGCGTCCGCTGGATCGCGATGAGTTCGCGTGGACCCTCGGCCTCAATGATCAGGGGCATATGTGTGATCGGCCCACCTTCTGTGTGACGATGGAATCTCGCTGCCTCGTGCAGGGACAGTATCTCTGCTGCCCGGACGCGCCGCCGCCGGAGGTGCGGTCGGCCATGTCGGCGCCGATGCCTTGTGCCGCGGGCAATCTGGGTATGCTGTACGTGGAGAACAACGCAGGCGATCCGGCCTTCGGGGAAGAGGCGCTGGACACGTTCAGTGCCATGGCTGCGTGCGTCGCCGTGCCGTTGGAGACGATCATTCGCAAGTCCGCCGCGAAGCGACTGGCCGTCTCCTCGAGCGAGCAGACCGTGGCCCGCGCAACGCAGGACGCCGTGACGCCCAAGGCCCTGCCGCAGTGGAACGAGCTTCAGGTTGCGGGCTATCGGCACATGGGTTCGGCTCGCTGCTGCGATTACTACGATGTCGTGCAACTGCCCGACAAAACCTGCGCGCTGATCGTCGCCCGGCTGAGCGTCGATGGCATGGCGGTCGCGCGATATCTGGCGGAAGTCCGGGCGGCCTTTCGCAGCGCGGCTCTTCACTGCGATGCGCCGCACCTGTTCGCGCGGAGTTTGAACTGGCTGCTGGCTGCGGGTGACAGCCGCCACTCCGTGGACCTGGCGACGGCGTGGATCTCTCCGTCGACCGGAAAGGTGAACTACTGCGTGGCCGGCGAAGGCGTCTATATCGGTGTGATCCTTCCGAACGGAACGTGTGAGAAACTCGAGCCGAAACGCGGTGAATCAATCGGCAAGGCCAAGAACCTGACCCTTGAGTTGCAGTCGCTGGAACTGGGCCACGGCTACACGCTGGCTCTGGCGACGGCAGGCATCCACGGCGCCGTCAGCGCCGAGGGAGAGACATTCGGCCTCTCGGGTCTTGAGGAGGCCCTTTGCGATGCACTGGGTAATTCGCCGGGGCAGGTACTCAACGACCTGGCCGCTGATTTCTCAGAGTTTCTCCAGGGGGGGAACTGCCCGGACGACGTTTCTGTTGTATTGGCCCGCCGTACCTGAAGCGACGCTCAGGCACCGGAAACGACGGGGGCAACGCCGGGTTTCATATCATCGAGAATCTGCGAACCGTAGAGCGTCTGATAGAGCCGACAGCGTTCGATCAGCTCCTCGTGACGACCGCTGTCGACGATGCGTCCACGGTCCATGACCACGATTCGATCCGCCTGAAGGATGGTGGAGAAACGGTGGGCGATGATCAGGGCCGTGCGGCCTTCGAGGAACTTCTGCACGGCGTCGTGAATCTTCTGTTCGCTTTCGCTGTCGATCTGGCTCGTGGCTTCGTCAAAGATGAAGATCGGAGCATTTCGCAGAATCGCACGGGCGATGGCAATTCGCTGCTTCTGTCCGCCGGAGAGCTGCGCACCATGTTCGCCGACGTAGGTGTCGTAGCCGTTGGGTTTTTCGCGGATGAACTCATCGGCGAAGGCCGCCTTCGCGGCGCCGACGATGCGGTCGAAATCAGGGTCGGGCCCGTCGGGGAAACGCTCCGGGTGCCGCCGCTTCAGCACGAGACGGCGAAGGAGCTTCTCATCGCCATAGGCGATGTTATTGGCCAGCGTGTCAGCAAACACGACCGTGTCCTGCGTGATCAGACTGATTTGACGGCGCAGAGAGTGAATGGAGCATTCGCGAACGTCGCGTCCGTCGAAGCAGATGCGGCCCTCGTCGGGTTCAAAGAATCGCATGAGCATGGCGAGCAGCGTCGTCTTGCCAGAACCGTTGGGCCCGACAAATGCGATTCGCTCGCCTCGGCGGACAATCAGGTCAATGCCGTCTAGTGCCGGTCGTTCACTGCCGGGGTAGCTGTATCGTACGCCTTGAAACTCAATCGCCTGGGCAAGCGGCGCCAAGGCAGCGCCGCGGCGCAGTCCTGCTTCTTCCACCGGGGCCTCAAGAACTTCAAAGACGCGATCCACTGCCGCATTGGCCTGCTGCACGCGATTGTAGAACGAGGACATTTTTCGCACGGGATCGAACATGCCCGCCATGCAGGCCGCGAGCGTGGCGAAACGGGCGAAGTCCATTCGGTTGTCGAACATGAGACCGGCGAAGTAGATGATGCCCAGCGTGGCGACGGCAACACCCATGAGCTCAAAGGCGGGACCGGACAAGGCGTCGATCCGCTCGATTTTCATCTGCTGCTTGAGCATCTGGTTGTCGACGGCGTGCAGGTGGCGGCGCTCATAGCGCTCCATGGTGTAGCCCTTGACCACCCGGATGCCGATCAGCGCGCTTTCGAGGGCACTGAGCATGCGGCCGTAGCCCTCCAGCAGCCGCTTCTGGGCCTTGCGAATGAGTTTGCCGAAGCGACGGATAACCAGGCCGGCAACCGGGGCCACGACCACAGTTACCAGTGTGATGCGCCAGTCGAGGAAGAGCGCCACGGCAAAGGCAAACATGGCCTTGAGCGGTTCGCGAAGACTCTTTGCAAAGACGAAGTTCAGACCGCGGAAGATGTCCTGGCTGTCCTGCACGAAACGGCTGACCGTATCGCTGATGCTGCCGGATGCGAAATAGGAAACAGGAAACCGGAGCACACGATCGTACATCTTTCGTCGGATGGCGACGATCGTTCGGCCCGCGACCAGCGCGATCAGGTATTCACCAAAGAACCGACAGACGCCTCCGACGAGGGTGATCACAAGCACGGCGGCCAGAAGAACGTACAGAGTTTTCATTCGGTCGTCGCGCGTGGTGCCCTGCGGCAGCTTCTCGGCGATACGACTCAGCCAGTACTCCGTGAAGGAGACCTCAGACGCTTCCACTGTTGCTGTGTAGCTGCGCCCCGTCGGAGGATGGAACAACTCAAGTCGGACGGAAGCGCTGTCCGGCAGCTGGGCGATCTCCCGCCAGGCATCCCTCGCGGAGAGGGTCCGCCCGTTGATGCTGCGGACGATGTCCTGTGCCGCGACGCCCTCGGGCAGCTTTTTCTTTCCGGTGGTGGCATAGACGCGCACGGCCCCATCACCCGGCGCGAGCAGAAAGCCCAGCCGCCGCTCGGCGACGTACTGATTGACCCACGCAGGCAGGCCTTGGTCGTCGGCAATAAGCTTGACTGTCGGGAGCATGGCAGCGATGTTCAGCGAGTAAGTCATCGCGAAGATGACGATGCAGATGAGGCCGGGGATCAGGTAGCGGTAGTACGCGCGGGCATACTTCATCACTCGAAGCAAATGGAGCGGAGAGCCGCCCTTGCGAGTAGTGATGACCATGTTGGCTTTCGGACCGAGATTCGCCATGCATGCCTCAGGCGCCGCGGGAACGGCAGGTGCGGCATTCTAGGGGAAAGTGCGGCGACTGGGAATCGTGCTCTCCGGCGGCGAGTGGTTTCGTGGGTGAAGCGGTTGCAGCGGCGAACCCGTTTCGTGAAGGTCAGGGTGTCAGAAACAGACCGGTACGACGTTCGTAGGTGACTTCTTCCGCGTTGAAGCGGGAGGAGCCCTCGGCACGGAGTCGAGGTGCGTGGTCGCGCAGATATTGCTCGAAGGCCGTGCGTGAGGCGAACTCATATTGCACGAGGTAACGATGGGGCTTGCCGTCAAGCTGCACCAGCCGGCCGCGAATTGCCCCGGCCTGAACGACGTCAGCAATGTGTTCTTCGCAGATCCATCGGGCCCATGCCGCAGCAGTCGCCTCATCCGCGATGGTGGCGGTCACTTCGTAGTAAGATGGGTGGGATGGCTGCGACATCACGGTTGGAGAAAGGCCTGTACAAAAAGCGCGATGTCCTGTCCGTCGGTCGTGCCGGACTGATCAAAGTCGGCGCGCTCCAGCGGACACTCAGATGTCTCCAGCCCCAGCAGAACTTCAACCAGGGCGATCACGTCATCCAAGTTGATAAATCCGTCGCAATTCACATCGGCGCTGGCACTCGGTACTACGACCTGAATGGTGAGGAACAGCGTGCTTGAGGTTTCTCCAGGCAGGTCTTCATCGCTCGTGTGGAGGGTCAGCTCGTGTGTATAGGTACCTGCTTCGAGGCCGGTCGTATCAAAGCTGAAGCTGAGTGTTGCCGGAGTAGCGCCGATCTGATTCGGCAGTGATCCGGGCAGCGCCAACGGTGCTGCGAGACCATCCACTGTGTCCACATCCAGCAAGGCCTGGTTCTCGTCGAATCCGCGATTGTAGATTTCCACGTCGATCGTATGGGCGCCCGTGTTCGCGGACAGTGTCATCGACAGCTGCTTGTTGGTGATGGAGGCATCGGCGTCGAACGTGGGCTGAGAGGTGCGAACAATTCGGCCTGTGATGTTCATCGTGACCGGCGAGCCCTGCACCGCCTGGCTGCTGCTGGTGACCTGAACGCCAGCAACGGCCGCGCCGACCACCGCGGTATCGACGGGGAGCGAAACGAGCGTGGGAGGCGCCAACGAGGGAATGAAGCCGCTGTCAGTCCCTGAGAGGAAGCCGGAGCTGGTCACCTGGTATTGCAACAGGTCTGCGCCCGCCGATACGACGACGTTCGCAGCGTTTGCAAGGGTCAATTCAACGGCAAATTCAGCACCCTGAATGACGCGTCCGAAATCCTCGGGCAGGTTTGCTTCAAGAACTGCGGGAATCTGATACTCCGCAACGACAGGAACATGATCCGAGGCCACTTTCAGGTGGTTGGCCAGTGCGTTGGAACGCGGGATATCCGACGGGTAGTAGCTGTTGTTGCCTGCGTTGATGTCGGTGTCGTAGTGATTGCCATCGTTGCCGAACGAGCGATACGTGCCCGGCATGATCGACAGGCCGGCGCCGTCGTGAAACGCGGCGGTGGAGAGCTGAAAGTCGAAGCGGTCGTCCATTCCGCCTGCGACGAGTGTGCAGCCATTTCGGCAGGGGGATTGCGTGTGCTTGATTGCGTTGGAGGCGCTCGCCCAGGAACCCGTGCCAAGCGGATCGAGCGCCTGTGCGACGCCGGGCATAATGAATCGCTGGTAGGCCGGCTCGTTGTTGTGGTACACGTTGAAGTCACCGCCGAAAATGATGTGCGAGCCAGGGGGGAGGGCATCGGCGTTGTTGCGTATGGCGATTGCACCCGTCAGGCGGGTCTGCTCATTGGTCGACCCGGTCGAGGCCTTCAGGTGCGTGCTGTAAATGTAGAACATCGCATCAGGCGCATCATAACCGACCAGCCGCAACTGCCAGCGGTCGCTGTAGCGACCGGCCTGTGTAAAGATGTCGACGTGTCCGGCAGGATTCTCGACCAGCACATCGGGGCGATAGTACATCGCCTGGGCACCGGCCGTGCCGTTTTCGTTGAAGTTCGTATAGGTGCCCTGCACGTAGCTGACGCCCGGCGGTGCAGCGGCGTTGAGCATGTTCAGCAGCGGGCCCGTGTTGGTCGTTCGCACTTCCTGAAAGATGTAGAGATGCGGTGCCATTGCGAAGCCGGGCTTGTCATCGTTGTTCAGCGCGGCGAAGACCGCCTGCATGGAGGTCATGTTTCCGCCGAGCTGGGCGACGTTGAAATTGACGATTCGAAGCTGACCGGCGGCGGGCGAAGCGGCCGCTGCGAAACAGGTGATAGAAAGCAGGATACGTTGTCGGAGAAGAAACGGCTTCATGTGACTTTTTGGAATCCAGTCAGGGCTCGGTAGACGGCGGAATCATTTCGCGCCCTTCGCGACCGCTGGGGTCGAATCGGCAGGGCGGAGCAGGGGGTCGGATGCTATCTACGAGTATATCGACTCGCGGCCTGTATGGGGCGCAAAAATTGCCCGGCACGATCGGAAAAGTCGCCGCAGTTCAACCGAAAATTCGGCAATAATTTATTTGACGCTCCGGCTTCCAGATCGGTAGACTCCGGTAGTGGACCGAAGCCGCCGCTCGGCGAGTTCTCCTGAAATGGGTGGAGATCGCTGCGGATGGCGACGGTTCATGGCGGGCGGCATCCTTCGGGGTTCGCCCGTACCGGGTCCGCCGACGACGGCCGGCGGACAGGTCCAGGCCCGACGTCGCCGAATACCTCGGCGCATGTTCGGGGAGTTGGCCCTGTGAGAGGAGGTGATCCGTGGATATAGGTAAACGTAGGAAGCTGCTGTAAGGCAGTGAACGTGGCTGCCGAGAAAGCAGCTTCAACATGAATGGCCCGCCGGTGCATCCTTGTGATCCCGGCGGGTTTTTTTGTGACCCGGCCAGACGGTTGCTCGGGCGGTCACCACGACTGATCCTCGAACTCCATGTCCGGCGTCAGCACGAAATGAAACCGTTTCGGGTCAATCTCCACATTCACTTCGATGTCGCGGATTTCAGTGACCTGCATCACATTATCGAACCGGTCGAAGTTTACGGTTTTCACCATCACGGGGATGTCCTGCCGGAAGTAGGTATCGGTTTTGATCCGAAGCAGTTCGTCTTCGCTCTTCTTCACGGCACGCAGCACCCAGACGGCGTTGCCCTGAAACTGATCATCCGGCATGACGATGACTTCATAGTCGCGGTCGAGGAAAAAGAAGAATTCCTCGCTGGGGACCGATGTCTGTAACTTGTCGATGTTGGCCTTGATCGCCGCTTTTTTGCCGTCAAACTCGCCGATCTGATACATGTACTCCCCGTCGCACAGCATCACCTGCTTCTCGGTGGTTCTTGTTTCCTCACCGTCGCCGAAGCGGTGGGTGTCGACTGTCATGTCGAAGCGATAAAAGACCTTCTCTCCTCTGAACACATACTCCACCGTGCCGTGCGTGTGGCTCTTGACCCACGCGCCGGCATACGACGAATCGAAGCGTACGTCGATTTTTCCCCGAAAAGATTGGATCGTCCCGCGGAGGGCGAGAATCTTGTCACGCAGAGAATCGAACGTTTCTGTAACAGGCGTAGTCGCCCCGGCTGCGGGCTCTGCCGGTGGTTCAGACGGAGGCGCTGGTCGAGGCGATTCGTGCTGAGCGCGATCCGGAACTGCTGCGGCCGGCGATTCATGTACCGGCGAACCGTCCTGTACTGAGGATTCGGTGGTGACCGCCGGCTGCTTCGGCTCTGCCTCCGGCTTGCAGCCGGTGGACGTGAATACGAGAAGGGCGGGTAACATATTCAGAACAATCCGCTTGGGTACGTGCATCTCACAATCTCCAGACACGTATCTTCCTGCTCAGGCCTTGGTTGGCAACTGGAGAGTTCGAACTCTGATCGCCATCATAGGCACCAACGGGCTTTCGTCCATGCGACGGATTGTAATCGATGACGGCGAAACCAGCTGATCGGGCGAGGTTCCGGGCCTTGCGTTTGAGTTATCGGCGCTTGCATTCCTGCCCCTGCCACATCACGAATCGCTTGGTGCGGCGGCACCTTACGCGGTACAATGAAACGGTACGCTCGAAGTGAGCGGGGGACACGGCGAAGTGGATGACGTAACGACGCCATCGCACGGGGGAAGCCGTGAAACGACATCTTCTGATTCTGGGTTTTCTGTCTGCCTTTTGCGGCTGCGGCGCAGGTGGTGCAGGCGGCGGGATCGGTGGAGGCGGTGGCATAGTCCCATTGCCGCTTCCGATTCCCATCGTTCTGCCGATTCCGGCGAGCGCGCTCCTGAATAACGAGGAACTTCTGGAAGGAAACTGGACCCTGAGTGATTCCGCTGCGGCGCGATCGTGCCTTGTCATCCAGGAACTGCGAGTATCCATCATCGACGTCAGTTGCAGCCCGAACGGATCCGGGATGTCTTCGCGTATCTTTGACGCCCCCCTCATCACGCGAGCCGGCGACACGATTATCCTACGTGTGACCTACAACCTGCGAGCCAATCCTGAACGCAAACTGCGGCTGGTTTTCACCGGAGAATTGCAGGCCGACGGGAGCTTCATCGGTTTTCGTCGGGACGAGGACCTCACAGCCGGCACGGTCATTCCGGAACGTTTCGCCATCCTGACCCGCTCGTGACTCGTCAACCGTGCGATCGGGGCCTTTCTCGCCACAATTTCGACATCGATTTGACCGAAAATCCACGAGAAGTGACCCCGCAAGGGGCTTGGACTCGCGAGCTACGTCTGTTATCATGATACTAAGGACAACCTGCGAACGGGTGGCTATTGCCCCCACGGACCGCATTCGCGATGTCTGTACCCCTCGAACTTGGGGTCGTTCAGAGGCCCGACCGCCTCGCTAGAGCCACGTCCGATTGACACATTCCGTAAGGTGCAGAACGTAGCGGTGTTACGTCCGACATGTTTTTCACGGTTGGAAAGCATGTCCGGGCGATCGTTTGTGGGAGTACTAGAGTGATTCCATCATCCAGAACCTTCAAGGCAAGTCTGATCGCATTCTGTCTGGCCGCGCTGGTCGTAGTCGCGCCGGTCGCGGCGCAGGGCAAAGGCGCCCCGGTAGCCGCTGAATTCAGTGCACCGGAGCCCGCGGCACTACACCTCAAGACCGGTAAGGTGGATCTATCTCGCGAACTTTCACTGCACGCGGTGCAGGCCGGCCCGCTCGCGAAGGCAGGGCACTACGTGCTCCAGCTCGATGGCCCATTGAATCCTGACCGGCTAGCGGCGCTGAATGCCGCGGGGATCGAGTTGGGCCAGTATCTCCCGATGCATTCCTACATCGTTCGTCTGGAAGCCGGTGACCATCCCGCGCAGATGCTGGGTGGTCTGGACTTTGTTCGCTGGGTCGGCCCCTTCGACAAAAGCTGGAAACTGTCTCCCGAGATCGGTCAGCCGATCTACCAGACCGCCGAGCGAATCGAACTGGCGCATCAGGGTATTCTCAAGCTGACTGTCGCGTTGTTCGAGGGTGAAGATATCAATGCCGCCGAAGGCGCGCTCGCAGCGATGCCGGGCGTGACCGTTCTGGACAAGTCCATGAGCGGCGATGTCGGCCTGATCGAGATTACCATTCCGCAGGGTAACTACACCGCGCTGGCCGATCTTGAGTCAGTGCAGTGGGTCGAGGAGGCGGGCGAAGCGACCTACCGCAACGACACGAACGGCTGGATTCTGCAGAGCAACATCTCCAATGTGCGTTCGATCTGGGACAAGGGCATTCGTGGAGAAGGGCAGGTCGGCGGCCACATCGACGGCGCCGTACGGCAAACGCATTGCTCGTTCACGGATACCAACAAGATCGTCGCCTACTTCGGCTCGACGGGGTCTGACTCGCACGGCACGCACACGGCCGGTACCTTCGTTGGCGATGAGCGACCTGGCAACGGGATCGGCTTCCGCGGAATGGCTTATCGAGCCAAACTGGCCTTTACCAATCTGAGCTCCGTCACATCGACGAATCTGCTATCCAAATTTGTGCAGGACCACAATGCCGGGGCGAGCGTCCACAGCAACAGCTGGGGCAACGACGGCACGACGGCTTATACCGCATGGTCCCGCGATATCGATATCTTCAGCTTCAACAATGAGAACGACCTGGTGCTGTTCGCCGTGACCAACATCAACGGTGCCGTCCGCACGCCGGAAAATGCAAAGAACTGTCTGGCCGTGGCCGCCTGTACCGACACGCCCGCCAACAGTCACTGCTCCGGCGGTTTCGGCCCCACGCAGGACGGTCGGCAGAAGCCGGAACTCATGGCGCCGGGCTGTTCCACCATTTCATCGCAGTCAACCACGACCTGCGGCTTTGTGGGCTCCGGTTTCACCGGTACGTCCATGGCCTGTCCCGCCGTGGCTGGTGCGGGTTTGCTGGTTCGGCAATATTTCGTCGATGGGTTCTATCCGACGGGGGTTGCCAATGCGGTGAACAGCATTACTCCCAGCGGCGCGCTGATACGCGCGACGCTGATCAATTCCGGCGTGGATGTGACCAACATCGCCGGCTTCCCCAGCACACGCGAGGGAAACGGCCGTGTGTTGTTGGATAATGCCCTCTACTTTGCCGGCGAGAATCGAAACCTCATCGTGCTGGCGGACATCCGCAATGCCCAGGGTCTGACGACTGGTCAGGAACTCGTCTTCCGGTTCAGTTGCCTCAATAACATTCACCCGGTGAAGGTCACGCTGGTTTGGACGGAGAAGGAAGCGGCGCTGAATGCCAATCCTGCGTACATCAACAATCTGGATCTGCAAGTTCGCGCACCGAATCAGCAGACCTATCTGGGCAATGTCATTACCAACGGGCAGTCCACAACCGGTGGCACGGCCGATATTCGTAACAACGTCGAACAGGCCATGTTTAACACACCAATGGTCGGACGCTACACGGTGACCGTGAAGGCGACCGCTGTGAACACCGCAACACCCCAGGGCTTCGCGCTGATCGCCACCGGGCCGATCACGGACCAGGTGACACCGACAGAGACGATCATCGAGCCGGTCTCTCCTCAATAGGAGGTGCTGTCGGATCAACAGGCGATTGACTCCTTGCGAGTGCAGCCCTTCGGACTGATCTGACATGCTCAAGTAACGAAACTACAAAGCCCGTGGCATTAAACCGCTACGGGCTTTGTCTTTGTTCGGTGGATCAGAGGGAGAGTCGCCGGTTACCTCCAGCGGCGCAGGTCCGACGGCTTCAGGGCGCGTCCGTCGGGCAGCACGATGTCGCACTGCGACGTCACGCTGAACCACGCGCTGCCGTCACCCGCTCGTAGGACATGAAAGGTCTGTGCAGGTGTACCGGCGTCTCCGAGCAGGATACGGATGGAACCATCTTCAGCGTGGCAGGCATCGAGGACCATCAGGGAGTATCCCTTCTTGCCCGCACGCAGGAAGATGTCGCCCGCAGCAATGGAACCGTCGGCGACGCGAATGGTGTCCTCCATGACGCTGTAGACGGAGCCATACTGAAAGACGGTTTCGAGGTAGCTGCAAAAGCTCTCGCGACTTTCGTCGGCGTCGAAGGCCTGTTTAAAGGTCACTTCGCGGCCGCGAACCGTCGGCCGTTGTCCCGCCGCCCAGCTTTCCCAGGTCGACCGATGCCCGCTGGTGAAGTGAAAGCCCAGCCCTTCCAGATTCTTCGATGACCACAGGTATTCGGCGCGGAGGCGCACGAGCAGGTTCGGACCTGCCAGCAGGCGATCGTTACTCGGCTGCAAGGCGATGACAGCCGCCAGCTTGGGATCGTCGGCCCCCATGACCATTTTCTTCTTCCCTGTCCTGACCGGCGAGTCCGGAGCGGCAAGCGGCAGATGACGCAGCCAGTCGGCGAAGCCCCTCGGGGCTACCTTCACCCTGGTGTAGCCGTCGGGAGCGGGAATGCGTTCGATGAGTGGGACGTATTCTTTTGCCTGACGCCGGTTAAGCCACGCATATTGTTCGGGACCGCGTATGTGGGGTGCTTCCTTCGTACTGCTGACAGGGCGCTCGCTTTGCAGCGGTGTCGGTGGCGAAACGCGGGTTGCGGTTGCGAGGACGATCAGAACGAACAAGGTAAGCGCGATGCCGCGTACCCATGGATCTTTCAATCGGTCCATGCCGATCATGCTAAGCAGGTTCGAGGCAGGAGGAAATGGCCCGGCCGACTGGCTCATGGTGCGATGTCCGCCTCCTGAGAGGGCTGGCCTGCCAGTGTGTTCCGGGGTGATGCAGCTGGTGGATTCGATGTGACTTCCGACGCGGCGAGGGCATCGATTTTTCGAAGCTGTTCCGCCGCGCCCGGGCAATCCGGATTCTTCGCCAGTGCCTGGCTCAGCGCGCGGCGTGCCGCATCAAGATTGCCGCGATGCAACTCCAGCATGGCAATGTTGTAATGTGCGATGTCAGGAGAGACGACCCGCGAAAATTCGACGGCGCTTTCATCCATTCGTCCGAGATAGCCAAGTGCGATCGCGTAGTTCATTCTTGCTCGATCAAAGTCCGGCTCAATGGTGAGGGCGTGTCGGAATTGTTCAGCGGCTTCCTCAAAACGCTGTCGCAGCAGGAAGCTGTACCCGAGGTTGTTGTAGATCGCTGCCGATCCCGGGTCAGCGCGGAGCCCGGCGCGAAACATGTTGTCCGAATCTTCGAAGCGGCCGAGTTTTTGATAGACGATACCCAGCCGGTTGTAGGCGGCCACCTGGCGCGGTTCTGCTGCGATCGCTCTTTCATACTGAGCGACCGCCGCGTTCAGGTCACCCTGCTTTTCGAGCATCCGGCCGGCCGCCATGTGCGTATCCGGGGAGATGCGCGGCGGCGGAGCGGGGCGCGCCTTTTCAATGGCATCTGCCTTGCTCTCTTCGACGCCGGAGGTCGCAGCCACCTTCTCCTGGCGATTCAACGTACAGCCGGATAATGCCGCGACACCGATCAAGGCGATCATGATGGCGAGACGAAGCGTAGCCACTATTGGTCCCCTTCCGTCGAGTACTTCCTCAGGCGATATGCGTTCTGTCGCGGCTCTGCCTGCTTGGCCACGGCCTGGCCAGAGAGTTGTTCGCGAGCGTCCATGCCACGTCCTCCGGGCGGCCCGACGACCAGTTCGACGCGCTGTTGTCCGGGAATGGCCTGCGCCAGGAATTGTCGTGCGGTATCGATGCGGCTGGCGAGGAGCGTCTCATCCTCGATGGCCGTGTCGTAATAGAGCGTGCCGCCTCGTCCGGCGAGCAGTTCCGCGTAACGCTCAAGCCGCGCCTGCCCGACGCCGGATAGCTGCGTCGAATGCGGCACGAAGTGCAGATCGGCAATGGACATGTCGGCGAGCATCGCCTGATCGTTGTGGTAGGTGTAATAGTCCGCCCAGACGGGTCGTGAATCTCCTTCGCCCTGCGGCGGCGCGTTCAGCCGTGTGTAGGGTTCCGGTGCGCAGGCCGCTGCCGACAGAGCTGCGGCAAAGCACATTCTGGTAAGACCTCGAACCGGTCGCGTCATCGGCCGTCTCCTTGCAGCGATCGATCATCCGCCGCGGCGGACAGGGTTTCCTTCCTAACTATCGGCAAGGGCTGATCGGATGGGGCAGTCGATACGCCGCTGGCGGAGCGCGCTACCCATGAATGGCTCCCGCATGGTTGAAATTCATCCGCTGTCCGCTACAGTCTGCCGAATGTCTCATCCCTATATGCCGGACAAGGATCCCGTCGAAACCCGGGAATGGCTGGAGTCACTGGAAGCCGTCGTGGCCAACGCCGGCCCCGAACGGGCGCAGTTCCTGCTGACCGCCCTGCGAGACTGGGCACATACCAGGGGCGTCGCTGTCCCGTTCAACGCGAATACCCCCTATGTCAACACCATCCCGCTCTCCCAGCAGCCGCCCTATCCTGGCGACCGGGCAATCGAGCGGCGGATCAAGAGTTTCATGCGGTGGAATGCCATGGCACTTGTGGTTCGTGCCAACCGGCGCTCACCGGGCATCGGCGGCCACATTTCCACCTATGCCAGCGGGGCTACGTTGCTTGAGGTGGGTTTCAACCACTTCTTCCGAGGCAATCTGCCTGAACGAACCGGCGATCAGATTTATTTCCAGGGACATTCCGCCCCGGGCATCTACGCGCGGGCATACCTGATCGGGCGGCTCTCAACCGTGCAAATGCATAATTTCCGCCGGGAACTGGCCGAAGGAGGAGGGCTTTCGAGCTATCCGCATCCATGGCTGATGCCTGATTTCTGGGAGTTTCCGACGGTTTCCATGGGGCTGGGGCCGATCTCGGCGATCTATCAGGCGCGCTTCAATCGATATCTTCAGGACCGCGGCCTGGCGCAGACAGAGCATTGCCATGTCTGGGCGTTTCTCGGCGACGGCGAGATGGACGAGCCGGAAAGCATGGGCGCCATCACGCTCGCATCGCGCGAGGGGCTGGACAATCTCATCTTCGTGGTGAACTGCAATCTGCAACGGCTGGACGGTCCCGTTCGCGGCAATGGCAGCATTGTGCAGGAGCTGGAGGCCGCTTTCCGCGGTGCCGGCTGGAACGTGATCAAAGTGCTCTGGGGATCGGATTGGGACCCGCTCTTTGAGAACGATGACGACGGTGTGTTGCCGGCAAGGATGGCGGGCGTCGTGGACGGCCAGTGGCAGCGATACAGCGTGTCACCGGGCTCGTATATCCGGGAGCATTTCTTCGGCACCGATCCGCGGCTCCTTAAGCTGGTGGAGAACCACTCCGACAAGCAACTCGAAAAGCTTCGGCTGGGTGGCCACGATCCGGCGAAGGTCTATGCCGCTTACAAGGCCGCTGTTGAGCATCGCGGCCAGCCCACGGTGGTTCTCGCGCGGACCATCAAGGGCTACGGTCTGGGCGAAGCAGGCGAAGGCAAGAACATCACCCACCAGCAGAAGAAACTGAACGAGGATGAGCTGAAGGAGTTTCGCGATCGTTTCGAGATTCCAATTTCTGATCGTGAGCTGCGCGATGCGCCGTTTTACCGCCCGCCGGCCGGCAGCATCGAAGAAAAGTATCTGCTCGAACGCCGCGCGGCTTTGGGCGGTTTCGTGCCCCGGCGAATGGTGCGTGCCCAGCCGCTCACCCCTCCGTCCGAAAGGATTTTCGAGGAGTTTTACAAGGGAAGCGGGGGTCGTGCGGCGTCAACGACCATGGTCTTCGTGCGGATGCTGGCACGCATGTTGGATGACAAGACCTTTGGCAAGCTGATCGTTCCGATCGTGCCCGATGAGAGCCGCACCTTTGGCATGGACGCGCTCTTCCAGAAGCACGGCATCTATGCCCATACGGGACAGAAGTACGAGCCGGTCGATCGGCAGTCGCTCATGTATTACCGCGAGGAGACGGACGGCCAGCTTCTCCAGGAGGGCATCACCGAGGCCGGTTCGATGGCCTCGTTTACCGCGGCAGGCACGGCCTACGTGACCCACGGGATCAACACGATCCCGTTCTTCACGTTCTATTCCATGTTTGGTTTCCAGCGCATCGGCGACAGCATCTGGGCCCACGGCGATATCCGAGGCAAGGGCTTTCTCATGGGCGCCACCAGCGGGCGCACGACCCTCGCCGGTGAGGGGCTGCAGCATCAGGACGGCCACAGCCAGTTGCTGGCGACGACTGTGCCGAACTGTTTGTCGTACGATCCGGCGTTCGCGTTTGAGCTGGCGGTGATCATCCGCGAGGGCATCCGCCGCATGTACGTGGCGCAGGAGGACATCTTCTACTACGTCACGATTCACAACGAGCCCTACGAGATGCCGCCGATGCCGGATGACGACGACATCACCGAAGGCATTCTCAAGGGCTTCTATCTGTACAAGCCCGGTGAGCGCAAGCGCAACTGGCCGCGGGTCCACCTCTTCGGCAGCGGGGCAATCCTCAATGAGGCACTTCGGGCACAGACCATGCTGGCCGAACGGTACAAAGTGAGCGCCGACGTGTGGAGCGTCACCAGCTATCAGCAGCTTCGGCGCGAGGCGCTGATGATCGACCGCTGGAATCGGCTGCATCCAACGGCGCGGCCGAGAAAGAGCTACTTCGCGAAGAAGATGGAGGCCGACGCGCATCCAATCATCGCGTCGAGTGATTACATGAAGATCGTCGCTGAGCAGGTGGCCCCGTGGGCCCCGGCGGAGTTTGTCCCGCTGGGCACGGATGGTTTCGGCCGCAGCGAGGCACGCGAAGAGCTACGTCGCTTTTTTGAGGTGGATGCGGAATCAATCTGCGTGGCGACGCTGCATACCCTCGCGCTGCGTGATGAAGTGGATGCACGCGTCGTCGATGAAGCAATCAAAGAATTCGGCATCGATCCGGAGCGACCGGACCCTTCGCGTGCGTAATCCATTTTGAACCGTGCATGGTTCGCAAGAACCGAACTCGGAGCGCGAGCGACGGGTATGGGACGTCAGTGAGTAATCATTCTCGAATAGCGAGCAACCGGGCGCTGGCGCTTTTCATCACTGCGATTCTTCGATCGTCAAGGAATGGTCGGGTCTTACTGGCGAGCGATGCTGAGTTGGGCCTTCGCGCGCTCGATGGCCTTATTGCGCGCGGTCACGGATGCTTCGTCGTGAGCGGGCATGGCTTCAGCATTGGAAAGCGCCTTCTGGGCATCGGCGCGAGAGATATTCTCCGCAAGCGCGGCTCGCTCGGTGAGAATTGTTACCTGGTTGTCGTGCACCTGGGCAAAGCCGGCGTCGATGAACACGTTCTTCGTCTGGCCGCCGGATTCTACTCGCAAAACGCCGGTCCCGAGTTCGCACAGCAGGGGCGCGCGATCTTTGAGAATACCGACCATGCCGTCATGGGCAGGGAAGACGACGGCCTCAGCCGATTCGGAGAGGACCTCGCGCTCCGGGGTGATGACAGAACACTTGATGGGGGTTGCTTTCGCCATGTCACCCTTTTATGGTCGGTGGGACTTTTGTCAAGCAGATGGACCTGGCTTCATGTACCAAGATCAGCGAAACGTCCTGAATGCCGCAAGTCAATTTTATTGTAACATCATGTTTTATAGTTTTTTATATGCGGTACAGTCCTTTGGGATTGCGCTGCCGCTGTCATGATTCGGAGCCGGAATTTTTTCTCTGGCATAATCACGGCCCTGAGCTATACTGACGGGTCTCGCCGCTGTGGAGGCGGAACCTGGCTGATCGGGTGTGGGACTGGTCGGCTTCACGTTAGATGGCCTCCGCGGCAGCAAAGTCCCCTGGGCAATATACTGGGTGCACTCCCGCGCCACCGACTCGATGACGCCTCCGCTAAAGACGCATCGACATTCCGACTGCACTTGCCTCATCGCTCATAACGACGCGCATGTTCCGCGCGCAAGGGTCATCTGGTACGTCGTCTGCGCGGCTCCCCGAACTGTATTTCTCCAACCTGTCCGGTTGAACGACAACTGAGTTGAAAGGTTCACGATGATCGTCACGAAAGAGATTCGCAACTTCGGAAAGCTCGGCGACGCCATGCCGATTCCCAACCTGATCGCCATTCAGGTCGAATCGTACAAGCGTTTTCTCCAGGCCGACACGCCGCCCGAGCATCGCACGCCGACGGGACTCGAAGGTCTGTTGCGCGAGGTGTTCCCGATCACCAGTTACGACGAGAACATCCACCTTGAATACATTGATTATTCCCTCGGCAAGCCGCGTTACACGCCGGACGAGTGCCGGCAGCTGCGTCTGACGTATGGCATGCCCCTGCGAGTTCACGTCAAGCTGACGCGCCGCGACAAGGATGAGATCTTCGAGGACCGCATCTACCTCGGCGACATTCCGATCATGATCGGCGGCGGTGAGTTCATCATCAACGGCGCCGAGCGTGTCATCGTCTCGCAGCTTCACCGATCGCCCGGTGTGGACTTCATCAAGGAAACGCTCGAAGCCGACCGGCCGCTGCACGCCTGCCGGATCATTCCCGAACGGGGCAGCTGGATCGAGATCAACATTACGCGCAAAGACGTGCTCGCGGTTCGCATCGACCAGTCCAGCAAGATTCCGGCGACCACCTTCCTTCGGGCGATGGACCCGGCCTACGGCCGCGACGAGGACATCATCCGCACGTTCTATGTGACCAAGACGGTGCGGACAGCGAGTTTGAAGGCCGACATGTTCGTCGTCTCCGACGTCTGGCCGGAGGACATGGCCGACGTGACCGAGCCGCTGGTTCGGGCCGGTGCGCAGATCGGCGATGCCCTGGCGAAGATACAGGCCGGCAGCATCAAACAGCTCGAGGTGATCGAAAAAGTCAGCGACCCGCTGATCCTCAACACCCTGCACGAAGACGGCTCCCACTCGCATGAAGACGCCCTCATGCGAATCTACAAGAGTCTTCGCCCGGGCAACCCGGCGCAGCTTGACAAAGCCGTCAAACTCTTTCACGAGAAATTCTACGACGCCAATCGTTACCGGCTGGGTCGTGTCGGCCGTTTTCGCATCAACCGCAAGTTCGGCCTGGCCCTGCCGACGTCGCTCAACACGCTGACCGGTGCCGACTTTATTGCATGTCTGCGCTACCTCATGGATCTGCGCAGTCAGGATCGAATCGGCTTCTCGGTGCCGCAGCGGCTGCCCTTCGAGCTGTGCATGCTCCGCTGGACACGCGAACTCGCACAGCAGATCAACTTCTATCAGGCCCGCGGCCAGCAGGTGAAGGATCCGAAGGAGGGTGTCATCCTCGGCCAGCTCGATGCCATCCGCGACGGCCGCAAGAAGCTCCAGCCCGGCGATGTGCTCGCCGAGCTTCGTCGCCAGCTTTCGAGTCTGCACGATGTGCCGACCGAATGGGTTCCGATGAACTCCCTCGACATGGAGAAGATGCGTACGCTGCTGGGCCGGACCAAGCAGGATCGCGACGTGGAAGTCAACAAGCTCTCGCGCGATTTCATGGTCGCGGCCATTCGCACCCGCGCCCTGCGGATCGTCGAAGGCATTGACGCCTATCTCCAGCAGGAGCGATTGACGCACGGCGATCTGGCCCAGATCGACTTCATGAATTACTACCCCCATCCCGGGGTGATCTACACCTTCAACGAAGCCGAGTCAAAGCGACTGGCCACGCAGCAGGAGACGGAGATCGAAGCCGAGTGGCGCGAACTCTTCGGCACCGGTACCAAGCACGTCGCCTTCGACAGCTTCGAAAACGTTGAGCAGATTCTGCATCGTCACGGCCAGGCGGATCTGCTCTCCGTGGGCAATGTGCACGAGTACGGCTGGCGGCCCACGCGAGTCATCGTCCAGGAGGACGACATTGACCATCTGGGCAATCGCCGACTGCGAACCATCGACGAGCTGGCCTGCGACGAAATCCGCAAGGGCTTCCTCAAGCTGCGGCGCACGGTTCAGGAGCGCATGAGCATGCGTGAGCCCGACCAGCTCGGGAAGCTGCCTGAACTGATCAACTCCAAGGCCATCTCCGGAGCAATCGAGTTCTTCTTTGGGCGCGGCGAGCTCTCGCAGGTCGTCGACCAGACGAACCCGCTCAGCCAGCTCACCCACGAGCGGCGTCTTTCGGCCCTGGGCCCCGGCGGTCTGAATCGAAAGCGCGCCGGCTTCGAAGTGCGCGACGTGCACATCAGTCACTATGGACGCATCTGCCCGATCGAGACGCCTGAAGGCACGAACATCGGCCTGATTGCCTCGTTGAGCATTTACTCCACGGTGGATGAGTACGGCTTCCTGATTACGCCCTACCGCAAGGTGGAGCGCGGCGGTCAGGTCAACGGCGGCTACGAATTCCTGCGAGCTGACGAAGAGATGAAGACGGTCCTTGCACCGCCCGACGCGGTGGATCCGAAGACCAGCCGCGTGACCGGTGACAACATCATGGCCCGCATCCGCGGTGATCTGGCAATGGTTGGCCGCGACGAGGTGGAGTACATCGACATCTCGCCGAAGCAGACGGTCGGCGTGTCGGCCTCCCTGATTCCCTTCCTTGAGCATGACGACGCCAACCGCGCGCTGATGGGTTCCAACATGCAGCGGCAGGCCGTTCCGCTGCTGATCACCGAGCCGCCGGTCGTGGCAACAGGCATGGAGAAGGTGGTGGCCGCCAACAGCGGCATGGTGGTACTGTCGGAACGCGATGGTACGGTGACGTATGTCGACGCGACACGCATCGTGATCGACAACACCGACGAGTATCTCCTGCGCAAATTCCAGGGACTCAACGAGCGAACCTGCCTCAATCAGACGCCGCTCGTCAAGCTCGGCGACAAAGTCCGGAAGGGACAGATCATCGCCGACGGACCCGGCTGCCGGAACGGCGAACTGGCCCTCGGCCGCAATGTCCTCGTCGGCTTCATGACCTACGACGGCTACAACTTCGAGGACGCCATCCTCATCTCCGAGCGGCTGGTGCAGAACGACACCTTTACCAGCATTCATATCGAGGAGCACGACATCGAAATCCGCGAGACCAAGCTGGGTCGCGAGGAGTTCACGCGGGACATCCCGAACGTTTCCGAACGGGCCCTTCGCAGTCTCGATGAAGACGGCATCATCTGCGTCGGCACCGAGGTCAAGCCGGGTGACATCCTCGTCGGCAAGGTATCGCCCAAGAGCAAGAGCGAACTGTCGCCGGAAGAGAAGCTGCTCCACGCGATCTTCGGCCGCGCCGGCGAGGACGTGAAGAACGACTCGCTGGAGGTGCCGGCAGGCATCTACGGCATCGTGATCGACACGAAGCGCTTCAGCCGCCGTACCCAGATGACGGAGGACCAGAAGAAGCAGCTCCAGAAGCGCATCAAGGACTACAAGGCCGCCAGCAACGGCCGCACGATCGCCATCTTCCGAAAAATGATCGAGGAGATGGAGGCCATCACCGAGCAGCCGATCGTCGACCCGAACACCAAGCAGCTCGTGGGTCGCAGCGAGATCCAGGACGTCGTCATGGAGCAGATCGGAGAGCCCGGCAACTGGGCCTTCGACGTCAAGTGGGTTAAGCCGGCCGCTCACCGTGAGCAATGCCAGCCGATCTACGATCGCTACTGGCCGGTCATCGCCGAACAGATCGAGGAGCGCGAGCGCAAGGTCGCACAGATCAAGCGCGGCGATGAACTACCCTCGGGCGTGCTCGAGATGGTGAAGGTTTACATTGCCACCAAGCGCCGCCTGTCGGTTGGTGACAAAATGGCCGGCCGCCATGGCAACAAGGGCGTGATCGCGAAGATTCTTCCGGTCGAGGACATGCCGTTCCTCGAGGACGGGACGCCGATTGACATCATGCTCAATCCGCTCGGCGTGCCTTCGCGTATGAACGTCGGACAGATTCTCGAAACCCACCTGGGCTGGGCGGCGAAGATACTCGGCTTCCAGGCCATCACGCCGGTCTTTGACGGCTGCAAGGAGGAGGAACTCCACAAGGCCGTCCGCGAAGCCAATGAGTTTGTGGACAAGCTGGCTTCCGATCAGGTCGCCGTGCAGAACGCCGCGCGGGAAAACCTGCTGCTCGCCAAGATGCCCTACGGCGGCAAGATCCGTCTCTACGACGGCCGCACCGGCGAGAAGTTCGATCAGCCCGTGACGGTCGGCTACCTTTACATGATGAAGCTGCACCACTTGGTGGATGACAAGATTCATGCCCGGGCGACGGGACCGTACTCGCTCATCACGCAGCAGCCGCTTGGCGGCAAGGCGCGGACCGGCGGTCAGCGCTTCGGCGAGATGGAAGTCTGGGGCCTGGAGGCCTACGGGGCTGCGTACATCCTGCAGGAGTTGCTCACCGTCAAGAGCGACGACGTGGAAGGTCGCACGAAGATTTATGAATCGATGGTCAAGGGTGAAAACACCCTCGAGGCCGGTACGCCGGTCTCGTTCGACGTGCTCTGCAACGAGATCCGCGGGCTGGGCATGAACATCCAGCTCGAGAAAGGAAAGCTGATCTGAGGCAACTGCCTGGATCGGCGCAGATGACCGAGGTGACCTATGGACGGCGTCCGGTGCGAAGTGGTCAACAAGATTGATGTCGCGGAACTCAAAGCGTTCTACGACGCGCAGGGCTGCGTCATGCCGCAGTCGGTCGACAAGCTTTCGAAGATGGTCGACAACTCCGTCTGTTTTGTGACCGCGCGGGATCCGGACGGTCGCCTGATCGGCATAGCCCGCGGCGTGGCCGATGGCGTGCGCGGTTACCTGACCGAGTGCAAACTGGATCCGGCGCGACAAGGGCCCGGCGCCGTGACGCACATCGACGGTCGAATCGAGCACGATCAGTACGGAATCGCCCGCCACATGGCGGAGTTGATCCTCTCGGCCCTGGCAGAACAGGGTTGCGAACGGGTCGACGCCGCCGCCTACGGCACGGAGGTTGATTTCTGCGAGGAGCTGGGCTTCAAGCGGGCCGCCGGTGTCGTCCCGATGTCACTGGATGTCAAGGCCTTCATGGCCGGCCGCCGTGCCGGAATGGTCAGTGCCCAGGCCACCGCGACGGCGTGAGCGCCGCGCAAGTCCGCTTCGGCGGATGCATTGAATGATGATGAGTTAAAACGGCTCGCCTGATGCGGGCCCTGGATGATCGACAAGGAAAGAGACGCTCATGGCTGAAAGCATGTACGATCGCGTGAATGACTACGGCTCCGTGCGGATTTCGCTCGCCTCGCCGAACGACATTCGTTCATGGTCCTACGGAGAGGTCCGCAAGCCGGAAACGATCAACTACCGGACGTATCGCGCCGAAAAAGACGGCCTGTTCTGCGAGCGCATCTTCGGCCCGGAGCGCGACTGGGAGTGCTTCTGCGGTAAGTACAAGGGCACGAAACACAAGGGCATGATCTGTGACCGCTGCGGCGTAAAGGTGACGCACAGCCGCGTCCGCCGCAAGCGTATGGGCCATATCAACCTGGCGGCGCCGATCGTCCACATCTGGTTCTTCAAGGCCATGCCCAGCCGGCTTGGCGCCCTGCTGGACATGAAGACGTCGGACCTGGAGAAAGTCGTCTATTTCCAGGATTATGTGGTAACAGATCCGAAGGATACGCCCCTGAAGCTGTGTCAGATTCTCAGCGAGGAGGAGTACCGCAGCACGGTTGAGAAGTACGGCGACACCTTCGAGGCACAGATCGGCGCCGAGGCGGTCAAGACGCTGCTGTCAAAAATCGACCTCAAGCGCCTCAGCGATGAACTTCGTGAGGCAATTCTTAACACGAACAGCAAGCAGAAGATCAAGGACCTGTCGAAGCGGCTCAAGATCGTCGAGAGTCTTCGCCACAGCACGAACGATCCCACCTGGATGGTGATGGATGTCATCCCGGTCATCCCGCCGGACCTTCGCCCGCTCGTCCTGCTCGACAGCGGAAACTTCGCCACCAGCGATTTGAACGATCTCTACCGGCGCATCATCAACCGAAACAACCGCCTCAAGAAGCTGATCGACCTGAACGCCCCCGAGGTCATCATCCGCAACGAGAAGCGCATGCTTCAGCAGGCGGTGGACGCCCTCTTCGACAACGGCCGTTGCCGTCGGCCGGTGCTCGGCTCGTCCAATCGCCCGCTCAAGTCGTTGACCGACATGATCAAGGGCAAGCAGGGCCGCTTCCGCGAGAATCTGCTCGGCAAGCGCGTGGACTACTCCGCTCGCAGCGTTATCGTCGTCGGCCCCGAGCTGAAGCTGCACCAGTGCGGCCTTCCCAAGAAGATCGCTCTCGAACTCTACCAGCCCTTCATCATTCGCAAGCTCAAGGAACGCGGTTTTGCCGACACGATAAAGAGTGCCAAGAAGATGCTCGAGCGGCGTGACCAGGAGATCTGGGACATTCTTGAAGAAGTCATCTTCCAGCATCCGGTCCTGCTGAATCGCGCCCCGACCTTGCACCGCATGGGCATTCAGGCCTTCGAGCCGGTCCTTGTTGAAGGCAATGCGATCAAGATTCACCCGCTCGTCTGCAAGGGCTTCAATGCCGACTTCGACGGCGACCAGATGGCCGTACACCTGCCGCTTTCGGTCGAAGCGCAGGTCGAGGCACACGTGCTGATGATGTCCACGAACAACATTTTCAGCCCGGCCAGCGGCTCGCCCATCATGTCCCCGAGCCAGGACATCGTCATGGGCATCTTCTATCTGACGACTGAGCACAGCCCGACCGGCAAGAGCGAGGTCAAGCGAACGTTCAAAGATGCCTTCGAGGCGATGCTCGCTTACGATCTGGGTCACATCACGATTCACGACACCATTCGCGTGCGGGTCGAGCGCGATCGCATCGTAGAAAGTCAGAAGAAGCGGCCGGTAGCCGCTCCGGAAAACGGCCTGCTGACGACGACCGTCGGTCGGTTGATCTTCAACGACATCCTTCACCCGAAGATGCCGTTTTACAACTACCCGCTCAGCCAGAAGGGCTCGGCGCGCGTCATTGCTGATTGCCACGCCCTGCTCGGCCGCGCAGAGACCATCGACCTTCTCGATCGCATCAAGGAAATCGGTTTCAAGTGGAGCACGCTCGCGGGGCTGTCCTTCGGCCTGACCGACATGCGCATCCCCGAGAAGAAAAAGGGCATCATCGAGGATGCCCAGAAGAAAGTGGACCGAATCACCAGGGCCTATCAGCAGGGCGCCATCACTGACCTCGAGCGCTACAACGCACTCATCGACATCTGGGTCCACGTGCGCGAAGCGGTCACCGAGGCGATGATGGTCGATCTGAAGGCCGACTATCGCAACGAGGGCGGCCTCTACGCCAGCCCGGAGGATGCAGGGGCCGTCAAGTACCTCAACCCGATCTACCTGATGACCGATTCCGGCGCCCGCGGCAGCGTCGATCAGATTCGCCAGCTCGCCGGCATGCGTGCGCTGATGGCCAAGCCGTCGGGCGAAATCATCGAGACGCCGATCAAGGCCAACTTCCGCGAAGGTCTGAGCGTGCTCGAATACTTCAGTTCTACGCACGGCGCGCGAAAGGGCCTGGCGGATACGGCCCTCAAGACAGCGGACTCCGGCTACCTGACCCGCAAGCTCGCCGACGTCGCTCAAAACGTCATCATCAGCGATTTCGACTGCGGTACGATCAACGGCATCACCAAGGAAGCCCGTTACAAGGGCGAAGAGGTGGATGTGACCCTCGCCGAGGTGGTCCGAGGGCGCATTGCTCGCGACACGATTCGTCACCCCGTGACAGACGAGACGATTGTCCGCGAGAACGAGATCATCACCGAAGAAATCGCCCGCCGGATCGAAAGCCCGCCGATCGAGGGCGGTCTGGGCCTGGAGAAGATTCGCGTCCGCAGCCCGTTGACCTGCGAAAGCCCCATGGGCATCTGTTCGCGATGCTACGGCGTGGACATGTCGTCCGGCCGTCTGGTCGAAGCCGGTATGGCCGTCGGTATCATCGCGGCACAATCCATCGGTGAGCCCGGCACGCAGCTCACGATGCGAACCTTCCACACGGGCGGTGTCGCCAGCCGCGCGGTGATCGAGAGTGACATCAAGTGCGTCAACGGCGGAACGATCAAGTTCCACGATCTCAACGCCGTACCTTTCGAGGATCCGGAGACCAAACAGTCTTCGATGATCGTCCTCAAGCGCAACGGCGAGCTTTCCGTCAACGATGAGAAGGGACGCGAGCTGGAACGTTACAAGATTCCTTACGGCGCGCGTGTCCTCGTCGGAGACGGTGAAACCGTCAAATCGCGGACCGTGGTCTGCATGTGGGACCCGCACCTGACGCCGATTCTGGCGGAGGCATCGGGCTTCATCCGCTTCCAGGATGTCGTCGAGGGCGAGACCGTTCGCCAGGAAGTCGAAGGCAAGGCCTCGAAGTTCGTGATCGTCGAACACCGCGGCGACAAGAACCCGCAGGTCATCATCGAGGACAAGGACGGCAAGATCATTGAATACCACTATCTGCCTGCCAAGGCGCGTATCGAGGTGACCGAAGGCCAGGAAGTGAAAGCCGGCTACCTGCTGGCCCGCCGGCCGCGCGAGCTGACCGGTACGCAGGACATCACCGGTGGTCTTCCGCGCGTCACGGAAATCTTCGAGGCCCGCAAGCCCAAGGAGCCGGCGGTCATGGCGGAGATTTCCGGCACAGTCGAGATTCGCAGCGATCGTCGCCGAGGCAAGATGACCATCGTCATTCACCCCGACAGCAAGGACCTTGAGCCGCGCGAGCACCACGTACCGCAGGACAAGCACCTGCTGGTGCATGCCGGCGACCGAATCGAGGCCGGCGACCCGCTTTGCGACGGACCGCTCGTGCCGCACGACATCCTCGCCATCAAGGGCGAGGAGTCGCTCTACAGCTATCTGCTCCACGAGGTGCAGTCGGTCTATCGTTCACAGAATGTGGGCATCAGCGACAAGCACATCGAGATCATCATCAATCAGATGCTCCGCAAGGTGAAGGTTGAGCAGGCCGGTGACTCGGCCCTGCTGCCCGGTGAAATGGTCGACAAGTTCCGCTTCCGCTCCGAGAACGAGCGGCTGGCCAAGTCTGTCAAGATTTCCGATCCGGGTGACTCGAAGTACACCGAGGGTCAGATCGTCAGCAAGGAGGAACTCTCCGCTACCAACGAAGAACTGGAGAATGCCGGCAAGGCGCCCGCCAAGGGCAAAAAGCCGCGGCCTGCGACCGGTGGATCCGTCCTGCTGGGTATTACCAAGGCGGCCCTGCAGTGCGAGTCGTTCCTGTCTGCCGCCAGCTTCCAGGAGACGACCAAGGTCCTTACCGAGTCCGCCCTTGGCAGCGCTGTGGATCGGCTTACCGGCCTCAAGGAAAACGTCATCCTCGGCCATCTGATCCCGGCAGGTACCGGCTTCCGCTTGCATCAGGACGTCGAGGTGCGTCATCTGGGGACTCCCATCGAGGAGCCGCCGACGGAGATTCGTATGCCGGAGATCCCCGGCCAGGTGGATCGCGAAGCCCTGGCTGAGCTCGAGCGGGCGACCGGCAGCGAAGACAGCCCGACCGGTGAATCGGGCATGAAATCGCTCGTCGAGGGCATTGCCACCATGATCATGACCGAGAACGATGAGGGCGAAGGCGACGAGCCCGTGGAGAAGGACTGAGGATTGATGAGGGTTGACAGGTTTTCCCCGTCGTCTTTAGACTATGGGGCTCGCCGTCCGCTTAATCCAAGGGCGCCAGCGGCAGAAGATTCGAGGTACGAATGCCAACGATTAACCAGCTATGTGCGAAGCCGCGGCGAAGCGAGGTCGCGAAGTCCAAGTCCAAGGACCTTGAGAACAGTCCGCAGAAACGCGGGGTCTGTCTCATCGTGAAGACGATGACGCCCAAGAAGCCCAACTCCGCATTGCGGAAGGTGGCACGCGTTCGCCTCTCGAACGGCCGAGAAGTCACGGCTTACATTCCCGGCATCGGCCACAACCTGCAGGAGCACTCGATCGTGCTCGTGCGCGGCGGCCGCGTGCGCGACCTGCCCGGTATTCGCTATCACATTGTGCGCGGCGTTCTGGATTGTGCCAGCGTCGAAGATCAGGACAAGTTCGGGGTTCGCCGCGGCAAGTCCCGCAGTAAATACGGCACCAAGCGCAAGAAGGGCTAGGCGGCTTGGTCTGAAACGATCTCAAACGGCCGCGAGAGATGCGGTCGAGTATGGGGCTCGATGCGTTTGATGCATCGACATCTTGTTCGGGTCGTCGCGTGACGGCCGTGCAACCCAGAATGGATGAGGTAGATTCACCATGGCTTATAAGAAATGGACCAAGTCGGGCGATCAGCTTCGACCCGATGCCAAGTACGGCAGCCGTCTGGCCGCCAAGTTTATTAACTGCATGATGTGGAGCGGCAAGAAGACCGTCTCCCAGAAGATCTTCTATCAGGCGATGGACGTGATCTCCAAGAAGATTTCGGACAAACCGCCGATCGAGGTCTTCGAGCAGGCGATCGACAACGTCAAGCCGCATATCCAGATCCGCAGCAAGCGCGTCGGCGGAAGCAACTATCAGGTGCCTATGCCGGTCAATTCTCGCCGCAGCCAGTCTCTGGCCATCCGCTGGATTCTCGAGGCCACTCGCGGCAAGGGTGGTCGGCCGATGTACCAGCGTCTGGCGGCCGAACTGATCGACGCCTACAACCGCCAGGGTGCCGCTATGACCACCCGCGACAACGTTCATCGCATGGCCGACGCAAACAAGGCGTTTGCACATTTTGCGTGGTAACGCTTCTGATTCCTGCGTGACCAGCGGATCGCCCGTTTGATCTCATCGCGTACGATGTCGCCCACTGTTCGCACGATATTCGTCGTGTTCCTCTTGGCCGTCGCACTGTATTGCGCTTACGGCGTACTGAGTACTTTTGAACCTGGCATCTCTCTCGGGTGGCGCATCAGCTATATCAGCGTCGGTGCCGCCGCCGTCATTGGTGCGGTCCGGCTCTGTCTTTCTTCAGCCCACGAAGCGGAGTGAGCGGGGCCGAACGCATTCGCAACAACCTCCATCGCTTGTGCGATCTGTTCTGCGCTCCCGCCAGTTCGAGATCTCCATTCCCGGGCAGATCGAGGAGGTACTCCCGCCAAGGAATTAAGAGCCGTGATGCTTCTACATGTCGCAGCCCCGCCACATCGGCAGGGGTGGATGAGAGGGTCTGCCGGAGTGGCAGTCGAACCGCAAGCAGGGCAACAAGCCGGAATCGTGTAACTGTCTATTATTGCTGCATTTAGAAGTTGTCTGAGCTGCCGACTTGTACGGCACACACATTGCTCAAGATCATGCGGAAATCGTCTGCCCCGATGACGGGGCGAGTGTAAAGGAATTCGGGTTCTCCAACGCATCAGCACTTCTACCGGAGGCATACATCAATGGGTGCCAAGCAGCTTACGTTTCACGAAGACGCTCGATCGGCCCTGCTCTCAGGCGTGACGAAACTCGCAGCCGCCGTCAAGTCCACGCTCGGCCCGCGCGGCCGCGTGGCCATCCTGGACAAGGGGTGGGGGGCTCCCACGGTCACGAAAGATGGCGTGACGGTCGCTGAGGAGATTGAGCTGGCCGACAAGTATGAGAACCTCGGCGCGCAGCTGGTGAAGGAGGCCTCGACGAAGACCTCCGATGCTGCCGGGGACGGCACGACAACCGCGACGGTTCTGGCCGAAGCGATCTTCAAGGAGGGTCTTCGCTGCGTGGCAGCCGGCAACGATGCCATGGCGGTCAACCGCGGGATCGAGAAGGCCGTGGCGGCGATCGTGGAGGAGTTGAAGGGACTGTCCCGCCCGGTCAAAGCTGATGCGAAGAACGTGGAAGACATCATCCGCGTCGCAAGCATTTCGGCGAACAACGATCGCGAAGTCGGCGAACAGCTGGCCGAGGCGTTCAAGCGCGTGGGCAAGGACGGCGTCATCACCATCGAGGAGGGCAAGAGTCTCGAGACGACCGTGGAGGTCGTCGAAGGCATGCAGTTCGATCGCGGCTATCTCTCGCCGCACTTCGTCACGAACCCCGATGAGATGGAATGCGTTCTCGACAAGGCCTTCGTGCTGGTTTATGAGGACAAGATCAGCAGTGTGACGAAGCTGATCCCGCTTCTGGAGAAGGTTGCGAAGACCAAGCGACCGCTGCTTATCATCGCCGAAGATGTCGAAGGCGAGGCACTCGCGACGCTCGTCGTCAACAAGCTCCGCGGCATTCTTCAGGTTGCCGCGGTCAAGGCGCCCGGTTACGGCGATCGTCGCAAGGCCATGATGGAGGACATCGCCATCCTGACCGGTGGCAAGCCGATCTTCAAAGACCTGGGTATCGAACTGGACAACGTTGCCATCACCGACCTGGGAACGGCGAAGAAGATTCACATCGACGCGGACAACACGACCATCATCGAGGGCGCAGGTGCGTCGAAGGACATTCAGGGCCGCATCGAGATGATCCGCCGCGAGATCGAGGCCGCCACCAGTGATTATGACAAGGAGAAGCTTCAGGAGCGCCTGGCCAAGCTCGCCGGCGGTGTGGCACAGATCTACGTTGGTGCGGCCAGCGAGGCGGAGCTGAAGGAGAAGAAAGCACGCTACGAGGATGCGCTTCACGCGACCCGCGCGGCCATCGAGGAAGGTATCGTTCCTGGCGGCGGGGTCGCCCTGGTGCGTTGTCGCGCCGCGCTCGAGAAGCTGAAGCTCAAGAACGAGGCCGAGCAGGTCGGCGTCGGCGTCGTGTATCGCGCCGCGGCCGAGCCGCTGATGGCCATCGCCCGCAACACCGGTCTCGAGCCGGGCGTCGTGCTGCACAAGGTTGAGAGTCGGGATGGCTCGTTTGGTTTTAATGCTCTGACTGAGGAGTTCACTGATCTGGTCAAGGATGGCGTCATCGACCCGACGAAGGTGGTGCGCGTGGCACTGCAGAACGCCAGCAGCGTAGCGCGAATTCTGCTCTCGACAGATTGCTGCATCAGCGAGAAGCCCAAGTCCGACGACGAGGCCGGCGGCCACGATCATGGCATGGACGACGAGATGGGCGGCATGGGTGGCATGGGCGGCATGATGTAAGAACGCGTCAACAGCACTTTAGAGAATCAACAGCGGAAGCCGACGGCCTGCAATCCGTCGGCATCATGAAATGCGAGATTAGCTTTTGAAGCATAGGAGCGAATGAGTCATGGCACGCTTGAACATCAAACCTCTGGATGATCGGCTCGTAGTGGAGCAGCATGAGGCGGAAGATCGCACCGCAGGTGGAATCGTCCTGCCGGACAATGCGAAGGAGCGCCCGACGCGCGGCACGGTGCTGGCGGTCGGTCCCGGCAAGATGCTGGACACCGGCAACCGGGCACCGCTTTGTGTCAAGGTCGGCGACGAGGTGATCTACGGCAAGTATTCCGGCACCGAAGTCGAGCTTTCCGGAAAGAAGTACACGGTCCTCCGCGAGAACGACGTGTTGGCAGTGGTCGAGAAGTAAACCAACGAAGAATCGAGGGAATGATCCATGGCAGTCAAACAAATGCTTTTCGATCAGCGTGCCGCCGAAAGCGCGGTCTCTGGGCTTTCCAAGCTCGCCGCAGCGGTGAAGGTCACGCTCGGCCCGACGGGCCGCAACGTGCTCCTGCAAAAATCGTGGGGCGCGCCGCGCGTCACGAAGGACGGCGTCAGCGTCTCCAAGGAGATCGAGCTTCCGCAGCCCTTCGAGAACATGGGCGCGAAGATGGTCAACGAGGTCGCCAGCAAGACGAGCGACACCGCCGGCGACGGTACCACGACCGCCGTGGTGCTGGCTGAGGCCATCTACAAAGAAGGCCTGAAGAACGTCACCGCCGGAGCGAATCCGTTGCTGCTCAAGCGCGGCATCGATAAAGCGGTGGAAATCGCGGTCGAGCAGATCAAGAAGCAGGCGATTAAGGTCAAGGGTTCTGACGACATCACCAAAGTCGGAACGGTCAGTGCCAACGGTGACGAAGCCATCGGCCGGATGCTCTCCGAGGCGATGGAACAGGTCGGCAAGGAAGGCGTCATCACCATCGAGGAAGGCAAAAGTCTCGAGACCGAGAAGCGCGTCGTCGAGGGGATGCAGTTCGACAAGGGCTACATCTCACCGTATTTCATCACCGACGCCACGGAGATGCAGTGCGTCCTCGAAGATGCCTACATCCTGATCTACGAGAAGAAGGTCAGCTCGCTGCGAGACTTCATCCCACTGCTCGAGAAGATCGCGACCTCCGGCAAGCCGCTGCTGGTTATTGCCGAGGACGTCGAGGGCGAGGCCCTTGCGGCCCTGGTGGTCAATCGGCTCCGCGGCATCCTCAAGTGCTGCGCCGTCAAGGCCCCGGGCTTCGGTGATCGCCGCAAGGCGATGCTGGGCGATCTGGCTATCGTCACGGGCGGCGAGTTCATCAGCGAGGATCGCGGGCTTAAGCTCGAGAACCTCGAACTGAATCAACTGGGCCGCGCCGCCAAGGTCGTTATTGAAAAGGATACCACCACGATCATTGAGGGAGCTGGTAAGAAGAGTGATGTCAACGCCCGGGCCGATCAGATTCGTGCCCAGATCGAGAAGACAACCAGCGATTACGATCGTGAGAAATTGCAGGAGCGTCTCGCAAAGCTGACCGGCGGCGTGGCCATCATCCGCGTCGGCGGGGCGACGGAAATCGAAGTCAAGGAGCGCAAGGACCTCGTCGATGACGCCTTCCACGCGACGAAGGCCGCGGTGGAAGAAGGCATTGTTCCCGGCGGCGGCGTGGCCCTGCTGCGGTGCATCGATCCGATCAAGTCGGCAGCGAAGAACGCCGAGGGCGACGAGCGCACCGGCATGATGATCGTGGCCCGGTCGCTGGAGTTCCCGGCCCGGCAGATCGCCGACAACAGCGGCCAGGACGGCGCCGTGATCGTCTCGCAGATTCTTGAGAACAAGGGCAGCTACGGGTATGACGCCCGGCGCGGCCAGTTCTGCGACATGATCAAAGAAGGGATCATCGATCCGGCCAAGGTGGTCCGCTGTGCCCTGCAGAATGCCGCCAGCGTTGCCGGGATGCTCCTGATGACCAATGTGATGGTCACCGAGCTGAAAGACAAAGATAAGGACGCTGAAATACCTGGCGCTGTCCGATAGAGATTGCATCGGGCGAAGAAATTCTCGATCGGGACGGGGTCTTCGGCTCCGTCCCGATCGGCGTTTAGGAGCCGCGGTCCGCGACGACGGTGGGCCGCGCTGCGAATTCGATTCAGGTCGCATTGCCGACAGTTGTGAGCGACGATGCCGGTGGCAACGAAGCGAGATTACTACGAAGTCCTCGGCGTGAGCCGTGACGCCTCGCCGGAGGAGATCAAGCGCGCCTACCGGCAGGCGGCGATGAAGTACCACCCAGATCGTTCCAGCGGACCGGAGAGCGAGGAAAGATTCAAGGAGGCCGCTGAGGCCTACGAAGTGCTTTCTGATGCAGAGAAGCGCGGTCGATACGACCGCTTCGGCCATTCCGGCCTGAGCGGGGCGGCGGTGCATGACTTTTCCCACATGCGGCCCGACGACATCTTCAGCATCTTCGGAGACATCTTCGGCGATGTCTTCGGGGGTTCCGTGGGGCGCCGTGCTGCGCGCGGAGTGGACCTCCAGACGGAGCTGTACATCTCGCTGGCCGACGTCGCCAAGGACACCGAGAAGCAGATCGAGTTCAACCGAAGCGACTTCTGCGAACATTGCAGCGGCAAGGGCGCCGAGCCGGGCACGAAGGTCAGCACCTGCGAGACCTGTGGTGGCTACGGACAGGTCGAACGGACCAGCGGCATGGGCTTCTTCTCCACGCGTGTGGTGACCAACTGCCCGGAGTGTCGAGGTCGTGGCACGATCTTCACGCGGGCCTGCAACGACTGCCGCGGCACCGGCCGCACCGAACGGCACCGGATCGTCACGGTGAAAGTGCCCGCCGGCATCCACGACGGCCAGGCGATCCGGCTGCGCGGCGAAGGCGAGCCCGGGGAGCTGGGTTCCTCGCGCGGCGATTTACACTGCTACGTCCGGGTTGAACCGCATCCGTTTCTGCAGCGCCATGGAAACGACCTGGTCTGCGATGTGCCAATCAGTTTTACTCAGGCGGCTCTCGGCGCAGTGCTGGAGGTGCCCACGCTGACCGGCAAGGTAGAGGTAACGATTCCTGCTGGTACGCAACATGGTGAACTGCTTCGGCTTCCCAAGATGGGTTTGCCGGATATTCGCTCGCGCCGCGTGGGCGATCAGCACATTCGCATTCTAATTGAAGTGCCGCGTAAGCTCAGCAAGAAGCAGGAGGAACTGCTCCGGGAGTTTGCGAAAACGGAAGACCACCAGGTTCTCCCGCAGAGCCGGGGCTTTCTCGATCGACTCAGGGAGTTTCTCAGCCGGCCGGGCAGCTAACCAGCCCGACCGCTGCCGCCCACAGTGGCGGACAGATACATCACGGCGAAAAATATGGTTCAAGACGAAGACAAAATTGCAACCCCGACGAACGAAGAAGTCGAGAAGTACGCGGCAGCATCAACCGACGACTCGCGCACGCCACCCGCAGATGCGGATTCGATTGAATCGCTGCAGCGCGAGCTGGCCGACTGCCGAGACAAACTGCTGCGTGCCCAGGCGGAGTGCGCCAACATCTCCAAGCGTCTCCACCAACAGCACGCCGAGTCGATGAAGCTGGCCTCGATGGGGCTGGCAAGGGATGTTCTCAACGTGGTGGACAGCTTCGGTCGTTCGCTGGAAGGTCTCAAGGCGGCTGGCGCGGACGCGTCCGTGCTCGAAGGCGTTCGCCTGATTGCAGAGCAGCTCGAAAAGGTGCTCCGGGATCATGGCGTTGAGCCGATTCATGCAACCGGTAAGCCCTTCGACCCCACGCAGCACGAAGCCCTGATGTCGGATTTCGAGTCCCATGAACCACCGGGCACGGTGACCGCGGAGCTGGTTCGCGGCTATACGATGCACGGCCGCGTGCTTCGGCCTGCTCGGGTGACCGTGGCCGCGAAGAAGCCCGAATCGCCGGAGTCGTCCGCTCAAAGCGGCGACGACGGACAGGAAGCAAACGCAGACGGCAGGAGACGGTAACATGCCCACGTACGAATACCAATGCAAAACCTGCGGGAAGACGACGGATGTCTACCAGTCGATTAAGGCCCGGCCGCTGACGAAGGCCGAATGCAGCACCTGCGGCGGAGTACGACCCGTGAGAAGGTTGATTGGGACCGGCGGCGCTGTTCTGTTCAAGGGCTCCGGGTTTTACCAGACGGATTACCGCAGCGAGAATTACAAGTCGAAGGCCAAGTCTGAAACCCAGCCCAAGGCCGCCGCCTCGGATACGAAGTCCGCCAACCCCACCCCTTCGGAAACTGCCGCCAAGTCCGCCACGACGTCCGCCAGCGATTCCGGAGACAAAAAGACCAGCACGAAGAAAGACTGACGACGAAGTTGCCGTCGCTCTGGGACATCGTGGAAGATTACCGTTGAAATCATCGCATCGACGAATCGTCCTGGGGTGGTTGCTGCTTATTGCAGTACTGCCGCAAGCGGCGAACGGCGACGCGCTCGACGATCTTCGTACCGGTGGTGAGTTGATCTGGGGCGCCGATCAGGAAGGCGGCGGTCCGTACGTTTATCCGGATCCTGCCGACCCTTCAAAGCTGCTGGGTTTTGAAGTCGAACTGGCCGATCTGCTTGCGGCCGAATTGGGTGTTCGTGCGCGTTTCTTTCAGGCCGACTGGGTCACGCTGCCGGAGTTTCTCGAGAACAAGTCCATCCACGTCGTGCTCAATGGCTACGAGTGGACACCCGGTCGCGCCGAGCGAATGACCGCCACCCGGCCGTATTACATTTACGAACTGCAACTGCTGGCCCGCCAGGACGAGACGCGTTTTTCGTCGATGGAGGACCTTTGCCATCCGCCGCAGGGCGTACGCTACAAAGTCAGTGTGCTGGGCGGCTCAGCGCCGGATAGTTATCTTCGCGAGCACTGCCAATCGTCCATCGAGCTATACGAGTACGATGGCAACGTCAATGCAATGCAGCAAGTTGTCAGCGGCCTGCACGATGCCACTTTGCAGGACCTGCCGATTGCCGTCTTCTATCGAAATCTGCCCCAGGGTCGCGGGCTTAAGTTTGTTGGTGAACCGGTCGGCCGCGGTTACTACGTCATGTACGTCCGCAAGGGCGAACTTCGGCTTGCCGAGGCGCTGGATGACGCCATCGAGCGTCTTCTCGCGGATGGCCGACTCAAAGAGCTGTACGAACGGTACGGTCTCTGGAACGCCACCCAGGAAGGTCTGGCTGAAGCAGCCGTGGAAGCAGCAACTTCGAGCTCTGCACGCGGATGGGAAGCGGTCGAGCGTTACGGACCGACACTGGTCAAGGCCGCCGCGCTGACCGTACTGATTTCCGTCGCGGCGATGCCGCTGGCGATGGTGCTGGGCTTGTTCGTGGCGCTGGGCCGTGAGTACGGTCCATCCTTGGTCCGGCCATTCCTGACTGTATACGTCGAGGTGCTGCGCGGCACGCCGGTCATGTTGCAGCTCTACGTACTGTACTTTCTCCTTCCCAAGATGCTGGGCGTGGGCCTGAGCCCGATCTTCGCGGCGATTGCCGGCCTGGCCATTAACTATTCTGCGTACGAAGCAGAGATCTATCGCGCGGGTCTCCAAGCCATCCCGCGGGGACAGATGGAAGCAGCGCTGGCCCTGGGCATGTCGCGCAATACAGCCCTGCGACGGGTGATCATTCCACAGGCCGTACGGATCGTCATCCCCCCGGTGACCAACGACTTCATCGCCCTGTTCAAGGATACGTCGATCTGCTCCGTGATTGCAGTTGTGGAGCTGACAAAGCAGTACAATATGCTGGCGAACAACACGACCGCAGTGCTGGAAGTGGCCTGCATGACGGCGCTGCTGTATCTGGCGATGAGCTATCCCCTTTCGGTGTTCTCGCGTCGAATGGAGCGGCGGTTGGCCGGCGAGGGGATGCCGGTCGCGGCCTAGAGCGAAAGAATGATAATAGTCGAGAATGTACACAAGAGCTTTGGCTCGTTATCAGTCCTGCGCGGGGCTTCACTGGAAGTAGAGCGCGGCGAGACGGCCGTGATCATCGGTGCATCCGGCGGCGGCAAGAGCACGCTGCTTCGCTGCATTAATGCACTGGAGACGTTCGACGCCGGCAGCGTGCGTGTCAGCGATCTTGCCATTTCGCCCGGTCACAATGGTGCATCGCACGAGCTCCACCAGCGACTTCGGCAGCGCGTCGGAATGGTCTTCCAGCAGTTCAATCTGTTCCCACATCTGTCTGTGCTTGAGAACGTTATGTGCGGGCCGCAATACGCGCTCGGTCGAGCGAAGGAGCAGGCCGCCGTCGAAGCACGGATGCTGCTGGATCGGGTTGGGCTTGCCGACAAGATCGATAAACGACCGGCGACGCTCTCCGGCGGACAGCAACAGCGCGTGGCAATCGCACGAGCGCTGGCCAATGAGCCCGAAGTCATTCTCTTTGATGAACCGACCAGCGCGCTGGATCCGCGCATGACGACGGAGGTGTTGGCAGTGATGGCTGACCTGTCTACATCCGGGCAGACCATGCTGGTTGTCAGTCATGCGATGAGTTTCGTCCGCCGCTCGGCGCATCGCGTGCATGTCATGGCCGACGGTCAGGTCATTGAGTCCGGCTCGCCGGATCAGATCTTCAAGTCACCGCGTGACCCGCGTACCCGAGAACTGCTTGCCGAGGCCCGGACGTGAGGAAGCAGCGCCCCAGTCGCAGCGAACTCGGGCCGGCGTTCGCCGCTGCGCCCGCCACCGGCTGGTGGATCGGCTTGCTTGTCGTTGCGATCGTGTCATTTCTTGTTTTTCTTCCGGCGCTGGAATGCGGCTTCAACTACGACGACGAAGAGATCATTCTCGCCAACGAGCACTTCCGCGGACTGGGCTGGTCGAACATCCGATGGATGTTTACCACGTTCCTCATGGGCCACTATCAACCGCTGACCTGGCTCAGTCTTGCCTTCGATCATGCCGTCTGGGGGATGAATCCCCGTGGATATCACCTGACGAACGTTCTGCTGCATTCCGCGAACGCGGCGCTGGTGTTCGCCATCCTTTCCCGATTGCTCGTGCTCATCGGAGCGAGACTTTCGCCTCACACAATGACGGTTGCAGGGCCGCCTGCGTGGGCGATCAATTGGGCGGCACTGGTAGCAGCACTGCTCTTTGCAGTGCACCCCTTGCGAGTCGAGTCGGTGGCCTGGGTGACGGAGCGGCGAGATGTCCTGAGCAGCTTCTGGATGCTGGTCTCAGTGCTCTTGTACCTGCGGGCAAATGAAGCTGCCCTTTCCGATCTGCGCAGGCGATTTCTCGCGGCGGCATTCGTAGCGTTTATCCTCTCGTTGCTGAGTCGTGCGATGGCCGTGACCTTACCGGTCATCCTGCTGTTTCTCGATTGGTACCCGCTCGGCCGGCTCGGTGCGGCGGCCGGTGGCTGGTTTCGCGGGCCGGCGCGGCGTGTCTGGCTGGAGAAGCTGCCGTTTCTCGCGGCCTCCGTCTGTTTCGCATTGATCGCCCCCAGAGCGCAGGCGGCGACCGGCGCGTTAATCGCATGGGATTTGCACGGACCAGCCGCACGCGTCTTTCAGGCATGTTATGGCCTGGTTTTCTATCTGCACAAGACGGTGTTGCCGGTCTGCCTCGCGCCGTTCTATGAACTTCCGCTACCCACGAGCTGGCAACAGCCGAAGTATTACATCGCCGCCACGATCGTCGCCACGATAGCGATCATCGTACTCATGCTTCGCCGACGCATGCCGGGACTCTTTGTTGCCACTGGCTGCTATGTAATCCTGCTCGCACCGGTCCTCGGTTTTGTTCAGAGCGGGCAGCAGGAAGTAGCGGATAGATACAGCTATCTTCCTGCGATCTGCATCTCTCTGCTGGTGGCGGCCGTGATTGCGAACTGGCTTTCGCGGCCCGATCACCGCGCCGCGGGGATCGGCCTGGTCGGAGTTGGCTTGCTGTCCTGTACCATCTTCGCGGCCCTTACCTGGCGACAGTGCGGCTACTGGGTCGATGAACTAACGCTCTGGACACATGGCACGGCCTGCCAGCCGAATTCATATGCAGCGCAGTACAATCTCGGCTGCGCCTTGGCAAAAGTCGACCAGCCGAAGGCGGCGGTCGAGGCGTTTCAGCGATCGCTTGCCATCAACTCGAACCACACCAAGACGCGCTTCAACCTCGGCAATGCATATCAGGAACTGGGTCGCATCGATGAGGCCTTCGATGCCTACGCATGGACGATCAAGGACGATCCGACGAACGCGCTGGCCTGGTATGAACTCGGTCGCATCCACGTGCAACGCGGTCAGGACGAGAAGGCTTACGAGGCCTTTCGCGAAGCGACGAAACATCGCAAGGACTATCCCAAGGCGAATGTCAATCTCGGCGTGATGCTGGCTCGGCGCAAGGAGCACGAAGCTGCGATGGAACAATTCCGTTATGCGCTGGGGCTGGATCCCGAATTGCGGGATGCGTACTACAACATGGCGATTTCCCAGGAAGCGCTCGGGCTGAAGGATGACGCCATCGCCTCATATCGTAAGGCGATCGAAATTGACCCCAGGTTTCCCGATGCCCGTGTCAACCTGGCGAATATCCTGGCGCTGCGACGAAAATTCGACGAGGCCATACGCGAATATGAAAAGGCGCTGGAGGTCGATCCAAGCCACGAACCGGCCCGGCTAAATCTGGATTCGCTGCGCCGCGAGCTGCAGCGTCGATAGCTGAAGCACCGCGTCAGGTCGTCGGATGGGACTGCGTCCATCGCAGCAGGCCCAGCAGGTCTTCGAACTCGTGGTCCGGCTGGTGAGTGCCGATGTCGTGGATACGATGGGCACGGTTAAGCCACCCGTTGCGGATGCCCGCGAGGATCGCTCCGCCGATATCGCTGTGCAGCGAATCGCCGACATGGATAATCCGGTCGCGCCGCCATCCGGTCTGACGCAGTGCCATCTCGAAGATCTGGCGGTCGGGCTTGTAGGAGCGCGCCTCCTCTGATGTCACAATGTGATCGACGCGAATGCAAGCCCGCTCCAGCGCCCGATCGATGTCGGCGCGATCGGCGTTCGACACGATGCAGATCGGGTAACGGATTTTCTTGAGGAACTCCGCAACTTCGGGCTGCATCGGAGGATGCTCCCAATAGTCCTTGAGCTGCCGGGCATACTTCTCTGCATCTACGCGCACTCCGAGTTCGCCCATGGTGTCGCGCAGGGTCTGCACCTCGACTTCGAAGAGCGTCTTGAAGCTTTCGCCGCTCGCGAAGTCCAGCGCATGGAAGAATCGCTCTCCCCAGGTAACGCTCAATTCGTAGGGCGAGATCGCGACGCCGTTCTCGCGGACGATACGTTCGCAGACTGACTCCACCGCAGCGCGATCGCCGGAGGTGAGTGTGCCGTAAAAATCGAGAAAAATGCCGTCGAGTTCCATTCTGCCTCCTGGGGCGGAAGATGCTAACCGATCTGCTCGCGCCCGTCTCGGGGCACCGCTAACCTACTTGCCGACACAGAACCGGGCAAAGATCCGACCCAGAAGGGCTTCGGTGTCTTCCTGACCGATCAGCTTGCCGAGCGCTGCGGCGGCTGTGTGCAGTTCCGTCGCCACCAGTTCTGCATCGGCCAATGAATCCGCCTGACGGTCGGATATCCGAATCGCGCGCTCAATTGCCTCAATCGATTCAGCCAATGCGTCGCGATGCTCGGTCAAAAGGGCGATGGTGTCATCACGATGGTCGATGTTGCGGTCGCTCAGAGCAGCCCGGATGGCCACAGTCAACGCCTCGCAGCCCTCACCCGTGGAAGCACTCACGAAGCAGGCCGCGCTCTCATCACCTCTTACGCAACGACGGCGCATTTCCTCTCGATTCGCGACGGGCAGTAAATCGCACTTGCTGATGACCCGAATAACGGCGGCTTGAGAGCTTGTCGGCTCAGCTCCAAAATCCAGGTCGGCCGTAGGAACGCTTGAATTCTGCGAAATAGGATCAAGGACATGCAGGATCAGGTCCGCGGCTTCCATTTCCCGGCGCGCGGCGGCCTGCGCGGCGGCGTCCAGTTCGTCGGTCGGCGCATCGAGTCCGGCTGTATCAACGAGCAGACATTCGAGATCGCCCAGCGCCAGGGGTGCGGAAAGCACATCCCGAGTAGTGCCTGCAATCGGAGTGCAGATGGCGCGATCCATGCCGGTCAGGCGATTGAAGAGACTCGACTTGCCGGCGTTCGGGCGGCCGGTGAGCAGCACGCGCGGCAGCTCATTCCATCGTTCTGCACGCAACCCCGCAGCCGTCGTATTCTCCAACTCGTTGCGAACGGTCAGTAGCCGATCGCGCAATTCTTCAGGGCGGATGAACTCGATGGGCTCGTCAGCGAAGTCGAGCGCGCCTTCGACAAGCGAGAGAAGATCAGCCAGCTCCCCGCGCGCCCGGCCGGCTGTTTCCGCCAGATGGCCGTGGAGGAGCCGCGCCGCGGCGCGAAGCTGAAGGTCGGATCTGGCCGCGATCATGCCGGCGATTCCGTGCACTTGCGAGAGGTCCATCGCCCCATTGAGGTACGCCCGAGCAGAGAACTCGCCCGGTTCGGCTCGGCGGGCACCGCTCGCCAGACAGGCCTCAACCACCATGCTGAGGACGATCGGTGAGCCGAGCAGGTGCAGTTCGACCAGGTGCTGACGCGTGTAGCTATGAGGCGATCGAAAAACACATGCACACGCAGGCAGGAGGTGGTCTTCCAGGCGAACGCGGCCTTCAAAGCGAGAATTCCACGATGCATCGCTAAGCAGCGTCCCATCTGCTGCGGTGAAGATTGTTTGTGCAATGTCGATCGCGGAAGGACCGGAGAGGCGAACAATCCCCCGAACCGCCGCACCGGGCGGAGAGCTGACGGCTACGATGGTGTCATCGAGATTCATGGCGACACGGCGGCTCTCGCATTTCGCGCCGTGGTCAGGTCGTTGCAGTGAGGAACTCTTCTTCGGCGCGCTTCCAGCGGTTTCGGGTGCCGTTGGTCACATCTTCCACCTGCGGCAGGTTGTGCGGCACTGCGCGCCCCTCTTCGTCAACGGTGCAGAAAAGAAAAGTGCCGGTCACTACTGGCTTTCGATCCTCCCGCGGCTGTACCTTACGAGCGTCCACCCGTACACCGATGGTGGACTCGCCGACGTAATCCACCCGAGCGGCGAACTCGACGAGATCGCCCAATCGGGCGGGCGTACGCATCGAGAGCGAGCGAATCGACATGAAGACCAGCGGTCGCGGCGTGTCGAAGCAACTCTGGGCGGCAACATAGGCCATGTGAACGCACCATTCCACGCAGCGTCCGCCGTAGAGCGTTTGATGATGGTTGAGGTCCTCGCCTTTGACCAGATGCGTATTGGTCATTGTGCGATAGCGCGTCTTGCTGTCGGGCATGTCGATCCTCACGGTGCGAACCGGTGGTCATTCATCGCTCACAGGTAACGCGAAGTATAGCAGTCGGACGGCCGTTCGTCATTGGAGTCGTCTATGAAAATGCTGCCAGTTTTCCACGGTTAACTGCTCCGGTCTGCTGCGAGGGTCGATCCCTAATTCTGCAAGCGCGCGAAGTGCAGTTTCGGCAGACGGCAGACTGCGCACGAGGTGTGACAGGGTCTTGCGCCGGTGCAGGAAGAACTGACGGACGAACCGGGCGAAATCCACTGCATCTTTCACAGCTCGCTCTGCTTCCGGTAGGGGATCGAGCCGAAGCATCGTGGAATCGACCTTCGGCCGCGGCCAGAAGGCCTCCGGTGGTACACGGCAGATTCGTCGGCCTCGGGCCAGTGATTGGGCGATGATCGCGACTGCGCCGTACGCATCGCTGTCATGGCGGGCCAGAAACCGCTCCGCAACTTCGGTCTGCACCGTGAAACACAGGCGCCGAAAGGGCAGGTCCGTCAGCAGCAGATCAATCACCAGACTCGTAGCGATGTCATAAGGCAGATTGGCCACCAGTTTTAGTTCGCCGCGTGCACGGCTGACCTTCGATCGGACCGTGTCAAGCACCTGCGGCGAGATTGCCGATTTTCGTTCAAGGGCGTCACCCAGAAGCAAAGTGACGTTGGCCGAACCTGCCAGCACGCTTTGAGCGATGGCCGCGATCCGGGCGTCAATCTCAACAGTGACAACGCTGGCGGCTCGCGCAGCAAGCTGCGTTGTCAGGCAGGCGGTACCGGTGCCCACTTCGAGGATGCAGTCGTCGGTGCTGATGTCGGCGGCATCGAGTAGTCGTCCCATCAGGTTGGCGTCGATCAGGAAGTGCTGGCCGAAGCGCTTTCTTGGCGAAATTCCGGCGGTATCCAGCAGGGAGCGGATGATCGTCTGGGTCTGAAACGCGGGATGTCCGCAAGGCGTACTCAAGACTGTGATCCCTCGGCATCGGCATTATAATGCCGCCGTACCGCCGGTGTCGGACTTGCAGCGAGCGATAGCGATTCTGATCCTGTCAGTGGCCCGGCGCGGAGTGCGTGGTCATGGAATCACACGAAGTCTTGCGAGACGCAGCCGATCGCGTCGGTGTCAAGGCACTGGCGGCCGAGCTGCGGCTGAGCCCGGCCCTGATCTATAAGTGGTGCGAAGAATCCGAGGCGGATGATCCTGACGCCAGTGGCACTCGAAACCCGCTTGACCGGTTGCGCGAGATCGTCCGCGTCACCGGGCATATTCCGGTGGTGAGCTGGCTCTGCCACGAAGCGGGGGGGTTCTTTGTCCACAATCCGGAAGCCGCCTGCGACAACATCAACACCGACCTTCTGCAATCGACCCAGCATCTGGTCCGTGCCTTCAGCGAGTTGTTGAACGAAGTCAGCCAGGCGGTGGCCGATGATGGTCATATCGAGGCCGACGAGGCCGACCGAATCCGGCAGCAGTGGGAGCAGCTTAAGACCACGGCAGAAACCTTTGTCGTTTCCTGCGAGCGGGGGGTCTATCGCAGGCCTCCGAAGAAAACTTGAGTTGGTTCCGATGCGGATTCGCCTGCTGGTCGGCCTTCGTTTAGCATGTGGCCCTTGCAATCATCGGAGGCAGCGACGGATGGCCGTCGATGGAAATCAGAGCCGAGTTGCCGGCCGTGGCGGTCTCTGCGACATCGCTTGTCGGCTTCTCCGGGTGATTCTAGGGGGGTTGCTTCTTGTGAGTGTTCCATCGTGCTCAGAACTAGGCAAGGATGAGGAAAGCCGTACGATGCACTTTTCCTCCGGTGAGTACAGCCGGGGGTATCGCGACGGCATGCGTGAAGCCAAGGAGTCGCTCTTCGATGATCATGCCGGTTGGATGTGGTTATGGATGAAGGAAAAGGAATATGCGGATGGCTACGATCGCGGCTGGGCCGATGGTCGGCGCACCCTCGAGCTGAGCAAACAGCAAAAGGAAACGGAAAGGCGAGCGGACCGCGAGGCCGATGAAAACCGCCAGTGAGGGTCGGTGAACAGGTCCGGGTTTGATCGCGTTGATGGAAATGAGGCACCCATGAAGGTACATGTAGAAGCGCGTGGTTCAGCGAAGATCGTCTCCCTGAGTGGGTCCATGACCGGAGGCGACGAGCGCTCCTGGGTGGACCCGGTCACCAAGCTTATCGACGAGAGTGGCGCCTTTGTCGTGCTGGAGATGAGTGAGGTCAATTATATCAGTTCTGCCGGTTTGGGTGACCTGGTGCGACTGACAGCCCTTGCCAATACACAGGGGGCGAGATTGCTGCTGGTCAACGTGAGCCCCTTCGTCAAAGACGTGCTCGCGACGACGCGTCTGGACAAGTTCTTTGAGATGCATCAGACGGTTGATGCAGCACTGGCGACAGCCGGCTGACAGCTTGCCAGCACATCGCCGGCATGGTCGGTTCAGCAGGCCTTGGCCTCTGCGGCGCAGTCCGACGTGGTTGAACAGGTGCCAGGGATCTGTGCAAAATCGATCAGCAAGCAGGAAGTCTGAAGCGCTGGCAGGCCTTAGCTGCTTCCTGCTGCTGGCTTGCACTCCCACTGATCGGAGTTATGCATGTGGGCCCACGGTGGCCTCAAGCCGCCGGGTGGATGATACGGCATCCGCAACCGCAACCATCACGCCGGACGACCAGCAGGCGCACAACGAGGATCCGGCATCGGCCACGAACGAATCGCTGAATGCTTCGACCAATGATGACGCTCCTGCTACCCAGTTCGCGACAACCCAGCCCGCCCTGACTCCTGTCTCGTCCTGGTATCGTCCCTCGAAGGCCGCGTCCGCCAACCGGATTCGCGAACCGGTCGATTATGCGCATCCGCTGAGCCGTTGGAATCAGGACGGCGTTTCGTTGCCCTCCTGGGTGCTGTTTGGAATGGAGCAGCGGACCAGGTTCGACCTGTTCGACGATAGCTATCTCTACGACTTCGAGCGCAACCATGCCTTCCTGATGCGCTCCCGCGCCTACTTGGGCATTCGCGAGATCATCGACCCGTTGCGATTCGGCGTGGAGTTCCAGGATTCCCGGTCGTTCGATTCCATCGTGCAGGATGTCACGACGGAACAGAATGAGAATGACTTTCTCCAGGCCTTCGCGGAGTTGTATTTCAAAGACCTGCTCGGGCCCGGGCAGCCGCTGAGTCTGCAGGCCGGCCGACTGGCCATCGATTACGTGGATCGCAGGTTGCGCACTCGAAATGGCTTTCGCAACACGACCAATGCGTTTGACGGATTCCGCCTGCATCTGGGTGATATGGATTCAAGATGGGAGATGGAAGTCTTTGCCGTTCAGCCGGTTGAGATTCGGCCCCGGCAGTTGGATCGCCCGGATGAAACGCGATGGTTCTACGGCTTGGTCGGCGCCTGGCGCGGCTGGATGCCGGTCGTCACTCTAGAGCCGTACTACTTTATTCTTGACGAGGATCGCCAGGGATGGAAGGCGCGAGACACGGAATTACACGTGCTGGGCATGCGGGCATACGGCGACCTGTTCAAGTCGGGGTTTGATTATGACGTGAGCGGCACCTATCAATGCGGCAAGAGTCGCGGGATCACCGAGCAAAGCGTGGCGACCCACGTGGAACTGGGTTATACGATTGATTATCCTTGGGAGCCGCGCATTGCCGCCTGGCTCAACTATGCCTCCGGAGATCGAAACCCGACTGACGACGTTGCCGGCCGGTTCGATCGACTTTTCGGCACATCCAATGGACTCTATGGCTACACAGATTACTTTACCTTTCAGAACCTTATCCAGCCCTGTCTGGAGCTGAGACTTGAACCGGACGAGGCCACGCAATTCAGCGCCATTTACCGAACGAACTGGCTGGCCAGCAGCAAGGATGCATGGGTTCGCGGCAATCGAATCGATCCAACAGGCCAGAGCGGTCGTTTCATCGGGCAGCAAATCGATCTTTTGTTGCGCCACCGCGTTACGCAGTTCTTCTCGATCGAAGTGGGTTACTCCCACTTCATGCCAGGCGCGTTTGTCCGCAATACGGGCGACTCACCGGACAGTGACCGCTTCTTTATCCAGACAATTCTTCGACTGTAATCAGACAAGAAAAGAGCCGGGACACCTTTCGGCGCCCGGCTCGTTGTGGACAGCAGTGTATGCGGTCGTTCAGGCAGCGTGGTAGGTGCTGCCGCGCTCGCCCTTGCTCTTCTTGCGCTTGATCATACCCTTTTTGAGCATGGCATTGAGAATGTTGTAGCTGCTGCCCCTGCGTCCCTGCCGCTTCCAGAGACTGGCAATGTCAGCGCCACTCGCGCCCTTGGCGCCGGCCTTCTTGACGAAGTCGAGAATCGACTGCGTCCCGCTGACAGCGTAGCGCTTGCGGGTGCGGCGGCCGGGGCGACCCGGGCGCCCGGGGCGGCCTCGCTTCACGCGTCGGCCGGGCCGGCGACGAAGCGCGCCGCCTGCTTTTCGCGGGCGACCGCGGCGCTTGCCGGCGGGCGGGGTGATGCCGAGGTCATCGAAGGCCTGCTCAATCCGGGCAACAGCATCGAGATGCTGCTGTCGTTCGGAAGCAAGCTTGCGAATGAGTTCCTGAAGTTGATCGACGGTACCGTTTCTCATGATGTCTGCCTTTCTATGTTCCGCCCCCTTTCCTACTCGAATGTGACAATACCATAGTCGCAATGCCAGACATTGTTAAGGGCGATTTTTTCAAAATAATCCGGAGCTTATTTCTCAGGCGAGTCGCGAGTCGCAATGTGGTACGCAATACAGGTGCACTTGAAATTAGTGATTCGAATTGGTAACGCGGCAGGTCAGCAATCTTTACAATTCTTGTTCGTTTCAGGTAGCGTTTGTACCATTCGGCCCGGTTTTCGATATGGAATGCATCAAAACAGTTGGTATGGCATCAGGGATGCTGCTTTTCAGACGGGGCGCGGGTCTCCGCGACAACGTTTTTCTTGTAGATCCGCGTTTCCAGCGCCTTGACCCATTCGGTCCAGTCGCTCTCGGCATTCCGCGCATCACGAATGGCGGAAAGCGCCATGTGCAGCTTGGCGTCGATATTGTCCAGGTAATGAATCACGATCGCTTCGGGGCAGGAGGGCAGCTTGGGTGCGCCGAATTCATATTGTCCGTGGTGTGAGAGTACGATGTGCGTGAGCACATCCTGCAGATCACGTGGAAAGGGCTGACCGGTCTCTTCTTCCACTTCGGCCACTTTGCGATCGATCCAGATGGCGGCCTGGGCAATGTGACCAACAAGCTGGCCGTTTGTCGTATAAGTGAAGTTTGTGTCGTAAGTCAGCTCTACGGTCTTGCCGATGTCGTGCAGAAAGAGGCCCGCCAGCACCAGATCGCGGCTTACATCAGGATAGAAGCTGTCTTTTTCATCCGTGCGGCCGAAAATGCGAACGGCCAGTTCCAGCAGACTCAATGTGTGTTCGAGCAGGCCCCCGAGATAGGCATGATGATTCGCCACGGCGGCCGGCGCCTTTTTGAAGCCCGCCGCGATGCCTTCATCTTTGACGAACGCCTTGATCAGTCCCAGCAGGTGCGGATTGCGGATGGTGCGAAGGATCGCCAGCATCCGCTCCCACATCTCGTCCACGTCATACGGCGTGCGGGGGATGAAATCACCCAGTTCGTACTCACCGGGCTGCGCCGGCTTCATCCCGTCGACGATAAATTGCAGCGAGCCCTTGTAGCTCTCCGTCCGCCCGCGAATGCGAAGAAAACCTCCCTCGGGAATGGTCTCGTATTGCTGCTGCGTGGCGCTCCAGATGCGACCGAGCAACTGGCCGGTGCGATCAGCGAGCACCAGGTGAATGTACAATCCTCCGTTGGTCGTGGTACGCAGGTCTTTCTTCGCGATCATAAAGACCTGGTCGGCGATCTGCTCGCCGGGTTGCAGGTCCGCGATGAAGCGGCGGCTGGATGTCGCAGTCTTGGTGGCGGGAGGCATTCGAACTCCTGTCAACATGATTGGCGCGTGAGAAGAGCAACCATCGCCGTCGGCGAGTATATCCGCGTCTCCGAAGAAATGCTACGACTCATCCCCGGTGTCACGGTTTCCGTTTTCGTCACGCCAGTCATCCGGACGATCGCAGCGCACCAGTCCGTCGGCCATGAGCCGCGTGACCGTCTGGCGCGCCAGTGATTGCATCATTTTCTCCGGCGTAGCAGACGAATCTCCCGCCGTCAGCGTGGTGGCGTACCAGGCCATGCGGCGCGACGACACATCATAGAGTTGGATGCGGTGGCGAACGCGCGGCAGATCGACGTAGTAGCCGCCGCTACGCGTGGCCCGCGTGTAGGTCCGCACACGACCATCCCGCCAACCTCGATAGGGACGAAGGCTGCGGGCCGTCAGGTATTCATCCGTCTGCACGTCGATTCGCTCTGGTACGTATTCGCGGTCCGTGTATGCATCGGTCTGCGTGATGATCAGGACGGCGTCGATCCCGCGCTCGGACATCATGGGGAAGATTTCTTCGTCCTTCCACTCGCGCGTGGGCAGAAGTACATGCAGCGAAGGTATGGCTGCCGCTTCGGTGCGAGTCAGTTCCTCACAGAAGGAGATCTCCGTCGCGGAACGCATGCCCAGATCGTCATACCTGGAAGCAACCAGTATCTGTTCGAAGCTGCGGCCCGCGAAATCTGGATCGACGAAGCTGCTGATCTCCGTCTGCACCGATGCGCAGCCGCCGGCATCTGCAACCACGATCAGCAGGAGTACAAGTATCCAGACTGCCCGAGAACGTGCGGTCATGCCGGCTCTTCCTCGTCCTTGTCTTTGTCCGGCGAGGGATCGGTCGTCTTCGGCGCCGGCTTCTCGAAGCCGTACTCCAGTTCCATCGGAGGCGGATCACCGCCGGGACCGATCAGATAGTGCTCCAGCCACTGCATCATGCGCAGGTTGTAATCGAGACGTGCCGCGGCGCGGCGGTTGCCGTGTCCCTCGCCGGGGTACCAAACGAGACGCACTGGTACCTCGCCAATCGTTTTAAGGTGGCGGTAAAGTTCCATGCTCTGGCTGGGATGCACGCGCGGATCGTCCTTCCCGTGAAGAATGAGGATCGGAGTTCGGGCTTTCTTCACATGATAGATCGGACTTCTCTCGAGATAGAATTGCCACTTGTCATCCCACATTCGACTGCGCGTGTGTACAAGGTAGTCTTCATTGGGGATGTCTGTGGTCCCTTTCTTGGAAATGGCATTGCTGATGCCCACGAACATCACGCTGGCGGCAAAATGCTCGCTCAGCGCTGTCGCGCCCCAGGCCGAGGCATAGCCACCGTAGGAACCGCCGGTGATGCCGACGCGTTTCTTGTCCACCAGACCGTTCTCCGCAAAATGAGAGATCGCGTCGACCAAATCGTCGAATTCCTTGCCCGCTTCGTCACCTTGTCCCAGTTTTGAAAAAGCGACACCGCGACCGGTGCTCCCGCGGTAGTTCGGATAAAAAACGGCGAAGCCGCGCGCCGCGGCGACCTGCCCTGGCCGACCATAATTGGTGAGCCAGCCGTTGCGCTCGTGGGCCTCCGGTCCACCGTGCACGTAGAGAATCAGCGGGTAGCGATGTCCGGGCTCCTCATCGAGCGGGCGAATGAGGATTCCCTCCAGCTCAAGACCGTCGCGCGCCTTGTAGGTCACCACTTCCTGCCGTGCCATGCGGAAGTCTGACAACTGCGGATTGCTATCTGTCAGCCGACGGGGCGTCAGATTCTCGTGCTCAATCAGATAGATTTCGGAAGGATGGATGGCACTGTCAGCGACAAACGCGCCCTTCAGGCCGTCGCGCGAAAGTGAAAACCCGGTCAGCATCAGGTCGCCGCGGCCGACGAGCACCTTCTGCTGTGATCCGTCAGCCCGAACCTTGCCGAAAGTCGTGGCAACACCCTCATCTCCGAGGTACATGATTGTGTCGCGATCCTGCCAGGCAATCGCATTGACGTGACCGAGGTAGTTCGGCAGCACGTCCTTGAGCGGTCCGCCGGTCGCGGGGGCGACCATCAGGCGACCTTCCGACGGATCGTGAATGTCTTCGGCAGAGATCATCGCCAGAAGTCGGCCATCCGGTGACCATGCGATCGGTCCGAGCTTGCCGGGATTGTCGAGCTTGCAAATGACATCGCCGCTGTCTGCGTCCACCACGTGGACACGAGATTGCATGTAGATGTCATCAATCAGGGGCGTGGGTGCCAGGGCGACGGCTAACTGCGCCGCGGCAGGGCTCCACTGCAGCGAGACCGCCGATCCTTCGAGCGGCAGCTTTCGCGGCTTCTGTGCCGGGTCATCCAGCGGAGCTACCCACACGTGAATCGGCGACAGATCCTCTTCGTAGACCTCTGCCTTGAACCCCTTATCGAGAAGTTCTTTCTTCTCTTTGGGTTTCTTCGCTTCGGCGCGGAATGCCACGCGGGCACCATCCGGACTCAGCGAGTAGGAGATGACATCCGCCTCGTGAGAAAGCACGCGCCGTGCCTCCCCGCCATCTATCGGGATGCGGTAAAGGCATTTATTTTCGTCTTTCCCACGCTTATCCAGGAAGAGAATTGCCCGGCTGTCAGGCGACCACGAAAGCCCACCGATCGAGACCTGCCCGGTGATGAACGGCCGCGGCTCGCCATTCGGCAGATCGATGACGAAAAGCTCCATGTACGACGGGCCGTCCTCGAACTTGACGTCGCCCTGATCCGGGTCTGCGTAGGGGTCGCGTTGAACCACTTGCAGGTACGCGACGCGCTTACCGTCCGGGGAAATGACCGGCGACGCGGCAGATTTCAGCCGGGCTACTTCTCGCGGAGTCAGGACCTGATCGGCGCGGGCAGATACTGTCGTGCCGCTGCCAAGGGCCATCGTCCAGACGGTCAGCAGAATCCAGAATCGCATTCGTCGACGCATCATTTTGTGCATATCCTCAACCTCCTGGGATCGTTGTATTTTGGTATCAAGTTCGTGCCGAAGTGAGCTCGCGGCTCCCTGGGCGCGATGTTGAAACTTCGATTGTCAGGGAAGGCGGACACACGCACAACCAGACGCAATCGGCAGAATCGGGGGGCGTTCCGTCGTCGATCGACGATTACTTCCTCGACGGCTCTGCCCGCAAGCAGGATGCCGCGGAGGCATGGCGACCATTCGCGGGCTGGATATGCATAAATGCTCCATCCCTCTCGACGGATCGTACGTTTGGCAGGGTGGGAGAACAGGCACTTGGCGATGGCCGCTGCCCCAGCTAAAATCCGTTTTGCAGGTATTCGAGTCAGCCGACCGGGGGTTTCGGAGAAGACGTGATGGCGGAACAGGCGACGCGACTGAAAGTAAGCGATCTCGGGGGTGTCTCCCTCGTCGAGTTTTCGGATCGCAAGATTCTCGACGAGCTCTGCATCCACGAGATCCAGGAAGAACTCGGCAAGATCGTGGAGAAGGGTTCGGTGGGCAATCTGCTGCTGTCCTTCAAGAATGTGGAACATCTGTCCAGCGCCGCCCTTGGCATGCTCATCACCCTCAAGAAGAAGGTGGAAGAAAAGAAAGGTCGGCTCAAGCTCAGCGACATCAACCCGCAGATCTTCGAGGTCTTCAAGATCACTCGGCTCAACAAGATTTTTGACATCCATCCCTCGCAGGAAAAGGCACGAGCCAGTTTTCAGGAGGCATGATCGAGCCGGCCGCGCATCATCTGGCAGCAGGTCGCAGCGGTCGGGTCAGCGGCAATGGAGTGCCCGTTTCCGGGCGATCACGTTCCGCGGGGACGAAGGATTTGAAGGATTTCGAGCAAATCATCGTCGAGAATGACCTGTCGGCCGCGAAGAAGCCGGAGGAGGTCATCCTGCGTGAGCTGGCCGAGCACGGCTACGGGGAGAACGCCGCTTTCGCCATCAAGCTGGCGCTGGAAGAAGCCATCACCAACGCCTTTCGTCACGGCAACAAGTGCGATCCATCCAAGCACATCCGTGTTCGATTCCGCGTCACCGCCGAGAAAGTCGAGATCGAAGTCTCTGACGAGGGCGAAGGATTCTGCCCGGAAGAAGTGCCCGATCCCACGCAGCCGGGCTACATCGATCGACCGCATGGCCGCGGCATCATGCTCATGCGCGCCTATCTGGATGAAGTGGTTTACAACGGCCTCGGAAACTCCGTTCGAATGGTGAAGGTGAGGCAGATGAAATGACTCCCTCGCAGCATCCCGAAGCGTCTGGCGCCGGCACGACGCGGGCACCTTTTTCCATTTCCGTCGAACAGGTCGGAGATGCCTCCGTCGTCAAGCTGTTCGGGGCCTGCACCATGGACGTTGCCGACGCCGTCGGCGAGCGCCTCGTTGAACTGGCTTCCCGGCCCCAGCCGATGCTGGTGGTCGACATCAGCGGGCTTACTTTCATCGAATCCACCGGTCTGGGCGGGATAGTCTCCGGCCACCTGCGTGCCCGCCGACAAAGCGGGGAACTCCGCCTGGTCGCACCTGCCTCACCGATCCGCCAGCTTTTGGAACTGACCCGGCTGACCAATCTTTTTCAGGTTTACGAACGAATTGAAGATGCCATGGCCGGCAAATGAGCCGCAAGGGGCAAGGTCGAGGCCCACCGTCTTAAAACCCGCACTCGGCCGTGCAGCGGTCCTCCGGATGCGGCCGATGTTCCCATAGAAAGGCCCGTCTGGTGGTTTCTTGATGATCACTTTGCGGGAAACATATAATTAAACGACAGTGAACCGGCCGGATGCCTCGTCGTTCTATAGCAGGGGGCTGGCCGCCAGGAGGATCGTTCCACGCCGAGGCCGCTAGGGATGGCCGCTTCCGTACGTCGGAAGCATCGCAGTCCGGCCGGTGTCGCACGGTTATCCGACGAACTTCGCAAGCGTCCCAGAACGCGACCTGCGCTCGAGGGACTTTTTAGTTCTGGAAGCCGCCTCAGCTGGACGACGGTTAGGCGAGTCACCGGAATCGCAAGAGGGAGCTTTCATGGATCGCTTCATGCCGATAAGGCGTCATGTCCTCGTGCTGGCTGGTTTGCTCGCCCTGCTGTCAGCTCCGTGCCTCCTTTGGGCGGAGATCAAGGAACCGCAGCTTGCATCGGCCCGGGCTCGTGAGCTCTGGCTGCGGGGATCGGATCAGGTTCTCTCCGGCGACTTTGCCAATGCCCTGCCCACACTCGAGAAAATCAAGCAGTTCGAGCCGGGCAATGACGAGATCGATACCGTCATCGCCTGGCTTCGCAAGGCACAGGAGTTGGAGGCCAGTCGCGAGCGTCTTCGCGAACGCACGTACGAGTACTATGTCAACAAAGCACTGAAAACGGCGGAAGAGGCCCGCGCTTACGATTCCGCCATCGCCGCAGGGCTCGATCCGCCGGCGGATTCCAATTCGGATAATGCGGACCGCGATGCTGAGTTGACCGTCTCCGGTGACGATGACGAGGCAGCAAAACCCGGCGAAGAAAGCGATAGCCCCAAGGAGCCGCGATCAGCGGAGGACGAGAGTGGTTACAAGTGGAGCCGTGCTCTGAATTATTGCCTGGGCGCGAAGATGAATGCCGCTGACGAGGAGGCCTTTCAGCGCGAGCCCTGGCTCAAGGAAATCGTGGACCACGTCCTCGAGGAGATCGATCGCCGCAAGTCAAAGAATGAATGGTCGGACGCGCTGGCGCTCAACGGCTTCCTCAAGGAAATCTTCCCTAACGACGCAACCTACAAGGAAAATCATCGATTTCTCGCCAAGCGGGCCCATCTGGAGTTTATCTATGGGCCGAAGACGCAGTGGCGAAAGAACCTGCGCGAAGTAACGGCTGCGGCCATTCCACAGATCCTCGATCGCATCGAAGAGGATTATGTCGAAGAGACGGACCTCAAGAAACTCTGCCTCGAAGGCATCGATCAGCTAATCATCCTCGCTCAGGCCGAGTCACTGTCGCGCACCTTTTCAACGCTCTCCGACAAGGACGTTGTCAGCCATTTCGTGACCCGCCTCAACGGGCTCCGTCGCACGCGGGTTGATAATCGCCCCGCCCTTCGTGCCCGCGACGTCGCTGCCGTCTTTAACCGTGTGCTCGTCGCCAATAAGGAGAGCGGCCTGAACCTTCCCGAGGCCGTCCTGGTCGATGAGTTCGTAACCGGTATGCTGGATCCGCTCGATGAGTTCACCTCCGTGATCTGGCCGGCCGAGGTTGAAGAGTTCAACAAACACACCCGGGGTGAGTTCGTCGGCGTGGGCATTCAGATCACGCAGGACATCGGCAAGTTCATCCGTGTCGAGACCCCGCTGGAAGACTCGCCCGCCTACAAGGCCGGCATCAAACCGGGTGATTTCATCATTGCGGTCGATGGCAAGAGCACCAAAGACATGACCATCACCCAGGCGGTTAGCGAAATCACTGGCGAGGCAGGTACCCGGGTGACGCTGACCATCGAAGACGGCGTGACACAGGAAGTCAGGGACTACTCGCTCGTTCGCGAACAGATCAAACTGCGTACCGTTCGCGGTCACCGGCGCGATGACACACGGCCGACCGGCTGGGATTACATGATTGAACCGGATGCCCGGATCGGCTACGTCCGCGTCAGCGGCTTCATGGAAAAGACGGTGACCGACCTGGAGCGTGCCATCGAGCAGCTTCGATCGGAAGGCGCCCAGGGAATGATTCTCGATCTGCGGTTCAATCCCGGCGGCCTGCTGACCAGCGCCGTCAAGATGTCGGAACTCTTTCTGGGTCGAGACGAGCCCATCGTCAAGACCAAGGGTCGCAGCCGTCAGCAGAACATGGAAATCACCTCAAAGAACGACCACAAGTTCGGCGGAATGCCGCTGATTGTTCTCGTCAACGAGTACAGTGCCAGCGCCAGCGAGATCGTGGCCGGCGCCGTTGCCGGCCTCAAGGAGGCCTGCATCATCGGCACCCGTACTTTTGGCAAGGGCAGCGTGCAGAATCTGATTCCCATAGCCGACAACCGCGCGTATCTGAAGCTGACGACGGCCTATTACTACGTTTACGACGCCGATCTCCCGGAGGAGCCCTGGTACTGCCTCCACAAGCGCACCGGGGCCGATCAGTGGGGGGTCGAGCCGCATGTAGTGGTCAAGGTCATCCCACAGGAGCAGAGCAAGATCCTTCGCCTGCGTCGCGAGCGAGACCTGCTCAAGGGCAAGGATGGCGGGGAGATTCCCAAGGAAGTCCTCGAACGCCGTCCGACAAGCCAGCCCGATGAGCCGCTGCCGTTGGATGAGAATCCCGACGTTGACCCGCAGCTCGAGGCTGCCCTCAACATCATGCGGATCAAGCTGCTCTCCCGGCAGCCCTGGGCCATGCCGCCGCGTGAGATTCGGGCACTCTCGCGATCCAACTCAATGGTCAAGGAGCCGGTGAGCCCGTAAGTCTTGTCACTTCGCGGAGATACTGCCCGGCATAAGCCGCAGAAATTCTCTGACGGTCCCTCTTTGCTTCTTGCGCTTTTACCTTCGGATGACGCGGCCCTTCGCGCATTCTCGGGGCTTCGCAGGGCCCGTCATCCGAACATGACTTCTCTGGGCTGTGGCAGGTCCGACGAGAGCATTTTCACAGCGCAAAAGAAAACCTCGCGACGCTGCACGCGACGCGAGGTTCTGAATGTCACAGGGATAATAAGGACCGCTCCTTCTTACGCCTTGCCCTTGAGCTCCACCTTCGCTCCGGCCTCTTCCAGCTCCTTCTTGAGCTTCTCGGCGTCTTCCTTGGAGATGCCCTCTTTGACCGCCTTGGGCGTGGCATCGACCATGTCCTTGGCCTCCTTGAGGCCCAGATTTGTCGCTGCCCGGACGACCTTGATCACGTTGATTTTGTTCGCCCCGGAGTCGGCCAAAATCACGTCGAAGACTGTCGGGGCTTCGTCGGCCTCTGCCGCCGCGCCGCCACCACCGGCCATCGGTCCGGCCATCATCACTGCGCCGCCGCCGGCCGGCTCGATGCCGTAAGTGTCCTTGAGATAGTCCGCCAGCGACTGGGCATCCTTGACCGACAGACCAACGATCTTGTCGCCGATGTCCTTGACCGCCGCGCTGAATTCCTTCGCAGGTGCTTCTGCCATGATGTACTCAAACTCCTCTCGATCTTCGGTCGCCGCCCGCTTTTACATGCGTACTCGCGACCTGGTTTCACCCTCCCGATGGCCGAGGTCCCGTTGACCTCATTTAACCCGACTGCAAAGTCGCCGAATGCATCAGCGTTCTCTGCAGACTCTCATGCGGGGCTGTCGGGAGCGGTGTAGGTTTCCGACTTTGTAATCCTCATATTCTCCGCTAAGCGACCTTCGCGATCACCTCGCCTTTTTCCAGCTTGTCCACGATGGCCTTGATGCAGCCGGCGATCTTCCCGCCGACGTTCAGGCAGCCCGCGATGCGGCGTCCCGGTGAGATGGCCAGTGCGATGATGTCGCCATGAAGCTCGGCCTTGCTGCGCCGCTTTGAGATTTCCTCGATACTGATCGCTTCCGATTCGCCCTCAACGACACCGCGGCCCAGCTCCAGGGCCGGGTAGTCCTTGACCAGGTTGAGCAGTTCCTTGGCGGTATCAACCGGGCTCGCGCCACCCGTGACAAAGGCGCACGGACCCGTCAGGACAGCGCCGATCGGTTCGATCGCTGTGCCCATGAGCACTCGCCTTGCAAAGCGATTCTTGACGACGTGCAGGTCGATATTCTTCTTCTTTAGGGCGCCGCGGACGGCGTTGACCTCTGTGCCCTTGAGTTTGTGGACATTGACCACCATCACGCTGTCGAGCTTGGCGTAGGTGTCCTTCAAATGCTCGCAGATCATGTCTTTAATTTCACGACTCATAACGACCTCATTCGCGATCAGGCTCCGTGGCGCTTGGCCAGTTTTCGCTTCGTTGGTTTGCTACGTTCAGCCGCGTTATGCTTGTGCCACATCCAATTCGATGCCCGGCGACATCGTGCCGCTGATGCAGACTTTTCGTACGTAAAGGCCCTTGCTGCTGGCCGGCTTCATCCGCCGAATCTGGCCGATGAAGGCATTGATGTTTTCTTCGAGATCTGCCTCTGCAAAGCTGGCCTTGCCGACGATCGCGTGGACATTGCCGCCGGCATCGTTGCGAAATTCAATCTTGCCTGCGGCAAACTCACGCACTGCCTGGCCGATCTCCGCCGTTACGGTTCCGCTCTTGGGCGTCGGCATCTTGCCCTGCGGACCCAGGACGCGGCCGAGTTTACCGACCTTGCCCATCGTCCGCGGATGCGCGATGGCCACGTCAAAATCGGTCCAGCCGTCGCTGACCTTCTTGATCAGATCATCCACGCCGACCTCTACCGCACCGGCGGCCTTGGCTTCCTCGGCCTCGTTGCCGTCGACAAAGGCGATGACCCGCTTCTTCTTGCCGATGCCCTTGGGCAGTGATACGGCGCCGCGCACCATCTGGTCGGCGTTCTTCGGGTCGATGCCGAGGTTCATCACGATGTTGACCGTCTGATCAAACTTCGTACCCGACGTAATCTGCTTGAGAAGCTTGATGGCCTCGGGCAGGGCGTATTTCTTGTTTCTGTCTACCTTCTTGAGGTTGCTTTCGTGTCGGCGGCTGAGTCCGCGCATCGAGCGACCGCGACGCTTCCGAGCGCCACCTTCGGCCGCTGCCTGGGGCCTGGCTTTGGGGGCCTTGCCTTTGGGCTTGCCGCCCTTTGCGGTTGTGCCGGCGTCTTGCGTGCCGGGCGCGGACGCTGCCGGCTCGGCGGCGGGTGCGCCGGAAGAAACGATCGGTTCTTCAGCCATGAAATTCCCTCATTAACGACATGGGCGCCGAGTTAACAATCGGTGCCGCAGTCTGCCACGATCGTCGGCTCGTGGTCGGGCGACGTTGCGAATGGTTGGGTGCTCGCTCTTGCGAATGCGCAACCGGAACAATCGAGCCAAGCATTCTAGCAGGTATGATTGGGGTCGCAAGGGGGATGACCTTCCTCATTTTCCGATGCTAAGGTACTTGATTGACTCTGACTGCCGATGGCCTTCATGGATTATAAGATATGGAAATATAATAAGTTACTGTTTCTTCGAGCTCGGCCGGATTTCGACGTACGTCGCGCTGAACGGAGTAATGCTTTCTCCGAGAGAAGATTGACGATCCTGCGCAGGAGGTATAATGCTTCTTGCCGATGGGCCTAGAGGCTTTTCTGTGCCTCGGACGAGACATCCGGTTTTGACACTGCGAACGCAGAGGTCGTCACATGTCTCACGCAAGGCAACTATTTCGGGCCTTCTCTCTCGTTGAATTGCTGGTTGCGATTTCTATCGTCTCGCTTCTGGCTGCGGTCGGCATCCCGTCGCTAGCAAGAGTTCGCAGCAACGCGGCGGAGGCGACATGTCTCGAAAACCTGCGCCAGTTGACGATGGCCTCCACGGCATATGCAACTGAAGATGCCTCGACTCTGCTCCTTCCCGCGCATCCGATCTCAGATGTCAACGAACTCCATGATGAGGGTTTCTTTGATTACGGAGGCGGGACAGGCGCAGAGAACATCTGGTCTGGAGCGCGCTGGGGAAAGCTGAGTTCACGTCGCGCCGAGACAAGACCACTCAATCGGACGCTGTTCGGACAGGTCGGCGCGAACACGGACTACTCGCTGTTTCGATGCGCGGCAGATTTCGGCCTGCCGCCTCGTGAGTACGTAGGTGCAGGCGATTACTGGGATGGAGCCATGGAAAACCAGCCCATGCACGTCTCGGTGGGGACCAGCTACTGGGGCAATGCCTATCGCGGAATCGGCCCAACGGGAACAGATCAGGTCAGGCGATTCTGGTCAGTAGGCGTGTTCCTGCGCCCCGCATTCCGAGTTCCATCTCCATCTGAGACGGTCTTGTACGGCGAAGCGATCGCATGGGAACAGATCGCTTTAACGGGCAACGCAGGCGGCGGGGCAGTCTTCATGCTGAGAGGCACCGAAAGCTGGCATCGGGGAGGTCGGTTCAATCTGAGTTTCGCCGATGGTCACGCAAGAGCATTGCGGCTGCTGGCGGGTTCTCTCCATCAAGGGTCGGAGCCCGGCGATTCCCCGCTTGCTTCGCTCCATGTTCGCGGAACAGGTTTCCGATTTGATTGTCGTCCGGATGGGTTGATCGAAGACAAGCCGAACTGATGGCACGAATTGGAGTCCTCGGAGTTGCAGCTATCGCTAGAGCCGGCCCTGAAGGGGCGTCTGATGATCCGGAAGTCGTTGCTGTTTGGCCTGTTCTTGTCAGCAGTCGCCGTGATCGCTGGATTGAGCTCGCGTCTCTGGCAAGCTACCGCGCCACCACTGGTCGTCGTGGATGGCAATCCAGCGTACATCGGGAAGTGGATTAGCAAGGAAACGATTCGCGGACGCATCAGACTTCGGAACGCAAGCGGCCAGCCATCCGTTATCAAGCGTATCGAGAAGTACTGCGGATGTCTTCTTGTCAACGCTGGCAGACTGCCGCTTTCCGTACCGGCTGATTCGTGCATCGATATGGATTATGTCTTAGCGCCCGCTGATTCCGAGGGAGCCATCGAGCACGTGGTGGAAGTTCACTGCGAAGGTTACTCGGAGGCCTTCAGAATTGTTCTCCGGGGTGAGATCAACTATCCGCTGCCCCAAGAAGTGGATCTGGGCTCCTTCGAGACACCGCATGAACGAGTGATAAGCATGTGCCCGACCGCGGTAGCGCGAGGGTGTGTAATCACCAGCGGTCATTCGATCGATCCCCGAATCATGGTCGTATCCGGCAGTAATGCGTTAGCAATTCGCCTGTCGAATTCTGCGAGGGGCGATCCGATCGACTGTGCCGTGGACGTGACCTACGACTGCTGCCCCGTGTCGTCACAGCGTGTGTGGTTGCGAGGCCATCCCTCCGGTGGGCTCATCGCAGTGCCCGATTCACTTCTGCTTGGTCGTCTGATCGTAGGTGAAGAGCCCGTTGTTCGCGAAGTCATTATTCGGGACGAAAACGGGAAATCCTTCGATTTGGATACCATTACGGCTTCAAGCGACGATATTCTGGTGGAGTCGATGCGCCTCGGAGAGTCGTCTGCGCTCCTGCGCGTGTCTTATCATCCGACCCGGTCGCGCAGCATTGATGATCACATTATGGTACGTACAACAGATGACCGAAGATGCATCGTCGTTCGATGTCGTGGAATGGCTGAATCTACTCAGTGAGGATCTGACCCGTGCGGGCCGGCTCATTGTTTTCGAGGCGTTTCCTTACGAATGGAGTGGCAGAATGAGCAGTCGATCGAACTCAGGCATCAAAAAACACATCGGGTTTCTGCTGGTTGCAATGATTAGTTTCCTTGCCGGATTCGGCCTGGGCAACCGGGTGCTGGCTCAGCCGATGGGGCAGATCGAACCCATTCCAGTCCCCGCGGTCAATAAATGCCCTGCGGCGTGCAACGGCACCCTCTGCGGCGGGTCCGCATGCTGGTGCGATGGAGAGGTTTGCGTGACCTGAAAATTCAAGGAGCCAAACTGCAGCTGGTTTGATCGTTGCGTGAGCATTCTAGAAGTTTTAGGTCCGAGCAGGGAGTTCCTATCCGATGAGCATGCGCTACATCTTTGCCGCCACGTGTCTGGTTGCCTTCGCAGGAGGCGTCTTCGTCGCGATTCGTACCCTGAAGAAGTCGGATCCTCCAGGAGACTGGATGCCGACCGCCACGTTGGATCAACGTGTGGCTGCCTACGAGAAGGAGCAGACCTGGGGGGCGTGCGCCTTCACGCCGATAGCGGATACAGATGCGTTTCGGGTCGCATTGATGAACATGCCGCTCCGCGTGCTGGGCACGATTGATCCCGAACATGTGGATACGCTGAGAGAAGTCCTCTATGAGCAGCTTAACGCACGTCGCACTGGATCTCTCGAACGATACCGCGATACCTGCATGAAGAATCGCCGCCCGCTGATCGATTCGCGCAATCGAGATTGGGTCGCTCGTAAGTACGCGTTGCGTTTCGGGGAAGATCTCCCGAATGATGCATCGCCGGATGACGTCTTTGCGAGGTTCTGGCGCGAGGAGTACGATACTTTACAGGGTGGCAGACGTTTTCGTGAGTTGTGTCTGGAAGAAGGGGGCGCGCTCATGATTGTCGGTGATGTGCGGAGCGCGGACCTGGTCACCTTCATGTTGCCGGAAGAGCAGAAACGCTGGTTTACTTGGTCTGGCGCCCGCCGGTTGCATTCCACTGAGATGTTCCTCTCGCCGCGTTCTCTCGATGAATTGTTACAAACCAATCAAGTCTGCAAGTTGGCTGAGGTCATCCTGATCATTCGGAGCGAGAATGAAGATGTCTGGTGCTGGCTCTCGCAATGGTATCTCGAGCCGGACACCCTGGAATGGCACGTGCGCGGTTCCTGGGCAGTTTGTTCCCGGCGCAGGTACGACATACCAATCTGATTGTGACTCGGCCACCGTCTGCCTGTCAGTGCAGATGTGCAGGGTGTCCTGACGAATCTCTGCCGCTCGTTGACACTTCTTGACCATGCCACTGGCGCGCAACGCAGGCACAGCCCAGAGAGCCGCGGTGCTCTCCTAACCACCTGTAAAATAAATGCTTTATCATGGTGATCTTGCCCATCGTCGCTGGTCACGACCGGAGCAGCGTGTGGTGAAAGTAGCGGCCGGCGTCCTCACCGGCCGAGGAAGGCGAGCAACCATTACGAAAAAGCGAGGCGATTCTCGGCAAGGCGGCTTTTACCACGGGCAGATCGTGCAATTTGACCAGAGCTGCTGCGGACCTCGCGGGGCATTACGCCGATGCTTATGATGCCGCTCAGGCAGGATGCCATGCGCTCGGACCTTGTCGCACACATCAACACGGACGACCTGTTGCACAACTACCGTGTCTTGCGCGCCCGCTGCGGGCCGAAGGTTCGCTTCTGCGCGCCTCTCAAAGCGGATGCCTACGGTCATGGATTGCGGACGGTGGCTCCGGTGCTACGAGAGGCCGGCGCTGATTGTGCAGCCGTTGCGACCCTCCAGGAGGCCGCAGAGCTTCGCGAGACCGGCTGGGACCGCCCTATCCTGGTACTCGGCAATGTCCTTGCAGTACCGCAGTTGAGCGAGCGCGAAGCGCGGTTTTCCGAAGTGATCAGGCATCGCCTGAGCTTGACGGTGGCCGACGCTTCGACAATTGACTGCATCGCTCGGCACGGCAACGGATCGAGAGTCGACGTACACCTCAAGGTCGATACCGGCATGGGTCGCATGGGGGCGACACCGATGGAAGCGGTCGCACTGCTGCGGCGCTGTATGAAAGTCCCGCAGATACGACTCGCAGGCATCTATTCGCATTTCGCAACGGCGGACTTGAGCGACCAGGACATGGCACAGCAGCAGCTCCGGTCATTTCGGGAGCTGTTGGATGGCGCCGGCCGCGACCTGCCGGTCAGCACGCTGCGCCATCTGGCCAACAGTGCCGCGACGATCACCCTGCCCGATGCGCATTTCGACATGGTGCGACCGGGCCTGGCGCTCTACGGATACCTGCCATCGGCCCACATGGCATCGCAGATTGACCTGCGACCGGTCCTCCGGCTGGTCACCCATGTCACGCTGGTAAAAGAGCTGCCTGCCGGGCACTGCATCGGGTACGGCCGCACCTACGTCACGAAACGGCCCACGCGGATAGGCATCCTGCCCGTGGGCTACTCGGACGGTTACGTCCGCGCGCTCTCGAATCGGGCCGTCGTCGGCCTCGCCGGGGGGGATGCGCCGGTCATCGGGCGGGTCAGCATGGACCAGCTGGCCGTCGATCTGACAGACCTGCCGGACGCGGTTTGCGGGTCCGAGGCGACACTGATCGACAACCGGCCTGATCGCCCCAACAGCGTGCAATCCATTGCTGATCGGTTAGGAACCATTCCCTACGAGGTCACTTGCCTGCTGGGCCGGCGAATCGACCGCGTTGCCGTCGGCAAATCCTGCGCCAAACCGCCCCTCGTACCGTCCAATACCTAAACCGCAACTGCCTCCCGGGCCGATGTGTATGACGCTGGTAGGGGCAATATGCCGCCAATCTGTCGAGAATCGAGGTCGAAGCGTTCCGACCGGGAAGCCCTCGGCTGAGACGATGGACAGGATAAGCCCGGCGCGTTTAGATTGATCATCTACCTCGCGAGCGGGCTCACAAGGAGTAATCTTCATGAGGCGTCCGCTTATCATCCGCATTGCGACTTCCCGCATGTTCCTGCCCGTTCTCTTTGGTGGGATGGCTCTTCAGGTCAATCTCGGCGGGTGCGATGCCGACGTGAGAAATGCCGTCCTGACGGGCGTTTCAACGTCCCTGACCTCGCTTTCCTCTGCGCTGATCAATGCCTTCTTCATGTCGTTGCTCGACGCCGGAACGTCCACGACGCAGCCGGTCGTCCAGGCGACCTTCGACATGCTCTGGGGCACGCTCGGCTGACGCTGCGGCTCAGAGATTTACACGTAGTTTACTGTGAAGCCGACGGGTAGTTCATCCGTCGGCTTTCTCTGTTGCGCCGCGGACCGATCCGCTCCGGAAGGCCCTCGGCGGTATCGACATCGATGGTGGAATTGCGAACCCGGCATCCATCCGATATATAGTGATCGCCCGTGGCGTGGAGAAGTTATGCGACGAAGTAACCGCGCACTGTTGCGACGATGCCCTCGGCTGGGCGGCTTTCTGGCGGCCCTCTTTGTCGTCCAGCAGGTCGGCTGTCTGCCGAACAATGCCTTTAGCCAGGTGCTGGCCGAGAACATTCTCCTCACCAGCGCGGTGATCGTGCAGTCGCTGACCTCGATCTTCTTCAACACCCTCTTTGGGGTTATCTGACATGCCATCGAATCCGGATGCCGGAAATCATCGCGAAAACCCCTTCACGGGCCGTCGCTGCCGCTCGCTGCGGATAACACGCTTTCTGCGCCGCGCCAAGGTTGCATTGCTGGCGGTGGCCGGGCTGCCCGTACTTCAGGCCACCGGATGCTACCCCGACCTGCTCGGCGCTCTGAACTTCGAGTTGCAGTCGCTGGTGAATACCACCCTTCTGACGGCGATCAACACGATCGTGTCGAACGTCCTCCGGCTGTAAGACGGGATTTGCACGCAGGCGTGCCGCGCCGTACAACATGTCCACCAATTCCTCTGTAGGTCTGGAGGTGCGAAGTGGACACTCTTCTCGATCGTTTCACCCGTTACGTCAAAGTTGAAACTACCGCCGTCGAAGAGACGAAGGACTATCCCAGCAGCCCGGGTCAACTCGAACTCGGCCGCATGCTGGTCGACGAGCTGAAGGCCCTGAAGCTCTCCGATGTCTCGCAGGACGAAAACGGCATCGTCTGGGCAACGGTTCCCGGCAATGTGCCTGGCGCGCCGACGATCGCATGGCTCGCGCACATGGATACCTCACCGGAGTTCACGGCGAAGAACGTTAAGCCGATCGTTCACAAGAATTACAACGGCAAGGATATTACTCTGCCGGGCGACCCGACGCGGATCATCCGCGTCGATGAAACCGAGGGCATGGCCGACCTCGTGGGTAAGACGCTCATCACGAGCGACGGCACGACGCTGCTCGGAGCGGACGACAAGTCCGGTTTGGCGGTCATCATGACGGCGGCGGCGCAGCTCATGGCACACCCGGAGCTCAAGCACGGGCCGATCCGCGTTGTGCTCACCTGCGACGAAGAAGTGGGACGCGGCACGGACAAGCTGGACCTGGCGAAGATCGGTGCGGCCGTGGGCTACACGCTCGACGGCGATGGCGAGGCCGGACTGGAGAACGAGACCTGGTCGGCGAACGTCGCCGTCGTGACCATCACCGGCAAGAACATCCACCCCGGCTACGCCAAGGGGCGGATGATCAACGCGATTCGATTGGCGGCGCAGTTCGTCGAGCGCATTCCGTGGCATTGGCTTTCGCCGGAGACAACGGAGGGTCGAGACGGTTTTCTGCATCCGTATGTCATCGAGGGCGGCGTGCCGGAGACAAAGATACGCGTTCTCCTGCGAAGTTTTGTGACCGCTGAACTGGATACGCAGGCAAAGGTGCTTCACGCGATTGCCGACACGATCCGCGCCGAGCATCCTGGCGCGCGGATCGTCATCGAGATCAAAGAACAGTATCGCAACATGATCGAGTACCTCGCGAAGGACCCGCGGGCGGTCAAGCTGGCGGAGCAGGCGATCCGCGCCGCCGGTCTGACGCCGAAATTCAAGAGCATCCGCGGCGGCACGGACGGCTCCAAACTCAGCGAGAAGGGTTTGCCGACGCCGAACCTGTCCGTGGGAATGCATAATTTTCATTCACCGCTGGAGTTTGCCGTGCTGGAACAGATGGAGAGCGCGGTGAAGATCCTCGTGGAGCTGGCGCAGTTGTGGGGGAAGGAGAAATAGCTGACTGCGACTAACGATCGCGAATGAACGTGGCGGCCTGCTGACGCGGATATCGTCTTGAGCGGGGCCGCCGCAAGCGAATTTTGTCACTCGTTGATCGTCAGTTGTAATTCTATTCTGGCGCGGTCAATTCTTATTCGAGGACTCGTCCATGTCCGAACCTGCTGTCTCGAGCCGTTTGCCTGAGAATGCCTATCGCGAACTGAAGCCCGGCGAGTCGTACGTGCCGATGGTGCCGCCGCAGGTGACGGTGCCGGAAGTGACGATGCGGTCGATCGTCTTCGGCATCGCGATGAACATCCTGTTCTCGATGGCCGCGACGTACCTCGCGCTGAAGGTCGGTCAGGGCATCGAGACGGCGATCCCGATTTCGATTCTGTCCGTGGGGCTTTCGGGTCTGCTGCTGCGGATGGGGCGACGCGCCAGCTCACTGCTGGAAAACATCAACATTCTGGCGATCAGCACAACCAGCGGCATCGTCGCTGGCGGCACGGTCTTCACCATGCCGGCGATCTATGTGCTTAAGCTGCACGAGAAACTCAGCATTTCCGGCGGGCGTCTTTTCTTTTTGATCTTCCTGGTTCCGCTTCTCGGTGCCGTGTTGGGCGCAATCTTCCTGGTTCCATTCCGGCGCTACTTCGTCCGGGAAATGCACGGCAAGCTGCCGTTCCCCGAGGCGACGGCGACCAATGAAATCCTGGTGACAGGTGCAACTCATAGCGGCGGTCAGGCGGTCGTGCTTGTTTATTCCTTCCTGATCGGCATGGTTTACAACTGGCTGTCCGGCGCGATGAGACTCTTTCACGAGAACTTTACGACGGCGGCCATCGGAAAGCTGCATCGACTCACGCATGAGTTCAAGGCCGTCTTCTCCCTCGGCACGGGTGCTGAATTGCTCGGGCTCGGGTTCATCATCGGCCTCAAGTACGCCTCCATCATCTGTGCCGGTTCGTTCCTTTCGTGGTTTGTAATCATCCCGCTGCTGGCGCCTCTGAGTCTGGAAAACCTGCAACTGCTCAATCCGGACATCGCCGGCACGGATGCGCATCAGATCTTCCGCGCGATTCCCAGAAACATCGGAATCGGCGGGATCTTCGCGGCGGGACTGATTTCCATCTTCAAGATGAGCGGCGTGATCGCCACGGCTCTGCGGCAGGCGCTGGGCGGCCTGTTTGCTTCACAGAGCGGCACGGCATCCTCTGACCGCACCGATCAGGATATCAACTATCCCGCGCTGTTCGGCATCGGCATCATCGTGACGATCGTGATGCTGTTCTATTTCCGTTTCGGCGTGATGGCTGACATCGAAAACCCCTGGCGGTTGACCTTTATTTCTGTCGCCCTTGCGCTGAGCGTAGCATTTCTCTTTACGACGGTCTCTGCGTGGGCCATTGCCATGATCTCCGTGACGCCGATCTCCGGCATGACCGTCACGACGATCATCATTACGGCCGTGGTGCTGCTCGCGGCGGGTCTGCCCAAGAGCGATGCCGGTATGCTTGCAACGCTGCTGGTTGGCGGCGTCGTCGCGTCAGCCCTGTCGATGGCTGGCACCTTGGTGACGGAGTTCAAGCTTGGTTTCTGGATCGGCGCCAGCCCGCGAAAGATTCAGTACAGCGCCATTATCGCCTGTGTGCTGGCTTCGGCTTTTGTCACGGGCACGATCATGTTTCTGGCGCGCACGAAGGGTTACGACCCCGTTATAAACCCGGAGGCGCTGGCAGCGCCGCAGGCGAATGTCATGGCCAGTGCCTTGCAGAGCTTCGTCGGCGGGGGACAGGTGCCGTGGTTGCTTTACATCACAGGCATCGTGATCGCAATCCTGATTTCGATGCTCGGTATCTCCGGGTTGGCGTTCTCGCTTGGAATGTATCTGCCAATTGAGCTGAATACGCCGATCCTCGTCGGTGCGATCGTGGCAGCAATGGTCAAACGGAAGACAACGGACGCGAATCTTTCGAAGGCGCGCGGGGACAAGGGCATTCTCATTGCATCAGGCCTGATTGCCGGCGGGGCGATCATCGGTGTGATCATCAGCGGTCTGACGGCCTTCGACGATGAGTACCTCAAGAGTTTCGGGCTCATGGAGTGGCTGCAATATCCCTCGCATCTTGCGAATCCGGAGTCCTACGAGGGCATGTCGAACTGGCTGGGGCTGATCGCGTTTCTCGGATTGTGCCTCTACGCATTCTGGGATGCCAATCGTGCCAAGGCCGCGCCGCTCGACCCCGATCGCCCGCCGGCACCGATGACGGGACATTGATGCAGCGCAGCAATGCCTGGCATGATCTCAGGCGGACACATGCCAGCGAGTGCAGCCCGCAGGCGGCGAACGCACGTTAACGCACCGTGAGCGCGGTTTACTTACGTGATGACCGGGAAGCCGCTCTGTTAAGCTTCATTATGGCTTGCCAGACGGGCTTTTTCCCATTTCTTGATGATCGGGTAGATCGCAAGCAGGACGACGGCGCTGCCGACGGCTGTGACGAAGATCACCATGTAGAGCTTCGCGTAGCCCCAGTCGGCGGACATGCCGGCCAGCTTGCCGCCGATCACGTGGGCGAATGCGGCCGACAGGAACCACATGCCCATCAGCAGACCGCCCAGCCGTGCCGGCGCCATCTTTGTCACCATGGAGAGACCCACCGGCGAGAGACATAGCTCGCCCGTGGTATGCAGGAAGTAGGCAAGCAGCAACAACAGCAGACTTGCCTTCGCACCACTCTCTGCCTGCTTGGCGGCCAGCACGAGCGCAAAGAAGCCCAGGCCGAGCTGAACGAGACTCAGTACGAACTTCAGAGCGCTCGAGGGATCCCTGCCGATGCGACCGAGCTTGAGCCAGAGAACGGAGAAGACCGGGGCCAGGAGCACGATGAAGATGGCGTTGACCGACTGGAAGGCCGAAGCGGGAATTTCCCAGCCGAACAGGACTCGATCGACGTGACGATCGGTAAAGAGATTGATCGAGCTGCCTGCCTGTTCAAAGAAGGCCCAGAATGCAACGGAGAAAAGCGTCAGGATGACCACGACGAGGATGCCGTCTCGCTCGGCCTTTGTCGCGCGAAACGCCTCCCAGAGGATGTAACCGATGAAGCCGAAGCCGACGATCGGGGCCGCGTAGGATTCGACAATATGCGGCTGTGAGACCAGAAAAGCACCAAACGGGATAAAGACAATGATTCCCAGATAGAGCAATGCGCCATTGGGTATGCCGGCAAAGCTCGCTTGGGTCATCGATGTCGGGCTCGGCGGGAGACCACGATCGCCGAGGTACTGCCGGAAGCCGGTAAAACAGAGCAGGCCGATGATCATGCCGACGCCGGCGATACCGAAGCCGTAATGATATCCGTACAGTTCGCCGATCATTCCGCAGACCAGCGGTGCAATCGCCGCGCCGATGTTGATGCCCATGTAGAAAATCGTAAAAGCGCCGTCGCGCCGCGGGTCGCCCTGCTTGTAGAGCGTGCCGACCATCGTGGAGATGTTCGGCTTGAAGAAACCGTTGCCCGCGATGATGAAGGCAATGCAACTGTAGAAGGTCCACTTGCTGTTGGGCAGTAGCTCGAAGCCGGCCGCGCAGAGGCCGAATTGTCCCATGGCCATCAGGATGCCGCCGAGCACGATGGATCGCCGATAGCCGAGCATGCGATCGGCCAGCATGCCGCCGATGAGCGGGGTGGCGTAGATGAGTCCGTTGATCGCGCCGTAGGAGGACGTCGCGAACTTGTCTTCAAACATGAACCACTTGGTCATGTAGAAGATGAGCAGGGCTCGCATGCCGTAAAAGTTGAAGCGCTCCCAGAGCTCGGCAAAGAAGAGGACGAAGAGGCCCAGCGGGTGACCGAGGAAAGTACGTTGCTCGTTTCCGGCCGGCATCGGCGCGTCGTTCACAGTGCTCATGATGCTCCTCGATACAGGCGCGGCGTTTCAAGTTGGGAGTCGCCGGCCGTGTAAGCTGCGAAGCATATTCGGGCGGGGCCTGTGATGCGAGTGCAAAGCCGGCGAACGGCCGTATGCTTTAGTCGCAGGGGCGGACCGATAAATACGCTACCAGCACCCGGCCACGCAGGGGGGTTATTTTTTTCAGTCCCATCTGCCACTCGTCCGTTATCTAGATGGATGGACCCGATCATGAACACAAAGCAGCCGAATCACTTGGCTCCGGATCGCCCTCGGTGGTCCTGGAGCCGCATCATCACCATTGCCGGCCTGTTCCTGCTCGGAGTCGCGCCTTGGGCCAGCGCCCAGCTCCCCACACCGAACCTGCCCGCGTTGTGCCCGCCGCTCACCGCGTTCGCCGGGCCGACGATGTTCGACCTTTTCTGGGGCACGACGCCGATCCGATTTCCGTATCAATGATTGCTGCGTCTGAATCGTGAGGATGATCCCTCCCCATCGCCGACGGATTAATGGCCGTCGAGTTCACAGGCGATTCTACGCGCCGGGAACCGACCAAAGATATTGTGCCGGATGCCGAAGGATCGCGCGCTCCATGGCCGCGAGCGTGTGCCGCGTGACGCGGCCATCGTCCGATGCGGCGGACGCCGGTTCGAAGATCTCGTGAACGGCCAGCGCAAAAGAAAACGGCGAATTCCCGCGTATGCATGTGACGGCAGCCACGGGCACGTCAAACCACTGCGACAACCTGTCCAGCGTGGGGTAGCAACGAAGCGTGTTGCCGAGGAATTGCGTCTCAATCACGCGGCCCCGCGAGCGAGTGTGCTCGCAGATCATCAGCACTGCTCCGCCGTCGGCGAGCACGCGCGGCAGATGCTCTGCGGCTTTTCGTGCGTCGATCGGCCGCAGGTTCGGCCAGTCGTATAAGTCCTTCTGCCATGCACGCAGGGCCGGCTGCGCGAGGTAATCGACAAGGACATACACGGGGCGAAAGATGTGGCCGAGGGCGATCGCACAGGCCGCCGGATTACCGAAGTAAGCCGTCGCCAGCAGACAGCCGCGGCGTGCATCGGTCAGTTGACGTAGTCGGTCTTCGCCTTCGACATTCACGTACTTGCGCCATGACGCGTCGCTGAGGCGTCGACGCAAGAAAACGGCCTCCGACCAGAAGCGGGCGATGTGGTCGTACATGCCTTCGACGATGGCGGCAACCTGTTCTTCTGATGCATCCGGGCCGAGGGCGGTACGGATGTGACGCTCCGCATTGCGTCGGCCAGGCGTGTTCATGCTGTGAACGCCGCGACCTAGTCGGCGGGCAAGACGTTCCGTCAGCGCGGGTCCTGCGGCGCCAAGTACCGGCGTGACCACGCGACGCAGATAGGCATGTCGGACCGTTTCGAGGTTCAAGCGTACCTCTCCCAACGACTCGTCCTATGGAGAAATATCGGCAGTGGCTTGTGAGCCATCCGACCCGGAAGCGCAGGCTCGGTGAATTCGAGAGCTGGGATGCCATGCTTCGTCGCTCGCGCTCCCGGCTCGGTTCAACCGCTACGCCACCATGGCGGTATCGCGAATGCCGTCGGCGGCTGGGCGGTGAGCAAGCACATTTTCGTAGAGTCGGGCGTAGTTGTCGGCGAAGTCACGAACCCCGAAGACCTCATAGGCCTGTCCGCGGGCGACTTCGGTGATGCGGCGGCGAAGATCGGTATCTTCGATGGCGGTCAGCAGCTTTGATGCCAAGGCGCGAGGGTCGCCAGGTTTGCAGAGGAGACCGTTGTGCTTATCGGCGATCATCTCGGTGATGGAGCGGACGGCAGAGCCGACAATCGGCAGGCCGGCGGCCATCGCGGAGGCCAGCGGCTCTGTGCAGGTCTCATCGACCGCCGGACACATGAACACATCCGCACAGGCGACCAGTTGCGACCACGACCAGGCCAGATCAGGCACAATGACCATATCCGCCATGCCGATCTGGCGGATAAATCGATGCAGTCGCCGTGATTCCTTCGAGTCGTAAGGCAACAGCACGCGCAACGCTGGAAGCACCTTGCGTACGACGGCGCAGGCCCACAGGCCGTAATACTGCCCGCCGCCGCGCGAAGCCGGCCCGTCCATGAGGACCACCGGTCCGCCCTCGCTGAGCAGGGTTCTGCGTAGATCGGATTGCTTTGCCTTGTTAACTGCGGCGAAGTCGGCCGGCCCGCGGATGACCAATACCCGCTCCGGTGAGACCCCCCGCGAAATCAGCCGCGAGCGGATCACCTGACTGCCGGCGGCGATCGTGGCTTCGTGCGGGAGCGATCGCAACCAGCCCGCCGTGAGTTGGACCGCGGCCGGGTTCAGGATGGTCATCACCTGCGGCAGATCGCCCAACCGGGCGCCGGCGGCCGCGGCTGCTTCCAGCCCCCAGGCATGAACGAGTCCTGCACCGCTTCGGGAGGCGATGCGGGACAGTCCGGGCACGTAATGAAACATTTTCGGAAGACGATGCGTCACATGTTCGACGTTGACCGGTGGCGGGTCGCCGGCCCATCGGCAGGGGCCGGCGCCGAGGCGGCAGAGGGTCTGCTCGTGCCCGTCCGCGTCGTGCCGCCGCGATAGCGTCGCCAGCACCTGCAGCAGCGTCGCGTCGTGAGAGTCATCGAACAAGTGGAGTACAGATGTCACCGGGCGAATTCCCGTCGGCCGTAAAAGAACCTGGCGATGTCCTGGCCCATCTTGATTCCCAGCTCCGTCGCAACTTTCGCAGCCGTGGTGTCGCTGTCCATCGGCTGCGGATTCGTGGTGACCTCGACGCGCCGGCCGGCCTCACTGTCCGGCCAGAGACGAATGTCTTTCTTGCGCTCCGTGGAGAGCACCTTCACCCGCGTCGCGAAGATACCCTTGTAAATTGGCGCACCGCCTTCACCCTGCAGCGTGAACCGCTCCACCTGGATGTAGAGTACTTGATCGGCGCCGAGCTGCTCGCCGATCTGCCGGATGGACATACGATCATATTTTTCGTCGGCCTGGAGGCGCTGAAGTTCCTGGTAGGGGATGACGTTCTTGTTGACATCGAACGCAAGAAAGTTCTCAGAGAGCGTCTGGTGCAATTCGCGGATGGCTCGCGGTTCTGTCACGAATCCACCGCGGTCGTCGATGAAAATCAGGAGCGGCGTCTTCTTCAGTTTGTATTCCGCTTCGATCCAGTCGCCGCCGGTGATGTTGGTCCAGGCCGCGGCCATTTTCGCGCAACTCGCGAGAAGCGGCAGCAGCAAGAGCGCGATGCAGGCAACAGCGAACCGATGCGTCTGCATACGGCGGCGACGGTTGCGAGCTGCAGGATACGAACGGTAATTGCATGCCGGCGTATTCATTTGGATTCCGGCCCCCGACGCGATTCACGATGATCGTAGAACTTCTTGGCCGTTTCCTGGGCGAATTGTTCGATTGAAGCTCGGAGCAGATCGTAGTCCGTCACATCGGCGATGGCGTGCTTACCGGGAGGGGGGTAAGTCGCCGTGACGTCCGCGGTGTAGATTGGATCGATCCTCGCCCCCTCACCGCCCTCGTACAGGTTGATGGACGCTTCGACGCGTCCTTTTCGCAGTTCTCGCGTGTCGGCCGCCCGGGTGGTGTACTCCAGAAGGTCGATTCGCAGGATTAAATCGCACCCCAGTCGCTCGGCAAGCTGTTGGTTGGTCATGCTCTGCCAGTCCAGACCGGACGTCTGCAATTCCGTCACCTCACGCGCCGGCACGAATTGTGCTTTCGGAAGATGACGCTTCAGTTCATAGGTGACCGCCTCGCCGATGCGGTGGCGGGCTTTCGGGTCCACATCCAGCGTGTAGCGGTCCGCCCAGACGACGACGGCGACCTTGTTCGTGCCGATCCGCGCGTATTCCGCCTTCACCTCTCGTGTTTCGTCGGCCGTGAGAAAATAGGCCGCCTGACAACCCGTCAGCGAGAGGACTGACAACGTCGCACCGTGTGTCATCATCGTCGTGAACCGACGTCGGAGTCCTGCGATCGATCTCGCGATCGAGCCAGATCGTTCATGGTTGTGCTGCATCAAATCTTCCACGTCTCGTAGTGACCTTGTTGCTATTTGGTCGGGAGTGCCCCGGTGAGCAGTCCGTGCGCCAGCTTGAAGCCCCAGCCGCCCAAAAACAGCAGGGCCAGACCGAGCGACAGCCGAACCGGGCCGATGCGGTTCCAGTTGACATTCGGCACACGACCGGTCGCTGTCACGTGTATCGACAGAACCAGCGTGCAAACGGTGGCCAGACACAGAAAAGCACCTGCGGGTTGCGCGACGACCGCCGCCAGCGGTCGGCCGTGCATCAACAGGGAGAACGCCGTGGTCATCCCGCAGGTGGGGCAGGGCAGCCCCGTCGTCAGGATGAAGCCGCAGGGCCAGGCACCGGAGAGGGCCTCGTGCGTTCCAAAGCCGCGCGGGTCCGGCGGGAGCCACGCAGCCAGCGTAAGTACCACCAGACAACCGCTACCCACAACGGCCCAGAGCAACCGGCCGGTCAGGCCGATGCGCAGGGCGGGTCCGAAAAGCGGCCAAGCAGCAGGTCGGGCAAGCGGAATATCCAGCGGCGGTTCCACTGCCTCATTCTTGCACGGCGGCGGGAAACTTCAACCATGCATGCAGCGGGCCTAGGTTCGATTCAGCGTGGCGGGCCCCAGTTCGGTGATCAGCGTATTACTGGTAAACGGGATCGCGACTTCGGTCCTCAGCGCGCCGGTGATGGTATCCGCTGCATCGTTCAGCGTGCCTTCAAAGATCAGATTGCCGCTTGTCTTGACGAATACGCTTTGTCCGGTGACCCGGGTTGTATCGTGCACGTTGCGCTCGATGAGGGTCGTCGGGCCGATCATCGTACGTATCTCAGACAACCGGCCGGACTCGTCGAAGACGAAGGTCCGATTGTTCTGCACCGGGTCCTGTGCGGTGATCTTCCAGGCGCCGGCGAGTATCGCTTCTGCCGGCGGGCCAAGATTGACGCCGCAGGACCCGCCCAGCGTGAACAGAGAACTCACGACCAGCGCGGACGCCGCAACAAATCTGCGTGATGACATGGGTAAAACCATCCTTTGCGAGGCCGGGTGACGGCGTGACCGTTTGAGATAAATACGCCGTCGATGCGTGACCGATGGCCGCACCGGATCCGTCCGGGCACACCGGTTACGCGCGTGCATGATACGCGAAAAGGGTGATTTCGTCATCGCGGCGATCAGCTGGATTCGATGACTCACTTGGCGCTCGTAAAACCATCCGCAACCACACGATTAAACCGCTCGATCAGCGTCGGCAGCTCCAGCGTGGCGATCTGGCCGTTCTTGACGACCGTGCGGCCGTGGACGATCACGCGATCCGCACGGGCGACGCGACAGAGCACCAGCGCCCCGAGCGGGTCCTGCTCGACGGCTCCGGCGAGGGCGATGTCGTCGCGGCGGTACAGGGCGAGATCGGCGCAGCAGCCGGGGGCGATGTTGCCAAGTTCCGGTCGATTGAGCACCGCCGCGCTGCCCAGCGTCGGCAGGGTGAACGCCTCTGCCACGGTCATGGCACTCGGCCCCTCCGCCGCGCGGGCCAGGAGCAGGGCCTGTCGGGCTTCGGCGAGGAGGTGGCCGCCGTCGTTGCTGCTGCTGCCGTCCACGCCGAGGCCGACGCGCGCCCCGGCGCGGAGCAAACGCCGCACCTGCGGGATGCCGCTGCCGAGCCGCATGTTCGAACAGGGACAGTGGGCGACGCCGGTGCGTGTCGCGGCGATGCGCTGGATGTCGTCGTCGGACAGGTGGACGCAGTGGGCGAGGTACACGTCCGGCCCGAGCCAGCCGAGCTGGTCGAGCCACTCGATGGGCCTCATGCCGAACTTCTCAACGCAGTATCGCTCCTCGTCGAGCGTCTCGGCGGCGTGGGTATGGAGCAGGGCCGCGTATTCACGGGCCAGTGCCGCGGTGTCACGCGACAGCTCTGCGCTGACGGAAAACGGCGAGCAGGGGGCAAGATCGATTCGCCGCATCGCGCCCGGCTTCGGGTCGTGAAAGCTCTGCAACGCCCGCCGGCAATCGTCGAGGATCGTCTTCTCATCCTGCACGCACTCGTCCGGCGGCAGGCCCCCGCGCGACCGGCCGACGCTCATGCTTCCGCGACAGGCGTGAATGCGGATGCCCAGCGACTCGGCGGCTTCCAACACGGCCTCGACGCGCACGTCGCTGCTTTTCGGGAAGATGTAGAAGTGATCGCTCGTCGTCGTGCAGCCGGACAGGAGCAATTCGGCGATGCTGATCTGGCTTGCCAGCTTGACGGTCTCGTAGTCGAGATGCTTCCACTTCTGATAAAGGGCCGTCAGCCAGCCAAACAGCGGGGCATCCTGCACGCTCTTCATGCAGCGCGTGAGCGACTGGTAAAGATGATGATGCGTGTTAATCAGGCCGGGGATGACGAGGTGATTCCGCGCGTCAATGATCTTGCCAGCATCCGCGCAGGCCATCGACGCCGTCGGCGCGACATCAACGATGAACCCGCCATCGATGCGGATCGAATGATCCGCCAGCACCACGGGCTTGCCGAGGCGATGACAGACGATCGTGGCGTGGTCGATGCGCAAGTCCATGGCGTGCCATACTAAGCGAGCGTATGCTACCTAAGAAGCGCCACGGCCATCAGGCCGTGCGACTACTCGAATCCGAATCGGCGATTGTTTACTTAAACATCATCGCATGCCCCGGTGCGAGACTCAGCCGCGCGGCGTACGGCACCTGCGCTTCTTCCGGGTGCAAGAGCTCCCACACGCGCTGCGGATTGCACGGCGTCGTATGCGGGCATACGCCGATCGCGTTGCCGATGGCCGACAGCACCGCCGGCGTGGCGGCGATGAGCGGCGGCTCGCCGATGCCGCGGGCACCGTAGGGGCCGCCGGGGTCGTCGTTTTCCACGATGACCGTTTCGATCGTCGGCACGTCGCGGAAGGTCGGCAGGATGTAATCCGTGAAGTTCGGGTTGCGCATCACGCCGTCGTCCATGATGACTTCTTCCATGAGTGCCATGCCGATGCCCTGCGTCGCTCCGCCGATCATCTGCCCGGCGACGCTTTGCGGGTTGATCGCCTTGCCCACGTCGTGACAGGCGATGAAACGTTCCACGCGGACCTCGCCGGTCTCGATATCGACGACGACCTGGGCGATGTGCGAAGCGAACAGATAGGTGATGAACGACCGCGGCGATTGGCCGGTGTCGTAATTCTCGCAGACGGTCCGCGGCTTGAAGATGCCCGTGGCTTCGAGCGAGTACTTGCGCCGGCGGCCTTCTTCGACAAGTTTATCAATCGGGACGACGAGCTTGGCGTTATAGCGGCCGACGGCCTTGCCGTCGTGCAGATCCAACTCATGCGGATGGACGCCCAGCAGCTTGCCTGCGATGTCCAGCACCTGCTCGCGCAGCTCGCTGGCGGCGATCTTGACGGCGTTGCCGGTGAAGTAGGTCTGCCGCGTCGCCGACGACGAGCCGGACTCCAGTGTGCGCCCCGTGTCCGCCCAGATGACATCGACCTGCGAAAAGGGCACGCCAAGTTCTTCCGCAGCAATCTGCCCGGCCATGTTGAGCAGGCCCTGACCGTACTCGACGCCGCCGGTATAAACCTCCAGCCGACCGGCGGCGTTGAACTTGACGATCGCGCGGCTCGCATCCGGGAAACCGTCGCCGTAACCCAGCCCGAAGCAGATGACGCTCATACCCCAGCCGCGCTTCTCGTGCGGGGCCAGCGGTCGGTCGTCTTTCTTCTTCGAGCGAAACTGCTTCAGCGCCGCGTCCATGCACTCGATGGCCGTCGCAATGGGGATGCGCTGCCCCGTGGTCACTTCGTCGCCGCTGCGAATGAGATTCTTTCGCCAGAGTTCGACGCGGTCCATGCCCAGCCGCTCGGCCAGTCGGTCCATCATGCCGCAGTAAGCGATCGCCATCTGGCAGGCCCCGAAGCCGCGCATCGCTCCGGTCGGGTTGTTGTTCGTGAAGACGCCGTAGACATCGACATACACATTCGGCACGCGCAGCGGCCCCGTCGAGTGGCTCGCCGCCTTACGCAAGACCGCCGGCCCGGTTGAGGCGTACGCGCCTTCATCGGAATAGACCGTGATCTTTGCCGCGGTGAGCGTGCCGTCTTTCTTTGCGCCGACGGTGTAGTGAATCCGCATGGCGTGGCGCTTGTGCCGTGCCCGCATGGATTCCTCTCGGCTGTAACGCATGGCGATGGTCTTGCCGGGATGTTTCAGTGCGACGAGACCAAGATATACCTGAATCGACAAATCCTCGCGCCCGCCGAAGGCCCCGCCGGTCGCCGGCGTGATGATCCGCACGGCCTCCATCGGCAGACCGAGGGCGAGGGCGGTCAGTCGCCGCTCCTCGTGTGCCCACTGGCCGGAGACATGCAGCGTGAGCAGATGGCCGTCCCACTGTCCGATACCGGCTTCGATATCCAGAAAGGCGTGATCGACCGTCTGCGTGACGAAAGTCTCGCTGACAATCACATCACTTTCGGCGAGTGCCGCATCGGCGTCACCCTTGCGGATGCGCTTGCCGCCCATGATGTTGCCGTCGGGATGGAGCTTGGGAGCGTCCTCGGCAAGAGCGTCGTCGAAATCGGCCACCACGGGCAGGTCTTCATACTCTACGCGCACGGCGTCGCGCCCGCGAACGACGGCCCGCTCGGTCTGTGCGACGACGATGGCGACGGCGTCTCCGCGATAGAGCACCTTGTCCTCGGCGAGGACGGGATGATCGCGGTGGATCAGCCCCTGCCGATTCGTTGCCCCAGGCGGCATGTCCTTCGCGGTATAGACCGCCAGCACACCGGGTACGCGCAGCGCGTCGGCTGTGTCGATCTTCACGATCCGCGCGTGCGCCTTCTCAGAGCGGACGACCTGCGCGAAATAATCGGCTCGGTTGTAGAAAAGGTCAGCCCCGTAAAGTGCCGTGCCCAGCACTTTCTCCGTGCCGTCGATGCGCTTCTCGCTGCGGCCGACCGGCCCTTTCGGAGACTCCTTGTACGGTGTCGTCGATGGATCGATGAGTGGCTTTGTGCGGACCGGCGCCGTTGCCGTTCGCTTGGCGGGCAAAGCAGGAGTCCGTATTCCGTCTTCCGCGTTCCGCATAGCTACTTCCATTCCCTCGCTGCGCTGCGAATCGCCTCACAAATCGCCGCGTAGCCCGTACAACGACAGATGTTCCCTTCCATGCCCTCGAAGAATTGCTGTTCGCTCGGGTTCGGGTTCTCGTCCAACAGCGCCTTAGCCGCCATGATCAGGCCCGGCGTGCAGTAGCCGCACTGGGCCGCGCCGCTGGCGAGGAACTTCTCCTGAAGCACATGCAGCTTGTCGCCGTTAGCCAGTCCTTCAATCGTCTCGACGGTCCGCCCCTGCATCTGCGGACAAAGCACGAGGCAACTGTTCACCGCCTGACCGTCCACGATGACCGTGCACGATCCGCACTCGCCCTCCAGGCACGAGCCCTTCGTGCCGGTCAGGCCCAGCCGGTCGCGCAGGAAGAACAGGAGCGTCTCGTCCTGCTCAACCTCGGTGTCGATCGGCTGACCGTTGATGGTGCATTGCAGCCGCCAGGATGTGCCGTTTGTATGCAAGCCAGTTCTTTCTCCCTGTGCTTCGGGCCATCCGATACCGGAGCGCAAGCGACGGGTTTACTTCACCCTGTATTCTTGATTCTCAATTCACGAAGCAATCGCCGCGCCAGCACGCCGCACATCGCCCGGCGGTAATTTGCCGAGGCCCGATGATCGTCGATTGGCGCCACTTCCTTCATCACCGATTGTGCCGCCGCCTCGATGGCCGCGTCGGTCAGTCCGTCTTTCTCGATGATCTCTTCCGCCAGCCGTGTACGCATCACGATCGGCGCGACGCAGCCGTAGGCCATGCGTACACCACCCTCCGGCGACATCCCGAACGCCGCGCAGACCAGACTGATGTTGATCGAGCCGCGCTTACCGATCTTGTACCATGCCGTCCGCCAATCCGTGCGTAAGCGCACTCCGGTAATCAGTTCATCCGCCAGCAGGGCCGTCCTGCGAAAGCCCGTAAAATACTCATGAATCGGGATCGTCCGTCTGCCGCGCGTGGCGTGGGTCAGCTCCACTTCCGCGTCGATGGCCATGAGTGCCACACAACCGTCCCCCGCGGGCGATGCGGTGCCCAGATTTCCTGCGATGGTGCCGGTGTTGCGGATCGCAGCGCCGCCGACGGTCATCGCTGCCGCTGCCAGTGCCTTCATCGGCAGCTTCCCAAGCTGCGAGAAAGTCGCCCCGGCGGAAAGCACCCAGTTGCCGTTGTCTCGCACTACGTGTGTGTAGTCCGGCAGATGCGTCAGGTCGAGAAAATGCTTCGGACGCATCGAGGTCTTGTTGATCGTCACGACGATATCCGTGCCGCCGCCCAGCGGCGTCACATCGCTGCCCATCCGGCCGCGAATTTCCAGGGCCTCGTCAACATGTCGGGGTTGGAAAAACATGACGCACATCGACTCCCGCTGCGTTACTCCCTGTAATCATATCCGTGCCGCTCTACGGTCACAACGCGGTACACTGGAAATCAGCCGATCAATGCACCGTGGATACGGTCTGCTTGTGGTGATATGCTCTCCTGTCTGATAGAGCATCCGGCACGGGTAATGGCAGGGAGCGGTTCAGCCGTGGCAGAAGCGGGAAAAAGAAAAGGCATGGCCGATCATCGCGTACTTGATGGCGCCGGTCTTCGGGTCGCGATCGTGGTGAGCCGCTTTAACGAGGAAGTGACCGCACGCCTGCGCGACGGTGCCCGCGAAGCGCTCCTGCGCAGCGGCGTGAAGGAGAAGGATATTGTTGAAGTGTGGGTACCGGGGGCTTGGGAGATACCGCTGACCTGCCAGATGCTGAACGAGTCCGACGAGTACGATGCGATGGTAGCCCTCGGATGCGTCATTCGGGGTGAGACGTCGCACCACCTGTACGTCGCAGGCGAGGCAGCGCGGGGAATCGCCGATGAGAGCATGGGAAGCGGTGTACCCATCGGCTTCGGTCTCCTGACGACGGACACGTACGAACAGGCGATGGAGCGCGCCGGCGGGAGTCATGGTAATAAGGGCGAGGATGCCGCGCTTGCGGCGCTCGAAATGGTCGGCGTGCTTCGCAGCTATTGCCCGCCGATTGATTCCAACAGTTAGGCCGCTTGCCGAATCACGCAACCGCCTTTAAGAATCAACTCCATGATTGATCGCAGACCATCCCGCATTCTTGCCATGCAGGCGCTGTGCCAGCTCGATGTACTCGGCGAGGAGTTCCTGGCTCAGCTCGACGATTTCCTGTCCGATGAATCGCCGCCGGCCGACGTGCGAAAGTATGCCGGCGAATTGGTGCATGAGGCATGGACGCGGCGTGAGACGATCGAGTCAAAGCTCGCCGCCGTTGCGGAGCACTGGGTGACAGGGCGAATGGCCATGGTTGATCGCAACATTCTCCGTGCGGCGGTCTGCGAGATGATGACCCAGCCGCAGCTATCTCCGGCCGTCGTCATCAACGAGGCGGTCGAGATTGCAAAGAGCTTCGGCACGGCGGATTCGCCCGCTTTCATCAACGGCATTCTGGACGCGGTGCGAAAGTCGATGGGTTGAAATCATGAGATGGGAGTTTGTCCGTGGGGCTATTTGATCGATTCAAGAAAGCGCTGACCAAGACGCGCGACAGGGTGGTCCGCAGCTTCACGTCCATTCTCCCATTCGGCCGGAAGATCGACGAGGCCCTGCTCGAGGATGTTTACGACACGATGATCCAGGATGATTTCGGCCCCGCAACCGCGGAGAAGCTGATCCAGGCGGTGCGCGACGCATGGAAGAAGGGCGAAATCGCTGAATCTCAGGACATCATTGCATACCTCAAGAAGCACATCGTCGCCAGATGGCCGGAAGACTTCCGCACTCTGGCGCAAGCACCGAGCGGTCCGACGGTCATCCTGGTGGCCGGCATCAACGGCAGCGGCAAGACTACGAGCGTCGCCAAGCTGGCCAACTTCCTGAAGAAGCAAGGCAAGTCAGTCATCCTCGGGGCGTGCGATACCTTCCGCGCCGCGGCGGTGCTTCAGTTGACCCAGTGGGCAGATCGCTGCGGGGTGGACATCATCAAGCATGGACAGGACGCCGACCCCGGCGCCGTGGCCTACGATGCCTGCGAGGCGGCACTGGCCCGCAAGGCCGACGTGCTGCTGATCGATACGGCCGGCCGCCTCCATACGCAGGACAATCTCATGCGCGAGTTGTCAAAGATCCAGAAAGTTGTGGAGAAGAAGATTCCCGGCGCACCCCACGAGGTGCTGCTCGTGCTGGATGCCACCATCGGTCAGAACGCCGTCAACCAGGCACGCAGCTTCAGCGAGCACGTTCGCGTGACCGGGATCATTCTGGCCAAGCTCGACGGTTCGGCCAAGGGCGGAATCGTTGTGGGTATACGCGATCAACTCAATGTGCCGGTCAAGCTGGTCGGCCTCGGTGAGCAGATCGACGACATCGAGCCCTTCGACCCCGAAACGTTCGTCGAGGCCCTCTTCGCAGAGTAGCCGCAGCGCCGCGAGCGAGACGCCACTGTTGGATCACGAACTACTCCGCGAATCCCTCCGCACCAATCAGCCGAACGAATCGAACACCCACGAGCGGGCGTTCGATCGTCTTCCCTCGGAACCGCTCAACCAGCGTCAACCGCTGTGCCGGCTCCTCGCCTACCGGCAGCACCATCCGACCACCGTTGGCGAGCTGGTCCAGCAAAGTCGGCACGATCTGCGGCGCCGCAGCCGTCACGAGAATACGATCAAACGGCGCCGCCTCCGGCCAGCCCAGCGTCCCGTCGCCCACACGAAAGCTGACATTCTGCAGGCCGAGGGCAACCAGTCGCTGGCGGGCCGTAGTCGAAAGTTCCTCCAGTCTTTCGATCGTAAACACCTGCCGTGATAACTTCGCAAGGATGGCTGTCTGATAACCCGTGCCGGTGCCGATCTCCAGAACCCGATTGCACGGTTCGATAGCCAGTGCCTCCGTCATCAGGGCGACGATGAAAGGTTGTGAAATGGTCTGTCCAAGATCAGACGGCAGGGCGCGGTCGTCGTACGCCTCATCGGCAAGATTTGCCGACACGAATCGTTCTCGCTCCACTTCACGCATGACCTCAAGCACCCGGACACTTGAGATACCGCGTGCCTCAAGTTGCTCCAGCACCATCCGGTGCCGTCGCGTCCTGAAATCCGGGGCCAGAAAGGTGTCTGCTTGCATCGTCCTCTCACGTTTCGACAGGTTTCTGGTCAGACGAGAAGCCGCTCTCTTCGCATTCTAGCAGCGATAGCTCCTTGCGGCTGAATTGTTTAGAGCTATGTCTCGGTAGCGCGTGAACCCGCATTGTCCGGGACCGATAGATAGAATAAACTGTCTGAGGGATTTATTGCGGATGCTGCTGCACGGTTTTCAACTCGGCTCAACGGGCATTCGAAGCTTGTCCGATCGTTTCTTCGCCGCATCGGCGATCCTCCTTCTGTTGGCATCCGGCTGTCAGGAAGACCCTCGCCTTCATCTTTCGAATCCTGCGTTGCCACCCGGTGAGGCGGCGGCTCGGCTGCTTCGTCTTGACCGCTGCGACGATCTTCCCGCGAGCGATGTCGTCCTCCAGAAGGTGATCGAAGCCGTCAACGCAGAGCGAGCCCGGCACGGACTCGCGCCGCTAGCGCCCGAGCCGACCTTGATGCAGATCGCTGACTTTTATGCCTGCCGCCTGGCCGAGGGCGGTTTCTTCGCGCACATTGACCCATACGACGCCTCGACCGTCGATTCGCGGGCGACGAGTTTTGGTTACGCCTTTCTCAAGATCGGCGAGAATCTGGCAGCCGGTCAACGCTCTGCCGAACAGGTGATACGCGACTGGCTGGCCTCGCCCGGTCATCGGGCCAATCTCCTTGATCCGGTCTATAGCGAGATTGGCGTTGCCGTGAAGTTGGGCGGATCACAGGGGCCTTACTGGGTCATGGAGTTCGGTCGGCCTTTCACCACGTCGCTCAGTGCGGCTGATGCGGCCATCGAGTCGAAACCCATCGCGAGCGAAACAGCGGCAACCTCCGTTCCGTCATCGGCCCCGGCAATTCTCGTCGAGTAACACAATACCGTCTCGATGCTATCCGCCCCTGTGCGATGTCTCCCTTATGATGCCGTCATGGCAGCTTCGACCTTTCGACAACGCTTCGGCGCGCACCTGTCCGTGGCAGGGGGGCTGCATCTTGCCTTCAGCGAGGCCGTTCGCGTCGGCTGTGATTGCCTGCAAATCTTTGTCAAAAATCAACGGCAATGGTCGGCCCGACCGCTCACCGACGAGCAGGTGAAACTGTTCCGTGCCGCGCAGGCGGAATGTGATGTCGCCCCCGTGGTGGCCCATGCCAGCTATCTGATCAATCTGGCCTCGCCCGACGACGCGGCACGTAAGAAGAGTGTGGCCGCACTCGTCGACGAACTCGAACGATGCGAGGCCCTCGGCGTCGCCGGACTCGTTGTACACCCCGGGGCGCACATGGGCGAAGGCATCGACGCCGGCATCCGTCGCATCGTTGATTCGCTGGATGATGTAAATCGAGCGACGCGCGGCTTCGCGTCGAAAGTGTTGCTCGAGACGACGGCCGGCCAGGGCACGACCCTGGGATACGAGATTCGGCAGATCGGTCAGATGATCGACGCAGCGCGTACGCCTGAGCGTATCGGCGTCTGTCTCGATACCTGCCATCTGTTTGCCGCGGGCTACGACCTGCGTGAGTCGGTCGCCTACGATCAGATGATGCAGGAGCTCAGCGAGAGCGTCGGCCTCGACCGCGTCGCCTGCATCCACACCAACGACTCCAAGGGCAATTGCGGAAGTCGACTGGATCGTCACGAACACATCACGAAGGGTCGCATCGGCAAGCGTGGCTTCGCAAACCTGCTCAACGACCCCCGCCTCACCCACGTCCCGCGCATTCTCGAAACGCCCAAAGGCGTCGACGGCCGCGGTACCGACCTCGATCGGATCAACATTCGGCGAATGAGAAATCTGATCCGAAGCACCGACTCAACAGCGAGTGAGGCGACAGGACTTGTCTGAATGTAGCAGCATTCAGGGCAGAGTCTCAGGCCAGTCCGGTATCAATTGAATTCTCCCGAGGACCTGCAGCGCTGTGAACGGATCGATCGTGACATGGGAAATGTTGCGACTCCATCGGTGATCGGTTAACGGACGCTCGGTGTTATGAGTCGCAGCACTTGCGACGGCGTGATTCAGGCAAGCGTTCTTCTCGAAACTGGCGTTCGAGAAGATGGACGATGATCCTGGCTCCTTGAGCCGCTCCCGCTTCTTGCCTATCATAAATGAACTACCTGGTAATGGTCCTTCCCGTTTGTTCGCGGCAGGATCGCTTGCGGGTCCTCGCCTGGTCGCACTGTTTATTGTTCGCCACATGAGATTTCGAATTCGTTTCACGCTTATCGTGCGCATCGCGGTCGGTGTTTCCTGGAGTGTGGGCGGCTGTGGAAAAGGATACGTCGGCGGCGATGACGTTCAGCCCGGTGCCTGCGCAAGAGGTACGGCACTCGCTTTTGTCCCTCAGACTACTCCCTCAAGGGATTCGACGGAACGCATTCGAATCTACCTGATGCGAGGTTATCAGAACGAGTATTCACTCGGGCTGGATCAAATCGCTGATCAACTGCGTGCGTTGAATTTTGCACCAAAGGTCATCGGCTGGCCCGAATGGATGGAGGCGGCCGACAGCATCATCGCCGAAGATCCGTCGCTTCCCGAGGGCACGGAATACATGCTGGTAGGCCACAGCTATGGCGCCGACGATGCAATTCGCATGGCGCTCATCCTGAGAGACAACAACATTCGTGTGAAGATGCTCTTCCTGATCGATGCGACGGTGCCGGAACCGATTCCGGACAACGTCGACCAGTGCATTCATTACTACTATCCCTGGCTGCCCGGCTTTCTGGCTCCGTGGTTCTTCTCCGGCAACCCGGTCATTGCGGAGGCAGGCAACACCCATACCCGGATCACGAATCTGCTCTTTACACGAGAGGCACTCGGTGATGTTGTCGGCTGCGCGAATCACTTCAGCATTGAAGCGAATCAATACATGCAGAATCGCGTCATCGAAGCGGCGATTCAACTTTTGGATGATTAGCAGAGCCGGTTTGCGTCTTGGCTATCCGGTGTGCTGCCGTGCATGGATGCGATGCATTTTATTTTCAGGAATCAGCAAGTTCCTCGAGGCGTTGGACAATGGCATCCAACAGTGCTTCTGCCTGCTTATGCGTGCGGCATGCGATACGATAGGTCAGTCCCAGTTCCAGGCGGCCATTGTAAATCGTCGGGCCCAGCAGAAGGGGCATGACCGGCCCGGCAGGGCACGCACGAACATAGCGCGTCACACGGGGTGCGAGATCAATAAAGCGATTCTCATCCACAAACACCGTGCTGACAGCGCCGCAGACGGGAAATACCCTTCGAAAACTGCGACGATCGTATCTCAGAGTTGCCATCCACCAGAGCCAACGAGTGGAAAAGTAACGCAGGTTTGTTTCCGCAACCGCGCGTGTGGGATTGGTTTTTAATGCGCGGGTTTGTCGCGCCACGTCTCGCACCAATTCGTGGATCGAGATATCCGGCTGACGCAGAACAGTCAATATACTCGACAAACAGACGCCAAAATCATTGGCCTGCTCGGGCGCGAGGTTTCTTCGAGCGCTGACCACCGTGGCCATGGTGAGATACTTTCGCCGACGGCTCTCGTGGCGATCGGGCGTCTGTCCGGCGATTGCCGATGCAAATGCCGCAATCAATGCATCGTTGACGCCGACGTCTTGCCGCTTGCAGCTTGCGGAGAGTCGTTCCAGCAGGCCATCCGGTGCAGTGCGAACCGCGACCGACGTGTAGTCGCCACCCAGGCGTTCATCGGGCATCTTGTGAGCGCGCCGCATCTCTCGATGCCTCGTTCCAAGTCGAATCTGTCCGATGACATATTCGATGATAGTGGCGGCGGGGCGCAGCGAACGGTCTAAACGCGTCAATCGGGTGGTCAGGCCCGCATCCTCTGCACGTTCTGGAAGACCGAGATATCGACGCAGGACAGCGGCAAACAGGCGCTCGATGCCGTAAGCATCGGAAATGGCATGGTGGTAACAAAGCACGATATAGTGCGCCCGCCCATCAGCTTCATTGAAGGCGGTCCAGCGAATCGGATGATGAACTGCGCCGTAAAATGGCGTATTGATCTCTTCGGAAATGATCTCGTTCAATCTTGTATCGTCACAGGAGCCCGGTGTGACCTCCTGTACCCGTAAAACCTGGAGCGGGCGATATTCGTAGGCCGTGCCTAAGGGGTTCACGGCGAGCTCGCCTAACTCCGCTTTTTTGGCAACTTCCCAGGCCGCGGACCGAAGTGCGTCTGTTCTGGCCGGCCCGAGAACGCGCACGACGTGGACGGCGTTGTAGGGATGAAGCTTGTCCCATTTAAGCATCGATTGCTGAAAAAGATTAAACCGATACGGATACTGACCGCCCGCCTTCCAGCCGCGAATTGGAGAATCCGGGGTCGTCTCACTGCCGTCCATGTGCGGTACATGTGCCGGCATGCCGCTTCGCACGTACGGGATGAATCGCCCCGTCTTGCGGCAGTATTCTGCGTAGGAGAAGCCCTGCGTTGCGAGCAGAAAACGCTCCTCATTGCGGGCCTTGATGTGCATCAGGGTGATGTGGATGGTCGCCAGCAGAATGATATGAGGGGAGGGAAGCACAGCGACGGTACACAGCATGAGCAGGATGCTCAGCGAGTAAATCGGGTGGCGGACCTTTCCGAACGGTCCATCGACGAGCAACCGAAGCTTCTGCGTCGGGTCGACTCCCATTCGCCACTGCTCGCCCATGTGCCGCCAGGTCACGATGGAAAGGGCAAGGCAACCGAACGCCACGGTCGCGGCAGCGAAGCGAATCACGAGCATGGGGGTGCTGAGTGTCAGCTCAGGCGGCAGGATGGGCTCATCAACGCGATGGCCAAATCCCGCGACGACTCGCAGCGGAGTAGAGCCCCATCCCGCGATCACGGGAACCCAGAGGATCCACATCAGCTTTTCACGACGTTGTGCCGGTACCAGGACTTTTCCGACGTTTCCGGCATCACGACGGACGCGCCAGACCATGTATCCCACATATGACCAGTAGAAGGATACGATGAGACCGATGAGAAGCGTGGGGACATTTTGCATGGTCATGAGGGTTTTTTCATAGCATCAAGCAGTGTCCATTGCCAGCGAGCGCTTCGCGGCACCGCGAGCCACGGTTGCGCGACTGAGCAGATGGTTGCTTAGAATCATGCTGACACAGCTTAAAACCGATTCAGTTGGATGAGAGAACCTGACACCACGATCAGGCATACCTAGGCCTGAGACTTCGCCTCTGCCTGCGCCTCCTGCTCAGTGGTGGTACGCTGTGATGTGCCGGTGGGACGCACCATACCCTTCTTGAAGGCCGGTCGGCCTCCCCACAACTCGTTCTCGCCGATGATGGTACGGGGTTTTACGGCGGCATAGGGTTCGAGGACTGCGCCCTTCTTGATGTGCACACCGCAAGAGATGCCCGCGTATGCGCCGATATTCACATCATCTTCGATGACGACCCGATCGATGATGATGTAATCGCGTTCCTGAAGATGGCAGGTGACGGTGGCGCCAAAACCTATGGTGACGTTCTTGCCCACGTCAACACCCCATGGATCGATGATATTGGGGTCAAGGAAGAAGCTGGATTTTGTCGACGGCCCAAGCGTCTTTCCGAGCATCCAGCGGAAGGGCATGATGCTCGCCAGATGGGAAACGAAAATTGCCGGAAACGGCGCATGAAATCGCGCTTTCGTCAGGACAGCCAGAAAGGCCGCGAGAAGAATGCTTCGATCAATTGATCGATCCATGCGATAGACCCCGCTCTGCGGCCGCGGAAACGGCAGACGGAGGACGACCAGCGTCAGGACATATGCCACGTTAAAAAGCAGAATAAAATTCGTCGCCGTGACGGAGAAATTCCACGCCCCGCCCCACGTCATTAAACTATTCCACGACAGCGAGCGGGCCGCCTCCGTCCGTGACAGTACGAGAAGGGTCACACTCAGCGCCACGGACCAGATCACCAGTCGAATCCAAATATCGAGCAACAGCAGTGCTTGCAAACCCGGGCTGGCATTGCGTTCTTTTGTCGGCGGCGCGAGACGAGCGTTGGTCTGCGACATGTTCTTATTCCTCACACACTCCAGATGCCGAATCACTCATTCGTTGAGGGCACTGCGACATGCTCATGTCGAAACGCGCCTCACCGGCCTCGATCATACCGAGGCCGCATTCGTATTTCTATTGGTACGGTCCGCCCTAAAAAGCTTACAAATCAGGCGTTACGTTACGGTGAAGTATTGCATGGCGACGGATGGAAAATCGATCTTGCACTCGTGGTTTCGATGAGCAGCTGCGAACCTCAGCCACGATGACTCGGGAATGCAAGTAAGCGCAGGCCGTTGGCCACGACCAGAAGCGTGCTGCCTTCGTGTCCGATGACGCCGGCGGGCAGGGCGAGGTTCCATCCCAGCGCAGCGATGATCAGCAGGACGATGACCGACATGGAGAACGTCAGGTTCTGCGCTACGACGCGTCGCGTCCGTCTGCCAAGTTGCAGCGCATAAGGTACCTTTGCGAGCTCGTCGGACATCAGCACGAGGTCGGCGGTCTCCAATGCCACGTCGCTTCCCGCCGCGCCCATCGCCGCACCCACGTCTGCGGCCGCCAGCGCCGGCGCATCGTTTACGCCGTCACCCACCATCAACAACGAACCATGGCGCGAGCGCACATCGTGAATCGCCTTGACTTTGTCCTCGGGCAGAAGGTCCGCGAGATATTCATCCACACCGACCTGCCGCGCAATCGTCGCCGCGACCCGCGGATTGTCTCCCGTGAGCATGACCGTGTGCCGTATGCCCTGTTTCTTTAATGCAGCTATCGCCCGACAGGCCTCAGGACGCACCGTATCAGCTACGGCGATCAGTCCCAGCCAGCCGCCGTCGGCCTCGTGAACTCCGATTGAGCCGCTACGTTCGAGTTCTCGATGAACGAGCAACACGGTCTTTCCCGCCGCCTCCAAACGCGACTTCTCCTCGGCAAGACGTGGCGGAACCGTCTCACCGTGTTCGCGGTACATCTGCTCACCGCCGATCCAAACGAGATAGCCGCTCGCACGGGCATGAACACCGCGGCCGGGCAGATTGCGGAAATCCTCAAGTGGCGGCAGTGAAAGGTTACGACGTTTCGCCTCTTCTCCGACGGCACGAGCAATCGGATGTTCAGATCGTGACTCCAGCGCCGCCGCCAGCGCGAGCAATCCGTCGCCGCTCGAGGTTGGATCGCAAAGCCCCATCGGGGACTGCGAAGCTCCGCTTCGCAGCGGACCGCGAAGCTCTGCTTCGCTTTGGGTGGAGCCGTTCTGCTCAAACGGCACCACGTCCGTCACGCGCAGTTTCCCGCTGGTGAGCGTTCCTGTTTTGTCGAACGCCACGGCTTTAACGCCCGCGAGTCGTTCGAGGTGTGCGCCTCCCTTAAAGAGGATTCCGCGACGCGCGGCATTAGCGATCGCCGACAGGATCGCCGCTGGTGTGGAGATGATCAGCGCGCAGGGCGACGCCACGACCAGGAGCACCATCGCGCGATAGAAACTGGATCGCAGATCGGCGCCGAACATCACCGGTGGTAACGCGGCTGCCAGGGTCGCACCGGCAATGACCAGCACGGCATATGGCCCCTCGATCCGCTCGAGCAGGCTCTGCGTGCGGTCTTTCAGTGATTGCGCCTTTTCGACAAGCTGGATGATCCGTTCGAGTGTCGATTCCTTCACCGGCCGCGAGACTTCAACCTCCATCGCCCCGCTGCCGTTAAGCGTGCCCGCGAAGACCGATTCACCCGGCCCCTTTTCCACAGGCACGGACTCGCCGGTGACCGATGCCTGATCAAGATCCGAATGGCCGTCCCGAATAACGCCATCCGCCGCGATCATCTCGCCAGGGCGAATGCGCAGGATGTCACCCCTTCGCAGAGCTTCGACCGGCACGACCGATTCCTCGCCGTCCCGCAGGAGGGTTGCCACTGTCGGACGGAGCTTGAGAAGTTTGCGGATTGCATGGCGCGATCGCTCCATCGCATACGTCTGAAGGGTGTTCGACAGCGAGAAAAGAAACAGGAGGATGATGCCTTCGTGCCATTGATCGACGGCGGCCGCACCGAGGGCGGCGAGAATCATCAGCAGGTTAATATCCAGTCGTCGCGCGGCCAGCGAGGCGAGCATGTCGCGCACGCCGTAGTAACCGCCGGTAAAATAGGCAGCCAGATTTATTGCCAGAGAAACCTGCAGCGGCCACCCGCGTGCTTCGCCAAAAAGACTCAAGCCCAGCAGCACAAGCGTTGATGAAGTGAACACCACCTCGATGGCTCGACGGTCCGTACGCCGCGAAAAGATTGGCGTCGCGGATGGGTCGGTGCGCGCCATGCCGACTGCCTGGCTCATAAGGGTTCCCGGTTGTCGTCCGACAGATAATAGGCAAATGTCGGCCGATAGAACGCAACACGTTTCGTGCCACAGTCGCCCGTTTCAACGGAAGGGAAGATGTAAGGTCCAGTTCCCCTGACGAACGCTGAAAGCGAGAAGTTCTGCAACATGAGACTCAATCTCAATAAGAAATGAAACAGGGGGGCTGTGCCAGCGTGAAGACACTCTTGTCGCTAGGTTGGCAGGCAGTAGGGGAAATGATCCGGCCGGTGCGTTGGCGGATCTGCTTCCGGATCGAGCACGAGCTCAAAGTAGTGATCGACACTCCGCCGCCACTCGGCGAGATTCAGACCCATGAAACGCGGCTGCCCTGACAGCTCCAATGCGAGGGCAAGATGCTGCGAGCTGCTCTCCCGGAGGTCGAAAGCCGCCCGTGTCCGGCCGAGCACGATCTTCAGTTGTGCCGCCGCCACCTGAATAAGAGATTGGATCAGGTGCCGCTGCGCGCTGCCCTTCGGCGTGAGTCGCCACAACCCCTCCCACGCCTCGTGCGCCTCCCACCAGTAGGCGTGGTTGTACAGGTCGCAGCCATAGAGATAGTCCTCGCTCTCCCGCCACCGCTCCGGCGGCACGTAAACCGGCTGCGGCTCTTCATGCCCCGGCGGCACATAGCTGTGCCCCTGCGGACTGGCGATCGGGTGCGGATGCCTGCCCGGTATGAATCGATAGGGTGGAAACGAACGCTGCGTGTAGCGCGTTGTCTGAATGAAAGAGGCCCAGTCCTGTGCTTGGTTCTTCATGTCGTGCTTGCAGTAGCCGATTGTTCGCCGATATCTATTGCGAGACGAGAGGGTATTATACCCGGTCGAATTCTACAGCGTCGTGTCAGCAGGAACACGTGTAGGTCAGAGTTCGGCAGCAGTGTCGATTGCGAGCAGAATGCCCACTCTCGGTCTTATTGCCGGCCAGGGAGAATTTCCCGTCCTTGTCCTTCGCGGGGCGAAGCGCGCCGGGCTGCGCGTCGTCGTCGTGGGGCTCAAGGGCAACTGCCCGGACTCCGTTCGTGATGAAGCTGATGTCTTCTATCCCGCCGGCGTCGTGCAACTCGGCAAGTGGATCCGCATCTTCCAACGCGAGGGCGTGCGCCAGGCCATCATGGCGGGGCGCGTCCGAAAAGCGCAGATGCTGGAGATGCCCCGTTGGCGGCAGTGGTTGGCCTATTTGCCCGATTGGACTAGCATCAAGGTCTGGTATTTCCGCACGGCCGATCGGCGAAACGACACGCTTTTGCGAGCCGTGGCCGACGAGATGCTGCAAAAGGGTGTGGAATTGATCGACTCGACGGCATTTTGCGCCGATTCCCTTGCGACGGCAGGACGGCTCGGCAGTCGTGATCTGACGCCGGCCCAGGCCGCCGATGCCGACCTTGGTTGGCAAATGGCTCGGGAGATGGGGCGGCTGGATATCGGTCAGTCCGTTGCCGTCAAGGACAAGGACGTCATCGCGGTCGAGGCGATCGAAGGCACCGACGCCATGATCGAGCGAGCCGGCGCGCTCTGCCGCGCGGGCGGCTGGGTGCTGGTCAAGGTGGCCAAGCCGAACCAGGACATGCGTTTCGACGTACCCACGATCGGCCCTGATACCATTCGACAGCTGGCGAAGCACCGCGCCGCGGCCGTCGTCGTCGAAGCGGGCAAGACACTGATGCTCTCACGCGAGGAAACAATCAAACTCGCCGATCAACATGGAATCGCGCTGATCGGACGTATCAACGCGCCCGAGCAGGGGGCTGAAATCTGATGGACTATCTCGTTACCGGCGGTGCCGGATTCATCGGCTCACATCTGGTTCACCGACTCGTACAGCTCGGCTGCCGCGTCCGCGTCCTGGATAACTTCTCAACCGGCAAGCGTTCGAACCTCGCCGAGGTCGAAGGTCGTATTGAAATGATCGAAGGCGACATGGCCGACCCCGCAATCGCGCGACGCGCCTGCGAGGGTGTTGATGTCGTGTTGCATCAGGCGGCGATTCCCTCGGTGCCCAAGTCCGTCGCCGATCCGGCTGCCAGTCATCGGGCGAACGTGGAAGGCACCTTCCAGCTTCTCATGGCCGCGCGCGATGCGAAGGTGCGCCGCTTCGTCTATGCAGGCAGCAGCTCGGCCTACGGCGAATCCGAGCGGCTGCCCAAAGTCGAATCCATGCCCACCGACCCGCTCAGTCCTTACGCCGTACAGAAGCTCACGGGTGAGTATTACTGCCGCGCCTTCTACCGCTGCTACGGACTCCAGACGATCACCATGCGCTACTTCAACGTCTTCGGCCCGCGGCAGGATCCCACCAGCCAGTACGCTGCGGCGATTCCCGCTTTCATCACCGCGATCCTTGAGAATCGCCCGCCAAAAGTCTACGGCGACGGTGAACAGACCAGAGACTTCACATACATCGAGAACGTAGTCGCGGCCAACCTGCTCGCCGCAAAGGCGAAGCAGACCGCCGGTCAGGTCGTCAATATCGCCTGCGGAAGCCGAATCACCGTCAACGAGATCATCGCCGAAATCAATCGGCTGCTCGGCCGAAACGTAAAGCCCGATTACCTTCCGTCTCGGGCCGGCGATATCAAGCACTCGTGGGCCGAAATTGAACTGGCACGCGAAGTGATCGGGTATGAGCCGGTCGTTCCATTTGCCGAAGGCCTGCAACGGGCCATTGCCTGGTATTCCGGGCACCATGCTGTCTGACCTCTGGAGTGCAGATCAGGCGACCTGCATGCTGTTGAGCAGGAAGCGTCTGCCAGTTGGGGCCGGAATCTGCATTTCTCACCTGGCACCTTTGCGCCAATTGACGAACTGCGTGCAGGACTTTAGAAAGTCAGATCGCTTCGAGTCTGTTACCGCCTTCGATGGCCGGCCGAGCGAAGCGTGATTTAACAACTGACCCGCGCGACATAATGATCGCGCTACTCGATAAGGATCGTGCCATGCATCGCTTGCGAACTTACACCGTCGTCCCGGCGTTGCCCGAGCCGCTCTCCCGGCTTCGAGAGTTGTCCTACAACTATTGGTGGAGCTGGAACAGCGACGCCCGAGAGCTCTTCCGCCGCCTCGATCCGGACCTCTGGGAGGACGTCGTTCATAATCCGGTCAAGTTTCTGGCCCACCTCGCCCAGCGCCGGCTCGATCAGGCCGCCGTCGACAAGGCCTTCCTGGCCCACATGCAGCGCGTTCTCGGCGCCTTCGACAACTACATGAATCGCGAGGGCTGGTTCGCCAAGAGTTTTCCTGACCTCAAGGATGCGCGGGTCGCCTACTTTTCCATGGAGTTCGGAATCCACGAGTCCCTGCCGATTTACTCCGGCGGACTGGGAATCCTCGCCGGCGACCATCTCAAAAGCGCCAGTGATCTGGGAATCCCGCTCGTCGCCGTTGGTCTGCTCTATCGATTCGGTTACTTCCAGCAGCGAATGACCGCCGATGGCTGGCAGTTGGAGGAGTACCCCGCTTCCGATTTTTATCAGATACCGCTGCTGCCGGAGCTGGGTGCCGATGGTCGACCGGTCAAGCTTGCGCTGCCGATCGGAGAGCGCGAAGTCCACGCTCTCGTCTGGAAGGCGCAGATTGGCCGCATTCCCTTGTATCTGCTCGATACGGACCTGTCGGAAAACGATCCGCGCGATCGGGAGACGACCGCTCGCCTGTACGGCGGTGATGAGGAGATGCGCATCCGGCAGGAAATCCTGCTCGGCATCGGCGGCCTGCGCGCTCTCAATAAAGTCGGTCAGCCGCCCGACGTCTGCCACATGAACGAAGGCCATTCCGCCTTTCTCACCCTGGAGCAGATTCATCAGCGCCGCACCGAGGGCGGGCTCGACTTCGGAGAAGCGCGCGAAGCCGTCACCGGTGCCTTGGTCTTCACCACGCACACGCCGGTCCCCGCCGGGATCGACCGCTTTGAGGAAGAGTTGCTCGAAAAGTACATCAGTCCGTATCTGCCGAGCATCGGATTGTCGCTCAAGGAGTTCACGGCCCTGGGGAAGGTGGACGCCTCCGATCCGAAAGAAGAGTTCTGCATGGCGGTGCTGGCCCTTCGGCTGGCCGGCGCATCCAATGGTGTCAGTGCCCTTCATGGTCACGTCTCGCGCGAGATGTGGCATCATGTCTGGCCAGGCGCCCCGCGTGAAGAAGTTCCCATTACCTCGATCACCAACGGCATTCACATCAGCACCTGGATCGCGCCCGAAATGGCGGACCTGCTCGATCGCTATGTCGGTCCAACGTGGACAGAAGACCCGGTCGATCACGACGTCTGGCGGCGCGTCGATGAGATTCCTGACCTCGAACTGTGGCGCGCCCATGAGCGCCGCCGCATCGCCCTGGTGGCCTTCGCACGAAAGCGGCTCAAAGAACAGTATCGCCGTCGGGGCGCCACGCCGGCCGAGGTCAAGTCCGCGGATGAACTGCTCGATCCCGACGCCCTGACGATCGGCTTTGCCCGGCGTTTTGCACCTTACAAGCGAGGCGCTCTGCTTTTTCAAAACATGGAGCGCCTGCTGCGGATCCTGCAGAACAAGGATCGCCCGGTGCAATTCATCTTCGCCGGAAAGGCCCACCCGCGTGATGAAAACGGCAAGGCCGTCATCAAGGAGATCTTCAATCACCTTCAGGACGAGTTCCTCGGCCGGCGCATTGTCTTCATCGAGAATTACGACATCACCGTGGCGCGCGTGCTGGTGCAGGGCGTCGATGTCTGGCTGAACAATCCCATCAAGCCGCGAGAGGCCTCCGGCACCAGCGGCATGAAGGTCGGCCCCAACGGCGGACTGAATCTCTCCGTTCTCGACGGCTGGTGGCCCGAGGCCTACGACGGCGAAAACGGCTGGGCCATCGACGAGGGCCGCATCTACGATGATCCGTCGTATCGTGATCACATTGAGAGCGAAGCCATCTACGATCTGATCGAGAAGGAGATTGTGCCCGCTTTCTACGTACGCGGAGCGGACAACGTTCCCCGCGGCTGGACGGATCGAATGAAGGCATCGATGCGAACGATCTGCCCCATGTTCAACACCAATCGCATGCTGGAGGAATACGCCGCACGGCTCTACGTCCCCGCTGCCCATCGCTGGCGACATCTCTCCGCCAATGCCTATGCCGCGGCCAAGGCCCTCTCTCAATGGAAGCGACGACTGGCCACCGACTGGAGCAATGTTCGCGTGGAACACGTCGAGGCAGATGACGCCCGCGAGCTGCCCGTCGGCGCCGAGGTCCGTGTGCAGGCACAGGTGCATCTTGGGAAGGTCCGGCCCGACGATGTCGTGGTCGAGCTCTATCACGGCCGCATCGACCCGCACGGCCAGCTCGTCGAAGGCAGCGCGGAGGAAATGCGCTGCGGCAACCACCTTGACAACGGCGCCTTCACCTACGACGGCACGATTCCCTGTCGCCGCAGCGGTCAGCACGGTTACGCCATACGAGTCATGCCGCGTCACCAGGACCTGACCCACCGCTACGACACCGGTCTGATCCACTGGGGGTAACGGGGCAGCATCACAAGGTGTGAATCTCCGCTCGTATGTGAATACTTCTCGCGCCCGCTCACGCGGAATTCCCTTCCCGTGCGGCCATGCCATCCGGGCAAGTCTTTCGAGACGGGCATGGATGAAATTCATGTGAAAAATAGCAGGTTGAATTTACTTGAACAGACCCGATTTTTGGGGCGGAAATGCGGATTGGGGTTGAAGAAAGTTGAACGCACAGGGTCCGGGGGACCAAGGGGCGGAGGGCGCGGAGGGGAACTTGGGATGCGGAACTTGCGCGCATGGGTTGCCTTCTGCTGGAAGCGTTGCTCAGCGCACGCGCCGGGGAAGTACGAATGACGTGTTTCGATTTACGAATTGCGGAGCGGCGAGCAGGAGCGCCGGCGTCGAAGCGCCACGGCGTTCACGCCGTGTGACGCAACATGATCCCGGGGCGGGGTTTGAAGATCGAGATTGACAGTACCAACAGCGCCAGCGTGGCCGGTTCGGGGACGGGGGTGATGGTGAAATTGAGTGAACCCTCGCCATGGCCGAAGGTGCCCGGCGGTGTGGGGTCGAAGTGGTGCACGCGGGCAGTGTACGTGAGCAGATAGGCGACACCCGCCCGGAGCAGTCCAGTGTCGTAATCGTTGAAACTACCGAACGGTGGATCAAGGCCGAA
>CAADGE010000034.1 GCA_900696465.1 uncultured Planctomycetota bacterium
CCAGCCACTCGCAGGGCCATCCTGGCCAACGCCTTCGGCGATCGCGTCATGCTTCGTTGAGTGCTCATGAGTCATATAACGGCCTTCAATAGGCACAAAGTTGAAGGATTTCTACAGGGCAATTTCAGATTTGAGATTCTGGATTGCGGACGGCCACTGCGTCTCGACACGTAAACCGCTTCGCGCCACAATCAAACACATGCTGGCGCTTCTCTCCGTCTGGATCGCACTCGGGGCGCTGATCGTCTCGATCGCCGTCGTCTTCTATCAGGCGGATGATCGGGAAACCGTCGTGACGCTGCTGCCATACACGATTGCGCTGTCCGCGACCTTCGCCGCGGCCGTGCTCTGGGGGCTTCGGAGGGCCCCGCGCGACGAGCCGGGCGTTTCGGGTCAGCGATTGCAGGCCGTGGCGTCGATCGTGCTCAACAGCGTGACCTTCGCTGTGCTTCTCGTCTGGCTGCACGGTTTCATCGACGCGACATTGGGTCTCGCGCTGGAGGGCGGATTCCTGATCTTCGTTTACTGGCTTTACACGCGCGTGCTGGTGCCGGACACAACGAAACCGGGCGATTCGCTATAATCTCCGGCAGGAGCGGAGGCATGGCATTGCCTGAACAACTTCGAATCCGCCTGAATGGCGACGAGGCACTCATCGACGCACCGGCGACGGTGGCCACGCTCATCGCACGAAGGCAGCCGCGGCCGCCGTTTGCCGTGGAGGTGAACAAGCAGATCGTCCGCCGCGGCGCGTACGAGCAGACGCCGCTGGCCGATGGTGATCGCGTGGAGATCGTGACACTGGTCGGCGGCGGGTAAAATGTCACAACTCCAGGAATTCAAATAGGAACAAGGACGTCGCCGTGATCGACTCGGCAACGTGATGGGGATGAATGATCGATGGATCCGACACCTCTCAAGATCGGTAAGCAGTCTTTTCGCTCGCGTCTGTTCGTCGGCACAGGCAAGTACGCGACCTATGAGCTGATGCGCGAGTGCCTCGAAGCCAGCCGCTGCGAAGTGGTGACGGTTGCCGTGCGCCGGGAGCGATTGTACGACAAGGACAACCGCAGTCTGCTCGACTTCATCGACACCAAGCGTTATACGATCCTGCCCAACACCGCCGGGTGCTTTAACGCCGAAGATGCCATCCGCGTGGCACGGCTCGGCCGCGAAATTCTCGAACAGCTCGGCAACCCCGGCGCGAGCTGGGTCAAGCTCGAAGTCCTGCACGATAAAAAGACTCTGCTACCCGACCCGGTCGGCACGCTGGAGGCGACGCGCGAGTTGATCAAAGACGGCTTTTCCGTACTTGTCTATACCAGCGACGACGTGGCGGCGGCATGTCATCTCAAGGAGGCCGGCGCTGCGAGTGTCATGCCCGCGGGCAGTCCGATCGGAAGTGGCCAGGGCGTATTGAACCCGAACAACATCCGCATCATTCTGGAAATGCTCAAGGCGGGCGACCCCGAATACCCCGTCATCGTTGATGCCGGCGTCGGCACGGCCAGCGACGTGACCATCGCCATGGAACTCGGCGCCGACGGTGTTCTGCTCAACACCGGCATCGCAAGCGCGAAGGACCCGGTGGCCATGGCCCGGGCGATGGCCCACGCACTCGACGCGGGGTATCTGGCGGCTCGTGCGGGTCGGATACCGAAAAAGCTCTACGCAACGGCGAGTTCTCCTGTCGAAGGCGTGATCGTTTACTGAATCCATACCTGCGTAAGGCCAGCAGCATCCACCATCACATCGGCTGTCCACTGACGCTCTGCTGTCTAACTCCTTCTATAAGATGGCTTTACTGCATTGCGACCTGACGCGGCGATGATTTTCTGCGCGGCTCCCGAATCAGAGTGATGGGTTCAGGCCCCTTTCTGCGAACTGCTTTTTGCAGGCCGGTCCACACATATCGAACCCGTACCGGTTTGCCGGCTGAACTGTCCGTGCACGACGCCGGCCGGTCCGTCCCAACCCGAAAGGAGCGAAGGTGCAATGAAGTCTTATTCGATGCTCGTCACGATGAAGGTCACAATGCTGATCCTGCTTGCCGGAAGCGCGCTGGGCAGCGGGCCTACGGGCACCACCTTCACCTATCAGGGGCAGCTCAAGGACGGCGGCAGCCCGGCGAATGGTCTGTACGATCTGGAGTTCTCGCTCTACGACGGCGATGACGGATGGGCGGCACTCGTCGCCGGACCGGTCGTCGCAGAAGACATCCAGGTTACGGACGGGCTCTTCACGTTCGAGCTAGACTTCGGCGAGCACTTCAACGGCAGCGAGCGCTGGCTGGCAATCGGCGTTCGGCCGGGCGAGAGCGCGGGGGCGTTCACGCCGCTATCAGGACGGCAGCGACTTGCCGCAACTCCGTACGCGCAGCATGCGGTAAAGGCAGCGCTGGCGACCACCGCGACGACGGTGCCGTGGTCGGCGATCACCGATGTTCCGAATGAAATTCTGGATGCGCCTTGGGGGTTCGCCGGCCCCATCCAAACATGGGGATCCAATGCCACAACCTTGTACTTCGATCCCATCGGAAACTTCGTCGATATCGCAGCCGGCGCAAGTCACGCACTCGCGATGACCAGCGGCGGCACTGTGGTCGGGTGGGGCAACAATCAGTCCGGACAGATCGGCATTCTCCCCGACACCTATGTGGCAATCTCGGCGGGCGGCAGCCATAGTCTGGTCATCCGCCATGACGGGAGAGTCTTCGGATACGGCGACAATTCCTCCGGGCAGATCGAGAATCAGCTCGGCGCATTTCTGGCGGTCAGCGCCGGCAACCTGCACAGTCTCGGAATCCGAACGAATGGCACGCTTGCCGGATGGGGGTCCAACCTCGAAGGCCAGATTAACGTGCCGTCCGGGACCTTCACCGCGATTGCAGCGGGCGGCTTTCATAGTCTGGCCATACGTTCGGACGGAACGCTCACCGCGTGGGGCAACAACGCCCACGGACAGCTCGACGTGCCTGCGGGGACTTTCGTGGCGATCGCAGCCGGCTTCATACACAGTCTGGCAATCCGCAGCGATGGGACGCTGGTCGCCTGGGGAAACAACGATTGGGGCCAGTGCAACGTCCCGAGCGGCACCTACACACGAATCGCGGCCGGCCATTACCACAATCTCGCGATTCGCACCAATGGCAACATGGCGGCATGGGGGAGGAATGATTTCGGGCAGGCGGTCGCACGGCCCGGACATTTCAGTCGAATCGCTGCCTCCAGCGCGAACAGCATCGCCATCCAGACGCAGTACGTCGCGTCGTCGCAGCTGGCAGTCGGGAATATGAACGTGAGCGGCAGTCTGGGAGTCGGCACCAACTCTCCAGCCAGTCGATTATCCGTCAGCGGCGACGTTGACATCAGCGGCAGTCGACTGCATGTCAGCATGTTCGGCAATGTCGGCGTGGGGGTGATCGGTGCGCACGAACTCTTCGCCGTGCAGGGGGGCATGCTGCTCGATGCCGCCAACCTGGCGAATGGGGCACCGGAGTCCGGTCAGGCCTATCGGGGACTTCGCCTCGGCGGGATGAATTCCGGTGAAGGCATTAGTTCCAACCGGACCGGTGGTTCGCCGAATAACTCCGGTCTCGATTTCTATACGGCTCGCGCCGCTCGACTCAGCATCACGAACACCGGAAACGTCGGCATCGGCACGCAGTCGCCTTCGCAGCGGTTGCACGTGGTGGGGAACATCTGCGCCACGGGGACGATCGGAACATGCAGCGATGCAAGGTTCAAGGAACACGTTGAGCCGGTCGCGGGCGCGCTGGAAAAAGTGGAGCAGCTTCGCGGCGTACACTTCGACTGGAAGCGCGAGGAGTTCCCAGATCATGAATTCGCCGAGGCGCGTCAGCTCGGCTTCATCGCCCAGGAGGTTGAGAAGGTCCTGCCGCAGATTGTGAGCCGCGGCGCGGATGATTACCTCTCTGTTGATTACGGCCGACTGACGCCCCTGCTCGTAGAGGCGATGAAGGAACTCAGGATGGACAACCAGCGACTTCACACCGAGAAGGATCGCCAGTTGGCACTTCGGGATGCGGAGCTGGATACGCTTCGCGCGGAGATTCAAGAACTCAAGGCCCAGTTTCTCTTGTTTACAGCCGAAAAAGGAGCATCCAAATGAATCGGCGACAGGACTTCAGACTCGCGATCGTGGCGTGCTTCATTCTGCTGGCGGCGTGCCAGGTCGCACTCGCCCAGCCGCTCAGTACGGCCTTCACGTATCAGGGGCAGCTCAAAGACGGCGGCAGCCATGCCGGTGGTGCGCATCACATGACGTTCGCCCTTCACAGCCACGCAACGCTCAATGCACCGGTCGGATCGCCGATCGTGCTGACCGATGTACCGGTGACCGAGGGGCTCTTTACGGTGGAGCTTGATTTCGGTTCGAGCGCCATCAATGGGAGTGAGCGGTGGCTGCAGATTGAAATAAACGGAGAGCCGCTTTCGCCGCGGCAGCGGATCGCAGCTACGCCGTATGCATTGCAGACGCGGGGAATCCACGTCGACTCTGGTGGAAAGGTCGGCATCGGAACGATGACGCCGCAGGATCGCCTGACGGTCCAAACGAATTACAACGAGTATGGAATCACTCATGCTGGTCCTTTTGCCAAATTGTCCACCTATGTCGGCGGCAGCCCGATCGGCGGCTGGCTGGGGACGCAGACCTCACATCCGCTGTACTTCTTTACCGGGAACAGTTCTGCTCAGATGACACTCGATACCTCGGGCAATATCGGTATCGGGACACAGTCCCCGCAGTATCCGCTGACCGTAAGAACCAACAGCAACGATTACGGAATCAGCCACATGGCTGGCACAATCACCTTGTGTACCTACGTCGGCGGTACACCCGTTGGCGGCTGGCTGGGAACGAGAAGTCTTCATCCGCTGCACTTCTTTACCGGAAACAGTCCTGCTCAGATGACACTCCATTACAACGGCCGAGTCGGTATCGGCACTCCGGATCCTGTCAGGCAACTTCACGTGGCTGATACCACGCGCAGCGTCGCATTGTTCGAATCGTCATCCGACTTCGGTACCTGGTTCGATCTCAGAAACACCAGCGAGGGCGGTCGATACTGGCGGATGATCTCGAGCGGCAGCGGCTTACCTGACGGCTCCGGCAAGCTCATAATCGGCCACGGTACTGCGGAAAATGCGAATATCAACGTTCTCGTGTGCACCAGCAGCGGCAACGTTGGGATCGGTACGTCCAGTCCAACCCAGCGGCTGCATGTCGTCGGGAACATCTGCGCGACCGGAACGATCGGCGCTTGCAGCGATGCGCGGTTCAAGGAGCATGTCACGCCGGTGTCAGGGGCGCTGGAGAAAGTCGATCGGCTTCGCGGCGTGGCCTTCGACTGGAAGCGCGCGGAGTTCCCAGATCATGAGTTCGCCGAGGCGCGTCAGCTCGGCTTCATCGCCCAGGAGGTTGAGAAGGTCCTGCCGCAGGTCGTGAGTCGCGGTGAGGATGGCTATCTCTCGGTCGATTACGGCCGAATGACACCCCTGCTCGTAGAGGCGATGAAGGAACTCAGGATGGACAACCAGCGACTTCACACCGAGAAGAATCGACAGCAGGCGGAAAAAGAGGCGCGGATTGCCGAACTCACGCAACGCCTTGAGAAGGTCGAAGCCGTTCTGGACAAACTGAACCTTGCGGATGAAGGAGCCCTGCGATGATGAAGAAGGTGATATCCATGCTGGCTGTATCGCTGTCGCTGACGCTTCCGATCGTCTCGGCCGGATCGCCGTACTCGATCGACTGGCACACCATCGACGGCGGCGGCGGCACCAGCGCCGGCGGCACATACGAACTCTCCGGCACCATCGGCCAGCCCGACGCCGGCCCTGGTACTACAGGCATGTACGGCGGTACGTTCGAGC
>CAADGE010000035.1 GCA_900696465.1 uncultured Planctomycetota bacterium
GTCTTATCCGGATCTGCCGGGCAGTTGTCGTTGCAGTCCGGTGTCCCGTCGCCGTCGGTATCGACATCACTCACGCCGCAACCGCAAACACCGGGGTCCGTCTTGTCCGGATCTGCCGGGCAGTTGTCGTTGCAGTCCGGTGTCCCGTCGCCGTCGGTATCGACATCACTCACGCCGCAACCGCAAACACCGGGGTCCGTCTTGTCCGGATCTGCCGGGCAGTTGTCCTGATCATTATCCACGAATCCAGGACAATCGGCCGGGCAGCCGAAGCAATCCACAGTCGGATCACCGAAACCGTCGCCGTCCAGATCCTCGTACCATGTTTGCGGTAGACCGATCGCCGGGTCTGTATCGTCGCAATCATCGTCGTTGTTCACCCAGTCGATCGTGGGGTCCATGGCCGTGCAATCGGCAACAATGCACCCTAGGCAGGTCGCGCCACCGGGATCGCCAAAGCCGTCCCCATCAAAATCCTCATAAAAGGTAAACTGGGTAACCCCAGGGTCGGAATCATCGCAGTCATCCGCGTTGTCGACCCAATTGATCGTGGGGTCCATGGCTTCACAATCGGCCACTTCACAGCCCAGGCAGGTCGCGCCACCGGGATCGCCAAAGCCATCCCCGTCGAAATCCTCATAGAAGGTAATCTCCGGAGCACCACCAGGACACGGGACGCCGGCCCGGACCTCCGCTGCAGACCAAATCGCCCCCGCCAAGGCGATACATGCCCCCATCCAGCTCGTTAGTCGCATAGTTCTGGCCATTACATTGCCTCCGCGAGAAAAGTTAATGCGAGAGCGACAATCGTACATGTAGATGGCGTTCCCATCATTCTGGTTCGATTGAAAAGTCGTTCCATTCCGGGGAACACCGGCGAAGCGTCGATACATTCCCCCATACAGGCCCTAACCACTCCAGCATATTGCATTAGTCTTGATCCGTCAAGCACTTTTGAGAAGCTGATGCTGGCCCCAGCGAGGAAATTGCGGTTCTGGAGACCGTTCCGCTCGCCCCGCGCGTCGATCTGGCATCGGCTGATCCGAACTATCGACGATACGCTTCGCCACGCAAAGAAGGAGTTGTAGCAGCAATCGTCCACTAATATCGAAGATTCCGATTTACAGCATCGTGAAGCTGTGAGAGATGCGAGGACTACCCGTCATTGTATTCAGTTCGATCAAGGAATTCCGCGGCGACTTTGGGCGCCCGGTCAAAACTGAACCGATCTCACGCCTCAGCGGACACATCACTCCAACAATACGGGGTGCCCCCGATTGTAGGCACAATTCCACACTTGTCCTGCGATTATTAACCCGCCAGCCATTGATCGGACCTATAGCTTCTGGCATAATCATGATTTGGTGCAGTGCCAGGGAAGAGCCCTGCCGCGATTCTGATTCTTGCCAGGGAGGCGGCAGGATGGATCGACCGTTCGGGGGAGAGCAGAAGCTTCAATATTCCTCGTCCGCCCGTTCCGGTGCATGACAAACGCAGTGTTTTCACCCTAGTGAAAGGGATGAATCATTCTGTCTGTAAGAAGTGACTTCGGGGGACCCTTCGATTCGAGGAGGCTCGCAGCGCCCGTACTGGGCGTTTCCGGCCGCGAAGAATTCTATTCGAGGAGAGTAAAGATGATGCGTAACGCGAAACTGTCGATTCGTGGTTGTTCGATTCTGCTCGCGCTGGCAGCCATGCTGGCGCTCGCTCCGTCGGCCAACGCCCTTTCCAACACCGTGGTGATCAGCCAGGTTTACGGCGGCGGCGGCTCCGGCGCCGGATCACCCTTTACGCACGACTTCGTCGAGCTGCACAATCGCGGCGACACGCCCGTCAATCTCGCCGGGTGGTCTGTGCAGGGCACCACGGCCGGCGGTACGTCGTGGAGCAAGGTAGACCTTTCGGGCACCATCATGCCCGGCGGCTACTATCTTATTCAACTCAGTTCCGGCGGTGCGAACGGCGTGGCACTCCCGACGCCGAACGTTACCGGTGCTTTCGGCCTGAGCACGGCGGCAGGTAAAGTTGCCCTCCGAAACACGAATACCACGATCACGGTAGGCGTCGGCTGCCCGACCGGTGAAGCCGCCACAGTGGACTTCCTCGGTTATGGCGCGACGGCCACCTGTTTCGAGGGTGCCGGTTCGACCGCCAATCTGAGTGTTTCCACCGCGGCCGTACGGAACAGTCTGGGCTGCGCTGAGACCGACAACAACAATCTCGATTTTACCGTTGCCGCACCCACACCGCGAAACAGCAGTTCGCCACGCGTCTGCTGTTCCCCGCCGGGCATCGACAGCGACAGCGACGGCATTCCGGACGCTTGCGACAACTGCCCGCATGTTGCAAATCCCGGACAGGAAGACGCCGACAGTGATGGCGTAGGCGATGCCTGCGACAATTGCCCGAACCACGCAAACGCCGATCAACTCGACAGCGACTCCGACGGAATCGGCGACGCCTGCGACAACTGTCCTGACGACGCAAATCCCGATCAGGAAGACTTCGACAGCGACGGTGTCGGCGACATCTGCGACAACTGTCCCGACGATGCCAATCCCGACCAGCTCGACAGTGACGGCGACGGTGTCGGCGACGTCTGTGACGGCTGCCCGAACGATCCGAACAAGACCGAGCCGGGCCTTTGCGGTTGCGGCCAGGACGATAATCTCGATAGCGACAGCGACGGCATCGTTGACTGTCTCGACAACTGTCCGTTCGTCTCAAACCCGGATCAGGCAGATGCTGACACCGACGGTGTCGGCGATGCCTGCGATAACTGCCCGAACGACGCGAATCCCAACCAGGAAGATGCGGACAGCGACGGCATAGGTGATGTCTGCGACAACTGCCCGAACGACGCCAACCATGATCAGGCAGACACCGATTCGGACGGCTTCGGCGATGCCTGCGACAACTGTCCCGATGTTAACAATCCTGACCAGGCCGACGCGGATAAGGACGGCGTAGGTGATGCCTGCGACAACTGTCCGAAGGACTACAACCCTGACCAGGCCGATACCGACGGCGATGGCGCAGGCGATGCCTGCGACGGCTGTCCGGAAGACCCGAAGAAGACCGAACCGGGCATCTGCGGTTGCGGCGAGTTCGAGACCGGCGATACCGACAGCGACGGTATTCCGGACTGCATCGATAATTGTCCGTTCGTTTCGAACCCCGGCCAGGAAGATGCCGACAAGGACGGCGTCGGCGACGCCTGCGACAACTGTCCGGACGTCTACAACCCTGACCAGTCGGATGTGGATATGGACGGCGTCGGAGATGCATGCGACGGTTGCCCGACCGATCCGAAGAAGACCGCGCCAGGACTTTGCGGCTGTCATGTTCCGGATGATCTCGACAGCGACGGCGACGGCATTCCCGACTGTGTCGACAACTGCCCCGACAAGGACAACCCGGGCCAGGAAGACGCGGATACCGACGGTGTCGGCGATCCTTGCGACAACTGTCCGAACGCCTACAACCCCGAACAGGAAGACAGCGACGGCGATGGCGTCGGCGACGCCTGCGACGGCTGTCCGGACGATCCTGACAAGGTTGAGCCCGGCCTCTGCGGCTGCGGCACGCCGGATGACCTCGACAGCGACGGCGACGGCATTGTTGACTGTCTCGACAACTGCCCGTTCGATTTCAACCCTGGCCAGGAAGATGCCGACAATGACGGCGTCGGCGATGCCTGTGATCCGACGCCTCCGAACGCGATCCACCTCGAGATTCCCTCGTGCGTGGAAAATGTCGGCGGCAAGATTCAAGTCGAGGTCTGGATGCGGAATCTGCTGGATCCGGTAACCGGATTCTCAGCTTTCATCCAGTACGACTCATCGAAGCTGACCTTCCAGGGCACCCAGAGCTGCTACACGGAATGCGAGGAAGATGACGTCGATCCGCCGTGCGGCACCGGCCCCTTCACCATCCACGTCCCGGGCAACATCGGCCAGGCGCTGGGTTCGTGTACCGTGAATACGGCGCTTCTGGGCATCAGCGGCGGCGTTGCGGTTCCGCCGAACCCGAACAATCCCTGCAGTCAGCCGTGGGGCCCGGGCCTCGCGCCACGCGAGGGCGATGCGCTCCTGGCGATCCTGGTCTTCACCGTCACCGCGCAGGATGACTGCGTAACCACCGAGGGGCTGACGCTCGTTCAGTGCGGCGTGCTACCCTCGACCCTCAGCTTCCAGGGCAGCCCGATCATGACCAACCTGGTCAATACGGGCTCCTTCACCATCGATTCCACGTTCCCGGAACTCACCTGCCCGCCGACGGCGTATGTCGAGTGCGACGGCTCGTCCGATCCGAAGTACACCGGCTTTGCCAATGCAACGGACAACTGCGGCGAGGTCGATGTGACCTACGTGGATGAAGTCGCTCAGGGCAAGTGCCCGGCCGAGCAGACCATCTACCGTACCTGGTACGCGACCGATGCCTGTGACAACACGAGCGAGTGTGTCCAGACGATCTACGTCATCGATTCGACGCCGCCGGTCATCACGTCCTGCGAGGCAGAAGGGGGTACGCTGGATTCAAGTTGCACCGGTGTGATCACCTTCTCGGCCACGGCGACGGACAACTGCTGCATCCACTCGGGCGGTATCCTCGTCGATGCCGAAGTCGTTTCTGGATACGCGAGCTTCGTCAGCATCGACTTCGGGAAGCCCAATCAGATCAGCCCGACGGAGGTCTCGATCAGCGGCAGTCTGGTCTACAGCGTCCATCCGGGCTGCGAAGCAGAGATCGCCGTGATCTTCGAAGCCATCGATTGCTGTGGCAATCACAGCGGCGGCCAGGTTCCGCGCGGAGACATCAAGGGCGGCGGCAAGAAGGAAGGCGACGGCTACTGCGTTGCCTACGCCACACTCCGCGATGAGACTCCACCGGAGCTGTTCTGCCCGAAGGATGCGGTCGTCGAATGCAGCGGCGGGATTGTCCCGTCGAGCTTCGGATCGTGCTGCCTCGGCCCCAACGAGTGCATTGATACGACGGATATCGATTGCAGCAACCGCGGAGGCGCCTTCAACGCCGACATCTTATGCTCCAGCGGTATCTGCGATGCCCCCGAGTGCGCAGCCGCGACCTGTGCGACCTTTGTCCCCTGTGCACCGAACCCCGATTGCGTCTGTGCCAGTCTGGCAGGCGGCGGGGCCAGCGGCGTCTGCGTCGATGGCAGCACGCTATGTGCTACGCTGATCCCCTGTGATGGCGAATCCTGCCCGCCGGGCTCCGTGTGCGCGATCAATTCGTGTTGCTTGATTCCGGTCTGTGTACCGCAGGAAGTCTTCTGCGCCGCCTCGAACGGCAACAAGCAGAAGTCTCGACTGTTGCCGCCGCCGGGCACGTTGACCTTTGCTGGTGTCGTGCAGGACCACGGCCCTGGCATGCACATGGAATCGCTCGACCTGTCCGCTCAGCGGGCCGGTGCGCGAGGCAGGCAGTGCCAGAATGGTGACCCCACCTCGCCCGACAACACGGGCTACGCTTATGCCGAGGACAACTGCACCTCGCAGCCGGCGGTTGATTACGAGGATGTGATCACCCCTGGCAAGTGCCCGTCGGAATACACGATCACGCGAACCTGGACGGCGACCGACGATTGTGAGAACTCGTCCGAGTGCGTCCAGACCATTGAAGTCGTTGACACAACGCCTCCGTCCATCGGCGGCAAGGCCTACGGCAACATCGGCGAGGAGTGCACCGCGACGGTCTACTTCGAGGCCTATGTGTGCGACAATTGCTGCATCGATGGAAAGGACGGCATCAGCGTGGAGGTCAACGTCACCGGTGCTTCCGCCGGCGAGCCGGACTACAGCATCTCGGACGCCAAGGGATGTCTGCTCGTCTCCGGCTCGGTCGAAGTGTACGACCTCGAGGGCTGTTCGGCCGACGTGGTGGTGACGGTCCACGCAACCGACTGCTGCGACAACGCGAGCAGCGAGGATCTCGAGCTGTCGATCTTCGACAAGGACGGCCCGGCGATCGAGTGTCCTCCCGACAACCTGAAGCTGCCGTGCGGTTCCGACATCGATCCTTCGGTGACCGGCTACGCGACGGCGACAGACAACTGCAGCGAGGAAGGCGAGATCGACATCGGCTACGAAGACGAAGTGCAGGAGAATCCGCCTTGCGTCTTCCGAACGTGGACAGCCACGGATGCCTGCAAGAACACGAGCAGCTGCGTCCAGACGCTCTGCTTTGTGGACAAGGTCCCGCCGATCATCTCCTGTCCGATTACGGACTTCTATGAGTGCATCGAAGAAGTGCCGCCTCCGGCCGAAAACCTCGAAGAATTCGAGGAGATCGGCGGATCGGCCTCAGACGACTGCGGTTACGTGGAAGTCACGCTCAAGCAGGAGTTCGTCAGCCCCGGCGACGGCTGTGAGGCGCCGAAGATCATCGTGCGGATTTACGAAGCCCGCGATGCCTTCGACAACACCGCCGAGTGCAAGCACGTGATCATCGTGCAGAACACGATGGCCCCGTCGATCACCGGCGACGATCCCGAGCCGGCGGCTGTAAATAACAACTGCAAAGCGCCGGTGGAATTCAGCGCGACGATCCTGGATTGTTGCGTCGATGACAAGTCCATCAATGTGCAGAAGATCGGTGGCACGGGCTGGATTGCCAATACGACAATCCTGGAAATCGAGGGCGGTTACGAAGTGGTCGGTACGGCCATGGTGGTCGTGCCTTTCGATGCCTGCGAATCCACGCTGCTGATCGAGATCACGGCGAGCGATTGCTGCGGTATCACCGGAGAGCCGCTCGTCCTGACGGCGACAGGTCGCGACGAGACTCCGCCGGTCATCTACTGCCCGCCGGACGTCGAGCTCGGCTGCATGGAGACTCCGGACATGCTGGAAATCACCGGTATGCCCGAGGTCTATGACGCCTGCTCAAACGTTTCCAGCGTTTACTATGAAGACAGCGAAGAAATGCCTGATCCGCTGCACATCATCCGCACCTGGTACGCGGAAGACAGCTGCGGTAACGTCAGCTCCTGCGAACAGATGATCACCCTGAGCGACACCGATCCTCCGGTATTCGTTTCCTGCGAGGCCTCGGACATGTCGATGGGCGAAGGATGCTGCACGTACGTCTATTTCTCCGCGGAGATCTTCGACCAGTGCATCGATACCCGCTACTGCGATTACGATCTGGCCGCAGGTATCGAGAACGGTGGCTTCTACTCGTGCTGCTATGACAAGGGTGTTCCCCGTGGTAACGGTAAGTACGATGATTGCCCGGTATCTGTCTGTGCCAGCGGAGACCTGGGGTACATCGACCCCTGTGTGGTCTACAAGTTCTATTCCGGCAAGGAAGACGGGCAGTACTTCATCGAGGGATACGTCTGGGTCTGCGACCTGCTGACCTGTCCGGCGAACCTCGACATCACGATCACCGTGCGTGACTGCTGCGGCAACGAGTCGTCCTGCGTGGCATCGGCCACGATCACGGACGAATCCGAGCCGTACTTCGTCAACTGCCCCGAAGAGCCGATCGTCGTCAGCGCCGATCCGGGCCAGTGCGAGGCCTACGTTGAGCTGCCGAAGCTCATCGCCCTCGACAACTGCCCCCTGGAGAGCGACTACCAGGGCGAGGATGACAAGGCTCGGAGCGGTTACTACAACATCCCGGTTCACTGCTCACACGAGAGCGGCGTCTTCCCGGTCGGCATCACCACGGTGACCTGCACCGCCGAAGATATCTGCGGCAATGTCGCAGAGTGCACGTACGACGTGGAAGTGACCTTCACCAACACCATCCGGGCACATGTCCAGCTCCGCGGCGTCAATGCCGGCGGCGGCTCACGGACCCGCTGCATCAAGTTCGTGCCCAAGTCGGGCGGCGTATGCAGTGACCCGGTCTTTGTAAACGTGACCTTCACCGGCGGTCTGCCGGGTGCGACGGGTACGGCGGTCTTCGAAGTGCCGTGCGGCGACTATGACGCCATCTGTGCGAAGGATGAGCAACATACGCAGTACGACTCGCAGGCCCTGATCATCAACGGGACCGAGTTCCAGACGGCGGCCACCCTGGTGCTCATCGGCGGCGACACGGACAACGACAGCGACGTTGACATCAACGACCTGACGTGGTTCCTGCTGCAATTCGGTCAGGCGGCGGTCAACCTGCCGTGCGGACCGTTCACGCCGACGCCGCTCACGCGCGATGCGGACTTCAGTCTCAACAGCATCGTTGATGCCTTCGACCTGCAGTTCTTCAACTCGCCGGCCGGATTCCCGATTCAGCCCGTGCCCTGCACGTGCGATCCGGTGGGCCTCGCGCAGCCGGGCGGCAGGTTTGCCACGCCGCTCGAGTCGATGCGCGTCTCCGTACCGATCGGCGAGCTTGATCCGCAGGTTGGACCTGCTGTCGACTTCAACAACGACGGCATTTTCGATTACCGCGACGTTGAGATCTTCGAGCGTCAGCACGGTCTGACGAACGAACTCTCCGCGAAGATGAAGTCCCTGACGCCGGCGACGCCGAAGAGGGCCCTCCGGCCGCAGTGATGCACGAAATCGAGGCGCGGCCCAGCGCAGCGCCTCGTATCGAATAAGCTCTCCCGCGCTGCGGTCTTCTGATCCAGAAGGCCGCAGCGCTTGTCCGTTAGTTGTTCTGGGGGGATGTCCATGTCTCGGGTACGCGCTTAAGAACCGCGGCTCGGGTCATCAGGGAGAAGAACAATGTTCTCAAATCTGAGTGCTACCCCCCGTCTTACTCGTTTGCGCGCGCGGATCTGCGCGGCGGTGCTGTGCCTGGCTGCTTGTCTGCATCTTGCATGGAGCACCCCGCTCCGTGCGGCGGTGGACGTCTCGCTCAGTCCGCCGCTGACGGTCGTGCCGCTGACCTCGCTGAACCCGGCCCCGATCGTGCTGATCGACCTGCGGGTTCGCTCCACCAGCGGGTCCCCTGAGTGCTTCTCCTCGGTCGAAGCGATCATCAGCTACGACCCGACGAAGCTCCTCCTGCTCGGACGAACCAATGTCAATTCGGCCTTCAGTTGGTTCACCGATGGCTTCCTCTCCGACCCGGACGGCATCAACAACAACATCGGAGACGGCCTGGCCCTGTACTTCGGCTTCGGTTCCGGCAGCAGCAACTTCGCGACGCCGGCCGGCAACATCGCTACGACGCTGCGATTCCGCGTGCTGGCGCCGACAGATGGCACCACCGTCTCCCTGCTGGACAGCAGCGGCTCCAAGGCGGAGACCCGCGTCCTGGACTGCAACTTCGGTGACATCACCGGCGACATCTCCCAGTCCGCCGTCGTCAAGGTGGTGGACTGCCTCGCCGGCGGTGCGGACAGTGACGGCGACGGTTTTCCCGATACCTGCGACAACTGCCCGAACCATGCCAACCCTTTGCAGCAAGACAGCGATGGCGATGGCGTCGGCGATGCCTGCGACGGCTGCCCGGATGATCCCGACAAGACCGAGCCGGGCGTCTGCGGTTGTGGCGAACCCGATAGCGATTCCGACAAGGACGGCACACCCGACTGTGAAGATGGCTGTCCCGATGATCCTAACAAGACGGAACCCGGCGACTGCGGTTGCGGAGTGCCGGATACGGATTCCGACGGTGACGGTACGCCGGACTGCATCGACGGCTGTCCCAACGATCCGAACAAGACCGATCCCGGTGCCTGTGGTTGCGGCGTCAGCGATGACGACTCCGACAGCGATGGCACGCCGGACTGTGTCGACGGCTGTCCGGATGATCCCAACAAGACCGAGCCGGGCATCTGCGGCTGCGGCGTCAGCGATGCGGATTCTGACGGCGACGGCGTGCCGGATTGCCAGGACGGCTGCCCCGATGATCCCGACAAAACTGAACCGGGCATCTGCGGCTGCGGCGAGCCCGATACGGACTCGGATGGTGACGGCGTTCCCGATTGCGAAGACGGCTGTCCAGATGACCCCAAGAAATCCGAGCCGGGCTTCTGCGGCTGCGGTGAACCGGACACCGATTCCGACGGTGACGGTACGCCGGACTGCGCCGATGGCTGCCCGGAAGATCCGGACAAGACCGAGCCGGGTTACTGCGGCTGCGGCGTCAGTGATGAGGATTCCGACAAGGACGGTACACCGGATTGCGTCGACGGATGCCCCGATGATCCGAACAAGACCGAACCGGGTATCTGCGGTTGCGGCGAGTCCGATGACGACTCCGACAGCGACGGTACGCCCGACTGCCTCGACGGCTGTCCGGACGACCCGAACAAGACCGATCCGGGCATCTGTGGCTGCGGCAAGTCCGACGGTGATTCCGACAGCGACGGAGTGCCGGATTGCGAAGATGGTTGCCCCGACGATCCCAACAAGACCGAACCGGGCGCTTGCGGCTGCGGTGTGAGTGATGATGACTCCGACAGCGACGGCACACCCGACTGTCTCGATGGCTGCCCGGACGATCCGAACAAGACAGACCCCGGTGCATGTGGTTGCGGCAAACCGGATACAGATTCGGACGGCGATGGCACGCCGGATTGCGCAGACGACTGCCCCGAGGATCCGAACAAGACGGAACCCGGTGCATGTGGTTGCGGCAAACCCGATACCGATTCTGACGGCGATGGTACGCCAGATTGTGTTGACGGGTGTCCGGACGATCCCAACAAGACCGAGCCGGGCATCTGTGGCTGTGGAGAATCGGACGACGATTCCGACAGCGACGGCACACCGGATTGCAACGACGGGTGTCCGGACGATCCCAACAAGACCGAGCCGGGCATCTGTGGCTGTGGAGAATCGGACGACGATTCCGACAGCGACGGCGTGCCGGATTGCGAAGATGGCTGCCCCGACGATCCCAACAAGACCGAGCCGGGCACCTGCGGCTGCGGTGTCAGTGATGATGACTCCGACAGTGACGGCACACCGGATTGCGAAGATGGCTGCCCCGACGATCCCAACAAGACCGAGCCGGGCGCCTGCGGCTGCGGTGTCAGTGACGATGACTCCGACAGCGACGGCACACCGGATTGCGAAGATGGCTGCCCCGACGATCCCAACAAGACCGAACCCGGCGTCTGTGGTTGCGGCGAACCGGATACGGATTCCGACGGTGACGGCACTCCGGACTGCAAGGACGGCTGCCCTGAGGACCCGGATAAGATCGAACCGGGCGCCTGCGGCTGCGGTGCGAGTGATGATGACTCCGACAGCGATGGCACGCCGGACTGCATCGACGGCTGTCCGGACGATCCCAACAAGACCGAACCGGGCGCCTGCGGCTGCGGTGTCAGTGATGATGACTCCGACAGCGACGGCACACCGGACTGCAATGACGGTTGTCCGGACGATCCGAATAAGACGGAGCCCGGCGTCTGTGGTTGCGGAAAGCCGGATACGGATTCCGACGGTGACGGCGTGCCCGATTGCGAAGACGGTTGCCCCGATGATCCGAAGAAGACCGACCCCGGCGTGTGCGGGTGTGGCGAACCGGATACCGATTCGGACGGCGATGGCACGCCGGACTGCAAGGATGGCTGCCCGGAAGACCCGGACAAGACCGAACCGGGCATCTGCGGCTGCGGCGTATCCGATGTCGACTCCGATAAAGACGGCGTACCGGATTGTCTCGACGGCTGTCCGGATGATCCGAACAAGACGCAGCCCGGTATCTGCGGCTGCGGTGAGGACGACACGCTGGACAGCGACAAGGACGGCGTACCGGACTGCAACGACGTCTGCCCGTTCAATGACTTCGGTATTCCGGTGCGTATCGACGGTCGTCCGAAGTTCGACATCAACGAAGACTGCGAAGTGAACCAATTGGATCTCGACGTATGGATTGAGGAAGACGGCCTGCGTCCGCCGCCCTGCGGCGTCAGTACAGGCCTCGGCGCCGCGCTGACACTGGTCGGCTTCGCCGCGATGAAGGTGCGACTGCGCCGACGACGTCGGTAGGACGAATTCCGAGTCGTCCGTGCCCGAGATTCGATGACTAAAACGAAGAACCGATGCCCTGCCGGCGTCCAACTCGGGCGCCGGCAGGAAATGGAGACGTTTTCATGTTCATCAATGCTCGGGGAACGATCCGTACTTGCGCGCCGAAACGGTCTGTCCGCTGCCTTTCGATGATCTTTTCCGCCCTCGCCCTCCTCGGGTTCGGCACGGCTTCCGCAACCGCGGACGTCGACATTCAGCTATCACCGCCGCTGATGGTCATTCCGCTGGAGACCGGCAGCGCCCCGGTAATTCTGGTTCAGCTTCGGTTGCAGTCCGACAGTGGCTCTCCCGAGTGCTTCTCCTCCATCGAAGCGATCATCCATTACGACCCCGCCGTGTTGAAGCTGCTCGGCCGTACCAACAGCGGATCGAGTTACTCCTGGTTGACGGACGGCTTTCTTCTCGATCCCGATGGCCTTAACAACAACATCGCTGACGGCGAGGCCCTCTACTATGGCTTCACCTTCGGCGGTTCAAACGCCAACCCGCCGCCCGGTAACCTCGCCACCACCTTGCGCTTCGAAGTGCTGGCCCCCTCGGCAGGCACCGTGATCAGTCTGGCGCCTTCGGCGGGTGCTTCCTCCTTCACGCGCGTACTGGATTGTGATTTCGGAGAGAGCACCGGCGATATCTCAGCGACAACCACCGTACGGATCATCAGCTGTCCGAACATGGGCGCCGATACCGACGGCGATGGCTTCCGCGATGCCTGTGACAACTGCCCGACAGTTTCGAATCCGCTCCAGCAGGACAGCGACGGCGACGGCGTAGGCGATGCCTGCGACAACTGTCCGGATGATCCCAATCCCGACCAGGAAGACGCCGATTCTGATGGCATCGGTGATGCTTGCGACAATTGTCCGCTCGCGCCCAATGTGAATCAGGCAGATGCGGATTCGGACGGCGTGGGCGACGCTTGCGATAACTGCCCGCTCGACGCGAACCCGGATCAGGAAGACACCGACGACGACGGTGTCGGCGATGTGTGTGATAACTGCCCGAACACCGCGAACCCAGATCAGGCCGACAGCGATTCGGACGGCCTTGGCGATGCCTGTGACAACTGCCCGTTCGTGTCGAACGTCGACCAGGCCGATGGCGACTCCGATGGCGTCGGCGATGCCTGCGACAACTGCCCGAACCATCCCAACCCCGATCAGGAGGACGCGGATTCCGACGGAACCGGCGACGCCTGCGACGGCTGCCCGGATGATCCCAACAAGACCGAGCCGGGCATCTGCGGCTGCGGCGAAGACGACTCACTCGACAGCGACAGCGACGGCGTGGTGGATTGTCTCGACAACTGCCCGTTCGTGCCCAACGCGAAACAGGAGGATGCCGATTCAGACGGCGTGGGTGACGCCTGCGATAATTGTCCAGGTGACTACAACCCGGATCAGGAAGACGCCGATACGGACGGCGTAGGCGACGCCTGCGACAACTGTCCGAATGATCCCAACCCCGATCAGGAAGATGCAGATGCCGACGGTCTCGGCGACGCCTGCGACAACTGCCCGAATGATCCCAACCCCGATCAGGAAGATGCAGATGCCGACGGTCTCGGCGACGCCTGTGACAACTGTCCGCTTGTGCCCAACCCCGACCAGAAGGATTCCGACGGTGACGGCATGGGCGACGAATGCGACGTGTGTGTAAACCGCCGTCCGGGCGACGTCAACGGCGACAAGATCACCGACCTCGACGACATCGAGTTGTTCGTCATCGTGGCGCTGAATCCGGAACTCTTCATCGGGTCGGATGAGTACTGCGCCGCAGATGTAAACGAGGACACGCTCGTGGACGGTCTCGATGTCCAGCCGTTCCTGGAACTGCTCCTGCAGTCCGGACCGTAGGCGACGACCGCCACGCTGATCTTACAGACGCCGTTCCCGGGATCGTCGGCTAAAGCACTTTAACCTTTACCGTTGCGGTTGCTATTTGACCATGCCCATCGGGCTTGAATCGAGTAGGCAGGTGCAACGCACCTGTAATAAGGAATCCTGAAAAACTAATTCGACCCCAGCGGGGTCGAATAACATGATGCCCATGCATTCCGGTGGCGACGCTGCGCTTGCCACCGGCTGCTGAGGTCCAGTCCTTTCGGACTAACAGTCGGCGACTGCTACCACTACACTAAAATGCTGTATCAAAACTCCGGCAGTGCTGCATCTCTCGCGTAAGAAATGCCTTGCAGGCGTTCGCCGGCAATCGATCGGCTCGCATCGGTCGCTTAAGAAATGCATTCGGTCAGCGCTGCTCGGCGTCGTCTTCCGCGCGAAGCGCCTGCTCGTGTCGGTCGATGATATCCTGATCGTTGTGACAACCCGTCTGCAAACACGCCGCACCGGCCAGAACCAGCAGCATCGCTATCGCACGGAATGTGTTTCCGACAACTCGCGATGGGTGGGACGCAGCGAAACGGCAAGAAGAAAAAGCCCGGGAAGCTCGCTCCCCGGGCTTTCGAACAATTTGATGCGACAATCGTGCGTAGATCGCGTGCACTTGATTGCCTCACCCCGGGCGACCGACTTACTCGACGATCATCGTCCCCGGTGACTGATCCTGCGGAGCGGACTCGCGCTGCTCCTGGGTTTCCTGTGTGGTCTTGTACTCATTCTCCGAACAGGCGGAGAACGGCGCCGTCAGACAGACGACAAATGCAAGAATAAGGATTTTGCGAAACATGGAATGAACCTTTCTCGATGTTGCTCAGGCGTCTGGCCTTATCGCATCTTCTGTACGCGGATGTAGGTGTGAACGACCTCCCAGATCTTCATGCCGGGCATTTCGACGACCACTGTCGCCGTGCCTTCGTCGTCATAGCGCGTGGACTTAACATACGCGCCCTGAAGATAGGCATTCAGTTGCGTATTGATCTGGTCGTGCTCGGCGACAAAGTCTCGAACCGTCGTCGACGAGTCGATCCGGAAACCCATCACTTCCTCGCCCAGTCGGCGCTTGGCGTCCAGCTCCGCGGCCCGGGCAGCCATCAGCTTGCCCTGCGGTGTGCCCGCCTTGTCAGCCGGAGGAACGCCCATGCCCTCGGCACGAATCGGCTGAGCGGCCCAGTCGGGGATCGGGGTCGGCATGCTGCTCGCGACCGCCTGAATGGCCTGCGGTCGAGGTACGCCCATGCCTACGGCGTCGAAGGTCTGGCTCTTGATGTGCTGCGTGACCTGCTCGATGTCTGAACCGGTCACCCGGTCTCCCTTGTAATGTCGCTTGTGCAGCGTCTTGATCGTGGTGATGACCGACTCGACCGGCACTTCGACGGTGACTTCGACAATCAGCTCGTCATGATGGAAATAGGGCTTGCCCACTTCGCGCGCGCCGACCAGCATCCCCTGGGCCTCGGCATCAATCACGTCGGACTCGGCAACGAAGTCGCGCACGCGCGTCTCGCTTGTGACCCGAAGGCCCTTGATGCGCTCGAGCAGCTTTCGCTTGGCGTCCAGCGAGGCAGCCCGCTGGGCCATCAGCCGCTCCTGCGGCGGAATCGACTTCCAGATCGCCGGAATGGCCGGCTCCGGGGCCGTCACACCGCTGGGCATCGGCAGATCGCCGCCGGGTACATCGGGCGGAAGTTCGGGTCGGGGAACACCCATGCCGATGACCTGGACGACATCCTTCTGCACGTAGCGCTTGATGCTCTCAAAATCCTCGGCCTTGAGGGTCTTGCCCTTGTAATGGCGTGAGTGAATCTGCTTGAGTTCTTCGATCACCCGGGCCACAGTGACTTCGGCCTCAATGCTGCAGGTGCCTTCGGAGTCCCACTTGGGCGTGCCGAACCGCACACCGCGAATGAACCCGTCAAAGTCCGTCCGGATCTGATCCGACTCGGCGACAAAATCGCGCACATACGTCTCCGAGGTGATCTGCAATCCCTGCACCGTCTCGCCGAGCTTCCGATAAGCGTCGGCCTCGGCCGCACGCTTGGCCAGCAGCTTGTTCTGCGCGTCACGCTGCGCGTCCTGCGCCAGGCAGATCGTCGGCAGCACCGCGAACGCCAGGAACATCGCCAGGGATGTAGCAGTTCGATTCATGTTCGAGTCTCCCGTAAGTAAGAGGAACCGTGCTCGTTACGCTGATCTCATCTCGCCGGCGCAACCGTCGGCGCGAACGCATGCAGTGAACGCTCGCCCTGCACGGCATCAGCCGGCACGGGAGACACGCTGAATCGCCGCGTTGTAAGCGGCATTATCCGTCTTGAAGGACTGCGCCATCTTGTAGTACTTCCGGGCATCATCGTAGCGCTTGAGCTTCTCGCAGGCCACGCCCGCGCCGAAGAGCGATTTGTGATCGGTGCCGTCCGCGGCGATCGCCTGCTTGAAGCTGCCGAGGGCCGCCTCGTAGTCTTCCATGATCAGGGCGCGGACACCGGCGACGCTGTCTTCATTGCTCGAATGTTCGACGCGAATTTCCTCCGAAAACTCGACCGGTATGAACTTGCAGAGAAACTCCTTCGCCTGCTGCTCGATGATCGCCCCGATGGCCCGGTCCCGCGGCGTCATGTCCGCTTCCGTCTTGCTCGAACCAAAGAAGAAGCCCGACTTGGTGTTCTCGAAGTGCTGCGACGGCATGGCATTGTGCGATACAATTATGTCGTTCGTCGCCGGGTCCTTGAGCTGGAACTGGCACGTGACCGTGATATTTCGTGCCTCCTCATCCACCTCCGTCGAGTCCACGCCGCCGCCACCGTATCCGCCGCGCGACCAGCCGCCGCCGAAGACCGACATGGCATCGATCGTGCGCTTCTTGCCCACCTGCTTGTCGATCTTGATCGTCACCTTGCTCGTCAGGATCGCCTTGGCGCCCTGGAGCTGTGCGGCCCCCATGGCATCGCCGCTGTCAGTTACGCCCGCTGAGGCCAGGTCCTTCTCGCCCATGGCAAACTTCAGATGCTCTCGATCCACCAGCTTAAAGGGCATGTGATACTTCTCGCGTGCCTGCTCCAGATAATGCTGCAGCATATCCGCCGTCATGCTCGACCATTTCGCCTGATCAACCTGAGCATCCGACTCGTCCATCCGGGCATTCAGCACGGCGACCTGCATGTACTGCTCGCTGAGAACCGTCTTCGGCTGGGTGCGCTCGTTGAACGACACCGTGGCAATCTGCGACTTCGGGGTGCAACCTGCAAAAACGGCGAGAACCAGACACGATGCAACACCGGCGATGACTGACTTCATGAGTGATTTCTCCTTCGAAGGACAAGGTTTCGTGGCCAAAGGTTAGGGTGGTGTGTATTCTTCTGCCTGACCACCCATTCGCGAAAATCCGATTCAGGTTGCCGGGATGTCGGTCGGTCAGGAAGGCGGCAACCCTCACCCTCCTGGCTGCACGGGGCATTCCGCTTGTTTGTGTCATAAATCTTGACATCACTAATGTCAAGCGAATCAGGCCGTTTTTAGGTACTTTCGACGTATCCCGGAGCAGACCAATTCACGGCGTGTCCGGTTGTGTGGTACTGCCGACCGAGGGCTTCGGAACGATCGGAACAGGGGGCCGGACCGTCGGCCGGTCGGGCTTGTCCTCCGGAGGCACGTCCGGCGGTTTCGGACCGCCGACGATCAGCGGCTTGGGTGGCGGGGTATGACCGGTCCTGACCTTGAGCAGGTGCGCCCAGCCGGTCTTGAGTTCCATGGTACCGCTGCGCTCCGATTCGACCGAAGCGGTCAAGTGCAGCTCACGGTGCAGGTTCAGCGTGTAAAGCTCACCTCGCGCCAGGTCGAACTCCACCGTTCCCTTGCAGGTCGAACGTTCAATCCGGAATTCGCGCTGCTGATTCGCGCGCGGCGACTGACCGGGCCGAGTCGTCGGCTGTGGAGCCGGCTCCAGCACCACATCTCCGAGCAGCTCGATCCTTGCGATTCGGCGGTCACCGAGTTTCTTGACCGATTGCAGCGTACAGTGGAGCGTCGTTGCGACCTTGCCGAAGTTCTTCATGTCATCGGTATATTCGCGCGTCCACGTCTCGCCGATCGCCACCGGTTCGACCGGCATCCAGTACGGGCCGAGGTCGTGAAGCAGGGCGGTCAGGTTCGATTCATTGAGCTGGCACTTGGTGGCGATCTTGCTCAGCGGGCGGCGCGTGGTCTCGCCGGCCGGTTTCGCCGGCGTGATGTTGAAGCTCTCCGTGCGGCTGTTGCGCGGATCGATAAAAAAAGAAACCTTCGCCCCGGCGACGGTACCGAGTTCCCACAGCGAGGGCGGCGGATAGATGTGCCGGACTGAATCGTACGTCAGAGTATCCTTCATTCCCTGTTCAGTGACTTCGTAGCGCTCGACCTTCCAGAGAATGGTCATCAGCGGGTCGTCCTCGGCCTCCTGCGTCGTCGCCTGACGCAGCGTGTTCGGCATCACCCTCTGGCTGATTGTCTTGCGATCCTTGATCGTTGTTGAATACGACAGCAGCGGCGGAACCCCGCCGCTCTCTCGAAACTCGCTCTCGATGACGTAATACAGCATGTCGCCGGGTACCAGCCCGAGCGAAAACGAGACGAGATCACCCGCTGCGACATCGCGGACGGGCTTCTGCGGCGCTGCGGAAGCGGTCTCGACCAGATGATCCGGCTTTGTGGAAATCGGCTGCTCTGCAACCGGCGCGCGCGTCACGGTGCTCATCTCTGCCGCTTCATCTGAGTCACGAGTAATGCCCCGGTCGATGTTGGCGGGATTCGCGCAAGCCGGACCCAGCAGTGCCACTGTAAGAAAAAACAGGGGCGTCCATGCGAACTTTGTCATCCGTCTCTCTGGATGGATTCTTGCGATGAGGTGATTGCCGCGAACTTGTGCATCGTCCCCCCGCGAGGGCGGAGATCAGCCGGTGATCGTATCAATGGTCACTTTGAGCAGGTCCTGGCGATGGCCCTTCTTGAGTTTGTAACCCTTGCGCCGCCTGAACTTGACGATGTCGAGCTTGGGCCCGCGAACCGCGGCCTCCAGTTTGGCCGTCACTTTGGCGCCCTCCACCAGCGGCGTGCCGATCTTGCTCTTGGCGCCGTCACCCAGAAGCAGAACCCGGTCGAACTCGATCTTTTTCGCGGAGTCCTTCAACTCGCGCTGCTCCACGTAGATCGTGTCGCCCTTCTGAACGCGGTACTGCTTGCCGCCGTCTTCGATAATCGCATACATCTTGGTAGCAACTCCTTCGAGGGTCGCGATTCCCCTGTATCGAGCCAAATAGTATCCTCCACATTCGACAGATTTGCAAGAACACCAAGGTGACCAGAACGCCGATTGAACATGCATCAGATGGGCTTATCGTGTGGTTCAGATGACACGGCAATCCACCTAACACCTTAAAATAAAAGTAGTTATGGGCCGAACCGGTGCTTTACTTGCGGCGTCGGAATAGGTAAATTAGTAGCGGGTGATGCATGGGTGGGATGCCTTGTCGTTCCGCAGTTCGCGGGCCTGCTAAATCGGGCTGCAACGCGTCCGGAACGGTCAGCCATCAATTCGCGGCGACCGTCCGTCGATTACCCAGATTGTCATCACGGCCGACCCTGTCATCGATCCGAGTAACTTCGCACGGATCGAACCTGTCTACGCAATGCGAAGGAGTGGGTGAGCACAGCCAAGTCGGGCGGTCTGTCATGAGCAGGAAGCTCACCAGCGATCCGCCCTGGAACCTCATCGTGCGTGGAGTATTACTGTGAACCGCTTTGTTCGAAATACCATCTTTTGTTTCTTCTCTTTGATGATTCTTAACTCGGGTTGCGTTTCCGACGCTCCGCGAACGGAATCCGTCTCGCGCGTCGCACAGGCGGACGCTGCATCGGCTGCGCAGCGATCACCCCTGATCCGCCTGCCTGACGGCGCGGAGCTTTCCATGCTCGACGGTTCGGTTCACGAAGCAGAACCGGTCGTCATGAGCCCCGAGGAGATGGCTGCCTGGGAAGCCCTGAACAACAACCCCGATGCCAGCATTCCCGGCATCGTCTGGGTCGGCGAGATGGGCGTAACGGAATCGGTCGAGCAGATCATGGCCCGCGCCGCACTCGAAGATGCCGCCGCTGCACCCCGACAACCGGAATCGCTCACGATCAAATCGGAGATTGAACTGCCTTGGCGCAAGCACCGCCCACAGAACCCTTCATCTCCGCAGGTCTCGCGATGGTCTGACATTGAACCCCTGGAGGAGCAGCACGAGGACCAGATCACACCCAACCGAGAAGGCACCGAGCCGCGCCTTCCGCAGACGCTCAGCACGGCCTTTGACGTGCAGGACTTGGGCACATCCGGCGGCTTCATTCCGCCGGATACCGTCGGCGATGTCGGACCCACGCAGTACCTGAGCTGCAGCAACGGCCGACTCCGCGTGCATAGCAAAGCCGGTGTGCTCGGCCTGAATACGACGCTCAACGGCTTTTTCCAGTCCGTGCGAAACGGTTTTGGAACCTCCGATCCTCGCGTACGATTCGACCGGACCACCAATCGATGGTTTGTTTCCTGCATCAATCTGTCATTACCTAATCGCGTGCTGCTCGCCGTCAGCAGCGGCCCGACCGTCAACAGCACGGCCAACTTCACGTTCTACTTCTTCCAGCATGACCTGGTCGGCACCACGCCGAACTCGGATACCGGTGGCCTGCTGGACTTCCCCTCGCTTGGTGTGGACAACAACGCCGTCTACATCGGCGGCAACGTCTTCAACTCCTCGCTGACCACCTACATCGGCTCAACCGGCTTCGTTGTGCGAAAGAGTTCAGTCACCTCGGGCGGCCCGATCGTGGTCACTGCGTTCCGGCAGATCGTCGCCGGCACCGGCGCCGGTCCCTTCGCCCCGATGGGCGTCTCCAACGACGACACCGTGACCAACGAGGGCTACTTCATCGGCGCTGACAACGCTGCCTTCGGTCGGCTCGCCATGCGACGCGTCAGCACTCCAGGCGGCACGCCGACCATCTCCGGCAACATTTTGATCACCGTGCCGGCCACGCAGTTCCCGACCGCCGTGCCGGTGCTGGGCAGCACGCGTCCGCTCGACGCCATCGACGACCGGCTTTTTCTCGCCACGATCCATCTGAATCAACTGACCGGATTACGCACCCTCTGGACCGCACACAACTTCCGTGTCACGACGGCCGGCATCGCCTCGAGCACCGGCAACCGCATCGGCTGCCGCTGGTACGAGCTGCAGAACCTCACTGCCACCCCGACCGTGCGGCAATCCGGCACGGTCTTTGACAGCGCCACGACGAACTTCAACCGGTATTGGATGCCCACGGTGGCCATGACGCTCCAGGGACATGCCGTCTTCGGCTCCAGTGTCGGTGGTGATGCCCGTCGCGCCGAGATCGCTGTCACCGGTCGACTCGCCAGCCAGACGCTCGGTCAGATGGACACCCCTCCGGTGATCGCCCAAGGCACCTCCTTCAACTACAACGTGGAAACGTCCGGTACGCAGCGCTGGGGCGACTACTCCATGACCAGCGTCGATCCCACGGACGGCATGACCATCTGGACCAACCAGCAATACTGCAACGCCACCAACTCCTGGGCCATGCGGGTCTTCAAGGTGCTGGCCCCACCGCCGGCCATGCCATCATCGGCCAATCCGCCGAGCGTTCCCACCGGTGCGACCAACGTCAATGTGCAGATCATCGGTACTTCGTCCGCCGGCTCCGGTTTCTTTGATCCGGATCCCAGCTACCCCAATCACATCGCTGCAACCGTCAACGGCGGCGGCGTGACCGTCAACAGCATCACTTTCACCAACCCGACCGACATCACCCTCAACCTGACGGTCTCGAACGCCGCGGCGACCGGCCTCCGTACAATCAGCGTCACCAACCCCGATGGCCAAAGCGTCATCTCCGCGCCGATCCTGAACATCATTCCGTCCTGCATCCTGATGGGTGATCTGAATGAAGATACGCTGGTCGACGGAATCGACATCGATCCCTTCGTGCAGTGCCTCGTGAACGGCACTTCGCCGGGCAACAACTGCGCCTGCGGCGACTTCAACGGCAGCACGGCGGTCGATGCCGGCGACATCCCCGGTTTCCTGACCGCACTGGGCATCTAAAGCCCAACCGGCATTACAGGAATCGCGCTCACATAAAAGGCCCGGGGCTTACAGCGTCCCGGGCCTTGCTGTTGACCGTCTCGATCCGGCAGTTGCAGACGGCTGCGGTGTGTCAGTAATGTTGAATTAAAAATCAGACGTGATCGGCACCTGGCCGTCGCCGATCTTGATGACCGAGTGAACCGGAAGCCCGTTGAACTTCTCCCGGCCGTTGAGAAAACACAGTTCAATAAGAAACGCCACGCCGACGATCTGCCCGCCAAGTGAATTGACCAGGTGGCAGCAGGCGGCCATGGTCCCGCCCGTGGCCAGCAGATCGTCGATCATCAGCACCTTGTCGCCGTCGCCGATGGCGTCCTCGTGGATTTCCATCGCGTCTGTGCCGTACTCGAGCTGATACTCCACCTTCCGCGTCTTGTAGGGAAGCTTGCCCGGCTTGCGAATCGGCACGAAACCGGCTGAGAGATTCCGCGCCACTGCGGTGCCGAAGATGAAACCTCGGCTCTCCGCACCGACCACCAGATCGACGTGCTGGTCGCGGAACGGCTGCGTGAGAAACTCGACCGCCAGCGACAGCGCCGCGGGGTCTGCCAGCAGCGGCGTAATATCCTTGAAGACGATTCCCTGCTTGGGGAAGTCCTGCACATCGCGCAGGATCTTTGCCAGCCCGTTGACACTGGGAATCGACAGTTTCGCATGATTGGACATGGCGTCCTCGTCTGCTGTGAACCGCACCGGACAGTCGGCAAGCTCGCGCCCGAACTCACAACGACATCATCGGTGAAGGAGTCCCTCGCGGCGGATGCGAAAAAGATGGTCCTCGCGAGCGGAGCGAATCGGCCTCGCGGCGGCTGGCCGCTGATCCCGATCACCACGGCCATTGTACGCCCGATCAAAGCACCGCGGCAACGTCCGATCATCGGACCGGAATCAGAATGGAACCGCCGCTGGCCAGTCCCAGGAGACATTCATCCGTCCGCTGCGTGAGCTGATATCCGGCATCCGCCGAGAGCGGCTGGCCGTCGATCTGCACAATGATATCGCCCGGCGAAAGACCGGCTCGACCCGCCGGCGTGTCGTCACCGACCATCAACACGACCAGCGCCGCATCCGGCAGATTGGCATGGCTCAGTACCGAGCGATCCACCGTGCCGAGCATCGCCCCACGAAACGAGATCGAGGCCGCCGTCGGCGCTCCTGCGGATGCGCTCGGTCGTCGCCCCACGTCGACGCGCACCATGCGACGATCACCGCTGCGAAACACTTCCATCTCCACGGAAATACCGGGCTCCAGCGCGCCGACGACTTGAATGAACTCATCCGCCGTGTGCACGGGCTGCTCTCCCACGCGCACAATCAGATCGCCTTCGCGAAGGCCCGAACGCTGCGCGGGACTGCCCGGTGACACCGTCGCTACGCGAACACCCGGTTCCGACCAATCGTGTGCAGTCGGGGGAACCGACCGACTCTGCGAGGCCACTTCCACCCCGATGTAGCCATACTCCACGCTGCGGCCGGTCAGCAGGCGCTCGATCACCTGCCGTGTTCGCGCCGCGATGGGAACGGCAAAAGCGATTCCTTCGCCTCCGCTTTGCGGCGCGCTGACTGCCGTCAGAATACCCACCACGCGGCCGTCGATGTCATACAGCGGACCACCGGAATGACCCGGCTGAATCGCCGCGGATGTCTGAATCATGTCGCCGTAATACCGATCCTCCTCCTGACCGAATGCACCCGGCAGCGGACGGGCGATCGCGCTGACGATGCCCATCCCCACGGCCGCCTGGCCGTCGCCGGCAAGCCCGAGCGGATTTCCCATCGCAAGCACCACGTGCCCGCGGCGTAAGTTGCGTGCATCGCCCAGGTCTGCAGTTTGCAGGCCGTCAACGGCAATCTGAATGACGGCCAGATCGGCCCGCGGGTCAGAGGCCACCTGCCGCGCACGGATTCGGCGGCCGTCATGAAGCGTCACATGAATCGCCAGCGCATCGGCGAGGACATGCTGGCTGGTGAGGATCATTCCATCCGGTCGGATCACCACGCCGCTGCCGGTGCTCGTCCATGAACGCGGATCGTGCGGCGGACCGTCGTGCATGGCCGTGGGGCTGCGGTCCGTCTCGATGGCCACGACGGTCGGCGCGACGCGCTCCACCAGTTCGGCGAGTGCGTCCTGAAAACAACTCAGCAGTGATGGCGCCTCCTCTGCCGGTGCATCACGGGTGGATTTTTCCGGGAAGAGCAATTGTCGAGGATCGGGAGTCGGAGCGGCGGGTCCACGCAGGTCCATCGGCTCAAGGGCCGCGACGTGCGCCGTCATCAGACTGATGACGAAGCCCACCGCTATTTCTCGGATCGCGCGCATCGTGACGGTTCCATCCACTCACGGCAGCGCGGGGTGCCAATCTGACGGCATCCGCCCCGCTAGGGTACATCGATGATCAATTCCTGGCTCGCGCCCTGCCGGGCTCCCGCATTGAACTTGACGATCTTCACTCCAGGATCGACCAGGAAGAGATAACCGAATCGTCGCTGGTCGGGCGGTGTATCGCGCAGCATGTTCGCGGTGATCTTCTTGGCCCGGGCCAGGCAGCGCTCCGGCACGTCGGCATCCGGGTGGTATTGCACCTCCAGCACCATCTTGCCGTTGACCGGAGCCGCTGAATAAACGCCGATGGCGTAGTAGTCATTTCCGTTTTCATCGGTGAGACGAATCTGCGCTGCGACGTTCGTCGCATAGTTCAGCGCACGCCCGTAAAGCGAAAGGGCATCCTTCTTCTCCGCGCCCACCTGAACCATCCGCTTGCCGCCGGGCACGTTGAACTCGGTAACGTCCCAGTCGGTCGGCGGCGGATCGGGAATCTCAACGAAGAAATGGCACTCGCCGAGTCGCTGGCTCACCAGCGCCCCGCGCACCACCGGGTCGTTCGCATCCAGCGGGAAGGGCAACTCTGAAAAAACGCCGGTCCGCGCCGCAATGGCGTCGGCCACATGGACCGCGCCGCCCGGTGCGTCGCCGACTTTGACCTTCGGCTTGTCATCGTCACCGGAAGCCGAATCAGATTTCTTTCGCTCTCCTTCCGCGCCGCGGCCTTTCGGCAGATCTCGACCGCCGGAGACAGATGCATCGGCCGGCGGCTCCTCCTTGAACATCTGCTTCGTAATTTCCACGCGGGCTCCCCGCTTGAATTCCATGAACCACGGCTGGAAGTCCTCCGGCACCTCGAAGGCCACATCGAAGCGATAGCCGGCCACGAAATCGCCGGAGTCACCACCCTGCGAGATACCAACAGATCGTGTCACCTCCGGACCCAGGATCAGATTTGTCTGAGGGCCGAACTTCACCAGCCGTGTTGCCTGTTGTGCACTGACTTTGCGAAGGCCGTGGCCCTTGTGGGTATAGAGATCCGTCATGCCACAGGCGAAGTAAACGGAGGCATCGCGCGAAGCCATGCCCTCGATCGACGGCGGAGGACCGACCAGACGGAACTGTAGCGGACGAAATCGAATCTCCGCGCCGGACTTCGCCGCCGTGCTGTTGACCCGCACACGGAACACCAGGAACTTGCTGCCCGGCGCGGCCGGCTCAACGGCCTGAAATTCCCTTGCGAGGGCATCGCCGTCGGCGCGCTGCGTGACCTCGTCAATCTGTCGCGCCTCCCAATAACCGAGCACCTGCAGGGAATCCTGCGGGAGAAACAACCGCTCCTCCGGCTGCGGATTGGCCCGGGCCGAATAGAGTTCAAGCAGCAGATCGGGCTTGGCCCGCGAGAGCGGATTGTCACCGCCAAATCGACCGTTGGAGAGCATGGTCGCCAGGCCGACAGTGAAATTGTCCGGTTTGAACCAGAAGTTGCTCAGTTCGGTCCTGCCGTCGGCCGTGGCCTTGACGCGCTCGAAGCCGAAGACGGTCGATCCCAGCGGGAGCATCTGGATCGCCGTGAGCGATATGCCCACCAGGATCAGCCCGACAAAGAAACCGAACACGCCGCCGCCGGCGCGATCCGCATAGACCGGGAGCCGAACATTGTCGGGGATCAGCTTGTCGGTCAGCACACGGAGCAGGGCGAGGCAGATCAGAAAGATCAGCATCAGCGCGAGCGGCAGCCCCACGCTGGGATCAATCGTCCCTTCCCAGAGTGCATGCACCTGCTCGTAGAACTCAAACGCCAGCATGCAGGATACGACGGACAGGAAGAACATCAGCAGGGCGCTGAAAAGTCCCTGGTACACCCAGAAGACGGTGACCAAGATGACCATGAGTGCGACAACCAGTGAAAAGAGCATGTGGATCACTCCTCGAAGGACCGTCCCGGCCCGATTGAGGCGCTGCGGCGGCCTGTTAAGCCCGAACCGCCGGCGCCGCTGTGGCTTCCTTCGTCACGCGCAGCACCTCGTTGATGCTGGTAAGCCCGTCGTAAACCTTGTGCAGTGCGATTTCCTGCAGATACAGCATGCCGCGCTTGCGGGCTTCCGCCTTGATGGTAGCCAGCGGCGTTCCCTTGCTGAGCTTGGCCCGGAAGTCGTCATCGATGACCAGCAGCTCAAAAACGCCGGTGCGACCGAGATAGCCGGAACCCTGACAGACCGAGCAGATGATCGGATTGCCCTGCTTGTCGACTTCCAGCTCGTTGGGGTTCGGTGGTCGGTAAAACGGCCGATTCTCTCCCAACGGCAGATTGGCCTTCTTCAGAATCGCCGGGTCGGGCTTGTAACCCTTGCGACACTCGGCACAGAGAATCCGCACCAGACGCTGAGAAAGTATGCCTTGTAAGCCCGCGCTGGCCAGAGCCGGATCGCCCACCGCCTGCATGTATTTCTGCAGGGCGCTGAACGCGTCGCGCGCCGGCAGGCCCAGATACAGCTTTTTACCCTGCTTGGCATACGTCGCGACGACCTGCGCCGTCTCGGCATCCGCGAGGTCCGACACCATGCAGACATCCGGCTCCATGCGCAGGATCGAACGCAGCCGCTTTCCATATGTCACTTCGCCGCCCTGGCTGTCGAAGACATGCTGCGTGATGTTCTCAACTTCCTGATCCTTGCTGACCTCAAGGGTATGAACGTTCTGCAGGAAGGCATCGTGTTCTCGAAGCAGGGCGTAGAGCGTGCTCGTGATCCCGTTGCTCTTGGGGCCGCTCACGATAACCAGCCCGCGCGGCTGCTTCACCAGCTCCTGAACCACCGGCAGTTGCTTGTCCGTCAGGCCGATGTCCGGCAACCGGAACTTGCTCTCCTCAGAGACGATCTTGAAGATGAAACGCTCACCGGCCGTGCTGCCCGAGGTCTTCGCCTCGATATCCACGGTCTTGTCGCCCTTGCCGCCCGCTCCGATCGCCGCCTTGAACCGGCCGGACTGCGGTCGCCGATGTTCCTCGGCGTTCATGCCGCCGATGCGCTTGAGGTGGGCGAAAATCCGCGGACCCAGCGCCGCGTCCAGCGGCTCCCGCAGGCGATCCACGCCATCCACCCGATAGATGACCTTCACCGGCTGATCAGCGGCGAGATCCATCCGCACGTCGCTGGCTCGTCGCCAGATTGCATCGAAGAGCAGGTCCTGAACGGCTGCGAATGCGGCGTTCTCATCCGGATCGGTCGGCCAGGTCGGCGTCTTGCCGTCGGGCATCTTGATCCGCACACGATCCTTCGAGAAGCCGACATCCGGATCGGCGCCGCGATTACCCTTGGCGAGCCGCTGTATGTGGGCCAGCGTCAGGACCGTCTGCCCAGGCGCGACTCGTCCGTTTCGATACACGACATAGACGATGGAAGCCGTCCCGAAAAGGACGACGTACAGTACAAGACCGAGCCAGAACATCGGAACCAGCAGCCAGAGAATCAGTGCCGCTGCGCCCGACGCAAAAACCATCGCCACCCACATCCCTGCGGGCACCTTGACACGTACCGTGTCCTTCTGCACCCACGCCGATGCATGCGCCCAGAGCAGCACACAGACCAGATAAACCGCGATCGCCACCGGGCTGAAGTAGCCGCCCGTCTGCGGGAGCGCGGCAAGGAGGAAATGGTCGGAAGGTACGGTCATCTGCACGCCTGGCTTGAAATTGTGGGGAGCATGGTCTCCACCCGAACGCGAGTAGCCCAATCCACATTTTAGGCGGCGGGACCTCGGTACGATAGCATCAGGAGATATTCTACAGAATCAGTCCGATCGGTCCATACGGCCGGCCTCCTCGCCGGTAGGTCGCAGTCGCGGCTTGCGCGAACCGAGCGAACCTGCTAGAATGGGCCTTTCGCGGGAGTCCGGTGCCCATGCTAGAAGAACTATTCCGCCACCAGGCCGAGTTGAACAAGCGGATCGGCTTCGACCCCGAAGCACTTCGCCAGCGGTACGACCCCCGCGTGGCCGGTGAGTGGCTCAACAACTACATCGCTGCCGCCTCGAACGAGCTGGAGGAGCTGCGCGACTGCACCTATTGGAAACACTGGTGCCAGGAAGCAAAAGACGGCCGTCGCTTCGAGCTCTTTGACTTGCAGAATGCCCGGGTCGAAGTCATCGACCTGCTGTTCTTCTGGATCTCCATGGCCCAGTGCCTCGGGCTCAGCGCCGCCGACGTCATCAACCTCTACCAGCAGAAGCTCAAGGTCAACCAGGCCCGCCAGGACAACGGGTACTCCATGTCCGCCAAGTCCGAGGACGACAACAAGGGCATTGTGCTCTGAGGTCCGTCGTCGCACCCTTTACGTCGGCCCGGTCGACTTTGCGTGTACGGATCAACCGATGTCCGAAAGCCAATCCGATCGGCCGACCAACTGCCACCCGGAAACAGGTGAAGCCGCCACTTCCACTCACCTGAGGGACGCCTCGCTGCCCACGGTGGCAGCGCCGCTCATTGACATCTCCGCGGAATTGGTTCCGGAGCGAATCGGCAATTATCGTATTCTTCGCAAGATCGGCGAAGGCGGCATGGGCAGCGTCTATGAGGCCGAGCAGGAGAACCCGCGCCGTCGCGTCGCTCTGAAGGTGATTCGTGCCGGCTTCATTTCAATACAGATGCTCCGCCGCTTCGAGTTGGAGGCCCAGGTCCTCGGCCGCCTCCAGCATCCCGGAATCGCACAGGTCTACGAAGCCGGCACAGCCGACGCAGGTCAGGGACCTCAACCGTTCTTCGCGATGGAGTACATCGATGGGCTGACCCTGATGGAATACGTGTCGGCACGGAAGCTCGGCACGCGCGAGCGGCTGGAACTGGTCGCGAGAATCTGTGATGCGGTACAACATGCTCACCAGAAGGGAGTCATTCATCGCGACCTCAAACCCGGCAACATTCTGGTCGTGGATGAGGAATCGACCGCGACCATGACCCGCGGCGGTGCGACTCGTACCAGGAGTGGCCTGGCCGGCTCGACACTGTCGGCACAACCGAAGATCCTGGATTTTGGTATTGCCCGGGCAACCGATTCGGACATCCAGGTCACGACGATGCACACCGACATCGGCCAGTTGATCGGGACGATCCCTTACATGTCACCTGAACAGGTCTCTGGCGACCCGCAGTCGCTGGACACGCGGAGCGATGTCTATGCCCTCGGCGTGATCGCCTACGAAGTTCTCGCCGGACAACTGCCCTACGAGGTTCGTCAGAAAATCATCCCGGAAGCCGTGCGGATCATCCGCGAGGATGATCCGTCTCCACTCAGTTCCATCAATCGCACCTTCCGCGGCGACGTAGAAACCATCGTCGCCAAGTCGCTGGAAAAAGATAAGTTGCGACGCTATCAGTCTGCGGCGGAGCTGGCGGCCGACATCCGCCGCTACCTGCGCGATGAACCGATCGTAGCCCGCCCGCCGTCCACGCTCTATCAGATTCGCAAGTTCGCTCGACGAAACAAGTCGCTCGTCGGCGGCGTCTTAGCCGTGTTCATCGTGCTCGTCGCCGGCATGGTGATCAGCACCGGGCAGTATCTCAAGGCCGCTGCCGCGCGCGATGAAGCCCGCCGCGAACGAGATCGCGCCGTCGAAGCGGAGAAACTCGCCGAGGAAAACTTCCGCATGGCCGGCGAGGCGGTCACGAAGTACTTCACCTCGGTCGGCGACAGTCCGGACCTCAAGGCACGCGGCCTGGAACCGCTTCGCCGCCAACTGCTGGAAACCGCCCGGGAGTTCTACGAACGCTTCGTGCAACAGCGGGCGAACGACCCCGCGCTGAGGCGGGAACTGGCGGACGCCCTGATTAATCTTGGAAACATTGATCGTTCGATCGGCGAAATGGACAAGGCGGAGGCGGCGCACCTGCGTGCCCGCGAGATCGGCGAGGCGCTGGCAGCACAAGCGCCGACGGAACCCGCTTTCGTTCGACTGCTGGCCGTCGTTCACGCGAATCTCGGACTGCTCTATGCAGATATCAGCCGCTCAGCCGAGGCAGAAGCCGCGTACCGCCGCGCCATCGAGTTGGAGTCGCAACTTGCTGACATCGATCCGCGCAACGCTGCGGATCAGGCCCGATGGGCCAACGCGTATGACAACTTCGGCATCCTGCTGTTCTCGATCGGCAGGATCGCGGAGTCCGAAGATGCCTATCGCAAAGGCATGGAGATACGTGAGCAGCTCACTCAAGACAACCCCGGGAACAGCTCCTATCAACAACTGCTGGCCCACAGTTACATCAACCTCGCGCAGCTGCTGGCGATGACAGGCCGCGCCCCGGATGCAGAACCCGTACTCATCAAAGCTGTACCCATCGTGCGGCGACTGGTGCACGAGAATCCCGATGTGCCCGATTATCAACGCGCTTTTGGCGCCGCCTACAGCAATCTCGCGGGCGTCTACATCCTGACGGGCAAGCTGGAGCAGGCGGGCGAAACCTATCGTCGTTCCCTATCGACGCGAGAGAGACTGGCCCGTGAACATCCACTCGTTCTCGAGTACACGCTTGAAGTGGGAAGCGTTTACTGCAATCTGGGCGAGCTGGATACGCGGCTGGGTCGGGCGGATGCCTCACTCGCTTCTTTCGCCGTGGCAATCGAGAACATGGAAGAGGTGCTGAACCGAGAGCCCCGCCACGCCACCGGTCGCTACTACCTGAGCTACACGCACTCCTGGCGAGCCAGGGCCCTGGCGGACCTTTCACGCTGGCAGGACGCGCTTGCCGACTGGAATCGTGCCGTCGAACTGGATGACCGAAACACCCCCATCCTGCGCGCCGGCCGGGCCTTTGCACTCGCACAAACGGGCGATCTGAAAGCAGCCGCTGCGGTCGCCGATACAGTACTCGATAACAAACAACTCGACGAGGAAGGCAGTTTTTTTCTTGCCGCGGTTTATGCGATGGACGCCACACGACGAAACGGCGAATTGCGCGCCGGTGTACGCGCCATGGAACTGTTAAAACGCGCCAGCGACGCCGGCTTCTTTCGAGAACCGGAAAACCTGCGCCGGCTCAGGCAATACGCCGCTTTCGACGGCCTGCGCACAACAGAACCCTTCATCGGACTGATGCGTCAGCTCGACACGGAATCAGGTGCGCAAGCCGTATCGCCGGAGAATCATTCGCCCTGAGCGATTAATATCGTTGGCGGGTCGCCTCGGCGAGGCGCTCCAGGGCAACAATGTAAGCCGCCGTGCGCATCGGTAGCTTCTGCTCCGTGGCGATTCGTGACGTGGCCTGCCAGGCCGACATCATCTTCTTTTCCAGCTCCGTATTGACGTAGGTCTCGTCCCAGCGAACCTGCTGAAGATTCTGCACCCACTCGAAGTAGGAGACCGTCACACCGCCGGCATTCACCAGAATATCCGGCACGACCTGCACGCCCGCTCGGTGGAGGATTTCATCCGCCTGCGGGGTGACCGGTGAGTTCGCCGCCTCGATCACCAGCTTCGCCTTCACCTGGTCGGCGTTTCGATGATCGATCGCTGCGCCGAGCGCGGCCGGGATCAGCACGTCCACCTTGAGCGTCAGCAGTTCAGCGTTTGAAATGGCCTTCGTTCCGGCCATGTCGCAGACGCTGCCCGTCGCTCGGTAGTGCGCCAGAAGCGCGGGAAGGTCAATTCCCCGCTCACAGTAAATGCCGCCTCGGACATCGGAGACGGCCACAATTTTCGCGCCCTGTTCGGCGAGCAAGCGAGCCGTCCAAGATCCGACGTTGCCGAATCCCTGGATAGCCACCGTTGCCTGGCGAAGATCGATCTTCATCGTCTTGCAGGCCTCACGGGTGATGATCATCGTCCCGCGGCCCGTCGCCGCCTCGCGACCGAGACTGCCGCCGAGATTCACCGGCTTGCCGGTCACGATCGCCGGGGTGTAGCCGTGCTTCTTGCCGTATTCATCCATGATCCACGCCATGACCTGTGCGTTGGTGTTCACGTCCGGCGCCGGGATGTCGCGATAGACGCCGAGGCACATGTCGATCTTCTGCGTGAGGCCGCGCGTCAGGGCCTGCAACTCGCGCCGCGACATGGTCGTCGGATCGCAGGTCACGCCGCCCTTGGCGCCGCCGAACGGAATGTCCACCAGCGCCGTCTTCCAGCTCATCAGCGCTGCCAGCGAGCGAACCTCGTTCAGGTCCACTTCCGGATGAAATCGCAGGCCGCCCTTGTAGGGTCCGCGCACCGCGTTGTGCTGCACGCGATAGCCGTGAAACAGCTCCAGGTGGCCGTCGTCCATCCGAACCGGAATCTGCACGATCATCTCCCGGTACGGCGTTCGCAGCAGCATCTGAATGTCCGGCTCGAGCTTCATGTGGTCCGCCGCGATCTGAAACTGCGCGTCGGTGATCTGATTGAAGTCGCGATGCTGTGTCGGCGGCTTGGTCTCGTGCGCCTGGTGAGATCGATCTCGAACGTCAACGTGGCCCTTCGAAGGCGTCGTCGGCTTGGGAGGTAGCGTCGCGATGGACATGATGGCATCCCCGGATGAGGTTTCGCGCGCACCCGAAGTCCTCGACTATCGATCTGCGACGCGCTGGATCGTACATCGCACGTCCCGCGGGGCGACTTGACCTAACAGACTGCGGTCGTCTGATAAGCGTCATACGCGAACGGATTCAATTGAATGAAGTGCGGACCAGCTCGGATCGGCCGTGCGTTATCAGGCCGTCACACGCAATCATCGTCACCGGCGAGCGGAAATGCTACGGTACATCTCGCGATAACCCGGCACGACAACCGACCAGTCATACTTTTCGCGGGCCAGCGCGCGGGCTGCTTCGCCCATCCGCCGGAAGGCCTCATCCGGCAGCGACAGGAGTTCACGCAGTGCCGAAGCGATGTCCCTCTGATTGGGTGCTACGACGCGCCCTGCCCCGCGTGCCTCCACCTCCGGCATGTTGCAGGCCGTGGAGATCAGCACCGGCAGCCCCGACGCGAGGGCCTCAAGGATCGACATCGACAAACCCTCGCTTCGGCTCGGCTGCAACAGGAGACTGGCCCGCGAAAGAATCGCCCGGACCTCGTCGCGCTGCAGCATCCCCGTGAAAGTCACACGGTCCGCCGCGCCCTTGCGCCCCACGGCGGCCTCGATCGCCGGACGCATTCCCATCGGGTCCGGCCCGGCGATCACCAGATGCCAGTCCTTCGCCGCGACGAATAAGTCAAAACACGCCTTCATCCCGGCGAAAATGCCCTTCTGCGGACTGATGCGGCCGAGCACGAGGAGCAGCCGCTTGCCGCTCCAGCGCGGATAGCGCGATTCCAGCTCCGCCGAAGACGGCGGATGCTCAAACTCGGCAAGCTCCAGCCCGTTGGGAAGCGTCACGATCCGGTCATTAAAGCCCAGCGCCCGGATGGCCTGCGCCTCGCCTTCCGCCAGCGCATGCAGGCAGGCCGCGCCGCGCAGGTTGCGATGTTCAAACACCCAGCCGGCCAGCAGTTTCTTCCACCGCCGGAAATGCCACGCCCATGGCATCATCATGCTGTGCGGCGTCATGACGTAAGGTCGCCCAAGCTTCCTAGCCGTCCGGCCGGCCGACCAGTTCTGACCGGTCCAGAGCCCGTGCAGATGCACAACGTCTGCGTCACGCACCAATTCGTTGGCCCTTGCATCGAACCCCGGTGACCGTCCCAACCGCGAAGCATCCGGTGCCTCGAAGGCCAGCACTTCCACACCCGGTACCGCAGGCGCAGAGCCGTAGCGCCCGCCGGCCAGCGTCGCGATTCGGCAGTCGTCGCCTGCACCCGCCAGTCGCGACGCCAGCATCGGCACCACCCGGGCGATGCCGCCCCAGGCCGGATCGAGCGATTGCACAATGTGGAGAATCTTCATCGGGCCGGTAGCGTAGCCAAGATCAGGAGGCGCCGCGAGGGGAGGGAGCGATGCGTCGCGCGGCAACGCAGTCGGCACAACGCTTTGACATTTGATCGACTTGACGTTTCTCTCCCCTTCATGTGCGGCATCGCGGGATACATCCGACCAGACGGCCTTCTCAGTGAAGCTGTTCTCCGAGAGATGGTCGCCCGCCTCGGCCATCGCGGCCCCGACGGTGACGGGAGCTGGACCAGCCCTGCCGACGGATTGGCCCTGGGGCACACGCGGCTGAAAGTGCAGGACCTCACGCCGGCCGCCGCCCAGCCGATGCACAGTGCCGACGGCAGGGTCACGCTGATTTACAACGGTGAGATCTACAACTTCCGCGAACTTCGCGAAGAACTGTACGCCGATGGCACCACGTTCAGGTCCTCCGGCGATACGGAGGTGCTGCTCGAACTCTGCCGGCGCGATCCCGACCTGTCCTTTCTACCGCGTCTCAACGGTATGTTCGCCTTCGCCGTCTGGCATGCCGCGCGTCGCACACTCACGCTCGTCCGCGATCGCACCGGCGTCAAACCGCTGCTCTACTCCGACGCGCCGTTCGGAAGCTCCGGCGCTCGTTACCTCGCCTTTGCCTCCGAAATGCACGCATTGCGGCCCGCCCTCTCCAACCTGGCCATCGACGCGGACGCCGTCGTCCAGTTGCTGACGCTCGGCTTCACCGTCGCCCCGCGCACCATCTTCCGCGGCGTCCACAAGCTCCGCCCCGGTCACCTGCTGCGCTACCACGAAGGATCTATCGACGTGCGGCGATGGTCACCGCCTATTCGCACGACAATCGACAACACGCCAATCCTCGGCTCGCCGATGCGCGATGAACGTGCGAAGATTTCTGATGCCTGTGCTCATATCCGCGATTGCTTCGCCGATGCCGTCCGGCGGCGGCTCCTCGCGGATGTACCGGTCGGTGTCTTTCTCTCAGGCGGCATCGACTCCGCCGTCGTCACCGCTGTAGCCGCACAGGTGGCAAACTCGCGCGTCAAAACCTTCAGCGTCAGCTTCCCCGACGACCCCTTCTACGATGAAAGCAGATACGCCGAAGCGGTGGCGAAGATGCACGATACCGATCACACTATCCTGCCGCTGTCAATCCGCGATGTGCAGGAAATCATCCCCACGGTGCAACGACACGTCGGTGAACCGTTTGCCGACAGCTCCGTGCTGCCGACCTATCTACTCTCGCGGTTGACGCGGCAGCATGTCACGGTCGCCCTGTCCGGCGACGGGGCCGACGAACTCTTCGCCGGATACAATCGCTACGCCGCCGCGACGCTCAACGACCGTTTCGGATGGCTGGCATGTACGCCGCTTTACCGACCGCTGCGCAGAATCATCGAAGGACTGCCTGCACGACGTGAAACGCGGATCGGCGGGCTCTTCTCCCAGGCCAAGCGGGCCATCCGTTCGATGGATCCTCGCCTGCCGCATCGCCACGCCAACTGGATGCGCACCAGCGACGACCGCACCCTGGGGCGATTGCTCCACGACCCGACGACGTGCGATACATACGTCGAAGAAATCGCCCAGCTCCTCTGGCGCTACCGCACGAGTGCAACGACGTCACCGCATGCCGCAGACTCAAACGATCTCAACCTTCACCTCGCCGTCGAGTGGCAGCTCTCGCTCCCCGACGACATGCTGACGAAAGTCGACCTCGCCTCGATGGCCCACGGTCTTGAGGTTCGCTCGCCCTTTCTCGACTATCTCCTTGCGGAACTCGTCTTTCCGATGCCGTGGACATGGAAATTGTACGGCTGGAGAAAGAAGCATCTTCTGATCGAGGCCTACAGGAGCCAGTTGCCTGCCCTGCTTCACGACCGGCCGAAGAAAGGATTTGAAGTCCCAGTCGGCGCCTGGCTGCGCGGACCGCTCTACGGCTGGGCCCGCGACCTGATCGCGGCGGACCGCTGCTTCTTTGGCGCGCTGCTGTCGCGTGATGGCGCAGTGGCCACCCTCGACGATCACGCCGCCGGCCGCGCGGATCACAACTTCTGCCTGTGGGCGATGGTCTCGCTTCTGGCCTGGCAACAACAACACGCGCCGGATGCCGCCATCTGAGGAGCGATGCACTCAGTTCACGCCGGTCAGTTCCAGTTGCCGCAATGCAAACCGCAGGATAAAGAGCAGCGCGAAGGCGTCGTACACCAGAATACCGACCCGCCCCGTTGTGCCGGAAAAGAACGCACTGGTGCGTTCGACGAGCCGCTCCAGCACATCAGGAAAAAAGCGCTTCACGCTCACAAGAACTGGTAGGAAGAGATGCACGAACGCCGCCGGGAACAGAATCAGCAGGAAATAAAGCAGGATGCCCGGCGCCAGTTCGTCCATTAACCGCCCGCTATTCCAGTCTGTGATGTCACGACCTAAGCCGTTCGGCAGCTTGGTGACGGCATTACGGCACGGGATCGATCCCGCCGCGCGAAAACGGATGGCAGCGGAGCAATCGGCGGATCGCCATCCGCGCGCCGCGCCACGGTCCATGTCGCTCAATCGCGCTTGCTGCGTACTCACTGCACGAGGGATAAAACCGGCAGGCATTTCCCGGCAGCAGCGGTCGCAGCACAAGCTGATACGACCGGATGCTCAGAAGCAGCAGCCACGAAACCACGCGCCGCATGATCAAACCCGCCTGACCGCGAGGCGATAGATCGGTCGGCCCTCGCGCTGATACTTGATCTCGTAATTCGTCTGAAGCTGCTCCTGATCCGCGCCAAAGTCAGGGTCGACGAAGTTCACGCACACCAGTTCCGGTCGCGACAGCACCACGGCCTGGATCTGGCAGAAATACTCCGCATGATCGCTCTGCACCGCCAGCCGTCCGCCGCGCGCCGTCGCCCGCACGGCCGCCGCCGCGAAATCCGGCGAAAACAGCCGCCGCTTGTGATGCCGGCGCTTGGGCCAGGGATCAGGATGATACACGTGCAGGGCCAGCAGGCAGGCAGGCGGCAGCCGTCGCAGGACAAACTCCTTCGCGTCGCACCGCATCAGCCGAACATTTCGCACGCCCCAGCGCGCCATTCGATCAGCGGCAAATCGATAGAAAGCATTCGCCCATTCGATGCCAAGATAGTTTCGCTCGGGGTGCGCCTGGGCCTGTCGCAACAGAAAGCCCCCTTTGCCGCAACCGATCTCCAGCTCGATCGGCCGGTCATTGCCGAACAGTGCGGTCAGATCGGCCGTCGCGCCAAGCGCCTGCGGATCGACCGTGATGTCGTCCATCGTGAGCATGGAGAAGATTATAACATCGAAACAGCCCGGCCAGACACGCAGCGAAAGCGGCCCCTCGCTCACTCGACCGGTGAGCGAGCACCGTCGCTCGATGCCCGTCGCCGCCCCAGCAGCAAGTACGGCTCTTCAGATCGCAGCAGGATCGTCAGGCCCAGGTACGCAATCGCAGCCGCCACTATCGGCACGAAGACTTGCACGGACCGTGCTCCTGTCTGGCCGAGTGCATCAAGCGGCCACTCGCGGGACCACGCCAGCATGCTCGCGGCCACCAGCCAGACCGCGGCACCGCCGAGCAGCACGCGCACCGCGGACGCAGCAATCCGCCGTGCGCCGATCCTCCCCTGGAGTCGTCTTCGAAGCAGCCACACGGAAATCGCCACATGCAGGGCCGACGTGATGGCCGTGCTGATACCGAACGCTGCCTCCCGTATCGACGGCTGCCACACCAGCGTCATGCTGATAGCGATGTTCACCACCACGAGCCCGGCGCCGATCCACATCGGCGTCAGCGTATCCTTGAGACTGTAGAACCCGCGCAGCAGGATGTGCTGGCAACAGAACGCCGGTACGCCGACGGCATACCACTGGAGCACCCAGGCCGCGCGCGCCGTGGCCTCCGGTCCGAATCGCCCGTGCTCGAAGAGCAGAGCCACGATCGGCTCGGCCAGCACGACGAGAACCACGGCGGCGGGCACGCCTTCAAAGATCGCCACGCGCATCGACTGCCCCAGCGTCTCGCGCAGACCGGCCAGGTCCTGCCGCGCGGCATAAAGCGAGAAGAGCGGGAACACGGCGGTCGCCAGCGAGATCGCCAGCACACCGAGGGGAAACTGATAGAGCCGCTGGGCGTTGTTGACTGCCGAGAGCGCCCCTTCGACCAGCGGGTACTCGATCGCCCGGCCAAGCAGGTGGAATGCCGGCTCCGCACCCGGCGCGCGGGTCAGCATGGTGCAGATCTGTGCGTCGAAGAAGACGGAAAACAGCAGCACGCCCTGCCCGATCAGCACCGGGAGAAACATCCGCGCGATCCGCCGCACGTCGGGGTCGTCCGTCCGCAACGACAGGCGGAATTCGACGCCGTGCCGCTTGAGAATCGGGATGATGATGAGCAACTGCACCACTCCCGCCGCCAGCACCGACAGAGCGACGCCATAGATCTGCTCTTCGAGAAGGTCGCCCAGCATCGGCCCGACGACCAGAACGCCGGTGATGTTCAGCAGGTTCAACACGATGGGCATAAGTGCCGGAACGGTGAAATGGTTCAGACAGTTGAGAATCGCCGAGAACAGCGCCAGCACACAGATGCCGATCATGAACGGCAGCATCACGCCGGTCAGGGCCAGTTGCAGCGTCCGCATCGGCGTCATCGGCTGAAAGTACCAAAGTGCCAGCACCACGCCCTCAAGCAGAATCGTCAGCACGACGAGAATCACCACCATCAGCCCGGTCACTCGCCCCAGAAGCGTCCAGGCAGCGTCACGCCCGCGCCGGTCGAGGGTCTCGGTAAAGACCGGGATGAAGACAGCCGACAGAGCACCTTCGCCGAACAATCGGCGGAGTAGATTGGGAATGAGAAAGCCGTAGTTGAAGGCGTCCTGCACCCAGCGCTGGCCGTACACGTGGTTCAGGACGATGTCCCGCGCCAGACCGGTCACGCGGGAAAGCAGCGTGCACAGCGCGATGAGCTTGGCGGATCGCAGACTCGCCGCGCCGAGGTCTTTGTCATGGCCGTCCTTGCCCATCAGCCGCTATTGAAACGCCAAGGCGGCGAATTGCAAAAACGGAAAGAATGTCCGGCCAACGCCTGCTACCGAACCATCTTCGCGCGTAATCCACGAAACCGAAACAACGGTCGGGCTGGAGGGAGTCGCATCACAGCAGCCAGCCCGGTCTGGCCCGTTTTGACGACATTACGACGACAGCGGACAATGGCATACGGAAAGGAAACACGCCATGCCCAAGTCGATCCCGCTTCCGGTCTGCAACCATCAGCCGCGGCCATACGCCGGTCCCTCGCGAGCCGAAGTGCTCGCCCTTCGACAGCAATACCTTACGCCCGCCCTGATCACCTACTACAAAGACCCCATCATGATCGTCGAGGGGCACATGCAGTACCTCTGGGATGAAAAAGGCACGCGCTATCTCGACGCCTTCGCGGGCATCGTCACTGTCAGCGTGGGCCACTGTCATCCGAAGATCGTCGAACGCGTTCGCGAGCAGGTCGGCGTCCTGCAACACACTACGACGATCTACATTCACCCGACGGTCGGGCAATACGCGAAGAAGCTCGCCGACCACATGCCCGGCGATCTGAAGGTCACCTACTTCACCAACAGCGGCAGCGAGACGAACGACCTGGCCATCCTCACGGCCCGTATGTACACGGGGATGTTCGACGTGATTGCCCTGCGAAACGCCTATCACGGCGGCTCGCAGACGACGATGGGCCTGACCGCCCACAGCACATGGAAATACACAACACCGCACTCCTTCGGCGTGCATCACGGCATGCCGGGATACTGCTATCGATGCCCGCTGGGGCTGACGTATCCGAGCTGCGACGTGAAATGCGCCCGCGACATCGGTGAACTCATCCGCTACACCACGCCGGGCAAGGTCGCCGCCTTCATCGCCGAGCCGATCATGGGTGTCGGCGGCGCAGTCACTCCGCCGAAGGAGTATTTCCAGATCGCCTACGAAGAAGTCCGCAAGGCCGGCGGCCTGTGCATCGCCGACGAGGTGCAGACCGGCTTCGGCCGCACGGGCACAAAGTTCTGGGGCTTCCAGAATTACGACGTCATGCCGGACATGGTCTGCATGGCCAAGGGCATCGGCAATGGAACGGCCCTCGGCGCGGTGACCACGACGCCGCAAATCGCCAAGGCCCTGACCGGCAAACTGCACTTCAACACCTTCGGCGGCAACCCGGTGCAGGCGACCTACGGCATGGCGACGCTCGACGTGATTGACGAGGAAGGCATACAGGCAAACGCCCTGAAGGTCGGTACGCGACTCAAGAACGGGCTGGCCGCGCTGATGGACAAGCACAGAATCATCGGCGAGGTCCGCGGAATGGGGCTGATGCTCGGCGTCGAGCTGGTCAAGGATCGGCAGACGAAAGAGCCGGCCAGCGCCGAGGCGTCGCAGATTCTGGAACTTGCCCGCGAGCGCGGCTTGCTGCTCGGCAAAGGCGGACTGTTCGGGAATACCCTCCGCATCAAGCCGCCGATGTGCCTCACCGAGGCGGACGCGGACTTCATGGTGGCGTGTCTGGATGAAGCGCTGGGGCTAGTCATCTGAGTTGCGGGTGCATCTCCAGTTGTCACATCGGCGCGGTCGTCGTTGACATCTCCTTGAGCAGATCACCAAAGTTTTCCTGCACCCAGGGGATCAGCGTCAGGCCGATGGTGTTGAAGATGCCGTGAGCCAGGATGGCCGGCCAGATGGAGCGGCAACGGACGGCGACGACGGCGAGCACGAGTCCGACCGTGCCGGTCTGCACGACGCCGATCATGCCCTGATAGGCGTGAAGGATGCCGAAGATGAGGGTGGAGATCAGCACGGCAGCGATCGTCGATCCGCACAAAGCGCGGAGCCGGCTGAGAATGAACCCGCGAAAGAGGGCCTCTTCGTGAAGGCCGACGAAGACGGCAAAGAGCGGGACGAGCCAACGCGGCATCTGTGGGACCATATCGAAGAACTCACCGCGCTCGCGCATCATGTCTTCCATGGACATTCCGATGAGCGACATGAAGAGCGGCACCGCGATCAGCACGGCGGCGTAACACAGCGGCACGGCGATCAACGTGCCGGCCAGCAAGCGGATGCCGCTTGTCCGGCCCATGCCGATGGCCGACCAGGACTGTCCGCGATAGGCTAGGAAGCCGTAGATCGTGAGAAGAAACGCGGCGCCGAGGAGAATGTTGACGCTGAAGATGCCAAGCTCGGGGAATCGTTCGTGAAAGAAGCGCGTCAGCCCGCTGAATGCCAGCAGGTCTTGCAAGAGCAGGAATGCCCCGATGATGAGGAGCAGATCAATCGCGGCCAGCAGCCGCGGCATGACGGTCTCCGGATAGGATCGCGCGGGCAGCGTGCGGGCCACCGGCGGCGCGATCGAGACCGGTGTGACCGGTCGGGCCTCGGGGAAATCATCCATGTTGATTGTCATGGGCCCTCAATGCGCATGTTCATGCTGTCGGCAATGAAGACAGACGTAGCGCTTGCGGCCACGCGTCGGCGGGCGGCGCGTTCGTCGCGTGGACTCGGGATATCCGTAGAGGCAGCAGGTGCACTCGACGGCCTTTGCGGACTTGAGCTGCCGCGTCGCCCATCGCGACAGCTCCGCCGGCAGGACGCCTCGTCCGCGACAAACAGGGCAGGTTTCGTAGAAGCTGCGGAGGATAACGTCGCGGATGAAAGAGGACTTGTCCGGCACCTTGCGTAGCACGTCGGCCAGATGACGGTCCACGCGAAACGATACGATGACGCCTTTGTCTTTCATGCGAATAGGTTAACAGATCGGGAAGGGGTGCCAACGTCGCACTTGATGGTTGCTTTGGCGATGTTTGTGACGAATGCGACCGTTGCATGGCCGCACAGAACCGCGGCCATTCCACCCAATCTCGCCATGCCACCCGGGCACGGCCATGTCACCCCAATAACCAGACTCTGGTCATGCCACGCGTGCGCCAAAGTACGCCGGCCCGGCGCTCAGCAAAAAGGAGGTTGAAGCCGGTTGAAAAACTTGAAATTTGCCACTTTCAAATCATGCTGAAGTGTTCATTGTCGCCACAGGATATTGCTTGCTCAGCGCTCGCGCCGGGAATGCGGTCTAGATCGGAGGGCTGGTACGGCGGAGCAGGAATCAGCCGGCGAGGATGGGAAGCGCGACGCCGCGACGATCGGCCGAGGACTCGCGATCGCGCCAGACATCAACGGAATCCGGCGGGATTGCCGTCGGGCGCTTGGTCTCGATCTCGTCGGGGCGGGCCTTGACGATCGGCAGCTTTGAACCGGGGACTGCGTCGCAGCGGACAATCGGTCCGCGCCAGAGCTTCCACGACCAGATGGCCGAATCGAGAGCGGTCTTGGCCAGCGCGGCCATGCCGATGAACTGCATACCGATGTCGGCGCCGGCGAGGCGGCGCTTGGGCATGAAGATCGCGCCGAGCAGACTCAACGGGTTGTAGAAGGCCGCATAGCCAGCGATGAGGTTCCACTGCTTGCGCCAGGGGCTTGGCTCTGTCGTTGCGACCACGTGGTTGCCGTCGAAGCGGGCCTCGTCGACACGCTGACCGGCGACAGTCTTGAAGACGGCGCCGTCCTGATAGGGCTTGTCGAAGAAGTTCGTGCCGACAGCGGGGGTCAGCACGGTGATCTGCATGCTGATGGCGCCGTGCTTGCGCAGGTAACGGACCTGATTGACGAGACCGTAGAGACTGCCGCGGGAATAGAGCGGCTGGCCGTCATGGTGCATCATCATGGGCATGGGGCAGAGGCCGTTGTCGTTCATGGCGGCGAAGACTTCGGCGGTTTTGCTGCCGGCCTGTCCCTTCTTAACCATGGTGCCAGTGAGGTCCTCGACGCCGAACCAGAGGGCGCGCATTCCTGCACGGCGCATCTGCGGCATGAGGTCGATGCACTTGTAGGCGTCGTGAATCGTCGCTTCGGTGCCCCAGCGGACGGCCTTGTGGAAGCGCTGGCCGTTGAAGCGGCGCTGGGCGAGGTGATCGATCATTTCCTCGACGGTATCGCGGCGATTGAGGAAGTTGTCATCGGTGCCGAAAAAGTTTTTGAAGCCGAAGCGCTCGTGGAGGGCGAGCATCTCGTCGCCGAGCCGCTCACCGCTCTTGAAGCGAAACGAATTTTGGTTGTACGCTGGAATGGGGCAGTAGCTGCAACGGAACTTGCAGCCCTGGGTCATGATGAGCGAGATGATCCGCGCGCGGCGACCGACCTCCCGGGCCGACATCGGCTTGGCGCTGAGCGTTTCCCGCTTGTGCGGCGGCTCCATCCTTTCGAACGCAGCGATCGGTACCGGCAACTCGTCGAGGTATTGCACGAGACGCTGGATACCGGTGTCGACCAGATGGGCTTCACGGCCGCCGGGCGGATCGATGCGATAGACGAGGCCGGGGACGTCTTCCAGCGCGCCGGTGTCACGGGCACGGAGGAAGGCCTGGCGAATCGTTTCGCCGGGGCCCATGCATTCGAGTAGCCGCTCGATCAGCTCAAGCATGACGTAGGATTCGCCGGTGACGGCACAGTCGGCATTGATTTCGCCGTTGGCGCCGAGGCCGAAGTAGTCCCACGGTTCGTAGATCGACTTGGGACCTCCGCAGAGGATCAGCGGCCGCTTGTTCTCGGGGATCGTGCACGCATCGGCGACGAGCTTGTAGGCCTCCTGAGCGTGGATCTGCATGCTGCTGACCAGCAGGATATCGGGCGGACGGCCATCGAGCAGGGCGCGGGAGGGCTTCACGTTCGGCGACCAGAGCTGGAAGGTAATGCGGGAATTCTTCAGGCCGGCGGCGTCCAAGGCGTCGCCGACAGCCCGTACGCCGGCAGGGATGATGCGGGTATCGGCAAAAAGGAAGGGCAGCAGCCGGGTCCGCCGGTCAAAGGCGTACATGATCAGGGCGGAAAGCTCGCGCATCTTCGGCTTCGCCGAGAGGCGACGGCAGATTTCGCGAAATTCGCCCGGGCGGATGTATTCGTCACCCAGAGGTCTCTTGGGTAGTTCCATAATTGCGAGAAAGATAGCCGGATTCGAGGTGAAATGCAACTTAAGCTCCCTCGGAATCGAGGGATGAGGCCCGTCCGAATACACCGTGGTGATGCGGTTTGGAGGCCGCACTAGTCGGGTAGCGGATTGTGCCGACGATTCTTGCGGTTACACTTTCGCTTCGCCACAGGACGCAGCAGGATGCGGGCCGGCGCGTTTCGAAACTGCGGCAGCGGTACGGTTACCGCAAAGGCCCGGCGAGGTTGGCACGATGGCTCCGACGGCCGGCAAGGGCGCGCTTCCCAACGATACGGATTCGATGGATCTCGTGTCGCAGACACGAAGTCTTCGACGCAAGGTCACTTTCTGGCGCCGCGCCGCCTGGATGATTCTCGGGGCTGCGGCGGTTTTTCTGATCGTTTTCTGGAATCGCGGGGAGACGCGGCGGCGCGAATGCCGCGCGTCGCTGCAGCATTACTTGGAGCTGGCCCAGTCCGCCAAACTCGCGACGCAGCGCGCCGATCTGATCGAGCTTCATTGGAACCAGTTTGAGCCGCCCACGGTCGGGCTCTCGCCGATGCACTTCGACCTCATCGTTCGCAACTGGGGTACGCTGCCGAAGGCCGGAGAGCGGATTCCGCTCGCCATCTGCCGCGATCGACACATCACGACGCTTTCCATCGGGCGTCACCTGCTTTATGCGACGGAAAAGGGCCTGGCGATAACCTGGCTCGATGAGGAGGCCGCTCAGGAGTATGTCGAAGACGCTCGAAAGGACAATCGCACGCATTGAAATTCATCTCGTGGCATGGCGGCAGGTGTCGGCCGCGTGGAAAGCAAAGTCCGAATCGGATATACTCATCGAGAGCCACCAACGGGAGCGAGGGGAAGTTCATGTCTGAGTCGCGGCGTCGCCCGACGCATCTGCTGCTGATATATCTGCTGATCGCGATGGGTGGGCCGGCCTGCGATACCGCATCCATTTTGCCTCCCGGATCTAACAGCGGAGGATCGACCGGAGGAAACATCGCCGGGCAGGGAGGGAACCCGACCACCACGACAACTTCCTCGCCGAGTGCCACGGTACTCGAGCAGCTCTCACTGGAGCGACTGAACCGGGCGCGGCTGCGGCCGGGACAGGAAGCGTCGAACAACGGCATTGCGCTGGATGAGGGCATTCCCGGTCAACTCGTTGACGGACCGCGGCAGCCGGTAACGCTCAACAACCTGCTCTCGGCTGCCGCTCGGCAGCACAGTCAGGACATGCTTTCCCGAAACTATTTCGCGCACAACACGCCCGAGGGGATCACACCTTTCATGCGGATGACCAACGCCGGTTACCTCTTCAACGGGGCGGGCGAGAACCTGGCCTGGCGCGGCACAACGGGAACGCTGAACGAGATCAGCACAGTGGAGACGCAGCACTCGGACCTCTTCGTCGATGATGATATTCCGGATCGCGGACACCGGGTCACGATGCTCAACGGCGTCTTCCGCGAGGTGGGGATCGGGGTCGTTCGGGGCTTCTACACGAACAACGGCGTGCGCTACGATTCGATCATGCAGACACAGGACTTTGGCACGCCGCCCAACCCGCCGACTTTCGTCCTCGGAGTCGTCTACAACGACACGAACAACAATGGGCGATATGACGCGGGCGAGGGTGTCGCCAGCGCAGCCGTTTCGCTGGGCGATGTCGTGAGGACAGCCAACGCCGGCGGCGGCTACTCCTTCGCCGTGACCCAGAGCGGGCAATATACGCTTCAATTCTCCGGCAACCGGTCTCAGACCCTGAACATCACGCGGGGCCAGCCGAACATCAAGGTGGACCTGGTGAACGGGACGACGATCGTCATCAACCTGGGCGTGGGCATCCTGGGGAACTAGGCGACCACCCCTCAAATTCACAAAATATATCGGGTCGGTGTCCGAATACCGGTCGTGGAGTCATCGTTTTTAACCGTGGTAGGAGATCTGTGATGGTGCGCAGAATGAGTTACATGCTGGCGGCGCTGACGATCGGAACGCTGGGTTGCCAGCCGATGACCGGCATTTGCGGAAGCGGAATCGAGAAGACGGAGGTTCGCCAGGTCGAATCCTTCGACGCGGTGGCGCTGTCCGGATCGGGCCGGATGGAGGTGACGCTGGGCGATGCCTCGCCGCTCTCCATTACGGCAGATGATAACCTGCTGGAATTGATCGAGTCGAAGGTGGTCGACGGGCGGTTGACGATCCGACCGACGCAAAACATCAATCCTTCTTCAGAGATCGTGCTGAAGGTCAGCACGCCTGCGCTGCGGCAGGTGAAGTGTTCCGGTGCGACGAAACTGGTGGTTCACGGTGCTAAGGGCGAGGAACTCAAGATCGCCGTAAGCGGCGCCAGCACGGTCCACGCAGACGGCCAGGTGGGACGGTTTGAAGTCGCGGTGAGCGGCGCCGGGGATATCTTTGCCTCGGAACTCAAGTCCGACGAGGTACAGGTGACCATCAGCGGGGCCGGCAGCGCGCAGCTGCACGCGGAGAAGAAACTCAAGGCGACCATCAGCGGCGCGGGCTCGATCACCTACAGCGGGACGCCGGAGGTTGATCAGCAGGTTTCCGGTGCGGGGACGATCAAGCGCAAGAGCTGACTGTCACTCCGCCCATCCTGAAGTCTGGCCGCAGCATCCGAATCCGTATTGCAGTCATTTTCGGCGCTCGTTACACCTGGCGCGTCTGTCGCCTGGACCGTGCTTCTGGCCGCCATGGCTTCCGCAGCGGGAAGGCGCAAGTTCCACGCCAGGCCGAATACGTTCAACGTGCGAATGACCAGATAGCTGATGTCGATCTGCCACCAGCGCAGGCCGTGTCGGGCAGAGGTCGGGAAGGCGTGATGGTTGTTGTGCCACCCTTCACCCCAGGCAAGGATGCCGAAAATGGGGTTGTTTCGACTGTGATCGCCGGTGCGGAATGGGCGACTGCCCCAGATGTGACAGACGGAGTTGATGCTCCAGGTCACATGGTGAACAACGAAGACGCGAACGAGTCCGCCCCAGATGAAGCCGGTCAGTACGCCGAACCACGATTGCGTAACGAGACCGCCGATGATCGCCGGGAGAAACAGGCCGAGGGCCACCCAGAGCGGGAACAACCTGCTGACCGTTGCGACCACGGAGTCACGTCGCAGGTCGCGCACGTAGCCGGCCAGTTCGGGGGAATCTTTCTGAAAGAGCCAGCCGATGTGTGAATGCCAGAGACCGCGAAGGACACCGATGACGCCGGAGCCATAGGCATGCGGTGAATGAGGATCTTCTTCCTCGTCGCTGTGCTGGTGATGCCGGCGATGGGTTGCTACCCAGTGGAGGACGGAGCCCTGGACGGCCATGGAGCCGGCCACGGAGAGGAGAAATTTGACGGGGCGGGTGGTTTCAAAGGCGCGATGGGTCAGCAGGCGGTGGTAGCCGATGGTGATGCCCATGGCGGTGATAGCGTACAAAGCGAAGAAGAGGGCCAGGTCCACGGTACTGACACCGCGACCCCAGAGGAGCCAGACAGCGACGACGAGACCTGCCAGCGGCAGGATGATGGCGAAGAAAGTGGCGATTCGAGCATTGGATGTTACGTCTGCGGGATGCGCATCGTCGATCTCGTGAGTTGCTGAGACAATCCCTTCCGGGGGGGCGATGATGGACTGCACGCGAAGTACCTCCGTGTCGATGATTTATCGTCAGAAGAATCGCCCGGCCCGCAATCATGTGCGGACCGGGCGCGAGTTGGCATGTTAAAGGGTCCGCGCCGCCGTGTCGAAACGGGGCGCGGACCCGAAGCAATCATCGAAAGATAAGTTAGTAGCGACCGCCGCGGCGACCGCCGCCGCCTCCGCCGCCGCCGTAACCGCCGGAGCGGTTTTCCTTCGGTCGGGCTTCGTTGACCTTGAGGGCGCGGCCATCGTGTTCCTTGCCGTCGAGCGCGGCGATGGCGGCCTCGGCCTCCCCGCTGCTGCTCATTTCGACAAAGCCGAAGCCCTTGCTGCGGCCGGTGTCGCGGTCGGTGATGACCTGTGCGCTGTCAACGCCGCCGAAGGGGCCGAAGAGGTCCCGCAGCTCGTTGTCAGAGACGTTAAAACTCAGATTGCCCACATACAGTTTCTTGCCCATGTTTTTTCTCCAAATGGAATGGGCCGATCAACCCGTTCTTTCGCTTTCAGGGTCGAGATGAAAGTGTCCGACGGTTCGGACCGGAAGGAATGAAGATCGCGAGAGAAAACAGGTGCGGGCAGTCACAAGACATGTCACGAAACCTGACCAGCTCGGTCGTCGAACCAACCACGGGCAAGTATAGGGGCGGTGCCGGTAAGGGTCAAGCCGGACTCCACGCATCTCGAAAACCGCTTCCAGGCGCTGCAAAGGCCGATTCAATGGCTGTTTCGCGTCGATTCCTGTCCCTGCTCCATGCGGCGGAGGCGGTAGGAGACGTCTTCGACGACGCCGCGGGTGGAGTTGATCAGGTCAGCGACGATGCCGGTGAGGATCATCTGAAAGCCGGCGAGCAGGAGGATGGCTGCGAGGATAAGCGACTGGACATGCTGATCGTGCTCTTCGGTGAAGAAGAAGAAGTACAAAAAGCGCAGGCCGATGAGGAAACCGGCGGCGAAGGCGACGAGCCCGCAGGCGGCGAACATCTTCATTGCCTGATAGGACGAATAGACGCGGACCATGATGCCCATGGACCGGCTGATGAAGACGCCGATGTTTGAAAAGAGCCGGGACTCGCGCAGTTTTTCATTCGTGCGGATGGGCAGACTGATCGTGATCAGCCGCTTGCGACCCGCCTGAATGGCGTGATCGACGGTGTGATCGAAGTCCGTCGAGCAGACGAGCCGCATCGCCGCCTCGCGGCTGTAGGCGCGAAAGCCGCTGGCCACGTCGGGCACTTCGATGCCGGCCAGGAAGCTGACCACCTTGCTGCCGAGGGTCTGCATCTTCTTCTTGATGAAGGAAAAGTGAGCGACTTTTTCCGGCTCGCGGTCACCGATGACCAGATGGGCGCGGCCCTCGAGGATCGGCCGGACCAGCCGGGGGATGTCACCGCCATAGTACTGGTTGTCGCCGTCGGTGTTGACGATGATGTCGGCGCCGCATCGAAGGCAGTAGTCGATGCCGGCGGCGAAGGCATGGCCCAGACCGCGGTTTCCGGGGAACTTGAGGATGTGCTCGACACCCATTTCCCGTGCGACCTCGACGGTGCGGTCGGTGCAGCCGTCGTCGATAATGAGGATTTCGACCTTATCGATGCCGGGAATCTGCCGGGGGATGTCGCGGAGGGTCGCTGGCAGGGTTTCCTCTTCGTTGAGGCAGGGGATTTGAACAATGAGCTTCATGCTGCGGAACCCGGAGCCACGATGCCGACGTCGCAGCATCGCCTTGCGACCTGCGATGCTATAAACGTTTCCCCGCGGCCTGTCCAGCGGGCAGCTCTCAGCCGATCACAAACTACAAACAGCCGCACCTTATGCATCGTGCCGTGCTTGGGAATCGTGGCCAGTTCTTCGTCATCTGCAACACGTCATTCGTCAATTGTCTTGCGCCGCCAGCGCGTTGATCTCTTTCATGATGTATTCCGCCACTTCGCGGTAGGCCTCCTTGTCTTTCTCGCGGCCGCGCCAGGGGGACAGGTCGATCGGCGGGCCGTAGCGCACCTTCGCCCGGTGACGACGGAGGAGTGGCGCGATGACGCTGATGAAGTCTGCGAGCTTTGACGCGTTTGAGAAGCGCGGCTGGGTGACACCGGAGATGTAAGCCGGGACGACCGTCGCGCCACTGCGAAGTGCCAATAGGCCGACACCTTCGCGGACTTCGATCGGCTCCTCCGGAAACTGGATGCGACCCTGGGGGAAGATGCCCAGGCATCGGCCCTGCTCGAGGTGTCGCAGCGCCGCCTTGATGGAAGCGATGTCGATGCCGGTGCGATTAACAGGCACGCACTCGATCATCTCCACGAGGCGGCCGAAGATCGGCCACCGGGCGAATTCCCGGGCGATCATGAAGCTGACGAAGCGATTCGGGCTGGTGGCCGTCAGCAGGAAGGGATCGAGCGTGCTGGCGTGGTTGGCCGCGACGATGACCGGCCCTTCGGCCGGAACGGTGCAGATGCCGTCGCGCTGCACCCGTGCCCAAAAGCGGCAGTAGAACTCGTTCAGATTCTTCCAGAAGGTGATGGCCAGTCCGAAGCGGCCGCGGCGCAACCGGGTCCGGCTCGCCCAGATGCCGCTGGAGACGAGGACCAGACCTACGGCGGTCAGCAGCAAGACGACGTAGTCGTCGATGTTTTCCCATCGGGGAATGCCAAGCATGCCGAGAAAGATGAGCAGGCCGAGCATGGTGGTCACGTCTTTGACGCCGAAGACACGGCCGCGGAAGAAATCGGGCACGACCTTCTGGATGAGCGCATTCGTGCCGACAAGCACGCCTGAGCCGAACATGCCGGTGAAGAAGAGCCCCGCACCTCCGGAGATCTTTCCGATCTGAAAGCCGGCGACGATCGCCAGCCAGAGGACGGCGAGGCCGGCGCCCTTGAGCGACCAGCAGACGGCGATTTCGCTGCGAACAGCATCCCCGAGCCAGGCGAGCAGCAGGGCGCCGCTGAGCATTCCAATGCCGAGGCAGGCGTTGTAGTAACCGATGTCGGTGACGGTACCACCGAAGACATGCCCGACCAGCGCGGGAATCACACTGCGCACGACACCGGCGGCGGCCCAGAAGAGGACGGCGAAGACGATGATCTCGATGACCCGTCGATGACGGCGGCAATAGCCGACACCCTCGAGGAGTCCGCGCCGCCGAGGTGTGCCGGCGAGATGGATCGAAGACCGCTGCGGCGGCTGGATGGCCACGATGAACAGAGCGCTGACCAGGAAGGTCAGTCCGTTGATGCGAAAGTTCAGCGCCGGCCCGTAGCGCACGACCAGGTAGCCACCGATGATGAAAGACACGATCGAAGCAATCGGTCCCATCGCGTTCATCAGTCCGTTGCCGCGGACGATCTGCTCCGATCGAATGAGGGTCGGCAGCATGGCCGCCCGGGCGGGGGAGAACATGGCCGCGAAGAGGCCGACGAAGAAGAGCGGCGCCGCGTAGAGCCAGGGGCTGTAGAGGGCAGGTTTGCCGTCGGCTTCGGGCCGCAGTTCGAGCGAGGTGCCCTCAAAGGCGTCGAAGAGCCAAAGAAAACAGGCGTAGAGCGAAAAAAGGACCATGGCGCGAACAACGTCCGCGGTGATCATGACCCATTTTCGCGGGAGGCGGTCTGCGAGGTAGCCCATGACCGGCCCGAAGAGAGCAAAGGGCATCATGAAGACGAAGAGCATGATCGCGGTGATGCGCGTGGAGTTGGGCCGGTTGGTTGCTTCCTGCATTTCGAGCAGGGCCATTTCGGACAGATGGTCGCCCATGGCACTGGTCGTGTAGGCGCACCAGAGCAGAATGAAGTTTCGATTGCGAAAGATCGAAGCCGGCGGCTGTTGCGGCGCTGCATCGGTCGTCGGCGCAGGTGATTGGTGTTCATGACTCGACATGGCGGCGTAGCATAGCGAGAAATGAGGTTTGCGGAATGTGCGACGAACGTTTCGAGATCTTCGGAGATTGCACGGCGATCATGGGACGTCGGGATCGTGCATCGGCAGGCGGATGGTGAACGTTGCGCCGCCGGCGGGTTCGTTTTGCACGCTGATCGTGCCGCCGTGTTCGCGGATGATCCTCCGCGCAGTGGCCAGCCCAAGTCCTGTACCGCCTTTTTTTGTCGAGTAGTAGGCCTGGAAGATTCGCTCGTGCGACTCGGCGGGAATGCCGGAGCCGGAGTCGGTGACATCGATCCGCGCGAAACCGGCGTCATCCTTCGACAGCGCCAGTCGCAAGTGGCCGCCGTGCTGCATGGCCTGCTGTGCGTTGATGAGCAGGTTGAGCAGCGCCTGCTTGAGGAGGTTCACGTCGACATCGCAGAGAAGCGGGCGGTCGTGGACTCGTACGGTCAGCTCGATTCCGCCGATGTGTGCCTGCGGGCGATAGAAGTCCGCCAACTCGCTGACGAGGTGATTGAGATCAGTTCGGGTGCACTTAAGATCGCGCCGGCCGATATACTGGAGGAAGTCATGGAGAATCTGCTCCAGCCGGTCGGCCTCCTTCAGCAGGGTGGCGACGCGCGTGCGGCTGCGACGTGCGATGTCCTGGGCGTCGCGCTGGCTCGCAGAATCGGACGCTTCAACCTGACGCCAGTCTTCATCCAGCAACTGCAGATTGACCTTGAGAGTTGACAGCGGATTTCGAATCTCGTGGGCAAGGCCGCCGGTGAGTGCTGACAATTCGCGCAGCTGTTCGGCCAGCGGAGCATCCTTGGTGGATGAATCGCCGCACGGCGGACCGGAATCCTGATGCTGCGGGTTCATGTTGCAGGATGCTCCCGGGGCGGTCTGCCCTGACGGGAACCATTTTACCCGCTCGGGCGGTGTTCGGCCTAAAAAAAGAAGCCGGCGGGTTATGGTCCGCCGGCCTCGCAGGTTTTAGCTTGATCGTGGGTGCGGGTACCGTGGTTACTGCTTCTCTTCGAGCAGGGCCTGCTTGCGCGAGAGCTTGATGCGGCCGGTGTCGTCGATCAGGATGACCTTGACGCGCATCATGTCGCCGACGTTGCACACGTCGGTCACCCGCTGGACATACTCGTCGGACAGCTCGCTGATGTGGCAGAGGCCGTCCTGGCCAGGGGTAACTTCGACGAAGGCGCCGAAGTCCTTGATGGAGGTGACGCGGCCGTTGTAGATCTTGCCGACGCGGACACCCTCGGAAATCTGCTCGACGGCCTCGTAGGCGGCCTGGGCACCGGCCGCGTCGAGACTGGAGATATAGACCGTGCCGTCGTCCTCGATGTCGATCTTGGCGCCGGTGGCGGCCTCGATCGATTTGATGCCCTTGCCGCCGGGGCCGATGATCTTTCCGATCTTGTCGGCGGCGACCTTGATGGTGAGCAACCGCGGAGCGTACCGGCTGATGTCGGCGCGCGGCTTGGGGATGGCAGTCAGCATTTCCTTGAGAATCTTCATTCGGGCCACGCGGGCCTTTTCAAGCGTCTCGACGATCTGCTTCTGGGAGATGCTGCGGGCCTTGAGGTCGAGTTGGACAGCGGTGATGCCGACCTGAGTGCCGGAGACCTTGAAGTCCATGTCGCCGAAGTGGTCTTCCTCGCCAAGGATGTCAGTCAGAAGCATGTAGCGATCGCCATCGTGAACCATTCCGATGCTGATGCCTGCGACGGGGTGCTTGATGGGCACACCGGCGTCCATGAGACTGAGCGTGCCGCCGCAGACGGACGCCATCGAGCTGGAGCCGTTGGACTCCATGATTTCGCTCACCACACGGATGGTGTAAGGAAACTTCTCCGGTGTGGGCAGGACGGCCTGGAGCGATCGCTCGGCCAGGTTGCCGTGGCCGATCTCGCGCCGACTGACGGCACCGATGCGCTTGACTTCGCCGGTGCAGAAGGGGGGGAAGTTGTAATGCAGCATGAACTTCTTGCTGTATTCCTCGATGAGATCGTCGACCATCTGTTCGTCGCGGGAAGTGCCGAGGGTGGTGACGACGAGTGACTGTGTCTCGCCGCGGGTGAACAGGGCCGAACCGTGTGCTCGAGGCAGCACGCCGACCTCGCAGATGATCTCGCGGATATCGTCCGGGCCGCGACCATCGGGTCGCTTGCCCTCATCGAGCACCATCTTGTGATAGAGCCGCTCTTCGACTTTCTGAATCTCATTCTTGACGTCGTTCCTGGTGTAGGGGAGGTCTTCGGCGTCTTCAGGGCAGAGTTCCGTGAGGATCTTCTCATAGACGGCGTCGACGGCGGCGTAGCGTTCCTGCTTGCCGGCTGTCCGCTTGGCGCCTTTGAGATCGTAACGATCGCACAGGGCTTTGACTTTTTCAGGCATGGCCTTGTCACGCTCGGGCGGGGTCCACGTCTTCGGCGTGTTGACCATCTCGGCCAGTTCCCGGATCAGGGCGCAGATCTTCCTGCTTTCGTTGAAGCCGAACTCGATCGCGTCGGCGACGACCTTTTCCGGCAACTCGTTCGCAGCGACTTCGATCATGTTCACCGCTTCGGGATGCGCGGCGAGAATCACCTCCAGATCACTCTGGGCGCGCTGACTGATGGTCGGGTTAATGACCAGTTCGCCATCGATGCGACCGACGCGGACACCGGCGGATGGACCTTCGAAGGGGATCGGGCTGACCATTAGCGCCGCCGCGGCGCCGCACATGGTCAGTACGTCGGCGTCGTTTTCCTGATCGGACGAAAGCACCATGCACTGAATCTGGACTTCATCCCGGAAATCTTCGGGAAAGAGGGGGCGAAGCGGGCGATCCGTCAGTCGCATGGTGAGAATTTCTTTCTGAGTGGGTCTGGCTTCACGCTTGAAGAACCCGCCGGGAAACTTCCCCGCCGCATACATCTTCTCGCGATAATCCACCGTGAGCGGGAAGAAATCGATGCCTTCCCGGGGTGCTCCAGTCACGACTGTGCAGAGGACAATGGTCTCGCCGTAGGTGACGAGCACCGAACCCGCGGCCTGCTTGGCCAACTTGCCTGTTTCAAACTTGAGAATGCGTCCGCCGATTTCACCTTCAACACTGTACGTCTTCATTTTCCAACCTGTTTGTTACCGCCTTGACTCATTTTCCAACAACGACCATACGACTTCTGCACACCAGAACAGGCCGGAGGCCTGAGCGGTGCGATGCCCGAGACTTCAGAGAGGCACGCCGAGCGAGCAGTGATTGTGCCGCGCAGCGTCCAGCTTATGCACAATTGCCGATAAGCGAGATTCGCAAGGACGCGAACCGATCCGACCGAAGTGCTTGCAGCGGGGCCCGTGGCCCGGGGACGACTACTTTCGCAGACCGAGACTGTCAATGATCTTCTGATACTTCTCACGGTCCATGCGGGTCAGGTACTTCAGGAGACTGGACCGTGCTCCGACCATCTTGAGCAAGCCGCGACGGGAGGCATGATCTTTCTTATGCGTCTTGAGGTGTTCCGTCAGTTCGGTGATGCGTTCGGTCAACAGCGCGATCTGGACTTCGGGGGAGCCCGTGTCCTTCTCATGACGCCGATAGGTGCCGACCACTCGTTGCTTGCTCTCTGAAGTAAGCGCCATCGCTCTTATCAACTCCTCTATCCTGTCAAACCCGACCGGCGTTCTGTTCGTAAACCGACGTCGGGCCACATTTCGCGGCGGTGTTTAATCCCGCTACGGTAACCGAAAACCGGGGGAGCGGCAAGCGGATTGTGATAACTGCCTGATTCGATGAATGTTAGGCCCTGCGGGGTCGAGGATGAACCCGCCAAGAGGCCGAAATCGGTGTTCCAGACCGCAGCGCGACCGACTGGCTCAGGCCGGCTTTTCCGGGTCGATGAACTCGCCGCCAAGCAGCTCGCAGGCCCGCTCGAGGAGGCGATCCATGCTGAAGGGCTTGTTGAGGTAGTCGTCCACACCGAGATGTCGGGCGTAGAGTTCGTGGCGCTTGCCTTCGTTCGCCGTAATCATGATGACATAGGGACGGGTACCAGCGGCCTTGTTGGGCTTGAGGGTCTCCATGACCAGAAAGCCGCTGCGCCGGGGCATCATCATGTCGAGAACGATCAGGTCGGGATCGACCTTGCGGGCCATCTCGAGGGCCTTATTGCCGTCGTTGGCCGTCGACACCTTGGCTCCGGCGGCATCGAAGGCCATTCGTACGGTGTTGAGGACATCCGGGTCATCGTCGACGACGAGCACCGATCGGCCATCGAGCCTGGCGGGCATGGGTGTTACTCCTGGGGTCGGGTTCGATCTCAAGCGGCGACCATGAGGCGGACAGCCCCTCGCACGCATTCCTTCGACATCGGGTATCCAAAAGTATAGGAACCAGCTCGGCCGGGGGCAAGTCGGGCGGATTGGCCGAAGCGCATCGGTCCGCATATATATACGATCATGTCGCTCTCGAACCTCGCACACCGGTCGATTCCGGTACTGTTGTTGACCATGCTGCCGTGGACCGCGGGCTGCCCGTCGCTGGAGACGCTTCCCACACAAGCACCGATCGTCGAGCTCAAGTCACCGGAATCAAAACGGCCTTACCTCCTTTATGTCCCGAGTGTTTACAACGAGTCGCGGAGCTGGCCGCTGGTAGTGCTGTGCCACGGGACCTGGCCGTATGACACGGCGGAGCTGCAGATGCGCGAATGGGCCTCGTTCGCCGAGTCGCGTGGCATTCTGCTGGTAGCGCCGACGCTGGAAGCGGCACGGGGCGACCTTCCGCCGCCACCGGATCAGCAGATTGCCCTGCAGCGCAAGGATGAGCGAGTCGTGCTGGCGATCGTTTCGGAGCTCAAACGGCGCTACCAGATCGCAGAACACCTGGTCTTCATGACCGGGTGGTCGGCTGGGGCGTACGACATCCTGCACATCGGGCTACGCCATCCGGATGTCTTCCGGGCGTTGTTCATCCGACAGGGAACGTTTGATCCGCGGTTCATGGACCTTCCGGAAGGGTGTATCGATCCATGGCAGTCGATCAAGGTGATTTACGGGGAAGGTGACGTCCTGCTGCGCGATCAGAGCAAGGCAATGATCGCCTGGCTGCGCGAGCAGGGCGCACACGTCGAGGAGGAGGGCATCACCGGCACGCATCAGCGGATCAATCCGGGCCTCGCATGGAAGTACTTCAAGCTGGTGGCAGAGAAGCGGCTCTGGGCGCGCATACGGGCGACGATGCCGGACCCGGATGCGCCACTGACTTATCGCTTCGAACTCGACGCCGTGCCACCGGCGGTGAAGCGAAAGTGGCACTTCGGCGACGGCGAGGAATCGAATGATGAGCGTCCCATGCACACCTATGCCCGACCGGGCCGGTACGAGCTGACGGTCAGTCTGGCGCTGAGCAATGGGAAGAAGTTCGTGCGGAAGCGCGTCATCAACGTGGGAGTGACGGCGCCGTGATGCGGCGGCGAAGCATCCAGTACATGACCGCACTGATGACGCCCAGCCCCATCGCCGCCATCCAGACGCCGGCGCCATAGCGCGCCAGCACCTGCCCGCCCAGAGGAGCGCCGATCATCATGGCGGTGCCGAAGGACAGCGAGAAGACACCCATGTAGCGTGCCCGCAGAGCCGGCGGGGCCAGGTCGGAGACGATGGCCTGCATGTAAGGTGCGTGCATCATTTCTCCGACGGTCCAGACGACGACGGTGGCCGCGAAATGCCACGGTCGGACAGCCAGCGCGGTCAATCCAAAACCACCACCCATGACAAGCGCCGCGAGCGTGATGACCCTCGAGCGGTCGAAACGATTGAGAACGTGTGTAAAGGGCAGTTGCAGGCAGGTAATAAGAGCGCCGTTGATGGCGATGATCCACCCGTAGGTGCGTGGGGAGAAGCCGCGTTCACTCAGATGGAGCGGCAGGGTGGAGATGGACTGCATGAAGACGACTGCCATGAAGAGCGTGGCGACGCAGAAGATGAGAAAGATGCGGTCACTCAGGATGGAGCGGACGGCCTGCTTCAATGAGACCGTCTCCTGTCGGCCCTGTTCCGCGGTCGTAGAGCCGGCCTGCTGCGACAGATGGGTCATCGCTGCGGCGCGGACGTTCAGCGTTTCGCGGATGAAGAAGAGCAGGATCAGGCCGTAGGCAGTACAGGTTGCGGCATCGCCGACGAAGAGCAGAAGAAACGAGTACTCGGACAGGATTCCACCGATGACCGGCGCGACGGCAAAGCCGAGATTGATTGCAACGTACATCAGACCGAAGGCCAGCGAGCGCTGATGCGGCGCGACGAGATCCGCGACCATCGCCGATGCCGCCGGGCGATACGAGTCGCTCACCATGGCCAGTGTGAAGGCCGCCACCATGATGGCTAATGGTGTGGTCAATCGGCTGAAGAGAAGGATGATCACTGCGGCACCGAAGAGACTGGCCAGCATGACAATTCGACGTCCGAACTGATCGGCCAGTTGCCCGCCGACGAGCACCCCGAGGATGGAGCCCAATCCGTAGGCACCGATGACCGCCGTGGCCACCGTCGCATCCAGGCCGAGTCGTCGCGTGAGGTAGATCGTCAGAAACGGGATGAGAAAAGAGCCGGCTCGATTGATGAACATCCCGAGGCAGAGGATGTGCACCGCGCGGGGCAGATCAAGGTATTGTCTCAGCATGGTGCAAGCGGTCCTCTCTCTACGAGCAGGGATCATGCAGCGGGGCGGCGCGCACCGCAAAGGCGGTTTCTGCACTGCGGCGTATTGGCCACGTCCGGCTGCGGACGTTAGAATGGGAATTGCACGAATATCTGCGACGCAGCCGTGGCTGGGGTAGACTGGAACAAACCGCAGCGGCAACGTCGCCGCTGTGACGCCGATGGCGTCTCGGACCCGATGAGGAGCGATAGAGCGATGAAGTTCTTCCTGGATACGGCGAATCTGGATGAGATCAGAGCCGGCGCGGCGCTGGGCATCGTGGACGGCATCACCACCAACCCGAGTCTGGTCGCGAAGGAGGGCAAGGACTTCAAGACCCTGGTGGCGCAGATCTGCGAGATCATCCCCGGTCCGGTGTCGGCCGAGGTCGTTTCGACGGAATGCGACTCGATGGTGAAGGAGGCGCGCGAGCTGGCAGAGATCGCGCCGAACATCATCGTGAAGCTGCCGACGATTCCCGAGGGCGTGAAGGCGTTGAAGATCTGCGCGTCCGAGGGCATCAAGACGAATCTGACGCTGATTTTCCAGCCGCTTCAGGCGCTGATCGTCGCGAAGGTGGGGGCGACGTTCTGTTCGCCGTTTCTCGGCCGGCTCGACGACATCGGCCACGACGGCATGCTGCTGATCGAGGAGATTCGAACGATCTACGACAACTACGGATTCCAGACGGAGATTCTGGCGGCGAGTCTGCGACATCCGCTGCACGTTGTGCAGGCCGCCAAGGCAGGAGCGGACATCGGCACGATGCCGTATGACGTCTTCAAGAAGATGCTCAATCACCCGCTGACGGACATCGGTCTTGAAAGGTTCCTTGCCGACTGGAACAAGGCGAAGAAGTAGGCAAGCCGAACAGAGTCCACAATTCTGAAGAATCTACCGAGGTGTGCACCGTTGCGGCGGCGCCACGTTGATGCGAGACCCCGAAAAAATCACGTCGGCGGCCGGTAGATTCGCACTTCGTGCGGCAGGTTGCCGCTGCACCACTTCAACTCCCAACCTTCAGGAGCGCCGAGCAGCTCCGGACGTGAGTTCGTCGGGCGATCGAGTCCCGATCGACTCACCGGCGCATCGATATAGTAATCCGGTCGGTATTCCAAGACGAGGCGGCGGACGAGTTCCTGATCCGCGTCGATGTCGAAGCGCACCCAGGTCGTGGCCGGCCAGGTGCGACCGGCGTAAAACATGATTCGCTCGGCATCTTCATGCGCGAGGATGCGTTCCTTCGGGTCGGTGTTGCTTCGCAGCCACCAGCCGGCAAGTTTGTACGATGCCTTGTCCGCGCCGATCTGCTGCGAGGCGTAGTAGACCAGCGGAGCGAAGACGAGAATCGATGCGGAAAGCCACAGACTTCGCAGCCGACGATCCTCCTGAGCAGCGAACGATGGTTCAGTTATGAGCAGGTCATGCTTGCCACGCAGACGGGCTTCTTCGTCGCGGCGGCGCATCGACATGCGAAGCGCAAGAAGCCGCACGACGGTTGCCATGCCGGCGGTGGCCCAGGGAATGCACAGGGCAGCGGGAATCACCATGTAACGAGAACTGATCTCGCCGTAGCTCTTTACGCGGAGCTGCACGGCAAGCACCTGCAACGCCACGGCGAGCAAGACGAGCCGTGCGCAGGATCGCTCGGCCTTTGGCGCGGATCGCAGAAAGAGCGCGAAGAGTACCAGCGTGGAAAAGATGTACCGCCCGCTCTTGCTCCATTCCTCGACCATTCGTGCCGGCGCCTGATACCAGGGCACGAGGTGCGCCACGGCCGGCTCGCGCATGGCGATGTCGCGTGACGGCGTCGGTACGTCAATGCCGCTGTCGTGGCACTCCTCGAATGCATGAAAATCGTGATGCGCCGGACGGGTCATCGAACTCGACGGCAGCGGCGATCCCCAGAGAAGTTCGCCGATGGTCTTGTTGGGCATGATGCGGCCCGCGGCAACGGAATACGGAGAAACCGGCACGACGAAGCAGATCACCAGGACCACGAGACCAGCGAGTCGTCGCGAGGTGGTCGTGGCAGGGCGCGGCCAGAGCCATCCGATCAACACGGCTGCCAGGATTCCCAGCGCCTCCTGACGAATGAGGTAGGCCAGCGCTGCGAGCAAACCGCACAGCGCGAGCCGTCGCAGGCAGTTGCGCTCGATGGCTGCATGGCCGACCAGCAGGGCCGACAGGTAGAGCGCCAGATGCGGCATGTCTGACAGCACGTCGCCGGAAAGCTGCGCCCCTTGCGGCCACACACAGGCGAACAGACCGGCGAGCAGTGCCAGCCATTCGTCACGAAAGAGCCGCCGCGCCAGCAACAGGATGAGCAGGCAGACGGCAACGCCCCCGGCGGCGGACAGCAACTGGCCGCAGGCCTGCCAGATCAGCGGATGTTCCTGATAGACCGGGTTGATGGCGATTCGATTGACGGCCAGCATGAGAACCGACATGCCGGGCTGCCGGGTCGTCTCGCGAATCACGGTGATCGGTTCGACGGCCAGGCGCTTGGCGAAGGTGACGAATTGCACGCCATCGCGGCTGATACAGGCGAGATTGACCGCCGCCTGGAGCCGGATCAGCCCCGCGAGTATCAGCACCAGAAGCAGGCCGTGGCGGATAGCAAATCCGACAGGCCGACTGGCCGAAACATGTGGGGGCAGATTCATGGCGGCGATTAAACCGCCCGGGCCGTTAATTGTCGAAAAACGCCCTTGCGGCGCGGTGTTGCCGGCGTGTCACACCCGCATTTTCACACTACAATGAGGGCGTACAGATCAAGTCGAAAGGAAGGACCGACGCATGACCGAAGCGAACCGACAGGACGTGGCACGGGCGCTGGGACGTCTGCCCAGCGGCTGCGCGATCCTGACCGCCCGGGCCGAAGGCCGTCGGACGGGCATACTTGCATCGTGGGTGCAGCAGGCGGCTTTTGAGCCGCCGATGTTGAGCGTCGCGCTGAAGAAGGATCGGCCGATCGGTGATCTGATCCGTCGATCGGGGGAGTTCGTGGTCAACGTACTCGGCGAGAATCCGACGGCGATGTTCAAGCACTTCGGCAAGGGCTTTTCGCCGGAGGAGGACGCGTTTGCGGGTTTGTCGGCGCGCGAGGTGGCCTGCGGAATCGAGATCGCCGACCAGATCGCGCGACTGTCCGTGAAGCTGCGCGGATCGCTCGATGCGGGCGATCATGAAGTATTCGTTGGCGAGGTGGTCGAGGCGTCGGCCGGCACGGAATTAATGCCGCCGTACGTCCATGTTCGGAAGAACGGTTTGTCTTATTGAGCAACGGCGGCACGTCGAACAGCCGCCGCAGGTCGTCCATGAACGCAGCATCGCTCATCGCAGAGGCATGGATCAGTCTGGGCAAGAACAAGGTGCGCACAGCCCTGTCGATGCTCGGCATTGTCATCGGTGTCGGCGCGGTCATCACGCTCGTGGCGATGGCTCAGGCGACGAAGATGCGGGTCGAAGCGGAGATCGCCCGACTGGGGGACGACTGGATGTTCATCGGGAGCTGGGGGATGCCGACCTCTGGCGTCCGCCGCACCGACATGGAGCGCAAGCCGCAACAGACACGGGACGACGCCGACGCGATCATGCGTGAGTGCTCAGCCGTCCGTGCGGCCTCACCGTCGAACCGGCTGACGATGCAGGTTCGATCCAGCTACGGCAACTACCAGACGAACGTTCAGGGGGTATATCCGAACTACCACGATATCCGTCGCTGGGGCGTCATCTCCGGCCGCGAGCTGGAGGAGGCCGACGAATCCCAGAAACGCCCTGTCTGTGTCATTGGCCTGACACCTGCGGCCGAGCTTTTCGGGTCGGTCAATCCGATCGGGGAGGAGATCACCGTCCGGAACAATCGCTTCAAGATCGTGGGGCTGCTGGACTTCAAAGGCGTCAGCGACGGACGCGACAGCGACGACGTGATCCTGTTCCCGTATTCGACGTTCGAACGCAAGATCGCGGGCACGGAAGTGTCGAAGACGATCATGGCGGCGGCGGCATTTGGCGTGGACCCGAAGGTGGCCGAGGACCAGATCCGCCGGTTGCTTCGGCAGCGTCACAACCTCCGCGAAGGCGACGCAGACGATTTCCGGATTCGTGCACTGTCGGAGTCGGCGCAGGTCAAGGAAGAATCAAGCGATTCGTTCGCGTGGCTGCTGGGCATGATCGCCTGCGTATCGCTGATCGTCGGCGGCATCGGAATTATGAACATCATGCTGGTCAGCGTGACCGAGCGGACGCGGGAGATCGGCCTGCGGATGGCCATCGGGGCGAGCAACGTCGATATCATGATGCAGTTTCTGATCGAGGCCATCGTGCTCTGCACACTCGGCGGCATCATCGGCATGTTCGGCGGCTGGGGCTTTTCTCACGTGCTGACATCGTTCAAGGGCTACGAGACGTACGTCTCCTACTGGATTGCCGCCATCGCCCTGGGCTTTGCATTTGCCACAGGCGTCTTCTTCGGCTTCTACCCCGCCTGGCGCGCCAGCCGGATGGACCCCATCGAGGCGCTGCGCTACGAGTAAGCGGCGGTCGGCGACCGCGGAGGCCGATGCGCGAACTGGTGCGGACCTGCGACACCTCGGTCAGGATCGACCGAATCCGGAACAAAGTTATTGCAGAAAGGGGTTGCAACGGCGCTCGTTGCCGATCGTGGTGACGGGACCGTGACCGGAATAAACCCTTGTTTCATCCGGCAGGGCAAGCAGTTTCTCGCGGATGTTTCGGATCAGCCGGTTGTGGTTGGAATGATGGAAATCCGTCCGGCCGATGGACCCCTCAAACAGGGCGTCTCCGACGATCACCACGCCCGCGACGGCGCAGTAGAGTGCCCGGCCGCCGGGCGAATGACCCGAGACATCCAGCACATGCCAGGTTGAGCCGTCCAGGGTCAGCTCTGAACCGGGGACCAGGTCGCGCGTTTCAGTGATGCCCGGCGCGAAGGGGGCGCCGAGGCCAGTGGAGAGGTTTTCGCGGGCGTCGGTCAATGCGGCGGCTTCCTCTCGTGCGATGAAGATGGGCAGCTCGCAATATGCCTGGCGGATCTCGGGCACGCCGGCGATGTGATCGGCGTGTCCGTGTGTCAGAACGATGGCGTCGGGCTGAAGTCGCCGCTCACCGATGCGACGAAGCATCTGCGCGGCCGAGGGTGGCAGGCCGGGATCGATGATCCAGCAGGGGCCGCCGTCTCGCCGCCAGACAAGGTATGCATTCTCGCCGAAACTCGGATCGACGAAGGCCTCAATCTGAATCGTGTCGTTCATGTTCGAAATTACCTGCCGCCTCCTGTACGGATGGATGATAGTGGCGGACGGCGGCAATGAGGAGCGGGCAGGACGGGATAATGAGTCTGCTGAGAAATGGCGTCAGCGCGCGTCGTCGGGACGCGAAGCGGTCAGACCGATCAGCCGATTGCCGTCCATCAGCAGCAGAGAATGATCGCGAAGTATCATCCCCCCGAAGGAATCGATTGGTTCCGTGAGCAGCTCGCCGGAATCGGTCATCGGCAGTTCCGTACCGGAGGCAAGGTCGTAGCGGCGAATGCGATAGCGCTTACCCTGCTCGCGGGGATCGGCCTCCTGCTCAGTCGCGGCGCGTCGATCGCTCTCCACTGCGGCACGGCGCGAGCGCGATGCGTCCAACGGAGCCACGGTTACTACGCTTTCGGCGGAAAACCGCGGCGCCTGTGCCTTCAGGCAGCCCGGCGCGGCCGCCTCCCAGCGTGTGCGACCGTCGGCGGCGTCAATGCAGCTCAGCCGATCAGCACCGGCGGCGTAGATCGCACCTTGCACGCGCTGCGCCCAGATACCCTGATCGGCTCGTGTGCCGATCGGTTGGCTTCTCCAGAGGATGCGACCGTCGTCGAGATCATACGCCTGAATTCTCCTCGCATCGGTGCTGACGTACAGCGCGTCGGCATCGGCCTGCAAGGTGGATAGATGGAAGTGTTCAGGCGTGGTCACCCGCCAAAGCGCCTTTCCGTTGGTAACGTCCATGCACTGAATCGAGGTGGAGCGGACCAGCAGCAGACGATCCGCCCGCGGGAGCAGCAGGGCCTGCAGGGGCCAGGAATCCGCCGGCTGGATCGTCCGCAGATGTCGACCGTCGCGGACATCGAGTACGGCGACGCGCAGCTCGACGCCCTGAGAAAGGGCCACGCAGACATGGCGCTGGTCGGCGACGATCGGCGCCGCCGGCGAAGAGCCGAGGTCCGCGCTCCAGCGCAATGTTCCATCGAGGGTGGACAGGCACACGACACGGCCGCGATCACTCGCTGCCAGGAACAGCTCGCCGGCGATGCATTGGTGCAACCACGATGGCACCATCTCCGGCTCCAGCATGGGGTCGTCCGGGGGCGTCTCTCCGAATTCCCATGCGAGCTGGCCGCTGGTTCGGGTAAGTGCAAACAACCGTGTCACGGTGGCAAGGTAGTACCGAGAGGCATCCATTCCCACGAGCACCGGATGGGAAAGTTTCATCGCGAACGGCCGCGGCCATCGTGAACGGCCGGTAGCCGGGTTGCGACAATCGAGCTGGCCGCCGCTGACGGTGAGCGCGTCGTCCCAGCCGGAGCCGGGAAGCTCCGGCTGCAGCGGTTCGAGAATCGCGACACGATCGGGAAAGAGCCGGTCATACGCGGGAGAAAGTGGACCGGTGAGAATCGCGCGCGGCGGGTGCACATGCGGCTGGGCCGCCAGCAGACGCCGGCGCCGGTCTTCGAAGCGATCGTCAGGACGGCCGGCGGACGGTGCGTAGTCGGGATAGTCTCGCGCACCGCGTTCGAGCCAGTCCACGGCGTCCGCGGTTCGACCATCGGCGAGAAGTGCCTCCACGTATTCATTGATCCATCTCGGACGATCTGTATGGCGGCGATCGGCAAGGGCCCTGCGATAATACCTCGAGGCTTCGCGGTGATGACCGGCCTCCTGCATCTTTCGGGCGTAAAAGGCGGCGGCCTCGGTGGACATGCTGCTGTTTGGAAACATCTCGGAGACTTCGAGCAACGCGGACGGGTCAGTAAGTCCACGGGCGATCTGCAATCGATCGCGGGCTTTGCTATCGATGTCGGCATAGATGTCCGCGCCGTGGCGGCGTATCAACATACCGATGCAAGCGGCGGCGAAACGGCCGGCCTTGGTCGTGTCGGTCGAAGTATCAACCGCGAGCCAGATGGTGGGATCGCCGGGCATCGAAGGCGGCGCCTCGTCCGGAATGGAATCAACGGAAAGCGCGTCAATGGAATCCGTTCGTCGGAGCTGGACGTCCCGCAGCCCCGGATCGGAAAGAACCTGCTGATACGCCTCGACGGCGGCGCGAACATCGTCTGCCAGAATGAAGGCCCTTGCCAATCGCAGGCGCTGCAGGACTTTCTCCTCTGTGGTGGCGGCACAATGCCCCGCCATCTGCAGAAGCCGGACTGCGACGTCGATCGCGCGCGGCTCACGATCGGAGGATGCAGGTGTTGAAGCGTCACGGGTGATCAGCGATTCCGCGAAATGGGTCAGGCGCAGCAGCATTCTGCGGCGCGCGTCGGGGTCGGTCATTCGGGCGAAGCCGCCGAGACGACGGACGGCTTCGTCAACGGCCTCGAGTCCGCGAGTGGCCTGACCGGACTCAAAGGAGAGTTCTGCGAGATTCATGGCCACCCACGGATCATCCTGGCGTTCGATCAGGCGTCGCGCCATGCGGTCGAAGGCGTCGTCGCGACTGACCAGTCCGTAGAGCAGTCGCGGCGCCGAGATGAGAATCTGGTCCTTGAGCGGGAGGACATGACCGGCGTGCTCGGTCGGCCAGCGATAGACCTGCGCACGGCCGCCATCGAGTGGGTATTTCAGCAGGCCGCGATCGGTGGGAACGAGCAGGCCGGTATCGGTCAGTGCACCGCGTCCGAGCAATTGCCCCATCTCGAGCGGTCGCTGCCAGACGATTCGCCCCTCGGCGAGGTCGTAGCACACGACGCGCGATCCGACGAGGTAGAGCAGGTCGCCATCGACGCCGAGCATCGTCTCCGGAGCTTCGAGCGTCCGCGAGGCCACCTTGCGGATGAGTCGCCCGTCATCCTGATGGAGCATCAGCAAATCGGACGAGTCGAGCGGCATGCAGATGACCGCATCCCGCCAGCAGACGACGGGCGAATAGTTCCACGAACGAACCGGTCGGCCGCCACGATCCGGCCAGGACTGTTCGGAGTCCGGTTCGAGAGCTGATTCGTAAGTATGAATCCACTCCACGTGATTTGTGATCAAAGAGACGGCGGCAATCGAGCCGAGATTCGACTGAACAAAGATCCGGTCGGAGTCCGCCGCCGGGTGGCTGACCGTGACCCGGCGGTATCCATAGCTACCGGTTGCGGCTTCGCCGACGTGGATCATGTCCAGCAGCCTGCCATCGGCCGCGCTGAGTCGCAGAAGGTAGCACGCCTCAAAACCGAATGACTTTCGCCTGCGCCCGATGGCGTAGAGGAAGTCACCTTGTAAGATGGGAGCACCATCCACGACTGCTTCCTCGAACGCAGTCGACATAGCAGTGAGATCATTTCGCCAGATCAGCTCGCCGGACGCAGCATCCAGACAGACGAGGGCCGACCCGGCGGCAAGGTTTTCAGTGTCACCCTGTACGCCAAGGCGGGCCGGGCGATTCACGACAGCATAAAGTCGGCCGGAACCTTCACCATCATTGATCGCGCCGAGATGATCCGCGTAGAGCAGCGTGTGGAGCGGCGGGGCCGACTCGTCATACATCCACGCTTCGATCTCGGGCTCCGCCGGCGCGGACTCGTAGGACCAGACTACCTGTGAGGTGTCGTTCGGGTTCACCGCTCGAATCCGGCGGCTGTCCTGCGCATAGAGCAATGCGCCGCCTGCGACCGGCATCGTGCCGAGCATGCCGCCGGTCTGCAGCACGCGGCTGATCGCGTCGTCGGATGATTCACCGGTGTGCCACTCATCGGCATCGAGGGCGTCGCGTTGCGAATCACCGTAGGCGAACTTCCAGAGCGTGGCCTCGGGCATCGCGGAGCACTGAAAGCGTGCACGACGATGGGCAGCACCGCAGAAGATCGCGGGGGAGGCCGCATCCGCAATACCGGAAACGATGGACGACGTTCCCTCGGCATTCCTGACAGCGGCCGTTTGAAGCTCGCTCAACTGTCGCCGGACGAAATCGCCGATCGGTTGTTCGCTTCCGGCCCAGGAGACGACCGGGCCGGGACGATCCGCGGTAAATTCCTCCGCGAGTGATTCGAGGATCGAACGATCACCCAGCCACGCGGAACAGAGCGCGGACTTGACCCGCCAAGGAGCGCCGAGCTGCGATCGGTCCGGATGTTCAGTGCAGAGTCGGGTAAGCCATCGGCGGGCCGCGACAAACTGACTTTGCTCGATGGCGTACTGCGCCGCGAGATCCAGCGCCTCGGCGCCGCTGGATGTGGCGAAGTAGTCCTGGCCGACGCGAAGGAGTCCGGGCAGATCGCCGCTCGTGCGGGCCGTGTTCAGCGCGGCGCGCGCTGCCGGTTCGAAAGCGCGGCGGTAGGTTGCCAGGCCGGCGTCGGGCCAACGGACGATGCGCCGTCCGATCGCTTCATGTATCGCGATGTATCGGCCCGGTTCGGTCAAGATCACGTGCTGCCCGAAGTCGCGCACGACCTGCTGAAGGCGCGTAGCCGCCTCCAGCCATTGTCCATCCTCTGCCAACTGCTCGGCGCGCCGGAGGGCCTGTTCTGCTTCGAAGCTGGTATCCAGATAGACAGCGCGCGGATCAGTCGCGGCATCCGCCGGGGGCTCTGCGACGGCCGGACGGATGGCCGACCCGCCGAGCGCCAGCACGATCGCAACTGCGAAAATCCTCGGACCCATCTTCACCGGCCACCTCGGGCGATTCAGGAAGCGCAATGGCTTCCACATCACATCATATGGGCCGCAAAAGCCGTGACAGGTGGATTATCGGGGAAATAACGTCGTGGGAAGAGTCGTATCACCGACCCTTGGGCGGTATTCGAGACGGTTCGTTCTCGTGAACAAAGCGCGGGGTTGACTGGCGCGCTAATAAAAAGGCCCAGGGCGTTACTCCGGGGCCGGGGGATCGAACTTGTATGAGCCGTGTCGGCGTCAGGTCAGCTTGCCGCTTTTTCCTTTTCCTTGGCCTCTTCCTTCGTGACCTTGCCGAAGAACTTGGCGAGGCCTGCGGCCATGGATTCCGCGAGGTCGTCGTCGCCGGTTCGAGTGGCCTCGCTCTTGGTGACGATCTGCACGCGGCCCACTTCGGAGTTGCCTTCCTTGAGCCAGAAAAGGGCCACGACGAACTTCTCCGGCATGACACCGCCGATGCCGCCGCGATGGTACCACATGATCTCCGGCTCGATCGTCAGTGTGGGGCTGCCGCCTTTAAACATGGCGTCTTCGTCATTTACCAGTTCCTCACGCATTGCCGTCACGAGCTGCGACTTGAACTCACTGCTGACCAGGCCGCCCAGGTTGGTGCGCGGCGGGACAATCTGCACGCTCTTGTAGCGCGCGAAGCTGCCGCCTGCCGTGCCCGGAACGGGCTCGGCCTTCGAGCTGGCACCTTTGCCTTCCTTGAGCACGCGCTTGGCCGCCGTCATGCAGCCGGCATTCAGAAACAGCAGGGACGACAGAAACGACAAAGCAAGAATCGTTCGCACGGGTTGCCTCCTTCCGGGCAAGGGCGGGCCGGGCCCACCGAACAACAGGTCACAAAATACCGATGCCGCTGTGTCAATCGATCACGATCGACGAACCGTCAGACGGCTATCCACTCGAATGTGAACGCATTCTAAAGGGACACCGTACCCGGTCAAATGTCAGCAACGGGGATTGATTGACATGCAGACGACCACAGAACCGGAGAATTTAATTCTTCCAGAATTGTCACCAGCGGCGGCTGCCAGGTTTTCTGCCGTGCTCCATATCGACCATCACCTCCCGCCGGTCACGCCAGATCGACTGGCGATACCAATCAGGATTCTCACGGAAGTGCCGCCGGGATGCCTCTGAGAAGAAGGCGTCCATCTCCGGGAGTTCCGCGGCGTCGGGATAGAATTTGAGGGCTTCGTCCAGACAGAGCCCGGCCTCGCGGACAAGCTGACGGGCAGACGGGCGATCGGATTCACACTGGGCAGCCCGGAGCACGGTCTGAAAAAGCGTGAGCCAGCCGAGAAGGTCCACGGCGCGGGAGGGCTCCATCGTAGCATTTACGACATCTGACTGAGCCGATGCGCGCGTCGGATCGGGCTGGATGGTAAAGGTATGCTTGCGGCGATGAGAACAGGATGAGCAGAGGGATTCGATCTGCCAGGGTGCCTGCTTATCGGCGGTACGGGTCAGTTGCCCGTTCGGTTTGAGCGGGGCATGGCCGCAGGACTCGCAGGCAGTGGCCATCAGAAAGAAAAACGCCTCGGCGACGCTGTGAAGGCGGACTATCGGGTCACGGCAGATCATTGCGACATTTTGGATGGATCGCCTGCCGGGCGAAAGCCGAATCCGGACGGGCCCGAAAAAAACCCCGCAAGTCTCTCTCGTAGACTCGCGGGGCCGTTGAAAGGGACACGACAGCTACATCTCATTCGTAGGCACCGAGGTGGTATGAAATCAAACGAGTCCAGCGATTTTTTTAGTGGAATGCTGCAATGCACCGGAGAAGCCGCATTACCGTACGCCCGGGTCGACAACGCCCGATAGCAGTCCTATGCTCGGCACGCCTCGGCTGACCTGTACGAATGAAAGAGACGGGCCGGCGGCGACCCCACCCGGAATCGGATGCTGCAATGAGCACACCCAGAGGATCAGGCCCGGCTGATGACCGCGCATCGCCCATCGGCGTTATCTTCGACATGGACGGCGTGCTGGTCGACAGCGGACACGCGCACTACCTGAGCTGGCGGCGGCTGGCGGAGGAGCGCGGCATGCGCCCGATGGACGAGGCGGAATTCAAGTCTTCCTTCGGCGGTCGCAGCGCCGAGATCATCGCCCGCTGGTTCGGCGAGAGACGCAATGAGATCGTCAAGTCGATGGATGAACGAAAAGAAGCCATTTATCGCGAGTTGATTCGCGGGCAGGTGCCTGCGATGCCTGGAGCAGTTGAGCTGGTCGCCGCTCTCCATGCCGCGGACATCCGCATCGCTGTTGGCTCATCCGGTCCGCCGGAGAACATCGACCTGGTGTGCGATGAGATGGGGCTGCGTCCGTACCTGTCGGCGATCGTGACCGGTATGGACGTGCAGCGCGGCAAGCCGGACCCGCAGGTCTTTTTACTTGCGGCTGAGCAAATGGGAACGCGTCCGACTGATACCGTGGTGATCGAAGACGCCCCGCTGGGCGTTGAAGCAGCGAAGCGTGCCGGGATGCGCTGCATTGCTCTGACGAGTTCGCATCCTGGCGATGTGCTGCACGCTGCAGACGAGATTGTTACGGGGCTCGCGGAGATCGGCGTCGATCGAGTACGGCGGATGCTGAGCCGGTAGCCCGGTGATGAATCGCGGAGGACTGCGCTCTGCCCGCGGCGCGGGCTGCGCAGTATTTCCCGATTCACGAGCGATCCGATCCCGGGAAGTCTGGCAGGCGTCGGTAAACCACGGACAGTACAGTTCTTAATCAATTTCCGTTGCCCGCATCGCTCGTCAAACGAGCGTGGCACACTCCCTGCATAAGGACGAACGCAAACTCAACGCGGTATCCGCGGATACCTCCGTGAGCTTACCGCGGGGTCCGGTTGTCGGCCTGGCCAAGAGCCCGGGCCGGTCGATAGCCCGGGCCCCGCGGTATTTCATTCAAGCACAAATAAATCCCCTGCCTCGGGCATTTCAATTTGCCCGAATCCGTCGCCTTGCATGGTCTCTCGCATTTTCTCCATCTGATCCATTTCACCGTGTACCAGAAAGGCGCGTTTGCACTTCGGGGCCAGCGGCTTGATCAACCGCTGCAACTCGTCGCGATCGGCATGGGCGGAAAAGCCGTTGAGCACGACGACGTTGGCTCGAAGCTTGAGCTTCTGGCCGAAGATGCTGACGTGCGGCTCGCGCTCGACGATCCGTCGCCCCAGGGTGTGGGCGGCCTGAAAACCGACGATGAGGATGGTGTTCTTCGGGCTCTGGATGTTGTTTCGCAGGTGGTGGACGATCCGGCCGGTCTCGCACATGCCGCTGGCGGAGATGATGACGCATGGCGCTCGCCGGCTGTTGAGCCGCTTGCTCTCCTCGGCATCACGGATGAAGGTGCAACAGGAGGCGCCCATGATGTCGCCGTTGGCCATCTGAAAGGCACGAGTTTGTGGGTCAAACAGCTCAGGGTGGAGGCGGAAGACCTCGGTCGCGTTCACTGAGAGCGGGCTGTCCACGAAAATCGGCAGCTTGGGGATGCGGCCTTCGGTGAGCAGTTTGTGCAGCGTGTAAACGATGACCTGCGTGCGACCAACGCTGAAGGCAGGGATGATGACCTTGCCGCCGCGTGCGTGCGTGTCGTTGACCACTTCGGCGAGTAGATCGGGCAGGTCGGCGCTGGGCGGATGCCGACGGCCGCCGTAGGTCGATTCGCTGATCAGGTAGTCGCACTCCGGCAGGGGTGCAGGATTTCGCAGGATGGGCATGTCGAACCGCCCAAGGTCGCCGGTAAAAACGAGTCGAACCGGCCGGCCGCCGTCCGGCGGGGTGTAGTGCAGCTCGATGCTTGCGGCGCCGAGCATATGACCGGCCTGATGAAAACGAACGCGTAACCGTTTCGTGATGTTGAAGAATCTCTCGTAGGCCACCGTCTGGAACAAATGCATTGCTCCGACCGCATCGTCTTCTTGGTAGAGCGGCTCGATCAGCGGTTCGCCGGCGCGAGCTTTCTTCTTGTTGATGAACTTGGCGTCTTCCTCCTGGATGTGTGCCGAGTCGGCCAGCAGCAGGGTGCACAAGTCGCGCGTGGCGTGTGTGGTGTAAATGGTCCCCGTGAAACCCTGCCTGGCCAGCAGGGGCAACCGTCCGGAGTGATCAATGTGGGCGTGCGACAGGACGACGGCATGAAGTCGGGAAGGATCAATCGGGAATCGTCGACTCCGTTCAAGCGAGTCGACGCGCTTGCCCTGGAAGAGGCCGCAATCGAGCAGGACAGGCATGCCGTCGGCGATCAGCAGGTGACAGGAGCCCGTTACTTCGCGGGCAGCGCCGTGAAATTTTATTTCGAGCATACGCTGTCACCCGTTTTCGTCTCTGGGTTGTTGGTACACCGCCCGTGCCGCTAACGCGCGAGCATGATTCGACGATACAGCGCATCAAGCCGCTCGACCATGACGCGATGGTCGAATTCCCGAATGCACCGCGCCCGCCCCGCCTCGCCGAAGGCGCGCCGCATGGCCGGGTCACGGGCCAGGCGCGCGATCGCGTCGGCAAATCCGGCATGATCGCCCAGCGCGACCAGCGCTCCGGTCTCGCCGGGGGTGACGACTTCCGGCGCACCGTCGATCGCAAAGCTGACGGCGGGCTTCTGCATGAGCATGGCCTGAACGACGGCCCGCGGAAGCCCTTCCCACTGCGAGGTGTGGGCGAGGAGATCAATCGCCGCCAGGACGCGCGGCATCTGCGAGGGCGGCAGCAGACCGGTGATGATGACTCGATCGCGAAGTCCGCGGCGGGTGAGTTCCTCCTCATAACGGTTTCGATGCGCGCCATCACCGATCCAGACGAAACGCAAACGCGGCTCGACGCGCGTCGCCAGCGACATGATCTCGATGAGCTGTTCATAACCTTTGTTGACAAAAAGCCGGGCAACAGTCCCGACGACGACCTCGTCTGCGTTAATGCCCCATTCCGCCCGCGTCTGCGCGGGCTCCTGCCTGGCAGGGTCAAAGTCGTCCGCCACGATCCCGCTGCGAATGGTTTCGTACTGTGCAGGTCGGCCGACGCCGGCAGCCAGGGCCTGTCGCGTCATGGCATTTGCAACCGTGACAATTGCATGGCACTTCGTCGCACAGTATCTCTCCGCCGCGGCGTACGCTGCCTGTGTGAGCCGGCCTTGCGTGCGGTTGAAGCTCATGCCGTGAATGGTGTGCACGATGATCGGCACACCGGCCAGATCCGCCGCGATACGCCCGAGCACGCCGGCCTTGCTGGAGTGTGTATGCACCACATCCGGACGAAGGGCCTCGATCCGGCGCACCAGCGCACGCAGCGCCTGCGCATCCCGAAGCGGGTGGACGGCGCGAATCAGCGGTGCAATTTCCTCGTACGCATACGCGCCTGATTTCGCGCGATCGACGAGTGAACCTTCCGGGCCGGTGGTGGGGCCGGCAAGCAGATGAACCTCGTGCCCGCGCTCGGCCAACCCCTCGCAACTGAGGATGGTGTTCTCCTGCGCGCCGCCGATGATCAGCCGGGTGATGAGGTGGACGATTCGCATGCTCGTTCAGTTTAAGTGGAACTTGGGTGCGTGCGAGGGATGCTTTTCCGCGTCCGTATCAAGCTGGCAAGGATTCCGTCGGGACTGCGACGAGCAGCGGCGATTGTCACCGGTCATCCGCTGCTGCCACGCAAACCAACGGGCGCAAAATTTTATGCCGGCGGTTCTTCTTCGACCTCGATGCCCGGCGGGATGGGGGCCTCGCTGCGCGGCCGGACGTCGACCGCTGCCCGCAGGGCGCCCCGTGGCGGTTGCAATCCGCGAGCACGTTCGAGCATTTCTGCGGTAGGCGGGGGCAGCCCGGGAATGTCGTACTTGACCCATCGGAGGCATAGGCCGCGCGCCGGGGCCGTCGGACCGGCGTGTGAACGGCTCCGAGCTTCGAGTATCTTGCGGGCCTGCTCGACACTCCAGTGACCGCGGCCGATCTCCACCATCGTGCCCACCATATTGCGCACCTGTTTGTAAAGAAAGCCCTCGCCTTCGATGTCCATGCGAATCTCCGGACCTTCTCGATAAAGCTCGATCCGCTGGACGGTGCGGACGTTCGACTGCCGGTCATTTCCCGCGGAGGCGAAGGAGGAAAAATCGTGGGTGCCGATCCAGTGTGCGACCGCGGCTCGCATGCGCTCCAGGTCGAGCGGTTGCCAGAAATGATAGGTGAAACGCTGATTGAGCTGTTCGCAGGGCCGGGCCGAGACGTTGTGAATGCGATAGCGGTAGAGCTTGCTGACGGCCGACTTGGTGGAATGAAAGGTCAGGGGAACTTCCATCAGATTCAACAGGGTCATGTCTTTCGGAAGACGCGCGCCAACACTGCGAAAGATGGCATGATCCGATGCGGGATTGGTCGTGTAGAAGTTCGCCACATAGCCCTGGGCGTGAACACCGGAATCCGTCCGGCTGCAACCGATCACCACCACCTGGTGGCGCACGCAGCGGCGAAGGGCCTGCTCCAGGCATTCCTGCACGGTCCGCAAGCCGGGTTGTTGCTGCCAGCCGTGGAAGTCCGCTCCGTCATAGGCGAGCACCAGCATGAGGTTGCGCATCATGACGCATCCATGTTAGATGGCGGAATGCGGCGTGGCAAAACGTCGGCACGACGAAAGCGGCGGTTGTGGCGATATTACTCGCCGGATGGTCCGTTCGAGGCGATGTGCGGACTTGGCGCCGGTTGCGGGTTGCTCGCAAGGATTTCCTCCGGCGGAATACCGACGTAGGCACGCTGCGTTCGTCGCCGGCCGCGGGCACGGGCGTGCCGTTTGCCGGGCGCGATTTCCGGGAGATTGTTCGGGTCGAGGTCCCAGTAAGCGACGGTCCGGTTGCGGCCCAACTGCTTGGCAGCGTAGAGGGCGATGTCGGCCTGGCGCAGGAATTCGTCGCCGTCGAAATCGGCCGGCTCGCCACTGAAGGACGCAATCCCGAAACAGGCGGTGAAATGCTTCGGGCTGGTCGCCGCGTCGAAAGCGATGGAGGCGAAGGTCTGTCGAAGACGCGCGGCGATTGCCACGCCGGTCTGGCGAGAGGAATTCTTCAGGACCATGGCAAGCTCATCGCCGCCGAGCCGGCCGGCGCGACAGTCAGGTCCGGTCAGCCGCTTCATGAGCCGTGCGAAGGTAAGCAGCAGTTCATCGCCCAGGTCGTAGCCGTGTTTCTCGTTGGCCGACATGAGCTGATCGATGTCCGCAATGAGCAGAATGCTCTCGCGGTTACTGCGCCGGGAGGAATTGACCGCCTCGGTGATCTGCATGAAAAGCTGTCGGCGATTGGCCAGCGTGGTAAACGGATCTTCGAGGGCCAGCTTGCGATAGGCCTCGCGAAGGGCCTGCTCCCGGAGGACGACGCGCAGTCGCGCGAGCAGGTCGACTTTGTTGACGGGCTTGGCGATGACGTCCTGTCCGCCGGTGGCAAAGCACCTGGCGGTCAATTCGTCGGAGCGATCCTCGCCGGTGACGAAGATGATCGGGATGTCCGACGTGGACAGCCGGGCCTTAATCTCCTCACAGACCCTGAATCCGTCCATGTCCGGGATGTTGACATCCAGCAGAATGATGTTGGGGCGGTACTTTTCGGCGATGGCCAGACCGGTCTGACCATCTGCGGCGCTGGTCGTGCGATAGCCGCCTGCCTGGACCACGACGGTGGCGTAGCGCACGAAGTCCATATCGTCGTCGACGATCAACACCAACGGCGCATCGTCGTGCTCTCGGCTCGAATCTGCGTTTCTTAGTCCCATCCGCCTCTGCTCGCTCTGTTCGTACATCAGACAGAGGATTGCCCTCCGCCGCTGACCATATCGGAACTCACTCGTTTCGGCCTCTCATTCATATTTCGGCTATGCACACCCGAACCACGATTATTTCGATGCAGGAGTTCGCCACGATGCCGGTCAGAGAACTCGGAGCCGCTGTCAAATAATAAGATATTCAGGCACGGGGCGCGCCTATCAAGACGCTTATTTAGTGACAGAGAAGTGCGTGTGAACGATATCAGGAATGATAATTTCGACGACGTTGCTCAAAGTGGAGCTGTGAAATCAATCAGGAATCCGAAGGAGCCGCGCCACCGCCGGAGACACGATTTCGGACCAGGTCGAGAATGTCGCGCTCGAGGGATCGGTCGCGCGGCATATCGGTCCATGCCTCGCGCTGTCGGTCACTGACACCAGCATCACGATCGATCGGCGTATCGCCCGGATAATCCTGAAAACGAACGTTGTCGCGAAAGACGCGGTGATCAGCCGTATCAAGGCGCTGGACGCGAACGATGCACTTGGCGATCGCACCGTTGGCCGTATCCTGAAACACGAGCGTGGCGGTGCGGCGCATTCGATTGGGATATCCGATGGCCGAATCGCGGATACGCCCTGTTCCGCCGCGCTGCTGGTATTCTTCGGTCGCACTGCGGATCGTGCCGGTCTCCGGCGCGATCTCCTCGAGACGGAACCACTGTCGCATCGCATAGACACCGGCATCGAAGGCCGCGTCGCGCGTCACATTCGGCAGGGCTGCCTGCGACCAGCCGTCGGTGCGCGGACCGAGAATCCCTCCCGAATCCGCCTCCGTGCATCCAACGGAAATACCCAACCCCAGGAGGACAATCCCGCACAACGAACGCACGGCCGGTCGGGTAAGTCGTGTTGTCCAGCGGACTGAGTTCATCCTGCGCACTCCCGGTCGAATATACCTGCCGGCGCACGGCCCGGCGCGAGGTACCCGGCCACGCGATGATGGTATCGAAGACTAGCTCGCAGGTGAGGGGCCGTCAATACAGGAGGATCAGATCGCGCAAAGGTGGCCCGCAGCAGGGGAAACACTTAGACTTCCGCCAAGGATGGCGAACCTTTCAAACGTGTATTTCGACCTCATCTCACAGCGGCGGCGAGGGCTGTTTTCTGATCTGGTTCGCGCGATGCTGGCCGTCGCATCGGTGCCTTACGCAGCGGCCATCGTTCTTCGAAATGCCTACTACGATCTGTATCCACGCGCCTCCGCCAGGCCGAAGACGCCGGTCATTTCCATCGGAAACATCACCACCGGCGGAACGGGCAAGACGCCGATGACCGCCGAGCTGGCGCGACGGCTGATCGAGCGCGGTCGGAGCGTGGCGATCCTGCTTCGCGGTTACAAAGGAAAACCGGCGACATACGACGGCAGCAGGGCAGACTCACGCGTCGAGAAGTGGAGCTCGCACAGCGATGAGGCACTGGTACTAAAGCGACGATGCCCGAAGGCGATCATTCTGGTCGATCCTGATCGGGTCGCCTCAGCCGAGCGCGCCGCGGAGCAGGGGGCCGAGGTCATTCTTCTGGATGACGGTTTTCAGCATCGCCGGCTGGCGCGCGACCTCGACATCGTGCTGGTCGACGCGACCAATCCGTTCGGTCACGGCCACATACTTCCACGCGGTCTTCTGCGCGAGCCGGCATCTTCGCTGCGGCGCGCCGGTCTGGTCGTCATTACCCGCAGCAATGAGATCGACTCGGCAAGCCGGGGTCTGCTGTTAGGAACGTTGCGGCGTGTCTCCGGCAACAAACCGATTCTGGAGGCCGTACACCGCCAGCGTGGTTTTGTCGACGAGCGCGGCCGAACGGTGGAGATTGCGGATCCCGGTGCCGTGCAGGCCGTGGTCTTCGCGGGAATTGCCAATTTCGAGAGCTTTCGGCGCGGGGTGGAGAAGCTCGGTGTTCGTGTACTCGCGGCGTATCAGTACCCGGATCATCATGCCTACAGCAACGAAGAGATCGCGGGGCTTCAGGACCTTGCCGCGGACCTGGAAGCGAATGCCGTGCTGACGACGGAGAAGGACGCAGTCAAACTCGTGGGCCGCTGGGACGAGAATGCGGTACGTCTGCTCGTCGTACAACTGGAGATCGAATTCGACGCGGAAGGCGATAGAATACTCGACCAGGCGATCGATCGGGCGGTAAGACCAGCATAGTGCCGATCGCGATCGACCTCTCACGCTGTCTGCGCATCGGGTTGCTTCATGGCGAAGAAATACAAACCTGTCGACCTTTCGAAGCTCCGCACGTACTCAATCCGCGACCGGTCGCACAAGTTCGACTCGCGGCTGGCGGCACGGCTGCCGGGCAAGGGGACGAACTTCCTGAGCTGGTGGGAATCGCTTCCGCCGTATCTCGGTACGGAAAATCTTCGTCGACTGGTCGCCGCCATCCTCACCGCACGCAAGGCGAATCGACCTGTTGTTCTGGCACTCGGTGCTCACGTGGTCAAGGTCGGCTGCTCACCGATCGTCTGCGACCTGATGGAGCGCGGTCTGGTGACGGCCGTGGCGCTCAACGGGGCGACGGCGATTCACGATGTGGAAGTGGCGATCTTCGGCCAGACGAGTGAAGAAGTCGCTGACACGATCCGCGACGGCAGCTTCGGCATGGTGGAAGAAACGCCGGCGTTTTTTGTCGATGCCATGGCAAAGGCACCTTCAAATGAAACCGGCCTCGGTGAGGCGATCGGCCGACACCTGAACGAAACCCGGCCGCCGAACCTGTCGCTCAGCATCCTGGCGACCGCGGCGCGGCTGGGCCTTCCGGCAACAGTCCACATCGCCTACGGCACCGACACGATCCACATGCATGCGAACGTGGCCCAAAGCGATCTGGCGGACCGCAGCGCGATCGACTTCCGATTGATCTGCGGCGTTGTTGCGGACATGGCGCCGGCAAGCGGGGCGACGGATTCCGGCGTCTGGGTCAACGTCGGCTCGGCCGTGCTCCTGCCCGAGGTCTTCCTCAAAGCCGTGGCCGTCGCGCGAAACCTCGGCGCGAACCTCGACGACCTCATCACGGCGAACCTGGACATGCTCCGACACTATCGCCCGAGCGAAAACGTCATCGGCCGGCCGGTGAAGAAAGGCCGCGGACTTTCCGTCGTCGGCCATCATGAAATCCTTCTGCCGCTCCTGCGACAGGCGCTGATCGAGTCCGCCTAGCACCGACGAGTCGCGACGGCGGCCGATCATCGAGAGTGCGGGATGCGAAGCTGAACGTGCACTTATGGCATCGATCTCCGCGCAAGCTGCTGTCTTTCTCGATCGAGATCACACGCTGATCGAAGACCCGGGCTACCTGAACGATCCGTCCGCCGTGCGACTGCTTCCCGGCGCGGCAGAGGCGGTACAGCTTCTTCGCGCGGCCGGCTATCGGATCGTCATCGCAACCAACCAGTCGGGGTTGGCACGCGGCCGGATCACGGAAGCGCAGCTTGAAGCAGTTCACCAAAGGTTGCGGGAGATGCTACAGGCGCGCGGCGCCGATGTGGATGCGATCTACCATTGCCCATACCTGCCCGGCGAAGAAGCCGTCGTAGAGCAATTCCGCCGTGACAGTGAGCTGCGCAAGCCGCGGCCGGGCATGCTGCGTCTGGCGGCACGCGAGATGGGGCTCGACCTGACGCGATCGTGGATGGTCGGTGACTCGGCCCGCGACGTGGAAGCGGGCCACGCGGCGGGATGTCGAACGATTCTGATTGGCGGCGGCACGGGGGAAGAAATCGACTGTGATCATGTTGCCCCGGACCTGCTGCATGCGGCACAATACATCCTCTCACAACACGGAGGTGCGTGACATGAACGAAGACGGAACGACCACGCTGGCCAATCCTCCCGCACGATCAACTCTTCCTGCTTCGACCGGGCGCGAGAGTCACCCTGCGAGACCGCCCGCCGCGCGCACGGCGGAGGACGCCGCCGCGCTGGATGCCATCCTCGAAGAACTACGAATGCTGCGCCGCGAACAGCGACATGAGGACTTTTCGATTGCCCGGCTGGCCGCAGCCATCGCGCAGGCATTTGCCCTGTGCGCGATCGGCTGGGGGTTGTTCGCATGGATCGATGCGACGCCCGAGCAGACGGCCGCTGCCGCGACAAGCGCGACCATCCGCCTGCTCGCCGGCATCGGGTTCCAGCTTATGGCCCTGACGTTCTTCGTGGCCTCACGGAAAAACTAGAACGACTCCAGCATCATCTCCGGCAGAAAGACAAAAGGCCCACGGACACAAGTCCGAGGGCCTTTCGTATGTTGTGGCAGAAGATGACAGACAAAACGGCGACACGAGCGGCGTCGTCAGCGCGGGGTCGATTCGAGAATCGGCGGCACGACGTCTTCGACGATCTCACCGGCTTCCATAAGCAGCTCTCGTGCCCGCATGATCGAACCTTCCAACTGCCGCACCTCCACGTCGGTGGGATGCCGGCCGGATTTGAGCAGGTCTGCCCGCTGCTCGATCATGTCTTCCATCTTGATGCGGATGGTCGCGTAGATCATGTTCTCGGCCATCGACTTGCGGAGGGCTTCGTCTTCGATGACCAGCGCCTTCTGCTCGCCCCACTCTGTCTGACCGGCCTGAGACACATCCGGGCGCTGCGCCGCGGGCTCCGTCTGCGCGGGGACGCGGTCGGCCACCATCGGTTTCGCAGGTTCCGCCGGGCGCGGCGCCGGTTCCTTGGCCTGTGCTGTAGATTCGGTCCGATCCTGTGTGCAGCCGGCAACACCGAGATGAGCGAGTATCGCCAGCGCGAGGCCGGCGCACCATGCAAAACGCGTCGTGATCCGAGTCATGTCGTTCCTCTTAACTGTCGGGGTGTATGTCCTTCGTGTGAATCCGTGATCCGCCGTCCTTGCGAATCGAATGACTTCTAGGGTTGTCGGTTCTCGCCGCCGGAGGCCGTCTTCACGTCACCCTCGGGGCTTTTCTCCGCCGGCGCATCCGCCTTCTTCCAGTCGGACGCCTCGGGGCGCGTGACTTCGATCTGCGTGGCGATCAGCTTTGGCTCGTCGCTGCTCTTGTCGCGGTAGCCGGTCACGGCGACGGCATCACCCTCGCGAACGTCCTCCAGCTTGTGCTTGCGGCCGTTGATCCAGACTTCGGTGTCCTCACGAATCGATCCGGCCAGCTCTCGCTCGGTGCCGTTCTCATCCTTGAAGATCATCGAGACCTGGTTGTTCTTCAGGTCCACGCGCTTGGCCACGCCAGTGATCTTCTTCATCTTCGGCGGTTTGTTCTTGTCGTCGGAACAGCCCGTCATCAGGACGGCGACCGCCACAATCCATACTCCGCTCATGCCGATTGCCCGGCGAAATGTAGCCATTCAGAATCCTCGCAGTGGGTTCGTTTGTGCAGGGCACGTCGCCTGCAACCTCGTACTGTAGCCCTGAAGCAACAGGTCTTCAAGCCAGCGCAAAATGCCGCTGATTCGTGCGGGTTGTTGACAATCCCACGGCCCGAACGACGATTTGAGCGTGACCTCAGAATCCTCCACGCATGCCGCGGCCGTCTCCTGGACTCCGGAACGTCTCTCCGCGTGGCGACGCGCCTCGGTCGTGGCGGCAGTCTCACTGATGCTGCTGGCATGGCTGCTTGCCCGGCTTATCTGGCTGCCGTTTCTCTTCGGGCTGTTTTTCTTTCTGGTCGCGGGACTGCTGGTGGGGTCGGTCGCATTTCGTTTTGCGCGGACGGCAAGACCGGTCCCCGGGGCAGTGGTCGTACGCACGGCCGCGTGGATCGCCATCGTGACGCTGACCGCTTCGACCTGCTTTGAGTACCTGCACTTCGCGCAGACGTTCAGCGACCCGCCGCGCTTCGCGGAGGCGCGCAACGCCGTGCAGGCCGAGGGCGGCTCTCTCGCCGAGCTGCATCAACGCCTGTCTGATACTTTCCGTGCCGCGCTGAAGGCACAGTATCCGCCCGGCGGCGTACTGGGATACATACGATGGACGGTGGCCGCGGTCGATCTTCCAATCGAGATCGAAGGCCATGCGGAGCAGATTCGCAGCGAGCACGCAGGGTTGCTCTGGCTGATCCGCACCCTGATGGCGACGGTGCTCGTTGCCGCCGGGTTGTGGTCGAGTCTTGAGTCGCTGCGCTCGGCGACACCGGTCCGAAACATTCTTCTCCCGGGCGAGCCCTACGAAGAAGACGAGTGAACTCGACCCCCTCCCGCGAATGCATCAGGGCATCCTTGCCGCCGGCCATACCTCGACCTAGAATGAGCAGAACCACAGGCGGACCGACCCCGCCGGGGCCGGGCGAACCTCTTTCCTCTCCCATCGCCCGATATCCGTAGCAAGAATGCCGAACCAGCCGCTCTGCGCTGTTGTAACGATTGCAGCAATTCGAGTGGTTTTAACTCACGTGCGAGCCGGTCAGGCCGATCAAGGGGACGGAAGCGCTGAAGAGGGCCTCTGCTGCGCACACGCGCAGTCGGGGCGACTGAAGCGGGCGAATACAAACTCGCGGTGGTCTGGAGTGTGCACGGGCATGCGCCGGAACCGGGGAATGCGAGTCGTGTTTCGTCCCGAGGTTGCCACGCATGCCTCGTCCCAAGGATGTCCTGACGACCGGAGAAGTCGCACGAATCTGTAACGTTGCGCCGCGCACCGTTTCCAAGTGGTTCGATTCGGGCAAGCTCCGTGGCTATCGAATTCCCGGCAGCAAGGATCGACGCATCCCGCTTGATCAACTCGTGCGATTCATGCGGGCGCATGGTATTCCGCTGAACGGACTCGACACCGGCCTGACGCGCATCCTGATCGTTGAATCACAACAGGACACGGCCGATGTTCTGTCCGCCGCACTCTCCAACGAAGCGAGTTATCAGGTAAGCGTCACGCGAACCGCATTCGAGGCGGGCGCAGTCGCAGAATCCTTCAAGCCACACGCCATGTTGCTGGACCTCCAGGTGCCCGGTCTGACCGGCCGCGAGGCCATTCGCGGAATCCGGAACCTGCCTGAATTCGCGAAGGTGAAACTCATCGCCATCGCGGGACCGCTGCGGCCGGGCGAAGACGAGATGCTCCGCCAGGAGGGTTTTGACGGGATTCTCGTCAGACCCTTCGAAGTCGGGCAGGTGGTCCGCCTGATCGAAAACAACCTCGCCGAAATGCCGACCTGAATAGCGCGGCCGGCGTCTCACGATCTTTCGCGAGACCGCCTGCCGCCGGAGTAGGATCGAATGAGCCGTCTGCTTTCGACTGAGGACGTCGCCACCAGCGATACAATCGAAACCATCCTCGGACCGATCGCTCTGCTGGGGCGATCCCGCATCTCCGCGTACGTCCGTGCCCTGTATGGCATGCCGCAGACCGGAGTCGACCAGACGGCAGCATTCCTCTCGCGCGATCCGGCGCTTGCCACCCGGATCATCGCCGTCGCCAATACCGTGCAACACGGCGCCGGCATCGCCGCCACCCGGCTGGACGCCGCGGTCGTGCGCCTGGGTCACGATCGTACAAAATCACTCGCACTGATCTACGAAATCGGTCGCGTCCTCTCGGAACATGCCGCGCCCGACTTCACCGCGACGTGGCATCGCGCTGTCCTGCGCGGCTGCATGGCCCGTGCACTGGCCATGAATGTCTCGCCGCGCCAGGCGGGAGCCGCGTTTCTCGCCGGCACGCTGCTGGACATCGGTACGCTGCTGTTGGCGGCGGCTGAGCCGGAAGCATATGAAGAAATCGAGCGCCGCGCGGATGGATCGCCCACACGACTCGCCGTTCTGGAGTGGCAGTCTTTCAATTTCAATCACCTTCATGTCGGCGCGAGATTACTGAAACACTGGTGCTTTCCGGAGGAGATCATCGAGGCCGTCGGCCGTCACCACACCACGCCGCCTGCCCAGGCCACATCGGACCCGGGCGTTCGTCTCTGGCAGTGTGCGTACATCGCCGGCGCGCTTCCGATCGGTGAAGGCCGCATCGCTCCCGGCGACGCCCTCTCGCTGATCCGCCTGCTGACAACGGCCTTCAATCTGCAATCGAGCGCCGTCGCTACTCTGCTATCGCAGTCGGCCGCGGAGTATCGGGACATCGCCGAGGCCTTTCGGCCGATGGCTCCGCCGACACGCAGCGCCGAGGAAATGCTCCTGCCGACGGCACTTGCACTGGGTGTGTCTCCCGAGGCCGCGAACGAATCGTCAAGTGCAATCCCCGCTCCCTCGCGTGTGCAGAACGAAACGCCGCATCGACCAATGACACGCGCGGAAGAAAGCGACCGACTGCCGGCCTTCGTGGCTGCCACCCACTGATCCGCCGTGCGCAAACTGCGTCTTCGCTTCCGTTCGACTACAGCCCGATGACATCGAGAATGTCCGTCGTGCCCGGCAGAACCTGCGGCATCGTGCGGATTTCCTGCGGCGTGAGCCAGCGGAGATCGGCAATCTCGCGCGGATTAGGTCGCGGCGTGCCGGAGCGTATCATCGCCGACCAGCAGTAGAGCACCAGCGCACCGTCATGCTTCGTCTGCGTCATGAGCAGTTCGCCCGGTTCGACATCGACGTGTATCTCCTCCTGCATCTCCCGCACGAGGGCCTGCTGCTGCGTCTCGCCCTCCTCGATGTGCCCCCCCGGAAAACACCACGCAAACGGTACGCGCACCGTCCCCGCACGCTGAATCATCAGCAGCCGACCATCCTCACGGATGATGCCAAGCACGCCGAGGACAGGATTGGAAGGTGGAGCATTCATACGTGGTCGGGCTCTCGAATCGAATTACATGCAAGAAAAGAGCAGCATCCTGCACACTCGTACTTGTAAATTGTATTTCGTATTTCACAACAGATTTGCCGCCAGTTCCGCCAACTGGCTCCGTTCCCCCTTCGATAGCTCGATGTGCGCCGCCAGCGGCTCCGCCCGAAACCGGTCCACGAGATAATTGAACCCGTTCGACGAACTGTCCACGTACGGATTGTCGATCTGATACGAGTCGCCGGTCAGCACCACTTTCGTCCCATGCCCCACGCGAGTGATGATCGTCTTGACCTCCAGCGGCGTCAGGTTCTGGGCCTCATCCACGATCAGAAACTGCTTGGGAATGCTTCGCCCGCGAATGTACGACAGCGGCTGCACGTCCACTGTGCCCTTGTGCCAGAGTTCGCGCACGTCCTTGCGCCCACCAATCGCGCCGGCCGCGTCGAGAAGAGTTTCGAGCGTGTCACTGATCGGCTTGAGCCACGGGGCGAGCTTGTCCTCGATCCCACCGGGCAGGGCGCCCATCGATTTCCCCACCGGTGTCGTCGGGCGTGTGACCAGCAGACCGCGATACGTCCTGGCATGAAGCACCTGGTGCAACCCTGCGGCCATGGCCAGCAGGGTCTTGCCGGTGCCGGCCTTGCCCATGATGGTCACCAGCTTGATCTGATCGCAGAGCAGGGCATCGAAGGCGAAGTATTGCTCCTTGTTTCGCGGGCGGATGCCGCAGATCGGCCGGGTGGAATCGTGAACGCGAACCAGGTTCTGACAGGCCGCATCGATGCGGCCGAGCGCCGAGGCAGCCCGCCCGTTGTCGCTCTTGAGCAAAACGTATTCGTTGGGGTATCGACTGACGCCGGGCGGCAGCGGCACCACACCCTCACGGGAAAACTGATCGATTAGCTCCGGCGGCTGGGCCAGTTCGATTCGCCCTGTGTAGAGGTCCGACAGGCCGACGCGGTCGGTGATGTAGTCCTCCGCGAGCAGACCAAGGGCATCGGCGCGAATGCGCAAGTTGATGTCTTTGGTGACAATGACCACCTTCGTGCAGGGGTCTGCCGACTGGATCTCCCGGGCGATTCGCAGAATCTCAGCGTCGGCATAGGCGTTCTTCGCGGTCGCGGTGGCGTCGCTGCCGCAATGCACACGAAGCGTACCGCCGGACCGCAGGCGAACGCCCTGGGCCAGACTCTGTGACTCGCGCAGATGATCCAGCAGCCGGGAGACCTCGCGGGCATTCTGCCCCCGGCTGGAGATTTCGTGCTTGAAACGGTCGATCTCGATGATCACCTCGATGGGGATGATCACGTCGTTGTCGGCGAACTGCAGGATCGAATTGGGATCGTGCAGGAGGATGTTGGTATCGAGGATGTAGTGCTTGCGCATCGCGGATTGAATATATCGCGGCCGGTGACTGTCCTGCAACCGACCCGGCGCTTATAAATCGTGCACGCTTTTCACATGGCCGGGCGCGGGCAGGAATGGTAATCTTTCCGGGCCGACGGCCGCTGCGTCAGCGCGTCGATGCACTGTGTTTCATTAGTAAGCCGGCATAGCAGGAGTTCGGCATGACACCGCTTCTCGCCCTGGCCATCGGAATCCCGATCGTCGTGATTCTCTGGGTGATCGTCGTATACAACGGCCTGGTGCGCCGCCGGATGAACGTCCGCGGTAGCTGGGCGCAGATCGACGTGCAGCTCAAGCGACGCTATGACCTGATTCCCAATCTCGTGGAAACCGTCAAGGGATACGCCGCGCACGAGAAGGACGCCCTCGAGCGGGTAATCTCGGCGAGAAATCAGGCCGTCAGTGCACGCGGTCCCGGAGAAGTTGCGGTCGCGGAGGGTCTGCTCGGCGGCGCGCTGCGGCAGCTTTTTGCCTTGTCCGAGGCGTACCCCGACCTGAAGGCCAACGCGAATTTTCAGCAGTTGCAGGGCGAACTGGCCGGCACGGAGAACCAGATCAGTGGCGCACGGCAGCGCTACAACCAGTCCGTTGCGGACTACAACGAGGCAATCCAGGTGTTCCCCAACCTGCTGATCGCCGGTCCGATGGGGTTCCGGCCGGAGGAGTTCTTCGAGATCGAAGAGGCCGCCGCGCGCGAAGCCCCGAAGGTCAGGTTCTGAGCCGCATACTATTGCCTGCGGCGCCTGTACCGCTTGAGCTTGGGTGGTACGGCCGTCTCGGCCGTTGACTGATCTTTTCAAGGTTCATTGTTCGTCCGCCTAGTCGCAGAAGGCCTTCCACGCGGCATCTGCTTCAGGGGACTTCAAAGCTCCGCATCGATTTATCGCAGCTTGCGCGTTGATGTAGCGGCCGGCGTCCCCGACGGCGACGGCACATACTCCGGCCTGCGAGAACGCAGGCCGCTACGAGAATGCGCAATCCGCTATAGCTCCGCCATGCTTCCGGAGCCCCTTCAGGCGAGCATTGCCCACCCCTTCCAAGATGAAAAAGCACGGCGCGCTCCTGAAATAAGCTGAAGAATCCGGAAATTTAGAAGCAGATGCTCATCAACGGTGGCTCCAAGGATTTCCATTGCAGCACGCGGGTTGCACTGCATGTAAACACCTTGATCGGCGCTCGCGCCGAGGACCGCAGAAATACACCCGTCGCTCGCGCTCCGGGCTCAGATCTCGCTCCACTACGTGGCGATCCCGGCGCGCCAGGGCCGCTGCCTCAGCTCGTCGAACGTACCGGTAAATCAGAGAATGCTTTAACCCCGATTCGCCTCAGTCCTGCAATGAAAACGGCGTGAAGTCCGTGCGATGGTCGTAGTAATCTTCATTCTCGGCGCGCTTGAGCCAGCCGACGACGGCGTAGGTCACCGGCGTCATGACGGCCTCGACCGCCGTCTTGAAGAACCAGTTGAAGCAGATCACCTTGATCATCGTGCCCGGCTCCCAGATACCGAGGAACGCGATCGGATAGAACAGTGCGCTGTCAATGCCTTGGCCGACGATCGTCGAACCGATCGTGCGCGTCCACAGGTACTTGCCGCGTGTCCACACTTTCATCCTGGCCATCACATAGCTGTTGGCGAAATCGCCCGCCCAGAAGGCCATGATCGACCCCGCCACGATTCGCCAGGTGTTGCCGAAGACCAGCTCGATCGCCGGCTGGAGCCGCTCGTTGTGGGCCTCTGCGGGATCCACCGGCAGCAGTATGATCACCCAGCACATGATGGCCGCGAAGATCATCGCCCCGAAGCCGGCCCAGATGACGCGTCGCGCCCGGGCATAGCCGTACACCTCGGTGAGCACGTCGCCGAAGATGTAGCTGATGGGGAAGAAGATATTGCCTGCGCCGAAGGTGAGGGCGGCGCCGATCCAGGGCAACTCGAACGGCAGCGGCAGCAGACAGGCCTTGCCCGGCCCGATGAGATTCGAGCAGAGCAGGACGGTCACGAAGGCCGCCATGAGGAGACTGTAGTAGCGGTAGTGCCGCGGATTGGACGCGTCGCGCGGCATAGCGCATTCGAGCGTTACTGGAGATGTGGGAATCGGGCGATCGGACATGGGCCTCATTGAATCGGCCCGCTGCTTGCTTCGTCAAGCATTGCGGGTGGCACGCAATAAAACGGCCGACACGGCAGTGCCGCGCCGGCCGCAATTGTGCAGATGTCTGCGGGCAATCAGATCGAGTTTACGCGAGGTTCATCGTCATCAGGAACTCGGCATTGGACTTGACCTTGCGCAGTCGCGTGGTGAGCAGTTCCATGGCCTCGACGGGGTTCATGTCGACGAGGACGCGGCGGAGCTTGTAAATCAACTCCAGCTCCTTCGGATCGAGCAGCAGCTCTTCCTTGCGGGTGCCGGATGCGGCGATGTCGATCGCCGGCCAGACGCGCTTGTCCACCAGACGGCGGTCAAGATGAAGTTCGCTGTTACCCGTGCCTTTGAACTCCTCGAAGATGACTTCGTCCATCTTCGAGCCGGTATCGACGAGGGCGGTGCCGATGATGGTCAGCGAGCCGCCTTCTTCGATGTTTCGGGCGGCACCGAAGAATCGCTTGGGCTTCTGCAGGGCGTTGGCGTCAACACCGCCGGTGAGAATTTTGCCGGAGTGCGGCACTTCGGTGTTGTAGGCGCGGGCCAGCCGGGTGATCGAGTCGAGCAGAATGACCACATCGCGGCCGTACTCGGTGAGCCGCTTGGCCTTTTCGATAACCATCTCGGCGACCTGCACATGGCGGCTGGCGGGTTCGTCGAAGGTGCTGGAGACGACCTCGGCCTTGGTGTGCCGCTGCATTTCGGTCACTTCCTCGGGCCGCTCGTCGACCAGCAGGATGATGACGTAGGCGTCGGGATGGTTCGTGGTGATGGCGTTGGCGATTTTCTGGAGGAGGACCGTCTTGCCGGTGCGCGGTGGTGCGACAATGAGCATGCGCTGACCGAAGCCGATCGGGGTCACGATGTCGATGACCCGCATATTCACTTCATCCGGACTCGTTTCCATGATGATTCGGCGATCCGGGTGGTGCGGGGTCAGGTCTTCGAAGACGGCCTTCTCGGTGACCTTGTCGGGCTCTTCAAAGCAGATGGCCTCGACGCGCAGCAGGGCGAAGTACTTTTCGGATTCCTTCGGCGGACGGATCTGTCCGGCGATGATGTGGCCGCTGCGCAGGCCGAAGCGACGGATCTGCGAGGGGCTGATGTAGATGTCATCGGGACAGGGGACGTAGTTGTACTCGGGGCTGCGCAGGAAGCCGAAGCCGTCGGGCAGGATTTCAAGGACCCCCTCGCCGTACATCAACCCGTTTTTGTTGATGCGCTCCTTGAGAATCTTGAAGATCAGCTCCTGCTTCTTGAGGGCGGCGTAGTCGGTGACGCCTTCTTCCTTGGCCACCTCGTGCAGCTCGGGGATGCCCATCTTCTGCAGTTCGGTGATGTGCAGGTCGCCGCGCTTGATCTTCTCGTAGCGCTCATGGGTTTCGCGGTCGAAGCCGTCCTTCTGAACCGGTTCGGTGGTATCCGCAGCCGCAGCCGGGCCGTTGTTGTTTTCCACCTCGTCGACAACGCCAGCAGCGAAGTCTTCGTGGTCCGTTGCAACAACCTCAACCGGCTCCATTTCCTCGACGGCGCGCCGTGTACCGCTGCCAGTGGCGGCCGGCCGGCGGGGCTTCTTCTGGAACGAACGTTGACCGCTTGGGGGTTTAGGCATGATGTCTGCCTCCAGGTCTTCGGGCAATAAACATGGGTGTGACTCTCGAAATACGCATCGACGCTGTCCAGGCCGACGATGCACGTTCATGTTGAGATCGACGGCGTATGTCGACGCAGCCGACCATCGGACCAAACGGAAAAGACGGTATCAGAGGGTACCAGACTCCGCGAGGATCTGCGTGAAAATGCGCTCCACCTGCTTTCGCAGGTCGCTCAGCGTGGAGTTGTTCTCACACGTATAATCGGCCCTGGCGCGCTTCATGTCCAGGGGTTGTTGCAGTTTCTCGCGTCGTCGCAGTTCGCCCTCGGGCCAGTTCCGCGTTTTTTCGGACCTCGCGATACGCTGTTCGATGGGGGCATCCACAAAGATCACTGCATCGCACAACAGGTCAAGATCCGTTTCGTAGAGCAGCGGACTGTCCAGCACAATCATTTTGATTCGCGGCTGTCGCTCGTACACGGCGATCTGATCGGCACGGCGCACAGCGATTCGCGGATGAAGCAGGGCCTCCAGTTTGTGCCGCTGAACCGGGTCGTTGAAGACGATCGTGCCGATCTTGCGGCGGTCAATCGTGCCATCCGGCGCGAGTACGCCCGGCCCCCACCAGCGACTAAGCGTTTCCTTTACTTCGGGGTGGTTGATCTCCTGATGGCTCAACTCGTCCGAATCGATCACGCCGGCGCCGAGCTCGCTGAGTATCTGGGCGACACTGCTCTTGCCGGACCCGACGCCTCCGGCCAGTCCGACCAGCGGTTTGCTGCGACCGGTCCTGTTCGATTCGTAAGCCGTGGGCCGTACTCCTTCAACCCTCACGCCTTTCGGGCAACCGGATCCATCCGGTTCGCGGACGATGATCTCCTAAGTGCCTCTTGAGCTATGGCTTAGGAATCGTCGAGCGGCATGCCGCCCGTGAAGCGTCGAGATGCGTCCTTCTGGAAGTACCCGAGTGGGGTGAACCGTCGTTCTATGCGTAACTGTAAGAAACGGAAATCGCCCCATGAACTCGGAACTGCATATATTCTAACACGCGATCGGGCGTTTGTCACTGATTTTTTTTGGGCCGTCAGGTACCGTTTTTTGCCGCCCGGCGGACCTTGTCCGGCACCCCCGGAAGCTCTGTATTCACCCATATTTCCGGCTGCTTTTGGTCGTAACTGCTACGGATGCAGAACCTAAAGGGGGGCATCGCAGTCAGGTGCCAATCGGTTCTTCACTATCCCCGCGTTGTCACGAACTCTCCGGCATGGCTGTCGGGGTGCCAGCGGGAGAGGATCATTCGCTGCTGTGTATAGAACATAATCCCTTCTTTGCCCTGGATGTGCAGGTCGCCGAAGAAACTGCCCTTGACGCCGGTGAAGGGGAACATCGCCATCGGGGCCGGCACGCCGACATTCACGCCGATCATCCCCGCGCCGGCGCGATGCTTGAACTCGCGGGCCGCGTGGCCGTCGCGCGTGTAGATGACTGCCCCGTTGCCGTAGGGGCTTTTGTTCGTCAGCTCGATGGCTTCGTCAAGCGATGCCGCTCTGGTGACACTGAGCACCGGGCCGAACAGCTCCGCCTGCGAGACGTGCATCTGCGGGGCGACGTGGTCAAAGACCGTTGGGCCGAGATAAAAGCCGTTCGGCGCGTCGGGCACCTTCACCCCGCGGCCGTCGCGAGCGAGCTTGGCGCCTTCCTTGACGCCCTTGTCGATGTTCGTCAGCAAACTGTCGAGATGTTGCTTCGTCACCACCGGCCCCATCTGCGCGTCGCTGCCGATGTCCGTGCGGCCGACTTTGAGCTTGGCGGCGGTGGCCGAGAGCTTCTCCACGAGCGGATCGCCTGCACTGCCGATGGCCACCGCCAGAGAGCCAGCCATGCAGCGCTGGCCCGAGCAACCGAAGGCCGACGCTTGCAATGCCCCGACGGCCTTGTCCATGTCCGCATCGGGCAAGACGAGGATGTGATTCTTCGCCCCGCCGTTTGCCTGGCAGCGTTTGCCGTGCTTGATGGAGGTCTCGTAGATGTATTTCGCGATCGGCGTGCTGCCGACGAAACTGACCGCCTGCACATGCGGATGCGTGAGCAGGGCGTCCACTGCTTCCTTGTCGCCGTGGACGACGTTGAAGACGCCCGGCGGCAGGCCGGCCTCGGCAAACAGCTCCGCGAGTCGCATGGCCGAGAGCGGCACCTTCTCGCTGGGCTTGAGCACGAACGTATTACCGCAGGTGATGGCGATCGGGGCCATCCACAGCGGGACCATGAAGGGAAAGTTGAACGGCGTGATGCCGACGCAGACGCCCAGCGGGTGGAAATATGTCTCGCAGTCGACATCGACGGCGATGTTGTGCATCGTGTCGCCCATCGTGAGCGTGGGAATGCTGCAGGCGTACTCGACCATCTCAATGCCGCGGCGTACCGAGCCGACGGACTCTTCGTGCGTCTTGCCGTGCTCGAGCGAGATCAGCCGAGCGATCGACTCAGCGTTTTTCTCCAGCAGGGTGACGAGGCGGAACATGACGCGGGCGCGCTCGACGACCGGGGTATCCCGCCACGCCGGGAAAGCGGCGTGCGCATTCTTGACGGCGGCATCGACCTCTGCGGCCGTGCAAAAAGGGCACTCGGCGATCTGCTCACCAATCGACGGGTTATAAACCGGCCCGCGGCGGGTCGATTTCGAATCGACAAACTCGCCGCCCACAAACATGCGGACAGGCTTCACGGCGGATTTGGAGGGAGCGGTAGCGGTCACGGACATTTTGGTGCCTCCGGTTGATTGCTAAGAGTATATTAACCGACGCCCGGATTAAGGCCAAAGACAGAGTCGTGCAGGCATATCGGCAGTAGGGCTGCATGAGTTGCGAGCGATAGGATTCGTGAAATTCTGCGCCGCTGGACTGAAGCGCAAGGGAGTCCGCGTAAGCAAAGACGGTGCCGCCCTGTTCGAATATTTTTTGAACTCAAGCGATGTCGACAGAAGCGAGATATTCTTCGTGTTCGCGCCGTCTTAAGAATCAGATAAATCGCGTACTTCCTGTCCCATTTTCGCGCATTTTTGAGCATTCTTTCTTCGGCGGTGTATAATCTGACGCGAGCGTCCAGGAGAATCCGATGATTCACAAGATCGATGCAATTTACGAGAACGGCGTCCTCCGGCCGATCGGTCCGCTGGGCGGTCTTCCGGAGCGTGCGTTGGTCAGCGTCACGGTCGACACGGCTTCGGATTACATTTCCGAACTGTCGGGCCTCTTTGAGACGCAGTCGGACGATGCCTCGGAGGTTGTCGAGCAATTCGTCGAGGCCGAATTCGCACGGATGAACGCTCGGAAGCTCAACTAGTTACACCCTGCCGCAACAGCGGGCCGCCAGAACGTATCCGCGCATGGGCGATAAGCGTACCTGTCTTCTCTGCCTGCTTACGGACGTTTCATCGTTGTGATCGGAGCGGCTTCGCCTGCCCCTGCCGCTTCGCGGTGACTTCGGATATTATTCTGCTTACTTCAGTAAAAGAAGGAGCAGTCCTATGCCACGCATCATTCGAGGCGGTCTCATTCAGGCAACGCTTTCCGAGCCGGGCAATGCGCCGATTGAGAAGATCAAGAAATCCATGATCGACAAGCATGTCGGCCTGATCGAACGGGCGGCCAAGGAAGGCGCACAGGTCGTCTGCCTGCAGGAGCTTTTCTACGGGCCGTACTTCTGCTGCGACCAGGACACCAAGTGGTACAGCATGGTCGAGAAAATCCCCGACGGGCCGACGACCAAGCTCATGTGCGACCTGGCGAAGAAGCTCAAGCTCGTTCTCGTCGTACCCATGTACGAGGAAGACCTGCCCGGCGTCTATTACAACTCCGCATCGGTCATCAACGCGGATGGTCAGTACCTCGGCAAGTACCGCAAGATGCACATCCCCCACGTCGCCCCCGGCTTCTGGGAGAAGTTTTTCTTCCGCCCCGGCAACCTGGGCTACCCCGTCTTCGACACCGCCGTCGGCAAGGTCGGCGTCTATATCTGTTACGACCGGCACTTCCCCGATGGCGCGCGATGTCTGGGGCTCAATGGTGCGGAGATCGTCTTCAACCCGTCGGCGACCGTCGCGGGGCTCAGCGAATATCTCTGGAAGCTTGAGCAGCCGGCGCACGCGGTCGCGAATCAATACTTCGTCGGCGCGATCAACCGGCCGGGCTACGAAGAGCCGTGGCGCATGGGCGAGTTCTACGGCCAGAGCTACTTCTGCGACCCGCGCGGGCAGATCATCGCCCAGGGCAAACGGCTGGAAGACGACGTGGTTGTCGCCGACCTGAACCTCGACATGATCCGCGAGGTGCGAAACACCTGGCAATTCTTCCGCGACCGCCGACCTGAGAGCTACGGCGAGATTGTGCGGTTGTAGTCCTCGGGCCGCGAGAATCCGCGATGGCGCGGGGGAATTTTCCGCAGATGCCCGCTGCCCTTGTGAGACGGGCCGCGTGTAACTGGCCGCGACTGCCCTGTTAACGGGCCTCATCCTGACAGTCTGATTCATCCACTGCTGGCATCCCGCGTGCCTGTTCTTGCATCGGGCGCACTGTTTCCTTGCGCGTCAACCGGGTCCTATCGGCCGGAGCGCCAAGGGGCCGCCGCGCATCGCTCGACAAAGGTCTGCACGGAGAGACGGACATGAATACCGAAATGCTGCTGGGAGATGAGGCAGTGGGGCTGGCGGCGCTGCACAGCGGGATATCCGGCGCCTTCTCCTACCCCGGAACACCAGCGACGGAGATCTTCGAGTTCATCGAAACCCGCCGCGACCGGGATGGGCGGGCCGCCGAAGTTCATGCGACCTGGTCGGCCAATGAGAAGGTCGCCTACGAGGAAGCCCTCGGCATGTCCTTTGTCGGCAGGCGGGCCATCGTTTCCATGAAGCATGTCGGTCTGAACGTCGCCCTCGATCCGTTCATGAGTTCGGCATTGACCGGGGCGCGCGGCGGATTTGTTCTCGCCGTGGCCGACGATCCCGGCATGCACTCTTCGCAGAACGAGCAGGACTCCCGTTACCTCGGTGATTTCGCGCGGATACCGGTCTTCGAGCCCTCGAATCAACAGGAAGCGTACGACATGACCCGTGAGGCGTTCGAGATGTCCGAACGCTGGGGGCTGCCGATCATGCTGCGACTCGTCACGCGGCTGGCGCACAGCCGGTCGGCGGTGCACATCGGCACGTACGATCACGGACCGGGCCAACACGGACTCGAACGCGGCGACGGCGCGAAACTGGCCCCGATCGACTGGCGGCAGTGGACGCTGCTTCCACCTAATGCGCGGCAGCGGTATCGCCGTCTGCTCGAGATGCAGACGGTCCTGCGGGAGTACTCGGAGCACTCGTCCTTCAATCGACTCGAACTCAGCGGCCCGCGCGGCATCATTGCCTGCGGTCTGGCGCACAATTACGTACGCGAGGCGATCGGAGATGACCCGCGCTACAGCGTGCTGAAAATCTGTACCTATCCGCCGCCGGTTCGGCTCCTCCGCGAACTGCTCGATCACTGTGAGGAGGTGCTGGTGGTCGAAGAGGGGTATCCGTATCTCGAACGCCTGTTGACCGGCCTGCTCGGAATGCCCGGCAAGCGCATCAGTGGCAAGCTCAGCGGTGCCCTTCCGCCGGATGGGGAGATGACCGTGGATCGGGTCCGTGCGGGCCTGGGGCTTCCGGCCAACCTGCAAGAGCGTACTGGCGTGCCGGAAGCCCTGCCGGCGCGGCCACCACGGTTGTGTGACGGGTGCCCGCATTGTGACACTTTCGGCGCGATGATGGCCGCGCTGGAGGGGTACCCCTCGGCCTACCTGTTGAGCGACATCGGCTGCTATTCCCTCGGCGCGCTTCCGCCCTACAACGCCGTGCAGGCCTGCGTGGACATGGGCGCCTCCATCTCGATGGCTCACGGTGCCGCCAAGGCGGGCGCCTGGCCGGTGGTTTGCACGATCGGCGATTCAACCTTTACGCACTCAGGCATGACCGGACTGATCGGCGCGGCGCGTGAGAACGCCGACATGACGGTCATCATCCTCGACAATGCGACCGTGGCCATGACCGGCGGGCAGGAGGCCCTGGCCACGGGCGATGAATTGCTCAAGCTGCTGGCCGGACTGGGCGTGCCGCCGGAGCATACCGTCCGGATTGATCCGCTGCCCAAGCATCATGCGCACAACATGGCCGTGCTACGGCGCGAGATTGAGTATCACGGTCTGTCGGTGATTGTCGCGCATCGGGCCTGCATCCATCACGTGCGTCGGACCAAGGCCGGCGCCTATGCAACGGCCTGAGTTTCCACCCAAGGGTGACGAAATGGAACTCAATGTGATTCTTGCAGGGGTTGGTGGTCAGGGCATTCTGACGACAGCGGCGGCGCTGACCATGGCGGCGATACGCCGCGGGCTATCCGTCAAGCAGGCCGAGGTGCACGGCATGTCGCAGCGAGGCGGTGCGGTGCAGTCCCACCTGCGCATCGCGGATCATCCGCTCTACAGCGATCTGATTCCGCACGGTCGGGCCGATATGATTCTCGCCGTCGAGCCGCTCGAAGCCCTGCGCTATGTCGATGGCCTCTGCGGTGACGGCGTCATCATCTCCAACACGTCGCCCGTGGTGAACATCCCGAATTACGGTAATGTTGATGACTACCTTCAGCGAATCAGCCGACGACCCAATCACATCCTGATTGACGCCAGCAACCTGGCGGGTATCGCTGGTTCGACGCGCGCCGTCAACATGGTCATGCTCGGCGCATGCTCCATCGAGCTGGACTGGGATCCGGCCGAATACGACGCAGTTATCGCCGAGATGTTTGCCGCCAAGGGACCGAAGCTAATTGCCGTGAATCAGCGGGCCTTCGCACTGGGTCGCCGCGCGGCTCGGATGTACCGCGAGTTGCTCGCTCGCGGTGCGGATGCGATGGCCGCCCGGCAGTGGATAGCCGATCATCCCAACGAAGAGCCGGATACTCTGGCGCAGGTCGAAGGATTGCCGTCGCGCGTACTGGAGCCGTCGGAAGCCCTCACGCCTGAGCAGACGGCGCGGATCGGTTCGCTGCTCGATGCCGTCTGGTCGCAGGAGCGTCGACAGCTTTATGAGCACGAGGTCTATCAGCTTCTTGAGGTGGCAGGAGCCATTTCCCCGCCGCGGCATTTCTTTGTCCACCGTGGCGAACAGGTAACGGAGCAGATGCTCAATGCCCTGCCCGGCGATCGTGTCGTGCTCAAGATTGTCTCACCGACCATCGTGCATAAGAGCGATGCCCAGGCGGTCGTCTTTGTCACGAAAGACTACGGCATTGTGCCTGGCGAGGTGGACCAGCTCATTGCTCGCCAGCAGTCGACCGGGGCACGGGTGGACGGTGTGCTCGTCGTCGAGCGCGTTGAGTACGATCGATCGCACATCGGCGGTGAGTTATTCGTCGGTATCCGGCAGACGCGGGAGTTCGGCCCGGTCATTGCGGCGGGTCTCGGTGGTGTCGATACCGAATACCTTGCCGCGCGGCTGCGGCCCGGTATCGCCGTCGCCAAGGCCCTTGCCACACAGACCAGCGCCCGGGAGTTCCTCGATCTCTTCCGGAAGACGGCGGCGTATGAGGTGCTGACCGGACGAGTCCGTGGTCATCGACGGATTGTTTCCGACGGCCAGTTGCTTCGGTGCTTCGCTGCATTCATCGCCACGGCCCGGGAGTTCTGCCTGCCGCTCGAAGATGCGGAGGCGCCCCGGTTGGTTGAGATGGAAGTGAATCCCTTTGCATTCCGACAGATGACGATGGTGCCGCTGGATGGTCGCGGGCGACTGGGCAGATCGGCTCGGTGCACGCTGCCTCGGCCGGCCCACAAGTTGCGCTGCCTGCTGGAACCGAGGTCGATTGCCGTGGTCGGTGTCTCCGCGAAGCGGGAGAACTTCGGCCGGATCATTCTGAACAACATCCGACATTGCGGCTTCCCGACGGAACATCTCTATGTCATCAAGGATGATGTGCAGGAGATTGACGGTATGCCGTGCGTAGCGGCGCCGTCCGCAGCGCCGGAGCCGATTGACTTATTGATCGTTTCCGCCGCAGTTGAGGATGTGCCCGGCTTCGTGGGAGATGTCATCAACAGCGGGCGTGTGTCGTCGGCGATTCTGATCCCCGGTGGATTCGGCGAGACCGACGGCACGCAGAAGGTCTCGCAGACGGTCGGCGAACTCATTGAGAAGTCCCGCAGGAGAACCGACGGCGGTCCGATTTTTCTGGGCGGCAACTGTCTCGGCGTGCGGTCGCGACCGGGACGATACGACACCTTCTTCATACATGACAAGAAACTCGATCCGCGGCGATCGGTCCCCGCGAAGCGGCTGGCCCTCATCTGCCAGAGCGGCGCGTTCATCGTGTCGCGGCTTTCGAATCTGCCAACGCTCGACCCGACGCTGGCGATCTCGCTGGGCAATCAGTCCGACCTGACGGTATCTGATCTGATGGCCGAGGCCGCACAACGGGACGATCTGGATGTGATCGGCGTCTATATGGAGGGATTTCGGGACGGCGATGGTCTTGAGTTCGTTCGCGCGGTACGCGCGGCGCGGGACGCAGGCAAGGTGATCGTCTTCTACAAGGCCGGCCGGACCGAAGCGGGCCGTAGTGCCACCGCCGGGCACACCGCTTCCATTGCCGGCGACTACGATGTCTGCGATGCGGCCGTCGGCGCGGCCGGCGCGATCGTGGTGGACACATTCAAGGAGTTCGAGCAGGTTCTCGAGCTGGCAGTCTGTCTGCACAACAAACCGATCGGCGGCCGGCGCATCGGAGCGATCAGCAACGCCGGCTTTGAGGCCGTGGGGATGGCGGACGCGACGATCGGCACGCGGTATCGCGTGGAACTGCCGGCGCTGGCCCCTGACACGACCCGGCGGCTTTCTGCGGTGCTGGCGAAGCACCGGCTCGATTCGCTGGTCAATATCCGCAATCCTCTGGATGTCACACCGATGGCATCGGACGAGGCGTATGAGGATGGGGCCCGCGTGCTCTTCGAGGCCGACGAGATCGATGCCGTGCTGGTGTCGATGGTTCCGCTGACACCGGCGATGCTCACGGCTGCGGACGAGATCGGCGATCCGCGCTCGATCGCCTGTCGTCTGGTGGCACTGCGGGAGACTTACAAAAAGCCATTGATCGTGGTGATAGATTCCGGCTCGCCGTTTGACGCACTGGCAGACGCACTGCGGAGCGGCAACATCCCGGTCCTGCGGTCCTGCGATCAGGCGATTCGCTCACTGGGACGCTACTTGTGTCACCGTGCAGCGTCGCATCGGTGCGACGCTGTCGCTCCAGCAGCTGAGCAACTGAACGCAGAGGCCGTCGGCGCGGTCTGATGGGCATCTTTTGTAAGCGTGTTAATCAGGGCTTCTCCGGCGTCTGAGCGACCGGCGGTGAAAAGCGGGCCCGCTGCTGGGAGGTCAGCACCTCCTCGTGCAAACGCTTTTTCATCCGTTCGAAGATTTCGTTGATCGGTCCCAGGTAACGATCCAGATCGGCCTGATGCGCGGCCTTTGCCTGCGGGTTGGTGGTGCTCGCAATAAGCTTTTCGAGCTGTTCGATTTCCGTCTGACGGGCTGATCGTCGATTGATGGCTTCGTTCTTGGAGCTCTTGAGAATGGCTTCGACCTGGGTTCGCTGCCGATCGTCGCAGGCATAGGTATCGCAGAACCACTTCACGTAGCGATCCCATTCCGACTCATTCACGGCGATGCGCTTTTCATCAAGCGGTTTGCTGGCCTGCGCACGTTCGACGAGCGCGTTGCGTTCGGCATCGCGGGCGGCGTACTGATGCATGACCGGCGCATGGATGGGGTCGTTCTGCAGGCCCCAGTCGGAGGGCTCCCACTTGCCGGCCTGCCACTTCTGAACGAGCCGCTGCATGTCGTTGTTGCGTCGGAGAAACGCGCCGACATCGGCCTGCAGGAGCTTGCGCTGATCTTCGGTCATGGTGCGCTCGAGTTGCTGCGTAACCCGCTGGACCATCTGGGCGCCGTCATCCATGACGGGCTTGAGCTTGGCCGCCCACTGCTGAACCTGTTCCGGCGTGAAAGGTTCGCCGTTGGCGCGGGCACGCATGATGTCCATGGCCACGGGGGCCATGTCCTTGAAGTGCTTGAAGGCCAATGCCATGGCCTCGCGCTGAACGGAGGAGTTGAGCTGGTTGCGCTGGTCGTGGGAAAGATTCCAGCGAGACTGCACGGAGTTGAGAAAGACCTCCTGTCGCTCGGCCGGTTTCCAGGGCGGAATGCGACTGACTTCGCTCATGACCTGTCGGGCCCAGGCATCCTCCGGGGCGGTCCAGCCCTGTTGGCGGAAGATGTTGTCGGTGGCGTCCTCGATGATGGGGATCTGGTTTTCCCATGGGCCGATCCGCTGTGCTTCTTCGAGCATGGTCTGCTCGGTTTTCTTCAGTTCATCTTCGGAGACGGGTCGCCGCTCCTGTGCAAAAGCAGCGCATGGTGCCAACAAAATGAAACAGAGAACGGTACGGGCGCCCCAGTGCCTCAACAGATCAATGACAGGGCTGAACATCATACGAGTTTCAGAGTCCATGGTTTCCCCGGTTCTGCGCGCGGCGAACGGCCTCGCGAAGCTGCTCGTGAACTTCGAGGGGCCGCGAGATCACCCGCCACGAGGCCGCACCACCCGCACCGCCCGCAGCGGCCGTCTGAAACGTCACTGTCCCTGTGCGGGTGAGGCGTTCGCTGACCGACAGCGTGATATAGGTATTCTGGATTCGATCGAGCGAGCAGGTGAAGACTTCGACGCTGAAGACGCCGCGGATGCGCATGACCCGCCGGTTGGTCAGCACATACAGGCGTGAGACCCACTCGAGCATGCCCCAGGCCAGGCGACCGACGGCCATCCACAAGCCCAGGTGATAGAGATACCATTTCGACGTAAACGGAATCGGCAGGTCCTCCATCATGCTCAGGGCCATGATCGCGATGCCGACGAGAACCCATCGGAGCGACACGAGCAGAACGAACCAGGGTGATGGCTTGATGGCAAGGTGAACGATCTCGCCGCCATCGAGCAGATGCGCCGGAATGGCCTGCTGCAAAGTCAGTACGGCGCCGCTGCGACCTTCGGCGTGGGCTACCAGGTCGCGGGCAGGGCGAGTTTGCGGTTTCTCGGTGACGGTCACGCGTACAACTCCGGTCGCAATACGCCGATGTCCGGCCAGTTGCGATAGTGCCCGTCATAGTCCAATCCGTAGCCGACCACAAAGACATCATCGATGTCGAACCCAACGAAATCGGGAACAAGGTCTTTCGGTGCCCGGGCGGTCTTTCGCAGAAGGACACAAATCCGAAGACTCGCGGGTTCTCGGGCCATCAGGTGATCTCGCACGGCTGTCAGCGTTCCGCCGCTGTCCAGGATGTCATCGACGATCAGAACGTGTCGACCTTTGATATCGAGACTCAGGTCCTGAACGAGCCTGGTCTCGCCGCCGGTCGTCGCCGCGCCGCGATAACGGCTCAGGGTCATCAGGCCGATTCGCATCTTAAACGGCAGGCAGCGGATCAGGTCGGCGAGGAAGATGATCGATCCCGCCAGGATCGGCACGATGATGAGCCCTTCGCTGGAATCGCGGTAGGTCTCGTCGATTCCCCGGGCCAGCTCTCTGACTCGCTCCAGAATCCGATCTCGAGGAATGAGGATTCGGGCGATGTCGCTTTCCATCGTGGCATTATATCGGTGGCCGCCTACCTGTCAGCCCGACAGAACAGGTCGAGCATCACTTGAACTACGCCCAGTATTTTCCTATCTCTAGTATTGATAAGCGGTTAAGCCCCAGGCGGCTGGAGCGGCTGACGACTCCCGCGATGCGCGGCACCCCAGTCATTGCTGCATACTGCATGCAGGCGGTTACTTCTCTTTAAGTTCGAGCGCGCCGCGCCAGTCGTCGTCCGGCGGGAACGTCTTGAATTCCTGACAGGCGTCGATGTAGCGACTGGCGCCGGCGTCGTCGAACCGTCGGGCGAGCATCCGCGTGAAGTGGACGATGCATTCGTCCCAGCGACGCTGCTTGTAGAGTTCGACGCCGTGCTCGAAGCGCTCGATGTATTCGCGCTGCTCGGGCGTCAGCGTACCTTTTCGGCCGACGACTTCGTACACGGGAATGGTCTGTGCCTTTCCCTTGACCTGCAATTCGGCCAGGTAGCGAAACTCAAATGCATCGCGCACAACTTCGCGCGTCGGCCCGCTGACCAGAATCGAGGTGCCGAATACTTTGTTGGCCGGCTCGAGTCGAGCGGCGAGGTTCACCACATCACCAATCACGGTGTAATCGGCCTTGATTTCGGAACCCATATCGCCGTTCATCGCCATGCCGGTGGCCAGGCCGATCCGCATCTGCAAGGCGTCGAAGATGCGGGCGGCAGGATCGCCGCGGCGCTCTTGCTTGAGCTTTTCGAGTTCCTCCAGGCCGATGAGCGATGCTTCAACGGCGGCGCGGGCATGTTCCGGCATCGGATCGACGCTGGCATTGAAGAATGCCATGATGCCGTCGCCCATGAACTTGTTGAGCAGGCCGCGCTGATTCCAGATGACCTGACTCATGCGATGCAGGTAAGTGTTGAGTACGCGCTGGATGAGTTCGGGGTCTTCCGCTTCCGTGAGGGTGGTAAAGCCCTTGAGATCCGAAAAATAGCAGGTGACCTCGCGGGTCTGAACGGTCTTGAAAACTTGCGCGGCCTGCGGATTTTCGGCGATCCGCGCCGCAATGGCCGGCGAGGTGTATTGGCCAAGCTGCTTGGCAAACAGTCGCCGCTCGCGTTCGGCCGTTAGCTGGCGGAAAAGGGTGACGAAGGCCCAGGTAAGAAACATGCAGACCAGCGGAGCAGCCAGCGCCGCCCAGACATCCATTCGCTCGAAGAGCACTTCGCAGTTGAACAGCAGATACGCGGCGAGCAGACCGATCGTGGCGGTCAGAGCCCATCGAGGCGGCTGCGTGCTGGTGAGGAAGCTGACGATCGCGCCGGCTGCCAGGCAGATGAGCACGCCGACCCAGGCGGGCGCGATGCGGATCAGCCGATCCTGCAGGATCGCATTGAGCACATGCGCATGACACATGACACCGTTGGTGCGTGGATCGATGGGCGTGGTGACGATGTCGCCCTGTGCCGTGGCGGCAAAGCCGAGGAAGACGAACTTGCCCGCCAGATGATCGTTGAGTTCCTGCTTTGTCCGATCGATCATGGCCTGCATGGATTCGTTCGCACGGCGGCGCGCCGAAAGCTGTTCGTCGATGATCTTCTTCGCTGACCGGAAGCGCCTGGCATCAGCGGCGAGCTTTGGATCGGCATCGATCTCTACCTGCGGTATTTCAGCGAATTCCCGGCAAGTCAGCTCGATGGTGTCGATGGCCTGGGATTCAATGGCTTCGATCTCGTTGAGCAGTTTCGCCAGGCGATCTTCCATGGCTCGTCGATCTTCGGGAGTGCCGGTTGACATCAGTCGGGCGAGGCGGAGTTCCTGCTCAAGCTTTACCTGTTCTCCGACCAGTCGTAGGTAATGTGCATCGGCGGTGTGGGTTTCAGGACCGGACTCCGCCCCCTCTCGCGATTCGACGCTAAACTCGCCCTTGGCGACCGTGACCAGATCGGCCAGCAGGTACTTCATGGAAACGTCGTTGTCCCGGCGCTGCCGGCGTGCGTCGACGATGCTCATCAGCTTGGCGGCCGACAGGTGCGGCATGTCCTTGCCCTCGCGCCATCGCGGGGCCGTACCACTCCAGTGGATGACCATCGCTCCGTCGCGATCCAGCGGCAACCGTCGCGGCTGATCTTTGTTCGAGGTCAGCAGCAGATCCGATCCGTCCAGCGCAAGCCCGGAGAGGTTCAAGCCAAGTGTGTGGATGGCGGCTGACAGGCCGAGGTGGGGGAGTACGCCTTGCTCGACATCAATCAGCACGGGAACCCGTCGCACCGAGCCGTCGATATCGGGGCGGAAGTTGACGGCGGCGATGTCCATCGCGGCCTCTGCCAGAGGCGCCAGCAGCGGCGCGACGTTTTCCGCACGGGGCAGTCGCGCCATCGCCTCCGCCTTTGCCGGGTACAGTGACTTCAGCAGGATTTCAAGCGCCTGCTGACGATTGATCGCCATCCACAGGTCGCGGCGGTCGGCCGTGCGGCGACCGCTTTCCTCACCGAGGACTGCATCGAGAATCTGTTCGGGGTCTGGCTTGTGTCCGTTTTCGAGCAGGGTCCTCACGCGTCGTCGGGCCGCTTCGGTTTTGGCTCCGGCCAGGATGCGCAGGACCTCGTCTGTCGGCGCGGCCAGCCGGTCGGCCAGCTCGTGTTCGTTCAGTGTGAAATTCGAGATGAGCAAACGAGTGGCCCGCTCGCGCAGCGCCAGCCGGTGGACGGTCTCGACATCTTCAGTGTGTTCAGTCTCGTCGAGTGCCATGACGGCGTCATCGGTGCTCGCATCCGGATGGCGGTCGAAGTAGTCGTACAGCTGTCGACTCAGTGGGAGCGGATGTCCGGGGAGTCGGATATCCAGTTGCGTTGACATGATCACGCAACCGGCGCGGCGAATGGCCTCGGCCAGCTCAAGATCACCGTAAAGGAGGTTGGCCTCGGAAAGCTCCCCGACGATTTCAACCTTCTCGCCGGGCAATGCATCAAGACGCGGATCGGCCAGTTGCAGCTTTTCGGGCTCGGAGAAGAGGAAATCGACGAGGATCATTTCCGGGTTGAATTCGGCAATCGTGCCGATCAGGTCGGCCATCTGGCTTCGCGGCCAGGGCCACCGACCGATCCGGTCGAGAGAGCCGTCGTCGATATCGACGTGAACAATTCGCGGGTCGGCCGGCAGGGTGTTGAAGTGCCGCATTCGCCAGTCGAAGGACATGAGTTCGAGCCGTGGCTCGTTATCGCGCGCGAAGAAAAAGACGGCTGTTCCCGCCGCAATGGCGAGACCCAGGAGAAAACCTTGCAATTGTTGAAGCCGTCGGCGGTTTATTAGCATGGCACGCTGGCTGATAGGTTAGCGTTAAACACACTGCCAGAAAACCATGCGGAAGTTCGTATCTGAGACACGCTGCGCGTTCGATGTGACATGGATATAAAGCGATTTACCGGCAGGCACGTCCTGTTCGATGAGACCGATCACGCGCGATTGATGCAGCGGGTGCCAGAAATCAGCATGCGAGTTACACGGGCTGCCAGTTCTCAAATTCCTGATGCAATTGGCTTGACACTCCTGAAAGCTGAGATATGTTGTATTATATCGAATAGGCACTCCGCAAAGGGCACGCACACCACGAAAGGAGGGCCGGGCCAACCAGCTAATCTCGCACAACCTGCCTGAGTCGCTCTGCAAATGGGGGTTACCCTTTTCGCAAGAGGTGGGCCATGATCAAATCGCTTAAGCTACTGATGTTTTGTTGCCTGGTGTTCTGCCTGGGCAGCGTTTCGTCCTGCCCCCAACCCGGTTGTGATGGTTCGTGCGCTTCACCGGCGGACCTGGACGACTGCCGCTTCTGTTGCAATTCGCATGCCTTATGTATTCAATGCTGCCGCAATAACTATCAGGGCGGTGATCTGACGACTTGCGAGAACTACTGCAACTTCATCACTGAAGAGGTGCTTGTCAATGTTGGTAATCCTGTGCCGCACTCTGGCATGTGAGGCGGGGAGGATCATATCATGTTCACACGTATCTACCTCCAATTACCCCTTCTGTTTACTGTCGTTCAGGCACCGGAGTTAACAGCCGCCAAGTGGTTCAATTTCGATTCGCGTGACCTGCGTGAGAGCAAGACTCGGGTTGTGATGTTCGTCGACGCCTCGTCTTCATCGCAGATTGATCAGGCGATATCGCTCCACAAGAAGCTCGGTCCTTCCTGCTCATTCATGATGATCACGCCGGAGCAGCCGAATCGTGTCGAGCGCATCCTCCGCAAGCATCGGATTCGCTTTCCCGTTGGTGCCGGGTCTCGAGCCCATGTTGCTTTCGGCGTCAAAACATTTCCCAGCGTTTTGCTCTGCAAGCCCGGCTCCTCGGAAATCACGATCACGAATCCGGACGACTTTGTCTTGCCCGCGACGAACTTGCCCGTCGAAGTGCAAGCCGCGATTGATCGCATGTATGCGGAAGATTCGATGGCCCACTATTCGCTGGACTCGTTGCAAAAGCTGGCTGAAACCTTCGGCCGAAGCGATCCCGCAGGATTCCTGCAAGTTTGCGATTATCTGCTCTCGCTGGAGCCGCCCACCGGCCAGCGCGAGCCGACGTTGCAGGATCGGATACGATGGACAGGGCAGATTTACCATCTCCGACATCTGGTTGATCCTCAGATAAAGGAGAAACAATCGGTTGATACTCCCTTGATACATGCCATGAAGTCCATCGAGCGCGACACGATACAGTCCGTTCTGCCCGTCAACCTGAATGCCGACCTTGCGACGAAATCAGAGGAGCAGATTGTCGCCGATTACACGGCTCAGCTATCAACGGAGGCGATCCCCTCGCTGGTGCGACAATCGTACCTGACGGCGCTTGCGAAACTCTCGAAAGATCAGCAGCGAGGAGTCCTTCTGCGCATACTTCCGAAGGAGACCGACCCCGCGCTGCGGCAGATGATTGTGTGCCGGATTCACGACGCTTGCAGGCCGGGCGATCGAGGGGCCATCGACGCATTGCAACGCGAACTGGAAACCGATCAGAACTATCGATGGTCGCGACCTGCGATCGAAGAAGTGCTGAATTATCTTCAGTCCGTGCCCGAGGAATAGTCGATCAGGGCCGGATCGTGGGCTCGGGCCGTCAATCGTAGAGCTTTTTCACCGTCGATCCGGGATAGTACGCGGCGAGGATGTCTCGGTAGTTCATGCCGCGGCGGGCCTTGGTCTCCATGCCATACTGGCAAAGGCCCATGCCGTGGCCAAAACCCTTGCCATCCTTGAAGACGAATCCGTCCTTCGTCGTCTCGATCTGGAAGTTGGTCGACTTGAGCACGCGGCTGCCGATGGACAGGCGAAAATCCTCTCCAACGAGCACCTCGCGCTGGCCGCCGGAGCCGACGATCTCGATGCTGATGACCCGTCCATCCGTCGTGCGCTTGCGGGGTTTAAGTTCCGTCACCGTGCCGATCTTTCGGATCGTAGGATAGCGCGCCGTCAGGCGCTTGGTGACTTCGGCTCGGGAGAGCGTCTCCGGCCCCCACCGATAGCGCGGTGCAACGTAACAATCGTTGCACGCCACGCCGCCGACCAGCGGGGCCACGGGCGGATCATTCGGCTTGACGTTGTTCACGTGCTGCGAGAGGCCGCCGCAACAGGAGGAGTAGTAGGTGCAGAAGATATCTTCCGACTTGCCGTCGTGATAGACGGCGACCTCGCCGCGCGTCTCCTGCACCGCGCGATCGCTGACCGGGTCTTCCATGGTGACGCCGTTGTAGACCTGGCTGCCTTCGTCATCGTAAACGTCGAAGGTCGTACCGGCGGGCTTTTCGCGCTTGCAGTAGAGCGCGTAGGTCCGCGCCGCGACGCACTGGGCCTTGAACGATTCAAAGTGAAAATAACGCGGCAGTTCACCTCGAAGCACGCCGCGCAGGTAGGACTCGATGTCCAGATGGTTCGTGAAGACGACGCCATCGCCCTGCCGCTGGATACGCATCGCGCCGCGGTAAGTCTTATCCGCCAGGACGAGCGCTGCATCTCGCGAGGGCGTCAACAGGATGTCATCGGAGGGGATCAGCTTCTCGCCGAGTTGAATGCCTGCCGATGAGGCCGGTCGCACCGTGACGCCTGACAGCGGGGACTGGGTATCGCCGAACTGGGTGCCGGTGCGCGTCTCCGTGAGGGTAAAGGGGGCGGTGACGGAGAGCGGTTCCGACGGCCGTGGTCGTCGCCCCAGAAGGCGCACGCGGATCTGACGATCGATCACGACCGGCTCAACGGGTTTTTCTTCCGGTTCGCGCCGCCAGATCGAGGACTCAGACAGGCCGAGGCAGCCGACAAAGAGCAGGGTGAAGGCCCCGAGGATGAGACTCAGGGTGCAGGCCGGTCCCGCTCGGCGCAGCCGGAGTGCAAAGTCGTGCAGTCGGGTGTGATGTCGGGAACGCTGTGTCAGGGCCGTGGCTCCTTCCTACGGCAATCGACGGTATTGTAGGCGAGAGCCGGCGAAAGTCGAAAGCTTGGCCGCGCACCCTATTGCACGACCAGATTCAGCAGCCGGCCGGGGATGTAGATCGTCTTCGCAACCGTCCTGCCGGCCAGTCGATCGGCGACTTTCGCGTTGGCCATCGCCGCGTTTCGGGCGGCCGCTTCGTCGGCATCCCGCGGGATGGTGATTCGCGCGACGACCTTGCCGCTGACCTGCACGGGAATTTCCACTTCATCATCGACGACAAGCTTTTCGTTCCAGTTCGGCCACGGTTCTTTCGAAACGCTGTCCGTCCAGGCAGGTCCGCGCAGCCGCTGCCAGAGCTCCTCGCAAAGATGCGGCGCGAAGGGAGACAATATCAGCACGAGACGCTCGGCCTGATCCTTGCGGATCGATTTGGCTCGGTAGACCTCGTTGACGAACTCCATCATGGCGCTGATCGCCGTGTTGAAGGCCATGCGCTCAATGTCCTGCGTCACCTTCTGGATCGTCTTGTGCAAGGCGCGTTCGAGGGGATCGGCTTCCGACCCGGAACCTGGAGCGCGGGAGGCGGTTTCGGCGCTGACGACAAACGACGACAACTCGCCGGAATCCTCGTCCACGATCAATCGCCACGTGCGCTGCAGGAATCGAAACACGCCGGGCACGTCGCGCGGATTCCACGGCTTGCTCGCTTCCAGCGGGCCCATGAACATTTCGTAGAGACGCAGCGCATCCGCGCCGAACTCGTTCACCACGTCGTCGGGGTTGATGACGTTCTTCAGACTTTTTGACATCTTCTCGACATTTGCCGAGAGCACTTCCCCGGTTTCACGCAAGACCGCCTTGCCGTCGTCGCGAAAGTCGATTTCGTCGTAGCCGTGCGGAATGCCGCGGGCGTCGCGGTACGCGTAGGCCCGGATCATCCCCTGATTGAAGAGCTTGCCGAACGGCTCGACGGTCGATACATGGCCGAGGTCGTAGAGCACCTTGTGCCAGAATCGGGCATAAAGCAGATGCAGCACGGCGTGTTCCGCGCCGCCGAGATAGAGATCAACGCCGCCGACGTGCGGTCGGCCGTCCTTTCGCTTGGAGAGCATCCAGTAACGCTCGGCGTCCTGCCCGACGAAGCGATGATCGTTACGAGGATCGCAGAATCGCAGGTAATACCAGCAGGAGCCGGCCCACTGCGGCATCGTGTTGAGTTCACGCCTGTACGTCCGGCCGTCGCGCGTCACCGTCGCCCAGTCCTTGGCGCGGCCGAGCGGCGGCTCCGGCATGCCGCCGTCATTGCCCTCCGAGACTGTCGGACGGAAGTCGTCGATCTCCGGCAGGGTGAGCGGCAATTCGGATTCATCCAGCGGCACGATCTCGCCGTCCGGCCCGTGCAGCACGGGAATCGGCTCACCCCAGTACCGCTGACGGGAAAACAGCCAGTCCCGGAGCTTGTAGTTGACCGCTCCCTTGCCGATGCCGCGTGCCTCCAGCCAGCCGATGATCTTTTTCTTTGCTTCGGCCATGGTCAGGCCGTTGAGAAAGTCGCTGTTGATCGCCGGTCCGTCACCGAGATAGGCCTCGCCATCAAAACCCTCGGGCGGCTGCACCGTGCGGATGATCGGCAGGTTGTAAACCTTTGCAAAATCCCAGTCGCGCTGATCCTGTCCCGGTACGGCCATGATGGCGCCGGTGCCGTAACTCATCAGCACGTAATCCGCCACCCAGATCGGAATGCGCGCCCGGCTGTCGACTTCAGGAAAGACGGGATTGAACGCGTACGCCCCGGTGAAGACGCCCGTCTTTTCCTTCGCCTCGGCTGTGCGGGCCAGTTCGCTGCGATTGATTGCCTGTTCGCAGTAGGCGTCGACCGCGGCGTGGCGATCCGGCGTTGTGATCATCCTAACCAGCGGGTGCTCCGGCGCGATCACCATGTACGTTGCGCCGAAGAGGGTGTCCGGTCGCGTCGTGTATATCTCCAGCGACGCGTCATGGTCTGCGACGCGAAACGTCACCTCCGCGCCTTCGCTGCGACCGATCCAGTTCCGCTGCATCAGCTTGACCGACTCCGGCCAGTCCAGCTCTTCCAGGTCCTCGGCCAGCCGGTCAGCGTACTTCGTGATGCGCAGCATCCACTGCTTGAGGGGCCGCTTGTAGACGGGGTGGTCGCCGCGCTCGCTGCGGCCTTCGTTGGTCACCTCTTCGTTGGAGAGCACGGTGCCCAGGGCCGGGCACCAGTTGACCGGCACCTCGGCGAGATAGGCCAGCCTCTGAGAATCGACGTATTCGCGCACCGCCTTTTCGCCGCGCGCACGGACTTCGTCGGGAATCGGTAGTTCGGAGATCGGCCGCGCCCTGCGCGTCTTCTCGTCGTACCAGCTGTTGAAGATCTGCAAAAAAATCCACTGAGTCCATTTGTAGTAGTCGGGGTCGGTTGTTGACAGCTCGCGATCCCAGTCGTAGGAGAAACCCAGCATCTTGAGCTGCCGACGAAACGTCGTGATGTTCTGCAAGGTTGTGATCGCGGGGTGCTGACCCGTCTCGATGGCGTGCTGTTCGGCCGGCAGCCCGAAGGCGTCCCAGCCCATCGTGTGCAGGACGTTGTAGCCGCGCATGCGCCGATATCGCGCGACAATGTCCGTCGCCGTATATCCTTCGGGATGTCCGACGTGCAGACCGGCACCACTGGGATAGGGAAAAAAATCGAGGATGTAATTCTTGGGCCGGGCGATGTTGAAATCGCGGTCGCCGGGATTCGGCGCGCGAAAGGTCTTCTTCTCGTCCCAGTATGCCTGCCACTTCTCGCGCAGCGACTTCGGCGAGTACGCAGCAACGGGTAAGGATGAGTCCTGTCTGGCCATGCTCAATTGATCCCCGGCATGTAAATCGAGCAGTGTAAGTGCCGATGGCGTTGTTTCCCACGCGTGTCGAACGCACCTTCGGCGACAGCGGTGTTGCATTCTCGCCACGCAGCGTTACAACCGGACCGCCGCCAAGACACGTCCGGTAAGAATGGTCGTCCATAAAGCCAACCTATTCAAGTGGTTACAAACTGAAGCCCCTCATCGTGAGGAGCCGGCCTTCGAGGCGCGCCACTTGCTCCCCCCTGTTTCTTCGCCGACGCGGTGGAAGCCGTCGGCATCCGACACGCCACAGGAGGCGGGTCGTCACCCGGAAGTCGAAAGGCGGTCATCGCGTGGACGAAACCACCTTCCAGAACAAGCTGTCGGAACTGGTCCAAGAGATCAGCACCCTGCCCGAGGGCGAGCGATCGAAGCTCGAAGCCCTTGCCGAGCAGACCCGGCAGCGACACGAGAAGCTCAAAGCAACGGTGTCGAGTCTGCACGACTCGATTGATTATCTGCGGCTGTCCATCAAGTATCTGCTCTTCGATCTTGAAGCGACGCGCCGCGAGAACGAGTACCTTCGCAAGATGCTGGAGGAAGAACCCGAGGCATAAGCCGCCTGGCCCGGAACTTGGCATCAGCCATTGCCTCGGATCAATACTGGAGACCAACCGGAAGCCCGATCTCGGGCGGTGAATCGTACGATGAAATACGGCGGCGGCCTGTTGGGGAACAGGTCGTCGCTCCGCGGACCGGGGGGGAAGCGGATTTCAGACGATTGACCTGCAGATGACGTCCGATTCGCTCTCGGATGCTCATTCTTCCGGAAGGTGAAACGAGAAACGCAGGCGCGTGCCTGCGTTTTTCGTTTTTACGGTCGCCGATTCAGACGAACAGGATGGTCACGAGAATGAAGACTGGGATGAGGATCATCACGCTATAGACCATGTAGCCGAAGAAGCTGGGCATCTTGACGCCGGCATGCTCGGCGATGGACTTGACCATGAAGTTTGGACCGTTGCCGATGTAGGTGTTGGCGCCCATGAAGACAGCGCCGAGCGAGATGGCGATGAGGTGGTCCTCGCGAAGGAGCGCCCCACTGAGCAGCTTGATCGTGCCGGGCCCGTCCACAGTAGTCATCGAGTTGGCCGTCTCAAAGAAGACGACGTAGGTCGGCGCGTTGTCGAGGAAGCTGCTGAGGATGCCGGTGGCCCAGAAGAACTTGTTAGGCGTATTGATTCCGAGACTGGCACCCTTCTCGTTGAGGATCTCGATCGGTACCTGCATGCAGACAAAGATTCCGATGAACAGGCAGGCGACCTCGAGGATTGCCGTGTAGTTGAAGTTGTTTTCCTTGCGAATGCCATTCGGCGTCGTCATCAACGACAGTCCGACAAAGCCCAGTTGAACGATCTCGCGCAGGAACGGGAAGGGCGTCCAGTCAGTTCCCGGGAACGCCTTCGACGAATCGAGCGTGGCGGTGGCCAACACCACGCCGGCCAGCCAGAGGAAATTGATCTTTCCACCGACGGCGATCTTCGTCACGAGGGCTTCGTCCCTTGCGATGTCCGCGGCCGACTCGGTGCGATAAGCCCGTTGGTCCCACAAGTAATAAATCGCCAGCAGGATGCCCAGGCAGAAGAACCACTGCTTCCACAATCCGAGCGTCCATAGGAACGGAACGCCGCGCAGGAATCCCAGAAACAGCGGAGGATCACCAATAGGCAGCAGGCATCCGCCGATGTTGCTCACGATGAAAATGAAAAAGATGACGGTATGTACGACGTGCTTGCGCTGGGAATTGGTGGCCAGCAGCGGCCGGATCAGCAGCATGGAAGCGCCGGTCGTCCCGATCAGACTTGCCAGCAGTCCGCCGATGCCGAGAAAGGCAACGTTGGTGCTGGGGTGTGCCGGAATGTCGCCGCGGACGCTGATGCCGCCGGAAATCACGTAGAGACTGAACAAAAGCGAGATAAAGGGAACGAACTCGATGAGAATTGAGTGGTCCAGCACGCTCAGGACAGTCGAGAAGCCGGGCTCGGCCGCATGTTCGCCGTGTCCGAACCCGTAACCACGGAAGTGGTAATAGACCAGCGTGATGATTCCGAGCAGAACGGCGACGATCAGTTTGTTGGTATTCCTGTGCCACCAGTGTTCAGTCTGCTTCAGAAGCGGCAGGATCGCGATACAGAGCAGGATGGCCACAAATGGCAGGACCGGCAGCAGGCCAGGCACGTGGTGGGTGTCAGCATCAGCGAGGATCATGCGAAAGCTCAGTCCGGTTATCGAGGTCGGTTTGCGCCTAACTAACTTCTCCAATACATCGGCAACGATCGAAGCGACTTCCGGTAAGAATCTTCGACGGTCGGGCCCGGTCGCTGCATCTACAAGGACAACGACGCGCAATATCCGCCGAATCGCACTCCGTGCATTTTCAAAGGGGGTAAAATCCGAGCCATTCGGCCGCTTGACACGGCTTGTAAGTTAGGTTAAAGTTCGGACCTGTACGAGACGCACCGGTGCAGCGATTCCCCGGAACGTGGCGCTCGGCCGCGGAGGCCGGCAGCGGGCGGATCGAAAGTGCCGGCCAGATTTGAAAGGAAGTTACGTATGACGCAGGACACGAGAGCAAACTGGATATCTCGCAGTCGACCGTGGATCGGCGCACTGGCGCTGGTGGCAGTGACCGCAGCCGTTACGACGACCGTCGTCTCGGACGAAAAGGCACAGGAACCAAAGATGAGCCCCGAGGAGCAGAAGATGATGGAAGCGTGGATGAAGGCCGCCACGCCGGGGGAACATCATCAGAAGCTCGCCAGACTTGTGGGCACCTGGGAGGCGCGGACGAAATTCTGGATGGACCCGACGCAGCCCGCCGAGGAAGGCACGGGTACCGCGAAGTGGAAGTCGATGTACGACAATCGCTACTTCATGCTGGAGTGGGATGGCAAATCGGAAAAGATGGGTCCGTTCCAGGGTCTGGGCATCAGCGGCTATGACAACGTGGCGAAGAAGTACGTTGATGTCTGGATGGACTCCATGAGCACCGGCATCATGATTTCCTGGGGCACGCCCGATGCTACCGGCAAAGTCATCACGTACGTCGGCGAGATGCACGACCCGATGACCGGTCAGCTCAAGAAGAGTCGATCCATCCTGCGACTCGTCAGCGAAACCGAGATGACTTATGAGATGTTCGAAAAGGGTCCGGACGGCAAAGAATATCGCAACATGGAGATCGTCTATCGGAAGAAGTAGCCGATCTCGAAGTCAGAATGGATCGTCAGGCAGGGGCGCGGCCGATCGGAGGGGATGGCCGCGCCCTATCTGCATCCGGCGATCAATCGGCAGCTTGCATTGAAGCATCGACCGCCGGAGTTAACTCGTCAGTGAATGTTCGCACGATCGAGCTTGTTCACGAACCAGATGCCGTAGGCCACCAGTCCGAATCCGCCGAGGATGGCGATGATCCCGATCGAGAGCAGCAGCCGGTCGTGCGATAGCGTGTACTCCCGAACGGCCCAGGCGCCGAACAGGTCTGCCGCGACAATAGCCAGCACGATGAAGAAAATGTGAAACGAGCGCAGCGAAAGCATGGCGCACCTCCTGCCCCGCAGGGCGTATGGGTCGGTCCGCTTCCGCAATTTTAAGCGGCAATCGGTGTGCCAGCACGCGGATCCATTTCCCATGAAGGCATTCGGTGTGCGCGATAGGTGTTGGCCAAGGGCTCCGGCGCACCCTTCTCATGTACGCACTGGATGTCGGTTGGCTCAAACAGGTCTCATCGACGGCGATGCCGGCGGTGCGCGGCCGAGATGGCCAGCACCGGCATGATGAACAGGGGAACCGCTCCAGTCGCGCCGCACATGCCGGACATCAGCAGCGCCAGCAGGTTGAAGCCGCCGCCGAAGCCGGGATCGACCGGAATGCCGAAGCTGGCGCCGCAGTCGTAGATCGCCATGCGTGACATCTCATCGGCGGTGAAGAACTCCACGGCGCCGAGTGCGGCGGGGGCATCGCGGTCCGTGATGTCGACCGTCTTGAAACCGGTGTGCGAAAGGGAGTAGACGCGCTGCCCGATGAGGCCGACACGCTGCACGCTGCCGGCATGATCAAACCATCCGCGTTGTGTCAATGCGGCGTCATTGTAATCAACAAGCTGCACGGCGCTGACACACTGCGGCGCAACATAGGGTGTGCCTGCGGCGATATCCTGCCTCAACACCCCGGGCGGGCTGGAGCCGCCTCCCGCCGATCCGTCGAAATGCTGGAAGGGAATCGCGATGAGCCCCAGTTCGTCGATAATCTTGAAGGCCTTCTCGTCGTAGAGCGCTTCGGACTCCGTGAAACTGCCGGGGGGGCCAAGGATCACGCGGGCAAGCTGCGATGGGTTTGCCGGGTCGCTTACGTCGTAATAGGCGACCGCAGGTCGGCGGCCGTTGGTGTCGTCCACGCCGACAGCGATCAACCGCTCGCCGCGCGGTTCGATGTGCGTCGAGAACCCGGGGACTTCCAGCTCACCGGTCACCACGGGGTTCGCTGGATCGCGCAAGTCGACCACAAACAACGGATCGACCCGAAGGAAGGTGACCAGGTAGCCGCGCGGTCCGTCAAAGCGGACGGCCTCTAGCGATTCGTTCTGGATGATCGGGACCTGGCCCAAGGGTGTAATGGCATCCAGATCCGTCAGGTCATACGTGTAAAGTCTGACCTGCTGGAAGCCGAAGCCGCCGGATTCCGTCGCAATGCGCAGCACCGATTCGAACACGTCCATATAGAACCGGTTGCGAATAAAGCCCGGCACATCAACCGATCCGCGAATGGTGATGGCACCGGCGGGGTCGGAGATATCCACGGCCTGCACGCGCGTATAGGTCTGAGAGCTGTTGAAGTCGAAGATGCGGCTGGCGACGAGCAGTAACGACTCCTCCGCGTGCATCTCGAGTCCTTCGCCTGCAAAGGTCTCGCGCTGCACCGGGATGATGTTCGCCGGATCCGCGACGTTGATCGACGCGACAAAGCCCTGATCGATGTGGGCATCTCCCTGTACGGCGTCGTACGCGTAGGGAATCTCATTGCGGCCGATGACGTAGATGACTTGACCGACGCGGCGGCTGGCGTTGGCGAACCCGACGAGGTTGATCTTGCCCTGCAACGTCGGCGCGGCGGGGTTGCTGACATCGATAACGGCCAGACGGCTGCCTTCAAAGTCCGGCGCAGGGGCGGCATTCGATGCAACAGCCACATCAGCCGGCAGCGGCGTGCCTTCGATATAAGGGAAATAGTAATCCGCGCTGAGCAGCGCGAAGACCTGCTGGCCAACGACGTACATCTCGACGCCGCGGCCCTTCAAATCAAGCTGACCGAGAATCGTCGGTGCGTCCGGATCGGCCACGCCGATGATGATCAGCCCCTTGAGGCGATTGAGCGCGTAGAGCTTGTCGCCGACAAGCTTGACGATGTCGGCCTCCTCGATTTCGCGCGCAACGGCCGCACCGGCGCCGCCGTCCGCCATCGGGGCAAACTGTCCGGCAGGTGCGCCGAATTCGCCCGTCACGTTCGATCGAGTCTGTGTGAGCGTGTCACAGCCGGCTGCCGTCATCAGAAGCGCGGCAGACAGTCCGGTTGTCAGGGTGACAAGACTGGCGAGTTTCGATCGCGCGACCAACACATTTTTTTTATGATTTGAGGGAGTCATTCGGGCGGGTCCTCGGCGAGGCGAGTCATTGCAGGCGGGCGGCCTTCACCAACGAGCGGTTCGTCTCCGCCGCCGGCACACGGATTATACCGATCGGGTGACTTTATCGACAAGGCGGGTCCTGACAGCGTGCACCATCACAAAGTACGGCACCCCGAACGAGGGAAATGGCCCACGGATTATGGGTCGGGTGGTGCATTAAAGCCGCGAAATGCAGGACGCGGCGGGGTCAGGCGCCTCGCCCTGCAAAGAGCGACGGCAGAACATCCGCAACAACGTGGGCATCGCAGAAGGCGCCGCGGCCGATGAGCATCAGGCAGGCCTTCTGAACCTGAGCTTCATCAAGCCCCGCGGCGAGCATCGCCTTTCGCGTTTCGAGGAAATCGTCCGGCGATGCAACCCCGGGTGCGTCACGCAAGGCGGCGGTCAAACGTTCGGGGAATTTTACGCGCCGAAGCAGTTCAGTGAGTTTCTTTGCTTCGGCGGCGACATCCTCAGAGCGCGGCATGCGCATGTACTCCTGCGCCGCCTCGCCCGGTGCCAACTCGAACCAGACGATGCTGTCGCGCAGGTGACGATCGTAGAACGCATGCGGAATCTCGCGCACGACGTGGTGGAAACGCTGTTCGGGAAGCCAATCGGCAAAGCGCGACGACGTGATGACGACGTTTGTACCCGGGTAATGAATCCCGTCGCCGACGCGCACCGTGACATCTTCAAAGCGGGCGGAAAGGTAGCGCTGCAACTGCGATTCGATTCGGGCGTAGTCCTTCGGGGCGATCATGAGTACCCGCTCCGTCCGTAGCGGAGGTCAGTCACGCGTGCTTGCTCGTCAACGTCGGCGCGTGGCATCCGTGGCTGGCGGGCATTGTCATCGCCGCACGGTTCAGCGCCAACGGGAAAAGTGCGCTGCGTGTGAAATGATCGCGTGTCGCGTGAGCGCCGACGCGATGAACGTCCGAATATGTCGGCGCAGTTGAGCAGCGCACGACTCGCGGATAGAGTGAGATCGTTGGGATCGTCTTTCGCCGAAGAGGTCCGATTCATGTTCATACCGCCGGCGCGCCTGCGTGCTTCTGCTGGGGCGATTGCTTTCATGGCAATGGGCATCGTTATCGGCTGTACGAACGAGACTGCGCATGTCGGTGAAGAGGACAGCACCGGAACGGGGTCGATCGTGGTGGCCGATGATCTGCTGGCCAGGTCGGCCGCGGCCCACAAACGTCTGACCACGCTTCGTGCCACCGGCTTTCTCAGAGATGCTCGCCGAGGCCCTGCGAGAGTACTCCCCCTGCGATGGATGCTCGCAAAGCCGGAACGCTGCCGGCTACAGATCGGCGAGGAAGTGGCCATCGTTCTGCAGGACCAGTGGTGGTCGTACCGCGCCGATGTGCAGCGCTTCCGCACGCATCGACTCTTCACAAAGACGCCGGTGGAAACGGCGGGGATGCTGCTATCAGACGGTGTGTCATTTTTGCTGCCGTCCCTGTTTCTGCGCGGGGAATCCGCATTCGAACGCGACCGCTTCGGCAAATTCATCGGCTGGCGACTGATGGGCGCCGGATGGCTCGGCGCGCTGCCGTGTTATGTCTTCGAACGGCAAGACGCATCGACTGACTCGCCGACGGTGATGCGCCTGTATCTCGATCAGGAATCGCTGCTGCTTCGAGGATGGACCTTGGAAGCCCTGCGTGAGGACGGCAGCCGGCGGCTCCTGCTGGAAGTTCGATATACGGAGCTGCTTCCCAATTTGACGCCTGCCCCGGACGCCTTCCAGGTCCGGCCCCCGGAGCCGATTCCGATGACCGAAGATTCACGATAACGGCCGCACTTGCCCGATGAGTTGCTTGCATTCAGGACGGAAGAATGAGTTCAATCGCCCACGACGACGCGACGGGTCGACCAACCCTGCCCGATGCGCGGCCGGTATCGGAGAGTGCCGTAATTCTGGCACTCTCCGTAATCGTGCTGGTCGGAGCCGCCCTGCGCATCTTCCGGCTGGACAGCGTTCCGCCGGCGATCAACCAGGATGAAGCTATCCACGCCTACGACGCATGGTGCCTGCTCCAGACGGGCCGCGACCACGACGGGGCGTCGTGGCCGATCTTCTTTCGGGCCTTCGGCGATTACCATCCCGCGCCGTTCGTTTATCTGTTGATCCCGTTTCAGGCCGTCATGGGGCTTGGCGTGTGGAGCGCGCGACTTCCGGCCGCGCTCATGGGTGTGCTCGCTCTGCCGCTCGCATTCCTCCTGGTGCGTAAACGTTATGGAGCGGTCGCGGGACTGGCGACGGCAGCACTGCTCGCGATCTCACCCTGGCATCTGCACTTGAACCGGTTGGCTCTGGAGGCGGGAATCTGCCCGACCCTGATTCTTGCCGGGCTGGTCGCACTGGATGCTGCCAATCCGACTCGCTGCGACGATCGTGGCGCTTTGTCCGCGCGGCGCCTTGGTTGGCTGCTCTTATCCGGGATTCTACTGGGGCTTTGCACGTGGACTTACCACGCCATGCGCGTGTTCGTTCCGCTGCTGCTGTTCGGGATAATTGTCATCTATTGCCGAAGCATTCTTGAATCAGCAGCGCGGCCGGCCGGCAGATTCAACCTCATCGTCTGGGCGGGCGGCTTTCTGATCGGCCTGCTGCCGTTTCTTGTGGCGTGGGTCGTCGCGCCGCAGCAGGTATGGGCCCGGGCGACGTCCGTGTCGAATTTCGACGAATCTGGCGGACTTGCAGGCATCGTACGCGGCATGCTTGTTCATTACCTGCGCCACTTCTCACCCGATTTTCTCTTTCGTCGCGGCGATCCTTCCATGATCCAGTCCGTGCCGGATTTCGGTCAGCTCTACCTCACCTACCTGCTGCTCGTCCCGATCGGTCTCTGGCAGGTCCTCCGCGAAAGCCGCGCGGATCGATTCGGCCGATTGCTCCTCTGGTGGATGCTCATCGGACCAATGCCTTCAGCGCTTTCTTACTGGCCGGGGGGGCACAGCTTGCGCAGCGTCGGCTCGTTACCCGTGTACGACATCTTCGCGGCCATCGGGCTGTGCAGACTGTTCTCGATGCCGTTCGGTCGAGTGCGCCGCGTTGCGGTCGGCCTCGCAACGCTCTGCACATTGGGCGTAACCGTGCAGTCGGGCTACTTTCTTCATCGCTTCTTCGTCGATTACCCGGTCCGCGCAGCGGCGGCCTTTGAGTCGGAATGGCGCGATGTCTTCGCTGCCGCACAGGCCCGGCAGGCGGAGTACGACTTCGTCCTGTTCACGACACACCGGTCGAATCAGCCCGGCGCGCTGTATCTGTTCTGGACGCGGATGGACCCGGCCGCCTGTCAGGCGGCTCAACGTGTTTGCGAACCCTTCGGCATCGTCGACCGCATCGTGCAGATCGACCGCGTCGTCTTTCAGCCGAGTGAAAACCTCAAGGCCCTCACCGCAGTGCCGGGCGTTTCGGCGAGAGTCCTCGCTGCCGAGCGTCCGGAAATACCAGTCGATGGAAAGGTATTGCAGCGCTTCAACTATCCCGACGGGCGCGAGGCCATGATTCTCTACGAGGTGCGGATCGGTGAGGCGGGGGGCGCTTCAGACGATGCGACAGAAGCGAAGTGACGAACGGCGCGCTAGGGCGTGATGGTTCGCTCAACGGGCTGCTGCGCGGCTAGATTCTGTCGCTCGATGTATTCCACGATGCCGGTCAGCATTGCCTCCCAGTCGCGGAGGGTCTCGTCAAGCTCGTACTGAAGAATATCGCCGAGCAGAACATGGTCGCGTGATTCGATCGCGCCCTTCAGGCCGCGCAACTGCCGGGCCAGATCGTGGAGCCAGTCAAGCAGCGGGCGGTCATGGATGACCACGTGCTCGAAGTCCAGCCCGCACAGCGACCCGCCCTGAATGATCGCCTCGTGGGTCTGTCCCCAGACGTTCAGGCAGCGGACCAGGGCGGACATGGCCTCCGGGATCCGTCCGTGGGCGAGGGCCTCCGACGCCTCCTTCACGGTCACGAAGGTATCGGCGAGTGCCATGCGGGTCTGCTTGAGTGCCACGGATACGACATCGAACGGGTGCCCGGTGATGAACTCCAGCCGGGTAAAACCCTGTGCCGGGCTGGCCAGCACTTGATCCAGATGCTCGGGGGAAACATCGACGCCGTCGCAGCGGACGCCGAAAATCATCAGATTGGTGCCGCTTAGTTTCCCGCGGGCCGCATCAAGGGCCTGGCCGACGGTGGCGCGATCCACGGGCATGGGCAGTTCAATCGGTTGACTGTCGAGAAGAATGTTCATTTCCACCCGCCGCTCAGGTGCTTGCCGCGCGCCGTGTGCGTGATCGGCCTTCAGGCCAGGATCGTTCGCAGGAGCCAGATGCAGGCCATTCCACAGGCCGCCGTGATACCGGCTGACGTGAGCATCACGTCCCAACGGAATCGCCGCCGACCCGTGCCGTCGGTGCCGCCGAAGGGATCACCGGGACGCCACGTTAACCGTGCGGGCACCAGTCGACCGTCTCCAATGCGCTTCGGAAGTGCCACACGATGGGCACTGACATCCATTTCCGGCGATTCGATTTCCGGGGTCGACGCCTCCTGCTGCAATGCGTGTTCCTCTTGCCCCGGTTCGCGCTCGATTTCGGCGGACACCGCTTCCACCGCCGGGAGGCCTGTGGATCGTGTCAGCCCGGCCAGCGTCTCTTCCACGGGTGTCTGCACGATCGGCATCGACAGGACCACATCCTCGATGGCGCTGTGATCGTCTTCCAGTACGGGCAACGCGGACGCCTCCCGGCCGGCGGTGCTCGGGCGTGTCAGGCGGTCGAGTTCGTCGAACCCCAGATCGTCGTAGTCGTCTTGCGCGGCCGTCTGCTCACTGTTGCGCGACTTGATCTCATCCAGATCGGTGTCCCACGGCCAATTGTCGTGATCCTCCGTTGCCGATGAAGTTGTCTCTGTGTAGACGGATCCTGCGTCTTCCGTGGCGACCGTCTGGGAGCGAACTTCCTCCAGGATGGAATCCTCGATGTCCGCATCATCGAAGTCCTCGGGACGGCTGATGGTGAGCCGCGGAGCAGCCGCTTCGACCGTATCGCTGACCTCGTTGAGGAAGTCGTCCAGTCCGTCCTTTGCGACGTGAGAACCGCCAAAGAGCGTCTCCTCGTCGGACGAAGTCTTCGTTGAATTCAGGGCTGTATCCATTCTCGCATTCTCACTCATGGGTCGCCTCCCCTCGCGCTACGCTTGGAAGGATCGAAAGTTACGCAACCGACTACCCCGTTATCGGCCATTCCGCCCGCGAACTTGATCGGAACGATGCGATGCTAAGTCTCGCAAATGCTTTCTCTTACATTCTCTATCGTCCACCGGGCAAGGCTTCGAGCGCACTTTCTGCCGGCCCCTGCTTGTCCGCGTTCAGTAAGGTCTCACCAGACCGGAATCCATCCGTCGCTCGCTTTCGCCGACAATAGCCCAGCCGGCATTCTTCCCGCTTGGGTAGATCTGCTACTTCTAGATTGAGGCGGGGACGGTGTCAGGTGGCGCAACGACGCAGCTCACGAAAGGGCCGTCATGGCGGATCGGATCGGCATCGGCATCCTGGGCTTCGGTACGGTCGGGCAGGCCGTCGCGCGCATCCTGCTGGAAGACGCGGCGGCAATGGAGGCCCGTACCGGCCTGCGGCTCGAGCTGCGCCACGTCGTTGCGCGCGATCTGACCAAGCCGCGCGAGGTTACGCTGCCTGACGACGTCCTGTCCGCCGATCCGGCGAGGATGTTCTCAGACTGCGAAACGCAAATCGTCGTCGAACTGATCGGCGGCGTGGATCGCGCCAAAGAGCTGATACGGGCAGCCCTGCAGGCAGGTAAAGATGTCGTGACGGCGAACAAGGCCCTGCTGGCCACGGCACCGAGAGAAATCTTCTCAGCGGCGCGCACCGCCGGACGCTGCATCGCCTTCGAAGCATCCGTCGCGGGCTGTATCCCGATCATCGAATCCGTCCGCCGCGGGCTCGTCGCCAACCGCATCGACGCCGTGCACGGCATCCTCAACGGCACCTGCAACTACATCCTGACGCGTATGCTCGACGACGGCATCAGTTACGCGGAAGTCCTCGCCGATGCTCAGCGGCTCGGTTATGCGGAAGCCGATCCGACGCTCGACGTGGACGGCACCGACTCGGCGCACAAACTCGCCATCCTCGCGTCCATCGCCGTGCGTCAATCGTGCGAACTCGATCGCGTGCAGGTCGAGGGCATCACGAACATCGAGTTGAACGACCTGGCCGAGGGTCGGGACCTCGGCTACGTCTGCAAACTGCTGGCCTCCGCGCGACGCCACGACGACGGCCTCGAGCTGACCGTCGCGCCGACCTTCGTTCCACGTGAGCATCCCCTCGCTGCCGTGTCTGGTCCGTTCAACGCAATCAGCGTCTACGGCAGCGCCGCGGGCCACGCCTTTTTTTACGGTCGCGGCGCCGGAGGAATGCCCACGGCCAGCGCGGTCATCTCCGATATCGTCGACACGGCGATCGGCAACGCCCGGCGCACGTTCGAGCAGCTTGTCGCCCTGCCGGATCAGACGCCGTCCGCGAAGTATCGCACGACGGGAGAGTCAATCGCGCGGCACTACCTTCGCATCGGCTTGCTCGATCGCCCCGGCGGCATCGGCCGTATCGCCGCCGCCCTCGGCGCCGAAGGCATCAGCATCGCCACCATCACGCAGCACGAACCGCCGCGCGATAGCGCGACACACGTCGTGCCTGTCATCGTGACGACGCACCCCGTGAAACGCATCGCCATCGACCGCGCCGTGGCCGCCATGACCACGATCAAAGGCGTCGTCGGCCGGCCGGTGTGCATCCCGGTCTTTACCGGCGAGACCGACGCAAAGTGACGCCTCCTGCAGGATCGCAAGACATGATGACAAGACAAGCGTTGGGTGGCATGGTTGCGGTATTGGGCAGCATGCCACCGTGACTCATCCCTTTCCGCCGACGGCCTGCCACAATAACTCCGCGATGTCGAATTGCTTCACATCTTCGCGGCTGCGGCCAGCAAGCCCGTCGATGAGCATGCGCTGGCAGAAGGGGCAGCTCGACGCCACCATGTCGGGCTTCGTCTCCAGGAGCTGATCCGTGCGCTTGAGGTTGACGCGTTCATCCTGTGCCCCCGGCCGGGCGTGCTCCTCCTCCTTGAACATCTGCGCGCCGCCGGCCCCGCAGCACATGCCGCGGTCGCGCGTGGCCGTCGGCTCCAGCACGGTAAGCCCCGGTATGCTGCGAAGCGTCTCGCGCGGCGGCTCGTAAATCTCGTTGTACCGGCCAAGGTAGCACGAATCGTGAAAAGCGACCTTGGCGTCGATGCGATTCGTCGGCCGCAGCTTGCCGTCGGCCACGAGCTGCGCCAGAAACTCCGAATGATGCACGACTCGGAACTTCGCCCCGAAGTCGGGGTACTCATTCGCCAGCGTGTTGAAGCAGTGCGGGCACGTCGTAACAATCGTCCTGGGCTTGTAGTTGTTGAGTATCTCCGCGTTCTGCTGGGCGAGCATTTGGAAGAGAAACTCGTTACCCGCCCGCCGTGCCGGGTCGCCAGTGCAGCACTCTTCCTCGCCGAGAATCGCGTAATTCACCCCGGCGGTGTTGAGCAGATTCGCCATCGCCCGGGTGATGCGCCGCGCGCGATCGTCAAACGACGCAGAGCAGCCGACCCAGAACAGCACGTCGGCGTCGGGCTTCTCCGCCATGCGCGGCACTGCCAGCCCTTCGGTCCACGCCGCCCGATCGGACGACGGGAAATTCCACGGGTTTGAATTCGTTTCCATTCCGCGGAAGGCGTTCTGCAACTCGGCAGGGAACTCGGACTTTTCCATCACCAGGTTGCGACGCATGTCCACGATCTTGTCCACATACGTGATGAAGACCGGGCACTCCGTCTCGCAGGCCCCGCAGGTCGTGCAGGCCCAGAGCACTTCGGGCTTGATGACATCGGGCACCAATTCCGGCAATCCGCCATTGCCGTCCTCCGCACCCTCGGCCCCTTGGCTCCTCGACCCCTTGGCCCCTACGAGCGCCTTCTCATGCTTGTAGAGATAATCCCGCAGATCGAGCGTGAGCTGCTTCGGCGACAGCAGTTTGCCGGTGCCATGCGCGGGGCACTGATCAGTGCAGCGGCCGCACTCGGTGCAGGTGTAAAGATCGAGCACGGCCTTCCACGAAAGCTGCTCAATGCGCTTAAGGCCCAGTGTTTCCTCGCGTTCCAGCATGCCTTCGATGTCCGGCACATTCGGCAACCGCCCGCGCGGTGCGAGCGATTGGAAAAAGACATTCGGGATGCCGGTGACCACGTGGAAATGTTTTGAGATCGGCAGGAGGTTCAGAAAGAGCAGGACCAGCGTGCCATGCGTCCAGAAACCGAGATGCCGCAGGACGTTCAACGTGCCGTCCGAAACATGGGCAAGCGCCATTGCGGCGATGGAGCCCGCCGGCTCGACGGCGTGAAACTCGATGGCCGCGCCTTCAGCCCGTGCGACGCGCACCATCTCCGCCCCGTCGTAGAGCAGGTCCGCCAACATCATCGTGGCGATAATGAGCAGGATGAGGATCCCTTCGAAGCCCTTGGAGAGCCGCTCCGGCTTGAGCACGATTCGGTAGTAGAAGAAGAGCGACGTGCCTGCGAGCACAAGCACGACGAAGATGTCTTTCAGAAAAGAATAGACCTTGCCCAGCGGCTGGCCGACGCCGAAGACCCAGAAGTTGAACGATTCATCGTAGCCGCGGCCCCAGAGAATCAGCGTCCGCAGCAGCAGGACAATGAAGCCGAGGAAGATGAGCTGATGCGCGATGCCCGCCCACCAGTATCGGCGCATGCGCTTCTGTGCGAAAGCGTATTCCCATGTGCGCCGGATCCGCTCGCCCAAGTGATCAAAGCGGCTTTCATTCGGCCCCAACGTCATCAATCGCCAGCGGCGATACAACTGCCAAGCAAACAGTCCCCAGGCGCCGACCAGGAGAATCGTCATGGTGGTTGGATTCATGCACTATCCCGTGAGCGGTTTGAGGATCAGACGTGTGACATGGCCGCGGCATTAGGTGACCATGCTCGACGCACACTGTAATCGTTCTCAATGACTCCGCACCTTCTTCACTGCTTCCGTAAGCAGCGGCACAAACGTAAACAGGTCGGCCACCACGCCGTAGTCCGCCACCTTGAAGATCGGCGCTTCCGCGTCGGTGTTGATCGCTACGATGCAACGGCTGCCGCGCATGCCCGCAAGATGCTGTATCGCCCCGCTGATACCGCAGGCGATGTAGAGCTGCGGTGTCACCGTCTTGCCGGTCAGCCCAACCTGCCGCGAGTGCGGCTGATAACCGGCATCACAGGCAGCGCGGCTGGCGCCCACCGCCGCGTCGAGGGCATGCGCGAGATCGTAGATGATCTTGAAGTTCTCCTCGCTCTTGAGACTGCGACCACCTGAGACGACGATCGCCGCCTCGGTCACATCCTTCTCGCCGCCACCGGTCCGCGCGATTTCCTTCGTCGTCTGGCGATCATCCGCCGAATCAGCAGCATACGGCACACTCACGCGCTCGGCCCTCGCCCCGCCGCCCGCGGGCGCGGCAAACGTGTTCGGCCGCACCGACGCCATCTGCCGGCGACCGGCATTGAAATGCACACGAGAAAATGCCTTGCCGTTGTAGATCGGCCGCTTCACGACGAGCGCCCCGCTTCCTTCGATGTCCAGCTCGGTGCAGTCGGTCGCCAGGCCGGCGTTCGTGCGCATCGCCACGCGCGGGGCCAGGTCGCGCCCCATGAACGATGCCGCGAGCAGAATGATCTGCGGATCGGCCTTTTCGATGATGGCGCACAGGGTCCGCGTGTACTTGAGCGGGTTGTACATCGCCAGTGCTGCGTCATCCGCGACATAGACAAACGCGACACCCGAGCCGTCGAGTTTATCCGCAACGGCTCCCATGTCCTTGCCGATGACGGCCGCGACGACCTTCCCGCCGGTCTTTCCTGCCAGTTGTGATGCCGCCGTGATGGTTTGCAAGGCCGCCGGCAGCACCGCCCCATCCCGCTGTTCGATGAATACCAGAATGTCCTTCGTCATGATGCCCTCGCTGGGTTAACGATACGAGCCGACATGATAAGGCGACCGCCCGGCATGGGCAAAAGCAGGTCCGAATGAACACGTCAACGAGCAGTTTTCGAATCGATGATGAGATTAATCGGCCCCTCGTTTTCCGAGGCGACAATCATCCGCTCCCGAAAGACGCCGGTCTCTACGTGCAGGCCCAGTCCGCGCAGGGTGGCGCAAAAATCCTCATACAGGGTGTTTGCGACTTCGGCCGGAGCTGCGTCTGTAAACGCCGGTCGCCGACCCTGTCGCGTGTCGGCATGCAGCGTGAAGTTGCTGACGACCAGAACAGCGCCGCCGATCTGCGACACATCGCGATTCATCTTGCCGGCGTCATCCTCGAAGATACGCAGATAGGCGACCTTGTTCGCGAGGTACGACACATCGTTCGCTCCGTCGCCCTGGCCCACGCCGAGATAGACGAGTAGCCCGCGGCCGATCCCCCCGACGACCTTTCCGTCGACCGTGACCGAAGCGGACGATACTCGCTGTACGATGGCGCGCATGAGAATGAAAAGAATGCCGTAATCGCGATGGTCACTCATCGCCGACTGTGAGTCTAGCCGAACAGAACGGCGCGGTACGAGTTGTACACACCGGTAGCCGCCGCCACCAGCAGCACGATCCCCAGAACCAGCAGCGCGCGGCGGTGCTCGCGGCTGCCTGCGAAGGAATAGAGCGCGCCGAGAATTGCCAGCGTGAGGGGGCGGACCCATTCCGTCGGCAGTGCGGTCGGCCTCAACAGAATCAGCATCGCCGCGGCCGGGAGGATCAGCAGCGCCATCGTCCACAACGGCGGGGCGAAGCTGCGCCATCGCGTCCGGGGCAGGAATTCCGCCATGACCAGAATCGGCAGCGAGAGGAAGGCCAGCACAACAGCGCGGTACTGGATCAGCCACCCGCGCATGGGTGAAGTGGGCAGCCGGACGAAAATAAAGCAGATGCACGCCGCAGCCAGGGCGATTGAGAGGGCGGCCTTGCTGATCGAATTTGTCCGCACGGCCTCGCGCGCCGTGATCCAGGTGAGCAGGCCGATGGCCGCCGCACCACTGAAGATGCGACCACGCGTGTTGTCATCGCCGCTGGCCGCGACCAGTTCGGGCCACAGGGCCATTTGAAACGCAGCAAGCATGGCGAGCGCGGCGATGATGAAACTGGCGCGACGCGCCAGCGGGATGAGATGCCCGGCCGTGGTCCACGACACACCGTCGAGCAGTTGCTGATCCCAGACACGGGCCATCCACCGCCACCAGACAAAGGCCAGGGCCAGGGCGAAGAGCACGGCATTGAACAGTACCGGGATGCGATCGGCATACGTCTCGCCACGATCGACAGCGCCCAGCAGGGCGGCCAGCCCGCATGCGGCCAGCACGCCCGAAAGCGTGAGCAGGGCGATGCCGAGTGACGCAGTATTGGCACTCCACCGACGATAAGTCATGAACAGGGCGGTGACGCCCGCGGCGAGGGCCGTCGCGAACCCTGCGAAGGCCAGCGGCCAGCCCATCGGCTCGCGGCTGACGATCTGGTAGACGCCCAGAATCAGCACGGCGCCGGCAATGATCGATTCGATCTGAATGAACATCGGCCAGCGGCCATACGGCGCGATCAGGTCTTCAAGCCGGTCTGGCCATGCGCGCTTGCGTCGATTGCGATAACCCAGGTCCTGCACGACCGCCGCGCCGACCAGCAGCACTGTCAGTCCGGCCTGGAGTTGAAACTCCCAGTTCCACCAGTGCGGACGAAGGGCGATCCACTCCCAGCCGGACGCCGTTTCGCCGCCGCGCACCGGCGGGATCATCAGACCGCTCCACCAGATCAGGAGCGCGAGCAACGCGAGTACGACGGCCGGCTGCTGGGGGCGCGGTCCGGCGACCATCCAGAACAGCGCGGCCATGAGCATCGCCGCGAGGTCCCACCACTCCATGCCGGTTGGCATGCCCACAAAATGCGATGACGGATTGAGTACGCGCGCGAGCGTCAGCATGACCAGAGTGTTGACGGTCAGAACGGCGGAACAGACGCCTGTGACCATCGCCCACGCGAAAAAGGTGTCCGCCGTGGTTCGTGGTTGCGGGGGCGAACTTCTGCGGGCAAAGAGCGACGAGAGCCAGCCGATCATCGCCCAGAGCACGCACAGGGCTGAAGTGATGTGGCATGCGAAGTAGAGATTCCAGAACGAAGGACCCTGGCGATAGGCCGAAAGCCCTGCCGCGAGACTGACCAGGCCGACAAAGAGCGAAGTACCCAGACCGGCCGGCAGTCGACGACAGGCCAGTTGAAAACACAGACCGAGCGCGACCAGAAAAATCAGGAAGCCGTCGCGCAGCAGGATGGATGTGTCGAATCGGGCGAGAAGGTTGAAAGGAAAGTCTGCCTGTAAATGCGTGGCGATCATCCGGTCGTGGGTGCCTTCGGGGCCGGGCGATGGCTTCGGCGGGCTTCCTGCCCGTCGGCTCGACATGCGCCGCGTGGATACACGTCAGGGCTCTTGTGAGAGGATGACGTTGTTGTATTCCAGCAGAGTACCCTTGGCCCGCTCCACGTCAACGATGCCCTGGTTGTACTGCACGAGTGATTGAAGGAGTTGACGCCTTGTGTTTCCAAGGTTGATCTGGGCGTTAAGGATCGTATCCAGTTGCTCCGGGCTCTTGCGCTCCTGTCGCTCCTCGAGCGAACGAAGGTTCTCAGAGGCGGCATTTACGCCGTCGTGGCTGGTGCCGATCTGCTCGTAGTTGGTCTCCAGATTTCGCAGGGCAACGCGGCAGTCGGTGATGATATCGTCGAGCGCCTTCTTGTAGCGATAGACGGCCTGCGATTGCTGCAGGGAGGCAATGCGGATGCCCGCCCGCTCGGCACGCTCGCCGAAGTTCCATTGGAATTCCATACCGACGAACTGGTCGATGAAGTTGCCGCCGGTCATCTGGTCGAAGCTCCGGTCGGCACTGGGGCCCAGGCCGTTAAGCGTCATCCGATAGATGACGTCGAGCCGAGGCAGGGCCTGGTTCTTGGCGATGCCGAGCTGCAGCCGGGTGATGTCCACGGCATAGCGCGCCTGCAGAATCTCGGGGCGTCGCTCCAGCGCCGTCTGCACCGTGTGAAAACGATCTCGGAGCACTTCGATCGAAGTCGGCTCATCCGTCGGAATGATCTCGAAATCTGCGGACAGCGGCAGGTCCGGATCGTTGATCAGATTCAGCAGTTGGTCCTCGGAATTGCGCACCCGGTTTTTCACGTCGAGATACTCAAATTCGCGCTGCTTGACCGCCGCCTGGCTGCGGAAGAGCAGGGTCTGGTACGCGTCAAAGTCCTTGCGGGCTTCGATCTGCTTGAGCGTGCGGCTCGCTTCGGCGACGACTTCGGCAACGATGACCACGTCACGACGTGCCCCGACGAGCGCCCAGTAGGCCCGCTCGACTTCATTGAGCGTCTGAATCACGCTGCCCCGAAATGCTTCTTCGTTGATCTTGCGCTCGTTTTTGCGGATGTTGATCTGAGCGCGGTTGAAGTCGATGCCGAAATTACGCAGGATCGGCTGGCGAAGCTCGGCCACAAAGTTCTGTGCCCACGATGGATTAAGGACCTGGAACTGGAAGCCGGGGTTGTCGATGCGGGTCATCTGCTGCGTGAACGTCACCTGTGCACCGGTGGCCAGCAGTTTGCGAATGCCGCCGTTGACGATCGTCGTATCTGTTTGCGAAGCAATAATCGCGGAAGGCGTCGGACGGTCGGTATTGTCACGACTGACGTTCGCGAAAAAAGCCAGATCAAAGGCCGCCTCGGCCTGAACGATCTGCGCCGTGCTGATTGCAGGGGCGTAACCATCCACCTTGATCTGATAGTTGCTCGCGAGCGTGCGACGAAGGGCATCGGACAGCGAGATTCGCAATTGGTTGGGACGGTGAATGTCCTTGATTAACTCCACTGCGTCGCGGTAGATTTGTTCATACTCCCGCTTGATCGTTTCGCTCAGCCGTATCGTCTCCAGCCGCTTGCGAAAGGCCTCCTCCGCTCGGATCGGGTCCGGAAGCTGGAGCCAGATCGTCGCATCCAGCGGCTTGTCCATTGCAGCGGGCTTGCCGGCAAGTTCCACTGGCGCAGGCCGGTCGATCTGCGGAAGCTCCGGAGCAACCTCCGGCGACGGTTCGCCGTTCATCCGTTCTTCGTATCGCTGAACCTGGGCCTCATTGAGCGAGGTGGTGCGCTCCTGGCAGCCGAGCACCAGCAACGTGCCGCATAGCAGGGCGAGGCGACGAATCCGACGTCGGCAACTCGGCGCAGTCGACGTCACGGTTGCGGCGAATAAATGGCGGGAAACGTTCAGATGCCTCGCGTGGTGTGTCGGAGATCCTGTGGGCATGGAAGAAACCGAATCCGCTTTGCCAGTATTAAAAACCCGGCCTCCGCGATCGTTCGTGTCGCGGAGGGTCGAGGCGCTGTTCATGGCGCTGCCGCGCAGTGGGTGCATCGCCCCCGGCCTGCCTGCCGCTACCGACCCACTGCCGGGGCGGGCTTGCGTCATGCGGAAGCGAGAGCTTTTAAGGGGGCCCGCGGCCGCTGTCAAACCAGTCTGATCGGGCAGACCCATTCTTAATACTGATACAACGGCAGAATCGTGGTGAACTCTCTAGGAGAACGGCTCACAGGGAGGCAAAACACGCTGAACACCAATGAACTGGCCACCAGAAATGGGTGAGGGTTGATTCCGATGACGGCAGTCCCCCATGGCATGCCGTTCGTTAAAGCAATAATCCCAGCCCGATGTTCGCGTAATTTCTGCCGGTCAAACCCTCAAACAAGGCGGATCTGTACGACCTCCGCCGGGGCGTGGACCCGTAACGGGAACCAGTTTCCGACCCCGCTGCTGACGAAGAGGGTTTCGCCGGGCCGGTGATAGAAACCTCGCAGGTAACGGAAGAGCATCTGCCCGAGTCCGAGGTCCGAGGCCGAACCGGGCGGCGTGAACATGATCTGCCCTCCATGTGTATGGCCTGACAGCGTGAGTGGTATACCCATGGGACCGAGGACATCCCATGCATGGGGATGATGTGCGAGAGCGATGACCGGCCCGTCGCTGCGAGGGTCGTATCCTGTAAGCATTTCGAGGGCGTTATCTGCATCGCCGCGCCGGCCGCTCGGGCTGGTGGCGTTGCGGCTGGCATAATCAAGTCCGGCGATGGTGAGCTTCTCGCCGCCGATCTCAATCACCCTTCGTTCGTTGATCAGCAGCGGCAGACGCGCGCGCGTGAAGCGCACGAATTCCTCGCGGCTGTCGAGCATGTCATGATTGCCGATCGACAGGTAAATACCGTGGCGATGGCGAAGCTGCTCCAGCGCACCGATCGCCGGGGGCAACATCTGGTTCGAGGTATCGACGATGTCGCCGGTGACGAACACGAGATCGCTGTCGAGTTGATTCACCGCGTCGATCATGCGGCCGAGCATCCAGGGGCGATAGAGCCGTCCGACGTGCAGATCGGAGACGTGCGTGAGCGTCAGGCCGCGCAACCGCGAAGGCAGCCAGGGCGCTTCGAGTTCGAGTCGTCGCACCAGCAGGTTCGCCTCACTGACTCGGCTGATGCCGGTCGCTCCGACGAGGAGGGCCATCGGACCGGTGGCAAAAGCCGTCTTGAGAAGTGCCCGGCGCGTCCATTGAACTTCATCTGCCGAAGTGGTCGCGGTGATCGTTCGCGAGAAGTCGCGGGCTGTGGTCGACGGCAACTGGACGTCTGCCCGGTCAGGGTTGAGCGCCTCGCGACGATTTGGTGCCAGTTTGATGGCACCAATCCACATCAGCCGGAGGCCCGCGACGATCGGCATGCACGCCACAAGTCCGATGTTCCAGAGTGTGACGGCGGCTGCGTACCAGGTCGGACTGCCGAGAAACAGCGGCATGCGCCCGACGAAAAGCATAAAGAACATCGGCCAGGAGAGCAGCAGGCAGAACACGGCGACGACGAGTCGAAGGGCCAGCGAGACGCTGCCGGACGCAACGTGCCTGGCAAAGCGCCGATCCGCAATACTCCACCACAGGGCGTTGAAGCAGAGGATCGAGAAGATCACCATGCGGAACCCGACGGCCCGCGGTGTGGGAATGAAACGCGCCAATACAAAGCCGTAAACCACCAGAAAGGTGAGAATGCCCAGCAGCGACCAGTGCAGCCGGGCATAGAACGCATCGGAAGGCCGGCGACGATCCGGAGCGATTGGATCATTGTGCGGTCTTGATGTGTCTATGGTTTTCGACATTCAGGTGGTACGCGGTCGATTCGATAGAGATTGAAACGAATCGCCTTTGCAGCGCTTACGCATCGTTGAAGATGGTAGTTCACGAGTCGGTTCACCGCCCACGATGTTGCACTGGCGACAGCGTTTAATAATGGCGGCAGAGCGGGCCGTAAGCCGAATTCTGTCCCGCGAAGCCGTTGCCGGACATCGTGGTGGCGACCATTTCTCTGGGCCGACGGTTGCCCGTCGGCTCAAGCACCCTACCCGCAACAGTGCGATCTTGCCCGACGTGCCGAAGCGCGTCGAGAAAAATCGCGCGAGACGAGCCGCCTCGCGAGGCGATCGACACCTGGGATCCCAGAGAATCCGGGCGCGCCGTCGCCTGCTCGTTGCTTACGTGGGCTTGCTGGCGGTGGGGTTTACCCTGCCACGCCTGTCACCAGACGCGCGGTGCGCTCTTACCGCACCTTTTCACCCTTACCGTCGTAGGGTGGGCATCGCCCACCAGGCCGCATCGGCAATCACATCGACCCTTTGGTGGGCCGTGCCCACCCTACGATGGCGGTGTCTTTTCTGTGGCACTCTCCCTGGCATCGCTGCCGGTGGCCGTTAGCCATCACCGTGCCCTGTCCAGTTCGGACTTTCCTCCCGAGAGAACCTGCTCCCGAGCGGCCGCCTGGCCCACTCTGCTGCCGGGTTCATTATACGGGCCGCCCTTCGACCTTGCCGAGAATCGCCGGATCGCCCGATCCGACGCCTGTGAAGCCACCTTGTAAACGGTTTGTAACAACGCAGCCCGATGATTCCACGATTCCCAATGATGCCGCATGCGATACGGTTTACAGGACGCCCCGCTCGGCGGTTCTCTTGGCCCTCTCCAAGCGGTCCGGCTATATTGGAGGTTGCAGAATCAACCAATTGAATCGATTGACCGACATCGTCGTTCACAACCGCTGAGCCGGGAGTCTGAGACATGGCCAAGGGCGCCTCGAAGAATCGTCAGAAGAGCAGACAGCAGCAGCGTCACGATCCGAAAGAAGCCGCGCAGAACAGTCAAGCAGCGCGCCCATCGGCGCCTCCTGTGGCGCCGATTCCGGATGGCCTCTTTTTCCTCGGCATGCTTCTGATGATCATCGCCTGTGCGGTCACCGGCGTTCTCGTGGCCAACCATCTCGGCAGTCTGAGTCTGCCCGGTTGCCGACCCGGCGGTGCGTGTGAGCAGGCCGCGGCCAGCGCCTGGGGTAAGCTGCCAGGCACCAACTGGCCGATCTCCTTCGTCGGTCTGGCTTACTTCGTGGGCATACTGTTCGCGTGGCTGACGTCCAAGGGCGGAATCTCCCCGCAGCTACGTAACGTTGTTCGCATCGGCGCGCTCATCTCGGTGATGTACGTCGCCGTTCTCATCGTCAACCGGCATGCCTGCTACTACTGCATCGGAGCGCATGCCGCGAACCTGCTCTTCTGGCTCATGGTCGAACGATTGCAATCCTCGCCTGCAGCCGCTTGGCGACCGGTGGTCACGACGGCTGCCGTGTTCCTGCTCGCTTCCGCCGCACTTGGCGCCACCGAGTGGCAAGGCAAGAAAGCCGAAGAACAGCGCCAGGAAGACGCCCTGGCAGAGTCCACGCGCGAGATCATCGAAGCCAGCGAGAAGGCCAAGCGCGAAGCCGAGGCCCGCAAGGAAGCCGAGGCGACCGGCGAACAAGTCGCGCAGGATTCTTCCCCCTCACAAACCGGCACGACCTCGGTGGTCGAAGGCGAGACGAACGCGGCGGATCGTCCCTGGCAGGGCGGATTTACAGGTCGCTACCGCTGGGGGCCGGAAGAGGCCGCCGTCCGCATCGTCATGATCACCGATTATCAGTGTCCGGACTGCCGCCGCGCCGAGCGCGACCTGACCATGCTGATGAATGCCCGCAACGACGTCTCCGTGACCGTCAAGCACTTCCCGTTCTGCACGGACTGCAATCCCGGTGTCGGACGGAACATGCACCCGAACGCATGCTGGGCGGCACGAGCCGCCGAAACTGCGGGCATCCTCCGCGGTGCGGAAGGGTTCTGGGAGATGCACAAGTGGCTCTTCGACCAGAAAGGCGGCTTTACGAATACCGAGTTTCGCGAGCTGCTCGAGCGGCTGGGCTACGACGAGCGACAGTTCACCGACGTCATGCAGTCAAAGGTCACGCTGGAGCTCGTCCAGAAAGACATCCAGGAAGCCATCTGGCTTGGTCTGCATTACACGCCAATGATCTTCCTGAACGGCAAGGAACTCAAAGGCGTCTTCGCCCACGAAGCCCTGAGTCGCGCGGTCCTCACCCTGCTGGCGACGAACCCGACGCCTGCCACCTGCGAGAACGACCAGCCGCCGCCGGCCGCGCAGAAATACATCGATGACTGGCGCGAAGGCGAGATGCGCATGCCCGGCGAAGACGTCCACGCCTGGCCGATGGGTGTCGAAGGTGCGGCACTTCACGTCGTCCTGTGGGGTGACTTTCAGGAGCCCAACACCGCCCGCGCCGATCGCATCATCCGCGACTTCATGGCCGGCCGCAGCGACTGCCAGTACCTTTTCCGCCACTACCCCGTCAACCAGCTCTGCAACCGCATGAGCCAGCTCACGAAGCACCCCAATGCCTGCCGGATGGCCCAGGCGGCCGAGGCGGCGGGCCTGCTCTTTGGCACCGATGGCTACTGGAAAATGCACGACTGGCTGATGAACAACCAGGAAACCTTCAGTGACGAGGCCCTGCGCGAGGCCTGCCGCACGATGGGCTTCCTGCCAGATGCGCTGTTCGTCAAGATGGACAGCGAGGAGGTCGCACAGGGAATCGCCTACGATGCCGACGTCGCCAAGCGGCTCGGCCTCACTTCGATCCCCTACATCTATGTCAATCAACGCTTCGTCCCGCGCTGGCATCGCGAAGGCGACAACATGCTGCAAAAAATCATGCAGGCCGCCCTCGAAGAGGGGACGAAAGCCGGTAAATAGCTGCACCCCGTCCGGTCGCGCTGCGGACGACCCTTCATTGCTTGCTTATGGCTGAATCGCCACGACACGGCAGGGGCCGCCGGTCCCGCCTTTGATCATGATCAACAGTGTAAGTGTGATGGCGCCCTTCGGCGCAGCATGGCCGTAGTCGCCAGGATCACCAGGCGCGGATGTTCGCCCTGAAAAACCAAGTAAAACCTTACGGTGTCTTTCCCGCACAGTTTCGATTACCGGACGCATGGCAAGCTCCTGCCAGAAGCGCGATGACGTCCGGGAAGGTGCAAACCGAAGGACCTTTCTCGCAGGCCCCGCACGCGACATAAATACAACGTCCGACTGCCTTTATTTCGACGTTTTGACTTTTCGATGTTTTGATGTTTCCGATCGGTTGCGTTGACAGGACTCCGGGTCGTATTATCATGTAGGGTTCGCTATCCCCGGTATCGGCAGGGATGTCTTCACGCCGCAGGTCGGTGCCGGTTAGCTGTCAATGAGCAAAGGGCGCATTGCCATGTTTCGCAATCGCATTCCATTTCTCGCACTCTGTACGGCCGCAATCGCCGTGCTCTCCACGAATGCGCAGGCCACGCCGGAACCCAATCCCGTTCCCGTCGCATGGGAACTCTCGCTCGAACCCTCACCGCTCATGCGGATCCAGGTCGATACCGGCAGCGGCCCGAAGATCTACTGGTACATGCTCTACACAGTGACCAACAACACCGGGCAGGACATCGACTTTCACCCGGAGATCGTCCGGGTCAACGAGATCGAAAGCGAGCTGGCCGTGGAGAAGATCAGCGAGCGGCCCGATCAGGCCCCGACCGTCAGCGTCGATCCGGCGATCGTCGGCCTGAACAGCCAGGTTTACAAGGCCATTGCCGAGCGTCACGCACGCACCCATCCGTTTCTGGTCACGCCGGTCAATGCCATCGGCCGGCTTCTCCAGGGCAAGGACAACGCCCGGACCAGCGTGGCTGTCTTCCCTGATCTGGACCCCCGGGTGAGCCGGTTCACAATCTACTTCGGCGGCCTTTCCGGGGAGAAGGTGACGCGGCCGAATCCGAGCTATGATTCCTCCCGTGCGGCACAGGGCAGTCAGAGCAACGGCCACGGCGACGACGAAAACCCGAAGCTGTTCGTGCTTCGCAAGACACTATCGATTCCGTACACCCTGCCGGGCGATGTTCGCACCCGGCAGAATGCCCAGCCGGTGCTGGGTCGCATGACCTGGGTCATGCGTTAGAATATCGCAGGACGACACGACAGAAGTACGCCCGGACAGACCGGCATCGTTGAGTTGAAAGGATCATGCGACATGGCACATAAAAAGGGACAAGGTTCAACCCGCAACGGCCGCGACAGCAATCCGCAGTTTCTCGGCCTGAAGCGCTACGACGGTCAGCTCGTGACCACGGGCACCATTCTCGTCCGCCAGCGCGGTACGACATTCCGCCCCGGCATGTACGTCGGTCGAGGCCGCGATGACACATTGTTCGCCCTGCGCGACGGCAAAGTGGTCTTCCAGGGCCACAAGATTTCGATCGAGCCGATGGCCGTCGAGACGAACTGACGTCGGCTTTGCGGCGTTCTCTCTTTTTCGACAACGAAGAAAGCCGACGGATTGCACTCCGTCGGCTTTTATTATTTTAAAGCGATACTTCTGTCCGTGCATGATCTGATTGGTCGTTCGCCGCGATCGTGTTTCGGCGGCGACGCGTAAACCCATGTTGTTCATTGACGAAGCCATTATCTGTGTTCGATCCGGCCGCGGCGGCGACGGCTGTGTCAGCTTTCGGCGTGAGAAGTACGTGCCCAAGGGCGGGCCGGATGGCGGCGACGGCGGCGATGGCGGGAGCGTCCTGCTCTATGTGGATCCGCAGCTATCGACCCTCGTCGATCTGACCGGCAAGCACCACTGGACCGCGGACAACGGCCGGCCTGGCGGCGGCGACAACTGCAGCGGCAAGGCCGGCCACGACGAGATCGTACGCGTCCCTCCCGGCACACTCGTCTACGATCGCGATACCGGCGTCCTTCTGAAAGACCTCGTGGAACCAAACTCTCAACTCTGCGTCGCGCGCGGCGGCCGCGGTGGTCGCGGCAACGCTCGATTTGCCTCGCCGACGCACCAGACACCGCGGGAGTTTGAACGTGGCGAAGAAGGCCAGGAACGCTGGCTGCGGCTCGAACTCAAGCTGATCGCTGACGTCGGCGTGATCGGACTGCCCAACGCCGGAAAGAGCACGCTCTTATCGCGCGTATCGCGAGCCCGTCCGAAAATCGCCGACTACCCCTTCACCACGCTGGTTCCCAATCTCGGGATCGTGTCGCTTTCCGGATATCGCCAGTTTGTCATGGCCGACGTCCCCGGCCTCATCGAAGGTGCGCACGAAGGCATCGGCCTGGGCGACAAGTTTCTGCGGCACATCGAGCGGACGCGCGTGTTGCTCCACTTGATCGATCTCTTCCCGCCGGCCGGCACACCCAGTCCCGCCGAGGCCTACCGCATCATCCGGGGCGAACTGGAAAAATACAGCCCGGTCCTGGCGACCAAACCCGAGCTGGTGGTGGCCAATAAGCTCGACCTTACGAACGAAGCGCAGCCCCCCGAGCTGCTTGAATTGCGGGAAGCCCTCGACGGTCGACCGGTTCTCGCCGTGTCTGCGGTCAGCGGCAAAGGACTGGAGGTTGTCACCCAGCGAATCTGGGAGATGATCGACGAGGCCCGCAAAGCGGACGCCGGGTGAATCCGCCCACCATGGGAACGGCAGCGTGGGTGATGAATGCCGTAAACATGGCACTCCGATAAGGCGCGATAGGCCGTTATTGGAGCACTCCTGCCGTCACGTCGAACCGTACCTCTCCTGCGACGCGCCCCACGTTGCATTATAGACCGCGTGTTGCGGCGAATCGTCCGCGCTCCGAAAACTTTTTTCGTGCATCGCCACGCGCCGGCATAAACCTCCCGCGCCATTTCTTCCGCACCAATTCACTTTCAACGCGATTCGCCGCAGGCGGCGGGCATATTATCAGATGAACACCATTTGCTTCGTGCGGGGGCGCCTGCGGTCCAGGCATTGCAGAGGTTCAACCGAGCATCTCGTGTCCAGAGGGGACGCGACTCGGCTATGAACACATGCCCGACACAGCGGTGGGCACAAGGGGAGGATCACATGTTGAAGAACCTGGGTAGCATCGCGTTCGTCTGCGTGCTCGCCGTGATGAGTTCGGCCGCCACGGTCCGGGCTCAGGTCGGCGAACCGCAGGGGAGTTTCACCATCACCGTTCGGCAGGGCGGCAACATCATCGCCCAGCAGAACGTCACCATCGGTCCCGGCGGCGACCTTGAAGACCTCAAGGCCAGCTTCCAGGATGGAACCCCTGAAGACCACACGCAGATCGGGTCCATCGGCCCCGGCAATCACCCGATCATCCTGAAGGTCACCACTGATGACGATCCGTTCTTCCGGATTTCGCACTGGTACATCGACGTGCCGATCAGCATGGCGAACATCCATGCGCCCGGGCCGACGTCGCTCTTCGATCCCAACGGCGGATTGGTGGACGTGACCGTGACCGGGCTGTCGTTCGACAACGGCGCACTGGCGTTTCCGTACGTCCAGCCCAGCCCGCACTACTACACGTCGTTCATGCGCGACTTCCAGGGGCACTTTTACAACCTGCCCGGAAGCCACGCTTACAATGCCTTCGGCAACGGCATCATCGACATCCAGGTGCCGGGAACACTCTACACCGACGGTATCCTGAATCCGTACAACTTCGAAGTGCTTCAGACCGGTTCGCAGGTCTCCTGGCGCTGGAACAACATCCTGCCGCCGACGACCTCAACGACCGTGACCAACCAGTTCGGCGTGACGCACAACCCGATCAACCCGGGATACGTCTTCGAGCTGGGTCTGTCGGTCGCGTTCCTGCAGATTCCCGAGCCGGGCACCCTGGCGATGCTGGCCCCCGCCGCGATGTTCGTGATCCGACGTCGCAAGCGGCACGTCGCCCGCTGAGAAGATAGATACGATCGCGACCGCGCGATTCGACCACGATCGTTATCACCTCCATGAAAGGCAGGGGTCCGGCCCATCGGGTCGGCCCTTGTCTTTTTTACAAGCCGCGGTGATTTGTTTTCGCGAATGCAATACAACTTCGGTGATCGCCCGCGGCAGGTCGAACAGGACCATCCTTCGATACCATTTGAATACACGCAGTGATGCAGAAGCTGCCCTGCAGGCGATAAGCTCAGGTACCGACCCCCACCGCGCTGGCGGCTGCGTAATGCTCGGTGTGCGTGATGGAAAGGAGCACGCTCGATATGCCGCGCTGCCGCGCGATCTCCGCCGTCGGCCCGCTCAGGGTGACGTGCGGCTGGCCGGCATCATCATTCAGGATTTCGATATCTGTCCAGGAAATCGGCCCGCGCCAGCCGGTTCCCAGTACCTTGAGAATCGCCTCCTTCGCGGCGAATCGGCCGGCGATCCGCGGTACGGCGTGCTTCATGCGCATGCAATAGGCCTGTTCGGCCGGCGTGAGAATGCGCGCGAGAAACCGATCGGGATGGTCCTGCATGATCCGCGCGATCCGCTCGCACTCGATCAGATCAATGCCGTGCGCGATAAGGTTCATGCCCGAAAGCTACCACGGCGACGAGATGCACTCAAGGCAAAGGACGCGGTGCTGGAGCGGAATGCCGTGACGAGCAAGGGCAATGTGAGAAGAGCCGCGCCTTTCGCTTGCGACAACTGAGATGTAACTTCGTTAAAACGGCTTTTCCGGGTCGACTTCCTCTTCATCATTATCAGCGTCGTCTTCGTCCAGATCGCCGTACTTCCACGCGTCCGCCTCTTCGGCCTCGTCGATCTCCTGCTCCATGTGACGGAACATCTTCTCCTGAAGCGGCTGAATGCGCTTGTACATCTGAAACGTCGCCTCGTAGGCAGCGACCATGCGGTCCACCTTCTGCGTCAACTCCGCGGTGCGCAGCAAATGCCACTTCATCAGGCACTCGGGCTCCTTGATGTTGCCGAAAGGATCGCAGCGAAAGGAAAGCTGGCCGTTCGGGCCGCGTGAAAAGTGTTCACACTCGCTGCACTGCAACATGTTCCCGTCTCCGGTGCCATTGACATGGCACTGTCAGTCGCCGCGCCGTTGCTTGCCGCCGCAGCGGCTACCAGATGTAGTCGCCGATCGTGGGGGCGCGCCGCTCGAATCGCTCGCAATCGGTCCGCCACCATTTCTGCAGCGTGGCCTCGCTCTCCTGAAGCCGGCGCGCCCGTCGCTGCTCGCTTCGCTCGATATCCGAGATCGTTTCGTTCAGATGTGCCGTGCGCATCTGAATGCGACGCTGCGAGTAAGGGTCATTACAGCCGGCCGCCGCCAGGAGCAGGAGCACGATGCCCATGCTAAGAGCGCCCAATCGCCCCCCGCCGGATGGCCATCCTGAAAAAAACCGCTCCCGCGGTCTCCCCTGGCGGGACTGCCCTGAGAACTGATTTCGAGTTCTGCACATCACGAACATTTTACTCGCTGAAGGACCGGCCGGCGCACCAGAGTCAAGAACCACGCTACGATTTCCTTCCACAACTATTATCGCCGCTTGCAGAGGGCCCTGCCTGCATCGGCGTTAGACTTCTTCAAAGTGGGCTCTGTGCCCCTGAAATAAAAGATAAATAATATCTGTAAATTATGGGACTTTATATCTCCGTTGCGATGGCTGATGGGTGTTGTTCCACGTGGAACAGCAGAATGGCTCGTTGTCTGATCTTTGAGTATGGCTTAAAATCGTCCCGGAATAAGTCTTCGCTGTTGCCAGATGGTTTGCTACTGAACGATTCACGGAGGAATGCATGTCAAAGGAAGTCAGGCGGCTTGGACGAGGTATTGCGTCGCTGGTTTCTACCGAGTTGACAGAGCCATCTTCTCCGAGCGTAGTTAGTTCCGCTCGTGATGAGGCACTGCCACAGGCGAGGGCGACTACTCAGTCGCGCTTTGCAGTCATCCCCATTTCCAGTGTACGCACGAATCCTGCTCAGCCGCGCAGAGAGTTCGACGAAGCGGCACTTCAGGCACTGGCGGATTCGCTGAAGAGCAGAGGTGCGATCCAGCCAATTGCCGTGCGACCGGCAGAAGGCGGCTACGAGCTGCTGGCAGGGGAAAGGCGGTTGCGCGCAGCCGCGATCGCCGGACTTGACAGTCTTCCAGCTGTCATTCGTCCGGCGAAGGATGAGGACCTGCTCGAACTTGCACTGGTCGAGAACATTCAGCGCGAGAATCTCAATCCTGTCGAAAAAGCCCAGGCATACAAGAATCTGCACGTTCGCTACGGCCTGTCGCATGACGAGATCGGAAAGCGCATGGGAGAAGATCGTGCGACAGTTGCTAACTATATACGATTACTTGACTTACATGACGATATCCTCGCATTGCTTGCCGGAGGCAGTCTGGGTGCAGGGCACGCCAAGGCACTCCTGGCTATTACTGATAAAAAGAGTCAATTGTCTCTTGCACAGAAAATTGTAAGCGAGGAATGGTCGGTGCGTCAGGTTGAGACCGCCGTCGCGCAGCTTCGAAAGGATGGAGAATCTGCAAGAGCGATCGAGGCAAAACCGGCCCGACCGGCGGTAAGCGACATGGAACAACGTCTATCGCAGGCCGTTGGCTCCCGCGTGCGAATCAAGGAGGGGCGTCGTCGGCACAGCGGCAGGATCACGATAGAATACTACACGCTTGATGACTTCGACCGAATTGTCGCACTATTCGGCGTCGTTCGGGAGCCCGCCTGAATCGCGTCCTGAAGTTCGTTCGTCGATTGCCGGGAGTATTCCGCATTGAAGGTTGCAACCGATTCTCAACTGACCGCCGCACCCATTCGACAGGGCGGGTTCTGGGGTCACCTTCTTGTCTCGGCGTCTGCATGTCTGCTGACCGTTTCGATTCTGGGTTCCGCGGTCATTCTCGCCTACAAGGGCTATCGTCGTCACGAATTGAAGACCAAGGTGCGAAGCTTCATCGCCTCGCTGGAAAATCGTACGCCGGATGAACTCGCCGAGCGCATCGAAGAACTCAGGCAGCGTCCGAAGGTGGCGCAACATGTACTGCCCGAGCTGCGAAACACGCTCGCGGCGGCGCGATCGGAGAATCAGCTTCGCGCCGCGATCGAGGTCTCGCGGGCTTTCGTCTCGCACAGCAGCATCCAGCGCGCCCTGCTTGAACTTCGCCGCGATCCACGTGAGACGGTTGCGGCAGCCGCAGTTTCGGTGCTCGCTGATCTGGAGCCGCCGGAAAAGGCCGCCGAGGCGCTGGGGCAATGTCTCGAAGGGGTGGACGTCGGCGAAATATCCGATGCCGCCATTGATGAAATCTGTGCGGGTCTGCTCAAGCTCGGCGGGCCGGGTCTCGAAGTGATGCAGCATCATGTAGGGCGATTGAGCGAGGATCGCCGAATCTGGATTGTTGGATACGTCGACGCCGTCGGCGGGCCGTATCGTCGTGCATGGCTGGATATGTTGCAGCGCGATCCGGATCCGCGTGTGTCGGCTGCAGCGCAGGCAGCACAGGATGTGCGGACCGTGGACGCGAGATAGCTTGAAAGATAAGGCAACCGGCCGCCGTGCGTGCACAGCACCAACGGCATGGATCGCCGTGAATTTCAACAGGACGTAAAGACGGCGGAGCTGGCGGATCGTGGACGGCTTTTACTTCTCACTTCTGGGCAAGTGGTCCTACCTGGGCCTCTTCCTCGTCCTGCTCGCGGCCGGCATGGGCGTACCGCTGCCGGAAGATATCCCGTTGCTCGCTGCCGGCTGGCTGGTGCATCGCGGCCAGGCCGATCTGTACCTGATGATTCTCACCGGCCTGATCGGCGTCATGGTGGGGGATTCGATCATCTTCTCAGCAGGCCGCCGCTATGGCGCGCACATCGTAGAACATCGATGGCTCCGAAGGATCGCCAAGCCCTGGCTCCTTGAAAAAGCCCGGCAGAAATATGAAAAGCACGGCGCGAAGATTCTGTTCGCCGCGCGCTTCATGCCCGGCCTGCGGGCGGTGCTGTTTCTCACGGCGGGAATCTGTCGCGTTCCGTTCTGGAAGTTCTTCGTGATTGACGGCTTCGCGGCCCTGATCTCCGTACCGGTCTGGGTCGTCGTCGGTTACAAGTTCAGCGACTACATCCACGAGATTGTCGGCGGCACACGCACCGCCACGATTGTGATCGCCTCCGTCTTTATCGCCGGGCTGATCGGCTGGGGCTGCTGGGAGTACTACCGGCATATTCGAAAAAAGAATCGTGAGGCCCTGGATGCAAAAAAAGTGCTGGAAGAAGTTGTACGGACAGCCCCGCTGCTGACGGATACCAGGCCACGGACAGAGCAGCGGGAGACGGCTGCGACGGCTGTTTCGGACGAATAACACCAGTCCGACTTTTCATGGCCTGGAAACATCAAGCCCCATCGTTCGGCTCGTAAGTTATTGCAAATAATATCCTTGTGTTCAGACGTGCGTATCGCTTTCTCCCCTTGATCTGATGTTTGACGGGATGCATTTTCAATTTGCCCGTCAGGGTGCGGCGGGCAATGACCAGTGCGTTTGGTGATTTGCCAACTCCATGAAAAGGAGGTAAACTTCGGGGCTCGCCTCTGATCGAGGAGAGCTTGTCGGAGTACGACCCATGCCCAAGATGAAAACCCATAAGGGCTCGGCCAAGCGCATGCGCGTCACGGCCAGCGGAAAGATCAAGTACAAGAAAAGCAATGCCGGCCACCTCATGAGCGGTAAGTCCGGCAATCGGAAGCGCAAGCTGCGTCAGCCGGGGATCCTGGCCAACAAGCCGCTGACGCGCAAGACGCGCCGCGCCGTACAGGAGTAATCTCATGCCACGCACCAAGACGCACGTCGCGCATCACAAGAAGGTCAAGCGGACGCTCAAGGCCGCCAAGGGTTATTACGGCGCGCGCAGCAAGCTCCTGCGGTCGGCGCGTGATACGGTCGTTCGCGCTGGTGTCTATTCCTATCGCGACCGCCGCGCGCGAAAGCGCGACTTCCGCTCGCTCTGGATCACGCGAATCACCGCCGCCTGCCGGGCGAGAGGTTTCTCGTACAACCGTTTCATCAACGGCCTGAAGCGCGCCTGCGTCGATCTGAATCGCAAGATGCTCAGCGAACTGGCGATTCATGACGCCGCGGCGTTCGATCTGCTTGTCGAGCTTGCCCGCAGCAAATTGCAGAAGGCCGCGTAGCACTCTTCAACTGAATCATCCGGCTGTGCAGGCCGCACTCGCCAAAGAGAAGGCATACGGGCGAGACGCGCGGACTCCGCGTTCAGAATGACCAACAGGATCAGGCACCGCCCTCGCGCGAGGCCAGCGGCGGAAGGGTGACCGTGCGCACCGATAGGATCGGCGGCGACGCACGGCGAAGCTCATCGAGCACGGCGTCCGGCAACCCCCCGTCGATCTTGAGCAGCATTAGCGCGGTCTTTGCCCTGCGGGAAAGCGTCATGTCCGCAACGTTGATGTGGTGATTGCCCAGCAGCGTACCGACCAGGCCGATCACGCCGGGCCGATCGTCGTTGAAGATCAGCACCAGGAGCCCCTCGGGGACGACTTCCATCCGATAGCCGTCGATGGCGAGAATGCGCGGCTGTCCGTCGAGAAACACGGCGCCCTCGATGCTGTGTGATTCAACCCCGCGATGGATGGTCAGCGTGACCACCTCGTAATAATCGCGTCGGGCGGTCAGGCCCGCATGATGCACGACGATCCCGCGTTCGCGGGCGAAGTCGGCGGCGTTCACCAGGTTGAGCCGGCCTTCGATGTGCGGGCTCATCAGCTCGACGACGGCCTGCAGGGCCAGCGTGGGGCACAGCGCGGTCATGGATTCGGCGCCCTGCGTGGTCAGCTCGATTCGGTCGATGCCGGCGGCGCCGTGCGGCGAGAGAATGGCGCTCATCCGCGCCGTCAGATCAAGATACGCACGGTCGCGGTCGGTCAGATGCGCGGGAAGCCCGGCGACGTTGACCGCGCCGCGAATGACGCCCGAGCAGAGATAATCCAGCAGCGATTCGACTGCCTCGGTGGAGACGGCCGTCTGGGCCTCTTCCGTCGAAGCGCCCAGGTGCGGCGAGAGAATGATGTTCTTTGCGGACAGGAGCGGTGAACCGACCGGCGGCTCGTTCTCGAACACGTCGATGGCCGCAGCGGCGAGCCGGCCGCTGTTCAGCGCGTCGGCGAGGGCGGCTTCGTCGATCAGAGCGCCGCGGGCACAATTGATCAGCACGGCACTGGGCTTCATCCGATCCAACTGCGGCCTGCCGATCATGCGCTTGCTGTCAGGAGTCATCGAGGCGTGGAGCGTCAAGACGTCGATCTGCGAAAGCAGCGTCATGAGGTCTTTGACCAGCCGCACATGACCATCGAGCGCTGATTCACCCGAAAGCAGCGGGTCGAATGCGATCACGTTCATCTTCAGGCCGAGGGCGCGCTCGGCGACGGCCCGGCCGACGCGTCCCAGTCCGACGATGCCAAGCGTCTTGCCGGCCAGTTGATGACCGACGAAGGCCTTGCGATCCCACTTTCCGTCGACCACATGGGCGTGGGCCTGCGGCAATCGTCGCATGGCGGCGAGCATCAGGGCGACGGCCTGTTCCGCAGTGGAGACGGTGTTGGCATCCGGCGTGTTGATGACGAGGACGCCGGCGGCAGTCGCAGCGGGGACGTCCACATTGTCTACGCCGACGCCGGCGCGAGCGATGACGCGAAGCTTGCCCGGCGCGGCGAGCATGTCCCGCGTGACCTTGACGCCGGAGCGAATGATCATGCCGTCGTAATCGCCGACCGTCTTCGCAAGCTGATCGGGCGGCAGGCCGGTGCGAACCTCGACCTCGATGCCGGGGCGCGCGCGAAGCATCGACAATCCTTCTTCGGCGATCTGGTCGGCAACAAGAATTCGCAACATGGGCATTGTCATTCGGATGGACAAGCCGACGGATTGCAAACCGTCGAACGAATCTCAAGTGATCGGTTTAAGTTCCACCTTGATGATCATGTCCTTCATATCGGTGAGCGAGGCCAGCAACTCCGGTGTGGGTTTCTGATGCAGTCTGATAACCGCAACGGCGGCCCGCGCCCCCTGAAAGATCGTGTTGGACATTTCCTCGACGTTGATCTCGGCGCGGCGGAGCATGTCCAGCACGGTCGCCAGGACACCCACCTTGTCGTAATGGCGGACGACCAGTTGGCAGCAGGCGGGCGACTGCGTTTCGATGTTGACGCAGTTGGGCACCTGTCCGGTTTCCTTGAATGCGCGGCAGATTCGGACCGTCTCCGCGGCGATGGCCTCCTGGGCCTGATCGGTCGAAGCCCCGATGTGGTGAGCGCCGTAGATCACGCCGCCTGCATCGAGGATGTCCGCGCGATACTCGGCCGTCGCCGTCTCTGGTTCCGATGGAAAAACATCCAAGCCAACGCGCAGGTCCTTCTCGCGCACCGCCCGGGCCAGCGCGGCGTAATCGAGCACATCGGCGCGGGCCGTGTTGATGACGTAGCTGCCGGGGCGAAGACGATCGAGCACATCGGCGCTGATGAGTCCTTTCGTTTCCGGAGCGGCCGCAAGATGGATGCTGAGGATATCGCACACCGCTGCCACCTCGGCGGCATTGGCCAGCCGCGTGACGCCCAGTTCTTCGGCCTGCGTGTCGGTCAGGGATCGGCTCCAGGCCACGACGTTCATCTCGAATGCGTGGGCCCGGGTTACGACGGCCTGCCCGATCTGTCCCATTCCGACGATTCCGATGGTGCGGCCCTTGAGCCCGCGGGCCTTGGCGTATTCCTTTTTATTCCATTTGCCGTTGCGCAGATCGAGCGTGTTGTCGACCACGCGCCGATCCAGCGCGAGGATGAGTGCGAAGGTCAGTTCGGCGACGGCGACGGCGTTCTTGCCGGGACAGTTGGAGACAAAAATGCCGCGGCGCGAGGCGGCGGCGACATCGATGGTGTTGTAGCCCGCTCCGGCTCGTACGATCAGCCCAAGCTGGCTCGATGCGTCGATCATGTCGGCGGTGACTTTGGTGCCGCGGACGACCAGCACCTGGCAGGCGCTGTAGACGATGGCCTCGCGCAGGTCGTCGCCTTTGAGGTTCGGCTCGTGGGTAATCTCGAAGCCGGCGGCCCGGAGACCGTCGACGCCGGATGCCTCAAAACTGTCCGCGATGAGGAGCTTCATACCTGGGGTTCCTGTTGAATTCGATTTACATCGGCGCCGAATCTTACCGCACGCTTCGCGGTGCGCGTAGCCGCACACGAAACTGCCGATTCAGATACCGGAGCCATCGGAGACGTTCTGCGCGAGCGAGGCGATGAGAGATTTACGGAAATGAACAAGTCGTTCGACCTCACCGAAGCCGCAGGCCCGATGGGCCACGACGCCGACTTCGTTGTCCGGAATGCTGTCGGACGCCATCTCACGGCAGCCGCGTTCGAGGGACCATTGTTCTGCCGCGGCGACGAGTTTTCGACCGATGCCCTGTCGGCGCAGATCGGGATCGACGTACCAGCCCTCGATGTACCCGACCGGTCCGGTCTCGCAGCCGACCGCCGTGGCATGCATGGAGACCTCGATGAATCCGACGAGTGAGCCGCTTGGTCGAACGGCGACGAAGACAATCTGCTCGGCGAGTCGGGTCATGATGTTGGCGATCTCGCAGACGTGTTCCTCGGCCGGACAATCGGGCCACAGCGCGCAGCGCAGCCGCAGCCACTCGGGATGATCTCCCGGCTCGGCTTTTCTAATCGTGACCGCCATCATCCGTGCTCCGTATTCGGTGGGTGCGTCGGACAGCCATGATACCGCACCGACAGTATCCGAGGCGCGCCGGCTAGCTGATTCGGCCCACTGCGGAATCATCCAGCAGAAAGCCCTGCATGACCTCGTTGGCGACCAGCATACCTTGTCGCGTGAGTCGGAATCCATCAGCATCAACCACCAGCAGGCCGAGCCGGGCCAGTCGCGCCAGTTCCTCGGAAAAAAGCTGCTTCGCGTCGTAACCGGATAATTCGGTGAAGCGACGGTAGCGGACGCCGTCCGTCAGACGCAGCATCTGTACCGCCGTTTCGCAGGCCCGTGCCAGTGGCGTAAGGCACTCTTCCTCGACGACGAGCGCTTCGGTTGGCGCACAAGAAGCCGCGGACAGATTCAGGACGGATAGTTCGGCGACGGGGGCATCGCGGTCGCGCGGCCTCGGTTCAGAGGCGATCGAAAATTCCGCCGTCAGTCGCTCGATGTAACGGCGGACATCCGCGATGTTCTTGCGGCGAACTCCTTCGAGGCAGCTCACCGCCGACGGTCCAATGCCGAGGTATTCGCGGTTTTCCCAGTAGATGACATTGGCGCGGCACTGTCGTCCCGCCCGGGCGAAGTTGCTGACCTCGTAGTGTTCGAATCCCGCAGCGGACAGCAGGTCGATGGTCATCTCGAACATATCGGCTTCCAGCGACTCCTCGCACGGCTGGATGCGGCCGTCGGCCCGGAGCCGCGTGAGTGACGTGCCCGGCTCGTACATGAGCGAGTAACACGACAGGTGCTGCGTGCCGAGATCAATTGCCCGAGTGAGTGACTCGCGCCAGCTTGCGTGCGACTGTCCGGGGATACCGTAGATCAGATCGAGGTTGATGTTATCGAATCCGGCGGCCCGAGCGGCGCGGACGGATTCGGTGATGTGTCGCGGATCATGCAGCCGTTCGAGGACGGCCAGCTCATTCGGGTTGAACGACTGCGCGCCGAATGAGATGCGATTAACGCCGTGGCGGCGCAGCAGATCCAGCTTTAATTTATCCGTGCTCGATGGATTCGCCTCGACGGTAAACTCCGTGACGCGGCCGGCCCGCGCGGCGACTTCGGTGAGGATGCGGCCCAGGGCGTCAGCGGGCAGAACGGTCGGGGTGCCGCCTCCGATGAAGATGGTTTCGACCGGGCGACCGGGGTCGCGCAGCGCAAGTTCGCGGAGAATCGCCTCGACGAGGCCGTCCACTAGCCCGGGAAGGGTCGGCAGCGAATAGAAATCGCAATAGCCGCACTTGGTCGTGCAGAAGGGCAAGTGAACGTACCAGCCGATGGCGCGGTCGTCGGGCATAGAATCTCCTGGGGCCGGCGTTGAGCCGATTGGTGTACCCTATATTACAAGACCTTGCAGCGTCGGCGTGCACGAAAGTCGGGTATTGCTTGAATGGCCCCTGCGACAAGGGTACATTGAAGCATCACGGCTTACCGCTGGAATCGCCCGCGATGACCGATCCGCTCGGGGCGAACGCAAGAAGGACGAGAATGGTCAAGCTGGTCACCTTCAGTCGGAAAGGGAAGCGCAAGGAGTTCGAGATCGGCTCCGCGCCGAGCATCATCGGTCGCAAGCCGGAGGCCGACATCCGCATTCCGCTGGGGGAAGTATCGCGCGCGCATTGCGAAGTCCGGCTCAAGGGCAATCAGCTTTTCGTTCGCGATCTGGGCAGCAGCAACGGCACCTACGTCAACAACGAGCGCGTCACCGAGGCGGCCCTGAAGGCCGGCGACACCATGCGCATCGGGCTGGTGCAGTTCACGGTGCAGATCGACGGCAAGCCCGAAAAGATCGTTCCGCTGCCCGGCTCCACGCCGACCGTCTCGGCCAGATCGCAGCCCGCTCGGGCCGACACCGTGACGAAGATTGCGCCTCCGCGTGCCCCATCGAAGGCCGATGCGCCGTCGGATGATGATTTCGACATCGACGAACTCGAAGAACTCGACTCGGAAGACCTGAGCGATCTGGACCTCGGCGAAGTCGACGAAATCAGCGACTCGGGCATCATTGATGAGGTCGAGGAAGTCGAAGAGATTGAAGGGCTCGAAGAAATCTCCGAAGACGACCTGATCCCCGACGAAGATTCCGACAAGCTTTGAACCGCACCGCTGCCGGCAAGCTTCCATTTCGTAGACGAAGTTCACTTTCCACCTGATTGCCTGCCGTCACACGTTATAGTATTCCGCGATGATGACGACGACCCTTCGATGGACCGGCGCGATACGTACCTGGGGAGAGATGATCAAGTTCTCTCACTCCGTCTTCGCGCTGCCGTTTGCCGTCTTCGCCGCCTTTCTGGCGAGCAGAAATCTGCCCGGCGGTTGGCCCGGCTGGGGGCGGCTCGGGTTGATCGTCGTCTGCATGGTGGCTGCGCGAAGTTTTGCCATGACCTTCAATCGCATCGCCGATGCCAAGCTCGATGCTCGAAATCCGCGAACGGCCTCGCGGCCGATTCCCGCCGGCCGGATTCGCATCGGTCAGGCGTGGGTCTTCACCGTGCTCGCCGCCGCGGTTTTTCTCCTGGCCTGCATGGGCTTCCATCTCATTTACGAGAATCCGTGGCCGCTGCGGCTTGCGGCGCCGGTCCTCGTGGCACTGGCGTTGTACTCCTATGCGAAGCGATTTACCTCAGGGGCACACTTCGTGCTCGGTGCGGCGATCGCCTTTGCACCGGTGGCCGCGTGGATCGCCGTGGACCCGGCCGCGCCAGGGCTGCCGGTCTTCCTGCTGGCGGCTGCGGTCACTTTCTGGATCGCCGGATTCGACATCATCTATGCCTGTCAGGATGTTGAGACCGATCGGCGCGACGGGCTTTTTTCCATTCCGGCGCGGATGGGTGTTGCCAGGGCCCTGCAGGTGTCACGGTGTTGTCACATGCTGACAGTCGGCCTGCTTGCGACAGTCGGTCGGACGGCGGACCTCGGGGTGATTTACTGGGGCGGCGCCACCCTGACGACGGCGCTGCTGATCGCGGAACAGGCCGTCGTGAAGGCCGACGACCTCTCACGGGTGAATCTCGCCTTCTTCACCCTCAACGGATGCGTCAGTCTGCTGCTCGGCGCGGCCGGCGTCGCGGACCTGTTGCTGGATGCCGCATGGGGATAGTTCGACCTGTTTCGGCCGGAAACCACCCTGTTATTGCTCCTGACTCGTTTACAGACCGCGGTCGCCGGACATGTTGATACGCAGCCAATTCACAGGTATAGTTCTCATCGATGTTCACTCTGGTTCGATTTGCGTTTCGCGCGATGGTTCCGCTGGCCGCGGCCTTGGTTATGGCCGGCGGGCCGGCCGTCTTTGCCGCGCAGGCCCACTGTCAGCAGCGTGCCGCCGAGGAGATGGCCCGTCAGAAGGCCGCACAGGAAAGCGGCTGCGATCTCGATACGGCTCCGACCGAGTCTAAATCTTCGGATCCGCGATCGAACGACAGCGGAGCTTCGGCATGCTTTGTCGCCGCCGGCGCCAAGCCGATCGACACGCACGGCTCCGCCCACGTACTCCTGCCGGCGGATTCGGTTGTGCGCGACTGCGGTCGGCATCGCTCCCGCCATCTGATTCTTGAAGCGGACACGCCGCTTGTATCTTCACTTCATCGTCCGGCGTATCACGCGCTGGCTCCGCCAGCACACTAACTACGCCCGTCACCCATGAACCGATGGCGAACCCGACCGATTCCTCGGCGGCGCCGGGGTTCACGGATTCATTCTCCGCTTACCGACGAATATGAACCGGTTACATCTGCGCCACCCTGATCGGCGCTGATGATCATTGATGTCCCAACCTGCATTGGTAACACGCAACCTGGAAGGTGTGTCATGACTGAACGAGATATCTGGTGGAAGATTGTGCTGATCGGTTTTGTCGCGGCCCTGGCTTTTTCCACGGTCTGGCCGCTCGATCAGAAACTCAAGTACGGAATCGACCTCGCCGGCGGCTACAGTCTGCTCTACGAGATTGACGACTCGGGTATGTCTGCCGGCGAGAAGGCCGGCCTTTCGGAGCGCGTGATGCGCGTGCTTCGCGAGCGCGTGGATCCCAAGGGTGTGTACAACCTCGTCTGGCGGCCTGTCGGCGCGAATCGCCTTGAGATTCAGATGCCGCGCCCCAGCGAGGATGTCGTCGCGGCTCGCCGGGAATACGAGGACTATCAGGAAAAGATTCAGGAGACCATTCTGCGCCGCACGGACGTTCTCAGCGCCCTGGCCCGATCAGGAGAGGATCGATCACGGGCTTTTGCCTCGCTGATTCGCAACGTACCGGCCCGGCAGGCGCTGTTGGAGGCCGCGGCCGTAGCGTACGATGCAGTGCAGACGGCGCAGGCGGAGTACGATCGACGCGTTGCCGCCATCTCGGCAGACAATCTTTCGCGCTCTCAGATCGAAGCCGCGCTGCAAACTTCGCTCGGCGAGCGCACCTCGGCCCTGGCTGCTCTGGTCGGCGCGATTCCCGCGCGACAGGGCCTGCTCGAAGCCGCCGCCAAGGCCTGGGATGAAATGTCCGCGGCCCGTGCCACGACGCAGCCGGCAACGGAAGGCGCCACAGTTCCGGCTGACGCTCTCACTGCGTTTCGCGAGAAACAGTCGGCCTACGAGGCGGCAATCAAGGCCGTGCTCGATGCGAACGTCGATCCCAATAAGTCGACCGAGGGCATGACGATCGACCAGGTGCTCGATCTGGAGCTGAAGTTCGACGCTGCCCTGGCCGACGTGCTCGCCACCAACATCGACATCGGCCAGTTGCAACTGGTCCTCGATGCCCGTCCCGGCGAGGCGAAGCGCGAAGAAACACTCACTCGGCTCAAGGAGTCGTTTTCCGGTTTGTCACCGATGATCGACGGCATGGTGTCCGCGGCCGATCGCCTGAAGCGGCAGCGTCGCGGTGAAGGCCGCCTGGAAGACCCGGCCGATCTTCAGCGCCTGCTTCGCGGCGCCGGCGTACTCGAGTTTCGCATCCTGCCGAAGCGCGATGCGGCCAGTGCCGATCAGTTCGATCGCTACATCGAGCAGCTCAAGTCCCGCGGGCCGCGGCGCATGCCCGGCGAGGAAAACTTTCAGTGGTTCGCGATCGAAGACCCGCGCGACTTTCTGAAGATGACCGACCTGGAGCGCGACTTCGAGGCGCGAAAGGCCAGTCTTCCGGTCGTGGTCGAGCGCTACGGCAACCAGTATTACGTGCTGGCCCACATCGGCGACGATCGGGCGATGGTGCATCGCTTCGGTGAGCCCGACTGGTCGCTCAAGAGCGCCCGATTCGCGCGCGATGAGATCGGCCGTCCGGCAATCGGCTTCAGTCTTGACGAACGGGGCGGCGACAAGTTCGCCAACCTGACGCGGCGAAACATCGGTCAACAACTGTGCATCTTCCTGGACGATGAGGCCATTTCCCACGCGACGATCAACTCGGTGATTCGCACCGAGGGCATCATCCAGGGGTCCTTCACGCCGCAGGAAGTGACCGACATGGTCAAGAAGCTCGACGCCGGCAGTCTGCCCAAGAAGCTGAAGGATCCGCCGATCAGTGTCCGCGCCATCGGCCCGAGTCTGGGCGAGGCCAATCGAGAAGCGGGCCTGCGTTCGGCCAAGTACGGCGCCATCCTCGTGGCGATCTTCATGCTCGGCTATTACTTCTACGTCGGCGGCGTCGCTGTCTTTGCCGTCGGTCTGAACCTGCTGCTCACGCTCGCCGTCCTCTCGGCGATGGGCGCCACGCTGACCCTGCCCGGCATCGCGGGCCTGGTCCTCTCGCTGGGCATGGCGGTCGACGCCAACGTGCTCATCAACGAGCGCATGCGCGAAGAACTGGCCCGCGGCAACACGATGCGAATGGCCATCAAGCTTGGTTATGAACGGGCCTTCCGGGCGATTCTCGACTCGAACGTCACCACCCTCCTGACCTGCGTGATCCTCTACTGGGTCGGCAGCGAGGAGATCAAGGGCTTCGGTCTGACCCTGGGCATCGGCGTCGTGCTGAATCTGTTCACCGCCTACTTCGTGACCCGCATCTTCTTCGAGATGATGTCGATGCTGTCGATTCCCATGGAAGTGACCCGCTATCCGATCTTCGCTGCGTTTTCCATTGCCGGCTTCGGCGGCATGCTCTACGGCATCGGCTACGCCTGGAACGATGAACTGGCCCGGGAACACTCGGTGCTCATGGCTTTCGGGCGCGGGCTGCTCGAATGCGCGCCTGCGGTCGTCGGGCTGCTCGTCCTGATCGCACTCTTCCGTGCCGTGCATCGATCGTTTCAGCGCGGGACCAAGCCGAGGCTGCCGATGATGCAGCTCATCGGTGCACCCAAGATCAACTGGGTCGGCCTTCGACCGGTCTTCTTCGGCGTCTCGCTGCTCTTTTCGGCTGCCGGTCTGTTCTGCTTCTCGCAACTGGAGCGCGAGCAACTTTATGACATCGAGTTTCTCGGCGGAACCGCCGCGCAGATCGACCTCAAGGAGCCCGGCTCCCTCGATCAGACGCAGATCAGCGAACGGCTGGCAAAGTCGGGCGAAACGCTTCGCCGATATGCGGACGCGATCCGCGGCGCCAGCGTGAGCGGATCGGGCGGCACCTACGTGATCGATTGTCCTGGTGTGCCGGCCGTGCGGCTGGAGCCGGTGATCAAGTCGGTGATGGACACGGAAGACAATCGCCTGCTCAACGAACTCGACGGCATTCGTTACAGCGATCCCGGCGCGACACAGGTCACGATCCGGACTCGCACCGAAGAAGATACGAATGTTACGCTCGATGATATGAAGCGATACCTCGGCGACTTTGCCCAGAAGTTCGAGCGCGCCGGTGAATCCATCGCACGGGCGCAGGTGCAGGGCATCCAGAGTATCGGCAGTGGACGCGAAGAAGGCCGATCCTTCGAAATCGTCACTCTTGAGCCGAACAAGGAAATCGTGGTCGGCGCGATCATGGAGACCATGCAGGACGTTCTGGACATCCAGCCGGCCCTGCGCTTTACGCTCATGGCCGATGCCTCGCAGGGCGGCACGCCTTACTTCCCGGTCCGAGAGGAGGATGTCCGGCAGCTCGGGCTGCCCCTCAGCGATGCCGAACTGGCGCAGATCGACCTTCGCGGCTGGAAGGGCGGCGTGGCCATGATCCTTGATCGCATTGAGCCGCCGCAGAATCTCAAGACGCTCAAGGACCGGCTTCGAGCCATGCGCCTCCAGCCGGGGTTTGAGACGCACGGCTGGCGGGAGTCCGAGGTGTTCGGCCTGACGCCGGCTTCACCCGGCAGCGATCTCATGCAACGCGTCATGGTCGTCGTGGCGGACGAAAACTTCCCGCTGTACGACGAGCAACGCAACATCGCCTCCTCGTGGGTGAGCGAACTGGCCGAGCCCGAAGTGGCACTGATTCAGGCGGCACTCCAGCGACAGACCTCGCTGAGCCAGGTGACGCAGTTCGACCAGCAGGTTTCGGCCGAGGCCCAGACTTCGGCGATCATCGCCATTTCTCTGAGCTGGATGGTCATCATCATCTACGTCTGGTTCCGCTTCGGAAACATCCGTTGGGGCCTCGCGGCGGTCGTGGCCCTGGTTCACGACGTCATTATGGCGATTGGGGCCATTGCCGCGTGTCATTTCCTCGCGGACAGCGCCCTCGGCAAGGCCCTGCTGCTCGACAAGTTCCGCATCGACCTGGCAATGGTCGCGGCCCTGCTGACGGTCATTGGCTACTCGGTCAACGACACGATCGTGGTCTTCGACCGGATTCGTGAGAATCGTGGCCGGCTCGATGAAGTCACACCGGAAATGGTCAACACCTCCGTCAGCCAGACGCTGGCGCGAACCATCTTGACCGGTCTGACGACCATGCTCACAATCCTGGTGATGTACATCTTCGGCGGCCCCGGCATTCACGGCTTCAACTTCGCCATGTTCGTCGGAATCGTCGTCGGAACATACAGCTCGTTCGCCATTGCCGCGCAGTTCCTGGTCAAGCGCCCGGCGATGGCGGCGGCCGCTCGTCTGGCTGCGGCCCGGTAGCGGGCAAGCGGCCGACGAACGCAGGACGTCGGTCATGATCAGGGCATCAGGGAGGTCCACATGGGTACGGAAGCCCGAGTCGGCGTCGTGGCGGGTCTGGTGATTGTTGTCATCGCCAGCGTGTACTTCTTCTATGGAAGCACGCCGGGTGAGGATGAGTTGCTCGTCGCCACGGCGACGCGCGTGACCGAGCCGCCGAAGATACCCGAGTCCGCAGAGAAGAAGATCGAGCCTGCGCCGGCGGCCCGTCCCGGCGCGCTGGTGAATCGTCCGACGGCGGACTCGCAGCGCCAGGTCGCGCAGCGGCCGGTGCAGCGACCACCTCAGCGGCTCGCCGAGCGCCTGGCCACTGGACCGCGCTCGCCGACGGACGCTACCTTGCCGGCGCGCCCGACCGATACGACGACCGGTCGCCCGTCGGGCACGCAGATCGTCCTTGCCGATCCGTCGCGTTCGGAGGGCGTAAAACCGCAGGAGTCGTCGCAGCCCATCGCGCTGCGCACCAGCCCGTCGCCGGAGTTGGTGGAAGCAACGTGGGACAAGCTGCTCAAGCCGGACGAGAAGGCAACCGATCCGCACGGCACCGATTACGGCACCATTGGCGATCGCATTCGCACGGCCGTCGCGTCGAACGATTCGGCGGAGGATGACCGTCCACTGCCGCGTGACCCGTCGCGCAGCGTGAATCCGTCGGCGGAGCGTGCTGAGCCGGAAGCAGCAGGAGATGTTCGAAAGGATCTACAGCGATCGCGCGCCGCCGAGGAGCGCCCGCCGATCGTGACCATGCCGACCACAGCGCATGCGCCGGAGAACAAGCGATCGGCGTTTCAGCCGTCGGATCGACTTGCGACCGGTACAGCGACGCGCAGCGCGTCCGCCGGCGGCTGGCCGAAGCAGCATGTCATCTCCGAGGGTGATACGCTTGAAGGTATCTCGCAAAAGTACTATCAGGTTCGCACGGCCTCGGATGACATCCTCGCAGCCAATCCGCAGATCAAGGGGCCACGGCAACTGCGCATCGGCGATACCCTGACAATCCCGCAACCTCGATCGTCGAACCCACCGGCGACCGACTCGGCCGCGGCTGCGCGTTCGAATCCAGGAACTGGAGATGCAGCGCCGACTCTTGTCGGGCGAACTTATCAGGTCGTCGGAGGAGATACCCTCTACGGCATCGCGCAGAAGCAACTGGGCAACGGTGCGCGATGGGAGGAAATCCTGCGTCTCAACAAAGCCCTGCTCAAGGGAGACCCCAGGCGGCTTTCGCCAGGCATGACGCTGCGGCTGCCCGAGTCCTGACACGTGCTGCCGGTCGAGTCCGCGCATGCACGGCAGGGCGATGCGCCGCGCAGCAGATGGAGCGGATGTGGCAGTCGAGCTCGAATGCAAAGTCGCGGTGGCTTCCCACGATCATCTGGTGGAGAAGCTTCGCGCTGGCGGCGGAAAATTTCTCGGCAGCGTCATCGAGACCAATCGATTGTTCGATAACCCGCAGCAGGCGCTTCTGGCGCGCGGTTGCGGGCTTCGCGTGCGCAGTGTACGCGTGGTCGATGGGTATGCCGAAGGCGTTCCGGCGACGATGACTTTCAAGGGGCCAACGCAGGCATCGGCTTTCAAGCGGCGCGAAGAGATCGAACTGCCGATCGGCGATGCCAATGCGATGACACGACTGCTGTCGGAACTCGATTTTTTTCCGTGGCTGACGTTTGAGAAGCGCCGGTCAACGTGGCGCCTGCCGCCATCGGGCAACGCGACGGCATCCTGCACGATCGAGCTGGACGAACTCCCGCAGCTCGGCTGCTTCGTGGAGATCGAGGGACCGACCGAGGAGACCATTCGTCAGGTTGCGGATAAAATAGGCATCGATACCCATAACTCCATCAGCCGAAGCTATGCAGCGCTGGTGGCTGAGCACCTCGGTGAAGCGCCCCGCCCCATTGAACTGCGTTTCTGACGTCGAGAGCCGATGCAGGCCTGGCGGCCGGACTGCTTGACGCCGGTCCGGCAAGCTTCTACGTTCTTGACGACTAACCGGCCCCCGGGGCCATCTACAGGACCTCGCACGCATGAATCTTGTTACAGGCGGCACCGGCCTATTGGGCTCGCACATCGTGGAACAACTGCGCAAGCGCGGTCGTCCGGTACGGGTACTCGTCCGCCCAGGAGCCGATGTGGCCTGGCTTCAATCGCAGGGGGTCGAGCTGGCGGAAGGTGATCTGTCCGATCTGCCGTCGATCATGCGGGCCTGCGAGGGCGTGCAGTGCATCTACCACGCCGCGGCGCGGGTTGGTGACTGGGGACCGTGGGAGGATTTTGTCAGGATCACCGTCGAGGGTTCGAAGAATCTCTTCGACGCCGCCGAGCGGACCGGCGTGCCGAGGTTCATTCACATCAGTTCCATCAGTGTTTACGGTCATGTAAATGAACCCGGGCTCGTCGTGGACGAGACCGCTCCGCTGGGGCAGAAGCTCTTCAAGTGGTCTTACTACACGCGCGCCAAGGTGATGGTGGAGGAGGAGCTTTGGCGCCGCCATCGCGCCGGCAGCAAGGTGAAGTACACAGTCATCCGCCCGAGCTGGCTGTACGGTCCGCGCGATCGTGCCACGATTCGTCGGCTTGTCACCATGGTGCGCGACGGAAAGGCCAAGCTGTTGGGCAGCGGCAACAATCGGCTCAACGTGGTCTATGCCGGCAACGTCGCCGAGGGGTGCATCCTCGCGGCGGACAACGCGGCCGCCGTCGGCCAGGCGTACAACTGCTCCAACGACGGCGAGCTGACTCAGCGCGAGTATTTCAATCTGGTCGCCGAAGCCATCGGCGCGCCGCCGGTGACGAAGTCGGTGCCCTACAAGATCGCCTACCGCGCTGCCTTTCTGCTGGAGTGCATCGGGCATCTCTTCAAGCTCAGGAAGCCGCCGATGATTACCCGCTATGCCGTCTGGCTCATGGGCCGGGACACCTTCTTCTCCGCAGAGAAGGCAAGGAAGGAGCTGGGGTGGAAATCCACAGTCGGCTATCGTGAGGGCATCCCGATGACGATACGCTGGTTCGAGGAGAGTCAGCGAGCATCGCCCCGCCGCCCTGCTGCCGTAGCGGTGCATTGACCGCCGCTGCCCACGCCTCGCAAAGGCGATCGCCGGGTCCGCTGCGATGAGTTGCAAGGCAGATCTCTGTCCTGCGAATACCCCTCAAAATGCTTTGTTTTCGATATCAAAAATCGTTATCATGAATCTCGGTGAGGGGCCGAGAAACACTTCACGAGCGGCCAGATGTGGGTGAGGGAACCTGCTGCCGCGTGGCCCCGATCGGTTCGCAAAATTCGGAGGTACGACTAATGGGGAAGCATTCACTTGCCCCGCTCGCCGTTCTGTTGTCCTGTTTAGTCACGACGGCCGCTTCTGTGCGGACGATTGCTGCTCCGATTGAAGGCAATGTCCAGGAACCGCAGGCGCTCGCGACATTCACGGCTGCCTCCGGCTCGATGGTACTCGAGCTGGACCCGACGGCGCTTTTGCAGGCCGGCCTGCCGACGCTTCAGAACGCCGACGGATCGCCTTCTTCCGGTAGCTTCATCTTCGAAGTCTCTGCTGCGGGCTCCGAGCTGCGCGTCACGCTGCGCGATGATCAGGTCCTGCGCATCTCCGGTTACCTTCAGACGCGCGGTATGATTCGCCTGCCGACGGCCCGCGGGGCGCTCTCGGCGGACAGCCGACTCGGCGATTTCGTCGTGTCGCTGTCGCGGCGCGGCGGCTGGATGACCGATCAGCAGAATCTCTATCGCAATATCTTCGAACTGGACTCCGCAGCGATCACGATCCATGTGGACGAAGCGACCGAGTCGATGGTCATCACCGCGCCGGTTGTCATCGCCGAATCCTTCGCCGACGAAGTGCTTCGCAATCCGTCAGTCGCACGGACGGTCGTCGGCGCCGTTTCGATCGATGTCGGCGTATCGCTGACGGATGTCGACACGCCCGACCTGCACGCGGCCGAGACCACAAACAGCGACGAAGTCGCGGCCCCGCGCGGCGGAACACTGAACGGTCCGGACGTCATCGTTCACAACATCGGCTCGGCCCTGACGCTATACGGCACGATCGGTGGCGTTTCCGCGTACGCCATGACGACGGTCTCGTGCAATCTCGGCGAACAGGACGCCATCTGGATCGACTGTCTGAGCGGCCCGCAGTGCAATCAGCACCCGGTCATCGTGCAGAACATGTATCGCCTCAAGGGCGGCCGCTTCGAGCAGATCGGCCTCGCCTGGCTCAAGCACGGCTGGTGCGCCGCCGATGCCCCGTCCTGTGGCAGCCCGTATGAACCCAACGGCAGTTGTGACTGGCTGGGCACCCATGCCACCGATACCTACGGCGCCAGTCTGAACGCCGATCAGCAGGACCTGGGGCCGCGCTCCGAGGTCAACGCGTGGACCGGCGTCTTTCCATATCCGTACGTGCTCAACTGGAACCTGACGGGCAACTCCATCTACAAGCGGCTGCAGATCAAGGTGGACGATGTCAATCCGTCGCTCAACAGCGGTGCGCTGTATTTCGGCGAGAGCCAGTACGTGGCCACCGATGAGCAGCCCATCAATCGCTACAACAACTGCACCTGGCGGCGCGTGAACGTCGGTTCGGCCAGCGGCGGCGGATGGAACATGAGCTTCACCGGCAGCTCCATCACGCAGCAGCCGGCCATCTACGCCTGGCCGGCCAACGAGTCCGGCGTCACGCTGGTGAACGTCGACGTTCCCAGCGACGGTCGCCTGATCCTCGGTTACAAGGTCAGCGATCTGGGCGGCGGCATGTGGCACTACGAATACGCACTATACAACATGAACAGCCACCGATCGGTTGGTGCCTTCACCGTTCCGGCTGCGGCCTCATTGAGCATCGCCAATATCGGCTTCCACGATGTCGACTATCACAGCGGTGAGCCCTACTCACTCACCGACTGGCCGGGCGTGCACGCCGGCGGCGCCGTCTCCTGGCAGACCGAGAAGTTTACGACGAATCCGAATGCCAACGCCCTGCGCTGGAGCACGCTCTACAACTATCGCTTTGATGCCAACACCCCGCCGACCATGGGCACGATCGAGCTGGGCCTCTTCCGGACCGGCTCGCCGGATTCCGTCCTCGTGGCCGCGGCGATTCCGAGCGTCCCGGTCTGCGATTGCGGCGGCGACCTCGACGGAAGCGGTGCACCGGACGGGCTCGACATCCAGCCCTTCGTCGCCATGTACGTCGGCAGCGAGCCGGTGGACGTGTGTGCCGACCTGGCGACACCCAACGGCGGCGCGCTCAACGGCGACGACGTGACCGCGTTTGTCGAGACAGTCCTATCGGGCGAATGCGCGAAGTAGCCGAATCTGTCAGGCCATTGTCACCGTCAATCCGAGCCGGCAGCACCGGCATTCTGTAAATGCAGATCCGTCGCTCGCGCGCCGGGCTCGGTTGCCGGCAAACCTGGCTGCGAACACGACGGTGCGAAAAGTTCCGCCCTCTCATCAATAAGAAGCGCGAACATGACTTGCTTGTATCGCGAGAAGGATGCGATTGATGTACCGCGATTTCAGGCCGTCTTCGTGGCGGGCGTAAGACCGGCGGTGTCCAGTGCGCTCGACTCGGTAGTCGCCGCGCGGCGGGCGACGCGGAAGCCGTAGAAGCTCAGGCCGGCGACATAGAGATAGCCGATGGTAAAGAGCGTCATGAAGAAGAGGCCGATCCACATCTTTTTGTAGACCGTGTAGGCCACACAACTGGCCATGTACAAACCCATTGCCAGCTCACACCATGCCTGAAGGTGCTTGGCATCGACTCGCAGCCGCGAGCGACGTGAAACATTTTCTGCACCGACGACGGGCTTCGACTCTGAGGCGTTGCCATCCACGCCGAACTTCGGCGTGCGAACGAATTCGCCCGGCTTGCCGAACAGCCCTTCGAACACCGCGCGGACATTGTTGATCGAAACGCCGACGCCGAGACTCATCAGGAAGGGCAGATACTTCAGACTCTCCGCCCAGGTGCGAAAGACTTCGCGCTGGCTGGCCACGTAAAAGGTACTCGCCGAACAGGTGGCGATCAGCACGAGCGACACATCGAACATGGCCCGCAGGACAACATTGTCCGCAAAGATGTGGGTCTTCAGGTAGAGCGCCGGCAGGAGCAACAGCGTCAGGATGAGGATCAGAAGGTAGCTCACCCAGCTTGTCAGATGGAAGAAGGCCTCCACCTTGATCCGCCAGGGCAACCGGGAACCGAGAATCCGCGGCAGCAACTTGCGGCATGTCTGGGCACCGCCCTTGGCCCAGCGATGCTGCTGGCTCTTGAAGGCGTTCATCTCCGGCGGAATCTCCGCGGGCGCCGTGAACTCCGGCAGATAGAGAAACTTCCAGCCGGCCAGTTGAGCACGATAGGAAAGGTCGAGGTCTTCCGTCAGGGTGTCGTGTTGCCAGCCGCCGGCCGCCTCGATACACGACTTTCGCCACATTCCCGCCGTGCCGTTGAAGCTCATGAACCGGCCGCTGCGATTTCGCGCCGCATGTTCGATCACGAAATGCCCGTCGAGCAGGATTGCCTGGGTCTTCGTCAGGAGCGACTGATCGCGGTTCAGATGCTCCCAACGCGCCTGCACCATGCCCACTTTCGGGTCGACGAAGTGATCGACCATCTGTTCAAGAACATCTGGCGGCGGAATGAAATCCGCGTCGAAGATGAGGATGTATTCGCCGGTGGCGCGCCGGAGACCTTCGGCGAGGGCGCCGGCCTTGTAACCTTCACGGTTCTCGCGATGCAGGAAGACGACAGGATGGCCTTGGGCGCGCATCCGCTCGCACGTTTCCCGCGCGATATCGACCGTCTCATCGGTGGAGTCGTCCAGCACCTGGATTTCGAGCCGGTCCCGCGGGTACTCGATCCGGCAGGCGGCCTCGATGACCCGTCGGGCAACGTACTTCTCATTGAACATGGGGAGCTGGATGGTGACGCGCGGTCGTTCGAGAAAACAGGCCGTCTTGCGCGGATTGTTCCGGCGATACTTGTAGTAGAGATAGACCAGACTGTAGCGATGGATGCCGTAGACGGCGAGGGTCAGACAGACCGCCAGGTGAACATAGACGATCGACTTGTAGAAAACCGAAACTTCGCTCATGGGGTGTCCGTTTCGATGCAGGGCCCTGCCGGGGCAGTCGGTCGAGCTGGCAGGGCCCGCCGCTGGCAATCGGGAGATTGTAGGGCCGCCGAAGCCGCGTCGTCAAAGCCGCGGAATGATGCCCTGATGAGGTGTTTCCGGCGAGGCCATCTGCTACAGAATCTGTTCAGTTACCACTGTATCCCGCTAAACTACTCACCATGCTGAACAGAATCAACCGTTGCGCCGGCCGTCGGCCGCCGCCAGGGCTGCTGACACCTTGACCATCATTCTTGAAGCTACCGGGCTGCGCGTCGAATACGGCAAGACGGTCGCGCTCGATGATTTCTCCCTCACCCTCGCCGCCGGGGACCTGCTCGGGCTCATCGGCCCGAACGGTGCCGGCAAGACCACCAGCTTGAAAGCCGTGGCCGGACTGCACCCGCTGGATGCCGGTCGCGTTCGTGTTCTGGGCAGCAACATCGAGCCGGGCAACGTGCTGGCACAGTCGCGCATCGGATTCGCACCGGATACGCCGCCGATCTACGAGGAGCTCAGAGTCGCCGAGTTTCTGCGCTTCATCGGCAAGGCCTATCGACTGCGGCGGGACATGATCGAAGAACGAATCGATTTCTGGCTCGAACAGCTCTGGCTGCTCGACCGGCGCGAAGCAAGGATCAAGACGCTGTCGCGCGGCATGCGCCAGCGACTCACTGTCGCCCGTACGCTGCTGCCGGACCCGACGCTCATTCTGCTCGACGAACCCGCTTCGGGGCTGGACCCCGCCGGTCGCGTCCAGTTTCGCAAGCTACTCGGCAGTCTACGGGACCAGGGCAAGGCACTGATTGTGAGTTCCCATATCCTCGCCGATCTGCATGAATACTGTACGCACATCGGCATCATGGAAGCCGGAACATTGCGGCAATTCGGCACCGTGGCACAGGTCGTCGGAGGAAAGCAGGACAACCGGTGCCACTACCGTGTCACCCTCGCCCGATCCGTCCCCGATGCTGCGCGCCTGCTTTCCGAGATGGGCGGGCTGACCCGGATCGAGGTCCACGGGCGGCAGATCTCATTCGAATACGAGCATGAAGCCGGGGCGGCGGCAGCGCTGCTTGCCCGATTGCTCAGAGAGGGTCTGCCGGTGGCGAGTTTCGCGCCGGTGGAACACGACCTGGAACAGGCCTACCTCCGGACCGGCATCCGGCAGGTGGACTAGAAAACCGGAATGATGAAGCAAGAGGAAAAATCGCCGAATTGCGCTCGATCGGTGAAGCACATTTGCATCGAAAGATCGAAGGATGGCACGTCATGAGTGACATACCGATAGTCAGCAATCCGCTGGGCTGGGCACAGCTTCAATTGGTCGGCGGCTGGCGGCGATTCTGGATGCTGGCGGCAATCTATGGCGGGATAATTCTCTTTGTCGCCTCGCTCATCTATCGCGGCACTCGGCCGGACCTGTCTCTGCCGCAGTTCGCCGGCGGGGCCATGACCCTGCTCATCTTCGTGCAGGTCGGACTCTTTTTTTTAGTTGGCACCAATCAGTTGCGCCGCGCCATTCAGCGCGACTTTACCACCGACATGATCACTTCCCACCGGCTGACCGCCATGAGCGGACCGACGGCGGTGCTCGGCTATCTCACGGGCGCGCTCGCGCAGGTGGCATCCATGACCTTCGTAAACTGGACCGCCTGCAATATCTTTCTGCTCATGATCGGACCGGGGCCCGGTACACCGCTCGTCGCGCCGACCATGCTCTTTATCATGCTCGGTGTCCTCGCATTAACCTGCTGGGTGTTTGCCGTTCTCGTGGCACTCGCCACACGGGGGAAAACGGCCATCACCGGCCTGCTGATCATCCTCGCGGTGGCCGGCAACCTGACGATCACCGCGGCATTGCCGGGGCTTTTTCTCCTTCTCTCGATCGGCCGCGTTGCGTTGATGAGCCAGTCCGGCCTGCTCCCCGACCACCAGGTCATGATCTTTGTCTCGATGATCCTGCAGGCGGCTTTTGCGATCATTTTCTTCATCGCCGCGGCGCGAAAGTACCATCGTGACGACGTCATCGCCTTCTCGCCCGCACTCGCGTATGTGCTGCTCGGACTATGGACGCTGACCTCCGCGCTGGCCCTTCGCTTCTGGCCGCCGGATGATGAAACCGTGATCGACTTCTTCGCGTTTGCCGCGGAGCCGTCCATTCAATGGGGTGTGACGCTCACCAGTCTCGCGCTGCTCTCGTGCCTGCCGATTGCCAGTTCCGCGCAGGATGAGGCGCGCTGGGCACGGCGAACGCTGAAAGATCCCGATTTCGCGCCACCGCGTCCCCGTCGCTACTACGAAGCCGCCATCATCTGCACACTGGTCGTTGCCGCCGTGCTGGTTCCCGTCGCGGGCAGTCAGATTGGGGCGCTTGTGGCCACTGCAACCGGCGACGTTGATCCCTTGCGGGCCTCTGCGATTCCCGTCTCGTTTCTGCTGGCACTGTTGACCATGTCCGGCCTGATGCGCTTCTGCTACAGCGTCGTGCCCAATGGGTTTCTCTTCGGCGGGATCATGGTCTTCCTGCTCTGGTTCCTGCCGCTCCTGCTCGACTTGTCGATCGAAGTCGCGTACGACCGGCCAGTCATGGACCCCAAGTCAATCGTCTTTACGGCCTCACCGGTCGGCATCTGGATGGCTGCGCTGCGGAATCTACCTGCCCCCGTTTTCGCCGGACTCGCTGTGCAACTTTCCTTCGCTGGAATGGCGCAATACCTGGCCCGCCGAAGGCAGGCGGCCACAGCCCCGGCGGTTTAGCCGCCAGGGCGGGATATTTTGACGCCCGTTCACGCTGGGCGTACCTTTTTATGAAAGATTCAACGCTTTATAACGTTTTCACTGTTTTGTCGAACACGTGCGATGTCCCGATGGGAAAGATTCGGCCTCCAAACACACACCACCATTGAAAGGAAACCACGATGTACACAGGCGCACGAGTACTGCTCGCCCTGGGGATCTGCACCCTCACGGCTACCGGATGCAGTCTCAAGGGTAACATGAACACCGCAGCACCAAAGGACATGGAGAGCACTCCGCTGATCGCGCGGAGCATCCTCTATGGCAATCCTGACAGGGCCTCGCCCAAGCTCAGCCCCGATGGCGCGCAGCTCGCCTTCCTGGCGGAAGATTCCGGCGTCATGAACGTCTGGGTCGCACCGGCCGATCAGCCGGATGCCGCCCGCGTCGTGACTCAGGATCGCAAGCGCGGCATTCGATCATTCTCGTGGGCCTACACCAGCGATCACATTCTCTACCCGCAGGACAAAGACGGCGACGAAAACTGGCACATCTACGCGACCGACATCAAGACAGGCCAGACGAAAGACCTGACGCCGATCGACGGTATTCAGGCGCGCATTCAGGAAATCAGCCACAAGTTCCCCGGCCAGATCCTGCTGGCCATCAACGATCGCACCCGCGAATTGCACGACATCTATCGCGTAGACCTTGTGACCGGCCATCGCGAGCTGATCCAGAAGAATGACGGATATCGCGATTTCACCACCGATGACGATTACCGAGTTCGCCTGGCCACGCGCATGACGCCGGACGGCGGCAGCGAGATCTTCAAGCCGGCCGATGGCGGCGACTGGACCTTGTTCACCCGAATTCCGCCGGAGGATTCGCTGACCACGAGCGCGATCGGCTTCGACAAATCCGGCAACACGCTCTACATGATCGACAGCCGCAACCGCGACACGGCGGGAATCTTCACCTGGAACATGGAAACCAACGCCCAGAAGCTGCTGTCCGCAAATCCCCGGGCCGATGTCGGCGGACTGCTCATGCATCCGACGGAAAACACCATTCAGGCCGTCGCCTTCAACTACGATCGAAAACAGTGGGACATTCTCGATGACGCCGTCCGGGCCGACATGTCCTACCTCAAGACGGTCGCGAGCGGCGACGTCGAGGTCACCAGTCGAACCCTCGACGACAAGCACTGGATCGTTGCCTATCTCATGGACAGTGGCCCGGTCCGCTACTACCACTACGACCGCACGGCCCGCAACGCCAGGTTCCTTTTCACGAATCGCCGCCAGTTGGAAGGCCTGCCGCTGACGAAGATGCACCCGGTGACGATCAAGTCACGCGACGGTCTGAATCTCGTGAGCTATCTGTCTCTGCCGGTCTGGTCGGATCGCAACGGCCGGCCGAAGGAGCCGCTCCCGCTCGTGCTGGTGGTTCATGGCGGCCCGTGGGCACGCGACAGCTGGGGCTTTGATCCCACGCATCAGTGGCTGACCAATCGGGGTTATGCCGCTCTTTCCGTGAACTTCCGCGGCTCGACCGGCCTCGGCAAGAAGCATCTGAACGCCGGCAACTTCGAATGGGCCGGCCGCATGCACGACGATCTCATCGACGCAGTTACCTGGGCCATCGATCAGAAAATCGCCGATCCGGGCAAGGTCGCAATCTTCGGCGGCAGCTACGGCGGCTACGCCACGCTGGTCGGCCTGACTTTCACGCCGGATGTGTTCTGTTGCGGCGTCGATATTGTCGGCCCATCGAATCTGATCACGCTGCTTGAGTCCATCCCGCCCTACTGGAAACCGATGATGGACATGTTCACCTCGCGGGTGGGCGATCCGCGAACCGAGCAGGGCCGCAAGCTGCTCGAGGAACGGTCCCCGCTGAATCACGTGGCGAAGATCAAGCGCCCGCTCCTGATTGCGCAGGGCGCGAACGATCCTCGCGTCAAGCAGGCCGAGAGTGACCAGATCGTCTCCGCGATGAAGAGCAAAGGTATCCCCGTAACCTACGTCTTATTCCCCGACGAGGGACACGGCTTTGCACGTCCCGAAAACCGCATGGCCTTTTACGCCGTGGCCGAGGAGTTTCTTGCCCGCCATCTGAACGGCCGCTTTGAGCCGATCGGCAGCGCCTTTACCGGTGCGGTGATCACCGCGCCGGCGGGCACGGATCAGCTCCCCGGCCTGGAGGCAGCGCTGAAGAAGGGATAATCCCTCCCGGCGCACTGGCCTCCCCGTGCGGAAACAATTCATGCGTAAGAAAAAGAAACGGCGGGATCGAGGTTCGTCCTCGATCCCGCCGTGTGGTTGATAGTGCCCACCAGGTCGGGGTGTCGCCGTGCCGCTTACCGCAGCAGCGACAGGATCTGGCCCGACTGCTGCGAGGCAACACCGAGCAGCGAGATGGCCGACTGCAGCAGCACGTTCTGCTTGGTCAGTTCAGCCGTCTCCGTGGCGAAGTCCACGTCGCGGATTACGCTGCGGGCGCTTTCCAGCGAGAGCTTCGTCGCGTTCAGACTGTTGACGGCGGTATCTACCTGGTACTTCTCGAAACCACCGATGCGACCCTGCTGCGTGGCAACCTGGCTCAAAGCGGACTTGGCGATGGCCATCGCATTGTTCGCATTCTGAGAAAGGGCGTTGGCGCCGCCGCTCTTGAGCGTGTTGAGGTAACCGACCACGTTGCTGCCCAGGTTGTGGCTGAGCAGGCCGGAGAAGCCGACCGTGGACTGCGTGTTGCTCTCGGTACCAAGCTGGAAGGTCAGGCCGCCGCCATCGATCGTGAGGTTGCCGGCGCTGCCCGCCACGTTTCCGGCCGCCGTCAGCGTGAACTCACCGCTGGCGCCGCCCGCATTGAAGGACACTCGCAGACCGTCCACGAAGGCCGTCTGGCCGGCGACGGTGACACTGGCGTCGGTGCCCTTGGTGTGGGAAATGTTGCTGAACTGCGTGTCACCGCTGATGAAGCTGGCGGACACGAAGGCCGCGGAGCCGTACTCGCGGCTCTGGAGCCGCAGCTCGCTGCCGACGATCGACGCCGAAACGCCGGTCTGATCAGCGGCGGCAATGATCCGGTCGCGAATCTCGGTGAACGTGTCGTCCTCGCCGACCGCGATGGTCGCGCTGCCGAGCTTGCCGGTGATGCTGAACTCGGCCGTGCCGAGCGAAGCGGCGCTGACCGTGGTCAGCGTGGCGGAAGCAACGGCGCCGGCCGAAGCAACGTTGATCGCCAGCGACTGTGACGAAGAGGTATTCGGCCGCGAATAGACGCGGACGTCGCCGACTTTGTTCGGCGTGTCGGCCGTTGCCCGGATGGCCTGCTGGCCGTCGAGCAGCGACTTGCCGTTAAACGTGGTCGTGCGAACGATTCGATCGATCGAGTTGATGGCGTTGTCGATCTGCGCCTGGTTCGCGGCAATCTCCGCGGCCGACAGACCGCCGGAGCTCGTGCTTGCCGCGGCAAGCTTCTGAATCTCAGTAAGCAGACTCGACACTTCCTTCAAGGCGCCGTCGGCCACGTTCATGACCGACTTGGCCCGCTGGCCGTTGGCGATCGCCGCCTCGACGCCGGTCAGTTCGGCATTGAGACTCTGAATGGCGATCAGACCCGCCGGATCATCCGATCCGCGGTTCACCTTGAAGCCCGTCGAAAGTCGCTGGAGCGTATCCGACTGCGACTGCGACGTCCGGTTCAGGATGTTCAAGAGTGAAATGGTATTGGTGTTCGTTACGGTAAGACCCATGACTTCATTCCCCTTCCCAAGGTCTCTGTTTGTTCTCTATCCCCTCTTAACCCGAGGACCGCTTCCCCCACCTGGACCGGCTTTTTCAGCAGTGGGAACAAGGTCGGACAGCATTGACGCAAACCTAAGATATAATCCTGCGAAAACAAAAATGCTGCCACGCTTGACACCCCACAAACACATGTCGGATAAAAACTTGAGCCAGCGCGCAGGATCATTTGCAAAGGTATGACAACATTTATCAGTATCAGCAGAGGTAGGTCCGTATTGAGAAGGCCCGCGGACTAAAAAGCCGCCGCATCACTCAGGAATCAATCCGAAGGGGACGATTCGCTGTCGTCTTCGGAGACGATTCCGGCTCCGGCGACTTATCTGAATCTTCCGCCGTTGCCGTTTCAGCCGCCTGTGTCGTGCTTTGCTGCGATCGATATGCCCGCAACCGCTCGAGGGCTTCCTGCGGTATCGGACCCAGACACCAGTCACCCTCTTCGCGCGTGATCGCCACCTGTACCTGGCGGACCTGCTCGCCGCCTCGCACGGCGTAATCCTGCAGCTCGTACTCCGCACTCATCAGGTAGATGGGTCCCGGCGCATCGGGAACTTCCGGCAATTTCTCGATTCCGAGAATGCGAACCTGCTTGAGCGCGTTGAAGTTCGATTCGAAGCGCGGCGGGAGGATCGGCGGACGACGGCGGCTGAGCATCAGGCGAAAGTCCGAGTACTTTCCCTGCATGCACACCCGTGCGAAGCGATCCACGAAGCGATTGAGCGACAGGTCGTAGGTGCGGGCCGAGACCGGAAAGTCGAAATGCGGCCGCTTTTCGGGGTTCAGAATGACCGGCTCCGGAAAGGCCTGCTCCTCCGTGAGAATCGGCTCCTCCGTCAACAAGACGAAGCCGACGGCACTTACCAGCGTAAACGCCATCAGGATCAGCGCATAAAGCGCAATACGCTTGATCGTCGGCCGGTAGTTTCGATCCACTGCCATGTTTTTCATCGGGACACTTTTGCGGAAGCCCGTCAGAGTCCGCCGCGCCGCTGGGCCCGCATGATCTCCTTGCGATCTTCCTTCTTCCGCTCGTCGTGTCGCTTGTCGCCGTGTGTCTTGCCGCGCGCCAGGGCCAGTTCCACCTTCGCGATGCCGTCCTTGTTGAAGTAAACACTCAGGGGAATCAGCGTCTGGCCTTTGATCTGAACCGCGGCCGACAATTTCTTGATCTCCCGCTTGTGCAGGAGCAATTGCTTGGGCCGCTTGGGGTCATGATTGTAGCGATTGCCTTCCTTATAGGGCTGAATCTGAAAGTTAATGAGCACGACCTGGCCACGATCAACCCTTGCGTAACTCTCCGCGAGACTCGCCCCGCCCTGACGTAAGCTCTTTACTTCCGTGCCTTTAAGAGCAATTCCGGCTTCCACCTTGGATAGGATTTCGTAGCTGAAGCGGGCCTTTTTATTTTGCAACGGAGCGGGCTGTGGCGACCCCTTTCGTGGCGTATCTTTGGCCATGACAATATGTTATGTCGAAGTAAAATAACACGCAACTCTGACCGAAGGTGCACCCCATCACCGGGCGAAGAGATATAATAGGGTGAAGTCCATGAACGGTCACGAGGTCAATTCTTCGCGCCTCGACCCGACCCTCGAACGCCAGCTCATCAAGCAGGCGTGTGGGGGGTGCGCAAAAAGTGCGCACAGTATCGTTGAGGCCTACCAGGATCGGCTGCACGCATTTGTCTGGCGCCTCGTTCGAAATAATCATGAGGCCGAGGAAATCTGCCAGGACACCTTCCTGCGGGCCTTCGCCTCCCTCGACAGCTTCGATCCGAGCTACCGATTCAGCACATGGCTGTTCACCATCGGTTATCGGCTCTGTCTCAATTCGCTTCGCCGACGGAAGGATTACAGCGGCGAGGTCGATTTCAGCGGACTGTCCTCATCCGGACGCGCTGACCCTGCCGAAAGCGTATCGGACGCCGTCGCCAACAGCGAAGAGGCCCGTCGGCTCAAGGAAGTTATCTGGGATTCTGTCGATCAACTGACACCGCAACAACGCGCGACGGTATTACTCTTTTACAGGGAGTCCCTGAGCTGCCAGGAAATCGGCCAGATCCTCGGCATGCCCGCGGCAACGGTCAAGAGCCATCTGCATCGGGCTCGCAACCGACTCAAGGAACTCCTGAGCGGCCACCTCGTGGAGGATTGGTCGGTCGTGCGGTTTTCGACCTCGGCGCAAAGCGCCTGACAGCGCAGATCGCCGAAGCGTCGAGTGAAGAAGTGTCCGGCAGGCAGCCGGCGGAGTAATCGCGGCCATGATGACGTGTCGCAACGTACAACACCTGTTGCAGCAGTTCATTGATAGGGAGTTAAGCTCCAGTCTGACCGCGGAGGTCCACGCGCACCTGTTGCAGTGTCCCGCTTGCCAGCGGGAGTCCGAAGCCCTGCGTGCCAGCGTCGAAGTCATCAGCCGCGACCAGCCGGCGCCAACTCTGCAGCCCGGCTTCGCCAGCCGGGTCGTCGCTGCAATGATGGAACAATCTCGCGTCCCGGTGGTGGTCGAGACGACCCGTCCGCGACGATGGCGATGGCGATCCTATGCCATGGCCGCGAGTCTTCCGGCTGCGGCGGCGATTATTTTCCTGGCCATCGTTATCTGGCCATCCGCCGCGCCGCAGGAGCAGCCCACCCTGGTGGCCGGCGTCTCCGTGATGGATGCCGCAGGGGTCAAGAATCTCACCGACGAAACCATGGCCGCCGTCTCCGATGCCCGACAGGCGGCGCACAGTCTGAACCGTCTGCTGCACATTTCCGCAGATCAGGCCGGCCAGGGAGTCCGCGCGGGCCTTGACCGCGTCGACCGTTCCTCCGACCGTGAAGGATCGCCCACACTGGTCGATATCCTCTTCCAGCCGTTCAATCACCTGCTGCTGCCCGATTCGCCCGCGAACACCACGGATGCACACGACGAAATCGTTCGCTTCTGATCCCGATCGTCCTTGCACGCTGCAATCCGAGTGCTCGCTTCGCGCGCTCCGCAGCCGATCTGCTCCATTTTACATCGCCGCGATCGCAACCGTTGTACTCTGTGCGACGGCAACCGCCTCCGCGCAATCTACCCCCTCGGAAATCGACGACGACTGGACACGCATCGTGCCCGGTGACGTGCGATTCTATGTCGAGATGAACGACCTCGCGGATGTCCGCAAACAGTTCCGCCGCATGGGCATCTGGAGCACGGTCGTCGAGATTCGTGAGCAAGGGGGCACGATGGCCGGCCAGCCGTCCTGGCAACTTCGCACGCGCGAGTTGCTTGGTCTGGATGCCGAAGAAGTCGTCACGGAACTGCTCGGGCAGCGCTCCGCAATCATGGCGGTCACGCCTGCCGAGTGGGACAACGGGGTGCTCCTGGCGGAGCTGGCCGACCCGCAAACACTGGAGCGACTCCTGAAGGCGGCGAATGCCAAATCGCTGGCACCCGAAGGCGCCGTCCGGCGCTATCAGCTGGCCAGCGGATTGACCCTTGCGCACAGCGGCCGCCTGATCGCGATCGGTCCTGCCGCAGATCCCGACGAACTCTGGAGCAGAACCGTTCTGCTTATGTCCGGGCAGCGCGGCCCGTCGCTATCCGCGCGGGCAGACTTCGCGGCACTGCGATCTCGGCTCAGCCCGCTGCCGCAGGGGCTGCTCTACACGGTTCGCCAACCAAGCGAGCCGGCCGTCGTCGCCGATTGCAGTCGTCTGCTTGTCGGCGTCTGGCTGGAGCTCGATGAGATCGTTTGCGAGATACGCGGCCACCGCGCCGAGCGCAGCGAAGGTGCCACCGCGATCGACTCGGCCGCGCTCGAACGAATGCCCGCAACCACCCTCGCGGCCTGGGTCGGACAGATCGACTTTCCCGCCCTGCGCCGACGCGCATTGCCCACGGAAGACTTCTCTCTTGCATACCTCTTCCTCGCCACCTTCGGGCAGATTCAGATCGGGGAGCGCTCGATGCTCGAATCCCTGGGACCCAACGGCCGAATCATCGTCGCGCGCGATCCGCCCGGTCTGGCCACCGGGTTCGATCTGCCCGCGATTACCACCATCCTTGATGCGCGAGAGGCCGACGGTTTCATCGAAACGCTCGATACACTGATGGACATCATGGCCAAGAGTCTGGCCCTGATGACCACCGGTGGCGACGAATCGGAGATGAAGCGCGTCGGCGTCAAGACGCATCGTTGCGAAGATGTCGAGCTTCACAGCGTTGCCATGGGGCCGGCACTGGCCCGACGGCTCGGAATCTCTTTTCTCCGTAAAATGGAGCCCTGCTGGGCGGTCCTCGACGGCCAACTGGTCATCTCCAGCTCGAAGGCCCACGTGGAAGAAATTGTTCGTGCCCTGCGCGGCAAGGGTCCGCGGCTCACCCAGACTGCCGCCGCGCGCCGCCTTGCGCCGGTCGCGGAAAGCCCGGAACCCGTCGCCGAATTTGTTTTCCTTCGAAGCCATGCGCTGTCTGCGATGCTATCCAACTGGCTGAGCTATGTGGAGGAGAACCATCCGCAGGCCCTCCGAGCCGAATGGTGGCGGAGCTGGGCAATGCAGCGCATGGCAGAACGACTCCGACTCGGTGTCGCGCTTGAAACCGACAAGCAAAGATCCAATCGTGCCGTCGTCGTCGAAATCAGCGAGGCGTCTCCGGCCTGGAAGTACCTCATGCAAGGCGACATCGTTCTGGCGGCTGCCGGCAGGCCCCTGGGAGAAAAAGCCGCACAGGATGTCGCCGAACGATACCGCAATCGGGGAGATGCGGAGCACTTCGAATTGCAGGTCCTTCGTGGTGATGAAACGCTCACTGTTCGCATCCCCGTCCAGCCGGTAGCCCAGCTCGACCTCGACGCCTTTGACCCGGCTCGAGCGATCCGCCAGCTTGCCGCCCTGGCCCGCTGTACGGAAACGGTCACCTTCTATCGTTATCTGACGCGGCCGGAGCGCTTCGATGCCCGGCTGATCATCCGCTGGAGGACCGAGTAGGCCGGAAGACGTTCCGTCCCGGTTCCAGTCGCGATTCTCGGCCTGTACAAGTCTCCCGGGCAGGCCCCCGCCAGCCGGCAGCCCCGCCTCTGCCGCTTTGTGAATCCACTCCTGTGTGCTATACTCGGGACGCAGCGAGCATGGTCACGAGACTGGCCCAGGCAATCATTCCGACCCCAATGTTGCCGCATTCGACCCGGCGAGCGTGAAACACGCCTCTTGCGTTATGCCCGGGGGGATTCCAACGGTTTCGCGCATCGGGAGATTCCGCATGATCCGCATGGCCAAGAAGGCCTTTATCGCACTCGGTCTGACTGAACAGTTCCGATCGCCTCCGCTCGCATGGCCCGCCTGCATGGTGTTCGCTGTGCTTCTGTCGTTGAACTCCGATGCCCGCGCGGCGGGCACGTGCGATCTGCAACCGATCGAGGGCTGTGGAAAGGCCCGCGCCCTGATTTACTCCTTCTTCGACGAAAACGGCCAGCCCCGCGTCGCCGAGCCGCGCGAGGGGCTCTCCGATACCGACGTGCTTCACTACGATCTGGAGATCGAGGTCTCCGACTTCTCATTCCAGTTCTTTTATCGATGCACCCTGACGGGGCGCAACGTGATGACCATCCAGAGCAAGTCGCCGTCGCTGACGGAATTCACCTTCCGCCTGCGACAGCAGTACGCGATCACGAACGCCCTGCTCAACGGCGTCACGCCGGTCGCTGTGCAGACATTGAGCAGCTCGACCAAGCGTGTCCAGCTCGACCGCACCTACGGCATGGATGAAATCTTCACGCTGACGATTGAGTACACCGGCGAAACCGTCGCCGAGGGGTTCGGCTCCATCAAGGTCGGCGTGCAGGGGCCGACGCAAACCCCCGTCGTCTTCACGCTGAGCGAGCCCTACTACGCCTACACGTGGTGGCCGGTCAAGGATGGCGACGTCGGCCAGCCGGGCGACAACATCGACAAGGCCACGATGGATTTTCGCATCATCGTTCCCAACAATTTCAAGGCACCGGCCAACGGTGTGCTGATCAGCGAGGAGGATCTCGGCGGTGGCCGGATGCGCTACCACTGGCAGATCCTCAACCCGATCGCGCCCTATCTCGTCTCATTCGGCGCGACGAACTACAACAAGTGGACGCGAACCTACAACTACCCCGGCGGGACGATGCCCGTCGAGTTCTACATCTATCCGAGTCTCGACACGGCCTCGAATCGTACCAACTGGGAGCGCTGCATCGGCATGCTGCCGGTCTTTCGGACCGTCTACGGCGAATACCCCTTCGTGAATGAGAAATACGGCCACTACAGCTTCAACTTCAGCGGCGGCATGGAACACCAGACGCTCAGCGGCATGGGCGGCTTCGGAGAATCGCTGATCGCCCACGAGCTGGCGCACCAGTGGTGGGGCGACATGATCACCTGCCGCACGTGGCACGACATCTGGCTCAACGAAGGATTCGCCACCTACGGCGAATGTCTCTGGCAGGAGCGGCGCACCGGCACCGTCAATTCGTCCGCCTACTTCTCGGCCATCCAGGGCCGAAAGCCCAGCAACGTCTCTGCCACGGTCTACATCTACAACGTCGCAAACGCCGCCGGAATCTTCGACTCAAATGCCGTTTACAACAAAGGCGCCTGGGTACTCCATCAACTGCGAGGCGTCGTAGGTGACACGACGTTCTTCCAGATCCTTGCCGACTATCGCACGGCGTTTGAGTCCTCCGCCGCCACAACCGACGACTTCGCCGCCGTTGCATCCAACACTTACGGCCAGGACCTGACCTGGTTCTTCGATCAGTGGGTCTATCAGCCCGGTGCGCCGGCATATCAATTCGGCTGGCAGTCGGCCAACGTCAACGGCCAGAACTACCTGCTCACCCGAATCGCCCAGACCCACACGACCGCCGGCTATCCGAACGTGTTCACCATGCCGGTTGAGTTACGGCCGACGGTCGGCGGCAGCCCGCAGACACACAAAGTGTGGAATGACGCCCGAACGCAGTGGTTCGTCGTACCGGTCAGCGGCCCGGTCTCCGCGCTGTCCTTCGATCCGAATCAGTGGATCCTGCGGACGGCGGCCACCAGCGTGAGTTATGTCCCCGGTCCGCCCAAGATTATCCAGACGATTCCCGCGCCCGGTGCGGCACTCGACGGCACGACCATGCCGAACCAGTTGACGGTCTGGTTCCACACGCCGGTCAACGCAACCGCAGCCAACTTCGCGGTGACCGGCCAGACACACGGCACCCGCAGCTTCTCGCTCAGCGGCCAGACGAGCGTGAATCCGGTAACGCTGAACTTTGATGCACCATTGCCGCCCGATACCTACACCCTGACGATCTCCGGTCTGACGGCGGCCAACAGCGGCATGGTCCTCGACGGGGAAATTGCGGATCCGCTCGACCCCGCATCCCTGCCATCCGGAAACGGCGTCGCTGGCGGCACGGCTCAGATTCAGTTCACGGTCACCCCCTGCGGCTACACCGCCGACATCAACGACGACTGCCTGATCGACGAGATTGACGTGCAGCTCTTCGTGCAGGCACTGCTCGGGCAGAACTTCGACACCGGGCAAGTAGCTCGTTGCGACCTGAACGGCAGCGGCGAGGCCGACGGCGCGGATGTCCAGCCCTTCCTGGCGGCCTATCTCAATCCGTAAGAGCAGTAATTTGTTCAAGCGAGTCAGGACCGACGAGCGTCAACGAGCGAGCGCCAGCAAGTCCACTTTCTCGCGGTCGGTTCGCGGGAGTGCCGGATAGAACTGCCACACATCTGGCAGCATGTACACGGGAAGGCGTTCTCTGCACCATGCGGCCAGACCTGCTTCGTCATTGCCCGCCCCGGACTCAACGTCGCCATCCCGAAGCGCGATGCATGCCTTGATTCGATTGCCGAAGACCGGATCGGGCAGCGGCACGATGGCCACCTCCTTCACCCGAGGATGCGCAGCCAGGGCCGCTTCGATCTCCCCCGGCTCGATGCGATGCCCCCGGCATTTGATCATGCGATCGATCCGCCCTTCAAACAGCAGCACACCGTCGGCGCGATCCCGAACGCGGTCGCCGGTGCGATAGGCCGCGCCGCGGCCATCCGGAGCCGGAACGAGCTTGCGCGCCGTCAGTTCGTCGTCATCGTGGTAGCCGGTTGTCACGGTCGGACCGGCGACCAGCAGCTCGCCCGATGCACCGGTCGGAACGGGCCGAAGCGCATCATCGACGACCCAGACTCGAGTATCTGAGACGGGAAGGCCGATCGGAACGGGCTCATCGTTTGCCAGTTCCTCACGGCTGACAGCATGATACGTGCAGACGTTGGTCTCCGTCGGGCCGTACAGATTCGTCAGGGTTGCGTGCGGCAGCAACCGGGCGATCTCACGCAGCGCCGGCTTGGGCATCACTTCACCCGCGAAGATAACGTGTCGCAGGCGCGACAAGTCGTGTTCCGCGAGCTTGCCGCGAAGCTGCATCATGATCAATGCCGAGGGGACCGAGTACCAGACGCTGATGCGCGTGTCGGCGATCAGTTTCGCCATCTGGTAGGGAAACATCTTCACGCCTTCGGGAACCGGGATCATCGCTGCCCCCGCGCGGACGGCCGCGAAGATATCGAGCGTGGACAGGTCGAAATGATAGGGGGCGTGGTTGGCGAGTCGATCTTCCGAAGAAATATTGAAGTAGTCGACGGCCCATTGCGAGTAGTGCAGCAGACTTTGCGTCGTGATCCGTACGCCTTTGGGGCGGCCTGTCGAGCCGGACGTAAACAGAATATTGGCGATGCCATCAGCCGGTTCCGGCGCTTCGCCCGTGTCGGGCGGAAACTGTCGCCAGGATTCCAGCGGCACGGCGTCATCTGTGGCGATGGTCACGATGGCCGTTTCAATGCCATCAATGTTGTGCGGCGCCTCCGTGCCCAGCCAGAGCCGCACACCGGCATCTTCACAGATCATCCGCACGCGCTCCGCGGGCCAGGCGGGATCGAGTGGAACATACGTCGCGCCCGTTCGGATTACGCCGAACAGTGCGATCATGGCATCAACGGACTTGCGAAACGAGAACGCCATGCGCCTGCCCGGGCCGGCACCGTAGCGCAGAAACAAGACGGCCGCGCGATCAGCGGCATCCAGCAGTTCTCGATAGCTCAACGTGGCGCCAGCGAACTCGACCGCCGGCCGTGCCGGGTGCGCCGAAGCCGACTGCTGCAACAGGTGGTAGAGCGTCTGGCTCACGAAAAAACCACGACGTGATTGCGTCAGGAGGCCCGGCCGCCACGATGACGATCGACCCATTCGACGATCGAGTTCACGGTGCTCAGGCGATCCTGGGTCACCTCGTCATCCGGAAGTTTGACGCCCAGGTCCTGCTCGATGAACACCAGGAGCTGCATCAGCCGCAGCGAGTCCATGCCGTGCTGGAAAAGATCAGCACGGTCGTCCGGCTGGGAATCCGCCGGTGTGGGAATCAGCGTGCCAAACAGATAATCGCGAAGTTGCTGGCGTGTGTGAGTCGCGGTACCGGGCATTGGTCCATCCTCCGTATGCGGCAAGTCGCGCCGACCGGGCCATCATGTGACAACTGCTATGCGGGTGGCTGTGGGTCGTCAGTTTAGGAATCTGTCCGGCGCGTGTCAATCGCCACCCGGCAGGGACGGTGCACGCTTGCGCTTCGAGAGGATGCGCTTGGTTATCAGAGCGCAAGAAAGCGGCCCCGCGAGTTATCGCGGAGCCGCGAAAGGTTCATGCATATTCGGCCAGACGATCGCCACCACATCAGCGGTGGAATTCGGCACAAGTCTAGGCAATTACGTTCCTTCAGTCGGGCCAGCGCCGGCGCCCGCAAGCTCGGGCTCCGCCGAGGCCTTGTCATCGAGGAAGCCCTCGAAACAAAGCTTCTTTTCGCCTTCGATCTCGGCGTCGCCCAGAGAGACCAGTACGCGCTTCTTGCCCTTGTACATGCCGCGCAGGAGGTTTTCGCTCAGCGGATCCTCCAGGTACTGCTCGATGGCTCGGCGAAGCGGCCGCGCACCAAACTTCTCATCGGTGCCCTTGGAGAGGAGAAACTCCTTGGCCTCGTCGTTGAGCTCGAGGGCCAGGCCGTGCTCGGCGAGGCGCTTCTGCACCTTACGAATCTCCAGCTCGACGATGCGGGTCAGGTCCTCGTGCTTGAGCTTGTGGAAGACGACCACTTCGTCCACACGGTTGAGAAACTCGGGACGGAAGTAGTTCTCCAGCTCCTGCTTGAGAATGTTCCGCATCTTCTCATAGCCGAGATTCTCATCGCGCCGCTCGAAGCCGAAGGTCGACTGGTGGGTGATCTTGTCGGCCCCGATGTTGCTGGTCATGATGAGAATGACGTTTCGGAAGTCGACATGGCGACCAAACGAGTCGGTCAGCCGGCCTTCTTCCATGATCTGGAGCAGCATGTTGAACACGTCCGGATGTGCCTTCTCGATCTCGTCGAGCAGCACGACGGCGTACGGCCGACGGCGGATGCGCTCCGTAAGCTGACCGCCCTCCTCGTAGCCGACATAGCCCGGCGGGGCGCCGATAAGTCGGCTGACGTTGTGCTTCTCCATGTACTCGGACATGTCGATCGTAATGAGCGCCTCTTCGGCCCCGAACATGAACTCCGCGAGGCACTTGGCCAGCAGGGTTTTTCCGACGCCGGACGGGCCGATGAAGATGAAGCTGCCCATCGGCCGGTTCGGGTCCTTCAGGCCGCTTCGGCTTCGGCGGACACTGCGGGAGACGGCGCTGATGGCCTCCTGCTGACTGATGACGCGTTTCTGAAGCTCGCCCTCGAGGGACAGCAGTCGCTCGGCCTCGTCCTTCTCCAGGCGGGTCAGCGGAACGCCGGTCATCTTGCTGACGACCTCGGCGATGATCTCCCCGTCCACCGTGCCGTCGATCTCGTTGCGGTGTTCGTGCCAGTCGCGTTCGAGGCGGTCCTTTTCGGCGGCCAGTTGCAGGGCCTTGTCGCGGAGGTCGGCGGCGCGCTCGTAATCTGCATTGCGGACCGAATCATCCTTCTCGATGGTCAGCCGCTTGATCTCTTCTTCGAGGCGGGTGAGCTCCTCGGGCTTGGTCATGGCCCGCAGGCGTACGCGAGCGCCGGCCTCGTCGATGACGTCGATGGCCTTGTCCGGCAGGACGCGGGCGGGGATGTACCGCATCGACAGTTCGACGGCGGCCAGCAGTGCCTCGTCCGTGATCTGGACGCGGTGGTGGGCCTCGTAGCGGTCGCGCAGCCCCTTGAGGATCTGCAGCGTCTCTTCGCGCGAGGGCGACTCGACGATGATCTGCTGGAAGCGGCGCTCCAGCGCGCCGTCCTTCTCAATGTACTTGCGGTACTCGTCGAGCGTCGTCGCACCGATGCACTGGATCTCACCGCGTGACAGCGCGGGCTTGAGCACGTTGGACGCGTCGATGGCACCCTCCGCGCCGCCGGCGCCGACCAGCGTGTGAAGCTCGTCGATGAAGAGGATGACGTTGCGTGCCCGGCGCACTTCGTTCATCACCGCCTTGATGCGCTCCTCGAACTGGCCGCGATACTTCGTACCGGCGACCATCATGGCCAGGTCGAGCACGACGATGCGCTTGTCGGCCAGCAGCTCGGGTACATCGTTGTTCACGATGCGCTGGGCGAGCCCCTCGACAATGGCGGTCTTACCTACGCCGGCCTCACCGAGCAGCACAGGATTGTTCTTGTAGCGCCGGCACAGCACGACGAGCAGGCGCTCGATCTCGTTCTCGCGGCCGATGACCGGATCGAGCTTGCCGCTGCGGGCCATCTCGGTCAGGTCGCGCCCGAATGAATCGAGGGCCGGCGTTCGCGACTTGCCGCCCTTGCGGCCGGATTCCTGTCCCACGCCCCCGCCTCCTGCTGCATCTTCATTTTCCACACCAGCACCCAACAGGTTGAGGACCTCTTCACGAACTTCTTCAAGCTTGATGCCGAGATTCATGAGCACCTGAGCGGCCACGCCGTCCTGCTCCCGCAGGAGGCCCAGCAGGAGGTGCTCCGTGCCGACGTAATTGTGGTTGAGGTTGCGTGCCTCCTCGATGGCGTACTCGATCACCTTTTTGGCGCGCGGCGTCTGCGGCAGCTTGCCCATGGTGACCATGTCGGGGCCGCTCTTGACGAGCTTCTCGACTTCCATCCGCACCTTGCGGAGGTCGACCTCGAGATTCTTGAGGACGTTGGCCCCTACGCCACTGCCCTCCTTGACCAGGCCCAGGAGGATGTGCTCCGTCCCGATGTATTCGTGGTTGAACCGCTGCGCTTCCTGGTTGGCCAGGGCCATGACCTTGCGTGCTCGATCCGTGAATCGCTCGAACATGTATGGGGTTCCTCTCGCTTCGGTTTCGCTTCTGTCTTATGTACGCCCCTGCGCGGTGGTCACGATCGGACGGTCGCCCCGATGCCGCATGTCCGGCCCGATGCGGGGCTGACGTCGAATTCTAGTCCCGCACCGGCGGCACTGCAAACCGGACCCATACCGGACCCGGTCGGGCACACAAGCCCGCTCCGGCCTTAGTATCGGTTCATTGACGAGGAGGGTCTAGCGTACAAAGGGTCACTTTGTGCGCCGTCGAATCAGCGCAAGCCCGGAAACCAGCAGGAGAAGCGCTGTGGCCGGTTCGGGTGCGATGGTGCGAGTAATCTGAAACTGGAATTGTCCGGTGTTGTCGGCGAAAAAGTTGTCGAAGATGCCGAGATAGACGAAACCGGCGCTGGGGACCACGACGCTGTGCAACAGGTCGCGATGGTCGTCCAGACTGGTCCGCTGCTGGAGGAACAGCACCGATTCGCCTGCCAGCGGAATGGCGGCGGCCGTGTAGTTGGTGTTGACACCCTGATAATTGCGCATCAGTTCTGTGTTCGGCAGCGGAGAAATCAGGCCCATCACAAAGTTCGACCAGATGTAGTATGGCCCGCCGACGTGAATCGTGCCGGTCCCGGAAAACCGGAGCAAATCGCCCGGCTGAACCTGGATACCGGTGTTCATCAGATGGGCCTTGTTGTTGTAGGCCGCATTTCGCGTACTGATATAGGTAAAGTCGAAGATTGCGTCCGCCGAGAGCCGGTCCGCGGCCGACAGCAGACAGAGCAGGGCTGCAAGGATGAGTCGTCTGGCGTTCATGATTCAATCCCCGCGGGCGCGTCGACCGTGCACGCATGGCCGCGCACGAATCGTCGCAGCCCCGGGGACCCCCAACCGGAATGGATTTCTGATGTTCCCCCGTTGCCTTCGTGACGACCCGACGAAGCGGATGCCGGGCCGGCGCCGAAGCGCATCCTCACTGCTCCATGTTATCCATGTGATGCGTCACGAGTAAAGAGATGCGCGGCCTCGCGCGGGAAAATACTCGCGCCGCAGGTTCGATAAGCACGCCAAGATTGATCGCAGCCACGTTACCGGATGCGATGATCGCGCGTTAAGGGACGTTGTGCGCGGGAGTGATCACGTCGTGATGAAATTCGCGGCGCACATCTATCGCTTGGAGTCCTGAAGCGACAGAGCGGTAGCGGCTTCAGATCGATAACGCCGCTGCACATCCAGCTCGACCACGCGATTCCACCAGCGCCGGGCTTCGGAGCTTCGCCCCTGGCGCTCGCAGAGCCGCGCCCACAGGACATTGACTTCGACGTGCTCTTCGTCAAGCGAGACGGCGCTTTCAAGCGAGTTGAGTGCCGCGTCGATGTCGCCCTGATCCAGTGCCGCTCGTGTGGCGGACAGCAGCGACTCGATGCCGCGGGCGCAATCCGTCATCCGGCGACATTGCAGCCAAAGGAGCCCCTGTGAGGCGAACCACGTCAGCACACAGATCGATGCGGCCAGCCAGGGTGTCCAGGATGGAATGGCATCGGGGGCAATGAGCAGGCCGGCGAGGGCGACGTTGCCGCAAATGCCGAAGACCATCGCGAGCACGACACCGAGCCACTCGCGACGGCGAACAATCAGCCCGGCGCCCGGAAGAATAATATTGAGCAACCAGACGAACACGGCAGACCCCGATTATGAAGAAGCACGCGGCCCTACGGTGTGGAAGCCGCTCGCTGCCCACCGGAGCCCGGCGGGGCGACGATGATCGGCTCGCTGAGTTGCACCCAGGCCGCCATGATCACCGGCGCGAGGGCGACAATCACGGCGCCAATGGTCATCCCCAGCCAGGAGCGCCCCTGCTTATGATTCTTCGGCTGTCCCAGACTGCGGAAGCCGAGAATGCCGGCGGTCATGCCGAGGACAATGCACACCGGCCCCGCCGCGAAGACCAGCGGCTTACGGTACTGCGAGAATCCCGCCTTCTCATTGTAAGGGATGACGGAGTTCTTGATGTCCAACCCCTTGAGAGCGACCAGTGAAAGGCCCATCAGAAAGATGAGTCCAATGACGGCGACAATCATCGCGGCCGTTGCCTGGGTCTCGTGAAGACGAAAGTTCGGCATCTTCATGGTTCGTCGTTCCTTTGCATGTCAGAGATTGTGCCGCGCCGGGCGGCCCGGCCTTCAGCAAATTGGCCGGCAAGCGACCCCTGCGGGTCGCAAAGGTCATTATATGGACGGGCGGCCTAGTCGTCACCGGCGCCCACCGAGGCAGCCCCATCGCAATCTGTAGCGGCCTTCTCAGCAGGACGCGGCACCGGACGATACAATCCGGGGCCCGGCCGTAGCGAGTACGGTCCGGCCGATCGGAGCCCCTGAAGATGTCGAACCCCGGATCGAATCCTCCCGCCGGCGGAATGCGCGAGCCGGCCATCCGCGTGATGATGATGCCGCGGGACACCAACGCCCATGGAACCATCTTCGGCGGAGTCATTCTGAGCTATCTCGACCAGGCCGGGGCCATCGAGGCCCGCAAGCTCGGCTGCCAGAGCGTGGTGACTGTGGCGATGGATCAGATCGAGTTTCACGAGCCGGTCTATGTGGGCGACGTCCTGAGTTTTTACACCCAGACAGTTCGAGTCGGACGAACTTCCGCGCGGATTCGAGTGGAGGTGGAGGCGGAGCGATTCACAGACCCCTGCGGGGCGCGCGTCTGGGTCACTTCCGCGGAAATGGTGTATGTGGCGGTGGATGCCCAGCGCAAACCGACGCTCATCCGACCACAGTAGTCGTCGGCAGCATGGGGCCCGCGATTAAAACATCGGCGGCGCCGGCCGCGGCGGAAGCTGGATGCCATCGTAACCGTCGGGCAGGGCGCGCTCCGCGACCTTCTCATATCCGGCTCGCTTTTCAATCTCGGCCGGATCAAACCACTTCGAGCGCAACAGGGCGCTGCGCTCGCCCATCAGGCGGAACACTGCCGTTTGCCGCACCTCGTTCTCGTAGCGCTCGGCGTCCAGCGGCTCGCTGCCGGCCAGTTCCACCACAAAATGCTTGCGGAACTTCGGCAGGGAGACGAGCTGCACGACCGGCGCGGGCTCTGCGGCCGGCTGCGTCGTAGCCGCGAGAATGCGCTCTGTTTCGGGCACGTCGATCTGCGGCGGCTCCCAGGACGGCTCAGTCATCGCGAAGCAGCGATCGACGAATTCTTCAGATACACCAACACCCATTACATTCGGCGCTGTCAGGGTTGGTTTTCCCTTCTCTGCGGCCTCCATTAACTGTGTATCCGGCAACCTCGTGCGCCGGGCGAATGCAGGAGGTGAGGTCGCCACGATGGCCGGCGTCCCCGACTTGAGGTCCTGCGCCAGCTCCATCGCCTTCTCAACGCCGAGGCGCGCGGCGATCGCGTAGAGTTCTTTCGCCGTCGGCTCGGCCTTTGCGAAGGCCCGGGCAAGCCGGACATCGCGCTCCACCTTCTCGCGCACTTCGGCGTAGTCAGCCGGCGGCACGGATTCCTGCGCCGCCACCACTCGGAAGAGAATCACGCGATTCTGCACGTATTCCATGCGATCGCCCATCAATTGCGGGCCGATGCCGATAAACGGCGAATCCACCGGCTGGAAAAGTTGCAGGTGAAGCCCGGCATCCTGCTTCGCATCATCCGAGGAAACAAAAGCCGGCACCCGGAAAACAATCTGCGAGAGCGTGGTCTGCGCCGTTCCGCCCGGCATATGGGCGCCGCGAAGGTCCAGATGCGTCATCAACGACTCTTCCGTAATCAGGCCGGTCTGGCCGTATCGGATCGGAATGCCGAACTCCTCTGAAACGCGCCGGCCAACTTCCTGCATGGCGTCCGGATTGTCCGCGCCTGGCGGGATCGGTTTGAAGCCGGTCTCGGGATCGGTGCGAACATCCTGCCACGGCTTGATCAGAATCCCCTGCGCCTTCTTGATTGCCTGCTCGGCGATCTGTACGGCATTTCGCTGTCGAAGCTCGCGCTCGATGTCCGGCTGCGCCTCGCTGAAAGACTTCTCCACCTGCTGCGGAATCGGCGCTGGCGGCTCCGGCGGAGGGGCATCCGGCGGCGCTCCCTCGACCGGCGCGGGCGGCGGCGGATCAACGTAGATGGTCTTCGTATACCTCGCACGATTGTTCTTCCAGTATGACTTCACCGCATCGAGCGAAACCGGAACCTGCGGGGCGATCTCCGAAAGATCGGCCACGAGATACTGAATATCCACCCGGCGCGGGTAGCGATAGCCGAAGCCGGTCTCGCTGTCGGCGGGATCGAAATCCTTGTTGGCCTCGAACTGTGCCCGCAGTTCGTCCTCGCTCACCGGCTCCTCGGAATCGACAAACCGCTCGGCCGGCACGGCGATAAACCGCACGCGAATCTTGTCCTCGGTGTCCAAGGCATAGTGACGAACCTGTGGCTCCGACGGTACCGCCGAGCTGAGGATGTGATTGGCGTTCTTCTGAATCGCAATCTGCCGGGCAAGGGCATGGCGAATATCCGGCGGCGTGATCTTCCGTTGCGTCCGCAGGATGTCCAGTGTGTCCGGCGGGAACTGCTGCATCTGCTGATCGATCTCCTGATCGGAAACAGCCACGCCGGACCGCTCCGCCTCCAGCGCCAAGAGGTACCAGTGGTCGAGGCGAAGGTCGCGACGACCAAACTGCCACGCCTCGCCGTACTGCGACTTGAACTGCTGGGGCATGAAGAAAAGACTCTCCAGCACCTCCAAGTCGCGCCGGGCATAGCTCATGTCGGCCTGCGTGATGTCCGTGCCGAAGGCCCGGGCATACACTTCCTTGCCCATTTTCGGCCCGAGGATTTGCGTCAGGGCCGAACCGCCGACAAACGAAAGCATCGCCAACAGCACGACCACGACCATGATCTGCTTGGTGTGTGCCCGTAACCACTTCATCATGAGCGTCGACTCCTTGCCGAGGAAGCGTGGCTGCTCGCAGGAAACGAGCGCCTCCGCCCTGGAGGGGATCTCAAAAAAACGCGAGCCCGACAGGATACCGCGCCATCGGGAGCGGCCGCAAGACCGGGGGGCGGACCGCTCAATACTTCGCGAACCGGCGGGTTTTCGGGCGATGCCGCGGGCCGGGCCTGCGGACACGCATCCAGTGCGGCCACCGGCAATAGCGGCCAGCGTGGGGCGCCCGCCAGGGACCATCGACATGGCGGCCGTCCATTTTTGCCCTCCGTGATTCATGAGGAGTGATGCGCGGGCTTCGAGCAGGAGTTGCCGCTTCAGTTCGGCACGGTGTGGTCGCGAACGATGACCCATTCGCCGTCGATCCGACGCATCTTGAGGTAAAAGCGTCCGCTTCGGCGACCCTGTGCCGTGTCGAGGCGATAGGCGCCCGAGATATCGGCGGTCTCATCGCCTGTTCGCGCAACGGCCAGGCCCTCAAATGTAAGCCGTCCCATCGCGTCGGGCGTATCGTACTTTCGTCGGTAGCGATCAAGCGTCGCCTGCCAGCCGCGAACTTCGCCCTCGGGCGTGGTGAAGACGAGGTCGTCGGATTTCCAGTATCCCCGCATAAACCCTTCGAGATCGCCCGCGTTCCACGCGCCGGCCTGTGCATCAAGCACGGCGCGGATCTCAGGATGCGATCGTGCCTGTTGGCACGAGGCACCAACAACTAGAATTGCCGCACCAACGACCATGAGTGCGGCCGTTCGCCAGTACTCGCACCCGGCCGTAAAGCACACGAATCGACATCTTGGCCTGATCATCCCCTTGCCTCAATTCGCTCCATGCCACTCATGTACGCCCGAAGGGCCTTCGGCACCGTCACGCTGCCGTCAACATTCTGATACAGCTCCAGGATAGGAATCAGAATCCGCGGGCTGGCGATGACCGTATTGTTCAGTGTGTGGCAGAAGCGCGTCTTCTTGTCGGCGCCCTTGTATCGCAGATTCAGCCGCCGCGCCTGGAACTCGCCGAAGCGGCTGGCGCTGTGCGTCTCGCCGTAATCGCCCCGGCTGGGCATCCACGTCTCGATGTCGTACATCTCCACTTTGCCCTGGCCCATGTCGCCTGTGCAGACGGCCATCACGCGATACGGCAGCTCCAGCGCCTGCAAAACGGCCTCGGCATTGGCGATGATCTCATGGTGATACTTCTCGCTTTCGGCTTCATCCGCCCGACAGAGGACGACCTGCTCAACCTTGTCGAAGTAATGGATGCGGTAGATGCCGTAAGTATCTTTGCCCGCGGCACCGGCCTCCCGTCGAAAACACGTCGAAACCGCCGCCAGCTTCACCGGCAGCATGTCCTCGTCGAGTATCTCATCACCATACATCGCCGTCAGCGAAACTTCAGCCGTGCCGACGAGACTCTTTTCGTCGCGCTCACAGCGATACGCCTGCTCCTCGCCGCCGGGATAGTAGCCCGTGCCGTACATCATCTCGTCGCGCACCAGAATCGGCACCGTCACTGGCTCGAAGCCGCGCCCGATGATCGTGTCCATCGCCAGCCGCAGGACGGCGTGATGCAGGAGTGAACCTGCACCGCGCAGCAGATAGTTCCGTGTTCCCGCGAGCTTGACGCCGCGCTCGATGTCGAGAATGCCTAGGGCCGTACCGAGCTGCACATGGTCCTTCGGCTCAAAGTCAAACTTCCGCGGCTCCCCGACGCGCCGCACTTCGACGTTGCCGCTCGCATCCCTGCCGATCGGGGTCTTGGCCGACGGCACCTGCGGAACTGTCAGCATCAGCGCCCGAAACTCCTCCGCCGTAGCTCGCTCCTCGTCCTCCAACTCCTTGATACGCTGTTTGATGGACGCCGATTCGGCCTGCAACGCGTCGCCCTCGGCCTTGATTGCTTCCGGGCTCATCCCTTTGGCGATGGCCTCCTGGTACCACTTGCTCTTGGGGTTCTTATAAAGCCCGACCTGGCTGGAGAGTTCGTTGCTCCGCCCGCGAAGGCCGTCGGCCTCCTGCTGGATCTGCCGGCGGCGATCATCAACCGCCAGCAGGCGGTCCAGGTCGCACGACAGGCCCTTGTCGCGTATGGCCTTGCGGACGGCCTCGGTGTTCTCGCGGATGTACTTGATGTCCAACATAATCGGCCTCGGATAATACGCGTTTTTCCGGCCCGGCAAAGCGGCGCAGGGCAGGGTGTCGAAGTATACTCGCTATGATCTCTCTACGAACCTCGCCAGTTACCAACGCCCGACTAGCCCGTCGACGCGGAAAAAACCCGGAGATTCAGATGCATCGCTCCTTCCGAATATGCGGCATGATCTGCCTGGCCATAGTGCCCGCCCTGATGGGAACGGGCTGCCCAGGCCTGCCGGACCCCGGTGGATTCCCGCGAACGGCCGCATGGCAACGACGGACCATCAACTCCGGCGCGGCCCAGCGCCCGGCGGTTGTGGCAGTGGCCGATCTCGATGGCGACGGCAAGCTCGACGTGGTCGCCGGCTACACCGGCGAGGCGGCAGCAGGTGCCGCGGTGGTTATCTTCTTCCAGGAGTCCCCAGAGAGCTTCACGGCCGTGACGATCTCCAGCGGCGCCGAGCTGGCGGGAATCGCCGCGCTGGCGATCGGCGATCTCGATGCCGACACCCACTCCGACATCATCGCCGCCTGCAATGGCCGTCTCATCTACCTGCACAGCCCGGCAAATCCGCGTACGGCAGGCGGCTGGACGCGATCAACCATCGATCAATCATCCGGCGACGGCTTCGCCCAGTGGAACGACGTGGCCATCGGCGACATCGACCAGACCAACGGCCCGGACATCGTCGCCTGTAATGCCGGACCGCCGGGACGCGCGAGCTGGTATCGCAGTCCCGCGGCGAACATTGCCAACGGCACGGGATGGACGCGAATCGATATCGACGCGACGACTCGCACCAACGCAGCGTCCGTCGCGCTGGCCGATTTCTCACTCGACGGACGGCTGGACGTCGTCTCCACCGCGCCGGGCGAAGCGCTGAACCCCGTTTCATGGTATCGCAATCCCGCCAACCCACAGGCGGACGCGTGGACGAAGTTTTCGATCGGCAACCTTGCCGCCGCCTCACGAATGGTCATCGCCGATCTCAATGTGGATGGCCGCACGGATGTGATCGCCTTGAACGCGCCGGGACGGCAGATCGGCTGGTACGTTCGACCGGCCAGCGCGACCAACGCCTGGACCAGCGCCGGCTTCCTGCTCACACAGTACACCTCGGCGACTCCCGTGGATGTACGGGCCATCGACCTGACCGGCGACAGTCAGCCCAACGTGGTCGTCGCCACCAACACGGGCGGTACGCTCCGCTGGTTCATGCCCACGCCGGGCCAGACCCAGACCGCCCAGTGGATGGAGAACAACATTGCTGACGTGAGCGAGACGATCGGACGGATCGCACTCGGCGATATCAACGGCAACGGCCGTCCTGATGTGATCGTGCCGCTGCGTGCCGCGAATGCCGCAAATGATTCGATCGTCTGGTTTGAAAATCCGGAGCCGTAAACGCAGTCGGCGATGCTGAAGCCGTGATTATTCACTGCGTCAGGCGTTCTGCGGCGGCCTCTCCCCGGGAGCCCACTCAATCGACCGCAGCCACCATCGCTTCCGCGGATTCTCGCCGACCTTGACGTGCCGGACGGCGTAGAGAGTCATGACCTCACCGGTATCGACACGCACGCGCCAGTAGTGCTTGCGATAGTAGGTCTCGCCGCGGCGATGATGCTCGCGCTCGCTTGCTTTCCATTCTTCGAGAACTTCCGCGATGTGATAATGCCGATCGCGCCATACAAAGCCCGTCGGCAGTCCCGGCATTCCGGCGGCCATCGCCGAGGCGTCGAACGTCCCCGCGTCTGGCACGATGGCTTCAGAGATGAACTGGCCTGCTTGATTCACGGCCGGACGCCTCCGCGTCGTGCGGGAGACACTACATCGCATCCACGAAGCCCTGTACGTCGAGGCCGTCGAGTTTGCCGTCATGATTGGTGTCGGCCTGGCACGTATAGTCGTCGGCCAGCATCGCCTCGACAAACAGCGGCACATCATCCAGATCGACAAGCCCGCTGCAATCCAGGTCTCCAACGAGAATCCCCGGGCATGCAGGGTATTCACATCCGTCCGGGATACCGTTGTTGTTGCAGTCAATCTCTCCAGCGCATGTATCGATCAGCCCGTTGCCGTTGCAGTCCAGCGACGGATTGGACGCGATGTCGCAACTGTCCGGCACCTGGTTGCCGTTGCAGTCGGAATCGGCGCCTCCGTTGATGTCGCACGAATCCGGGATGCCGTTGACGTTGCAGTCGGCCTCGCAGCCCGATGTGCAGAAAAAGGGCCCGCCGGGCGCGGGGCTGCCGACGGATATCTCGCATTCGTCGGGGATGCCATTTCCGTTGCAGTCGTTGCTGGTATTCGCGGCGATGTCACACTCGTCCGGCACGCCGTTGGCGTTGCAGTCCTCACTGAAGCCCGAGGAGATATCGCAGGCGTCCGGCACGCCGTTGGCGTTGCAATCCGGATCACAATCGGCCACACAGAAATACGGCCCGCCGGGCGCAGGCCCGCCCGCTTCGATCTCGCACACATCCAGGCGGCCGTTGGCGTTGCAATCCAACTGCGCATCATTCGCAATGTCGCAGGCGTCCGGAATGCCGTTGCCGTCGCAATCGAGATCGCATTCGTCGAGATTTCCGTTGCCGTCGCAATCCAGCGACGGATCCGCCTGTATCTCAAGATGGTCAGGAATGCTGTTACCGTTGCAGTCCGGCGGATCGGGCAGTGGCCCCCACATCGTCGCGATCACGCTGGCCGGAGCACCTGGCCGGAAGAGGCCAATCTCGATCTGTGCATTCGCAACCGGCGGCGAATTGGCCACGAATCGGAAGTTGTAGAGCGTCGAGAATCGCAGGGCGTTGGCCTGCGGGTTGACTGCATGGGGCGTCGTCTGCCAGCGCAGCCCGCCGGCGATTCGAGAAGCCGGCCAGTCGGTGCCATCGATCAACTCGCCGCTGTGATAATTAACGTCGTGAAAGCCGGTCACGGGCACGGCCGCGTGGTCGCTGATGGCGAAGGTCAGCATGCCGACGGAACGGTGTGAGTTGAGATTGAACAGCGCGTATTCATACTGCCAGAAATAGTTGCCCAGGTCTGTCACCTTGACGCCAAGAATCAGTCGTCCGTCGCCGGGAATGTCCACGTTCGTCAGCGTGACCGACGGATCAGAATCCTGCCATGCGACGATCGCCGGCTTGGTCCGCTCGGTGATGCCGGTGAGCGTGAGCGCGTACACGCCGGGCGATGGTTCATTCACCAGCACGCGCCGGTAAGAGGCGTTGTTCAGCGCGTTACCCGCCGCGGCATCGTCCGCCGCGATGTAATGCCCCTCAACAAAATAGAGTGCTCCGGCGTTCAGTGCCGGATTGACGTCATCATTTTGAACCTGCAACCGAAAGCCGATCGTTGGGATCATGGGATAAAATGTGAACGGATATGGAAATGCACCGGTCGCGGCGTTCACCTCGGAGCGTGGCCCGAGCACGAACTGGTTGCCGTTCAGCCCGGAGTTGTAGGGATCGTTGCACCCGACGCCCAGAAGCTGGCTGCTGCCGGGGTCCACACAGGTCCCGCACAGCCCGCTCTCGTTGAGCGACGCGAAGCCGTGCTTGAGCCAGGCCATGCCGATCTGCTCGAAGCGACCGTCCTTCAAGCGATACATGTTCTGGGCAATCACCGGATGCTGATTGGTCGAGCCGACCCAGAGCAGCGGCGCGGTGCCGACATTGCAGGAGTTGGTGCCGACCGAGTAGGCCGTGATGCCGCCGACGGTCCCCCATCTTGTCGTGCCGAACAGATCGCCGACGATCACGTCCGGCCCCGCTCCGCTCGTCGCGGTAACGCCGACGACGGTGAACCACAAAGTGGCAATCAATACGATGCGTCGCATGCCCGCTTTCCCCGTCCTCCCCCGCGTGTGTCTCTGTTATCGTATTCCCACCCGGGGGCGATGAACAACCCGCGAGGCCTCAATATTCGCATTTCCGGACGATCCCCATACTCTGGTGCCCCCTCCTTCAAACCAGCAGCGGCCACCGTTTGTTCCGCCTCCCTGCCGCCCGGCCGTGCCAGGGGCCCCGGCAGACGATGACGGCCACCAAACAGGCCAGCCACGCGTGCCTGCAAGATAAGCGGTCCGATGCACCACGCCGCTTCGACAACCCGCCCGGCCGAAGTTTCAATGGTGCAATGAGCCGCCGCCTCCAATTCTGCATCATCGCCGTCGTCGCCCTCGCCTGCGGCAGCTCCACCTGTCTTTACAGCGGCGCGGGGCCGATCGACCCACAGGGCGCCGCGCTGGGCGGGGCCTGGCATCCAGCCCTGGCCGTGTTCGCCGATCTGCTGACCATGCCCCTGCCGACCTCCGGCATCGCCGACGTACGCGACAGTGTGCAAATTTTCTTCCTCGGGGCATTTCTCCTGCTCCTGGCGTGCCGGTATTTCGCCGACTCGCCGGCAACCGCGGCCACGATGGATAATGATCGTTCGCAATTCAGTGTTACACGCATCATCGCATTGCTCGGCGCTTGCATCGTAACCTTGTCGCTCATCTCTGCCGTCGCAAGCGATGCCCCTGTTCTTGCATGGGGGTGGATCGTCCGTTTCGTGGCCGGGGCCGCATGGGCCTGCCTTCTCTCTCAATGCTTCACGCCCGCGATGGTTCGCGCGATCCTGCCGATACTGCTGACAATCGGCGCCACGGCCCTGACCCTCGGACTGTTCCATCGGGCGGATCGCGGCTACCTGCATTTCACCTGGCCGATCGGTCCGATCACGCTGACAGCGGCACTGGCCGCCTGCTGGGCTGCCATGGCCATGACACTTCTTCTCGCGCGCGTGTTTCGCGACGGACCTCGAACAGCCGCCTCGGCACGGGGCACAGTGACTGCGTCGATCGCGATCCTGTCCGCCGCGCTCGCGATCTTCGCGCTGCACAGCACGGGTCGGCGAGCCGCCGCAGTCGGCCTGATCGCGGCCATGCTGGTCGTTGCAACATGCCTGCTGCTGCGAAAATACTCTTCTCACAATGCTCGCCCTGGGGCGGTCGTCGCCGGTCTGTTGTGTGTGGTTGCTGCCGTAGCGTACGTCACACGTGAGGCAAAGAACCCCGACCGCATCCGATCCGGCCCCGTGCAGGTACGACTCGCATACCTGGAAAAATCCTGGGAATTGATTCGGGAGCGCCCCCTCTTCGGCGTCGGGCCCGATCAGTTCATCGTCGCCATGACCAACCGCATGGCCCCGCTCCGCGCCGAATGTCCGCAGGTCTATCACGGAAACATAGACAACGCCGCCCACAACGAATGGTTGCAGGCCGCCGTCGAACTCGGCCTCCCGGCGGGCCTGCTGTATCTCGCCATCCCGCTTGTCATCGGCTTCATCGCCGTCCGCCGCCTGATCTCGCCTCCGCCATTGCGCGGGGCGAGTCCAAGTGGCGGCACCGCGTCTTCGTTGCCGTGTAACGCATACACGCTTGCCCTGCTGGCAGGACTCATCGCGATCTGTGTTATCGAGTTCGCCGGCATCACCCTCCGTGGACCCGTGATGCCGGTGTGGTACTGGACACTTCTCGGAATACTCGTCGCGCAGTGCCGATGTGATGTCACCAGTCCTTCACCGTCCGGCCAGGCAGCGCCGGGAACACCCCGGCCGCGCAGAGTATTGATCGCGTGCTGCGCGGCCGGCGGCAGCGCGCTCTGTTTTTTGCTCGTGGTTGTGGACCTCTACGGTGCGACCCGGCCGATCCTGTGCGCAGTCGGCACGCGCACAAGGGCTGTGCCGCGACTCTATGCAGAAAAAACCCTCGCCGACGAGTACGCCGTCGCGGCCGACAAATTGTCCGCCTGGCGCATGTCGCCCACGAGCGAAGGTATTGAAGCGGCGATCGATAGCTGGCGAAGGGTTTACCAGCTCATGCCGACATATCTCGACACGCCCTCCCGCTATGCGGAGTGCCTGATCCTGGCCGGTCGCCCGGAGGAAGCCGGCAGGGTGCTGGCAGATGCGCTGCACCGGATCAACCCCTACGACTTCGACGCCAACAAGCTCTACGCTTCTTTGATCCTCAATCCGGCCCACCGGCTAATCTGCGTACAGAATGCATTGCGAAGCGGTCCGTTGGACGAGACGCTTCGGGCGCTTCTGGACGAATCACTTCGAAGCGAGGCCTTTGCACGCTTACGCGACGAAGTGCTGCCGTCGGCAAGAGAAGCCGCCCGGCGAGACCCCGCAGGCGCCGCCTATCCCGATTCGCACATCGAGCTTCTGCGTATTGCCGCGTACGACGCCGCTCGACGCGGCGACCACGAGGCCGCCATCGCTGATCAGCAACTCACGGCAGAGTGTTATCGCCGCCTTGAAGAAACATCTCATCGACACCGCAGGCCGCACGAGGCGGAAACCGACGCCTGGCTGACACTGGCCCGCCTCATCTTTGAACACGACCGCATCCGTTGGAGAGAGGCGTTTGAGGCCGTCCGCCTCGCAGAGCGCTACGCCGTGATGGGAACCCGACACGAATCCGTCGCCGACGCCCGGCCGGAAGCCGGTTACATCGGTGGCGAAGTGGTGCCGACGGAATTTCCGGAGACGCTGTATCCACTCTGGCGGCTGTCGGCCCTGCTGCATGTGATCGCCGGAGACGATCAGTTTCTCGATCTGCGCATCTTTGCCGGAGTTCCTCCGACACAATGGACGCAGCACGACCTTCACGCGGAACTCGCCCGGCTCGCCCGCGAAGCGCACGCATATCTTTCGGGCATCCCGGCCGCAACTCGTCCGCCGCATTACGACCGGCTCCCGGAAATGGCCCGGCAATACGAGTCACCGGGGACGACCCCGTAATTGCCGCGCGAAGACGCCCCAATGTGCTGCTCTGCACGATGATGGCCGAGGACTTGTTTACGGATTCTGTGGGCGGCCCTGGAGTTGATTGAGAATCGACTGCGCCGCAGCCCGCTGGTTCTCGTCGCCCGCCTCGATGGCCAGTTGCAGCCAGCGCATCGCCTCTGCGCCGCGACCCAGTTGTGCGCAGAGATAGCCAAGGCGCATAGCCGCCTCGGCATTCCGCGGCTGGGCCTCCATGATCATTGCATACTCCCGGGCCGCCCCCTCCACGTCACCCTGCACCATCAGCACGGCACCGTAATCCGCACGAATCTCGTGATGCCCCGGGTGCTGTTCCAGTGCCCTGCGATAGACGCCCGCCGCATCCCGGTAACGCTTCAATTCTGTCAGTGCGTAGCCGAGGTTGTAGTGCAGTACGGCGGCCTGGGGTGTATCGGCCAGCGCCGCCTCATACTCCCGCGCCGCGGCATCGAAGTTCTGCGGCTCCTTGGCGATCTGATTCAGGGCCGCGAGGGCCTCGGGGTGAGCCGGCGCCGCGCGCACGGCCGCGATCAGGGCCGACCGTGCCGCGTCAATATCGTTCATCCGCCGGTAAAAGTTGGCCAGCGCCAGTTGCGCATGCGCCGAGGAAGGATCGTACGCCGCGGCCCACTTCAGTGCCGACAGCGCGGCATCGGCTTCGCCGCAGTGTGCGAGAAACATCCCCCACTCCGACCAGATCAGCGCCGACAGCGGCATGGGGCGGTCGCCCAGCTTTCGCGACCAGCCCTCCCGACGCGCCGTCTCAACGCGGACGGCTTCCTCGAAGGCCTCGCGCGCCGCGGCGAGTTGCCCGCGATGAACTTCGATCCGCGCCAGGTGCATCCATGAAGTGGGGCTGTCACCGATCTGGCCGATCGCCCGGCGCACCGCCGCCGCCGCCAGGTCCGGCGATTCGTCGTGCAGGTACAACCATGCAAGCTCCAGCTCGTTCTCCGCGACCGGATACAAGCCCCATCGTCGGGCGAATTCGAGATGCCGGATGCCTTCACGGATTCGCTCGCGCTGCGTATCTGATATCCGGGCCGCTCGCTGGAAATCGTATGGCCAGCGAAAGGTCTCCGGCGGCGATCGCAGAAAGGCGCGCCCGCCCATGTAATCGTGATACCTCCAGATTCCGCTGTGTGCCGTAATCGCCAGCAGCACGACGATCGAGCACGCGTAGGCAATGCCGATGGGCCGCAATCGTCCGGCTGCTTTGAGGCGCGTCCGCTGCAGGAGTACGTCCCGCTGGTAAAAAAGCTTGACCGCCTTCATCACAAGAAATGTCACGATGCCGGCCAGGCCAACGGACATGAGAAAGGGAATCTTTCCATACAACCCGCGAAAACACAGAAACGCCGCCACGCCGATCAGTACCGCCAGCAGGTCCTCGCCGATGGTCAGGTCCCATCGCACGGGCCGGCGCGGCGCCACCGGCTTCGCTCCGAGCGACGGCCTGCCGAATCCGAAATACAATGCATCGTTCGGGCATACGCTCACACAATCCAGACACTTCATGCAGCCAGGATCAACGACCATGCCGTAGAGCTTCACCTCTTCGGCGACTTTTACGTTCGATGTGCATACGGAGGTGCAATGCCCACACTGCCGACAGGCGTCGGTCACGCGGATCCGCGCCGGCGCCAGTTTGTCAGTCAGCACAAAGAGCGCGCCATACGGGCAGGCATACGTGCAAAAGCCCTTGGGGCCGAGGAAGTAGATGATCGCAACACCGCAAAACAGAAGCGTCAGGATGGCGATTCCGTACTGTGGAAATGTGTCCCAGAATCCCGTTGTGGTCAGATGCAGAGTCGTCGGCGGTCGCGGCTCACCCACGATAATGCGCGCGACCTCCGGAAGAAAAAACATATAGAACGCCGCTGCCAGCGGTGCATAGAGCAGCAGGCGAGAGCGAAAGGCCTTGGGGCGCAGCTTGAACTTCTTGAGCACCCAGAGCGTCAGGTCCTGATAGGCGACCAGATGGCATCCCCATCCACAGAGCCATCGCCCGAGGACCAGCGTCGCCAGCAAGGCAACGCCGAAGAAAATGAACCCCGCATTGATGCGCCCGGAAGTGATCGTCTCCATTGACTCGGATGGCTCGACCGGCGTGACCGTCTCCCCGGCGATCATCCAGTGTGCAAAATGAGCAATCATCAGAACATGCACGGCCATCAGCGAAAAGGCCCGCCAGCGCGACGACCCCGACGGGCGGACCCTGCCGCTGCCGATCACCGGCAGCGCTACGCCAGCCGTGCCGTTCTTTCGCGAGGCATTCCATCCATGTGCGCCCGGCGACGATCCCGCCGCGCATTGTTCCTCTTTCTGCGGCGTGGTCTTCTGGTTTTTCCTGGCGCCGGCGGCCTTGCTGCCCATCATCATCCTCATTTGCCGGGCAATGCCCATAAGAAGCGTGCTCGCCCCGGCTGATGCGGCATAGTATAGGATAGACTTGGAAGATTCCCCTTTGGCGGCGAAACTGCCGACGTGAGCCGCAAACCCGCAACCTCCTGCCTCCTGATGATCTACCCGCTGACACAACAGACTCGATTATCAATTCTCCGTCTGGGTGCGCGCCGATTTCGATCGCCACGGTGCCGCAAGAAGTCTGGGGGGCTGGTTTTGCCAGGGGCAATGACGCTGCTACACATCCTCACCGGCTGTATCGGGCCGACAGCGCCACCTGCCGCGCCACCGACTGTCTGGGCAACCGGCCCATCCCATCGAATCGCACCGGAGGATCGCCCGCCCGATGAGAGCCCGTACTTCGTCCGCCGATCCAATCGATTACAGGTCGAGGCGGCGGTCAATGAAACGGTCGGAATGGAGTTGGTCATCGCCGCGACCTCCGGCGCGATCTCCGGCGTCGAGCTGTTCGTTGACGATTTCATATCGGGCGAGGCCGTCATCCCATGGGAAAACATCCGCGCCTATCGACATCATTCCGTCACCGTCGATTCTTATCCCAACTGGTATCTCCGCTCCTACGGTCTTCGCGAGCCGCGATCCTTTCCCGACGCCCTCGTGCCGCTGCCGCTGGCAAAATACACCGCGAACCCCGCCCGCCGAAGCCCGCCGCCTGCGGCCGCAGCGACCGTTTCCATCGTCCCGGGGAGAAACGAAGTCATCTATCTGGAAATCAGCATCCCTCCTCATGCGGCACCAGGACCTTACCAATCGACCTTGACGCTTGCCAATGTCGATGGGCTCCGCGTGCAGACACAGATCGAACTGCTCGTGCGCGATATCTACCTGAGACCTGAGCACGCACTGCCGGTCCCGGCGAGCGTGCAACTGGCTCCGCTCATTGCGTTTCACACGCGCCTGGACCCACGCGATGTGATGAGGGCAGTGGAGAGTCCGGAAGGCCGTGCAATCGCGACCAAGACATTCGACCTGCTCCGCGCCCACGGCCTGTCGCCCTATTGCGACGAACTCCGGCCACGCTTCTGGCAGGATCGCGATGGCGCCGTAGTGTTGGACTGGGAGAGCTACGACACCATCTGTGGCCAGTGGCTTGGCGACACACCATCTGCCGCGGAAGAAGATGCGGGCACCGAGCCGGTGACGACAACGGCCCGCGCAACCGATGGATGTGCCGCCTTCGCATGGCCGCTGCCAGTCGATCTTTTACAGCCCAATCCGCTGCATTATGACGGGCTGAACTCCACCCTCTACGCGAAGGTGCTGGGCGAATACCTCGTGCAAGCCGCCGCACACTTCGAGCAGCGCGGGTGGTTCGACCGCAACCGCCCAGCCGACCGCCGAAGCGTTTTCGTTCATTACAGTCTGCCCGCCGGTATCAACCCGACTCGACAGGAACTGGCTGATTTTCGCCGACTCTGTGGGATCACCAGAAAGGCCGATGGCCGCCTGGCCATTCTTTCGACGCTGATACCACAATCAATGCGCCCCTTCGGGTGGTTGGATCATATTCATGAAAAGTTGGAGGACGAAATCGACATCTGGGCCACGCCGGCACGCTTCGTACATCCCGCGACGCTCGCGCGGCTTCAGTCCCGCGGCAAGGCAACCTGGCTGAATCCGGATCGCCCGCCGTTCTCGGGTTCCCTCGCCGTCGAGGCGCCGCTCACACACACGCGAAGTCTTCCGTGGCAGGCCTTCATCCTGGGCCACGAAGCACTCTGGCTGCAACAGACCACGAACTGGCCGGCATCGCTCGCCGACCAGGGCCCGCTGGCCGTCATCAATCCGACGGACGGATGGCTGATTTATCCCGGCTCACTCTTCGGCCTTGACGAACCGGTGCCATCGGCGCGGCTCAAGCAGCTTCAGACGGGTCTCCATGAATACCAGTACCTCAAGCTACTCACTGAAGAGGGCCGCGCCGAGACCGCCCGGCTTCTCTCGCGCTCACTGATCAAGGCCTCCGCAGCGGACGCATTCGGCGATAATTTCCAGGACGGCCTGCCCGGTCGGCGCGTTGATGATCCCGCCATCTGGGACATGGCCCGCCAGATACTCTGCGCCGAAGCGGAAGCAGCCATCATCGAGGAAGCTGGTGCGGTACGGGGAATTGCCGCGGGGGCGAGCCGCAGTTCCGAAGAAGAACGCGCCTCACTGCACCTGGCGTGGTCTCGCTTCCTCGAACAGACCCGTCACATCGAACTGTGGATTGAATCAGCTCGAATCAAACCGGATCCGCGGCCGGGCGGCTCCGGCTACATCGCCTCCGTGGATGTCGCGGTGCGAAATGAGTTGCGTACGCCCTTGCAGGGGCGACTCTCCTTTGACACGCCTCGTGCCGCTGCACCCACCATGGTCCCGATCGGCGATGAACCGACGATCGGGCCGCTTCGCGAAATGCAGGTGGCCCGCAGACAATTGACGGCCTCGCTGCGACAGCTTCCCTTTACAAATCTGGACGGCCACCATGTTCAGCCCGTACGACTCGAAGCCGGCCCCGCAGGCACCCTGGAGGCAAACGCCATCTTTGCCATCGCCCGAGCCCGCAGAACCGACCGGCCGATCCGCGTCGACGGCAATCTCTCCGACTGGCCGCCCGGCGCTTCCAACATCGCCGGCGATTTCCGTCTGATCGGTGCATCACAGGGTGCGTCGCGCTCCAGGGTGGAAAGCCAGACCGTCGCTTACTTCTGCCATGACGGAGAGCTGCTTTTTGTTGGCATTCGCGCGGCTTCGCCGCCGGAAGCGTGGGGGAGGCCGGCGGTTGAGAGCAACGTCGTCGAGTACGAAGACCTGCGACCGGTCAGCGGCGACCTTGTGGAGATTCTGCTCGACCCCACCGGCACCGCCACCCGATCCGACGAGATGTACCACATCGTCATCAAGTCGACCGGCGATCCGGTCTTCGAGCGGGGTGTATCGGTTACGCCACCAACTGGCAAAGTCCGCCCGTGGCCGGGGCGCCGTCCTGCGTATTCGGTCTCGCGCGACGAAGAGGGCTGGACGGCGGAGCTGGCGATTCCCATCTCGCCGTTGATGCAGGAAGATTCGAGGCGCGGCACGGCCGAGGCGCAATCGCGTCGCGGCGTCTGGGGATTGAACCTGGCACGGCTCGAACCGATCCGTGGTGAATATTCTGATTGGGCCAGAGCGCCGAGATACTGCTACGACCCGCACGCGATGGGCAATCTCGTCTGGGATGATTGAGCGTGCAGATGCAAGTGCTCGTCGCATGATCGCGACGAACACCCGCTTACGTCTGGTTAATTCTGCCTGTTTTGATCAGTGAACCCCTGGTCGGCGTCGTCGCAGCAGCACGAGGCCGCCTGCCGCCACCAGCGCCAGCGTCGCCGGCTCCGGAATCACGTTCGTCAGCTTGATCTGGTAGGCCAGCGCCGAATTCGAGGGCTGTGCGCCGGTCCAACTGAAGTTCTGCGTGCCGGTCAGCGCAAAAGCGCCGAAATTCGCAGAATTGTTCTGGATGCGCAGGTAGTTCACCACGCCGTTGCCGCTGGATGAAAGATTGCCGATGGAAAAACCATCCAGATCCAGATCGGTGAGCGAGACGGATGAATCGGTTGCCGACCGCGTGCGAATAAAGATGTCCGTAAACGGGCCTGCCAGGTTGTTCCATGAAATCGAGGTGCCGCCAATCGTGTAAGTAATGGTATCGACGCCGTCATATGCGAGCGTGAAGCCGACGTCCGAGCCATTGGTCCATGCCTTCTGCGCCGTCGTCTGGGGAGTGCCCACGCCGCCCTGTTGCCAGATCGCCATCTCCCAGGTTCCGCTCATCGCATTATTGCCAATGCGGCCCTCGGTCACGGCGCGCTCCAGCGATCCGTTGAGCGATAGCAGGTTAAAACCCGCGTCACCACCGGCGTAGTATTGCCAGGTAGGGCCGGCCGATGCGGCCGCGCAGATGATCAGAGAAAAAAAAGAAGCTGTAGTCAAAGTGCGAAATCTCTTCATGAGACAGTGCTCCTGTCGCAATAAAATAAATCCCTTGCCGACATTCGCTGGGAAATGCCCCCCGGGGGAGAGTATGCGCTGAATGTATCGTTCCCACTCAAGGTACACGATTTGCCTTCAGCAGACAAGCAAATTGGCTGAGTGCGTGCGAGATGGACGAAGAATTCATAATCAGGGTGCGCGATTTTGTCGTAGTGACCGGAGAAGACTTGACGCCTGTGGCGGTCGGTCGGTCTGTACCAGATAAATCGCTGCCGATAAGTAGCACCGAAGCTGACGGGCTTTCGCGCGGCCGTCGTCAGAGGATGCTGCGCGCTGCTTCAACAATCCGATCCACAGACGGAAGCACGGTATCTGCAGCCGGACCGAGCGGAATATATGTGTCTTCACCGACGACGCGTTTCATCTTCACCGGGCGCTCGCAACCCTCGATGATCGCGGTGAAGATCGCCTCGCTGATGCCGCCGCTGCGCCGCCCCTCATCGACGACGAGCACCCTGCCGGAGGCGGCTGCGTGTTCCGCGATCGAGTCGACATTCAGCGGCGCGAGCCAGCGCAGATCGACGATCCGCACGTCCACGCCGTGTTCGTCCTTCAGCCGCTTCGCGGCACGCAGAGACATGTGCACGCCATTGCCGAAGGTGATAATCACCAGGTCGCCGGCCTTCGGAAAATAAACGCGCGGCTCGCCCAGTGGAATCGCCTCATCGGGAGGTGGATACGAAAACAACCAACCGCCGTCGCCCTCTTCGTGCAGGTCCTTCGTCATGTACAGCGCGATCGGCTCGAGAAACGCCACCACACGGCCATCCACCTTCGCCAGCGCCGCACACGTCCGCAGCATCATTGCCGCGTCGTCCCCGCGCGAAGGACAGGCGATGATCAGTGACGGAATGTCGCGCAGCGCCGTGATGCTGTTGTCGTTGTGAAAGTGTCCGCCGAATCCTTTTTGATACGCCAGGGAGGCGATGCGCATGACCATCGGATTGCGATACTGATCCTTCGAGAAAAACTGAAGTGAACACGCCTCGCCGCGAATCTGATCGCACGCGTTGTGGTAATAGGCCAGGTACTGGATCTCCGGAAACGGCAGCAGCCCCATATTCGCAAATCCCTGCGCCAGCCCGAGGATGGTCTGCTCGTCCAGCAGTGTGTTGAAACATCGGGCCGCCTTGAACTTCTTCCACAATCCCGCCGTACAGTAATACACGCCCCCCTTTTGCGCCACATCTTCTCCGAAGACGCACATCTCCGGATACTTGGCCATCAGGTCATGAAGCGCAGCGTTGATCTGCACCGCCAGGTGCCGCGGCTCCAGCTTCTCCGGCAGCTTTGCCGCGCCCCCGAATACGTCCACGCGCTGCGCGTGATCCGCCGCCCGCCGCGCCTCCGCGTTCACCTTCTCGGCACGGTACGGCGCGAGTGGCGCCATCACTTCACCGGCCGATGAAAGCCGCGGCCGCGTCACCGCCTTCTCGGCCGCTTTTTGTGTTCGCTCCCGGATCGCCTCGTACTCCTCCAGAACCTGCTCCGGCGACATCAGCCCGTGCTGCATGACCAGCCGCGCCGAAGCCAGCAGCGGATCCTTCGCCTCGGCCGCCGCGATTTCCTCCATGGTGTGATAGGCCGGCTCAAAGTCTGTCCCCGCGTGGCCGAGCATCCGCACCGTTCGCATGTGCAGAAAGACCGGCGCACGGTGCGCACGACAGTACCCCACCGCCTCCGTGACACCGCGATGACACTCAATCAGATCGAGTCCGTCCGTCTGGAAGTAGTGTAGCCCCGGCCGGGCACGAAGATTCGCCTCCACCCATCCCGGCGGCGTCCGCACGGATATGCCGATGCCGTTGTCTTCACACACAAACAGGACCGGACACGGCAGCTTCTGAAAGGCGGCCCAGCCCGCCGCATTCAAGGCCCCCTGCGCCGTGGAGTGGTTCGTACTCGCATCGCCGAAGCTGCACACCACGATGCTGTCGTCCGGAACCGGTGGCATCCTGCCTTCTGCCGCTGCGACGATCGAGCCGCGCAGGTGCCGCGCCCGAGTCAGTCCGATCGCCGTGCCGACCGCCTTCGGCAAATGGCTGGCGATGGTACTGGTCTGCGGCAGGATCCACATGGGGACCGAGCCCCAGACCTTGTGCCGCCCGCCCGCGATCGGGTCCTCCGCGCTGGCCGCCTGCGAAAGAATCACGTCGTAGATGACGTCCATCCCGGGAACTTTGCGTGACCGCTCGACGAAAAACCCTCCGCTGCGATAGTGCAAAAATGCCGGGTCGGTATGGCGTGTGATGCGCCCAACGACGGCGTTGCCCTCGTGCCCTGCCGAGCCGATCGTGTAAAAGGCGGCGTTCCTGGCCCGCAGCCATCGGGCGATCAGGTCCAGATGCCGCGTGATCATCTGCGACTCGAACAGCTCAACAAGGTCGCGACCGCTGCATGTCGCCCCGGGCGTGATCGGCGCATCCATCGGTGCCGGGCGCGCGGCGGTGGACCCTTCCCACCCCTTCACAAAAGCGATGAAGTTCTTATCAACAACCTCGGCACGATTAAAAGTCGCTGGTGCAGACATGCTGCCAAAGTAAACGCGGAGCAGTGGGTTCGTCAAAATCCCATGACGGCCCGAGCGGCCCCGCGACGCACGGCTATAATGCCCTCCAATGGCCAACGCCGACGCAAATCAGGCAACCTTCCCCGGCGCGATTCGACTCTTTCGTTTTCGTGGGATCGACGTTTTCCTGCACTGGTCCTGGGCGATCATCGCCCTCATCGCCCTTCGAACCCGCAGCGAAATCTACGAATCCCCCTTCTGGGGCGGCGCGGAGTATCTGACCCTCTTCGCCATTGTTCTGCTTCACGAATTTGGCCACGCGCTGGCCTGCAGAAGCGTCGGCGGCCAGGCCAATCGCATCCTCCTCTGGCCCCTGGGCGGCGTTGCATATGTCACTCCGCCGCGCCGGCCCGGCGCCGTGCTCTGGAGCATTGCCGCCGGCCCACTGGTCAATGTCGCTCTCGTGCCGTTCACTTTTGGCGCCGCAGCGGTGTGCCACTTCTACTGGGCTGACGCACCGAACGATGTGCTGCAATACCTCGAAATGGTTGCCCTCATCAACATCGTCCTGCTCGTCTTCAACATGATGCCCATCTACCCTCTCGACGGCGGGCAGATTCTCCAATCCATACTCTGGTATTTCATCGGATTCGCCCGAAGTCTCGGCGTCGCTGCGTCGATCGGCCTGGTCGGCGCCGTCGGCATCATCGTTCTCGCCATCACCTGGGGAAATCCCTGGCTGATCGTGCTCGCAATCTTTGGCGTCTCCAATTCGTGGCGCGGCCTGCAACACGCCCGCGCGCTCACAAAGCTCCTGCGACAGCCGCGTCACAGCTATCTTGCATGCCCCGCATGTCACGAGCCGCCGCCCGTCGGCATGCCGTGGGGCTGCCGATGCGGCGCACGCTTCGACCCGTTTGCGACCGGCGGCATCTGCCCCGCCTGCGGCCTCTTGTACGCACAGATTCCCTGTCCGTTCTGCAACGAGGTCCGCCCGTTGGACCAGTGGCAAACAGGCGACACCATCATCGCCCGGCCGATCATCTCGCGGGCAAGTCCGCTTGATCCTTGACGCTCGATTGCGAATCGCGCGCCACAGAATTGCTGCGACTCAATACCGGCACTCGTCCGGCGCATCCGACGGCTGTGAGAGCAGGGAAAAATACGTCAGCCAGAAGTCAATCGGCGGCGGCAACGCGATGCCAGACAAACCGACCGGCTCCGGCCGTTGCACAGGCGGGGCGAAGCTGCTTTCCACAAGATCGATCGCCGCCGCAGCGATCAATCCGTGCGACACGCGCGTGGGATGCACGGAATCCCAGAATAAATATGCGTCCGGATCGGCAACCAGCTCCCCGCCGCCGAGATAGCCGAGAAAGCTTCCGCTCCACGCGGGCTCCGTCAGATTCGTTACGCCGGGAGGCGGATCGGCGATCGCCGCATTGAACAGCGCCCATACATCGAGCCGGTAGATTCTGATTCCGGAGAGCGAATCGAGCTGGTCGAGACGCGCCGCCAGGTGAGCATTGAAATCGCCGCTTAGCTGCGTGGCCAGCGAAGCGCGCTCACCATCGCGGTAGCGCGGTGCCAGGCCGATATCCGGAAGGTTCGGCACGAGAAACTGCCGCCCGCCGCGCTCGTACAACATCGCCACGGCGAGATAGACGTTGTCCGCCATCTGCGCCGGCGTCATTTCGCAAGCGCCCGCAAGCACATCGAACACGTCGTTCGCCCCGCCCCAGACGATGAAAAGCTCTGTGCCGAGCGGCCGGCCGCGATACAGCAGCACCTGTTCGCGAACATTCGGCCCAAGCGGCAGCCCGCCGTAATTCGCCAACCCGCGACCGGTGCCCGATGCCCCCTGCGCATAATTCGTCCCGCCAAGGTAACTCGGCCTGGCTTCCAGCCCGAAGTGCCGCGCGAAAAGTTCGACCCAGATATCGCCGTTTGAAAATCGCCCGTTGTGATAGGGCGGCTGCGGCACGATCGCCGACTCCGCGCTGATGTTGCCGACATCCGACAAGCTGTCGCCAAAGACAATCAAGGCCCTCAGTGATCCGTCCGGCGGCGGGGCGCTCCAGCAGCCGCCGGTCGCCCAGACCAACAGGATCAGCAATCGACGAGAAATGTTCATGAATCTCCTCCCCCTGCGCGCCTGCGGCCGCCGCACGCCTTCATCTTGGCGTGCCAGCCGACGGCTCGTATCATAGCCGATTCCGGAGCGAGAATAGCGAGCCACCGGCGTCCACAATCCATCAACACAGCAATCAAAGAACAGAAGGCCTGATCGAACTCCGGAAAGGAGTGAAACGAACCCATGCGAATCTCCCACAACACGCTCGCAATCTGCCTGGGCTTGCTTGCCAGTTCCGCCGCGGTTCCGCTCCGCGCCTGCACCAATTTCATCGTTACCGCCGGCGCATCAACCGACGGCTCCGTCTTCATCACCTACTCGGCCGACAGCCACGAGTTCTACGGCGCACTCATCCGCATCCCCGCTGCGATGCATCTGCCCGGCGAGATGCGCAAGGTATACGAGTGGGACACCGGCAAGTACCTCGGCGAAATTCCGCAGCCGCCGCAGACCTTCGCCGTCGTGGGCAATATGAACGAGCACCAGGTCGCCATCGGCGAAACCACTTTCGGCGGCCGCAAGGAACTGCAAGACCCCGAAGCCATCCTCGACTACGGCTCGCTCATGTACATCGCCCTGGAGCGCGCCAGGACTGCCCGCGAAGCCATCAGGGTCATCACCGATCTTGTGGCCGAATATGGCTACTACAGCTCGGGCGAGTCCTTCTCCATCTCCGATCCGAAAGAAGTCTGGATCTTTGAAATCATCTCCAAGGGGCCGAAGCGCAAGGGCGCCGTCTGGGTCGCACGCAAAATCCCCGACGGCTGCATCAGCGGCCATGCCAACCAGTCCCGCGTGCGCAAGTTCCCGCTGAACGATCCTGAAAACACCCTCTACGCGCCTGATGTCATCTCCTTCGCCCGCGAGAAGGGTTATTTCAAGGGGCCTGATGAGGAATTCAGTTTCGCCGACGCGTACTGCCCGATCGACTTCGGCGGGGCGCGTTTTTGCGATGCCCGCGTCTGGTGCATGTTCCACCGTACGGCGCCGTCGCAGAAGCTTTCCGCTGACTGGGCGATGGGCAAGCCGGGCGCCGAGCCGATGCCGCTGTGGATCAAGCCGGATCGCAAACTGTCCGTCCGCGACGTGATGGAATTGATGCGCGACCACTACCAGGACACGCCACTGGATATGACAAAGGACATCGGCGCCGGCCCGTATGTATTGCCTTATCGCTGGCGTCCGCTTACCTGGAAGGTCAATGGCAAAGAATACTTCCACGAGCGCGCCACCTCGACTCAGCAGACGGGCTTCTCATTCGTCGCCCAGTCTCGCGCCTGGCTGCCTGACCCGATCGGCGGTGTCCTCTGGTTCGGCGTCGACGACACCTACAGCACCGTCTATGTGCCGATGTATTGCGGCATCGCGCGCGTTCCGCACGCCTTCGCCGAAGCCACCGGCTCCTTCCGGGAATTCTCGTGGGATTCGGCATTCTGGGTCTTCAATTTCGTCGCCAACTACTCCTACCTGCGCTATCGCGACATGATCAAAGATGTGCAGGCCGTCCAGCGTGAACTGGAAGGCCGGTTCATCGCCGATCAGCCGAGGATTGATGCCGCCGCAATGTCGCTCTACAAGCAGTCGCCGCAGTTGGCTGCCGATTATCTGACGGATTACTCCGTCGGCGTGGGCGATGAGACGGTCCATCGCTGGAAGAAGCTCGGCGAACACCTCATCTGGAAGTATGTCGACGGCAATGTCCGCGACGAATTCGGCAAGCCGAAGCACCCGGGCTATCCGCAGGAGTGGTACGACCGCATCGCGAAGGCCGAGGGCGATCGACTGGCCATGCCGGAGAAGGAAAAAGAAGAAGAGGTCTCTGTCGTCACGGACGACGACGCGGTGCGCCGCAAAAAAACCGCGGAGGCCATCGAGTCGCTGCTCTCGACCCGCGGCGTGATGCTCAACGAAGAAGCACGCGAGAAGCTCCGCGCCTGCGAAGATCTTGAAAAGATGCAGGGCTGGCTGATCCGCGCCGCCACGGCCGAACGCGCCGAGCAGGTCTTCTCCGTCGAACACTGATCTCCACGCTCGCACCAGGTCATCGCAACGAGCAACAACCGCCTTTTTGCTCGGGCGCATCTGGCCGGCACATTGGGCAGGGGCGGGTTGATAGGAGGTGCGAGTTCTTTTATGATGTTGCTCATCCAATTCGATCGGTCGGCCGTGGCTCCGACGTGTTGCGGAGGTCGTCGTTGAAGAAGCCGTACATCTGCGCCGCCGCGATAATCGCGCTCAATGCATGCGTGGCGCCGGCACGGGCGGACCCTGATATTGCCCTCTGCCAGATCACTGCCCCCGCACAGTTCGGTCGTGTCGGCGAAATCGGAAGCGGCACCATCGGCGTCTCGTTCGGAACTTCACACTACAACGCCGGCACCGCTCCCCTGCCGTGGGGAAGCCTGCCCGATAACGCCCATCCTCTTTTCACACAGAACATGTACCGCATGGGCGTGGTCGACGGCAGCACCCGCTTCGAACAAATCGGCATGTCGTGGGTGTTCAACAGCTACTGCCCCCTGCAGAATGCCACCTGCGCAGCATGCACGCCCTCTGAGCTCTGCGGCCCCGCGCTCGGCCCGGGCTGCTCCACCCCGCACAGCGCAGCCAGCTCGGCTTCTCAATCAAACCTGTCATCGCGCGGCTACGTCAACCCGTTCACCGGTGTGTATCCGCCGTCGCTCAACAACCACGCGGGCCATTCACATAACGGGATTTCTCATCGGCTGCAGGTCGACGATGACGACCTGGCCTTTCCCGGTGCTGTCTATGTGCTGGAGTCGCACGCAGTCACCCCGCACGACTCGGCCGCCGGCAACTCCTTCAACAACGTCGGCCATCGAATCGTGGCGGTATCAGGCCCGTCTGAAAGCGGGGTCTTCTCATTTTCGCCCCAGGGCTCCACCATCCAGCAGGCGCCCGCAATCTACGCGTGGTCTTCGGCGACACATATCGAGGTCAATCCGTCGCCGGGCTCTGACGGCCGAATCATCGTGGCGTACGAAGTCTCTCCTCTCACCGCGGGACTCTATCACTACGAATTCGCAATTTACAACATGAATAACGACGCCGGCGTCGGAGCATTTGCCGTGCCCGCGACGCCGTGTGCAGAGGTGACATCGGCCGGCTTCCACGCCGTTCGCAACCACGCTCCCGAAGCCAACGCGCCGAACTACTCGAGCGAGCCGTGGCAATTCCTGAATGCTGACGGGCTTGTCCGGTGGTCCACCGAGCCGTATCCGCTCAACCCGAATGCGAACGCCATCCGCTGGGGAACGATGTACAACTTCCGCTTCGACGCCGCCGGACCTCCGGTGCCAGCCACGGCCACCCTGACTCTGTTCATGACGGGGGTGGATGTCGAGGTCGCTATCGTGGGGCCCGGCACGCCCAATGCGCTGCGGGCGGACTTCAACGGCGATTGCGAAGTGGATGTGTCGGATGCTGACGCATTCATTCAGATCCTGCTGGGGATCAACTCAGAGGCCTCCGACTCTATCCGGGCCGATCTTGACGGCAGCGGCACGGCCGACGGGCTGGACATTTCCCGCTTTGTCAGTGAAATGCTGGGCGCATGACGCACGCGCCCCGAATTCGCTTCGACCGTAACGAACTCGCGGGCAGCTTCGGTGATATCGGCACCGACCTGCCGCTGATCCTCGCCATGATCGCCGCCGCGAATCTCGACGGCGCGACCGTGTTCATTGTCTTCGGCCTGCTCCAGGTACTCACCGGCCTCATCTATGGCCTGCCCATGCCGATGCAGCCGCTCAAGGCCATGGCGGTCCTGATCATTACCCAGAAAATCACCGGAGACGTGATCTTCGGCGGAGGCCTCGCCATCGCTGCCATGATGCTGGCGCTGAGCATCAGCGGCGCGCTCACCTGGCTGGCGCGCGTCATCCCCCGCGCCGCCGTCCGCGGTATCCAACTCGGCCTCGGATTGAGTCTCGCCTCATTGGCCCTGAAAGAATACGTCCCCTCGCTGGGGGTCAGCGGCTACGCGCTGGCGGCAATTTGTTTTGTCGTGGTGATTTTGCTTCGCGACAACCGCCATGTGCCCGCCGCGCTGGTCGTCATCGCCGTCGGCCTCGTTTATGCAGCGCTGCTCACGATCGACTGGGCCGACGTGCAATTCGCCTCAACCCTCACCGTCCCCGAGTTCCGCATCCCCACGCTCGATGCATTCTGGACAGGCCTGCTCGTCCTCGCGCTGCCGCAACTGCCGCTTTCTCTCTCAAACGCCGTCATCGCCACCAATCAGACCCTGCGCGATCTGTTCCCCGATCGAGCCATCAGTGTGAAGCGCATTGGCCTCACCTATGGCGTGGCGAACACCTTCGCCAGCGTATTCGGCGGCATCCCCGTATGCCACGGCTGTGGCGGTCTCGCCGGCCACTACGCTTTCGGCGCGCGAACCGGCGGCTCCGTCATCATCTACGGCCTCGCCTACATCGTCATCGGGCTCGCCTTCGGCAGCTCTGTGGGGGCGCTGGTCACCGCCTACCCGCTGCCGGTTCTCGGCGTGATCCTGCTCTTCGAGGCCGTTGCCCTGATGGCGCTCATCCGCGACACCGCAGCCGAACCCCGACAGTTCATGATCGTCCTGCTCGTCGGCGCCATCGCTTTCGGTGTCAAACACGGCTTTATCATCGGCTTGGTCGTCGGAGCCCTGCTCTGCGGCCTTTGGCGGGACCGCCATGCAGATAAACCGGGCACGCAATAGCCCGCCCCGCAGGGCGTTTGGCAGTGGGGCCCCTGCGCCAGGCCGGCAGGACAGCCCGCGAAAGATCGCGGCCGGCCTTCCGTTATAATGCAGCCGGCCCGAAGGCCAGACCGATCGCCACGACCCTGCACCATGACCTGCGAACCACGCAATCTGACGCTATCCGGCCGCCGCGCGAAACCCCCTGCATGGCGGGCATTCACCCTGATCGAATTGCTCGTCGCCATCGCCATCATCGCGACACTCATCGGCATCCTGCTTCCCGCCCTGAGCACCGCCAGGGCCCGCGGCGTGCGTACCGCATGCAGCAGCAACCTGCGACAGGTCAACATGGCCATGCGCTCCTATCTGGATGCGAACAACGATGTCTACCCGTTCGCCTCCTTCATGCCCTCGATGGACGCCTTCCCGGTTCCGTCGGGCGAAACCATTTTCATCGCCGACCTTCTGGCGCCGCACTCGGCCGACCCGAAGGTGTTCGCCTGCCCGATGGACCAGGGCCAGATGGAGCGCACGGTTCCGAACATCGGCAAATCGTACTTCGAGACTGAAAAGAGCAGCTACGAGTACCGCGCCCACCTGCTTGGCGGCCAGACGATGGAATCAGCACTGAAGCGCATTCAGGAGTTCATGGGCCGCCGCCCCGCGGAGAACACCGTCTGGATCTTTCGCGATTATGATAATTTCCACGGCAAGGGCGGCTCTGAAGGCGCCCGCCGATATGTCTACAATGATGGACACGTCACCGACTTTGAATAAGACAGGGAGACACAAGTGATGAGCGAGTCAGCAACCAATCGAAAACCATGGATCATCGGCGGCGTCGCCTTCGCCGTGTTGCTTGGCGGTGGCTGGGTGGTGGCCTCGCACCTCCTGCACCAGCCCGAAGAGCAGGTCGCGATCAATATCCCGAGGGATGCCTCACTGGAAGATCGCTTCGAGGCGGTAGAGAAGCTGCGTGAGCAGATGCGCCGCGAAGACATCTCCGACGAGGAGCGTGAGAAGCTCGGCGAGAGCATGCGCGAGATGTGGGAAAGCGAGATGCGCGCACGGGTCAACGAATACTTCGAGGCCGATCCCGAGCGCCGCGAAGACATCCTCAACCGCCACATCGATGACATGGAAAAGTGGAGGAAAATGATGGATGGCCGCCGCGATGAGGATGATCGTAAGGCGCGCGACGAAGGCAAGACAGAGGAAGAGATAGAGAAGGAGCGCGAAGAGCGCCGCGAGCGATGGCGCGAGCGGATGCGATCCGCCAGTCGTGAGGAGCGCAAGGAGCGTTCCGAAACCCGGAACCCGAACGAGACCGCCCAGCGCATGGCTTATTTCGGCGCGATGCGAAAGCAGATGGAAAAGCGCGGCATCCAGCCCCCTGGCCCGCCCGGCGGCGGCCCCGGTGGACGCGGCCCCTTCGGCGGCGGTGGCGGCGGTCCGCCTCGCGGGTGAGGTTTGTTCATCGCAGTTCCGCGACGCGGCGACTCGCATTGATGAACAGCCGCCCGGTACATCGTCGTTGCAAAAACAAAGCCCGTGGCATGCCCGCCACGGGCTTTTGCATTCAATCACACATTTTTATGGCACTTCCACTCAAAACGCCGCGTGCCCAGTCAGCTCCCGTCCGACGATCAGTTCGTGGATCGTCTCCGTCCCCTCGTAGGTGATAACGCTCTCCAGGTTCAGCATGTGCCGGATGGGGCTGCATTCGATCGAAATCCCTCCCGCGCCGAGGATGTCTCTGGCGTCGCGGGCCACATCGAGCCCCATCCGCACGTTGTTCCACTTCGCCATGCTCACCTGGCTGTGGTGCATCGTGCCCGCATCCTTGAGCCGACCAAGCTGCAACGCCAGCAGTTGCCCCGTGGTGATCCGCCGGGCCATGTCGGCCAGCCGCCGCTGGATCGTCTGTGTATGGGCGATAGGTCGCCCGAAGACCACGCGAATCTTCGCGAACTCCAGCGCCTCCTTGAAGCTCGCAATCGCCGAGCCGATCGCGCCCCATGCGATGCCGTAGCGCGCCTGCGTCAGACACCCCAGCGGCCCTTTCAAGCCCACGACGTTCGGCAGCCGCTGGCTCTCCGGCACCCGCACATTGTCGAGGAAAAGCTCGCTGGTCACGCTCGCACGCAATGAAAACTTCCTCAGAATATCCCGTGCGGTATAGCCCGGCGTGCCCTTCTCGACGATAAATCCCATGATCCCCTGATCGGTGCTCGCCCACACGATCGCGATATCTGCGATCGTGCCGTTGGTGATCCACATCTTCGCCCCATTGATCACCCAGTCGCCGCCCTTCTTGACGGCGTGCGTCTTCATCGTGCCGGGATCGCTGCCGCCGTCCGGCTCGGTCAGCCCGAAGCAGCCAATGCACTCGCCCTTGGCCATCCGCGGCAGATACTTCGTCCGCTGCTCCTCGCTGCCATATGCCAGTATCGGATACATGCACAAGCTGCCCTGTACGCTGACAAAACTCCGCACGCCGCTGTCGCCTCGCTCCAGCTCCTGGCAGATCAGCCCGTAGCAGACGTTGTTCAGCCCGGCGCAGTCATAGCCCTCGATGTTGCAACCCAGCAGCCCCATCGCGGCGAGTTCCGGCACCAGCTCCTTCGGGAAGCGATGGTCTTCGAACGCCTGCGGGATGATCGGCAGCACGCGCTCGTCGACGAAGCGCGCCACTGCCTCCTGGATCGCGATCTCGTCCTCGCTCAGAAGCGTGCGAACATTGAAATAATCGAATGCGCTGGGGGTCTCGGCGGACTTCGGTGCTACGGCAGTCATGGTGTTCTCCAATGGGCGCAGGGGCGGCATTTCACGACATCGCACACGGTCCGCCCTGTCGGGGAATTGTAACCGACCGCCCGCGACCGCGAGAAATCAGCATTTTCAGGCCGAAGATTGAAGTATTCATCCGTTCCGGCGCTACCCGGGCACGAAAAAAACGTTGGGAGAGATCGAGAAATGCCGTATCTACACCGGCGATCTAATTTCCGCCGCGAAGACCAAGCCCCAGAGAAGCAAGCTGGCTCTTGATTTCCTTCAACGAAGTCTGGCCGAAATTTCGCGATTCGAGAAGCTCCTGTTCCGAACGCGCCGCCAGCTCGCCAACGGTATTGATCCCCAATCGTTGCAGGCACTTTCGAGATCGGACGGACAACTCCAGCGCCGTCACCGGCCGCGAAAGAAGTTCGGGGTTCGCATCCGGAAACATGGCTGCGGCCTCGATCGGCTCGCCGGACGAAACGACCTCCCTGCGATCGGCATTCTGGCCCAGCGAGAGCCCTTTCTGGGCAAGCATGGCCTTGATCTCTCGAAGACTCGTCTCGCCGAAGTTCTTGTAGGACAACAGCTCCGCCTCGGTGATCCGCAGGAGGTCGCCCAGGGTGTTGATGTTCATCTTCTTAAGGCAGTTCCGGCTGCGGACGGAAAGCTCGAAGTCCGTCACCGGGATATCCATGACCGCGTCACGCTTCTCCTGGGCCTTGAGCTGCACCTCATCAATGTACATGTTCTGGGCCGCCAGGACATCCTTCAGATACAGCCGCGCCCGGGCGTTGTTCGGATTGACCGCCAGCACGCGCCGCAGGCAGGCCGTGGCCTTCTCATACTCCGCACGATCCTCAAGGATCACGGCAAGATTCATCAACGCATGACTGTGTACAAATGGCAGCTCCGTGCAGCGGTAGTAAAGCTCTCGCGCCCGCTCATCGCTGCCGTGCAGGTCAAGCAGATACGCAAGGTGGAACATCGCCAGCGCATGATCGCAGTCAATGGCCAGCGCGGCCTCGTAGGCCTCGATCGCAGCATCCAACTGGCCCTGCTCATGAAGCACGCGTCCGCGGGCATATTGCCAGATGGCAGAGGAAGCTCCCGCGGCTCGGTGGGCATCGAGCAGGCGCGATGCGCCGTCGATATCACCGGAAAGCAAGAGACACTCGGCGCGCTGGCAGTCGCAATCCAGCCGATCCCACCCTTTGCCGACTGCCGCCTCGAAGCGCGTCGCAGCATCGCTGTAGCGCCGCAGATCTCGAAGGGCGATGCCGATGTGAAACTCACGCAGGGCTGACGGCCCGGCCTTTTCCAGCCAGTCGAGTGCCTGCGATGTGTCACCGATCAACAAGTAACCGAGGCCGAGCTTGATCGCCTGCGCGGCACCCTGGGATCCGCCCGACTCCGCAGATCGCTGGAGTCTGGAAAGCAGCTCGACGAATCGGTTCAGCGACTCGCTCGTCGCGAACGCAGCTTCCTTGACCTGTTTGTAGGATTCCACATCGAATTCGGGTTTGTCGAGAATCGCTGCGAGATCTGCCGTCATTTCCATGATCGTGTCGTATTCCTTCGGTCAGGGACCGGTCTCGACGCAGCCGCACCGCCCACCGGTCATTTCTGAAGACTCGCTTTCAAACGCTCGTGTAAAAGTGCATGATACGGGGTCTGCCCTGAATGCGCCATCGCCGCGCCGAACAGAGCATTGTACATGGAAACCAAAGAGTTGCAAGCTGACTCGCCCCACCCGGCTATAGTCCCGCATATCATTCTTGGCGGATGCGATACCAAGGCGACAAGAAAAATTAATCTCGGTCGATATCTTAAACCGCGCACGAAGCTTACGTAAGATTCCCACCACGCAGGAACATTTTATCCACAATTCACATCAGTTCGGCATTGTCCCGGGCTTCGCAAAACGTTAATATGCTGTCCGTAGGAGCTGGATCGGTTCTGATCCATTATTGTTTATAAAATAACGACTTACGATATTATCCCGCCCGGCGCTTCGCGTTCTGTAGCGTACGCGCCCCGGCGTGTCGAGCGACATCCATGAACGAGCTGAGTGAGAGTGTCTGGGCGGACATTCTGGGCCACGTGCGCACCCATCATCCTGCTATCTCGCGCGGATGGTTTTCACAGCTGCGGTCGGGCTCTCTGAACAGCGGCGTTTTGACGGTCCTGGCTGCCAATGCGGCCCAACTGAGCTACCTCGTTGAACACTGCATGAGGCCGTTCGTCGAGGCCGCGCAGGCCGCGACGGGTCGGCTGGTCTCGGTCCGATTCGAAGCCGCCAATGGCGAAACCCTCGAATCTGCCGGCTATGCCCCGCGAAACGTTGCCGGGTCTGAGGAATTCGCCGGCCCCGGGCTGCGGCTCAACAGCGACTACACCTTTGAAAACTTCGTCGTCGGCCCTTGCAACCGCATGGCTCACGCAAGTTGCACGGCTGTCAGCCAGTCACCGGGAACCACCTACAACCCGCTTTTCATCCACGGCAGCGCAGGCCTCGGCAAGACCCACATGCTCCAGGCAATCTGCCACCGTGTGCTCGATCATTCCCCGGGCACGCGCATTGTCTACATGTCCTGCGAGACATTCGTTAATCAGTTCATTGAAGCGGTCGAGCGTGGCCTGTTGAACGGCTTTCGTTACCGCTACCGACACGCCGACGTCCTGATGGTGGACGACGTGCAGTTCCTCTCCGGCCGCGATGGCACGCAGGAAGAATTCTTCCACACGTTCAACACCCTCTACCAGATGCACAAGCAGATCGTGCTCACTGCCGATTGCTCTCCCTCTGAGATTCCACAGCTTGAGGAGCGTCTGGTAAGCCGCTTCAAGTGGGGCCTTGTTTCTCGAATTGATCCGCCCTGCCTGGAGACGCGACTGGCCATCATTCAGAAAAAAATGCGAATGCGCGGTATCGAGCTTCCGGAGGAAGTGGCGATGTACGTCGCCTCCACCATCACCTCGAACGCGCGCGAGCTGGAAGGTGCTCTCAACCGCCTGCACAGTGCCGCAGCCCTCGAAGAAAAGCCGATCGATCTGGTTCTCTCCAGAATGGTCCTGGGCGGGGAGATTCAGGGCGCCCGCCGGCCGATCCGCGTTCAGGACATCATGACCGTGGTCACGGAACGGTTTGATGTGAAGCTCTCCGACCTCCAGGGCCGCCGCCGCAGTCGCTCAATCGCCCTGCCACGCCAGATCTGCATGTACCTCGCCCGGCAATGCACAAGTCACAGTCTCGAGGAAATCGGCGGGTTCTTCGGCGGCCGGGACCACACCACCGTGCTGCATGCCAACAAACTCATCACTCGGATGCGCGAGGAAGATTCCAACTTCCGTCGTCGAATCGAAGAAATGGAACAAGCCCTCCAGCGAGCAGGTTGACCAGCGACTGTTAGTTGCCGTGAATAACCTGCGTCGAGGAACGAGGTTGGCTCGTGGAGATTTTCGACCTGCCCGACAAACTGTCAGTTCCGTCCACGCAAAGCGACCGGCTCACAGGGGATTCGACAGGTTGTCCAGATAGACGCCGCCGGCAGTCTGCGGTATCATCAATGCCCGTCAAAACCTGCGTTATCCGGCCTCGGATGCGCTCGGGATTGACAGGGCATACGAAGGACTGTGATTGTCTATTACTTGGATAGAAGAGTAGACGTAACAGTCATCAGGTGTGATGTCTTTTCTGTACTTGTTGAGGCGTTGCTATGAAGTTCATTTGTGATCGGCTCGCGCTTCTGGAAGGTCTCTCTGCGGCCTCCGCGGTGGCGACGGCGCGCTCGACCAAGCCAATTCTCCAGTGTGTTCGGATCACGGGCACCAAGAACCTGGTCACACTCACGGCGTATGACCAGGAAGTCGGCCTGCGGTATCACATCCGCCAGGTCGACGTCACCAAGCCCGGCGAGACCCTCGTCAGTTGTGAGCGCCTGCTCGCTATCGTCCGCGAATCCGCCGACGAGACCATGTCTTTCGAGTCGGATGAGGACACCCTTCACATCCGCGGGGCCGACAGCCACTTTACAGTGATCGGTCAGAGCGTGCGCGAGTTTCCTCCTGTTCCTGATCTCGAAGGAGACGCGGACTTTTCGGTGAAAGTCGCCCCCTTGCGGGATGCAGTCGAGCATACTCTCTTCGCCGCAGCGCGCGAGAATACGCGCTATGCGATCAACGGCGTCCTCTGGCAAAAGAAGGGTAAAACGCTGCAGCTTGTTGCTACCGACGGCCGCCGGCTTGCGATGTCAGCGGCTTCGCTCGAAAAATCCGTCGGCGATGACCTCCAGGCCATCGTGCCGGCCAAGGCCCTGGCCCTGCTCGGGCGGCTGCATTTCGGCGGGGACGAAGTAATGAATGTAAAGATCTCTGCCAATCAGGTCCACATGCGGACCGAACAGGCCGAGCTCAGCAGCGTCCTCGTCGAGGGACATTTTCCAAAGTACGAAGACGTGATCCCACGAGACAACGATAAGAAGATAACGCTGAAGACAGACGAGTTCCTCAGCGCGGTTCGGCGCTCCGCCGTGCTGTCCACGGTTGATTCCAAGGGTATTCGCATCGCCATCGGCCCCGAAGGCATGGTGATCTCCGGTAAGGCCCATGAACAGGGCGAAGCCGTGGTTAAGCTCTCTGGTATCGAATACACCGGCAGCCCGATCACGATCGGGTTCAATCCCGAGTTCCTGCAGGATGCCCTCAAGGTCTGCGGCGAGAACCTGACGCTGGAACTCAAGGAACCGGCGCGGCCCGGCCTGATCCGCAGCGGCCCGGTCTATCAGTATGTGGTGATGCCGGTAAGTCTGACCTGACCGCAGCGAACGCAGGCCCGTCCGCAAGCGGCTTTTCCGATCGGCTGGGATGTCTCAAAGAAACTCAACCAGAAGAACACAGCGACAGGAGATTCTCGCGTCAGCCGGACTGGCGGGGGCGTCGCGCGTCCTGCAATCGGTCTTCTGGCAGCGCTATAATTGTGAGCGTGCCCGCCGTCGGCTTCCCGCGACGCTGGGGGAACTTACCGCCACGGCCTGGCCCGAATCGGCCACGGCCCGGGATGCTGCCACCCGACGGGTGGATGCCGCGTGGCAGCGCGTCCTCCCTGCTCAATACGCGGATTCTGCAAAGGTCGAGACCTTCCGGGCAGGTCGGCTTCAGATTCGGGTCGACAGTGCCGCAACGCGATATGTTCTGGAACGCCAGCTCAATGGCATTCTTCTCAACGCCATCAATGCCGAGCTGGGCTCGAGCGAAGTTGTTCGGATTGATTATCAACTGGGTCGAACCACCGACCAGAAGACCGTGACGACCGGAAGTCGCATGAGACCACGAGGCCAGCACACATGACCGCACCTTCCACGGGCTCCCATTCTGACGGCGCGGTGGAAGTACTGCGCAGAGAAGCTGAACCGGCGCATCCCGGCACAGAGTACGGCGCCGACAGTATCCGCGTGCTCGAAGGCATGGAGGCCGTCCGCAAGCGGCCCTCGATGTACATCGGCGACACCCAGCTCCACGGCCTTCACCACCTGGTGTGGGAAGTCGTGGACAACGCAGTGGATGAGGCCCTCGCCGGCTACTGCAAGAACATTGTGGTCAAAATCAATGCCGACGGTAGCTGCACGGTCACCGACGACGGCCGCGGCATCCCGGTCGAGCCCAAGCACCTGCCTGACAACCCCCTGCTTGACGGCAAGAGTTCCCTCGAAATCGTGCTGACCGTCCTGCATGCCGGCGGCAAGTTCGACCGCGATTCCTATGTGATGAGCGGCGGCCTGCACGGTGTCGGTGTCAGCGTGGTCAATGCTCTGTCCGAATGGCTCGTCGTCGAAGTACAGCGCGGCGGCAAGGTCTACACGATGCGCTTCGAGCGCGGCAAGCCGGTCAAAGATCTGGAGATCATCGGCGAGACCTCGCGCACCGGCACGCGCGTCGAGTTCATGCCCGATGGCGAAATCTTCGCTGATACGAATTTCCGAACCGAGATTCTCTCAACGCGGTTGCGTGAGCTGGCCTATCTCAACGAAGGCCTGCGGATCAACTTCATCGACGAGCGCAGCGGCAAGAACGACGAATTCTGCTACAGCGACGGCCTGCGCGAATTCGTCGCCCACATGAACGAGGGCAAGGAGGGCCTGCACAAGGTACAGGTGCTCGCCGGCCGCGACGAAGAAAAAGGCGTCGGCTGCAAGATCGCCTTCCAGTTCAACAACAGCTACAACGAGAATATCCTCGCCTTTGCCAACAACATCAAAAACCGCGACGGAGGCACCCACCTGTCCGGTTTTCAGACAGCCCTGACCCGCACACTCAATGCCTACGCCCGCAAAAGCAACCTGCTCAAGGGCGACCTCCAGATCAAGGGAGAAGACTGGCGCGAGGGGCTCACCGCCGTCGTCTCGGCGCAGGTTCGCGAACCCGACTTCCAGGGTCAGACCAAAGACCGCCTCATGAATGCGGAGGTCGAGTCATTTGTACAAACGGTGGTCAACGAGCAGCTCGGCAACTGGCTTGAAGAGAATCCCGGCGACGCGAAGCGTGTCGTTAACAAGGGCATCGCCGCGGCCGCAGCCCGTGAAGCCGCCCGCAAGGCCCGCGAGGCGACGCGAAAGAGCGCCCTGTCCAGCGGCAATCTTCCCGGCAAGCTCTGGGACTGTCGCAGCAAGGACCCTCAGGAATCAGAGTTGTTCCTCGTCGAGGGCGATTCGGCAGGCGGCTCGGCCAAGCAGGGGCGCGATTCCCTGACGCAGGCCATCCTCCCGCTCAAGGGTAAGATTCTCAACGTCGAAAAGTCGCGCATGGACAAAATCCTCTCCCACGAGGAAATCAAAACGATCATCGGCGCCTTGGGCTGCGGCGTGCCCGGTTCCGAAGACTTCGACGCCACCAAGTGCCGCTACGGCAAGATCATCATCATGACCGACGCTGACGTGGACGGCAGCCATATCCGCACGCTTTTGCTCACGTTCTTCTTCCGCCACATGCGGGCATTGATCGACACCGGCTACATGTACATCGCTCAGCCGCCGCTCTATCTTCTCAAGCGCGGCAAGAAATCTGAGTTCGTACTCAACGACACCGTGCTCGATGGCAAACTCACCGATTGGGGTCTCGACGGCACGAAGCTGGCGGTCCGCGAGTTGGACGCATCGGGCAAAGTAACCGGCAAAGAGCGATTTCTCGAAGGCGACGACCTGCGCGCGCTTGTTCGCGTTCTGGATGACATGGCCTACATCCAGCGCGTCTTCCAGCGACGAGGTATCGACTTCCAGGATTTCCTCAAGCGCCACCGCGGCGGCAAGTCGTCCGGCCTGCCGCGTCTGCGTGCCGTGCTGAAGAACGAAGAACACTATTTCAGCGACGAGGACAGCTTCAATCGCTTCCGTCGAGAGATGCAGGAAAAGCTCGGTGCAGTCGAAGTCGTCGAAGGCGGCGTCAGTCTGCCCGCTGCCACGGAGGAAGACGGCGCACCAGCACAGCTCGTGCGATATGAACTCTCGGAATGTCGCCGCCTGGAAAAGGCAATCGCATGGCTCGATGAACATCACCTTGCATTGGAAGATTATTTCGCCCGCCGTGAGGAGCTGATTACCGGCGAACTGACGCCGGCGAAGTACCTGTTGATGACCAGTGGCCACGACCCGGTCGAGTTGGACAATCTCGCTGGCGTGGCCGACGGCGTTCGCAAGCTCGGCCAGCACGGCGCCACAATCAAGCGCTTCAAGGGCCTGGGCGAGATGAACCCGGACGAACTCTGGGAAACGACGCTCGACCCCGCGCGGCGCCAACTGCTTCAGGTGGTCATCAGCGAGGCCGGGCGCGAAGACCAGGAGCAGATGGAAGTCGACTGGCGCTCCGCCGACCGCATCTTCTCGATTCTCATGGGCGACGACGTCGAAGTGCGCCGCGGCTTCATTGAGACCAACGCGATCCACGTCAAAGACCTGGACGTCTGACGCATCACGACTGGGATCCCATCAGCCCGCGAATCTTCTCCGCGCGAAATTCAAATATCGTTCGAATGTCCCGCTGAACGACCATCGCATGTGCAATACGGCCGATCAGCCCGAGCGGCAACGCATAACGCACCATGTCTTCCATGACTGTCTCTCCGCCGTCCGCTTCAAAGCGATGCGTATGATGCCACAGGCGATAGGGTCCGCGCACCTGCGTGTCGACGAATTGCCGTCCGGGCTGCCAGTCGATGATCTCGGTCAGCCACGAGATCGGCACACCGTACCATCGTATGGTGTATGCGATCTGTGTGCCGATACGCATCTCGATCGGGGTCGGCGTGCGAATCTCAAAATGCAGCCAGGCCGGCGTGAGCAGATCGAGATTCGAGGCATCCGAGAAGAAGTCAAACACCTCTCCGATCGGCCGCGGGATTCGCTGTGTCTGTAACAGCGTATAGACCTTCATGCCAACCCCCCCGCTGTCGTGCGTGTCGCTCGGGGACCCGCGGCGACAGAGGGCCTCGCCGCTACAGCCCCCATCAGGCGTAGCACGGCGGCCTCCTTTGCCCTGGCTTCTACTTCGACAGTCACCTGCAGCACTTTCCAACATTCCGGAAAATCCGAAACTCGGACAAAGTCGGCGTGTACGCGCGGGTTGGCCGCACGCCACCCGCCCTGAGGGCTGGACACATGAAAAAGCGGTTCACGATTCCACGTCGCGATGCTCCGCCTTGTAACCTCATCCGTCGACAGGCCGTCCGGGAGGCAGCGATGGTGATGCACGTCATAGACGAACGGCACCCCCTCGGACCCGCACAACGGAAGTAAATCAGTGGGCGTAAAGACTCGGTCATCGTTTTCCAGGGCGATTCGGCTTCGGGCGCCAGCGGAAAGACTGCTCAGATTTCGCCGCAACCGATCGAGTGCCGATATTTTGTCACCATATGCTCCTCCTCCGTGCAGAGTTATCACGTCAGCGCCGACCCAGTCTGCGACCATCGCCTGATATTCAAGCTCTGCGATCGAGTTTCTGATCACCTGCTCCTTCGGGCTGCTGAGTACCACGAACTGGTCGGGATGAAAGGTCAGCCGTACGCCGGCCCGTGCCGCCGTACGTCCGCAGGCAACGAAGGCCGCAACGATCGACTCCGCATCCGGCAAGTCGCTGGCGGCGTAGCCCGCTTCGGGGTGCGTCAGAAGCGGCAGAATCTGACTGTTGATTCGAAAACAACCGATGCCCTGCGACGCGCAATAACGAATGGCCTCGCGAAGCGCCGCTGCATTTGCGAGGGCCAGCTCCGCTAGGCGCTCGAGTCGCGTCGCCCGTGGCAGCCGTAGCATCGCGGCGGCCGTCGTGGTACGAAATCGAATTACCACGTCGCGAAAGCAGCAGCACACCCCAAAGCGAACCATCAGGGTCGCCCCCCCACGAGCGTGCAGGACAGATCGGGCGGCGCATCCAGCGGAGATGCCGTCGCTCCTGCCGTGCCGGCAATGCCGCGCAAGAGACCGTTAAACACGATGCCATGCAGCGGAGCCACCGCATACCAGTAAGCCACACCGGCCAGACCGTGCGGCTTAAAGCGAGCCGTCTGAGTCAGCACGCTTCCATTCCCTTCCGGGCGGATCTCGAACTCCAGCGTCGCTTCACCTGGCAGCCACATCTCCGCGCGCAATTCCAGCCGTCGCCCCTCCTCGATCGCCGTGACGCGCCAGAAGTCCAGCGCCTCGCCGAAGGACAGCTTCTCGGGATGCCGACGTCCGCGGCGAAGTCCTGGCCCACCGACGAATCGGTCGAGGATGCCGCGCAGCCGCCAGAGACCGTCGCCCGTGTAGTAGCCGTTCCGCCCGCCGATGCGACATACCGCAGCGAAGAGCGCTGCCTGGCTTGCGGAAACGCGCATGCAGCGCCGATCGACGAAGGTGCGGCCACCCGCCCAGTCCGGATCACCGGGAATCGGCCCTGCGTCCGACCACGTCGTCTCAACTTCGCTCGTTGTAAACCTGCCGAGCGCTGCGTCGATTGCCTCGCGCACGCCGAGACATTCGTGCGGCATGAGTCGGGCTGCATCCTCATTGCGGCAGACAACCCGGTTTCGAAGGCCCTCCGCCAGCGGCCGCGCGATACGATGGCTGATCGGCGTAACGAGGTGAATCCACAATGAACTGAGCCGTGGCGTCAGGACCGGCACTGGAATCACGATCCGCTTTTTCTGTTTCATGGCCTCGGCCATGACGTCCATCAATTCACGGTAGGTCAGGACATCCGGCCCGCCGATGTCCAGCGTCCGACCGATGCTCTCGGGCTGCTCAAGACAAACAACCAGGTAATGCAGCACATCGCGCACGGCAATCGGCTGACACTGCGTACTCACCCACCGCGGCGTCACCATGACCGGCAGCCGCTCCACAAGATAGCGAAGGATTTCAAAGGAAGCCGAGCCCGACCCGATGATCATCGCGGCCCGGAAGACTGTAACAGGCACCCTGGTCGATGCCAGCGCCGCTTCCACTTCTCTGCGGGAGGTCAAATGCTCGCTCAATCCTTCACCGGTTTCTCCGAGCCCGCCGAGGTAGATGATGCGTCGAATTCCGGCCTGATGGGCGGCCTTTGCAAAGCGAGTGGCGAGCAGGCGATCATGTGCCCGATAGTTCGCCCCCGCCGACATCATGGAGTGGATCAGATAATAAGCGGCATCGCAGCCGCGCATTGCCTGTCGCAACTTTTCAGGGTCGCCCAGATCCGCTTCGATGATCTCGGCGGCGGGGCCGTTGGCCCACTGCCGCGCGGCTAGCTTTCGCGCCGAGCGCACCAGACACCGAACACGGTATCCGGCGCGGATCAACCGCGGCACCAGGCGCCCGCCGATGTAGCCGGTCGCTCCCGTGACCAGCACACAAGGCCGATCATCCTCCCCGGATCCTTCTGCCGCCACACGTTCGTCCATCTCGATCTCCGACGTCATTCACGGCTATGGCGATTTGCCATCGACCGCTGCCGGCCGATTCTCCCAGCGAAACGCAGTCAGGCCCTGAAGATCGCGCACGAACAGCTCATCACCGCAGACGGCTAGGTGTGCCCATGACTCGGCTTCAGCAACTTCGCGGCGATCGAGGAGACGAAACTTCTTCGGGTTCGCTGCCATCAACAGCAATTCCCCGTTTTGATTCAGCGCCAGGATTCGATTGCCGTTGGAAACCATGCTCCAGTACTCTCCAAGCGGCTTGCTGCGCCACAGTTCCTTGCCTTCCTTCAGATCCACACAGCAGAGCCGACCGTTGCCAAGATGGAGATACGCATGGTGGCCGATGACCACCGGAGAGGACATGTACCCCTGTCCGGGCGTCGTCCATTCCTCGGAAACGCCATAGCCGGAGCCATTGCTTGTCACGCGATAGAAGAAGGTCTTGTTCTTGTGGCTGCTGGTGAAGACGCCGTTCTCGAAGACGGTCGGCGTGAGGATGTTCATGCCGCGATAGGACGGCACCACCTGCGACCACAACACCTCACCATTCTCTGGGCGAACGCCGGCCAGCTTCTGGCGCATCTGTACGACCAGTTGCAGCTCTCCGTGCAGGGTCGCAAGCACCGGAGACGAAAACGCGCTGTCCATCCCGCCGCCGTCCTTGAGCGTCTGCCAGACTTCTTTTCCGCTGTGTTTGTCGAGTTTGACAAACGCGCCGCCCGCCTGAACGTACACGTAATCGCCGATCACCAGGGGCGAGCAGACAAAGCCAAAGCTCGGCACCGGCGTTTTGCGTGTCGCGGGGAAATCCACACGCCACCGCTCCGCGCCGGTTTCCGCGTCGAGACAGATGAGCACATCGCGCATCCCGGCCACAAAGAGCGATTGGCCGTCGTAGGCAGGCGTGGAGCGGATCCAGTCGCCGTTTCGGCGAGCGAAGAAGGGCACGCTCATCGCGCCCTTCCAGCTTGTGCGCCAGATTTCCGAGCCCGTCCTGCGGTCCAGCGCGCGGACAACCTCATCCCGCTTGTCGTGTGTTTCTGTGACGAAGACCCGATCTCCCCCCACGATCGGGCCGCTGTAGCTCGGACCAAGTTCAACCCGCCAGCTGGTTGACAGGCCGGAGAGGTCCTTCGGCCAAGTTGCAGGATCACCGATCTTCGAATCGCGCGTGGGCCCCCTCCACTGCGGCCAATCGGATTCCCCTGCCTGACCGAGGGCCGCTTGCGCAAAGAGCAGCAGAAGTGCCGCCTGCCAGATCAGTGACCATGCCGACGGCGCGACAGCGAAAGCGTGAACACTTTCGCAAGGCAGACGCGAGGTTTTCGTGTTCATGGGGAAACTTCCGGAAATTGGGGCATGAGCTCCAGCCGCGCGGGGTCGTATCCCTTGGCCGGCAGGCGCGAGAGAATGCCGTTATAGGTTTCCTCATCCAGGGTTGGTGTGCGACTCAGGATCCACAGAAATGATCGGGTCGGATCGCCGACCACGGCGTACCGGTATTCGTCATCCAGATCAATGATCCAGTACGGCGCGCCGAACGGATAGAAGAAATACACGGTCAGCTTTGCATTGGTTTCCTTATCAGCCACGGTCGCAAAGCCGGTGATGGTTCGCTGAATGGACTGGCCGTCTTCGGAGCGGCAGACGTTATGCACGGTCACGGTGCCGTCATCGCGCAGGGTATATTCGGCTGTCACCGCGAAGCACCCCGCTTCAAAAGAATTGGGATACTTTGCAATCTCGTACCAGGTTCCCATGTAGCGCTCGATGTCGACCCTCTCGACGACCTCCAGGGGCTCCCCGCCGCCGAACATGAAACAGCCCGACGAGAGACTCGCCAGGAGGGCCATCGTCAACAGCGTCGAAAGCGACAGCTTCTTTGCACACAATTTCGTCATTTGGATTTACTCCGCAAAATATCCTTGCTGGCTGGAGCCCATCGTCAGCATGATTCGCTGTACAGCAGAACGTGAAACCGGGGCCGCCTGCGTATCCTGCACGAAAGCGACCCCGGCTCTTGGTTCAACTCATCACGTCAGGCCATCGCAGGCCGAACGCCCCATCGCCGCTGAATGGCGCCGAGCGACATCGCTTGGTAGACCGCCGCCACACCCACGAGCGCGTAGACTGCTTTGGCGAGCATCGAACCGGCTCCGAAGATCGTCGCGACCAGATCAAAATTGGCCACGCCGACCATGCCCCAGTTGAGTCCGCCGACCACAAGCAATACCGCGGCAATCACATCAAAAGTCTTCATCGTTTCACCTCAACAGAATCAGGTTAAAAAACCTCAAGACACTACTGAACCACTAGTTAAGCACACACTCACTGCGGCAGGATGACTGCGTCGATCACATGGATCACGCCGTTCTCCGCGGCGACGTCGGGCTTGATCACCCGCGCATCGTCCACTTTGACGCCGCTGGATGCGTCGATCTTCACATTCTGCCCCTGAACCGTTTTGGCCTCCTTCAGCTTGACCACATCCTTGGCCATGACCTTGCCCGGTACCACGTGATACGTCAGCACCGAAGCGAGCTTCTTCTTGTCCTTGAGAAGGTTTTCAAGAGCGCCTTTGGGCAGCGCGGCGAAGGCGTCATCCGTCGGAGCAAAAACAGTGAACGGCCCCTCGCTGCGCAGGGTGTCCGTCAGCCCTGCGGCCTCAATAGCTGCGAGCAGGGTCTTGAAGGAGCCGGCATTGCGAGCCGTCTCAATGATGTCGTTCTTGGGAAGAAGGACCGTATCAATGACGTGGATGACGCCGTTGGTGCAGCCGATGTCCGTCTTCGTAACATTGGCGCCGCCAATGCGCACGCCCCTGGAAGTGTCAATCGACAGCGACTGTCCCAGCAGCGTTCTGGCTGATGTCAGCTTTACCACCTCGCCGGATTTCACGTTTCCTGAAACGACATGCAGCATCAGCACGGCGCGGAGCTGCTCTTTGTTCTTCAGCAGGTTGTCGAGTGCCCCCTTGGGCAGCTTGGCAAACGCCTCGTCCGTCGGAGCGAAGACGGTAAAGGGCCCCGGCCCCTTCAGCGCGTCAACGAGGTCCGCGGCCTTCAAGGCCGTGGCCAGTGTGTTGAATGACCCGGCCGAGACCGCCGTGTCGACGATGTCCTTGCCGGCCTCTGCGCGGGCAGCGCCGGCTTGATTTCCGAAGACAAGCGCCACTGCCATCGCTTCTACGATCATCCATTTCAACATGAGCATTACTCCTCGATCTTGCTTTCATCATCTCTTTTCGCGGGCGGCCGAGGAAAACACGCGTTTCCTGAATTCGGCCGTGCGACGAAACTCAGATGCAACGATCAGTTCGGGTTAACTTTCGATTCAGCTCTTTCTATCTCCCTGTGCCCAGGAGAGACATCGCCTCGGCACGCGATGCGGCGCCTGATGCAAAGACTCCCCGGGCTGCGGAGGTCACCATGACGCTGTTGGGCTTGGAGGCGCCGCGCACCTTCATGCACATGTGCTCCGCCTCGATTACCACCAGCGCGCCGCGAGCATCCAGATGAATCATCAGGGCGTCAGCAATCTGGGCGGTCATTCGTTCCTGAACCTGCGGACGTCGTGCGTATGCATCGACCGTGCGCGCGAGCTTGGAAAGTCCGACGACCCGGCCATTCGGCAGGTAGGCCACGTGGGCGCGGCCCAGGAACGGCAGCAGGTGGTGTTCACACATCGAAGCGAAGTCGATGTCGCGAAGAACCACGATCTCGTCGTAGGACTCTTCGAATGTTCTCTGGAGGTGGACGGCGGGATCGGTGCGCGTGCCGGCGAACATCTCCGCATACATCCGGGCCACACGGGCCGGCGTGTCGGCCAGGCCATCGCGATCAGGGTCCTGCCCGACCGCAAACAAAATCTCTCGGACGGCCGCCTCGATGCGCTCCGTATCGACCACGCCATGGCTGTGGCCGGCTCGAGGCGCCCGATATTCTGCGCCTGCGATTTCGTAATCTTCTTCGCGGCACGCCTTCGCCGCACTATCCAGACAGGTTCGAATCATCAAATCACCTAAAGACGAATAAACAACCAATTCATTCAATACGTTCATATTATTTGACATATCTTTGAATAGTCAAGCTTGACTTGAACGAAAATTCGTTATATTTGTTTGTATCTCATTAGTGGAGGAACATTGAGTCCGATAATTTCGCCAAGAGAGCTTGCGGAGGCCATAGGTGTCAGCGAGTCATCGCTCAAGAGGTGGGCGGACGAGGGGCTGATTCAGGTCTCAAAGACGGCGGGTGGGCACCGACGGATCGCCATCGGCGAGGCCATTCGATTCATCCGGGCGACCCGTGCGCCGCTCCTGCGCCCGGAGGCCATCGGCATGGACGACCTGGCTCGGGCGGGAAACGTAGCCCTGCTTTGCGATGACCCGGCGGAGCGCCTGTTTGCACTTCTTCGGGAAGGAAAAGAGGTGGAGGCATGGGGGCTGATAGCGTCCCTCTATCTCTCAGGGCGATCTGTTGCGGAAATCGGGGATGGCTCGATTCGCAGCGCGATGGAGCGCATCGGCGAGCTCTGGCGACATGAAGAGGCGGGGATTTTTGTCGAGCATCGTGCGACGGCGATCTGCTGCCAGGCCGTCGAGCGGCTTCGATTCCTGCTCGACCCTCCCGGCGCTTCGTTCACCGCCGTCGTGGGCGGTGCCGCGGGCGACCCCTACACGCTGGCGCCGCTGCTGGTGACGGCGACACTGGCGTCTGAAGGCGCAGCGACAACTAATCTTGGACCGGACACGCCGACCGAGGCATTGCTGGCATCCATTGAAGAACACGATCCACACATCGTCTGCCTCTGCGTCAACTCCATTCGCGACGCCAACGAGATCGAGCGCGGAATCGTGCAGCTGGCCGCGCGACAGGCGGCTCGAGGGGCCGAGCTGGCCGTTGGCGGTCGCGCCGCCGGCCAGTTGCAGCTCCCGAATCGCCCCAACGTGCATATGACCCCATCACTTGCAGAGCTGGCCGCGCTGGTCCGGAATCGCAAGGGCATCGATTCGTAAATGTCTATCACCCGAGTCGAAGACATGTAGCCGTGACTTCCGCCCGGCCTCGCGTGGCCCCCATCACATTTCCGGAGGGCGACCAGCTCGCATGCACGAAGTCGGAGCAGCCGCTGCCAATGACAAGGCCGAGATCGCGGGGGTGGCGTTCGATGGTTCACGTGAGTGGCCCTATCGAACTCCACGGCCTGCGATCCCGGCTTCTTCTTATGTCTTAGAAACAAGCGTCTCCGGTCAGGTAGATGCCTGCAGGTGTACCGTTCAGGTGGAGGTTCCCCTGGTTGTCGACGTTCATGATGAAGTAGGCCTTCTGATCAATCAGAGCGCCGTTTTCCGGCGTGGCCGGCTCGACGAGGCCGACCGGAAAGACCACCGCCATATCCCCATTGGGCAGGTACTCTAATTCCCATTGCTGGCGTTCCAGGTTGACGGTCAGCAATAATTGGCGCTCGCCCTGCTGGGTCACAAATGCCCCAAGGATCGACTGAGCCGGCGGTGACACCCCGTCAACATGGGTCAGCACGTAGGTGTAATCGTGCGACATGCAAAGGAAGATGTATTCACGAAAGCGCTGTCCGTTTGCGTCTGCGCTTTCTACGAGAAGGAGCCGATTCTCCAGGTAAAACTGCCACGCCAACTTGCAATCGGGCGTATTGCCGCTGGGGCAAGGCGACAGAAGATTCGGAAATGCGGGGCCTGTATTGTTTCCCGCTTCGGGCTGGTTGATTCCAACCTGCGGGCCCGTTGTGCCGCCGTTGTTCTGGCCGCCATTATTGCCGTTGTTGTCGATGACGATCGTCGGCGTACATCCACCCTGGCCCGACATCGCGGCGGTTGAAAGGAAGGCAAGCATCATCACGCATGTCATGGTTGCCTTTCGCATTGGAACTCTCCTTTTTCTGATTGTGTAGACGCCATCCCTTAGTCAGGGCCGTGCCCGGCGCTCGGCATACTGCCGGGTCGCCGTCCGCCTATTGGGGTACCCGCGGCTTCGGGTAAAATTCCCGGAATGGGGCAAAAACCTGGCATGGCAGGGAACTGGAGCGCTTAAATGGGCAGGTCGAGTCACTCGGGCGATGTTGAATTGCTGCTAGCGGTACTTGATGAGGCGTTTATGAGGAAGTCCTGGCATGGTACGAATCTGCGGGGCTCGCTTCGGGGGTTGTCGGCGAAGCGGGCCGCCTGGTCGCCGGGGCGTGGCCGCAAGAGCATCTGGGAGCATGTGCTGCACGCGGCCTATTGGAAGTACACCGTGCGCCGCCGACTCGTCGGCGAGAAGCGCGGGGCCTTCGCGCTGGCGGGGAGCAACTGGTTTCCTGTTCCGGCAGGGGCGCCGGATCGCGCCTGGAAGGATGCCGTACGCCTGCTGGAGGATGAACACCAGCGGCTGCGAGATGCGGTTGCTTCATTGTCGCCGAAGGCGCTGCATGCCCGGCCGGGCGGCAGCAAGCTGACCAACGCCTACATAATTCGCGGAATCGCGCTGCACGATATCTATCACACCGGCCAGATTCAGTTCATCAAGAGGATGCGGCGTGGCGGGGGCGAACGAGACTAATCGGGTTTGCGCTCGAATAGCCACGCGCAATCTTCCTGTCGCGCACCGCGATGATCGCAGATAGCGAATCGCGCCCCCGAATACATGGATGCGCCGGCATAGCGGCCGTCTTTGGTGATGGCGTAGAACGTCACCGAGTTAATCGGCAGGCCGCCTTTACCCCGATGGCGCGGCTCGGTGCGATCGGCGATTCGGCGAAGCGCCTCCAGGCATGCTTCCCGGGGCCCCATGCCGCCGCGCATCAATTCGACGATGAGGAAAGTCGAGCAATTTCGAAGATTGGCTTCGCCGAAGCCGGTGCTGCCGGCGGCGCCGACGGCATTGTCGACGTACAGCCCTGCACCGATGATCGGCGAGTCTCCAACGCGGCCGGGGATTTTGTAGGACAGTCCGCTGGTCGTGGTGACGCCCCCCAGGTTCCCTTTTTCGTCAACGGCGCTGCAGTGAATGGTGCCCCAGGTGTGCTCGTAGGGTGTGCCGGCTCGCGCGGACGGCTTGCCGCCGGCCTGTTCCGGGGCAATCCATGCATCCTTGTCGGAGTGGGACTCCTTCCATTTGAGCCACTCGCGCCGGGCTTCGTCCGTGAGCAGGTCTACTTCCTTGAAGCCGTGTGCCCGGGCAAACCGCAGGGCGCCTTCGCCCACCAGCAGGACATGATTGGTGCGCTGCATGACAAGCCGCGCGACACAGGAAGGATTTCGAATGTTTCGCAGTGCGGCGACGGCACCGGCCTTGTGCGAGGGGCCGTGCATCACGGAGGCGTCGAGTTCGACGACGCCGTCTTCATTGGGCAGGCCGCCGAGGCCGACGGAGTTATCATTGGGATCGTCTTCGACGAGGTTGACGCCGGCGATGGCGGCATCGAGCGGATCGTCGCCAGCGGCGATCCGCTCCATGGCCCGGGCCGTGCATGCCACCCCGTTGGCACTAGCGATGATCAGGGGTCGCCGCCCCGGGGGCGTCGCGGCCGGCTGGGCTGCGGCCAGTTGTCGCGGCGCCGCAATCATCGCCCCGCCCGCGGCGGCGGCCGTCTCGAGGAATCGCCTGCGCGTCCAGAACTTGGAGATCTTGTCATTCATCTCATTGCTCCATGGCCCAGGCGCCGCGCGGGCGGCGTGTACCCACTATACCCAATGATTCGCACGCTGGCGCTGGATGGCGGACGTCATTTAGTGTGTCGTTGCAGAGGCGCCGAGCGCGCCGCAGAGCAGGTCAATGGTTTTGCGGGTCGCGCCGGTATTGGCAAGGACGACCTGTTGCGCGCGGCGTCCGATGTCGGACGCCTCCAGCGGGTTCGACAGGAGTCGCCCCAGCGCCATCGACAGCTCGCCGGGCGATGGTATCTGGATGGCGGCATCGGCGGCGAGTAGCTTTTCGGCAGCATCGCTGAAATTATCCATATGGGGGCCGAAGCACATCGGCTTCGCAAGACCGGCCACTTCCATGACGTCTGACCCGCCGAGCGACACGAGTGATCGGCCGACAAAGACAGCGCCTGCCAGGGAGTAGAACTTGCGTAATTCGCCCATCGTGTCACCCAGGAAGACGACTTGCTCAGCGCTCGCGCCGGAGGGCGATCTCGGGCCATTCGGCTCGGAATCGGCTGGCGGCGAGCCATCCGGACATCGGCTGCGACGCCGGCAAACGTACCCGCGGGATTCGATCAGCTTCGCCACTTCGGCGAAGCGCTCCGGCTTGCGCGGGATAATGGCAAGTTGTGTGTCCGGGTGGTCCGCACGAAGGGCGCCCCATGCTTCGAGCACCATTTCTTCCTCGCCGGGGCCGGTCGAGCCGGCGACGACGAGCGGCGCGTGGGGGGCAATTCCCATGGCGTCTGCCAAGGCATCGGCACCATCAACACGGTCGGCTACTACGGCGGTGTCATACTTAAGACTGCCGACGACGTGGACACAATCAGCGGGCACGCCCAGCTCGATGAACCGGGCCGCGTAGGTCTCATCCTGCGCGGCGGTCCAGGTGATTCGGGAGAACATACTGCGTGCGAGTAGCCGGATGATCGGCTTCCGGAAGCGGCGCATGGACCGTTCTTCTGTAATGCGGCCGTTGGCGATGCACAGGGCGATTCGTCGTCGCGTAGCCAGCGAGACGAGGTTCGGCCAGACCTCCAGCTCCATGAGAATGATCGCGCTCGGACGTATTCGTCGAAGCGCGCGGCGAACGACCCAAGAGAAGTCGAGCGGGTATCGAAAGACGAGGCAGTCCGGGTAGAGCCGGCATGCGGCCGCGTATCCGGTATCCGTGGTGGCGGAGACGGCGATTTCGTAATCGGGCAGCCGCCGGCGGATTTCGGAGACGAGCGTATGTGTCGCGTTGACCTCGCCGAGCGAGACGGCATGGATCCAGATGCGGGGCCTGGTGCCTGCTCGATGCCGGATCGCGCCGAAGCGTTCTGCCCAGCCGCGGCGGTTCTTGCCCAGGGCGATCATCTGGTACAAAAGGATGGGCAGGTACAGGATCGCCGCCGGGATATACAGGAGGTCCAACAGGAATACCGGCATGGGCAGCATGATAGGGCTTGGCGCCTGCCCTTGCAGGGTGACATGGGCGAGGGGGTTGAGCAGGGTCAGTCCTTCTTCTTGAGGCAGCACTGCTTGTATTTCTTTCCGCTACCGCACGGGCACGGATCATTGCGGCCCGGCTCGGCCGATCCCTTCTTAATGGGCTCGACCGGCGGCGGGAGGGGGTCATCGTCTTCGCCAGGCAGGCGGGCCTTGTGGAGTGCTTCCTTTTCCCTGTTGCGTTCGAAGTGTCGCTCGAAGTTGTCTGCTGGACCCTTGCCCACGATTCCGACCTCCCTGCGGGCGCTCGCGGCGACCGCGAATGGCTGCCCGGCTACGCGGGCATGCCCCAGTGTAGTCCCATCTTCTGTTGTTGAGCAAGCAAAGGCCATGCCAGCAAAGCAACGCCGGCATCGGCGAGGGCACGCCCGCGGCATAGACATAACTCTATGTAGATGAATATATTATGATTCTTGTTGACACGGTTTCCATGCTGGGTTATCACGTTCTGCACGCGGTCAAGGGGTGCCACAGGGAATGTGGCCACGAGTGGAAGGTGCCTCCCCGCGCTAAGGAGCCGTTAAACATGACTCGCCGACTCTCTCGCGGGCTGCGCGTCCTCGTCGTGATTCTCGTGGTCGGGGCGTTTTGCGGCCTTGTGGCGTGTGTCTGAGGCCTCGAGACAATAGGGGCCGATCCGTAATTTCTCGCCGAACAGATAACCCTGAATGTCATCGTCCGGCCGGATGCAAAATCGCCTGGCCGCCACACCTCGCCCTGGGACAGATGCCCCGTCAGGGCATCGGCATGTCCTGCCTGTCCATTTCGAGAACCATCATGTCGATTCGATCTGCGGAAAGTGCCCTGGTACTCCGCGCCGTCCGACCCGTCCGGGGGCGACCGGGCGAACTCAGGAGGGCAGCGGCCGTGCTGATGACGGTGTTGGCGGTGTATGGCGGTGCTTGCGCAGGACCTGTTGCGCGGCCGCCCGAGGCGTTGCGGATGGATACCGGCTTCATACAGGAGTATGCGGAGACGTGGGGTTTTACAGCGGGCCAGCCGACGGGAATGGCTGTGACGCCTGGAGGGGACGCGGTGCTCTTCCTGCGGAGCGGTCCGCGCGACGTGATCCGCAACTTGTATGAGATTGACACGGCCACTGGAGAAGTACGCGGCCTGGCGAGGGCCGCGGATATCCTTGCCTCTGGTGAAGAACCGCTCAGCGACGAGGAAAAGGCGCGGCGCGAGCGCATGCGCGAGGTGGGCCGGGGATTCACCTGGTTCAAGCTGAGCGAGGACGGCGGAAAGGTACTGACGGGTCTTGGCGGTCGGCTGTATGTGATCAATCGCGCAGATGGACGGGTGTTGCCGCTTCGGGAAAGCGCAGCCGGCCCGGCGATGGATGCGAAATTTTCTCCGGACGGGCGTTACGTCTCGTGCGTGCGCGGGCACGATGTGTATGTGATCGACCTGTCGACACTCGAGGAGCGAGCGGTGACGGTGGGCGGCACGGAGGATGTCTCCCACGGCGTGGCGGAATTCGTGGCCCAGGAAGAGATGCATCGCCACACTGGTTACTGGTGGAGCGGAGACTCACAGTGGATCGCATTTGAGGAATGCGATCAACGGGAAGTGGAGACGCTGTACATCGCGGACGCTCGGAATCCTGAACAGCCGCCACGGGGTTGGCGCTATCCACGCGCCGGCCGGACGAACGCGACGGTGCGACTCGGCGTCGTGCCGATTAAATGGGAGGGCACGGAACCGCCGGCGCCGCGCTGGCTGGACTGGGATCGCGAAAGGTATCCCTACCTTGCCGCGGTTCACTGGGGAAAGGACGCGCCACTGACGTTTTATGTGCAGTCGCGGGATCAGCGGGCGGCGGTTCTCTTCCGCGCAGATCCGACGAGCGGCGAATTGACCGAGCTGCTCAAGGAGACGGATTCGGCGTGGATCAACATCGTGCCGGACATGCCGCGCTGGCTGGCCGGCGGTCGCGAGTTCCTGTGGATGAGCGAGCGGAGCGGCGAGTGGGAGCTGGAGCTTCGCGATCGCGACGGCAGACTGAAGCGAGTGTATCGGCCCGGCGAGGCCCGGCTCTACGGCGTGAGCACCGTCCATTCAGAGTCGCGTGAGGTGGTCATTTTCGGGGCGATTGATCCGACAGAAACGCACCTGTATCGCATCTCGCTGGACAGCGGCGAAGTGGCGAAGCTGACGGACGGCGCCGGCTCGCATGAGGGCAAGTTCGCGCGCGACGGGGGTGTATGGGTTCATAAAGAATCGCTGATCGACGGTACGGTGCGGCATACCGTACGTGGGCGGGATTCGCGAGCCATGTTTGAGGTGCCGTCGGTGGCAATTGATCCTCCGCATGCGGTGAATCTGGAACTGACGCGCGTGGAGGCGGATGGGCGGTCGTATCACGCGGTGATCATTCGACCGAGAGAATTCGACCGGTCGCGGAAGTATCCGGTTATTTTGTATGTGTACGGGGGACCGGGGCATCCGGTGGTGACGGCATCGGCTCGTGCATACCTGCGGCAGCAGTGGTTTGCAGATCTGGGCTTTATCGTGGTCTCCGTCGACGGGCGAGGCACGCCGCGCCGCGGCCGCGCGTGGGAGCGGGCGACGGCGTGGAATCTGATTAATCTGCCGCTGGAGGACCAGGTCGCAGCGCTGGCGGCGCTGGGGCGACGCTATCGCGAGATGGACCTTTCGCGCGTGGGCACATATGGCTGGTCGTTCGGCGGATATTTCGCGGCGATGGCGGCCTGTCGTCGGCCGGACATGTTTCATGCGGCGGTGGCCGGCGCGCCGATGATCGACTGGGAGGACTATGACACGCATTACACGGAGCGCTACATGGGCCTGCCGCAGGAGAACCCGGAGGGGTATCGGGTTTGCAGCGTGCTGACCTATGCATCGCAACTACAGCGACCGTTGCTGCTGATTCACGGAACGACGGATGACAATGTGTACTTTGTGCACACGCTGAAGATGGCCGAGGCGTTGTTTCGCGCGGGCCGGCCGCACGACGTGCTGGTGCTCGCGGGCTTTACGCACATGGTGCCGGAGCCGGAGGTTTCGATGCGGCTGTATGAGCGCATCGCGCGGTACTTTATGACGCACCTCATGGAACATCGGCCCATGGCGGCTGCTACGGCCGCGAGTAATTGAATTGCAATTCCATGCCGCCCGGGCGATTGACTTTGTTCGGTCCTGCTATGGTGCGCGTCGGGCGCACTTCCTACAATCATCGCGGCCCGCGAGGCCGGCCGTACGCGAACGTCGCGCAGCCGTGTGGTCGCGAGTGAATCTGCGGTTACTCGATCAGGAAATCCGTTCTCATGCTCGCCCGGCGGCCCATTCTTTTGATTGTCCGTGACGGATGGGGACACAATCCCCATCTTGAGTGGAATCATGCCAACGCCGTGCATCTGGCGAAAACGCCGGTTGATGATCGACTGCGAGCGACGTATCCGTGGGTGCAGATTCACACGAGCGGCGAGGATGTCGGACTGCCGGCCGGGGTGATGGGCAACAGCGAAGTGGGGCATCAGAATATCGGCGCCGGTCGCGTCGTCGATCAGGAGCAGATGCGCATCACGCGCACGATCCGCGACGGGTCGTTCTATGAGAATCCGCGGCTCATTGCTGCGATCGAGCATGCGAAGCGAACCGGCGGCCGCCTTCATGTCATGGGCCTCGCCAGCGATGCCGGTGTGCATTCGGCGCTCGAGCACGCTTACGCGATCTTCGAGTTGTGCAAGCGTCGCGGCCTGGTCGGTGATCGCGTGCTGTTTCATGCATTCGGCGATGGGCGAGACTCTCCACCTAATTCCGGCGCGGAGTTCATTCGGCAGATCGAGGCGAAGATGCGCGAGCTGGGGGTGGGCCGCGTGGCGACGGTCGTCGGCCGTTACTATGCGATGGACCGCGACAACCGGTGGGATCGCGTGGAAAAGGCATATCGCCTGTTGGCCGAGGGCGTTGGCATCCGCGTGGCGACGGCAGAGCAGGCGTACACGCGATACTATGCGAACGCGACGGAGCCGAGCCGCAGCGGCGACGAATTCATCGAGCCGACCGTGGTTGGCGATGCGAGACCGATACGGGCGGGCGACGGCGTCGTCTTCTTTAATTTCCGCGGCGATCGGCCGCGGGAAATCACGCGCGCGTTTGTATGCGACGAGTTTCCGTTTGAGGCGGTCGACAAGGACGGCACAACGAAGCGGATGGGCTTTGAGCGCGGGCCGAAGATCGAGAATCTGTATTACTGCACGATGTGTGATTATGAGAAGGGGTTGCCGGTGGAGGTGGCGTTTGCCCGGCCGCCGAAGATGCAGAATATTCTCGGGGCCTACGTTGCGTCGCTGGGTCTGCGGCAGTTTCGCTGTGCGGAGACGGAGAAGTATCCGCACGTGACGTTTTTCTTCAACGACTATCGCGACGAGCCGTTTGACGGCGAGGATCGGCAGATTGTTCCTTCGCCGCGCGATGTGACGACGTATGATCACAAGCCGGAGATGTCGGCCTGCGGCGTGACGGAGGAGATGCTCCGTCGGATCGAATCTGACAACTACGACTTCATCATTCTCAACTATGCCAACGGCGACATGGTCGGGCATACCGGCTCATTGCCGGCGGCGATTCGCGCGGTCGAAGTCGTTGATGAGTGCGTCGGTCGCGTGGTGGATGCCGTGCTGGCGCGCGGCGGCGCGGCGATCGTGACGGCCGACCACGGGAATTGTGAGCAGATGATCGACCCGGCGACCGGCGGGCCGCACACGGCGCACACCACCTACGACGTGGACATGATCATCGTCGATGATCGCTTCAGGGGTCGCAAGCTGCGCGAGGGCGGGCGGCTGGCGGACATCGCGCCGACCTTGCTGGCGATGGCGGGCCTGCCGCAGCCAGCGGAAATGACCGGGCGTTCGCTGTTTCAATAAGCTTCGCGGCGGGCGTATCGCACCGCCTGGCGGATCCATTCGAGAGATGCCAGCGGGGCGGCACCGTAGTGCGCGAAGCCGACGGCCAGACAGCCGGCCTGTGAGGCCTCGTGGACGGCGGAAACGAGCGCGGGGCCGTCTTTGCACATCGGGGGCCAGCAGAAGAAGGCCGCTTCGCGTCGCCCCATGTCGATTCCTGTAAGTTGCGCACGTGATACGGTTGAAGGCGGCGTCGTGATCCAGCCGTCGCAGTGCGAATCGAGCAGGGACGGCTCGATCCCCTCTCGCTGGGCCATCGGCGAATGGTGAAGAATCAGACGCTTTCTGGCGCGGGTGCGGAGGGTTTCGACGAGCGAGGCGATCGTCTCGGCGCGGAGGCGAATGAAGGCCGCAACCTGCGGTTGCTCCGCAAGGTAAGCATCAAAACTCGTCGTCGGTGCGGCGGGGGCTTCCGTCTGTCGGATAATGCGTTCGCGGATGTTTGCAACGAGCGCATCGGCGTCGATGCCGGCATCGCGTGCCCGCTGGCGACAGGCGGCGCAGAAGCACCAGCTCATCAGGGCGCGGGCGGTATCGTCGTCGGGCTGCCGGGAGGCGTGGTAGTCGACAAGTCGCCGTGGTGAGAAGGCGAACGCTTCGAGCTCGATCGTGCGTGCGGGATAGTTGGCCGAGAGATCTTCGACGAGCGCGGCCAGAAACTCACGGGCGTCAGGGTTCGACGGGCACATCCAGCGGCCGGAAGCGTTCCCGAAGACGTTGACACAGGCGGCGTGGGGATGGCGCTGCACGATCGCGGGCATGTCGTTGCAGACCATGTTCAGCCGCAGGGCGAGCCGGTGCCGCTCGGCGGCTTCGGCAATTCGAGCGAGCGGGTTGCGCGATTTGAGCCAGGGGGCGGCATGCGGGCGGATGCGCGATCCGCTGTATCGCCCCGCATCGGGCTGAAAGGCAACGCCGGAAGTTGTGACGAAGCTGTGGTTGGGAGCGATATAGCGGGAACGCAGCTCGGCGATGTCGCCGTGAGTAGCTGCCACGCTGATGGCATCAAGTCCCAGCTCGCCGCTGATGCGGGCGAGGGAGGAATCGAGTCCTTCCTCTTCCAAATCCCACGGGTAGCACCAGATGAATGCTTCTTTCATAGTCGGACATTGTACCGTAGCCGGCACGACGGACGCGGCACGATCGCGTTCAGAGCTTTTCGTCGGGCCCGAGCGGCGGCAGCGTCAGCACTTTGTAATAGCACCACCCCGCGAGGCAGACGACCAGCGCGATAGAGACACACATGACGATCCAGCCCTCTGGTTTCATGGTCTCCTCCGTTCCATTTCGGCAGTGGGGAAGCCGCCGGGCAGGGGGATGTTGGTCGGTTCGGGGCCCACCCGCTTCCAGTGTTTGCCGGCGAGGTAGATCATGGCGAGGAGCATGGCCAGGACGACGAGGATCACGATCATGGCATACAGCTCCACGCCGCCTTCGGCGAGCTTGCGGAGGCGCGCGGGCAGACTCTGCCAGCACCAACCGATGAAGATGATGGAGAGGTACGTCGGCGTGACGTACTTGATGATGAAGTAGAAGATGCGGGGGATGCGCATGTGGGCGCCTTCGTGTGCCTCTTTCAGGCCGCGGTCCACGCCGTAGCTGAAGATGAACATGAAGACCTGGATCGTGGCAAGGATGAAGATGGCCAGGGTACCGACCCAGAAGTCGATGGCGTCCAGCGCGGCGAGTCCCTCGCTGAAGTAGATGACAAACAGGCCGCCGGCCGCGGTGATGAGGCCAAGCACGATGACCGCCGTGCGGCGGCTGATGTTGAAGGCCTCTTCAAGAAAGGCAGCGACCGGCTGAAGCATGGAGAGTGAGCTGGTGATGGCCGCGAGGAAGAGCATGAAGAACCAGAGAAAGCCGAAGAGTCGCCCCGCCGTCATGTAGGCGAAGACAACCGGCAGGGTATGGAAGCCGAGGGAGAAGGAGGAATTGATCGAGGTGGCGATCCCGCTGGCGCCAAGGAAGACGAAGGCCGCGGGAATGGTGATGAGTCCGCCGAGGCAGACCTCGAAGAATTCATTCGTGGAGCTGGCGGTGAGCCCGGAGAGGATCAGGTCGTCTTTCTTCGAGAGGTAACTGGCGTAGTTGATGATGACGCCGAACCCGACGGAGAGGGAGAAGAAGATTTGTCCGGCAGCGGCCAGCCAGGTGTTGAAGTCCTTGAGTTTCTCCATGTCGGGGTTCCACATGAAGCCAAGGCCGTTGATGACGCTTTGATCGGGCTTGCCGGCGTCCGGTGTGCCGAGGGTCAGCACGCGTACGAGTACGACGACGGCGCAGATGACCATGGCCGGCATGGCATAGCGGCAGAAGGATTCAATGCCCTTGGTGAGGCCGCGGTAGATGAGTGCGAAGTTCAGCGCGAAGACGATCATCCAGAAGACGACGCTGGTGTGGAGCCCGCCCTGCATAACGAGGCCGTTGGAATTCTGCCCGACGAAGTCTTTGAAATAGGCGCTGTAGGCGGACGGGTCTTTCCCGCACTCCGCAAATCCTTCGGGCATCGTCAGGTAAAGCCAGCAGTAGCCGAGGCACCACGACTCGACGTAAACGTAGTACATGTAGATGACGAGCGGGATGAGCAATCCGAGCGAGCCGAAATACTTGCTCGATCGGTTCCGCCAGATGACGCTGAAGACGCCGGGGCTGGAGTTGTAGCCGGCCAGGCCGCCGCGCCGGGCCATGGACCACTCGATCCAGCAGATCGGAATACCGAGGACCAGCAGCGCGATGAAGTAGGGGATCATGAAGGCGCCGCCGCCATTCTGGGCCGCATTTCCGGGGAAGCGCAGAAAATTACCCAGTCCGACGGCCGAACCTGACACCGCGAGGATGACGCCGAGCCGGGTGGCCCACTGCTCTTTGGGTCGGGGCATGTGCGAATGTGCTCCTTGGTCGGGGGCGAATCGAACTTCCGGACCTCGCAGGACGCGATAAGAGGTCATAGGTTAGCGGCGTGCCGCGCTACGTCAAACCGCCCCAGTGCGGGACCGCCAATCAGGTTTTTCGAGGATTCCATCGCAAAATAAGGTTCTCGGGCGTTGTCGCGGGAGCGTCGATTCCCTAAAATGGGCATCACCACGAAACGACTGAAACCGCAACAGATTCCGACCTGCTTGTCATTCTCCAGGTGAGCCCAAAGGAGCGGAAGGCATGACTCGTTGTTCGAGCCAGAGGACTCTCTTTTCGATGATCGCCGTCCCGGCGCTGGTCGTGCTGTTGACGGCTGCTGCTCATGCCCAGCCGGCGAACAACAACTGCGTGGATGCCATCGAGGTCTTCGCAGATATTCCGGTCAACGGGAGCAACGTCGGCGCGACGGGAACCAATCTGAGCAGTTGTGCGGGCACCGGCGACGTGAACGATGTGTGGTATTTCTTCGTCGCGCCGGACAACGGGCTGGCTACATTCAGTCTGTGCGGCGGAGCCACATGGGACACGACGCTGGCGATCTTCGCTTCGTGCGGCGGCGTGGAGCTGGCCTGCGACGATGACGGTTGCGGCAACCTTCGGTCAACGGCGACGATCAGTGTGGCTTCGGGCAATGTCTACTATGCGAGGATTGCAGGATACGGCGGCGCGAGCGGCAGTTTCACCATGACGGTGACGTTTGTGGAGGGCGGCGCGGTCTCGGGGCCTGATGTGACCTACTCGAACATTCAGGGGATTACGAACTGGGGCGCGGTCGGCGGCATTCGCGGATACTCGCTCGGAAGCTGGACGTGCAATATCGGCGACGTGAATCTGCCATGGAACAGCACGCAGCCGCTTCTGGGAATGAATGCCTATCGCCTGCACGACGGGCGGCTGGTTCAGCTCGGCATGTCGTGGCTGAAGAATGCGACGGTGGCGGCGGCTTCGACGGGCTGCGGGCCGTCCTGTAACGGGCAGGGCGGGAGCGTGCTCGGCGCTGGTTGTCGCGACGTTTATTCGCCGAGCTACAACGGCGGGCAGGGCATTCTTGGGCCGCGCTCACAGTGCAATGCCTACACAGGGCAGTATCCGGGCCCTTCGGGCGGCAGCGGAAACGCGATCTACAAGCGACTTCAGATTCGCCAGACGGACCTTACGGCCTCGCTCTTCCCGAATTCGCTGTACTTTGCCGAGGGCGTCTACGTGGCGTCATCGGATGCGGCGGCCGGCAACGCACTGAACAACGCCTCGTATAAGCGCTTCACGGTGGATCAATCGACATTTGCGCTTACTCCGGTCGGAGATATGCAGGTTGGTGTACCAGCGATTTACGCGTGGCGGGACCACGGGCTTGGCCTTGGCGTGCCTGATCCGTCGGTGGAAGTATTAACTGCGGATGTGCCGGGCGAGGGTCGCTTCTTTGTGGCTTCGAAGGTGATGCCAATGGGCGGCGGCATCTGGCGCTATGAGTACGCGATCTTCAACCTGAACTCGCACCGATCGGCGGGGTCTTTCACGGTGCCGATCGCACCAGGCACGGTGGTGAGCAATGTGGGATTTTTTGACGTGGACTACCACTCCGGCGAACCGTTCGACAACACGGACTGGAATTCATCGATCGGTGCGTCGGATGTGACATGGTCCAGCCCACAGACGTTCGCGCAGAATCCCAACAGCAACGCGCTGCGCTTCGGAACAATGTACAACTTCTGGTTCGACGCGACGACCGGTCCGAAGGTTGAAGATGCTGAGATCGGCTTGTTCCGCACGGGCTCGCCCGACTCGATCAGCGTGGCGCTTCGCGTGCCTGCCGCATGCGCGGGAGATTGCTATGCGGACGGCAAGCGAGACGCGCTCGACGTTCAGGCCTACGTTGATTGTCTTCTCGGTTCAGGGAAAGACTGCGCCTGCGCCGACTTCAGTGCACTCGGTGGCGCTGATCTGGCGGATCTACCATCATTCGTGGATGTGCTGCTGCAGGAAAGCGACTGCCCGTAGCGCGACCAATGCGAATACGGATGTGAATCATTCCCGCCCCGGGCAGCAATTGCCCGGGGTTTTTTAATTTAATTTCCATAAACATATTTAATTAAATGATTTATATGCTTTGGAGTGCGCGGGCCGAGCCAGAAAACCAGCAACTACACTTGACATTATATAATATGTAGAACATACTATGTAGTGCATAGTATTGGAGCCCATCACCATGCAGATTGAACGTGAATTACTCAAAGGGGTTCTGCCGCTGGCGGTCATGAAACTGCTCAAGCGACGGGCCATGTACGGTTACGAGCTGGTGACCGAGATTTCAAAGCGCTCCGAGGGCGTGCTGAATCTCGGCCAGAGCACGCTCTATCCGCTTCTCTACAACCTCGAGGCCCAGGGCCTTGTGGAGAGCGAGTGGCAGGCGTCGGATGAGGGTCGTAACCGCAAGTACTACAAGCTCACCGAAAAGGGCATGCAGCGACTGGAGCGCGACCTTACTCAATGGGACGCGCTGGTTCGCGGCATGGGCCAATTGGTACTTGGTACGGGAGAAGCGCAGTTGTCCTGGGTTCGCTCATGAGTGGTCTTGCTCCCACGAAACCCAATGACGCCTTCGAGGCATTGCCTGAAGCGCTGTCCGAACTGATCGGTCGCGTGATCCGCGGTACGCGACTGTGGCCCTCGGAGAAGCGGGACGTGCGTGCCGAGCTGGAGAGTCATTTTCGTGAGGGGCTGATTGAGCTGACGCAGGAAGGGTTGACCGTTGCGGAGTCTGTTGAGGTCTTGCGCGATGGTTTTGGTGATCCTGAAACAGCGGCGATTCTGATTCGCCGCGGAAAGAAACGAGGAAGATCCATGTTGTGGAAAATTACCATCAGCGCCGCGATGGTGCTGTTCAGCGTGGTCGGAGCCGGGGCGGGCTATTTCGCCTATGTGCAATTTGGTCAGCCCAATCCGACGGTGGATTATGTCGCCCAGATCAATGAGCCGGTCCGGCAGACGCCGGAAGCCGATCGGGCGTGGCCGCTCTATCACGAAATTATTCAGGCGATGGATCTCATGCCGGCTCTTGCTGCTGCCCGGCAGTCGATGCCGCGAGCAACGGATGCCGGTTGGCAGGAAGTACTGCCGTGGTTAACAGCTAATCGGCGCCTGGTTTCGAGGATTCTGGATGCCGCACAAAAGCCGGTCTTCGGTTACGTGTACGGCCACGACTCGGCGCGGGAGTACCTGATTCGGCGCGCTCTGGCGGTCGGCGAGGCGGGCACGCCGGAGGAGGCGGCAGCGCGTATCGACCAGGAAGGCGATCCGCTGATGCCTCCTACCATCAGTCTGCTGTTGCCGCATCTCACTGACATGCGCGATCTCGGGCGGCTGCTGGTACTCAGTGCAAGAGAACATCTCTCCCACGGTGATTTTGAGGAGGCATGGGGCGAGCTGGATGCCTGTCATCGGATGGGCGTACAGCTTCTGGGCGGCCAGACGCTGGTCGAACAACTGGTCGGCGTGTCGATTGCCCGAATGGCGACAGAGGAAATGCGCCGCACCCTGTCGGAGCAGCATGCGGCGTTGAATCCAGGGCAGATCAAGGTTCTTTCAGGCAGCCATGTGCTGGTGGTGGCCCCGGAGACCTATCGCGCGAACCTTGCCGGCGAGCGGTTCTTCTTCCACGACTGTGTCCAGTACCTGTTCACAGATGACGGAGCGGGCAGCGGCCGATTGATACCGAGCCAGTACGATAAGCTTCGCTGGATGGGACAGAGTGCGTCACCCACTCAATCTGATTCTGCCCTGGGGGCGATTGGCAAGGATGCAGAGCTTCTGGCGATCGCCACGGCTCACGCCGACCGTCGCGAAACGCTGGAAAAGCATCAGGAGATGTGGGAGCGAATGAACGAACTTCTGGCTCTGCCGCTGTACGATTCGCGGCGCGCGGAGGCCGACCGCATGATTGAGCGCGAGACTGGCGGATCGAAGGGAAGGCGCTTTGCGCTGATCGCCCTGTTGCTTCCGAGTCTTTCCACCGCAGACCGGACTTTTCGGGAGGCAGCCATGGAGCATGTCGCCACACAAGCTGTGATCGCGATGGTGCAGTACCGCGCAGCACACGCAGCATGGCCCGAGCGGCTGGACGACCTTTCTCCGGAGTATCTTCGGCAGGTTCCAGTCGACGCCTACACGGGCATCTACCTGAGATATGGTTTGACAGAAGCGGGAGTGCCCCTGCTCTACAGTGTCGGCCGCGATATGCAGGATGACGGCGGCTCGACTGAGCTGGTGGAGAGCGGCGGCGGCCGACCGCAGACGCGCGACATCGTTTACTGGCCCACATCAAATTGAGGCGATCTTAATCAATGGCTTGCAAGTGCCGATCCTGCGGCACGCGCGAGATTGAGTACTTGCCCCGGGCATGCGCGCCCGGGGCTTTTTTAATGCGCGAGGGGGGAATCGAACCCCCACGGGTTTCCCCACAGGATCCTAAATCCTGCGCGTCTGCCAGTTCCGCCACTCGCGCCAATCCAGCCGCAGCGCCGGCAAGGTCTGTGAGATTCTCGCCCCGTCCGGGTGGCCGGTCAACGCAGCAACAGCGGCTTGGTTTTGTATGCTCTTGTCGGGACTATATTTATCGCCGCTCTCTTCGCATTTGAGACGTTACGCAGCCGTTACAGGGGTGGGCCTGTTCTGAAATTATACTGGATGCGTGGCTCTTTCGGGCGGAGGGGCTGCTGTCGGAGTAGTCCACCGTGGCGAACCGCGGATTTTCGGGCTTCCGCCAAGCGAGATGGCGCCTCGTATGTAGCAGGAGATTTTCATGAGACGGTCGATTTGTGAACTGTTGTGTGTGGCGGTCGTCGGTGCGTGTCTGTCGGCGCCGGCGTCGCTGTTTGCCGAGGATCCGGCTCCGGCGCAGAAGTCGGAGCAGCCGAGCATGAAGCCGACGGCTCCACCCGCAAAGGTGCAGCCGGTATCGCCGATGGCCAACAAGCAGAGCGATACAGTTGCGAACCCCGCACCCGGCGCGGTGAAGCCCGCGACGGTGGCTCAGCCGGGCAAGCCGGCGTCGGATATTCCCGAGCCGACAGTGCAGTTGAAGGAGGGCGAGGTTCCTGCCGTCAAGTTTGATACGCCGACGTATGACTTCGGTCGCATCCGCGCCGGCCAGGAAATCGTTCACGATTTCTGGTTCAGCAATACGGGTACGGGTCCGCTGGAAATTCTGAAGGTACGACCTTCCTGCGGCTGCACCACGGCCGGCCAGCATGACCGGATCGTTCAGCCCGGCCAGAGCGGCAAGATTCCGATTCGGATGAACGTGGGCAACGCGAGCGGCCCGATCCACAAGACGGTGATGATCAACACGAATTGCGCCGGCGAGGGCGCGGCTGTGACGCTGCACATTCAGGGTGAGGTCTGGCAGCCGATCCAGGCGACGCCGACCAGCGCTTCGTTCGGCCGGCTGACGACGGACATGGTGACTAACTCCAGCATGGAGCGTCGCCTGACGATCGTGAACAACACCGAGGAAAAAGTGGAGATCACCGAGGCGAAGTCGTCGAACCCGGCTTTCACGGCCGAGATCGCGGTGCTGGAAGAAGGCAAGAAGTACGAGCTGGTGGTTAAGCTGGCCTCGCAGCCGGCGACGGGCCCGGTGACGGGGAATATCGACCTGACCACGACGCTGTCGGACATGCCGAAAATGCAGATTCCAGTGAACGCTTACGTGACGGCCGATGTGGATGTGACCCCGAACCAGCTCACGCTACCGGCGGTTCGCAACGGCGACATACAGCGACAGTTCTTCGTCCGGAACAACACGGTGAATCCGGTCAAGCTGTCGGACCTGACTTCCACAAATGAGATGCTCAAGCTAAGCGTGGTGGAGACCCAGCCGGTGGGCAAGGCCTATCGCCTGACGGTGGACATCCCTGCAGATTACCAGGTCTCCGAGGGCGGCGACCGCATCATCGTCAAGACGGACAACCCGAGCGTTCCTGAGCTGGCGATTCCGATTTCGCAGGCCCCGACCATGGCGGACGTGAACAAGCAGTTCAGTGTCCAGCCGGGTCAGGTCTCGCCGGCGGCCGTTGCGCCGGCGGAGCACAAGCACGATCATGCCCAAGATGGCCATGATCATGCTCATCCGCACGCTCAGCCGGCCGCGCCGGCCACGGGTTCGGGTAACAAGTAAAAGCTTGTCCTGCTCCACCCTGGTGGTGTCGCGATCAACTGCGGCATCACCAGGGTTTTTATTTCGTTACATTTGCCCGCGTGCTCGGGCTGGGGATGAAGTCTCATGCTCCGTGACCTGGGTATCTGTGTCATCGTGGTAGCCGTGAGCTGTTCGCTTGCAGTGGCGACGAACCTGCTTCGTGCGCAGCCGCTGACCTGGATCCGCGAGAAGGCGCCGTTGCCCTCAGCGCCCGCAGCGATGCCTGAGAGTTCATCTCCGCAGCGGCCGGCGGCAACGGCGGGCAATTCCGATGCCCCCCCATCAGAGGATACAGCACACGAAACTGCGGCTCCGCCCGCCCCCGCTCAGGGCGTGGTGCAGATCGACCAGGTACTCGAGGCGCTGGCGACGGGCTCCGCTTACTTCGTGGATGCACGGGAGCAGCACGAGTTTGATGAGGGACACCTTCGCGGCGCGGTTCATTTGCCCTCGAGTGCGATATACAAGAACATCGAGCCGGTGCTTTCGATGATTCCGACGGATGCCCGAGTGATCGTGTATTGCGGCGGCGGCGAATGTGAGGCCAGCCACAATGTGACCGATGCCCTGCGGCGCGACTTCGGATACGTGGACGTGGTAATCTATGAGAAGGGGTGGCAGGAAGTGATCGATTCGGGCCGATTCGGGGACTATCTTGAGCTGGGGGGCGCGCGATGACGGAAGCCGGCAAGGCAAGACTGAGGAACGTCATCTGCGATCTGTGCATCCTTGCGGTTGCGGCCGTGTTTCTCTATGCGGCACAGTCGAAGATCATCGAACCGCGCCAGTTCGTTTTTGACGTCAAGAACTATCGCATGGTGCCGGAGGAGTTGCTGCACCTGGTCGCGCTTTTCCTTCCATGGGTCGAGGTCGGCGCGGCGATCGCCCTGATCATTCCCGCCACACGGCGCGCCGGGGCGATTCTGATCATCGGGATGCTGCTGATGTTCATCGCCGCGGTCAGCTACGCGGCGCTCTACAAGGGCTACAACATCTCCTGCGGCTGTTTCGGCAAGGGCAGCGCTTCTGCGGGCATCAAGACGATTGCGATGGACACGGGGCTGATCCTCGCGACGATCATCGGCCTGCTGCCGCGCAAGAGCGTCGCGAAATCCGGCTTTCCGGTCGTAGAAGGGGAATTGGCGAACGAGGCGTAACGGCCGCCGTGCAGCGTGAAACCGACGGACTTCATTCCGTCGGCCTCCTGTTGCGACAGCGCTGAACAAGCAGCCATTCTTCAATTGCCGCCGGCGTATTCAATCGCCGCAATTATCATGCGTCCGTAGCGTCGCCAGAGCGTGAAGCTGTCGCGATCTTCCCGGCTGCGGGGTATTTCCAGTGTAATGATGGGTGTGTTCATGGTGTCGCCGGCATAGGCGCCGAGCGAACCGGGACGACTTCCGAGCTTGATGACCGGCAGATCGGTGTGGCTTGCCATTTCTCGGGCCAGGCCGTCGGCGGGTCCGTCATAGTCAATGCAGGGGGGCAGCTTTCGTGGCTGGTGGATGCTGACGATTCGTTTCGGCAGATGCTCATGGAGGACGCGGTAGATGGCCTGGCTCTCGGGCTCGGAGAGGGGGCTTTCTCCGTGGCGACCGGAATCGAGATAGTTTCCCGCGGGGAAGTTTCGATTCAGGTCGACATCTCGCACGTTGTGGCGGAGGTACTTTGCATAGCCGTCGGGATTGGCAACGGGGACCAGAATGATGCGGCGGCCCACGAGCAAATCGGGCCGATGTCGAAGGTGCGCCGAAAGTTGATCGAGCAGCGGGGTACCGACGGGCTCGTCACCATGAATCGAAGCCATGATGAGAATGACATCCGGACCTTCGCCGAAGATTTCGCACTCGATGGGGCGACCTTCGACGCTGTGGCCGATGACCCGGCACTGGGGAACGGCCCGTTCGCGGCCGGATTGCAAATCCGCTTCGATGAGTTGATCGCGCGGCGGGCAGCCGGCGATTCCGCTTGCAAGAGCGAACATGACGATCGGCCTGATTGCGCGTGTCGGATCGGCGGGTCGCCGGAGCGGCGGATTGGCAGCGTGCATTTGCAAAGGCGTATTCCGGCGGCCGGAAGCGGCACTGGGCAATAACAACGAAATCGACGCCATAATCTGAAGAATCCCGTTGACGTCAAGGGCTGTTCCGGGCTGCACGTCGATACATGTGGGATGCTGCCTCCATGGCAGGGTCTTGCACATCGCGGCCCGACTCTCAGGGCGATAGAATAGATGCGGCCATGCGCCATGCTGGAGCGACTCCTTAGATGCTTTTGCGCAGGACAACCCGTCAGGTTCGTGTCGGTCCCGTCGCCATTGGCGGCGGCGCGCCGGTGTCGATCCAGTCGATGACCAGTACGTATACCCACGACGTCGACGCCACGGTCAGACAGATTCACGAGCTGGCCACGGCGGGGGCGGACCTTGTGCGCGTGGCCGTGCCGGAGCCGAAGGATACCGAGGCGCTGAGGCACATCCTGCCGCAGGTACCGGTGCCGATCGTCGCCGACGTGCATTTTCATTTTCAGCGTGCGCTGGAGGCCGTTGAGGCGGGCGTTCATAAGATTCGCCTGAACCCCGGCAATCTGCAGGATCGCAAGCAGGTGGATCGCGTCATCCGCGCGTGCCGTGAGCGCGGCATTCCCATCCGCGTCGGCGTCAACGAGGGCGGCATCGTCGAGCGGAAGGACAAGGACAAGCGCGCCGCGGAAAAGGCCAAGCTGGAGCAGGATTATGAAGCCCAGCTCGTCGACATCATTATGGACAAGCTGGCGGAGTATCTGCGGATCTTTGAGGAGAACGACTTTGCCGACGTGGTGATCTCCGCCAAGAGCATCGACCCGCGGATCGTCATCAAGGCATATACGGCGATCAGCGAGCGGTATGATTTCCCCCTGCACCTCGGCGTGACGCACGCGGGGCCGAAGGAGACGGGCTGTATACGCAGTGTCGTCGCGCTGGGCACGCTGCTGGCCAACGGCATCGGCGATACGGTGCGGATCAGTTACGCCAGCGACCCGGTGCTGGAGGTGATCGACGCGAAGGAGATGCTCAACTGCCTCGGGCTGCGGCCGCGCGTCGAGCCGGAGCTGATCGCCTGTCCGACGTGCGGGCGGATCGAGATCGACCTGATCAAGCTGGTGCAGGAGGTGCGGCAGCGACTGGCGGAGATTAAGGTGCCGGTGAAGGTGGCGGTGATGGGCTGCGTGGTCAACGGGCCCGGCGAGGCGGAAGGGGCCGACGTGGCTATCTTCGCCGGCCGCGGCAAGGGGATCATCTACGTGCAGGGCGAGCAGAGGCGAACGGTAAGCGAAGCTGAGATGCTCGACGCGCTGTATGAGGAGTCGCTGGCGTTTGCGGAGCGTGTCTCGCGTGGCGAGGTGAGCTTGCGTCAGGGCAGCGTCACCATCGCCCCGCCGGACCCGCTGCCGCGCGCCGATGGTAGTTTGCCGCTGCCGGTGGTGACGGCATAAGATGCTCGAATGTTCTTTCAGGTCATTGGTGAGATCAAGAACATACAGATCAACTCCGTTGGGTGTGCCATTCGTGAGTCGGCTCGTTTGCGGCGACGGTACGGTGGTCGGTGATGGAGAAAACTTAAAGGCGAAGCGATTGTTGTATTCGAGCATGGCAGTGCCAGGAAAGCCGAGCTACACCGGTATGAGGCACACGGAGTGGGTCGCCGAGAGATGCTGATCAAACGATTTCTTGATTGAGAATAATGAACCGCCGAAGACCGCCGGCGACATCATGGGTCAACTTCATTACCAACGACGGCTACGAGGCGTCATTAGAGCGGCGGAAGATATATCGCTGTCTGCCGGATCGCGATGCGGTCGGGTGCAAGCTGCTTCGAGTTGTTGACGAGTCTGGTGAAGAATATCTGTACCCTGAGCGATTCTTCTGCGAGATTGCACTATCGCCGACAGTCAAACGCGCCATTTCCTGCGGAGCGAAGCCACGCTCGAGTTTCGCAAATTCGCATCGAAATCGGCGAAAGACTTCGAAGAAGCGATAGTTTGCCAACCCCGGCTCGTTCCAGGGTACGGTGGATTTGATACCCGTCACTTCGCCCGGCTGGCGATGTTGTCGAGGACGTTCATGAAGTTGATGTAGCTGTCGTAGGGGCTTTCGTACGGGTTGAAGTATTTATGCACGTCGCCGTCGGCGAAGTATTTCGTACACATGTAGTAGTAGTGGTCCGAGGTCAGCACGCGGCGCCAGTCGTGCAATAGCTCAGGGTCTTTCTTCGCCTTCACCGCCGCTTCCAATGCATACGCCTCCTGCAGGGCATTGGACTGCATCGCGTTGCCCAGCCACGCTGACAGATCACGCTCTGTGTCGGCCCAGCTAATCAGGTGCGGGCAGTCGAACTCGCCGTCCGTCGGGTAGGCGTCCACCACTTCCGAGGGCGTCTTGAAGTTGTTCTCCGGATTGATGGCCATGACTGCCCCGGGCATGTGATAGAGGAAGTCGAAGATGCCGGTCTCGGTCCACTGGTGTTCGCCGAAAGTCTCATAGTCCATGAAGAGGTTGACAACGTAGCCGTTGCCGTTGACCTGGTTGACCCAGCCGGCGAATTTCTCGGCGGTCAATGGCCACTCAGACCAGCTTTGGTTGCCGAAGCGAAAGGCGATATCGTCGGAGAGCCGGTAATTCTTGAGCAGCAGGCGGATCGGCAGGCCGGGTGCCTGGTAGATGAAGCTGGGTGAACGGTAGCCGAGGATGTGGTCGGCACCTTCGGCGATGACGGCCTTGAATCCCATCTGGTGTGCGGCGGCGGAGACCGCGTTGTTGTAGATCAGCTCGGTGTTTCGAAAGACAGTGCTCTTCTTTCCGAAGAGTTCGAAGATCTTTTGTTGCTGCAAACGGACCTGTTCTTCGAATTCGGCGCGCGAGTAGAGGAAGGCCAGACTGTGGTAGTACGTTTCGGCGAGGAACTCGACGCAGCCGGTGTCATTGAGGCGCCGGAAGCTGTCCAATACCTCAGGGCAGTAGGCGGCGAACTGATCGAGCACGACGCCGGTGAGGGAGTAGGAACAACGGAAGCGCCCCTCGTGGACGCGGATCATGTCGAGGATGCACTGATTGGCCGGGAGGTAGCATTTCGTGGCCACCTTGCGGCAGATTTCCGAGTTCTTGTAGTCGTCGAAGTAGTTGTGCTCGGTGTCGAAGACGGAGTATCGACGGAGCCGATAGGGCTGGTGTACCTGGAAGTAAAAGCAGACGGATGCCATCAGCGCCCCCCCTTCCGTGCGGCGATGACCCTCTGATAGGTGTCAATACAGCTTTGGGCGGAGTCCCGCCAGGTGAGTTTCTGGATTTCAAAATTGCCGTGTTCGCGGAGCGTGGCCTGCAGCGGCGGGTGACGAAGGACGGCAACGATCTTGTTGGCCATTTCGTTGATGTCCCAGAAGTCGACCTTGAGTACGTGCGTCAATACCTCCGATACACCGGACTGCTTGGAGATCAGCACGGGCACATCGTGGGAGAGGGCCTCCAGCGGGGCGATGCCGAACGGCTCGCTCACGCTGGGCATGACGTAGAGGTCCGCCATCTTGTAGATGCGGGCCACGTCGTCGCCGCGCAGAAAGCCGGTGAACACCACCTTGTGGCCGATGCCCAGCTCGGCGGCCAGTTCGATCATCCGTCGAGCCATGTCGCCGGTACCGGCCATAACGAAGCGGACATTCTTTTCAAGCTCCAGCACTTTGCGTGCGGCGGCGAGGAAGTATTCCGGCCCCTTCTGCATGGTGATGCGGCCGAGGAAGAGGACGATCTTCTCGTCCTTGAGGATGGTCGGCGGCAGCTCGTAAGTGTGGCCGTTGTTGTCGATCGCGTTGTAGACGACTTCGACTTTGTCGGCCGGCAGGCCGTAGCGCGAGGTCACGATGCTCTTGGTAAAGAAGCTGACGGCGATGACCCGGTCTGCGGCGTGCATGCCCTCGCGCTCCAGATCGTAGATGCGCTGGTTGACATGTTCGCCGCTGCGGTCGAATTCGGTCGAGTGGATGTGTACGACGAGCGGCTTTCCGAGGGCCTTGGCGACGACCATACCGGCGGGGTAAGTCATCCAATCGTGCGCGTGGACGACGTCGAAGTCCTCGCCGCGCGCCAGAACGAGGGCGATTTCGGCGAAGCGCCAGGCCTCGGCGAACATGTCGCCGCCATACTGGCCGGGCGCGAAGCCGGGCGCGCCGCCGCTCAGGATGGACAGCGGCGCGTGCGGATCGGGACGGCCCCCTGCGCCGCCGGCGACCTCGTGTTCGAGCATCGACTGGCCGCGGCTGATCACGGCTTCCGTTCGGGGGTCGGGCGACGTATAGGGCATCAGTGTCGACGGGATCGCGCGGAACTCCACGTTCTCAAATTCGGCGAGGGTGTAGGCGCGATAGGCGGCCGAGATCAGCTCGCTGCTGGGCGTTTTGAGTTTTACATGGGTGTCGGTGACGCTGTGGACCGGTTGGGGGAGCACGAAGATGACATGGTGGCCCAGCTCGCTCATGGCCTTCGTGAGGCCATAGCAGGCCGTACCAAGTCCGCCGCTGATAAATGGCGGAAACTCCCAGCCGAGCATAAAGACATTCATGGTCGCGTGCGCCTCCGGCAGAGCGATTGCAGCATCACTCCGCCGAAACGATCTCCGACCGGCGCCGACCGGCGCAGGGCTCCGATCGGCTTCCGGCATCCTCCGTATCCGCGTGGAATCCATTCCCCGGCAGTGCTTGCGCCTCGCTCTCGATCTGCGGGCGCAGAGACCACTCGCCCGGACGCCGGATCGCCTGGTAAGGCGACTTGCGAGCATACTCGCTGTCGGCGCAACCACCGATCGGAGGCGTCGTTTCCAGTGGACGATTCACCCATCGGCCGCCGTGAACTTCGGCGAGAAAGTGATAGCGGCACGGGCCTGCCTGAAGTTCGCGGAGTATGTGCGGGGACGCGGAGAATGTCAACGGCCGGCAGCCATTAGGGATGGTCATTGGGGTGGTTCTGGCGGTGACGGCGTGATCGATTCAGGCGGCTCCGAATTCGTCGGGGTCTTTTGCGAATTCCCGGGCGGTTTCGATTCGGATGCGGCCCTCGGCGACCAGGCGTCGCAGGTCGGAATCGAGTGTCCACATGCCGTCCCTGCGGCCGCTTTGGATGGCGGACTCGATGTTTTCGATTTTCCCCTGTCGGATGGCGCTGCGGACGCCGAAGTTGGCGAACAGCACCTCGACGGCCAGGACACGTCGGCCGCCGTTGCCGGTCGGGAGGAGGTGCTGGGCGAGGACATAGCGCAGACTCATGGAGAGCTGCGTGCGAATGTCGGCGTGCTGTTCGGGCGGAAACAAATCAATGAGGCGGGTGATGGCGCCTTTGGCATCGGACGTGTGGAGCGTGGCGAAAATCAGGTGGCCGGTCTCCGCTGCGCTGAGGGCGAGCTGGGCAGTCTCTCGGTCGCGGATTTCGCCGACCAGCAAAACATCGGGGTCCTGGCGGAGACCATAGCGAAGGCCGTCGTAGAAGCTGGCGACATCGGTGCCGACTTCGCGCTGTGTGACGATGCCGGATTCGTGGGCGGGGTAAATGTACTCGATGGGCTCTTCGATGGTGATGATCCGGCTGCCGCCGCGTTCGTTGATCATCTGAATCAGGGCGGCGAGGGTGGTGGTCTTTCCGCTGCCGGTGATTCCGCTTACGAGCACCAGGCCGTTTTTAAGGCGGGTGATCCGTTCGGCCAGTTCCTGCGGAAGGCCCAGCTCGGCGAGCGAAGGGATGCGGTCGGGGATCGCGCGGAAACAGGCGCCGAAATCGCTGCGGGCAGAGAAGACGTTTACTCGGAATCGAGCCGGCCGGTCGCCGGGCAGGGTCATTGCGAAGTCGAGATCGGTCGCTCCCAGGCGGGCGTGCGACTCCGGCGGGGCAATACTGCGGACGAGCTCGAGGACGCTGCCGGGTGACAGCGGGGTGTCATCGGCAGGCAGGAGACTGCCGTGCACGCGATACATGGGGCGGTGACCGGCGACGAGATGGAGATCGGATGCCTCCGCGAAGGCCATCTTGCGAAGCAGATTTGTCAGGCGGTTTTCATCCGGCGTCAGCTTCGACATGATCGCGTCTCCGGTCGTGTCCACGGGGGCCACCGGCCATTTTACACGCCCAAAGCGGTACGGTCGCAGGTGTCAGGCGGGTTGATGGAGGCCGGCGTGTATCTGCTCGAGCTCGCGAAGGTGGCGCCTGTGGTCTTCGAGATTTCGGGCGATGAGGGCGTCGGCATCGCCATCGCCGGTGGTGCCGGCCTGCTCGTAGAGATGAACAAGGTCTCGGACCCCGGCAATGACCTGCGGCATGAGGTAGGAAAGTTTGAGGTAGTGGACGCCGCCGACGGAAGTCGGGTATGTGCGCGGGGCGGGTGCGCCGCGGAGGCGGACGATCGTGCCGGCAAGTTCGTGCTGGTGGCGCTCGACGTCCGCAAGCATGCGTTGGATGGCGGCGTGGTGTTCCGTTGATCGCCAGGAAACATACGGGCTGGCCTCGGCAAGGCGGTGGATCAGACTGCCGTACTCGGCGATCAGCAGGCGGTTCAGGATGTCAGCGGCAAGATCCATAGGTGCGAAACGTCAATAAATCAGATGGTCGAAACGAAACGAACGCCGAACAGCAGACTCGGCAATTTCCGTACCCCTTAATCGATCTTGCCGTCGCCACCCTTTACCTGATCCGGTACGTCGAAAGATATCGCCGCGGCGGATGAATCCGCGATGGAATTCGTCGGGGCCTTCCGGGTAACGGCATAGAGATCACGCGAGCGATGGTCGGAGAACTCTTTCAGCTTGCCGGCCCAAAGCGTGCCGGTGAGGACGATGGCAATGCCGCAGGCGGCGACGATCAACTGGCCGGCGATCGGGGCGCGGATCGGCGGCCGATCGTCATCGCGGAAGACCATGGCCACCGCGATTCTGGCGTAGTAATAGAGACTGATCACGGTGTTGAAGACAGCGATGAAGATCAGCCAGATCAGCTTGGCATCCCACAGGGCGGCCAGCAGCCACCACTTGGCGAGGAAGCCGCCCATCGGCGGAAGGCCGACGAGACTGAACAGGGCGATGATCATCATGATTGCCATCAGCGGATTTCGGCGGATCAGGCCGTTGAAGGCATCGATCGACTCGCTGCCGGTGGACCAGTAAACAAAGGCAATGCAGGAGAAGGCGGCGAGATTCATGAGAAGATAGACGCAGAGGTAAGCGACGATCGCGCTGAAGGCCGGATGGGCGGGGCTCAGCGCGCCGGACGCGCCATCCGCCGAGGGCTGCCAGATGATGGCGACGGCCATGAGCATGTAGCCGGCATGGGCGATGGAGCTGAAGGCCAGCAGGCGCTTCATGTTGGTCTGCCAGAGCGCGGAGAAGTTACCCCAGGTGCAAGTCAGGGCGGCCATGATGGCGATGGCCATGGCGACGTATTGCAGCAGTTCAGGGTTGGCCAGCTCAGAAGCGACCACGGCGATGATCCGCAGCATGAGCCCCAGGCCGGCCGCTTTGCTGACGACGCTGAGCCAGGTCGTGACTTCAATCGAGGCGCCTTCGAAGACGTCCGGGCACCAGAAGTGGAAGGGCACCGCGGAAACCTTGAAGGCCACCCCGACCATGAAGGCGAAGAGGGCCACGCCCATCAGGACCGACGGGCCCTGTACGGAGATCTGCCGACCGATCTGGGCCAGGTCGAGTGTGTGGTAATGGCCGTAGAGGAGCGAGGCGCCGTAGATCATGATGGCGCTGGTGACGGCGCCGAAGAGGACATACTTGAGCGAGGCCTCAGCGGCCAGTTTGTTCTTCTTTCGGAAGCCGGCCAGGCCGTAGGAGGGCAGCGATGCGGCCTCGACGGCGAGGATGATCATGAGCAGGTTGGTCGTGCTGACCATGAGGGCCATGCCGAAGGCACTGCCGACGACAAGGACGAAGAACTCGGTGGCGTCGTTCCGGCGGGCCTCGCGCTCGGGAAGATCGGCATCCTGTCCCATGAACCAGAGCCACGTCACCGCAGCGAGGAAGACGGCCAGCAGCAGCATGAAGAAATTGCTGAATTGATCGACGACGAGCATCGGGGCAGCGCCTTCAGGAGCCATGCCTCCCCATCCGGCATCGATGCGGGAAAGCCCCTGCCAGGCAAGCCAGGCGGTGGCGAGCGCGCCGGCCATGGCTACGCCGCCGGCGACGCGCCAGTTGCGGCCGATGACCAGTGCCGCCAGCAGGATGGCGACAATCGTGCCGACAAGGCCCCAGAGCGGTGCCAGCTTTGCAAGCTCCTCGCCGCCGGGCATCCAGATGTTCGCGAGCGGGCCGCTGTCCATTTCGCGATTAACCTCCGAAGGCGACCTGGGTGAAGGGTTCCATGATCTCATAGACGCGGTCGATCGTGCCGTTCATCAGGTCGAAGGTGTACTTTGGCAGAATGCCCATGAAGATCGCGAGGAGGGCCATCGGGATCAGGATGGCCGTCTCACGGGCATCGGCATCGGGGAAGCCGGCATACTCTTCTTTTCGTTTGCCGAGATAGACCCGCTGAATCATCCAGAGGATGTATGCGGCTGTGAGAACGACGCCGAAGGCGGAGATGACGGCCATCGGCTTGGCCCATGTGAACGGCGCGCTCCAGGTGCCGAGCAGGACCCAGATTTCACCGATGAACCCGCAGAGACCTGGCAGGCCCAGCGAGGCAAAGAAGCCGAGCGTGGCCAGCGAGCCGTAGCGGGGCATTTCCAGCCAGAGTCCGCCGAAGCGGTTGAGGTCGCGATGGTGGGCGCGGTCATAAATCACGCCGACGAGGAAGAAGCACATCGGGCTGGAGATGCCGTGGGCCAAGACCTGGAACATCGCGCCCTGGAAGCCGGTCGTGGTCATGATGGCAGCGCCGAGGACGACATAGCCCATGTGGCTGATCGAGCTGTAGGCGACGAGCCGCTTGAAATCGGTCTGCGCCAGACAGCAGAACGCGCCGTAGATGATGTTGATGACGCCGAGCAGGGCCACATAAAACGCCAATTGGGACGCGGCCTCAGGGAAAATCGGGTAACAGACGCGGAAGAAGCCGTAAGCCCCGAGCTTCAGGAGGATCCCGGCCAGGATCATTGAGATCGGCGTGGGCGCCTCAACGTGGGCATCGGGCAGCCAGGTGTGGAAGGGGAAGACCGGCACCTTGATCATGAAGGCGATGAACAGCATGACGAACATGGCGGGGCCGAACTTCCAGGAGAGGAAGGTGGTCGTCTCGCTGTTGAACATCTCATGAATGGCGGGGTTGGTGACGTATTCGATCAGGCCGAAGGTGCCGGGGCCGGCGACCGCGTCAGCGCTGGTGTAATACATGGCCAGCAGGGCGACGAGCATGAGCACGGAGCCGGCCAAGGTGTAGATGAAGAACTTGATGGCGGCGTATTCCTTGCGCGGGCCGCCCCAGACGCCGATGAGGAAGTACATCGGCAGGAGCATGACTTCCCAGAAAATGTAGAAGAGGAAGAAGTCCAGCGCGGCGAAGGTGCCGAGGACGCCGGTTTCCAGCAGCAGAAAGAGGGCGAAGTAACCCTTTGGGCCGCGGTTGACGTTCCAGTGCTCAAAGTTCCAGCTTGCCCAGGCGGCGAGCCAGGTGATGAGGGTGGTGAGGATGATGAGCGGGAAGGAGAGACCATCGAGACCGACGTGGTACCTGATATGGAAACCGCCGACATCGATCCAGGGGATGGCGTACTCAAACTGCATGGTGCCGTAACCGCCGTCCCAGGCACGGCCGTCGAGGAAGGGGCCGAACAGGGCACAGGACAGCAGGAAGACACCGAAGGTAAAGACCCAGGTGATGGATCGTGCCATCTGGGCTGGCGCTGCCAGTACCAGCACAGCGCCGATCAGTGGAAGAAAGATGAGCCAGCTGAGTATGTGTTCCACGGTCAGACTCCGAAGTTCCTATCCCTGGGCCAGCGTCGACGTTCGCGTGACGAGCCAGTCAATGCCGGCGGCAAGTTGATCGAAGTAAAGCACGGCGAGCAGGGCCACAGCGGCTGCTCCGGCGGTGATGCAGACGTAGGTGCGGATGCGGCCGCTTTGCGGGCGGCGGATCTGTGAGCCGATGTCCAGCACGGTGGCAGCCATGCCGTTGGCGACGGCGTCGACAAGGCCCCAGTCGCCTCGTTGAACCGGCATATCGAGCTGGCGGCCGGAGAAGGAGCCGATCCATCGCGTCAGCATGGCGACGCCGTTGACGGTGCCGTCGATGAAAATCTTGTCGAACCAGTAGCAGACGACACCGAGGGTGCGTGTGCCTGCGACAAGGACGCCGTCGTACAGGTGGTCGAAGTAGAGCTTCTGGTCGAGGGCGGTGTGAATCAGGGCGAAGCGCCGACGGAGCCGTTCGGCAGCGGCCAAGCCGTTGCGGTAGAGGGCTGCCGCGAAGCCCATCCCGATCAGCCATGCGAAACCGACGCCGTAGGCCAGCCAGTCGTGTGGGTTCTTGCCGGGGGCGTGGTTGAGCATGAGCATCGCGCCGGCTCCGGCCTCTTCCAGATTGTGAGCCTCGCCATCGATGGCCACGATGGCGGGTGAGTTCGTAGCCGCCGCTGCGGCGTCGTGAATCAGCGGGCGGAAGGTGGCGAAGCTGCAATAGAAAGTGCCGATCGCGAGGACGGCGAGCGGCAGGAACATCTTCCAGCTTTCGTGGGCATGGTCGTGTACGTGGTGATCGCGCGGCTTGCCGCAGAAAGTCAGCCACCAGCACCGCATCATATAGAACGGGGTGACGTAGGCGATGATGATCGGCAGCCAGAACATGATCGGCGGCAGGGCGGGCAGCCGCGCGGCGATGCCGACTTTCTCAAGCGTGCCGGTCCGATGATCGCCATGGTGCGCGTCGGCGGGTGCATGGGCGGCTTCCACGCCGGAAGCCAGCGCGATGTTCGAAGCGGGCTTGCTTCTGTCACTCGTAATTCGTCGTCGGCCAATCGCATGTGCGTGTTCGCCCGCGTCGTCCGCGGCGGCGTCCGTCTCCTTCAGTGCCGGCAGGTTGAACGCGCGCTCATAGGCAACGGCAAGGATTTCATCTTTGCTAAAGTAGCCGCCGAGGCCCAGGTGCATGCCGGGGATGCCGAAGCCGGCGATGGCGAGCACGCCGATAAAGAAGGTCCAGCAGGTGACCGGCATCTTCTTTCGCAGGCCGCCCATCTTGCGAATGTCCTGCTCGTGGTGACAGCCCTCGATGACCTGGCCGCTGCCGAGGAAGAGCATGGCCTTGAAGAAGGCGTGGGTCATGAGGTGGAACAGGGCGGCGACCCAGGCGCCGACGCCCATGCCGAAGATCATGTAGCCGAGCTGACTGAGCGTGCTGTAGGCGAGGACCTTCTTGATGTCGGTCTGCACGATGGCGATCAGCGCCGTGATGGTCAGGGTGATGCAGCCGATGCAGGCGATGAAGAACTGTGCCTCGGGCGTCAGCAGTCGGAATACCCGCGCGACGAGATATACGCCGGCGGCGACCATCGTGGCGGCATGGATGAGGGCGGACACCGGCGTGGGACCGGCCATCGCGTCGGGCAACCACACATGCAGCGGGAACTGGGCGGATTTGCCGATTGCTCCGCAGAAGAGGCCGATACCCATGAGGGTCGCGAGCGTGCCGCCGGACACGTGCCAGCCGAAGAGATTGACGGATGCCTCGAAGATGCCGGTGCCGGTGTTGAACTGGTGGGCGAAGGCCCGGGCGGCTTCGTCAAGGTCGAAGGTGCCGAGGAACAGAACGACCATGGCGAGACCGATGATGAAGCCGAAATCGCCGACGCGGTTGGTGATGAAGGCCTTCATGCCTGCGTCGGATGCGTACTTGCGATCGAAGTAGAAACCGATGAGCAGGTAGGAGCAGAGGCCGACCAGCTCCCAGAAGATGAACAGAAACAGCAGACTGCTGGAGATGACCAGCCCGAGCATGGAGAAACAGAACAGGGACAGGTACGTGAAGAAGCGATGGTACTTGCTCACGCCGTCAACTTCGTCGCTGTGCCCCTCCATGTAGCCGATGCTGAAGAAATGAATCCAGAAGGCGATGAAAGTGACCATGAAGTACATGATCACGGTCAGGGAATCGAGCTTGACGCCGACCTTGATGGCGAGGTTGCCGAAGTCGGCCCAGTGGAACTGGTTCGCCACGGCCTGGGCGGCCAGGGCCTCGCGCTCGTCGGGCGTCTTGCCCAGCCAGCCGAGCAGGACATAGGTGGACAAGGCGCAGCTGATGCCGATGGCCAGAAGGGCGACGTACGAAGATCGCGGCTTGCCGAGCTTGTGCCCGGTGAAAGCCAGGAGCGTGAAGCTGATCAGCGGGATCAGGACTCCCAGGGCCAGTGCGGTTGTGTATTCCATGTTTTCTGTGCCAGGTCACAGGCCATACGCCTGTGCCGCGTCCTATCGCCAGTATCAGTGTCTCAGTTCGTCGCCCCGGTCCACGTCGATGGTGGCCAGGGTGTTGTAGAAGTTCATGAAGATCGCAATGCCGATGGCCGCTTCGGCGGCCGCCAGCAGAATGATGAAGACGGCGACGATGTGCCCGTCGCCGGCGCCGGTCTGGTAACGGGAGAAGGCAACCAGGTTGATATTGGCCGCGTTGAGCACCAGCTCGACGCCGATCAGGATGCCGATGGCATTGCGCTTGGTCACCATGCAAAGCAGGCCCAGGGCAAAGACCAGGGCCGACAGCACCATGTAATGATTCAGTCCGATGTCGAGCATGGGTCCACTTATTTTTCAGGCCGCGCCAGGTAGGCGGCACCGATCATCACCACGAGAAGGATCACGCTGGCGACCTCGAAGGGCACCAGGTAGTCAGTCAGCAGCATCTTGCCCACCTCGGCGACCTTCGGCGACTCGAGCAGCGAGCCGCTGGGTCTCGACCAGTCGGCCGAGAGCATGAGCGAGCACATACTGAAAGCCAGCATAGCGGCGACCACGACGGCGGCGGCAACCTGGCCGCGCGTCGGCGAGAACTGAGCCCATGGGCTTTTACTGGTGAGCATGACACCGAAGACGATGAGGATCAGCGTTCCGCCGGCGTAGACAATCAACTGGATGGCCGCGAGCAGATTGGCGTGCAGGACAAAATACAGGCAGGCCACGCCGCCAAGCGTGCCGAGCAGACAGGTGGCGGCGCGGACGATGTTTTTCGACAAGACGATACCCACCGCGCTGCCCAGGGTCACCGCGGCAAAGACGTAAAATGAGATCGCTTCAACGGGGCTGTTCATGGACTCGACGATTCCTTGACTCGGTCATTCCTCGGGATTTGCAAACTTCATCAGGAACCCGCATCGTGTGCAGCGGAGCGTGACGATCATGTACCGCTCCCGCGGCTTCTTCAGTCCCATCATAAAGGACTTGGTCGGCTTGCCTGCCCACCATTCTTCCTGTCTGCGACGGTCGCCCTCGCCACGATCCAGTGAAAAACCCAGTTGCGTCGGACCGCCACAGATCATGCATTTCTGTTTCGGGTTCATCATGTGGCCGCCATCATGCTCCCGGCAGATGGTCCACGGCGAGCGTGCCGACGAGCCGCCGGCGGTTCATATAGCCGTACGCGGCGATGGCGATCATGCCGATCACCAGGATGTAACCGAGGATGACCAGGGCCGCGTGGAAGATCGTGTCCAGCGTGTCGACCCAGCCGAGTTCCAGATGCTTCGTGGCCAGAATCCAGAAGGTATTACCCAGAAGCACGAGCATCGTCAGCGGGAGCAGTACCTGCACGCAGCCGTAGAGTACCTGATCGATGCGAATGCGGGGCAGCGTCCAGCGGACCCACAGTTGCACGTAGTAGAGAAACGCCGCCTTCAGTATGAAAAGGATCGGCCCTTCCTTAAGAAGCATCCCATTGAGCACCCTGGCGACGAAGTCCTGATACCAGGGACCGCCGGTCTGCAGGGCCCAGCTTTCGGGAAATGGTGACTTCCAGCCACCGAGGAAGAGGATGACTGCCAGGCCGCTGACGATGAACATCGCGGCGTACTCACCGAAGAAAAAGAGCGACCAGCGGAAGCCGCTGTATTCGGTATGGAAACCGGCGACCAATTCCGACTCGCTCTCAGGCAGGTCGAACGGGGCGCGCTTGCAGGAGGCCAGCGCGGCGACGTAGTAACAGAAGAAGGCGACGAAGCAGAACGGATTCCGGAAGAGAAGCCAACTGTGGAAGCCGTCTCCCTGGGCGTCGGCAATGGCGGTGAGCCGGAGCGTGCCGACGGTCATAACCGGAATGAGCAGACTCATGCCCATGGGGATTTCGTAGGAGACCATCTGGCAGGCCTCGCGCATCGCGCCGTAGACCGACCATTTATTGTTGCTGGCCCAGCCGGCGAGGATGACGCCGACCACTTCGATGCCGAGCATGGCGAGGATGAAAAGGAGGGCGACGTCGAGATCGCGAAAGACGTAGGCCCCGGCGAACGGCAGGGCGATGAACGCACAGATGGCCGGCACGAAGGTCAGGTAAGGGGCCAACCTGAAGAGAATGCGGTCGCCCTCCGGCGGGATGAAGTCTTCCTTGAAGATGAGCTTGAGGCCGTCGGCCGGGCTTTGCAGCCAGCCGTGCCAGCCGCCAACGCGCATCGGACCGAGCCGCGACTGGATGCGGCCGGCAACTTTCCGCTCCCACCAGATGCCGAAGACCGGGACGATGCTGACAAAGCCGATGATGCCGGCGAGGGCGACCAGGTCACGGACAAGATCAAACTGCAGCGGCCAGAGGAGATAGGCCGCCAGCGGCTGCGGGATGACCGACCGGATCTCGGAGTAGATTTCCCGCACGGTCAGGGGGGCAACGAGGCCGGAGCCAAGCAGATCGGTGGCGACTTCGGTCGTGCCGATGGGCTTTTCGAGCATGTGTTTTGTAAAGTCGAAGAGCAGCGCGTGCGCCCAGACAAGCAGGCAGGCACCGACCACGCCGCCGCAGAAGAGGACGAATGCCACCCACGGCAGGCGCAGGAAGGCACCGATCTGCCGGTACAGGATGACGGCGAGTCCGCCGAGGAAGCACGCGCCAAAGCCGGCGGCCGGACCGAGAACTCCGAGGACGACGACGATGACTTTCCAATCTTCGATTCGGGCCGGGACGCCGATGCTGAAGACGGTGTAGAGCGCGCCGGCTGTAAGTAGTTGAAGCAGGGCGAGGCCAAAGAGCAGCTTGACCGCCTTCGCGCGATAGGCGCGGAGTTTCTCGGGGTCCTTTGGTGTCCATGGAAGCGTTATCTGCGCCAAACCACGGCCCTCCCGGCCGAACATTTCCCAGCTTCACCCCGTCGCGGGGGACTAGGTTTATAGCAGTTAGACGGCGGATTGCAAATGTCCCTGTGCGCTAACTCGCGCCCGCCGACTGATCGGCCGAAGTGCACCTGCACGCAGGGGTTACAGCTTGCTATGCTTCAATGCGAGAATGACCCCAAACGCTGACGCAGGGGACTTGTTCGAAGCTCCGTGTCGCTGATGATCCGATTGAAATCAACTTACCCGTGGATGAGCAGGGCCACCTCTGTTTGTCGGCAGTCCTACCGGTCCACTTCGCCCATGACCACGTCGATGCTGCCGACGATCGCGGCGATGTCCGCCAGAAGGCAGTTTGTACCGATGTGGGTAAGCACGGACAGGTTGCAGAAAGAGGGTCCGCGGGCCTTGACCCGCGCGGGAATCGTCGAGCCGTTGCCCTGGATATAGAAGCCGAGCTGGCCGCGGGGGTTTTCCAGCTCGTAGTAGATTTCGTCGGCCGGAAGCTTCATGGTCTTGCCGCGCTTGTCGTAGGCGTCGCCGGGGGCGTCGGGCAATCGGGCGAGGGCCTGGCGAAGGATGCGGACGGACTGTTTCATCTCCAGGATGCGGACGTAGTAGCGATCCCAGCAGTCACCGAGCGTTCCCTTGAGCCCTTCGCCGATGGGCACGTCGAACTCAAATTCGTCGTAGCCGAGGTCGTTCTGCGCCTTGCGGAGGTCCCAACGGATACCGCTGCCGCGCAGGACCGGGCCGGTGAGGCCGAAGGCAAGTGCGTCTTCGGGCGTGATGACACCCACGTTGGCGGTGCGCTTCACGAAGATGTGGTTGAACGAGAGCAGATTGTTGTATTCGTCGATCTTCGGCTCAAAGTAATCGAGGAACTCGCTGCACACATCGATCCATCTCTCGGGCAGGTCCTGCGTCACGCCGCCGACGGTGATGTAGCTGTACGTCAGCCGCGCCCCGCAGGCCGCCTCGAAGAGGTCGAGGATCATCTCCCGCTCGCGGAAGGCATAGAGAAACGGCGTGAAGGCCCCCATGTCCAGACCGTAGGTGCCCATGGAGACAAGGTGCGAGGCGATTCGGTTCAGTTCGGCGAAGACGACGCGGATAAGCTGTGCGCGCCTGGAAAGCTCCATGCCGGCGAGCTTCTCGGCAGCAAGGGCGAAGGCAAGGTTGTCGTTCATTCCCGCGAGGTAGTCCATGCGGTCGGTGTAGGGGATGTATTGATACGGGGCGACGTTCTCGCCGATCTTCTCGGCGCAGCGGTGCAGGTAGCCGATGTGCGGCACGGCCTCGAGTACCATCTCGCCGTCGGTGCGGAGGACGACACGCAGCACGCCGTGCGTCGCCGGATGCTGCGGCCCCATGTTGACCAGCATCTCCTCGGTCTGGAGGTCTTCCAGCCGAATCTGGTCAGCCGTCAGGTCGGCGTTGATATCAGGTCGGGATTCGAGAACAAGTTCGGTCACGGTCGCTTCCTCGCTCGCTGTTGCTAATGCACCGGCCGGGTCTGGCCGTATTCCGTCACTGCGGGGATGCCCTGGTACTCCATCGGGAAGGCGTAATCCTTACGCAACGGGTGGCCTTCCCAGTCGTCGGGGCAGAGAATCCGTCGCGGGTGTGGTCCATCGGGGCCTGCCACGCTGTCGGGGTGACCATCGAAGACGATACCCATCAGGTCGTAGGCCTCGCGTTCGTGCCAGTCGGCGGCGCTCCACACGTGGGCGACGGAAGGGATGTGCGGATTGCCGCGCGGCACGCGGACGTGGATGCTGATCGCGTGGCGCCGAGTCCACAGATTGCCGCTGCCGGCCGCGCCGTTGAGCGAATCGAGGTCGTATACGGCGATGAACTGATCATCCTCCAGCATGTCCACGGCGGAGATGCAGCGGAGCATGTTGAACTGCAATCGCGGGTCGTCGCGAAGGTACGTTGCCACGTCGGGCCACGCATCGGGACGCACCTCAACGCGCGGATGGGCAGACTGAAATTCGCCCCCGACGATTCGATCGCCGAAGGTGTCTTTGAGGATGTCTGAGATCTGTTCAGGAGTCATAAACAAGTTCGAATTACGTATGACAAATTAAGAATGAAAACCGGTCGAGCAAGCGCTATGCAGAAACCGCGGCAGGGGCTCGCAGCGCCTCGTCCTTCGCCACCAGCCAGCGGTCTTTGGCGATCGACTGATGCTTGATCTTGTCCTGAAGCCGCATCAGGCCCTCCAGCAATGCTTCCGGCCGCGGCGGACAGCCCGGCACGTAGACATCCACCGGCACTACGAGGTCCACGCCCTTGACGACGTGGTAGCCATGCTTGAAGTAGGGGCCGCCGCCGATCGTGCAGGCGCCCATGGCGATCACATACTTCGGCTCGGGCATCTGGTTGTAAAGCCGCTTGACGCGGCTGGCCATTTTGAAGGTCACCGTGCCGGCGACGATCATCAGGTCCGCCTGTCGCGGCGTGGCGCGAAACGCGCCAGCCCCAAAGCGGTCGATGTCAAACCGGCTGGCCCCCGCGGCCATCATCTCAATGGCGCAGCAGGCCAGGCCGAAGGTCATTGGCCAGACGCTCGACCGCCGCCCCCAGTTGATCGCCCAATCGAGCGAGGTGACGATCAGTCCTTCTTCAAATCGGTTTTCGATCCAGCTCATGAAACACCTTCATGTACAACTGCACAGTCGAGCGTTACGACCACTGCCGCGCGGCGCGCCCCAGGGCATCATCGCGGCGGACCGGCGACGGGCGATCCTGCATGCCGGTGGCGCGGACCCAGTCGAGATAGCCGAATCGCCAGAGGTACAGGAAGCCCACCACAATCACGCCGAAGAAGAAGAGCATGTCCCACAGTGCCGGCAGTCCCGCTTCGGCGTACACGACGGCCCACGGATAAAAGAGGGCAATTTCGATGTCGAAGATCAGGAAGACGAGCGCCACCACGTAGAAGCGCAGGTCGAACTGTACCCAGCCGGGGCCGATGGCTGGCTCGCCGCACTCATAGGCAGCGCCTTTATCAGGATGGTGCAGGCGGGTGCGCACCAGACTGCCAAACAGCAGGGCGCCCAGCGACATCGCGATGCCGGCGGCGATGAAGATCAGAAGGCCGATGACGAGGTCCTGTCCTGATTGCATCTGTTACCACTCCCACTTCTGTTCGGGCGATTACGCACCAACGGTCGTTTCTGAAAGCCGTGGATCGCGCTGCGCTCTATTCCTTGGCGGCGGCGGGCGTTTCCTTCTTTGCTGGCGAGGACGGCTGAAGGGCCTTGAGCATCTCCTCGCGGACAGGCCGGGCGCGCTCTTCCCATCGCGACTTCTTTTCGGCGGCCCACTTCGGCATGTTCGGCTGCTGCATCCAGAACGGCTCGGGCGTCTGCTTGCCTTCTTTGGCCAGGTCGGTGAATTCCACGACCATGTCCTCGCGCGTGTAGGCCGACAGGTCGTGGTTGTCTCCCATGTGGATGCAGTCCGTCGGGCAGGGATCACAGCAGAGGGCGCAGAACATGCACTTGGAATAGTCGATCGCGTAGCGCGTCAGTGCTCCGCCAACGGCGACGCCGCTGTCCTTGTCGATCTTCCGAGGGCCGCTTTTTTCGATGTAGATGCAGTCCACCGGGCAGGCCTTGGCGCACTGGTCGCAGGCGATGCACTTTTCGGCCTCGAACCAGTGGAAGCCGCGATAGCGCGGCTGGATCGGCGGGGCCACATCGGGGTACTGGACCGTCACTGTTCGGGCGAAACAATACTTCAGAGTGATCTTCATGCCGATCGCGATCGTGCGAACGGTGTCGTAGATATTTCGGAAGTAGGCGCGTGCCCCGCCAGGGCTGGTCGGGATGGCCTTGGAAACCGGTGCAACCATGTCCTTATTCCCCACTCGGGTCAGGGGTTATCTCGCAAGCTGCGGGAATCTACCCGAACGGCGGGATTATAGCCAGAAAGGCACCGGCATGGGAGCAGATGGGACCGGAAGTATTATCCAGAGGCACCGCTTTTCGCGAATCACGTGCCTGCGCCGGCGTTTTGCCGTAAGATGGCGGGAAACTGTTCTTCGTAGCGATGGCTCAGACAGACCTGTGGGGCGGAACTCATTGCCATGGCGTGCCTGCTCATTCGAGCGATTTGCCTGTTGGCGCTGTTGCCGGCTTCGGCGCGCAGCGAGCAGGATGATTCTCCCCGCAGGCCCTATCCGCCGAAGATCGGCACGGCGCATCCGCCGCTCGCCCTCTGGAACCTGACCCACGACGAATCCATCTCGATCACGCACTTCCGCGGCAAGAAAGTGCTGGTGATCTTTTTCGCATCCTGGTCGAAGGAATGCCGCGACATCGTGCCCGCCTGGTACGAGACCCTTCGCGACGAGGTCCAATCAGGCAAGCTGGTGATTCTCGGCGTGGCGGTCGAGCCGTATCCGGATCGCGCCCGCCTGTTTGCCCATTGGAAGCAGCTTACCGGCCCGATGGTACATGACCCGGTGAACCTGATGCGTTTATCCCGGCTTCCGTTGATCGTCGGCGTTGATGAGAACGGCTACGTCCGGGCGATCGATCCGGAACTGAAGACCGTCGTTCGGCGTTTCGTCGATCGGAAATTTCCCGGTGAGCCGGCGCACATCCTCGAGAACACGGAAGAGCCGCCAAACACACTGGTCACCCGTCGCTTCGCCCGACAGGCGAAATCGCCCGGTCCGTATATCGATCACGGAGACGCCGTTGTGATCGCAGGGCTCGCGCCGGTCCTGGATGAGGCCATCGAGTTCTACCAGAACGCCCTGGCTGAAGATCGTCGCCGCGCCGATGGATGGTTCGGCCTTGGCGTCGCCGCGCGAATGCGCTTCGAGAGTGAACTGGCACATCCGGAGGATCTTCAAATTGCGGTGGATGCGTGGGCCCGCGCGGCGAAGCTGATGCCGGACAACGAGATTTATCAGAAGTGTTTCCAGCATTACGCGCCGCCGTACCGGGCACCATATCCGTTGTATGACTGGGTGAAGACGGCGCGCTCGCAGATCGCGGCACGCGGCGACGAGCCGGTGGGCCTGCGATTTGAGCCGATGGGGCCGGAACTGGGCGCGGCCTCGCGACGAGGCACATCGCCGCCGAAAGAGGATTCTTCCGGAGCGTCGCAGGACGACGTGCGTGGTCTGGTCCGCATGGAGCAGGCGGTCGTCCGAAGCGCCGAAAAGGATCGCTCAGATGTGCGACAGATCTATCTGGCATTCCGCCCGCTCACGCAGCACGAGGCGCGCTGGAGTGTCGAGTCGGCTGTTGGCACGGGCGCCGACACCAGGAAAGGGAGTCATCGCGACGGCCTTTCTCCGCTTCGCGTGTGGCTCAAGAAGCCGGCGGGGGCCGAGGTGGAGCCGCGCTACATCGAGTGTACCGGCGCCGCGGGAGCGACCGGCATCGAACCGCGGCTCGTCTGTTTTACCGTGACCTTTGCCGAGGGCGCGAGAAAGAACCTGACGCTGCGGGGGCACGCAGAGTATGAGATCGGCGGGGGCGCCGAGGGACCTGTTCGCTACCGCCGGGAGATTGAGATCAAACTGCGAAGTTAGAGCGTTTCGCGCGTGGCCGCCGCTGAATTCTCGTGTCTCACTGTTCTCCGGGCCTCCCCGCGGCGTGTTTTTGCAGAAGCATCTGCCAGCCGGGGGTGTCGGTCAGGTCGGCGAAGGCGGGATGGCGCTCGGCCTGTTCGAGCAGATCGGGCTTAAGGGTGATCGCCGCGTCAAGATGTGAGAGCGCCTCATCGACGGAGCCCTTGAAGGCCAGTGCGCCAGCAAGGGTGTATTGCGCGTCGGCCAGCGGGCCTGCCACATCGTTACTGTCCGGCGCTGACGCTGAACGAGTTTCCGCGCCGTCGGCCAGGTAGAGCAACTCCCGAATGCGCACCACCTCGCGCAGTTTCTCCACGGCCTCATCCACTTTTCCGACGGTCAGCAGGGCCACGGACCAGTTCTGGATGCCGTCGAGGTCGGTAGGATTCAGTTCATAGAGGCGCTGGTAGTGTTCGAGGGATTCGGCGGCGCGGCCGGTCCGCAGCAGGGCGTTGGCCAGGTTCTTGCGCACCTCGGTCCAGGATGGTTGTCGCTGCAGGCAGATTCGATATGGCTCGATGGCCTTCTCGTAATCACCGGCATGCATGTAGGCCAGCCCGAGGAAGACGAAGCCCTCGGGATCAGAGGCCGGCAGCGAGAGCCCTCGCTCGATGGTTTCGATGCCCTCGCGGAGGTAGCCACGAAGGATCAGTACATGCCCCAGCCGATAGTAGGCATTTGAGAATTCCGGGCCGACTTCGAGAGCGCGCCGATAACAGGCGACGGCTTTTTCAAGACAGGCCTCCGCCTTCGCCGCGTCGTCGGCAGCCAGCGCGGTGTGATATTCATGCAGCCAGGCATTGCCCAGGCCGTAGTGGGCCACGGGGGCTTCGGGGAAGCGCTCGAGCACGGCGGTGTAATAGGAGAGCGAGTCTCGCCATACGGCCTGTTGCCGAATGGTCTGGACGGAAAAGAGTGCCATAATCGCGACACCCACGATGGTCATCGATGGCGCGCTCCGGTCTGCCGTCGCCGACACGACCGGGCGCTGCATCCACGTGCGAAGCCCTTCGGCCAGCAGGATGATCAGTGCAATCATCGGTGTGTAGGCGAAGCGATCGGCGGCGATGGCGCCCATGAAGCGGACCGGCGTCAGGGTCGAGCCGATCAACAGCAGAAACGCAGCAAGCAGCGTCCACACGGGAGCGCGTCGCGTGCGAATCGCCCAGATTCCCGCTGCAAGAACGGCCAGCGATCCGATTACCCCGGCCATAAATGGCGGCGAAGACAGAACGACCGCGGATTCGTCCGGCATGACGTACTGCGGGCAGAGTCGGATCGGCAGCACAATCTTCGCCAGGTAGAACGACAGATTGTGACAGGCCAGGAGCAGCGTAACACTCAGGGGCCGATGGCCCTGCTGCTGGGACATGTCCACGGCGGCTGTTTGCGATTGATAGGCGATCCAGCCGGTGACGGCGGCGATCAGCAGCAGGGGAATTTTTTCGACGAGCACCTTTTTATAATGCGAAGCGCGTCGCAGCGGCCAGATGTCCAACAGCAGGAGCACGATCGGCAGAAACAGGCCGGTCGGCTTGGAGAGCATGCTCGCGAGAAAGGCGGTGGCCGTGGCGATGTGCCAACGCGTGTGTCCGGTTCGAGCTGCGCAGCCGTGCGCCAGAACCATGAGCAGTGCGAAGAAGGTGGCCAGCAGGGCCTTGCGCTGACTGACCCAGGAGACGACTTCGACATTCAGCGGATGCACGGCAAAGAGCAGGCCGCCGAAGACCGCGATGAGTCGATGACGCGTCAACAGCCAGATGAGCACGAAGACCAGGGCGGAGTTCAATCCGTGGAGCAGGATATTTGTGAAATGGTAGACGAAGGGATCAACTTCCCGGGCATAACCTCCAGCGATTGCGCCTTCGATGACGCGATCGAGCATCAGCGAGGCCATGGCCAGCGGCTGGTAGTAACCGAGCACGGTCGACGGCAGGTACGTCTCGGAGAAGACCCACCCGAGCTTCTCCCATGTGGGATAAAGAACATACGGATTTCGGGTGACGTACTGGGAGTCGTCGAGTGTGATCAGCTCGTGTCGCAAGCTCGGCAGGTAGACGGCCATGGCCGCCAGGCCCACCAGCGCCCCGAGCGCCAACGGTGAAGGTGAGGCCGCAGCCGCGGGTCGCGCGTCGTCGGGCATGATCGGTGCTGCTTGCATCCTGGAGGATTCTGTACGGTTGGAGCGATCACGGAAAGTCGAGCGAATCATCGGGTTATGTGGCGGCATGGATTATCGGAAGCCCTGCCGTATCCGGGGTCGCTATGGGGTCGCTATAATCAATTTCCACCATGGGGTACCCTGCCGGCTGCTCCCCCTATTAGGCGGCCGGTAGCGTGCGACGGGGCCTCTCGTTTATCGCGAGGCCCCGGCAACGTATAATGAGTATGGAGGCCGGTCGCTATGCGGCGGCCTTCGCCGGCTGCGCGGTCGCCGGCAAGAATGACGAGCGGTTCTCTGCTGATAGATTCGGCGCACGGCCGGATGTCCGAGAATCGCCTGCCTACCGATGCTGCCGCGCGGGGATTGTTGGCTTTCGTGGTTTCCTGCCGGCGATTTTATCGAGGTGCCGAAGGCGGGTTGAGCGGTAAGTTCTGCAAGAGCGGGTGCCGATACCCTAACAGGCACAAGGCCGCCTCGCGGGAATCGATCAAGGAAGATTAATGCGACGAAGCTCTTATCTTTATCTGCTGATGCTGCTGGCCTTGCTTGGTCCGGGCTGGTCGTCGGGATGTGCGGTGCCGCAGCCGCGCGGCGAGGGCCTTTATCAGTACGTGAAGGAGCCGTCAACCGGCGCGGGTTATCACCTCTATCTCCCGGTGGACTACGTCAAGAACAACGGGCGTCATCCCAACCCGAAGATGAAGAAGTGGCCGCTGGTCATGACCTTCCACGGGATGAAACCGTACGACAACGCCCTGCCGCAGGAGCGCGAGTGGGAGAAGGAGGCGGACTTCTACGGCTACATCGTCTGCGCGCCGGAGCTTCGGACGAGTGATTCGTTCATGGAGTACCCGCTGACGCGGGAGCACAGCTATGTCCTTGATGACAAGCGAAACGTGATCGCGATCATGGATCATGTTTTCGCGACGACGCTGGCGGATTCGAAGAAGGTGCTTTCGACCAGCTGGTCGTGTGGCGGTTACCTGGCGCATTATTTTCCGAATCGCTATCCCGAGCGGTTTACGTGCATTGCCACGCGGCTGTCGAACTTCTCGGCGCCGCTTCTGCTGGACGAGATGGTCCCGCGCTATCGGGATCGTATCAGCGTGGCGATCTTCATCGGCGACGGTGACTTTCCCAAGTGCAAGAGCGAGAGCGAGGAAGCGGTGGCCTGGTACACGGCGCGCGGCTTCCGTGTCCGCGGTCGCATGATCGACAACATGGGCCACAGCCGCATTCCGCAAACCGCCGCCGCCTTCTTTGCTGAGTGCATTGGTCTCGAACCGCTTCATCCGGTCGAGGCCGCGGCGACGGTCGCCCAGGTGCAGATGACCGAGTACAACCCGCCGCAGGAGATGATCGCCCGCTTCGCCCCGCCGATCGGCACCATGGTTGCCAGCGCGCGACCCTCCGGTACGTCGCGCACCGGTCCGGCGGTGGGCAGTGCATCGCCGCGCGGCGCGGCGACGACGCCCGCCACAGTGCCGACAACGGCGCCGCCGCGCACGCAAGTAGGTTTCAGCAATTCAACGGCGGGTCGCCGCTATCCGGCAAATGCATCGCCGGCGTATGACCCCATGCCGCGCGAGGAGAAAGCACGCATTGCCTCTGCCGAGCCCGCCAAACCCGTGAAACAGGTACCCCCGGCGCAGGCCCAGTTGGCTTCTTCAGAAGGCGCGCGCGGCAACTGGCTCGGCCCGACCGGCGGTGCCGCCTCGCCCGCCGTTGCCGCAGAGCCGAAGCCCGAGCCGGCAGCGTCGAAAACCCCCGCTCATGAAGTGCCAAAGATCGAGACGACCGCATCGAACGTTCCTGCACGAGTGGAGTCAAAGCCCGCCGCGGTCGCGTCACCCAAGCCGGAAGTGCGACAGGTCGAGCAACGTCCGACACCGACCGAAAAGAAGTCCATGGCTTCGGATACAACTCGCACCACTCCGAATGCATCGCGAGATGCGGCATCGCGTGATACGACTCCGAGACGCTCGGAGACTGCAACGGTCCGTCCGCCGTCGCGACCCTTTTCACCTGGCAACGCGGGTCGGCAATATGGTCCTGTTCAGGGTGCCTCCCCGGCCAGTGCCGCAAACGTGACGACCGCGCGTCGCACGGAAACGCCTCCGGCGCAGCTGGCATCCGGCGCGGAGAATCGCGGATCGACGAGCAACGACGCGGCCGATCGCCGGCCGACGGATCGCGTGCGTCGCGTGAACATCAAGCTGGGCGGCCCGTCGATTGGTACGGCCCCGCATTACCTGCGGTATGAAGTGGATCTGCCTCGGGAAGTGATCGCCGGCTCGGACTTTCTCTGGATGGATAACGGTGTGTGGATCGGCGATGAGGCCCGCGGCGTGAAGATTCTGGAATCGCCGGGACGACATCGCATCTCTGTGCTGGTGGTGACGGCGGACAACATTGAGTATCGCGGTGACGCCACGGTCCATGTGCTGGATCGGGGTCCGACGGCTGCCGCAGCCAACTAAAAACACGGCACCCTTCCCGCCTGTATTATCTCATCTGTAATCCTTGCGGTATCATTCTTTCCGCGTCGCTGCCGTCGAACACGCGGACGCGCTGGAGCAACGTACATGAGCGAACCCGCCGCACCCAACGATACGATTACCTTTGACGACTTTGCGAAGGTGGATCTGCGCGTGGCCCGCGTGCTGGAGGCCCGGCCGCATCCGAATGCCGACAAGCTGCTGGTGTTGCGGATCGATCTGGGCAGCGAACAGCGACAGATCGTCGCCGGCATTCGCGGCTACTACGAACCGGAGCAACTCGTCGGCAAGCTGATCGTGGTCGTGAAGAATCTCGCTCCGCGCACGATGCGCGGCGAAACCAGCCAGGGCATGCTGCTGGCGGCCTCCACCGAGGACCGATCGCAGGTCATCCTGTTGTCGCCAATGGCAGACGTACCGCCGGGCTCGAAGGTTTCGTAGTCGGCGGTGTCGAAGTCGATGCCTCACGCGTTGTCGATCACCAGCGGGCTCGCGAGATACCGGCGGTGGCAGGTCGGGCACAGGTCGTAGCGAAAGCTTCGATACACCTGATCCTCGATTTCATCGGGGTGTTTCTTCTCCAGCGCGGCGATCAGTTGTCGGATCTCAGCTTCGTGATCGCGCTCCACTTCGCCCCGCGTGAATTCCAGCTTACCGGCGGCCGCGTAGGCCTCGATCTTCACGATGTAACGATTGGAGCCGTCGCGTTCAAGATCGACCCCGCAGCTGTCGCAGCGATAGCGGATCATGCGTCGACTCCTGAAATCTCGATCAGCTTTTTCAGCACGGTCCGCGCCGCGCCGGTGTCGATGGACGCCGCCGCGCGGTCCGCGCCGTCTTTCAGGTCGATCGCCACATCCGCGGCCACCAGCGCCAGTGCCGCGTTGAGCAGCGTATGATCCCGCGCCGGACCATGTTGGCCGTCGAGAATTTCGCGAATGACATTCGCACTTTCGGCCGGGCTGCTGACGCGCAGGGCGTCCAGCGCGGCGCGTGACAACCCGGCATCCTCCGGTTGAATCGTTCGCTTTGCAATCGCTCCGTTGCAGACCTCGGCACAGATGCTCTCGGTCGTGATGGTCAGATCGCAGAGCCCGTCGCGGCCGTGAATCACGAATGCGCGGACCGCACCGAGGCGCGCCAGCGCTGCGGCGACCTTATCCACCAGATCGGCGCGCGGCACACCGATGATCTGGCGCTTCACACCGGCCGGATTGGTCAGCGGGCCGAGCAGATTGAAGATCGTCGGCTTGCCAATCCTGCGACGGATTGCGACCACGTTGGCCATCGCCGGATGCAGCTTCGCGGCAAAGAGAAAGCCGATGCCGACCTCTCTCAGACAACGCTCGACGACTTCCGGCGGAGCGTCGATGTTGACGCCGAGTTCGGCGAGGACCTCGGCTGATCCGCTGGCTCGAGAGTTCGACCGGTTGCCGTGCTTGGCGACGATGGCCCCTGCCCCGGCCGCGACGAGGGCCGCGGCGGTGGAGACGTTGAAGGTGCTGATGCCGTCGCCGCCAGTTCCGCAGGTGTCAATCGCGTTGGGCACATTGCAGATAATCGGCGTCACGTGGCGACGCATGACCTCGGCCGCCCCCACGATTTCGTCAACGGTCTCGCCTTTTGCGGACAGCTCGCGGAGGAAGGATTCGACGGCGTCCGGCGCCAGATGACCGGCCATGATCTCTGCGAAGAGATCCGCCATCTCCTCACGGGAAAGATCGCGGCCTTCGCGGACGCGCTGCATCAGTTGGTCGAACGTCGGCGTCATCAGGATCCTGTCGGCATGACGGCGGCGCCTTCTCGTGGCTGGACGTTCCAGACCCGCGCGGTGACGCCGTATTTCCTATCGTATGCCGAGCGGACGACGGATTCGACCAGCGGGCACGCGGCAGCCGGCGCAAGGGCGACCACGCACCCGCCCATGCCGCCGCCGGTCATTCTCGCGCCCCACACGCCGGGTACGCCGCGGACGATCGTCGCAAGCTCGTCCATGCGCGGTGAGGATACCCCGTAATCGAGCGAGAGGGAGCGATGACTGTCGTTCATCAGCCGGCCGAAAGTTTCAAAATCTGCCGCGCGGAGTGCCTCGGCCGCTTCGATCACTCGGGCGATTTCTGATACGACATGCCGCGCGCGGCGGTAGAGGGCTCGATCCATGTGGACGGCTGCGCGATCGAGACACGCCATCGACACATCGCGGAATGTACGGACGAACATGCCGTTTTCATCGAGGCAGCAATCGCTGATCTTCTTGAGCGCCAGTTCACATTCACTCACCCGTTCCGAATACGTGCCGGCGCTGAGTCTGTGCGGCGAGCGGCTGTCGATGATGAGTACGGCCGTGTCGCCGTCCGGCCAGCGGATGAATTGAGCAGCTTCATCGTCCTCGCGGCAGTCGAGCAACATGACTTGGCCTTCCCGTGACATCAGGCACGCCCACGGGTCCATGATTCCGCAGGGAACTCCGGCAAAGTCGCGCTCCGCCGTTCGGCACAGTTCGGCGATCTCCTCACGCGGCAGCGTAGCGTCCGAGAGATGCAGCATCGCCAGGGCAATGGCTGCCTCAAGCGCGGCACTGCTCGACAGCCCCGCCCCGGCCGGCAGGTCTCCGCCCAGCAGAATGCGCACGCCGCGCAAGTGGATGCCGCACTCCTGCAGCCCGGCGATCACGCCCTGTGCGTATGCACCCCAGCCATCGAGCGGTGGGCCGGGTTCGTCGAGGTTGATTTGCACTTCCGTATCCGCGAATTCGCTGAAGATGCGGACGATGCTTTCATCACTCCGGCCGGCCACTGCATACGTCGCCTGGTCGATGGCGATGGGCATAACCACACCGCTGTTGTAGTCGACGTGTTCGCCGATGAGATTGACGCGCCCCGGCGCGCGCACGCAGACGGTCGGCTGCTCGCCGAAGTGCTCGATGTAACGTGCGAGCATCGGATTTGGATTGACCACGGCGACTGCTCCACGGATAATTCAATTCGTATCTTACTCGTGCGGAGGCCGCCGGCGATCGCCGCAGGTTCGGGCCGCCGCGTTCGGCGGCAGGGAGGCGCGATACCCCGATGGCCGTTCCGCTCCTGATTGACACCGACATGGGCATTGATGACGCCGTCGCCGCGTGCATGGCGATCACCTCGGACGCGCTGGAGGTCCGGTCCGTCGTCGGCGTCGGCGGCAACGCGCCGGTCGATCAGGTGGTTGCGAATATCGGGCGGCTGATGGCCGCGACCCGGCCACCCGACCAGCCGAAGATTGGGCGCGGGCTGGATCAGGCGGCGGCGGCGGGGCCGGATCGACGAGCAAGATTCGGTGATGACGGCTTCGGGAACTGCGACTTACCTTCTGTGCCCATGAAGGCGATCGATTTTCGGCAGGTGTACCGCGAGACGATCGAAGGCGCGGAGGGCGACCTCGTGATCCTTGCGCTGGGGCCGCTGACAAATCTGGCTGCATTCTTTGACGAGTCGCCGGAGCTTTTCAAGTCCGTCAAACAAATTCACCTCACCGGTGGCGCGGTCTGGACGCGAGGCAATGCGACGGAATCCGCCGAGTTCAACTTTCATCGCGACCCGTCCGCGGCGGCGAAGCTCCTGGCGTCCGGTCTGCCGATTACGGTGACACCGCTGGACGTGACGAACCTGGTATGCCTTGATGAATCGCACGTCGCCCATCTTGCGGCCAGCGGCTATCGAACCGGTGAGGTGCTCGCGAAGCTGTTGCGCTTTGCGATCGAGCAGGACGACGAGCCGTCGTACGGGAAATGCCATGTGGCCGATGCGCTGACCGTCGGGAGTCTTCTGTGGCCGGACTTATTCCTCAAGACTCGAATGCGGCTGGAAATCACGACGCGGGGGACGCATGCCGGGCAGTCGAAGCCGGCGCTGGGTGGCGATCACCGCGAGCGAGTGGACCTTCTGACCGCGGTGAACGCTGTGGACTTCCTCGAAAACCTCCTCGAACAACTCTGCCACGAGGCGTTCGTGGTCTGAGCGTCTGCGCCCGAGGAGAGGGTTGCCTTGCGGCGGCCATGTCCTTTCTACGGGTGGGGGATTCTACGTGCCAGTGCGAACGCCTAAGATTCAACCCGGGATCTCCGGATTGCAGATGAGCGCCAGGCAGAATGTACAGTTACGCATCAGCGGCATGACCTGCAGCGGGTGCGCGCACAGCGTGGAACAGGCCCTGCGGTCGGTGGCCGGCGTGGCTGAAGCGAGCGTGCAGCTCATGGCGGAGTCGGCATCGGTCGTGCTTTCCGGCGAGGTAGACCGTTCGGCGCTGGTCGCAGCGGTTCGCGCTGCGGGCTACGACGCCGAGGTGACCAGCGGGCGCGATCCACTCTCGGTGATGGGGGCGGACGAGCTGGCGCACCGCGAGCTGCTCCGGCGTCATCGGCAGGCGCTGATACAGGCCATCGGTCTTGTTCTTCCGATCCTCGTCATCGATCACTTTCGTCATGTGCTCTGGAGCCACGATGACGGCAGCCAGATCGCCGCGCGACTGATGGAACTCGTGCTGCTGGTGATGCTCGGTGTGAGCCCGGCCGGAGGGCCGATTCTCGCCGGCGGACTTCGGGCACTCCTGTATCGCACACCGAACATGGACCTGCTGATCACGATGGGCGTTGTCGTCGCCTTCGCGAGCAGTGTGTACGGCACCTTTATCGCCCGCGATGACGCGTTTGTGCACATCCACGCGGCGGCGATGATCCTGGGGCTCGTCTGTGTCGGGCGTTATCTGGAGGCCCGGGCCCGCGGCCGAGCAACGGCGGCCCTGAGCGCACTGGCGAAGCTCGCGCCGAAGACGGCGTTCGTGCGGCGCGGGGGGGATTTGAAAGAGCGATCCGTCGATGAGATTGTGGTGGGCGATCTCGTCATGGTGCCGGTGCACGGAGTGATTCCAGCGGACGGTGACATTGTCGAGGGAGAAGCGGCGATCGACGAGCGGCTGATGACCGGCGAACCGATGCCGGTCACTCGGCGAGCGGGGGATCGCGTGATGGGTGGCACCACGGTTGTGGACGGGCAGATCGAGCTGCGCGTCCGCGCCACAGGTGCTTCAGCGACGATCGGTCGGATTGCGAAGCTGGTGGCCGCAGCACAGTCCGGCAGGACTCGCATGCAGCGCGTCGCCGACCGCGTCGCGGGCATCTTTACGCCTATTGTGATCGCGGCTGCGGCGATGACCTTCGTCGGCTGGCTGGTGATGCGCGGTTGGGATTCATCGGCTGATGCGGCGCGATCGGCGATCGCCGTGCTTGTGGTGGCATGTCCATGTGCGCTGGGTCTGGCGACGCCGACCGTGGTTATGGTGGCCACGGGCGCGGCGGCGCTGCGCGGCATTCTGGTGCGCGACGCGGCGATGCTGGAAGCGATGGGAGCGGTTAAGGTCGTCGTCTGGGACAAGACCGGCACGTTGACGGCCGGACAGCCGAGCGTGCAGCGGATCGAGACCATGACCGGTGAGGATGCACGGGAAGTGCTGCGACTCGCTGCGGCGGCTCAGTTGTTTTCTCCGCATCCATTGGGAAAGGCCATCGTGGAGCACGCGAAGCGGAGCGGCATCCAGATCGCGGAGCCGGGCGAATACGCGTCGATCCCCGGTGGCGGCGTAATGGCGCGGGTGGATGGCCACGATGTCATCGTCGGCAGCTTCCGTCTGATGGCGGATCGCGGCGTTGCTTTACCAGATATGTTCAAAACATCATCGCGCGTCGTGGGCACGACGTCATACGTGGCAGTGGATGGCGTCGTCCGCGCCAGGATTGAATTCGCGGATGCGATTCGTCCGTCGTCGGCCGGGGCTGTGGATCGGCTGCGACGCATGGGCGTGCGGAGCGAGATGTTGACCGGTGATGCCGAGGCACCGGCACGTGCCGTCGCTGAGCAGGTCGGCATTCAGGCATATCGGGCGGCGGTTGATCCGGCAGGGAAAATCGCGCGGATCGAGGAGTTGAAGCGCGGCGGCGAGCGCGTGGCCATGGTCGGCGACGGCATCAATGACGCCGCTGCTCTGGCCGCGGCGGATGCCGGCATCGCATTCGCCACCGGTGCCGAGGTGGCCGGAGAAGCAGCGGGCATCCAGTTGATCGGTTCCACACCGCTGCTCGTGGCCGATGCAGTGGCCCTGGCCCGGGCGAGCTTGCGGATCATCCGACAGAATCTGTTTTGGGCGTTCGCGTACAATGTGCTTATGATTCCGCTTGCGGCCGCCGGCGCGCTGCCGCCGGCGCTGGCCGCGGGGGCCATGATGGCCAGCTCGCTGACGGTCGTGCTCAATGCCCTGCGCCTCCAGCGAGTGAACTTGCAGCGAGAGGCAGAAATAGACCGGGGCGTGAGGCGGGCGGGCATGCTCTTTCAGGCGCGCACCTGAACACGATCGAGGAACCGGGATGCGTATCTATCGCGGCATTGCATCCATCGACGACCACCTGCGCGGCGCGGTGCTGACCGTCGGTAACTTCGACGGCGTGCATCTCGGCCACCAGCGCATTCTGCGCACGGCGCACGCCCTGGCGAAGGTTTCGAGCGCGTCCGTTGTGGCGATGACCTTTGAGCCGCATCCCATTGCCGTGCTGAGGCCTGCGGATTCTCCACGGCGCTTGACTCCGTGGGAGGAGAAACTTCATCAGCTTGAGCGCGCCGGGGCCGACGCCGTGATCCGGCTCGACACCGACTGGCCCTTGTTGTCGCTCTCTGCCGAGGATTTTGTGCGCGAGGTGCTCGTTAAGCGGATCCATCCGTCGTACATCGTCGAAGGGCCTAATTTCGCATTCGGCCGAGGTCGTGCGGGAGATTCGCGAACTCTGGAGGCCCTGTCAGCCAAGGGCGGGTACCAGGTGCGTGTCGTCGAGCCGTATCGGCTTCATCTTTCGGACGGCCGACAGGTGACGGTATCGAGCACGACGGTTCGCGAGTTGCTCACGAGCGGACGAGTGGACGAGGCGGCCGCCTGTCTCGGTCGGCCGTATGCGCTGGTCGGCACGGTCATTCACGGCGCCGGCGCGGGTCATACGCTCGGTTTCCCGACGATCAACCTCGACGTGGGCGAGCAACTGGTGCCGGCGCACGGTGTCTACGCAGGGACCGCGGAAATCGCGGGACTGCGCGCCCCGGCGGCGATCAGCATCGGCACACGACCGACGCTCGGCGGCAGCAAGTTGGCCGTCGAGGCATTTGTGCTCGATGAATCCGGAGACTGGTACGCCGAACGGGCAAGAGTCGAAATCGTGACCCATCTTCGCGATCAGCGTAAGTTCGATGGTCCGGAGGCCCTGGCTGCACAGATCGCCGAGGATGTCGGCCGGGTGCGATCGATCATGCAGGGGTTGGACCGTTCCGATGCACGGCAGCAGACGAAATGATGGTGTTTGACGCAGCAAAGGGAGTGCGGGCTTCTCGCCGGAGACGCTCCTCACGCGGCAAGTAGTGTGTGTGGCATGAGCCGACCGACACTGATTGATATTCAAGCCGCGGCGGAGCGCATCTCCGCTGCACAGCGCGTGGTAATCACGACTCATGCCCGGGCAGATGGCGATGCGATCGGCTCCGTTGCGGCGATGCAACGCGTGCTGCGGTCGCAGGGCAAACAGGCGACGGCATATCTGCACGAGCCGCCGTCGGCGCGGTACGCATTTCTGAGCGAGATCGAGCCGCTGGCGGTCTGGCCTGCTCAGCGATCTGTAGCGTCTGCGGTCGATGTGCTCTCGTCGTGCGACCTGCTGCTGGTGCTGGATACCTGCGCGGCGATTCAATTGGGTGAGGTGGCCGGGGCGATCCGCACCGCCGGACTTCCGAAGCTGGCGATCGACCATCACATCACGCGCGATGACATCGTCGATGCGGCCTGGGTGGATGAATCGGCCGGCGCCTGTGCGCAGCTCGTGCTTCATCTCTGCGAGCAGTCAAAGTGGCCGGCGGATGCCGGGACGGCGACGCTGCTTTTTGTCGGGCTGGCCACGGATACCGGGTGGTTTCGATTCTCGAATGCCGACCGGCAGGTGTTCTCCGACGCATCGCGGTTGATCGCCGCAGGGGCAGCGCCGAATGAGTTGTACGAGCGACTTTATCTGTGCGAGATTCTTCCGCGCGTTCGACTGATCGGCGAGGTGATGGCCGGTTTTGAGCTGCTTGCAGACGGGCGAGTCGCCGTGATCCGACTGACGCGCGAGATGCTCGCGCGATGCGGTGCGACCCGGGAGATGACCGAGGACATCATCAACGAGCCCATGCGGCTGGCGTCCGTTGTGGCCTGTGCGATGTTCACCGAGCCGGAGGCCGGTGAGCCGGTGCGCGTCAGCATCCGGAGCAAACGCGATGTCGATGTCGCGGCGCTGGCGGCGCGCTGGGGCGGCGGCGGCCATGCCCGGGCGGCCGGCGCGAAAGTCAGCGGTGAATACGCCGCAGCCGTTCGGGAGATCACTGCGGCGCTCTGCCGGGCCCTGGGTGCATGAGCGTATCCGGTTCGAGTCGAGCAAGACGCGATCTGATGGAGCCGTGCTGATGACATCGTCGAATCCGTGGTCGAGATGGACCGGCGCACTGCCGATGCTGCCGACCAGTGTGCGTGTCTTGCTCACGGCCTTTCTGGCCATCATCGGGTCGGGCTATCTCGTGGCCGCGCTGAATATCTCATCGAGCCATCAGCACGCCGACGGCCGACCGGGCATGTCGATGGACGATGTTCGCGCGATCTACTCCGGCATGCAGGTTCAGGCGGCCGGCGAAACGGTGCCTTCGCGGATGCTGACCATGCTGCGCGGGCCGATGCGGCAATACGCCTCGTCGGACGCGCATTTCAATGTGCTGGAAAGCTGGCTGAAGGACGGCGGCGCAGAAGTAAAGCTCGATGACGGGGACAAGCGTGTCACGCCTCGCCGGGTCTTGCTGCTGGATTGCATGCGATGCCATGCACAGAGCACGGGCAGTGAGGTCTCAAAGCAATCGCCTTTCGGGCCGGACGACTTCACGTTGGATTATTCCATGCTTTCGCGGTACCTCGCGACGGCGGCATCAAATGACGGCGAGCTTGTTCGTACGGCTCCTCAGTACACTCTGGAGCGGCTGATTCTCGTGAGCCATCAGCACATGCTTTCGATTCCCATGTTCACGCTCGTGGTGGGCTTGCTCTTCTGCATGACGCGCCTGCCGGCGTCGTGGCGCGGCCTTCTGGCGCCGCTGCCGATGCTGGCGCTTTTGCTTGATCTGTCGGGCTGGTGGTTGGCCCGCGTGGCGGAACCCTTCGTGTACGCCATCGTGATCGGAGGCGGCGTGTTCGGTCTTGCCTTCGGGGTTCAAATTGTAGTGGTGGTCATCGATCTTTGGCGGCCGCCAGGCGCGCCGTCTCGTTGATTCCCAGCTCCGTTTCAAGTCGGTCGAAGAATTCGATGACGTTTGGTGTGTCGAAGTAGTCCTCGAAATAGGTGATCGAGAGTGACATCGTATCGCCATAGGTCGTGCGCCCCAGCATCCAGCCGGGATGGCAGTTCATCGGGCCGGCGCCGGCGAGGTTGGTGATGACCGCCGAACCGAGCCGCGTGACCGTGTCATCGAACTGGTAGCCGGTAAAGCCCGCCGCGGCGCGGGGCATGCGGTGCGAGGTGAACCAACGGGTCAGCGCGAAGGACCACCATGACGACTCCTTGTACATCATCCATGTCGCTTCGTCGTGATGTTTCTCGAAGAATTCGCGGAACTGCCGTGCTGCGACCGCGTCGGCGGTGGTCCAGTCCGCCAGATCGGCCGCGGTAAAGACAACCCAGGGTATGGTGACGTGATTGCCGTGTACGCCCGGCCGGGGACCGCTTCGCGGCAGGGGCAGCGGAAGCGGAAAGAGGTAGTGCTCCCGAGGCCGCCCTTTCTCGATGCACATCTTGAGGTAGGTCCGACCGAGTGCCACGATCATGGCCCTCGAATATCGCAGCGGACCGGGGGCGGTTCGCGCCTTGGCGGCTTGTTCGAAGCGCCGTCGGGCGGCGGCATCGTACCGGCGAACGACGAATCGACAGGTCTGCGGCGCTCCCTCGGGCTTGCGAACGATCCTCGGCTGATGGAAGCGATCGCAGACAATGTAGCGCCACTGGCCCTGCCACTTGCGGAGAATCGACTTGGGAAACCAGGGCCGAAAAGGCGGCGGCGGCACCGCCAGCGGGTCCGGATCGAGCAGAGGTTTCTGGCCGGTCATCAGATCATGCAGGCAGCGCAGCAGCAGGTGGGCACCTTCGAAGTCCATCAGGGCATGTGCCCAGCGCAGGCCGATGCGATGACGACCGTTGCCGAAGTCGACGTGTACGAAGCGAAGCTGCGGACCGCGACGGACGTCGACGGGATCGTCGATGGCATGATTCAGCGGCGCCCAGCCGTCATCTTTTGCCGGTTCGACGCGATGATATTTGTATTCGATTGCATCTTCGAGTCGGGCATCCGCCGCAATATGCCAGTAAGGCCATTGAAAGACAGGTCGGAAGCGGATGTGCGCCGAGAGCGCCGGGTAGGTTTGTCCGAGCCGCCGCAGTGCCGCCTCGAGTTCCCGCGGATCGAGTCGGCCTTCCAGTTCGGCGATGAGCAAAACACTTAGGCCGCAGTAGCCGCGCTGCTGGAGGGATTCGTGCGTCACCAGCAGCACGTGATCGACCGGATTGAGTGAATAGGACAGCGCTCGTCCCAATTCTGCTGCTCTCCCTGGAGCTGATTCTCGCCCGGGTGAACGATTGCGACGGTTGGGCGCTCCCACCTCGCGACGGGGCTGCGTGCTTGTCCACATCATCCCCGGATGTTAATCTATTCCGTAAATTCCCGCGCCGTCCAGCGCGGTCTCTCCCTCGTCACGCATTGTCGTCGGCCGTTGGCGCGTGTCCGACCGCGGCAGTGTTTTTTTCCGCGAGTATCCGGGAGGTCCCCGAGTTGCCTCGTACCCGCATCGTCCCGGCAGAGCAAATCGAGCATCTCTCTATTCTCGATGAGCATGGTCGCATCGATGCCGGGCTTGATCCGCGCTTGTCTCCGCACGAATTGCAGCGCCTCTATCAGGGGCTCTTGATGGCGCGGCGCTTTGACGAGCGGATGATCAAGCTCTCCCGTCAGGGTCGTATCGGAAACTATCCGCCGTATCGCGGGCAGGAGGCCGCAGCCCTCGGGCCGGCCTGGGCCATCGAGCGTGACGACTGGCTCGTACCGTCCTTTCGGGAACTTCCCGCCCTGATTCATCACGGCTGGCCGATGCATCGACTGATCCTCGGGTGGTGGGGCGGTCACGAGATCGGTGCCCAGCCGCCGGAGGGCGTGTGCGCGCTGCCGCTCTGCGGACCGGTAGCGGGGCAGTGTCTGCACGCGGCCGGAATCGCCTGGGGCTGCAAGCTCGACGGGCGTGGCCGGGTGGTCGTGTGTTTCATTGGCGACGGCGGAACCAGCGAAGGCGACTTCCACGAGGCGATGAACATCGCCGGCGTGTTCGGCCTGCCGATGATCATGGTCGTACAAAACAACCATTGGGCGATTTCGATGCCCCGGAGCCGGCAGACGGCCTCGCAGACGCTCGCGCAGAAAGCCATCGCGTATGGTATCGATGCCCTGCAGGTCGACGGCAACGATATCCTCTCGATGATCGTTGCCACGCGCGAGGCCGCAGAGCGGGCGCGATCGGGCGGCGGACCGATGCTGATCGAGGCCATCACGTACCGGCTGGGACCGCATTCGACCTCCGACGATCCGAAGAAATATCGCAACCCTGCGGAGGTCGAACCTTGGGAGCAGCGCGAACCGCTTATCCGCTTTCGAAGGTATCTTGAAGCACTCGGCGTGCTGACAGACAGCGTTCACCAGATGCTGGATGCCCAGGTCGAGGAGCTGATCGCTTCGGAAGTCCAGATCGCCGAGGCCTACCGGACGGACGAATTGACGCCCTTCGATCATTGTTTCGAGAAGATGCCGAACCATCTGGCAGCCCAGCGGGCCGAGTTCGAGGCCTACCTGCGGGCTCGCTCCGGTGAGACGCCGGTGCCAGACCGTTCCCGCGCCACTGTGGAACATCGTCCGGCACCTGATCGCATCCATCGGATGTCTGCTGATCACCTCAGTTCGGCCATTCCAGCGCACTGATGCCTCCCGCGCGAAGTCTTTGTTAAGCAGGTTATCCAGCAGACTGGCAAGGCACTCGTGCGGCTTCGGACGCATCGCAGGGACAGAAGAAATTGCCTATAATGATTCGATGCGGCGTCGCCGCTCCGGAGTCACGCGGCAGCTTGACAATGACCGGGGGCAAGACCGCGGCGTGAGAGTTCAGGCATGCACTCGACGGCCTCCATCAAGGATTCCGACCTGCTGGACAAACTGCAGCAGCTTCGCGCCAACATTGAATCCGTCTTCATCGGTAAGCCGGAGGCGATCAGCCAGATCCTCATCGGGCTGATTGCCCGCGGGCATGTCCTGGTGGAAGACGTGCCCGGCGTAGGCAAGACGGTACTGGCGCGGGCCGTGGCTCGCAGCATTGACTGTCGATTCTCCCGCATCCAGTTGACGCCCGACCTCTTGCCGTCGGACATCCTCGGCATCAGCGTGTACAACGACAAGTCGGGCCTGTTCGACTACAAGCCGGGGCCGATCTTTTCCAACATCGTCCTGGCCGACGAGATCAACCGAACGACGCCGCGTACCCAGTCTGCGCTTCTGGAAGTGATGAACGAGACGCAGGTCAGCGTGGACGGCCAGCCCATGCGGCTGGAGCAGCCCTTCATGGTCATCGCCACGCAGAATCCCTTTGAGTTCGAAGGCACGTATTTCCTTCCGGAAAACCAGCTTGACCGGTTCATTCTGCGCATTCGCATCGGCTACCCCTCACGGGAGGACGAGCGCCTGGTGCTTCTCCAGCAGCCGGACCGTGCGCCACTCGAAGCGCTGCGGCCGGTGATGGGCGCCGCAGACGTGTTGCACATGCAGGGAGTCGCCGACAAGGTACGCGTGGATGATGTCCTGATGGACTACCTGCAGGACATCGTCGAAGCGACCCGCCGCCACGAGGCCTTCGAGGTCGGTGTGTCGCCGCGCGGGGCACTGGCTCTTTTGCGGGCCGCACGGGCCTCCGCCCTGTTGCAGGGTCGTGACTACGCCGTGCCCGATGACATCAAGGCCCTGGCGCTGCCGGTCTTCGCTCATCGCGTGGTGAGTAAGTCCTATCTGCGTGACGGGCACATGGGCACCAACGATCAGGTCATGCTGGAAATACTGGAACAGATTCCCGTTCCGTCGTGATGCCGCGTTTCGGGCATGAGCAGGGTGCACGATGGCCGGTCGACGCCGGACAAATCCTCGGAAGAATCGAAACAAACGCTTACCCACATTTGGTCTGGGCATGCCCGTCGGGGGCGTGCTCTTTTGTCTGGGCACACTGGTCATCGGCGCGGCGGCGATTGATTCCGACAACAATCTGCTTCTGATCCTTTTCGGGCTCTGCCTCGGCGCTCTCGTGTTAAACATGATCGCCAGTTGGCGGACGCTGCGCGGACTGACCGTCAAGCGGATCACGCCGGATATTACCGTCGCTGGCCAGCCGATGGAGCTGCGCTACGTGCTGACCAACCACCGGATGTGGACGTCGGCGCGGTCGATCTTTCTCCGAGAGATTCTCGATCACGAATCGAGCCCACTGGCTGCGCCGGCCGAGGCCTTTGTTGCCTACCTGCGGCCCGGCGAGAGCGTGTCCGTGACCGTGCCGGCGCTCTGCGTGAATCGCGGGCGCGTGCGGCTCGCCGCAGTCGAAATCTCCACGGGCTTCCCGTTCGGCATTTTGACCAAACGAATCCGGCATCGAATTGCGGATGAGGTCATCGTCTTTCCGTGTCTTCGCCGCTTGAAGGGTCGACTGATCGAGCGCACACGGCGCACCGAGGGCTCCAGCTCCGGTACGACGATTGCTCGCACGCGCGGGGATGATGAATACTACGGCATCCGGGAGTATCGCCAGGGCGACAATCCTCGACGGATTCACTGGCGTCGCAGCGCGCAGATGGGTCAGTTGGTGATTCGGGAAATGGCCGAAGCACGAGATCCGCAACTGTGGTGTGTGCTTGAGACGCGCATTGATCCTCGCGACATCGAACAGATGGAGCGGCGGGAGGATGCCTTCAGCGCCGCGGCGACGATCATCTGCGACGCGCTCGAAAAAGGGACCCGGGTGGGCCTGATCTGCAGTGGTGAGCCGTTGCTCGTGTTGCCGCCGGGCGCGGGGAAGCCGCGCCGCACGCGCCTGCTTCGCGAGCTGGCCGTGCGCACGACCAACTCGGCACATCCGCTGAGCGAGCAGCTCCAGCGGGTCGGCTGGCCTTCGCGCTGGCGGGGGACGTGTATTCTGCTGGCCGCCGCGGAGACGGCGGACCTGCGGGATGCCGGCCGCCTCCTGACCAAGACGTTGGGGCCGACGCGTATCTGCATACCCGGCACTTCAACCTTTGAGAATCTGTTCGACGAGCCGGCATGGTCCGCCATCGCCGCGCCGCCGGTGGAGGCGGTCGCATGAAACCCTTCACCTGGCTGCATCTGGGGCTGCTCGGTCTGGCGCTGCTGAACATGATCCCCGCCGTCGAAGTGGAAAACTCCTGGGGGGTGTACACGATCGCGGTGCTTGCGGCGGCACTGAGTCTGGCGTTGTCGCGGCCCGACGGCAGAAGTTGGATGCCGCGCGGTGCAATCTACGCGATGATCCTGCTGGCGGCGGCCTATCTGCTGTACGAGATGTTCTACCCGCAGGAGGAACCGACCGTCTACATCCTTGACCTGTCGCACTTCATGATCTTCCTCGCCTGCTGCAAGTTTTTTGAGCTCTCATCACACCGCGACTACGCCCTGGTTGCCACGATCTCATTTCTTCTGCTGGTCATCAGCGGCTTTGCCAGCGGAAGCCCGATCTTCGGTCTGGTACTGGTTCTTGATCTGACCCTCGGGCTGGTGTGGCTGATGCACTTTCAATCGGTTCGCGCCGAGCTGCTCATCGGTCAACGACGCGACCGAGTCATGCGACCGCTGGGTTTGGCGCTTCCCGTGCTCCGTCAAACCGGCGTGCGCCGGGCCGCCTTTACGCTTCCGGCGATGCTCTGTGCGGTCGGGATGCTTCTCCTGGCAGGTTTGGTGTTTCTTGCGGTGCCGCGAGGATGGGGCCGCGGTTTGTTCGTGCGCATCCAGGGCGTGATGCCGACGGCCGTGACCGCGTACTCGCCGGAGATCGCCCTCGAAGACGCCCACCTGATCGAAGACGATACCCCGGTCATGAAAGTGCGGTTCATCGATAAGGAGGGTCCGCTCGATTCGGAACGGCTGGTTCCTTACATGCGCGGCACGACCTTTGAGCGATACGATCGCAGCCGATGGTTTCCGTTGCGCCGATCGCAGACGCTGTTGACCGTGGCGTCGCTCGGCGCCCCGCGATCTCTGACCCGGGCGATGGACCTGCCGCCCGATGCAGGCGTGGTAACGCAGGAGATCTGGCTGAGCAACCTGTCGTCGGGCTATCTCTTCTCGATGTATCCGCCGCTGGATATCAGCTCGAAGGACATCGAAAACATCCGGCTCAATGAGAAGGATCTGAGCATTCACACGGATGAACGTCCTCGCAGCGGGGTGCGCTACGTGGTGCGTACGGCGATGAATCTGCCGCCTGTCAGTCGCGTTCTGCTGGATCCGCCGCCGGAGAACCCGACCCGGCCGGCGCGGATGTCGGTCATCCACCCGGACGTGCGTCGTTTTGCGCAGGAGTTTTTCGAGCGATATGGCGACCCGGCGGATCCCGCTCAGCGCAGAAAACTCGCGACGATCCTGTGCGATTACTTCATGTCCGGTGAGTTTGAATACACCCTTAACCGGGGAGCGCGGCTCCAGGGCACGGATGCCATTCGCGATTTTCTCTTTGTGCGTAAACGGGGGCACTGCGAGTATTTTGCGTCGGCCATGGCCGTTATGTGTCAGGCGGCCGGCATTCCTGCGCGCATCGTGAACGGTTATATGGGCGGAGAATACTATGAGACCGGCGGCTATTTTCAATTCCGCCAGAAAGACGCACACGCGTGGGTTGAAGTCTTTGTCAGCGACGAAGGGTGGGTATTGTTCGACCCCAGCCCGCGGGAACTTTCACGGAGCGGCGCCGGCGATGAAGGGCTGCTCACCAAGGCCCGCAATTTCATGGACCTGCTCCAGTTCAAGTGGTCCACGCTGGTCGTCGCCTTCGATGCCGAGAACTGGTACAACCTCGTCGAGGGCCTTTCAAGCTGGCTCGAGAAACTGCAGGCGACCGAGCGATCGGGCAATCCGCAGATCACCCTGATGAGCATCTTGTGGGGGCCGGACCTGCTGCCGCTCTGGCAGCGTTTCTTCTACTGGCTCCTGCTGGTCCTCGTGGCGTGCTTCCTCGTGCTCACGCTCCGCGCGTTAGGCATTCTTTCGCTGATGCTTCGGGAATATCTCTCCGCAACGGGTCGCAGGCGCGAAAAGGCGCCGCGCCGGGTTGATGCGAGATTCTACGACCGCCTGCTGCTGCTCCTGGCAAGCAAGGGACACGCTAAGTTGCATCATCAGACCCCGATGGAATTTGCCGTGGACCTCGCACGATCCAGTCGCGACTTTGCACCGCTGCCGCGCCTGACGGAGTGCTTCTATCACGCGCAATATGGCCGCCGGTCAATCGGTCGCGAAGATAATGTTCAGATCCGCGCGTTCCTGGCCCGGCTGCGCGAAGACCCCGGCTTCGGGGCGAAGTAGCGCCGTCGCATCCGACATCAGGACGTTTCCGATGGGATCAGTACCGTCGCCGACGCACGCTGCGCAGTGCCAGCAGGCCGAGAGCGGTTGCGGACATTGCCGCAGCGCTGCCTGGGGCACACACGCCGCAGAGTTCTTCAAAACCGTTGGGAACGATCGAAAACGGCGGCGAAGCTGTTACCGAGAGCGTGAATTGTGTCCGGGCGTCGCACCCGGCGCTGTCTCGGATGACCACGCTGACCAGATACGCGCCGGGCGTATCCGAGCTGATGGTCGGATTGGGCGTCTGCGAGCCGTTGATGACGCCATCGATCTTGGGGCCTGTCTCAACCTGCCAGGAGTAAGTGTAGGGCGGCGTACCCCCGGTGACGCTGAACTCCGCGCCGGGCGCAAAGATATCGTCGATCGTCAGGATCGGATGCCGTGAGCTGAGCGAGCCAAGCAGGATGTCGATCTTGGTACCGGTCAGCGGGTCGCCGCCGGTTGGGCAGTTATCGCAGACATCACCGAAGCCGTCACCGTCGGTATCTAACTGGTCGGCATTGGCAATCTGCGGGCAGTTGTCGCAGGCATCGCCGAAGCCGTCGCCGTCGCTGTCGCGCTGATCCGGGTTCGGAAGATTCGGGCAGTTGTCGCAGACATCGCCCGCCCCATCGCCGTCGGAATCCGCCTGGCTGGGGTTGGAAATGGTCGGGCAATTGTCGCACGCGTCGCCGATGCCATCGCCGTCGGAGTCGGTCTGGTTCGGATTGGCGGCTGCCGGGCAGTTGTCGCAGACATCGCCGATACCGTCGCCATCCGTGTCCGTCTGCAATGGATTCGCCGTCTGCGGGCAGTTGTCGCACACGTCACCAATACCGTCACCGTCGCTGTCTTCCTGGAAGGGGTTGTAGATCAACGGGCAGTTGTCACACGCATTGCCAATCCCATCGCCGTCATCGTCCCGCTGCGATGGATTGCTGATCAGCGGGCAGTTGTCGCAGGCATCGCCGATCCCATCGCTGTCTGAATCGGCCTGACTCGGGTTGAAGTTCACCGGACAATTGTCGATGCAGTCCGGAACGCCGTCAGAGTCGCTGTCGAGCGAATCGTCCTCGCCGCAGCCGCAGATGCCCGGCTCGGTCTTGTTGATATCGTCCGGACAGCCATCGCAGACATCGCCCGTGCCATCGCCGTCTCGATCTGCCTGATCGGGATTGAAGTCGTCCGGGCAGTTGTCGCAGGCATCGCCGATCCCATCACTGTCTGAATCGGCCTGACTCGGGTTGAAGTTCACCGGACAATTGTCGATGCAGTCCGGCACACCGTCGGAGTCGCTGTCGAGCGAGTCGTCCTCGCCGCAGCCGCAGATGCCCGGCTCGGTCTTGTTGATATCGTCCGGACAGCCATCGCAGGCATCACCGACGCCGTCGTCGTCGCGGTCCGCCTGATCCGGGTTGGCATCATCCGGGCAGTTGTCGCAGGCATCGCCGATCCCATCGCTGTCTGAATCGGCCTGACTCGGGTTGAAGTTCACCGGACAATTGTCGATGCAGTCCGGCACACCGTCGGAGTCGCTGTCGAGCGCGTCGTCCTCGCCGCAGCCGCAGATGCCCGGCTCGGTCTTGTTGGGATCATCCGGGCAGCCATCACAAACGTCGCCGACGCCGTCACCGTCGGAATCGGCCTGGTCGGGATTGAAGACGTTCGGGCAGTTATCGCAGGTATCGGGGAATCCGTCCCCGTCGAAATCGCCCAGCGCCGGCAAGACCAGCGAGATGTCATCGACCTGCCAACCCAAAGGCGAGCCCACGATTGACGTCGAACTTGCATTGAAGACGAATCGCACGCGGACTGTCGTACCCGTGTAGGCCGACAGGTCGATCTGGTGCGGGCTCCATTCGCCGTTGCCGCCGGACATGGTCCAGACATCGACACCGTTGACACGAACAATGGCCACGTCGAGGGCCGCGCGCGATTCAAGCCGCGAGCAGAAAGAGAGCATTGCGCCCGTCGCGCCGGGCGGGACATATACGACGGGCGACATGAGCTGGCCGGTGTCGGAGGCCGCATATGAGCAGGTACCAACATGACCGGCGTATGCGAAGAAGCTGCCCTCGCAGGGAGTCGTCTTACCTGTGCATTGACTGGTGATATTGAAAATTCCGGTTGTGGACCAGCCGGCGGGCAGACCGTCTTCAAAATTCGCCTCGAAGAGCAGACCACCGACGGGCGGCGGGAAGCATGCATCCAGAAATCCGTCATGCGTGCAGTCGAGCGCCGGATTCTCGGCGATCTGGCAGGTATCCGGCACGTTATTCTCGTCGCAGTCGCATTCGCATTCATCGAGGATGCCGTTGGAGCAGGCGTCCAATGATGGATTCGCGGCAATCTCCTCGTGATCGGGAATCTTGTTCGCATTGCAATCCAGCACGCGCTCGTAGAGAACATGGGCGGAGATGTACGAAGATCCGCTGCAGGCCGTCGCGTTCACGTCGACTGACGGACTCATCTGAATCATTGCGTCGCCGCCGCCGACGGCGGTGTTAAAGGTCGCCGGAGAGACGACCAGCTCCTGTCGGTCGGGCGTGGCCGGGCAGGCGCCGGCCAGCGTCTCGAAGATGCGGCCGATGTTCGTGCCGTTGATTGAGACGTCGACATACTCGGATGCATTCAGGAAATCGCCGAAAGCGGTGAATGTCAGGCGGACCTCATCGGCCGCGGACGGTGGCGACGGCACGGTGAACGTACGCGGGCTTCCGGTGCCGATTCCGTCAATTATCGCAGAGGTCGCGGCAAACTTGTTCCCGTAGTCGGCGGCGATCGACTGACCGTTGCAGTCGACGCAGGTGGACAGCCGGACATCATCCACGTACCAGCCATCGGCACCGTCGCATTCATCTCTCCCGAAATCGAATCGAACCTGGATGGTGATCGTGCCGTCGAGAAAACTGCTCAGGTCGACGACCGTGGTGCCCCACTGTCCGCCGACGCCGGTCCAGGCCTCCTGCCCTCCGAGCGGGTTGGTGTTGCCTTGTCCAGCGGTTCGCAGTCTGCCGTTGTACGGGTTGAATCGGATCGCACTACGCGGAACGGACATCGTCGTCCGGGCGTTGATCCGCACCTTGAGGTTACCGCCGTCGTAACCGCCTTCCGAGGCCAGGTAATGCGTGAAGCTCAGGGTCAGCGATTGAAGGCCGGGCGGCAGCGGTATCTCGGGACTCAGCAATGTGTGCGATGCCGAAGTGCCGCCCGTGAGGCATCCAGTGCCGCCGGGAAAGTCGCCGCAATGCCACGCGTTGCCCGGACGCCCGAAGGGAAGCGCCTGTGTCAGCGCCCAGTTAAAGGTTGTCGGCGGGCCGGAGCTACCGACGGTCCATCGACCGGGCCCATGCTCAAAATCGTCGATAAAGAGGGTTCGCTCTGTCCGGCAGGGCGAAAGGTCGCCGGGTTCCAGCACAGAATCGGCCTGGGCGAACGCACGGCTGGGCATCAGTGCCGACGCGCAGAGGATGGCTGCAAGGGTCAACAGCGCGGCCGGCGCGCGAGCATCTCGGGATCGACCTGGCTTGAGCATTGTTTACGATGAACCTCTTAGCAGGGCCCCCGTGCGGCTCAGTCGGATTCGCTTTGATCGTATGAAATTTGGGCGAGGGACCCCCCAGGATGTCCCAATCGCGGATTTCCCATCGAGTGCCAAAGTCGGTTCGCTCCCTATAACAATATCCGCATGGGCACCGGAAAACAACCCCGGGAACGCCGAACAACGCTGCGCTCGATAAGGATTCTGGAGCGGACCGCAAATGAAAATGCGGCTGCGACCCGGTGACCGGATCGCGCCGCATGATCAGGCGGGTTATGCTCAAAACGTTGGGCTGACAAACGCCCGAGAATCCAATTCACACAGGACCGCTGTCCGTGGCGTGACCAGAATTGCACCACCATCGCACCTCAACCCATCGTTGGTCGAGCGTTATCGGGTGCGCAGGCGGTGGCTAACTGCCCGACTGCTCCTCGAGCATCTTTCGCAGATAGCCGTTTTCGCGGCGCGTTGCTTCGAGATCAAAAAGCAGATACTTGATCGAAAGCCGCAGGTAATCGATCGAATCCTGCAACCCCATGACCGTCTGCTTGAGCTTCTCGTGACGCTCCTTCGACTGGGCCGCCAGCGTCTGGAGTTTGGCACGGTCTTCTTCGGGAATGTTGCCGATTTCCTGGACCAGTTCGGCCAGTTTCTTCTGAAAAGTCGTCTCGTCCATATTTCCCCCCTCATCGCCTTCGGCGTCTGTTTGACTGCCGTCGCACGTCGCCCGCTCGTCGATTCGAGTCATTCGATGCGGCGTGCGTCAGGTCCCCTCCGGTTGATTCAAGGCCAACCATCCGGCGAAAGGCAAGCCGCGTGCCGTCTCCGAAATTGGCTGATGCGAGGCGGCTCCTGCCCATAAGAGTCGCCTGCATCGTTCGGCAGGTGTCGTTCATGAGAGTTATGGCCGCTCGCGGCCCCTCCCGTCTGTAACGGCGGGTGGTGTCGGATCAACAGGTATTGGGTGCGGCTCATCGGAAGTCCGGCATTCCGAACATTCGAATCGTCCGTATCATGCTTCGCGGCGATGGACCATCTCGGCCTCATCACGTATGAGGACCCGCCGTGCAGTCCGGGCAGATAACCTGCGGTCACCCAGAGAGTGTTGATCATCGCAGCGAGCAGGTATCGATGAAGCGTACGCAGCGCAGTCATCCTGCAGATTCCGGCGATCACGAGGCCGTCGCATCCCGCGTCGGCGGTCTTGCTCGTGCGTGTCTGCTATTGCTGCTGTTGGGTGTGGCCGTGCTGCTGGCGTTCGCCCCGGAGATGGGTGGCGAATTCCTCAACTGGGACGATGATCGCAATTTCCTGACCAATCTTGAATACCGAGGAATCGGTGCGGATCAGTTTCGCTGGGCGTGGCAGACGTATCATCTCGGCGTCTGGCAGCCGGTGAGCTGGATCATCCTCGGTGCCCAGTGGCGTGTCGGCGGGCTGTCACCGCAGACTTATCATCTGACCAGTCTTGTCCTGCACCTTGTGAATGGCTTGCTGCTTTACCTGTTGATGCTGCGGCTGTTCACCGCCGTCAGGCGAGACGGCCCTCGGAAAAGTGCTTCCGATGACGAAATCGATGCGGCGGTCAGGTTCGGCGCTGCTGCGTCGACAATCCTCTTTGTCGTGCACCCGCTCCGCGTCGAACCGGTGGTCTGGATTTCCTGTCAGCCGTATCTGCCTGCTGCGATGTTCTATCTGCTGGCGGTCCTCGCTTACCTTCGTGCAGTCGGCGATTCGGTCGGCTCGGCGGAGGAACGTGTCTCGCACATTCGGGTCGGGTGGTTCCTGACGTCGCTGGCGTGTTACGCAATTGCGCTGGGCAGCAAGGCGACGGCCGTAAGTCTCCCGCTTGTGCTGGTGATACTCGATGTCTGTGTACTTCGCCGTTGTGGCTCCGCGGCCGGGACAAACGGCAGCAGTCTTCTCGCTGCACGTCCTCGGGTTTCGTACGGAAGATGCGTAATCGAAAAGCTGCCATACGTCGCACTCGCGCTGCCGGTCTGCCTCTGGGCCGTGGCCGCCAAGGACTACAGCGAATCTCGCGCCCCCTGGGCGGAGTTCGATCTGAGCGCACGGCTGGCACAGGCCTCCGCCGGCATCGTATTCTATCTTTCCAGGTCGCTGTTGCCGCTCGACCTTTCGCCGTACTACCGCATCCCGAATGAGATTTCCCTTACTCAATGGCCGTATGCAGCAAGTGCCGCCGCTGTGGCATGCATGACTCTCTTTCTTGTGGTCCTGCGTCGTCGATATCCGTACCTTCTCGGGGCGTGGTTGATCTATCTGGTGATCCTCCTGCCGAATCTCGGTCTCGTGCAGATCAGCCAGCAACTCGCTGCGGATCGTTACGCTTATCTGGCGATCATGCCCGGTCATGTTTTGCTGGCAGCACTGCTCGGGCGCTTGTGGCGAAGCATGCGCGGGAATGCGAAGCGACGGACGATCGTCTCGACTGCACTGGTCGCCGTGATAGCGGTGCTGATCCACGCTTCGCGAAGTTATGCAGCGCACTGGACGAGCTCCGTGCGGCTCTGGCAGCGAGCCCTTTCGCTCGATCCCGACTGCGCCGTGTCACATTGCAACTTGGCGGAGGCCTACCTTCGCGTCGAAAACTACGCCGAAGCTTCCTCTCACCTTTCCCGTGCCATTGAGCTGGAGCCGAACTTCTCATTCGCCTACGTCAACTTCGCGGCCCTGCTGCTTCAGGCAGGGCATTACGAGGATGCGGCGACAGCCGCTGAGCACGCCATCGAGTCTCGTCCGCCGCTTGCGGGGTTGGACCTTGCCCGGGCACATGCCATCTGCGGCGAGGCCTTCGCCGCGCTCGGGCGGATCAGGCAGGCGTGGGAACACACACTCAGGGCCCGGGAGCTGGGCTTCGTCGAAGCGGAGAAAATGCTGAACTACCTTCGCCAACGAACAAACCAGGGAACTGCCGCGCAGCCGTCGCCGTAGCAGAATGCACGAACTTGCTTCACACAAGCGAGCATCGAGTTTGTCTGTTGAGAATTGAGATTACTGGCCGGCGGCCTTGTCTCGTGCCGCCGATGAAGTGATGGTTGATTGCTCAGTAGTGTTCACCACGATCGCGCCGGTCGGCGCCTCGTGCGTGCCGCGCAGCCGGCGGAAGATCGCCCCGACTGGCCCGGAGAGGGCGTAGACTGCGGCAGCAAGGGCAATGGTCAGTTGAAACTGCACAACGAGCCCGACGAGCAGCACAATAAGCAGCGCGACGACCTGTCGAAAGGATCTTCGACCGCGCAGCAGCGTGTTGATCAGGTGTGCATAACGAAATCGGCTGACCATCAGCAGGCCCAGCAGCATGGTAAAGGGCGGGATCAATCGAGCGACCAGTTGCGACGTGCCCACCGGAGCCAGATCCTTGAGAAGGTCCTGATGAAGGATGACTAGGCCGATGACCGCGCAGGCCGCGCCAGGCGTCGGCAGGCCGCGGAATCCCATATGGGCGGCTTCGTCTGCGACGTTTTCGACGTTGAATCGCGCGAGCCGCAGGGCAGCGCAGCAGACGAACGTGGCCGCCATGACCCACTCGGCTCGCCAGTAGATGCGCTCCAGGTTGGAGAGTTCGACGACGTTTCCCGGATGGGCAATGCAGAGAACCAGCACCGCCGGGGCAACGCCGAAGCTGACGATATCCGCGAGCGAGTCGAGCTGCGCGCCGAATTCGCTTGTCTTGCGCGTCAGGCGAGCCAGTCGTCCATCAATGCCGTCAAAAAACATGGCCACGACGAGCAGATACGCCGCGATGGCAAGAAACGTGGGAAAGAGATTGTTGAGCCGGGCACTGCCGAGGGTCTCGCGATACAGATCGCTGCCTGCGGCATGGACGCTGAGCATACAAACGTAGATCGCCCCCAGCCCGCAGAGCAGGTTGCACAGCGTCGCCAGCGATGGCAGCACGGCGACCGTCTTGAGCACGCGATCACGCCGCCGAGTTCGCCGCTCCCAGTGGTCTGGTGGTTCTACAATTCGCATAAAACGCTTTCGTTAAAACGCCGGTATCTGCTGCCTCGTCAGCCTGCTGCGGTGACACGATCAGTCTTGTTGTGGAGAGCCGCCGAAGACGCATTGCCGGCCGATCGCTTGCCAGGCCGCATCAGCACCGTGCTGCCGCCCTTCACCACATCGTTCACCCGGACAGCCGGCTCCAGACCTGACTCGACCGGAACAATCAGATCCGTTCGCGAGCCGAATTTTATCAATCCCAGTCGCTGGCCGCGCTGCACCCGATCGCCCTCGCGGAGTCGGCAGATGATCCTTCGGGCGATCAAGCCCGCGACCTGCCGCACGATCACCGGGCCGGCGTCCGACTCCTCGGGTTCGATGACAATCGTGTTGGCCTCATTGCGAATGCCGCACTCCGGATGCCGCGCGTCGAGGAACTCGCCGGGCTGATAGCGGATGCGCGTGACACGGCCGGCACAGGGCACGCGGTTGATATGAACGTTGAAGACCGAGAGGAAGATGCTGATTCGCAAGGCGGGCCCATCGATGCCGTCGTAGGATTCCAGCCGCGCGACCTCGGTGACCTTGCCGTCGGCGGGCGAAACAAGAACTCCCGGCTCGGTCGGAATGGCGCGCTGTGGATCCCGGAAGAAGGCGATCACAAAGAGCCAGACTGCCCAGAACGGCACCGCCGCCGAACAGAACCACGGCGAGACATGAAGCGCCGCCCAAACAGCCGCCCCGGCCGGTGCATGGCACACGATCGTGGCGATGGCGATTTCTCGAAGTCCGTCCCGTGCGATGGTCATGGTGTGCCTGTCTGCCGGAGGTCGGCGGACCCCGGCCTTCTGCGCACGATCATAGTGCCGCCACGGGCGGAAGGGAAAACATCCTGCCGGTGTAGCATGGGAAGAGAATTAATCGCCGGAATCCTGGAAGTCGTTGAAGCTCGGCTGCCAGATGGTGCCGCCCATGCCGTAGATATTGCGGGTGTCGAAGAAGCCGTGGGCGACATGTCCGTCGGCGAAGCCGAGGGTCCAGGAGGAGAACTTGCGGTGCCAGCCGTTGACCTGCGGCAGCGAGGGGGGCGCATCTTCATCGTCCACGAGACCGTAGGGCTTGGCGTTGTACGTTGCGCCATAAAAACCCTGCTCTGCCCACAGGACAAACTGCGAGGCATTGCCACCAACGAGATGCCGGGCGATGCGGGAGGACAACTCCGAGAACTTGGCCGGGTCGTGGATCGAGGGCGTGAAGTCGAATCCGACGTATCCCTGGAGCCAGCGGGTGTTCAGACTGAAGCTGCTGCCGTTGGCCTCCCATGAACTGTGGACTTCCTCGTCCATTGGCGGCTCGCCGGGATCGCCGATGTAAGTCGTCGTACTGCTGCGATCACTCGGGCAGATGAAGCTGCTGATGATGTCGCGGCCGCGATCGTTGAAGTTGAATGGGTCCGCCTGGGCCGTACGATCGATGAACTTGTTCAGCGGCCGCACCTGAGCCGGGTAGAGACTGCTGTCCATGTACAGGTCTTTCTCGTGCGGCTTTATGGCCCGAAATCCGCCGAAGACCCACGGAGTAACCACGGAAGGCGAATAGCCCTTGTGCGGCGGAATCTGATACCACGGATAGAGCTGCTGGCCCTGCTGATCATCTACGTACATGGCGCTGCCCAGGAGGACGGTACGCAGATTCGCCATGCACTTGATTCTTCGGGCCTGTTCACGGGTGGCGCGAAGGTAGGGCACGAGGATGGCGATCAGCAGTGAGATCACTGCCATTACCACCAGCAATTCGATCACGGTGAATGCCGGTCGACGCCTGTGATGTCGTGACGGCTCGCGTGTCGAGTTGTGTACGAAGCTCGCCATGGCTCCACCCCTGCGTCGAACCCGCCCGGCCATCATGTTCGACGCAGCTTCAAATGCGTCCGGCAAACTCGGCATGACTGCCTGATGGCCGGCCGCAACAATCCGTTAAATCACCTTCACCGGATGGCGCGCTGCCTCCTTCTGCTTCCGATGATCCTTCAAACCCTCCGGTGATGACGGGGCCTTGCGTCCCGGGTCCGGCGATGTTCGGTCGCCGTGACACGTCGAGCACTTGCCATCCACCCCGGGAACCTCCGGGCCCAGATAAACCGTCTCGCAGCGCGAACAGCTTCGCGCCAAGTACAATTCAAAGGAGCGGCATCCCGGGCATCGCAGGCCCGCGAATCGGTCCGGTCCGCGCCGGCCAAGTTTCGCGACCTCGTCTGCACTCAGCATGAAGTCCCGATTGCAATGTCTGCACATCCAGAGAGTCCGGGTGTCTTCGCTCCGCGCGATCGGATCCGATGGGGCGTAGTCCGACTGGAGTGTCACCGTCGCCGCCAGCGTGATGGCAAACAGAGAGCCAGCTAGAAAAAGCTTGCCCATGGTCGTGAACACTCCATCCCGAAACGGGATATAAGAACCGACTGCCTCTTATCTTATGGGAAATGCACCTGCCTTGTCCAGTGTTTTAAGTATGAGAATTGGGGCGGATCATCTCCGGTCGCGTCCAGCGGCATAACCATTCGACAGGACAGGGCTTGGAGAAATCGTGCAGCGCGACTCGCGCGCATTGGGCGCCGCCTGCGCGACTCGATATTCTGGACACACAGCCCATGCGAACACGCCTGACCAACATTGCGCAGCTCGTCGCCGTGCCGCCCGGGCCGGTGTCCGGTCCGACGCTGAGTTGTCCACCCATCTTTAGGGATGCCGCACTCGTAATCGAGGACGCGAAGATTGCATGGTTCGGTTCGGCGACCGATGCGCCGCAGGGACCGTACGACAAGACGATCGACGTCACCGGTGGCACGGTCGTGCCCGGTCTGATTGATTGCCACACGCACACGGTGTTTGCCGGTTCGCGCGAGGAAGAGTTCGTGCGGAAGATCGGCGGCGCCGGCTACCTTGAGATTCTTGAGGCAGGCGGTGGGATTCGCAGCACGATGCGCGCCGTCCGTGCGGCAAGCGTTGAGCAGCTTGTCGCGGCGTCGCTGCCGCGTCTGCAGCGGATGCTTGCATCGGGCACGACCACGGTCGAGATCAAGAGCGGCTATGGCCTGTCGCCGGAGGAAGAGATCAAGATGCTGCGGGCCGTGCGCGCGGTGGGCGAGCGACTGCCGATCGAAGTTGTGCCCACGTATCTTGCCGCGCACGCACTGCCGCCGGAGTTTGACGGCCGGCCCGACGCGTACATCGCCGCCGTCACCGAGGACGCGCTGTTGCGGCGTATCGCCGACGAGAAGCTCGCTGAATTCGCCGATGTCTTCACCGAGCGCGGTGCATTCACCGTCGAGCAGTCCCGCCGGTTTCTGGAGGCCTGCGCGCGCCATGGTCTTGTGCCCAAGGTCCACGCCGAACAAATCACCCAGAGCGGCGCAACTCAGTTGGCGGTCGAACTCGGCGCCGCGTCTGCGGACCACCTCGAGTGCGTCGATGATTCCGACATCGCGGCGCTCAAGGCGTCGCGGACGATCCCCGTCCTCCTGCCGGGCTGCACCTTCTTCCTGGGAACGCCTGCGGCGCCGGCGCGAAAACTGATCGATGCCGGCCTGCCCGTCGCGCTGGCGACGGACTGCAATCCCGGTTCGTCGATGATCGAGTCGCTTCCACTGGTCATGTCCATCGCCTGCACGATGCTGAAGATGACACCGGTCGAGTGCCTCGTGGCCTGCACCGCCAACGCGGCCGCTGCGCTGAAGCGGCAGCATCGTATCGGCGCGATCGCCGTCGGCCACCAGGCGGATCTGCTGATTCTCGACGTGACCAATGTGAACGCCTGGCCGTATCGCGTCGGCGTCCAGGCCGTGCGAACAGTCATCAAACAGGGCCGCGTCTTGCAGACTTAGGGGCTGATTGCGTTCTGTATCCTGACCATTTCTGCCTTGAACGCAATCGCATCTGCGTTGCTCCCGATGGGCAGAGGACCGGTCACGACGCCGCCTGATGTGATGTCGACATACATGTCGGCAGTGGGGAACAGTGAAGGTGGCCCAGAAGCACCTGCCAACTTGTAATAACCACTCGTGCCTTCGAGATAGAACACGCGATGAGTTTCTACGCCGCCAAATTTTGTGATCTGGATCGCCACCTTGCTTCCGTCAGCGCCAGCGGAGACCCATTTTGTCTCGCCCGCCGTCCCGGTGCCGGTCAGGTAAAGCCAGCCGCAATCAAGATAGATCCTCGGCATTGTGTTCCTGATGTGCGCCTTGGCATATTCAGTTGACCCGAAATTCGGACCGACGACGGCCTCGTACGAGCAGTTGGGGAGCGCGACAATATCCAGCTTCAGGATGTGTTTGGTCTTGATCAGTACGTTAACGTCCAGGTCGCGCTTCACGGTGTCGTTGCCTATTTCGATGTTTGATGCCTTGATAAACTCGAAGTCCGTGCATCCGCTCGATCTTGCCAGCGAACCGGTGAGTTTGTAGGAAGTGGAAGTCAGGTGGGCTCCTCCATTCATGGAGGCGCAACCGACCTGCATCACGACAGGGATTCCCGCGACGAGGGCCCACAAACTTTTCATCTTCAACTCCTTGGTTGGTAAACGACTCGGCCATCTCGCAATGAGACGCTGAGCTTAAGCAGAACCACGGCAGCCCATGCCATGGTCAACACCATCATCGGTACCATCGGGTTCCAGAGCAGCTGCCGGGTCAGAGCCAATCCAAACCCGATCAGCAGCAGCATCACCACCGCAGCCGCGAGCAGCAGATCCCGTCGCTTTCCGGCAAGCAACCCGATCACGGCGCCCAGCGCGCCACAGAAGACCTTGTCCCAGTAACGCAGACCGATCCACGGCTGACTGCGCGGGACGGCCATCTGCTGGATGAGCTGGTGAATGCCGACGGTCAGTCCGTAGCAGCCCGGCAGCAATCCGGCCCCGGAATACATGTGCCGATCGACGCCGCTGCGCAAATCGCCGATCACAACGACCTTCCCGCCCAAGCGACGCCGACGCTCCTCGATCGGCGCGCGAAATAACTGCTCATAAGGAATGATCGCTTCTTCAAGCATCTTCACCGACGGCAGGTGGAACAGATGAATGCCGATGAGATCGCCCGGCACCGCGCCCGGCGCAGCAGCCGTCAGTGGGCCCGGCTCTGCCTTGCGGAGCACCCCCAGAGGTATTTCATCGGACTCCGCCAGCCATCGACGGGCAATGCCTGCCTGCTGACTTGTCTGATATCGTATGAGCACCTTCTGGTTGACCACATCCAGCAGGTAGGACGCTTCCGCCTCGGGCTGTCGAAAAGCGGCCGCCGCGGCCAAGGGCAGCGAAGGCAGCGGATCGCGCGGCCCGCGCTGGAGAATCAGTTGAATCTGCAACGGGCTTGTATCGTAGCCCGCAATAACGCAGCCCCAGCGCGCATGTGGTGCCAGCGCCGCACTTAACTCTGGGATACCCTGTTCGTCGGCCCACCATTTGGAAATTCCGAGCACGACTGGAATACCCTGCTCGGCGAGACGGCGGATGCCCCGTAAAAGGTCTTCATCGAACTCGCCGGCCGCGCGAAACATGATGTCAAAGGCCACGACGCGCGGCCGCGCTTCGGCGAGCTGTTCCAGCATGCGGCCGTGGAGTCGGCGAAGGGACGGCAGATTCTTTGGATCAACGCCCTCCAGATTCAACTCCCGGGCCAATGACTCAACGGGCGTTTCATCCATCAGACCAAGTATGCAGGTGTGTTTGAGGGACGCGCCGCCCTGTGTCGCGCTGACCAGAGAGGTACTCAGCCGGTTGAACCATGCATCCAGCGGCGTCCAATTCGTCAGGATCGGATCAAGCAGCAGATGGCCGATACTCGCGGATGCAGCGGTGATCATCGCAGCCGCCAGTATCGGGTGGCGCGCCAGCCACGATTCCGCTTGCTTACGCGCCAGGTAACCAAGACGGTCACGTCGCGCCGAAATCGGACGGCCTTCGAGATAGGCCCGAAGGTCGGACGATAGTTCGTCGGCGGACCGGTAGCGCCGCGAGGGCTCCTTGGCCAGGCATTTGAGCAGAATCGTCTCCAGGTCGGCGTCGAAATCGTCCTCGATCAAGCGCGGCGATTGCGGGGCGGCCGACTGGATGCGATCCAGCACTTCCCAGAGCGATCCCTCGACGTCGTAGGGGAATCGCCCCAGAAGCAGCCGATAGAATGTTACCCCGAGGGCGTAGATATCCGTGCGCGCGTCGACAAGCGAGCTGTTGCCGGATGCCTGCTCCGGCGCCATGTAGGGCAGCGTACCAAGTGCCGCCTGTGTAAGAGAGACTTCCGCACCGTCGCCGGTGGCCAGCGGTCGCGCAAGGCCAAAGTCGAGCACGAGGGCGCGGCCCTCGCCATCCACCAGGATGTTGCGCGGTTTGAGATCGCGATGCACGATACCGTGCTGATGCGCGTGGTGTACGGCATCGCATACCGAGATGAAAAGCCGCATCGTGTCAGTTTCCGATGGCTTTCGGGTAGCAAGATATCGATCCAGCGCCTGCCCGTGGACAAAATCCATGACGAAGTACTGTCGCCCTTCGTCCGTAACGCCCGCCTCGTACAGCGAGACGATGTTCGGGTGACGCAGTTGTGCGAGCAGTTCGATCTCGCGTTGAAAACGGCGGCGGGAATCGGGCGCGGCATCGGCACCGCCGAGCAGAACCTTCACCGCCACCTTTCGTCGGGTCGATAGCTGAATGGCCTGATAGACGATGCCCTGGCCGCCGCGGCTCAGCTCAGCAAGTAGTTCGTAGCCGGGAATCGTTCCCGTGGCGGCTGCGGTTTGCCGCCTCGAATCATCAAGCGGCAGCGTCCGTTGCGGATCGGTCGCACTATCTCCGCCCTCGTCCTGCAACGCTGACATGTTCCGGCCCCGAACAGGATGGGTAAACACACCAGACCGTTGCGCGAGCCCTCGCGCGGGAATGCGTGTTTTCTCCGAGCGTCGATTCTACCTGAGAATCCTCCACAATGATACGGCACTTCGCGACGTGGCAGCCCGCGATTAGGAAAGGCACGGGGGCCCTCGTTGCGATTCGGCGGAGGTCTTCTTACGCTTATCTGCCGGGAGGATGCCATGTTGCCGCTGATTGAGTGCGTTCCCAACTTCTCCGAAGGCCGAGACGCGGCCGTCATCAAGCAGATCACCGATCAGGTAGAGACCGTCGAGAGTGTCCGTCTGCTGGATGTAGACCCCGGCAAAGCGACGAACCGGACGGTGGTCACTTTTGTCGGCCCGCCGGATGAAGTATGCGAAGCGGCCTTCCGCGCGGCGAAGAAGGCCGCCGAAGTCATCGACATGCGCAGGCACAAGGGTGAACACCCTCGATTCGGGGCGATGGATGTCTGCCCGCTGGTTCCGGTGGCAGGGATCACCATGGAGGAGGTCGTTGAGTATGCGCGCAAACTGGGCAGGCGGCTCGGTGAAGAGCTGGGCATGACGGTGTATCTCTATGAATACGCAGCGACGAAGCCGGAGCGCAGGAACCTCGCGACCGTACGAGCAGGTGAGTACGAAGGGCTGGCCGACAAGCTGACGAAGCCGGAGTGGAAGCCGGATTTCGGTCCGGCGAAGTTCAATGAGAAAAGCGGGGCGACGGCTGTGGGCGCGCGGGATTTTCTCGTGGCCTACAACGTCAATCTCAATACCACAAGCACGCGGCGGGCCAATGCCATTGCGTATGACATACGTGAGAAGGGTCGGATCAAGACGGTCGACGGCACGCCCGGCGGCAAGCCGGTCCTTGACGAAGCGGGCAACAAAGTCTGGGAGCCGGGCACGCTGAAGTGCTGCAAGGCGATTGGATGGTACATCGAGGAGTTCGGCGTTGCGCAGATTTCGATCAACCTGACAAACCTGAGCGTGACGCCGATCCACGTGGCGTTCGATGAGTGTTGCCGAAGGGCGGAATCGCGCGGGGTGCGCGTGACCGGGAGCGAGATCGTCGGCATGGTGCCGCTGTCGGCCATGCTCGAGGCGGGGCGATACTTTCTGCGGAAGCAGCAGCGCAGCACGGGCGTGAGCGATCGCGAGCTGATCAAGATCGCGGTCAAGAGCATGGGGCTCAACGATCTCTATGAGTTCAAGCCCGAAGAGAAGATCATTGAGTACGCCATCGCGGACAGGTCGACGAAGCGGCTGGTCGATCTGGGCGTCGAAGGATTCGTCGAATTGACGGCGAGCGAGGCCCCGGCGCCGGGCGGCGGGAGCGTCTCGGCGCTGGTGGGTGCCCTAGGGGCGGCACTGGCGACGATGGTGGCGAACTTGTCGAGCCACAAGCGCGGCTGGGATGATCGGTGGGAGGAGTTTTCCGATTGGGCAGACAAGGGCAAGCAGCACTGGGCGCGGCTTATGCATCTGGTGGACGAAGACACCGCGGCGTTCAACGCGCTGATGGCGGCATTCGGATTGCCGCAGGGATCGGACGCCGAGAAGGCGCAGCGCAAGCAGGCGATTCAGTCCGCCACGAAGCAGGCCATCGAGGCCCCGCTGGCCGTCATGCGTGAAGCCCTTGCAAGCTTGGAGGTCATCCGGGCGATGGCCGAACAGGGCATGGAGGCCAGCGTGAGCGATGCAGGCGTAGCCGCGGCGTGCGCCCGCACTGCGGTCATCGGGGCGCATCTGAACGTGAGAATCAATGCGAAAGGGCTGGTGGATAAAGGTGCCGCGGAGGACTATCTGCGGCAGGCGCGGCAAATCGAGGATCAGACGGTTCGTGAGGAACGAGAGATACTTGAGATTGTATCCGGAAAGCTCTGACGAAATGCTCAGCCGGCGACGGTATCGTCGGACTCTTCATCATCTCCGTAGTCACCTTCCTCGCGCATCACTTCTTCGTCCGCATAGGTCCGGGTCGAGTGTTCCGTGCCCTCGGCGCTCTCCGCGCCTTCTTCGATGTAACCGATCACCCGGTTGATGGGCATGGTCACGCCGCCGTCCTCGGCGACCAGCATGGCCGCGCTGCCCAGAGCGTGAGGAATGACCTTCGACAACTCCGGGTCGGCTTCGACAAGGTCCTCATAGTTGACCCACTCATGGCCCAGTTTTCCGTTGCGTCGGATCACCTCACCGAGGTAAAAGCCGGCCGCCAGGGCAGTGTTCGTATAGACCTGCTCATCCATATCTGCGGACGCGGCATGCACCTGATCGAGATAACGATCCAGGGCGGCCAGACTCTCAAGGGAAAAATCGAGCGCCGAGCGGTCCAGCTCATCGGCCTGCGCGAGACCGCCCTCTACTTCGGCCTCACCGATGATGATCTCCATGAACGCGGGCACCAGCGCGACCAGATCGATTTGCATGGCGGATCCTCCGTCGCCGACGAGAGCGGTACGATTTCCTCTCGCGGACGATAGCCGACACAAAGCGGACTGTCCAAGCGAAAAACCAGACAGGTCGCTTGGCCGTTAAAATAATCACCGAATCATCGCGAGGTGGAGAGAAACTCGACGATGGCCGCGCCGAACATCGGCAGATCCGGCGGGCGGCGGCTGGTGATGTGGTGACGATCAATCACCACCGGCCGGTCTTCCCACGTCGCGCCGGCGTTGACCAGGTCGTCCTTGATGCCGGGTGTGCTGGTCATCGTCACGTCGCGCACAACTCCGGCGGAGATATTGATCCATGGACCATGACAGATCGAGGCGATGAGTTTGCCCGATTCGTTGAAGCGGCGAACGAGGGCAAGAATCTTTTCATTGCGCCGGAGCTTGTCCGGCATCCAGCCGCCGGGAATGACCACCCCCTCGAAATCATCGGCGCGCACCTCATCCACAGCCGCTTCGCTCACGCAGGGATAGCCGTTCTTGCCGACGTAGCGATGTCCGGCGGCTTCACCGGCGAGAAGGGTGGACGCGCCGGCTTCTTCGAGTCGCAGCTTGGGGTACCACAGTTCGAGGTCCTCGTAGTCATCGCCCACGAAGATCAGAATCCGCCTGCCGGAGAGTGTGGCCATGTCGGTGCTCCTGATAGCCGCGCCGTTTCATCCGGCGCTTTCGAGCGTGCGACGGATCGCATACACTTTCAAGCGTCGTCATGACAATTGACCACATCAGCGCTGTCACGTTTGCCGTCGCCGATATGGGCCGGGCCATTGTATTCTACGAGAAATGCGGCTTCGAGCGCTTGTACGGCGACGCCGAAGCGGAGTTCACCAGCTTTCGCGCCGGGAAGGGGTTCGTCAACCTCATCCTCACACGCGGCCACACGCCCAAGTGGTGGGGCCGGGCAATCTTTCGAGTGGACAGCGCCGACGAGCAGTACCGCCGATTGCTCACCGCGGGCCTTGTACCGGACTCACCACAGGATGCACCGTGGGGCGAGCGGTACTTCCACATCATCGACCCAGACGGACACGAATTGAGCTTCGCGGAGCTGATCGGGCAGAGCACCGGCGCAGGCGTACACTGAACTGTGATAACCCGCCGATCCAGGATTCAGCAGGCGCTCGGGCAGCCAGCGCGCGGTGAAACTTTTTCTGCGTCGACACCGTTCACGGGCCCAAGACGCGCCCGCCGTCGCGGGTGGCCCAGTCAGGGGCAACGTCGCCGGGTCCGGTTGTCGCCCCGGACTCACGATCGACGGTGCAGATGATTGAGCCGGTCGCCCGATCAATGAACCACACACGTCGGCCTGCCGAGTCAGCGCGGACCTCAACTTCCTTGTACTAATAATGATAATTGGATGGCCACGTCGGCACGGTTTGGTCCGCCACGGTGTAGTCCCCACGAGGTCGCGGACGGGGAACGATCTCAACGATGAGCTGCTCGCTACGTTGTTCTGGATTCAAGCCTTCCCGGTGCTTGGAAGATCGGTGGCAGAGCAGGACCGCGTAGTCCGCATCGAGGTTGGCTGCGTGCAGCGTCTTGTTCATGTGGCTGGAGGTGGATCCGGCGGAACAGCCGCCGACCAGGCAAGCGACTGCAAGTAGAAAAACCAGCGTTTGAAGACCGGTGGTGCGGCGCATGACTTCTCCTTTGATCCTGCATTTCCGGTATGACATCGCCCGGCTACGCTGCAGGGCCGTGTCGCGCTATTTTGACGGCGCCCCCCCTCATTGCGCCAATCATCTTTTCGAGTTTGAGAGAATTATTAGTCTCACGGGCTGTTCAGGCCCCTTCTGATTTCCAGGTTCTGAGACAGGTGACGGATCCTATGCACTCTGCTTGCGGATGATCATGTCGAAGTTCCGCACCATGGAGCGCAACAGGCCAATGCCGATCAGGCCGTAGATCGCTGCTGAACAGACCGCCGCGATGAAGGCGATGACGCGACATTGCCGCAGCGTATCCGCCGGGACGGCCACGCCGCGGTCCACCAGTGCCCGCGCCGGGTCGATCACCGTCCACAACGCGGTCAGCGGCGTCATCGGCCAGGTGGCGGCGGCCAGCGCCGGGTTGTCTCCGCTGCGAACGGCCCAGACACAACTCGTGGACATGATCACCGCCAGGATCACGATTCCCATGCTCGAGAATACCGCAGCGAGTGTCTTACGGCTCTTGATGGACGCTTGCAGCCCGATCATGCACGCGGCCGCCACAAACGTGATCAGCAGAATGGGCATCGACAGGAGCGATTCCCACGGGATAACGGTACCGTCCTTGCCCATTGAGGTGAAGATGACGACGAGCAGTACGCTCAGATAGGGCACGAGCAGCATGGGCCCGGCGGCGACGACCAGTCCCATGATCTTGCCGCGCAGGATCTGTCTGCTGGTCAGCGGTGTGCAGAGGATCAGTTCGAGTGTGTTGGATTCTTTTTCGCGCGTCATGCTCGTGGCAGCGGTCGTTGTGGCGATGAAGAGCGCGATTCCCAGCTCGATCGCACAGACTGTAAAGAGCCAGTCGCGCAGTTCGGCCGCGGTGATGGACCCGCTGCCGTAGAGTATCAGCAGGGTGACGGCGATGGCCAGGCCGATGGTCAGCACCGAGTAGCGGGCCATCGCGCCGCCGCCGGCCGCCGCCCCGGTGACAGACTCCCGCCAACTGATCGGGTTGTTGTACACATGCCGCGGCGCACGGGTCTGCTCACCGCGGCGACGGCTCAGTCGAAGCCAGCCGAACAGGCGAGTTCCCAGTGTCTGCTCTCCCTCCTTCGCGCCGCGCCGCACAAAAAAAAGACTCAGCACGATCAGCAGCAGCGATACCAGACAGGTGAGGGTGATGTAGCTGTAGTGCGGATAGGCCAGAAAGTATCGCCAGGGAAATCCGTAGTGGGCGACCGCGCCTTCGAGCGGGGCGGGCGTCTGACCGAGAACGACGTACAACGCCAGAAACGGATGAAACGCCGCCAGCCAGCTCATGCGGTCGCCTGTGTTGGGAGCGGCCGGAGACTCGGGCGGAGTGAGGCCGGACAGCGTGCCGAGGGCATAGACGACGATCAGGTACAGGGCAATGGCCAGATAGAAGGTAAAGATAGTGCGGCCGGTGCCGATCTTGATGACGCTGATGGCGATGGCCATCGAGCCGGTCAGCAGAGCGGTCGACGCCGCAAGAGAAATCGACAGGACAATCTCTTCACCGGTGACGCCACCGTACACCATCATGATGCAGAACAGGGGGATGCCGGCGACGAGGAGCATGAAAACGAAATACAGCCGGGAGAGCAGGGAGCCGAAGACGATCTGGGCGTTGGTCAGCGGCGTGGAGAGGAGGATGTTGAACGTCTGGGAGTCCTTCTCCTGGGTGATGGCGGCGGCGGTGAACAGCGGCGCGAGGACGCAGACCATGCCGAGCTGCACCTGACTGACGATGTTGAAGACCTGTGTGGCGTTCTTGGCGAGGTCGGCCAGGGAGCTGGTGCCGCTCTGCAGGATGACCACGCCGATCATGACGATGAAGGCGAGAATGCTCAGGTACGCGACGCGGATGTAGAAATGCTGGATGCGCCGCCCGCCGCCGTAGACGACGCGGACGAGGATCGGGTTGGCCGGCGCCAGCCGCCAGAACCAGAGCCCAAGATCGCGTACGAGTGATTGCATCGGCAGTGGTCAGTGGTAAGCGGTCGGTGGTTCGATGATGCCGCGCCCGTCGCACCGGGACAATCCGCCGGCTCCTCTAAACCACAATCCGCGATCCAGAATCCAGGATCTATTATCTGAAATCTCGCATCAGATCGGCGGTTGCTTCATTCCGCGATCGGCGAGCATTTTCCGCACGCTCTGCTGGGCCGCGGCCCGCTGGGACGAGTCCGGCAATTCGTCGATGCGCCGTTTGAATTCTTCATCGAGCTGCACAAGGGGCTGGCGCAACTTGTTGTATTCCTGATCCAGATTGAAGATCACCGGGCCCTCGCGAAAGTCCGCACCTGATATCCGTGCCAGACGGCGTGCGATTCGATTCCGCTTGATTTCAGACTCCCACTCGTTCGTCTTGATGGCCGCGGCTCGCTCACGGCACTGCTTGAGAACGGCTTCCGCGCTGGTCCGCTGCGCCTCGTCGAACTTGTAAAACTCCGCGGCCCGGTCAAGGTAATCTGCCCACTGATCGTCGATGCGGATCTCCCACTCTGACCAGCGCTCCACCTCCATCCGCGCCCGCCGATGCTGCGGGTGCTCATCGGGATTCGGCGGCGGCGCCTCGGCCTTCGCCGGGTCCTTGTCCGCCGGATCCCAGAAGGGATTCGCGTTCTCGCCGACTTTGCCTTCCTCCCAGCGCTTCATACGCGATTCGAAAATGGTCAGACCGGCCGCGGCCCCGGCCATGTCGCCGGTGAACTTCAGCCGCTGGCTGACGGTCAGTTTCTTACCGATCTCCGCGCCGCTTCGTGTGAAGAGGTCCTTCATTGCCGGGACGATCGGCTTGGCCATGACGGCGAACTGCTGCGCCGCGTCCGGCGTGAAGCGGCCGTCGTACTCGATCATCGTCGCCATCATGTATTCGATCAGTTCCTGATTCGTCTTCTCATTCTCGTGGGCGAATCGCATGATCTGGCGACTGATGATCCCGCGAATGTCCTCCGCCTGACGCTCGTCGAGGTCGTATCGGGAAATCATCTGCTCGACGAACTTGCCGCTCATGGCATTGGCCATCTTCGGTGTCAGGCGGATGCCCAGTTTCGTCGGGCGCATGTACTTGTCGTCATCCAGCGAATACGTCGCGTCGTCGTCCGTGTCGTAGCTGGCGGACGTTGACGTCTCCGGAACTTGGTACGCCGCCTGCGCCGCGGCAAGATCGATCGCTGCAAGCCCCCACCCTGCCGCCAGGGCCGTCATGCACAAACAAACGCGCCGGAAGGCACGCGGTAATTTCTGATTCTCACGACTCATTGGACAATCCCCTTGGTAAAGCGCATGAACGCGGTTTCCAGATTGACCTGTTCCTCGCGGATTTCGCGAATGGGTATCTTCGCCTCCAGCAGGGCCCGGGCGATGAAGGAGAAATCGTGCATCTCCCCCTTGAGCGAGACGAGCAGTCGGCCGTTGTCCGACTCCACCTGCTGTACGTGATCCAGCCGCCCGAGCACGGCCTCGGCCTGCGACTGGCCCGATGGAACAATCACTTCGACGCGGGTGCCGGTGCGCGTGCGGCGCACGATTTCCTCGATCGGACCGTGAAAGAGCAGTTCGCCGCGTTCGATGATGCCGACCGTGGTGCAGAGTTCCGCCAGCTCGTGCAGGATGTGCGAGCTGATGATGATCGTCTTGCCCATGCGGCGCAGCTCCTTGAGCAGCTCGCGCATCTCAATCCGCGCGCGGGGGTCCAGGCCGCTGGCCGGTTCATCGAGAAACAGCACCCGCGGGTCGTGCAGCAGGACGCGGGCCACGGAGAGCCGTTGCTTCATGCCGCGCGAGAGACTATCGACGAGGGCGTCGCGCTTGTAGGACAGGTCGGTCAGTTCGAGCACGTCGCCCACGACGCGCTTGCGCTGATCGCCGTTGATGTTGTATGCCGCGGCGAAGAACTCAAGATACTCCTGCACGACCATGTCTTCGTACGCGCCGAAAAAATCAGGAACGTAACCGATCAGCGGGCGGATCATCCGCGATTCATAGCCCACCGTATGACCGCAGACGCGGGCCTCGCCCCAGGTCGGCTGAAGCAGCGTCGCCAGAATACGGATCGTCGTCGTCTTCCCGGCGCCGTTCGGACCGATGTAACCGAAGCACTCGCCCTGCTCGATGTTCAGGTGCAGGCCGCTCAGGGCAACCAGCTTGCCGTAGCGCTTGGTCAGGTTGATCGTCTGAATGATCACGTCTTCGGCTCTTTCTCCGGGCGGACTTCAGAGGGCATCGTCGGTGTCCGGCCCCTGCGGGCGCTCCAGGGGCTCCACGGGAATTACGAACCGGTAGATTGTATTCGATCGGCTCGGCCTGAGCGGCCGCTGATTGACTTCGAGCACGGCCGGGGGCGGGGCGTCCGTACGGCCGATCAGCAGGGCCGTCCGCGGTGTTAACCGGTAGGTGCAGCCGAGTCTGCGGCCGTGCCCCCGACGAAAACTGGATCGCGTGTTCGGATCGTCCCGGATCAGATCGAAGGTCGAAAGCATCAGGATCGCCGTGTACTCATCGTTGCTCGAAAGGCGCGTGTGCGTTCCCTGAAACTGTCCGGTCAGCGGAATGACCGATTGCAGACTTCGCGACCACTCCTCGATCTTGTCAGATAGCCGCGGCAGCGTCCGCAACCGCGTGGAAGGATCTCCAAAAGGAACACCCTCTTTCGGCGTGTAGAGCAGGCGGTGGCGCAGTTGCAGATCTGAGAGGTCCGAGCCGGCGCCTTCGGCCGGCAAGTCACCGAGATAGAAACAGTTGGCCAGCACGTTCAATCGTTCACCCGCCACCTCTTCCGTCGTGACCAGCAGATAGCAGTCCACGAGGTCCGCGCCGAGCTGGTTTCGCAGGAAGCTGCCCGGGCCGAATTCGTAGCGCAATGTGCTGTCCGCATCCACCGGTCGCCGCAATACGAGCTTGCCTTCCAGCGTGCCGCTCAGGGGCCCTTGCCAATAACCTTGAAACTCCTTGAGCGTCGCTCGCACCGGTACATTTTCCATTCGTTCGCCCGAAAGCAGCATCTCGTAACTTGCCGCCGCGGCGAAACGAGAGTCCGCCAGATCCATTGACTCCGTCCCCGGCATCGGCTGAATCATGCCGTACCGCTGATCCGGTCCCGGTACGGCCTCGCCGATGGGCAGTCGAATGTCCAGTTGTGTATGGTTCGGTGTCTTGACGCCGAAGAGGCAGACGCCGTACGCAGCATCCTCCCCGGCGCGACCGTCGATCACGCTTGTCTGCCAGAGACTCTTGGTGATGCCACGAAGCATCCCAACCATGCCGGTGCCGACGACACTGCCGGCGATGGCCACCGCGCCGAAGGCGGTCCAGCAGTGATGAAGCCAGCCGCGCCGACGTAGATACCAGAAGCTGCCGAGCGTGGCGACAAAAGTGTATGCGGCGGCGAAGACGATTGCGAAGAGCAGAAACTTGGTCCCGACGCTCTCGAAGGAGATGGAGCTGCGGACCGACTGGAACAGGTCCGGCGGCGACATGAAATGCGAAGACCTTTCCTCGCGGACCGGCGGCAAGGCAAGCAGCCGCCGCGCGATCACCTGTTCGCAGGCGACGGATACGAACAGGTCATCTTTGATCTCGTCATCGGAGAAGGGCGCGCCATCCTCCGGCGGGACGGACAGGCGCTTTGGAGCAGGAAGAAGCTGCTTGAGCGAGGCGCCGATGAAGATCACCATGCCTCGGCCGACCATCCGGCGATGGCAGATCTGCGGGTTCGGACAGTTCGTGGGCATCGGAATACTGTCCGGCTTCGGCGTCATCAGGCAGCGCATGAACGCATTCCGGGCGTAATGCCGATTGAGCCGGCCCGAGTATGTGCTATCCTCGACAATGTCCAGAAACTCCTGGGCCTCGGTGCGTTCTTCCGCGCCGACGATGCGCACCGGCAGAATCTCCGCCAGCGGTGAATCCGCGAGCAGCCGCCAGTTCTTGCCACCGGATATCAGCAGGCGACCGCCACTGTCCACCCAGTCCATCAGCGCCTGGGTTTGAAGCGGTGAAAGGGTCGAGGGATCGGCATCGTCCCAGACGATCACATCGACGGCCTCCAATCCCTGCCAGCGCGAAGGCAACTCGCGCGGGGCCATCGCCCGTACGCGCCGCGGGTTGATGCGATCGCGCTGACTGCGCCGATACATGTCCAGCAACGTCAGGTGGGGCAGCTTGATCGGCGAGGACAGATCAACAATCAGCAGGTGATCCGACCGGAGCTCCGAAACCGTTGGCCCGGTCAGCTCGGCCACCTCCTGCCCTGTGTCGTCGTACACGCGGACCAGTTCATCCTCATCGTTGAAGAGCGAGACCTTGATCTCTGTGTCCGTGTGATAAGGGACAAAGTAGAGCTGATAAGGTCGCCAGTCACCGCCCGGCTCCAGGGCCACGGGCAGGATCGAGTTCACCACATCCCCGTCACGGTCGCGCGAGCTGACGCGGAGCTGTCCGCCAAACGGAGATGTCCCGCGATGACGCAGCTCGACCTCGACGAATGACCAGTTGCCCGTCCGCACGATCGGATCGCCGCCGGCAAAGAGTCCCACGCGAGTGATTCTGCCCTCGACCTGCGCCGCAGCGGGCAACGCCGCCGGCCAGATGGCAAATGCGCCTGCGATCAGAACCGGGATGATGCGAATTGGTTTCAGATGGCTCACCTGAATCTCTGTTGACCGCGGCGTGCGCGAGTACGGCCCAGGGAATGCTACGAATGTCGATTTCGGGAGGGTCGGTACGGCGGGATCGTCGTCCCGGCCCGGGTACCTCATTCTACCGAATTCTAGGGCTTCACGTCGCAGATGCAGACCATTTTTCCACAACCGGGGCAACCATTCCGGAACTTTTGCATGGCCTTTTCAAGATCGACGCCTTCGACGTTCGCCAGCGTCACCAGCCAGGCCAGGACATCGGCGAACTCGCCCTCTTTCTCCTCGTGACTGCCCTCGCGGATCGCCGCGGCCAGCTCACCGACCTCCTCCATCAGCCATAAGAACGTGCCTTCCGGCCCCCGCTTACGGTCCTTCGCGGAATACATGTCCTCGATCAGTTTCTGTAGTCCGCGAAGTTCCATCGCTGCTCCTTGCCGACTGCGCCGGTCCAGTGTCGTGTCCATGCCGCGAGACTATTGCCGCATTGCGTAGTCAGCCGCGCCAATGACGTTAGTCATATCAGTCTAATCGAATCCAGAACGACGCGGAACAAAGCACCGCAACGGCACGAATCGCTTTCTCTCGTTCGATCACCGCTCAATGGACTTCACGACCAGGGCGGCGTGGGCAACGCAGGTTGACCGTACTCCTATTGATCATTGAACCGGTCAAACACGAAGCGTCACCGTTTCACGGGGGCCTTCTCCGCCTTCTCCCGAAAGGTGCGAGAGCGATCACGATCGCCGGTCGCCTCATAGACGCGGCGCAGTCCGTCGTAGCCCACGGCTCGTTCCGGCCAGATGTCGCATACCGTCTGGTAGGCCCGCTCCGCGCCGCGATAATCCCGCGAGTGGAAGAGCGCCTCACCCAGTCCGACGTAGGTGGATCCATCGTAGGGATCGATATCCAGTGCCCGACGAAACCATTGCGCGGCTTCCGTCGGTCGTTTCCTGCTTAGGTGAATCTCCGCGATCTGCCGGGCGACGACCGGTTCGTCTTCCACCAGATGAAAGAGCCGCTCCAGTTCCCGGGCGCCTTCGTCCATTTTCTTCTGCAGAAGGTAGATTCCCGCCAATCGGCGATAGCTGTCCGGATCCTCAGGGAAACGTTCCCGGTAGCGCGTCAACCACGAAATGGCTTCCTCCCATTGCGACCACGACTGCTCGACAAAGCCGATGTACTTGATCGCCGTCGGGTTCTCCGGATCGAGCTTGATCAGCTTGCGCAGGTGGGGATTGGCCTCTTCGATCAGCTCCTGCCGCTCGGCTTCATCTTTCTCGCGGAGCATTCGACCGATCAGGATTCGACTGAGAACCTCCAGTGCCCGCGGCTGCTCTCCCTTTTCATCTTCCTCCAGCGATCGACGTGCGGCCGTCTCGGCCGTCTCGACATCACCCTCCAGCAGCAGTGCCTCGGCAAACTCCGCCCACAAAGCGGCATTGCTGCGATCGGCCTCCAGTTCCTTACGAATTTCATCCCGGCTGCGCAGCCGAGAGGTCGGCAGCCCCCACGCGTCAACCTGTTGCGTCGCCCACGCGCGGAATGCCCGGTCAAACTCCTCGGTCTCGATACCGAGCACTTTCCGGAAGGCCTCCGACTGCGAAAGGTTCTCGCGAAACGCCGCAAGAAAGTCGAGGATGATCTTCTCACCGTACTTCTCGACGGCATATTCGAACATCCACTCGCTCTGCATGTACGCCAGATTTCGATCGTCCGGCCGCCGGGGACGCATGAAGCCCCAATCGATCGACTGCAGCGTGAACAGTCGATCTTCCCGCACTGCCTGACACAAAAGCAGCTTGGTCTGCCACGAACGCGGTGCCGGCTCCTGTGAAACGGCCAGCCCCTCCGTCATCCAGTGCGGGATGCGATTGCCGGTGGCTTCCAGCGTCACCGTGTGTGCGAACTCGTGCCGCAGGACGGTTACCCAGTTGAAACGGCCGAACGGCGCCAGGCCGCGCGGCGCGACCATGGCGATGACCCGTCCGCTGCAGGCCCCGACCGTGGCGATGAAGGGCCGACCAGTGACCCGGACGGAAAACCCCATGTGATCCGGGAAAACCTGGATGATGGTCTTCTTCTTCGGGCGGGTGTCATAGGCCTTGCACACGTCTGCGTAGAATCGCTCCAGGGCCTCGGCCATGTAGGGGGCGATGACGCCTTCCGACGTGCGATCGAACTTGACAATAAAATGGTCGGTCTCGATCCGGTCGAAGCGATCGATTGAATCGAGCAGCTCCAGCACGTTGTGCGTCTTCGCGTCGAAGCTGTCCAGCGCGAAGGATGCCTCCAGCGTCTGACGGGCAAGCTCCTCCTCGCCGGCGTCCATGTAGACCTGTCCGAGCGCGGTGCGCGGCTCCGCCCAGTGCGGTGCAAGCTCGATCGCCTTTCGGAAGTGCGCTTCGGCTTCCTCATACTGTCGTGCCGCGGACAGCCAGGTGCCCAGGACATGGTGCAGAACCGCCGGTCGCGGATTGAGCGCCTCGATTCGCCGGATCGTCTGCTTCGCCTCCTCCTCCATGCGGAGGCGCGTCTGCGCCGCCGCGATCCGCGCGAGGGTGTCGATCGAGTTTGGATTGGTCTTCAGGGCTTCGTGCGCCGCCTGCAACGCTTCCTCGTAACGCCGCTCGGTCAGTTTCAGATCGACCTGCAGCAACCGCGCGGCCACGCTGCCCGGGTTGATCTTCAGCGCCGAGGCAATCCGCTCGTCCGTCCCCTCAAAGTCCCATGACTCCAGCGCGATCTGACCGAGACCGACGTGTGCCGCGGCGCAATTCGGGTTCTGTTCGAGGACCGCCTCGAAATCGCCGCGGGCCTCGTTCAGGTTGTGCTTGTCGAGCAGCAGCCGGGCTGCCGCCAGCCGCGCCGGCCAGTAGGCCGAGTCTACGAACTCGAATGCCTCCTGATAGACCTCGGTCAACACGTGTCGCGTGCGTCGCACGATATCCCGATGCCGGGTCAGCACGCTGTATCGATAAAAACCTCTGCCCAGCCAGGTCAGGTCTTCGGCCTTCTCCGGCAGCGGCTCTCCCGTCATCTGTTCGTCGAAGTAACGATAAACTTCGAGGGCACGATCGGTTTGACCGGTCAGCTCATAGACCTCGGCCAGTTGAAGCCGGCCGCGAAGCGATGTCTCATCCAGGTCAATGGCCCGGCGATTGCGTTCGATCGCTTCCTCGTATTCACCGATTTCGGCGAGCAGCGCCGCCAGCACGATATGGAAGGCCGACGCACGAGACGTAGCGGATCGTTCAATCTGCTCCAGCTTGCGCAGGCGCTCGATACCCGGCTGATAGTCGCCGATCTGCAAATCCACTTCTGCGCGCTCGATGGCCGCGCGGAGGGCCTGCCCGGGCGTTGAGGCCAGTTCCTCATACATGGCGATCGCCGCGGCGTATTCACCGGCCAGTGCCAGCGATCGGGCATTCCGAAATGAAGTGGCTCGTGCGGCTGTCGTCGGCTGAACCGGCGCCGTCGTGACGATCTTCTCATCGGAGCGTGCAGCCGGCTGACACGCGATCAGAAGCGTCGCTGCGACCGCTGCGATGCGTCGCCGAAGGGTGGTCGTCGGATGTTTCTGATCCACCGCCCTCAGCCCTCCGGAAACGCACGCTGCGACAGCCGGCCGTATTCGTCGATCAGCGCATACTGGTACAGAATCAGAAAACCGTTGATCAGGATGGCGGTAAAGGCCGCGACAAGGTGGGCCTCAGCCGGCAGATGGATGCCGATCGCCGCCCCCAGGGTCACCGTCATCAGAATCGCGAAGATGCCGACCATCGAGAGGCGCAGGCCACGCGACTTGAGCGCGACGACCTGCTCGTGGAAAGTGACATCAAGCCCGTCGGAAAGCGCCGCCTGACGAACGATCTTCTCCTGAACGACGAAGTACATGTACGTCACGATATGCACGAAGCAGGCAAACAGCGACGAGAGCACTCCCAACAGGAAGTGACGCTCAAACCCTTCTGCACCCTGTACCTGCAACCCGAAAAGGGCGGTCAGCCCCATCAGGGCCAGGTTCGTCAGCGCCAGAAGCAGATAACTCGCCTTCATACCTTCATAACTTCAGACGACCGACTCCACGAGACGCAACTCCTTGTCTTGCCCGGCTTCAGCAGGCATTGGAGCACCATTTCGTCCGGCCTTCCAGCCGGGCCGGTGGGGAGAATTTCCCAACCCCTCCGTGCGCAACCGACTGGCCTCGTATGACCTGCCCCCATGACTGCCATCCGCAGGCAGCGGTCACAAGGCCGACTCGGGGCCTCCGATAACTCCCGAAATATTGTCATTTGGCGGGCGGACTGCGTATACTACGCAGAGTAGCTCGCCGGAGGTTTCACGATCGGCGCTCGCACAAGCAACCGATGAAGACCGTGGAATTCGCTCCGCAGGAGGGGACTATCGTGCGCATCCGTCAGTGTCTGTGGCTCTGCCTCATGACCATTGTCGTGGGGTGTAACATCTTCCCCAGCTTCGTGATCACACCGCCTGCTCCGAACATGTCAACGGTCGTCGGCGGTCTTTCGAACACAGATCCCTTCTTCGGCACCTACCGTCTGGCAAACGCACCCAACGTGGTGGTCGGCGATTTCCTTCTCGGAAGCTGCGGCTGCGGCGATTGGCGCGTGCTCTTCCGTCCGACCGACGGCGGCCCGCAGGTGCAATTCCCGGTGCAGTTCTATACAAACGGAGAGTATTCCCCCTTCGGCGATGTGCTCGTCCACGGCTCGACCGACTACAACGTCGCCGGCGGCATGGCCCATCAGGACGAAGGATTCTTCGAGGGAAAGGCCGAGTTGGCCCTGGCGCGCTACACCATGTCCGGCAATCGCGGCGATGCCCACCTGCTGGCCGTCGACGCCTGCGGCATGTGCCACATCGGCGAAGACTCCATCTGGCCGCTGCCGCCGACGCACCCGCAAAAATACAAGACCAATCCGCGCGTCTGCTTCGAGTGCCACAGTGCCAACGGCCAGTAGCGGCCGAGTTTCGTCTTTCACGCCGACAAATCCGCCTCCGCGCCTCTCTCGTGGCGCAGGTCGCGTCTCTGACTTGGCGCAGACCGTGACTTGCCCGAAGATGCCTTCCACCCACAGCCGACGGGATGCCCGTTTCGGTTGATGTGTGACTCCCTGTTCGAAGTCCTGGGTATCGTGATTAAATGCGTAAGATTCCCCCGAGAATACTGCTCGCCAAAGTCGGGCTCGACGGCCACGACCGCGGGGTCAAAGTCCTCGCCCGCGGCCTGCGCGACGCCGGCATGGAAGTGATCTATACAGGCCTCTGGCAGACACCGGCGGCTTCAGCAAAGGCCGCTCGCGAGGAGGATGTGGACATTCTGGGCGTGAGCTTTCACAGTGCCGCTCATATGACACTCGTTCCCGCCATCATGGAGGAACTCAAGGCCTGCGGCCGGCCGGACATGCCCGTGGTCATCGGCGGCATCATCCCGCCGGACGACGTTCAGGCCATGAAGGACGCCGGTTGCGCCGCCGTTCTGGAGACCGAGGCCTCCATGGATTCCATCGTCGGCGTGCTCGCAGGCCTGGCTGAGCAATCGCGGCGCCGCCGGGCCGGCCAGCTACAGTCCGGCGAGCTGAATGCCTGGATTGCCGCCGCCCAGCAGGGTGATCGGACCGCGCTGGGGCGACTGCTGACCTGGATTGAAAACGATGCCGCCCCTGAAGAGGTCGCCGCCAAACTGGGGGGACAGACCGATGGCACCCTCATCGTCGGTATGACAGGCCCGCCCGGCGTCGGAAAGAGCACCCTCATCGGTCGCTTGCTCCGCGAGTTTCGCAGTCGCGACAAGCAGGTCGCCGTTGTCGCCGTGGATCCGGCCAGCCCGCTCACCGGCGGCGCCCTGCTGGGTGACCGCGCCCGGATGACGCAAAACGCCGGCGACCCCGGCGTGTTCCTGCGATCGTCCGCGAGCCGCGGCCAGCTTGGCGGCCTCGCGCCTTCCACCACCGCCATGGTCCAGGCCATCCGACGCTGCAAGGTCGATGTCGTCTTCATCGAGACCGTCGGCGCAGGGCAGAACGACGTGAGTGTCTACGGCCTGGCCAGCCCGCTGGTCCTGCTGATGATGCCCGGCGCCGGCGACGAACTGCAGCTCGAAAAGGCCGGCATCACCGAAGTGGCGGATATCTTCGTGATCAACAAGGCCGACCTGCCCGGTGCGGGCCGGCTTGAAGCCCAGATTCGCGAAACCCTCGGCTCCGGTCGCCCCGTCGTGCAGACGGTGGCCAGCCACGGCCAGGGCATCAGTGAACTGGCGGATATCATTCTGGCACATGTGCCGAAGCCGAGCCGGTAGGTGTACTGCGCGTAGATAATCGTTCAGCTGTAAATCCGAAGGGAAGCGCGAGCGTTTCCCGCCAAATGTCCGAGGTGCCAGATGAAGATCCTCACCCTCGTCAAATGTGTGCCCGAGTCAACCGCGAACATTCGCGTCAAGCCCGACGGCAGCGGCATTGAAACCGCAGGCGTCAAGTTCGTGATGAACCCGTTCTGCGAGTTCGCCGTGGAGGCCGCCCTGCAGTTCAAGGAGAAGAACGCCGCCGCCAAGGCCGAGATCACCGCTCTGACCGTCGGCCCGGCCGCGCATGTCGACGTGCTTCGCACCGCCTTCGCCATGGGCGTCGACCACGCGATTCACGTCTGTGACGACGCACTCGGCAACATCGACGAACTGGCCGCCGCAAGAATCATCGCCGCAGCAGTAAAAGACGCCGGCTTCGAGCTCATCTTCTCCGGCAAGCACGCCATCGACTACGACAGCGGCCAGGTCGGCCCGGCGCTCGCCGAGTGCCTCGGCTGGCCGCACGTCGGCGCGATCACCACGCTCGACTGGGCCGGCGATTTCAAATCCTGCACCGTGCGCCGACGTATCGAAGGGGCCGATGAAGTAGTCGAACTCAGATTGCCGGCTCTGCTCACCGTCGATAAGGGCCTCGTCGAGCCGAGATACCCGTCGCTGCCCGGTCTGATGAAGGCCAAGAAGCGACCGGTGGATACAAAGAAGCTATCCGACCTGGGCCTCTCTGCCGCCGACTTCGCCAAAGAGTCGCTGGGCACCTGGATGGGCGAGTTTGCACCACCGCCGCCGCGGCCGCCGGGCCGCAAGCTCGAAGGCGAGCCCGCAGATATGGCGAAAGAACTGGTTCGCATTCTTCGCGAAGAGGTGAAGGCGATCTGACGTCCCCATCGTCCCAGCAAGGCGACACGACAGCGCAGGTGGACGCGCCCGCGTCGTCACGCGATGTATCGTCGCGCCGTCGCCGTTTCTTCTTTACGATCGTCACCCTGCTGCTCGCAACCACCGCAACCCTCATCTTCGGCGATTTCTTTCTCTACTGGTGGGACGCGCGCCGTGTCAGCGGTCGCCCGGCGCCGCCGATACCGTGGACGCGCCTGTCCGACCCCCCGATCAATGACGACACGCCCGGCGGCATGCGCCTCAAACGCTTCCTCGACTGTGAGATCGTCGACCCGGCAAGCGGTCGCGTGGTGAAGTTCCGAACCAACGCCCTGGGCTATCGCGATCGTCCCGTGCTGCCGCGCGAGCCCGGTGAGTTTCGCATCCTCGTCCTGGGCGATTCGATCACCCTGTCGGCCTACACCGAAGAAGAAGAAACGTATGTGCGGCAACTCGAGCATCTCCTCGCCAAGTCCCTCACCGGGATCCGCACCATCAACGCCGGCATGCGCGGGGCGTGCCTTCGTGAGTACCTGCTGATCCTGACGGAGACGGGCCTGCTCACGCAGCCCGATATGGTGTTGGTCGGTTTGTATCTGAACGACGCCAAACGCTCGCGCACGTTCCCGTTGCCGGAGGGGCTTGCCGCCTACAGCGCGATCGCCCGCCGCTTACAGGAGCTGAGTCTGGTCAACGAACTTTCGGACGAATCCCGTGAGCGATGGGAACGCTACGCCGGAAAACCCTTCCCCACCAAGTCTTTCCCCGAGGAGGCCTGGCGTACCGATCGTGAGGCGTTCGAGGCGCTGATCGCCGCGGCAGCGGTGGACTGGGGCTTTGCGTGGTTTCCCGCCGCATGGGAAGAAATGCGACCGGACATGCAGCTCATCCGGGAGTTGACGGACAAGTACGGCATCCGGCTAGCCGTGGCCCTGTTTCCTTCCACCTACCAGGTCGAGGCAATGTTTCTGGACACCACGCCGCAGGAGATGTTCGACAAGATGATGAAGGAGATGAAACTGCCGTACCTCGACCTGCTGCCCATCCTCCGCGCCGCCTACCGGGAACGCGGCCATTCCCTGGCCTACGACAACTGCCACCTGACGCCGGAAGGCAACGCCGTCGTCGCCGATGCCCTGGCCGAGTTTCTCCGCCCGCTGATCAAAGAAGCGAACTCATCCGCGCCCTGACCGCTGTCAGATCATCACCCGCTTGTTGTAGATCCACCACTCGATCAGCAGGATGCACAGGCCCGCCATGACGGCGTACGGCCAGAGCGGCCGATTGATCTTTGTCTCGGCCAGCACGGATTCGACCGCCTCGGTCCCCACGGTGAACGACTCGTTCGGCGCGATCGAGGACTCGATCGGGTCCAGCAGGTTCGCGGCGAAGACTTCCTTCGTTCGAGCCGGGTCGTCGAACTGAACACGGTACACACCGGCCTCGCGCGTTCGTGCATACGAAAGCAGCCCGCCGGCGCGAACCGGTTCCTCGTCGATGCTCCCGTCGGGCCGCTCGATCTTCACCTTTTTCGCGTCGGCCGGGACATTCATCGTGAATGTGTCGCCCGGTCGCATCATCCGTCGTGCCTCCAGCAGGCCGCCCGACGCCAGATACCCGAGGGCATTTTGCAGAAACATCGGGAAGGCCTCTTTCAGCGTGAAGTTGGAATCGAGCAGATCGAAGGAAGCGATTACATAGCGATGACCCGGGTCGGTCAGCATGGCCATCGCCACGGTGTCGGGCCCTTCCAGCAGACTGACGGCATGCTTGGGCAGTTGGAGCGCCCGCCATCGAGCGATGAACACGCCTTCGTAGGCCACGTGCCGCATGAGTGGATGATCCTGCCGGGCGAAGATGATCGGGTCACCGGCCACTTCGTCGCCGATGGAAACGTCATCGATCTTCGGCACGCCGCCGAAGAAGAGATAGTTGCCCGGCGGCAGGCGATTGGTGTCATGATCGTCAAGAACGACCAGGTCATAGGCGCTTCGGCCGCCGAGGATCAGCTTATCGTCCGCCGCCTTTTCATATTCTTCGCGCCCCATGGTCTGGTATTCACGAACGTCGAAGGACTCGACCATCGCCTTACGCAGGACGCGCTGGATCGGCGCACGATCGCACACCGCCAGTACGCGAAGTTCCCTCGGCGGATCCACCGGCGCCCAGACCACGTTGTCCACGGCGAAGGCATCCTCGCGATGGAGGCGCACCTCAATCACGCCGCCGGCCTCATGCTGAAATTCAAAAATCACGTTTTGTGCGGAGGGCAGCCCTGCATCCGCCGGGCCCGTCGTCGTCGGAGGAGCAGCCGCTCCAAGTTGGACCTCGCGGATCGAACCGGCGCCAGGCAACCGGCGGCCGTCGAGCAGGATGGACAGGTCGGTCTTCACCGGCACGGGTCCGAAGTTTTCCACCCGGACGAAGACGGCCAGAGAGCCCGGCCGCTCAAAATCGCGTCGGACATCGAACGCTGTGATGCCGACGTTGTCCGACTCGGCACCGACGCGGAAGTAACGAAGCTGCCCGCGTGTAATGAATTGCTGATCCGTGTCGCCGATGCGACCGTCGCTGAACAGTTCGATGTCGGCGATTCCCTGGGTGGCCCCTTCCGGAACGGTGGACCCCTCCACGCCCGGGATATCAATGAGATTGCTGGAGTAGGCGATCGCCAGCGGCAGGGCTTCACCGATTCGTCCCGGCTCGTCGGTCGGCTCGAGGTCGCGGATCAGGCGCTCGAGTCGACGCTTATCATCGGTGAAGGTGGAAACGACCGACGGCGTAGCCCCGAATCCGATCACCATGGTGTTCGAATTGTCCGGCAACGCCTGGACGAACTGCGCGGCGGCTTCCTGGGCGTGTTCGAGTCGCGTGCGGCCGTCGCGCTCCACCGTCTTCATCGAAGCAGAGCGATCCAGCAGGATGACGATGTTCTTCTCCGGCCGGCGCATGAAGTTGGCCACCGGTTCAGACAATCCCATCAGTACGGACGCCAGCAGCAGCAACTGAAGCAGCAGCAGCAGGTTTCGCCGCAACTTCTGAAACGGTGCATTGACCTGCAGGTCCTGCACCGCTTTCTTCCAGAGATACGTGGAAGACACCTTCCGCTCCTGCCGCCGCAGCTTCAGAAAGTAAAGAAGCAGCAGCAGCGGAATGACAATGCCCGCGAAGAAGAGACCGGTCTTCCACGATAATAACGTCATCGCACCAGCCCTCGGGCCCGCAGGTACGTCAGCACAAGCGCCTCGAACGGGTGCGTCGTTGATGTAAGCAGATAGTTGATCCCGCGACGATTGCAGTAATCGCGGATGGACTCACAGTAGGCCTGCAGATTGGACTTGTACCGGTCGAGCAGCATCTTGCTGATCGTCACCTCGGCCACGTCGCCATCCTCGCAGTCCACCAGCTTCAGATCGCCCGCCAAGTCCGGTTCCATCTCCTGCGGGCTGAGCACTTGCAACACATAGACGTCCATCTGCCGCCCGATCAGATAGGGCAATCCTTCAAGAAAGCCGCTTTTGTCGAGCAGATCGGATACGACGAGGCAGACGCCCTTTTGCGTATGGCGAAGTGCGAACTGTCTGGCCGCTGCCGCAAACCGGCTACCGCCCCCGACCGGCGCCTCCTCAAGAAACGAAAGCAGTTGGGGCAGCACGCGTCGACTCCGAAGTCCGCTCCGCGTGGAGACCACGCTGTCTGCATAGGCGTAAAGATTCACCCGGTCGTAGTTGCACAGCCCGATGTACGCAACCGCCGCGGCGACGCGCTTCGCATAACGTGCTTTCGACGGTTCGCCGTTGTCCATCGAGCCGGAGACATCCAGCAGAATCGAGACGTTCAGTTCCTCCTCTTCCAGAAAGAGCTTGAGAAACAGCCGGTCCAGTCGGGCATAGATGTTCCAATCCACATGGCGGATGTCGTCCCCTGGAACATAATTGCGATAATCCGCGAATTCGGCCGATTCGCCCTTCCGCTTGGACTGCCGCTCGCCCTTGTTCCGCGCTGCGTGAATCTTGCGGGAGATGATCTCAAGCTGCTCGAGCCGGGCAAGAAAGTCCGCGTCCAGCAGCGGCTGTGCCGCGCCGCGGGACATGGAAAGGGTGCTCGGGGTTTGAGTCATGGGAATGCCCGGGTGTCTGCCGAATTATACCCGGCAGGCCGTCGCGAGCATAGTCGCCCGTTGCGGCTTGAAGCGACGCGCCATGAATGATTACAATACCAGTGGCGTGTCGGTATCGCAGCAGGCACGCTGCTACGAGAATCTTCTCTATGACCGATCAGGCCACCACTCCTGTTGCAACGCCGAAGAACAACACGGCGGTCCTGCCGGCCCGTCCGAAGCTCCGCCAGCTACCGCCTTTCAAGGTCATCCTGCACAACGACGACACCAATACCATGGAGCATGTCGTCGAGACCATCCTCATGCTCACACCCCTCGGGCAGCAGGAGGCCATCCTGCGGATGCTCGAGGCCCACGAGACCGGCTGCTCTCTGCTGCTGGTCACGCACAAGGAACGCGCCGAGCTGTACGCCGAGCAGTTCCTCACTCGCCAGATCATGGTGACCATCGAGGCCGACGAGTAACAGACGCTTACCCGATACGCTGCTATCCCGGTCGCGTCAGGCCGCCTGCAGCGACAAACCCCGTGCACCAGGCCCATTGAAAGTTGAAGCCGCCGAGCCGGCCTTCCACATCGAGTATTTCGCCAACCAGATACAAGCCCGGACACACGCGGGATTCCATCGTCGCCGCGTTGACTTCCGTCAGAGGCACACCGCCTGCCGTTACTTCTGCATGCGCATACCCGCGGCTGTCCATGATCGGCATCGGCCACTCCAGGAGTCCTCGCACCAGTCGTCGTCGGTCATCGCGCGTCAGGTGCGCCATCTGAACTCGCTCGCTGATTCTCAACTGCTTCAGCATCGCCGTCGCCACGCGCGCCGGTAGCATTGTTGACAACACCGTGTGGAGAAGTGCCCTCGGCTGCGCGCCGGCCTTCGCCACCAGCCCGGCTTCTGCCGTCTCGAACGATTCGCCCGGAAGGAAGCTGGCCGACATGCTGACACCGCCCTGTTCCAGTCCAGCCCGATGCCAGTGCCGCGAGGCATCCAGCGCCGCCGGTCCGCTGATGCCGAAGTGCGTCCAGAGCATCGGCCCTCGTATCCGCACGGCCTTCCCCTCAGCCGGCCGGATCGTCAGTTCCACTTCATGCGCAATCCCGGAAAGCGCCGTGTGGAAGTCACCGTCAAGAATCAACGGCGCCAATGCCGGTGTCGTGGGCGTCAGCGTGTGACCAAGCGACGAGGCCAATTGGTATCCCGTTCCATCGCTGCCCGTCTTGGGGTATGACAACCCGCCGGTGGCCAGCACGACTTTCTGTGCGGCGAGTGCTTCACCCCCGACTGACAAACGAAAGCCCTCGTTACATCGTTCGATGGCCGTGACCCGTCGGCCGCAACGGATTTCGATGCCGAGTCGTCGCGCCTCGCCCAGCAGGGCATCGAGCACGGTGCGCGCGCGATTCGTATCCGGAAACAGCTTGCCGTACTCCTCCTCGTGGAGCGAGACACCGATTTCGCGGAAGAACGTGATCGTTGCCTCCACCGGCAAGGCAGCAAGAATCCGTCGGACGAGATGAACATTGCCGCCGCAGTAATCGTCCGCCGAGATGATCCGATTGGTAACGTTGCATCGACCGCCGCCGCTGATCAATATCTTCGCGCCGAGCTTCGCCGCACCGTCGAGGGCAACGATCCGCAGCGAAGGATCGCGCCGGGCGGCGAAGATCCCCGTCGCCAGGCCCGCGGCGCCCGCGCCGACGATGGCGATATCTACCGGCGATGAGCGGTCGATCGGTTGCATGATCCGATTGTACGGCAGGAAGGCGCGTACAGGCGTGCATCGGCCGCACGGCGCAAACGAAATCAGTGGGAAGGAATCGCCGCGCCGATCTGCTGAGTCGGCGGCGTGATGGGTCGATCGGCGACCTTGCGGATGTTCAGACCGCCGGCCGCATCGAGATGGACCTGCCAGCTCTGCCCCGGTTTGACCGGCACGGATGGCGCCTCGATCTGCGCGACGCGCACGCCGTATTCCTCGCAGGTCTTCGGGTCATCGATGAAATCCCAGAAGCGGGCCCAGAGGATTCCGCCCATCGGGTCCGCCTGCCGCGCCTTTTCAGAAAGCGGATTCGCGTTTTCCGGCAGCGGATAGCCCGTCACCGGTTCCTGCTGATCGCCGAAGATGCGACGGAACATGACCATGCTCGCGGCGCGCCCCGGCTCGCCCCGGCCCACGCGCTCATGATCAAACTTGATGACCAGCCCCTCGAAGTACACCGCGGAACCAAAGACCTCAACCATCTGCGGCGCGCCGAGCAGGCCGTCCTCGGTGATCTCCTGCCAGCGAAGCATCGTGCTGAAGCGGCCGGGTGCGATCTTCTGCTGATCAAGAATGTCCACCTGCGCAACGCGGCGCGAGGCGCTGAGCCGCTGGGCATACTCAACCAGCCGCGTGCGTTCCTCCTCGAGCTGTCCGATCCGCGATTTGAGCTGACTGACCTCGTAACTGCCCATGCGCAGGGCCACCAGCGCGGCAGCACCGCCGAAGATCGCGACCGTGACGTAATGGCGAGTCGTCTTGAGCATGGGCCTCACTCGTCGTTCAACACCTGTGGCCTGCCATACTGTATATACGATGATCGCCCATTGCCCGGATCGGCTTGATCCCCGATCGCTAATCGCTGTGCCGACATGCGGTTCGCATCAACCGCATTGGCCTTGCAGGGGCCACAGAGTCGGCTGTGTACATGAGGTCCGTTATCGGGCCTCGGCCATCAGCGATTCGAGAAGGGAGCGGACCGTCTGATCGAGCACCGGGTGTGCGAGGTCCGGCGCGATTTCGGCAAGTGGCTCCAGCACAAAGCGGCGTTCATGCATCAACGGATGAGGGATCATCAGCTCCGGCGTCGAACGAATCTCGTTACCAAAAATGAGAATGTCCAGGTCGATTGTTCGCGGACCCCATGCGACGGTTCGCTTGCGACCGAGCGTCTCTTCGATCTGGCGCGACAAAGCCAGCAGCCGTTCCGGCGTCAGCCGAGTCCGCAAATGGGCGGCCGCGTTGAGATACTTCGGCTGGTCGTCCGGGCCGCCGACGGGCTCGGTCTCATAGAGCGTTGAGACGCTTGCCACCTCGATGTCCCGCGTCGTCTCCAGCGCATTGAGCGCGGCGGCGATGTTCTTCTCACGACGACCCAGGTTGGAGCCGAGTCCGATGTAGACATCCTGCAGCGCCCCCGCGTTCCGCGACTTCGCTTGATGGCGTTCTGTTGCTTTGGCGTTTTGGCGTTTCATGACCACTTGAGCTTCGCCAGCCGGCTTTCGGCCGAGGCGATCCGATCCCGCTCCACCGTCAACGCGAATCGAACGTAGCCGTCGCCGTGTTTGCCGAAGCCGATCCCCGGGATCGCCACGATCGCCGCCTCTTCGAGCAGCTTCGTCGAACAATCCATCGAGCTGTATCCTTCCGGGCAGCGCGCCCAGACGAAGAACGTCGCCCGCGGCAGCTCGACGCGAAAGCCGTACTTATTCAACATCGGCACGAGCAGGTCGCGGCGCTCCTTGTAGATCTGTCGAATTTCGGCAACCTCCGGCCGTTCAACGCCCTGCAGCGCCGCAATCGCCGCGTGTTGCACGGCCCCGAAGACGCCGGAGTCCACGTTGCCCTTGACCTTCGCCAGGGCCGCCAGCACATCCGGCTGCCCCACGGCGAATGCCACGCGCCAGCCGGTCATGTTGAAAGTCTTGGACAGGGAGTGCATCTCAATGGCCACGTCCTTCGCACCGGGAATCTCCATGATCGAATGCGGCCGATCTGCGTCGTCGAAATAGGTCTCGGTGTACGGCGCGTCAGAGCAGATCACGAAATCATGCTTCTTCGACAGACGCACGCACTTCTCGTAGAACTCAAGCGGAGCGACCGCGCCGGTCGGATTGTTCGGATAGTTCAGGAACATCAGCGCCGTCTTGTCGAGTACGCCGGCGGGTATTGCCTCGATATCCGGCAGGAAGCCGCGCTCATTGCAGAGCGGCATCTCGTATGGCACGCCGCCGGCAAAGAGCGTCGCCGCGTTATAGACCGGGTAGCCCGGCGTCGGGATCAGCCCGACCTGCCCGGGGTTGATGACCGCCAGCGGCAGATGCCCGAGCCCCTCTTTGCTGCCGATCAGAGCAATGATCTCCTTCTGTGGATCGATCGCCACGCCGAAGCGCTTCTTGAAAAAGGCCGCAGCGACCTCGCGATACTCCGGCACGCCGGTGTCGAACGGGTAGCGATGATTCTTCGGGTCGTAGATCGCCTCGGCCATGCGGTCGATGATGAACTTCGGCGTGGGTCGATCGGGATCTCCGACGCCGAAATCGATCACATCCTTGCCGGCGGCGAGGGCCGCGCGCTTTTTGCGGTCGATATCGATGAACAGATACGGCGGCAGCAGATCAAGCCGCGCAGTGCGTTGAAAAGGCATGAAACAAACTCCGATTCGCTACTGACAACGATCGTGCGGCGTGAATTGTACGGATCGCTTCAATCCATCGTCAACGCAACGATCGCATGCGTGGTGACCGGCGCCGTCACCGGCCGAGGAGTGCGAAAAAAGTTTCCCCATCAGGTGCATCCTACGGCAGTTCAAATTCCACCTCCCGCCCCATCGCCGGTATGGATAATCGGATGCGCTTCTCTGTCCGTGGCGGACAGGCAACGTACTCAAAAAGCTGTAACGCAACGCCATCCCACGCCGGATCGCCGCAGGCCATCGGCCAGCTCCCGATCTGTGCGAAGCGATCGTCGCTCGTCAGAAGCTCACGGAGCATCTTTCGCGGCGGCGGGTCGGCGTCTGCGTACGGCGTTCTCGGATAGGCCGACTCGATCACGATAAAACGCACACCATAACGATTCAGCAGCGCGACGATGTCCTGAGGTGCCTCGACGAACTGCTGATAGTCGTATTTCTCCCTCGCCGCTCGTGCATAGAGAAACTTGCTCGCCCGAAGCGGAATGATCCGCTCGCGGGCCTCCGCATTCTGATAAACATCGAAGATGAACTGCCCGTCGCGCAAGGCATCAACCAGCACGAGGTCAGCGTCGGATCGCCTGGCCAGCTCAGAGACTGCGCCGGCATGCGTCGGCAGATGCCCCGTGAAGTGCCGGCGCGAGAGCACCAGCTGCACGACGACGAGTGCGGCAAGCAGTGTCATCCGCGGCGCATCGGTCTTCCAGCTTATCGCACGGTAGACATCATCCGCGGCCGCGAGCATGAACCGTGCACTTGCAAATGCCAGCGGCGGAATGGAAAAGAACAGATAGCGCGGCTCCTTCGCGGCGATGCTGAGCGAAAAGACCATCCACGCGACAAACCAGATGAGCAGCAGCCCGCGCGGCCCGCGATCCGGCCGCCACGCGAGCGTCAGCAGGCCCAGCAGTGCGACCGGCAGCAATGGCCAGCCAAGGATCTCCGCCGGCCAGTGCAACATGCCTGACAGGTCGAAGGAGGGTCGCAGGAGCTGCGAAGGCAATGCCGTGTAGGAATGAGTTATCAGGATGTACGCACCGATGATGCTGGCGGCCCCCGCAATGCTCGCCAGCAGCGACGGCCGCAGCAGAAAGCGCCGCCGATCCGCCTGCATCATCGCATGCAGCGCAAGCACCGGCAGGATGATCCCCGCCGTCTGCTTGGTCATGAACGCCATCACGATGGCCGCACCAAGCAGAACATCCCATCGAGCGCGCCGCGTGTCGCGCGCCGATTGATAACAGTACACGGCCACGAGCATCCAGAACGTCGCCGGCCATTCCAGCATGATGTCGTTGGCCCACAGGAGCCCGTGCGGACACGTCGCCAGCAGCAGCGCCGCGAACAACCCCGTCGGCCGATCGAACCATCGCCGGCCGAGCAGATACATGAGCAGGCACGCGCCGACGGCAAAGAGCAGCACGGTCAATCGTGCTGACACGATGTTGACACCAAGAAGGGCGAACATCGCCGCCTCCGCGACCGCGAACCCCGGCGGGTAATAGACGACGATCCCCAGCGCCGGATAACGCAGGTAAAACTGCTCCGCCCACGCGCGCGGTGCGTCGATCGGCCACTGGCGTATGAACTCATAGACAAAGATGCCGTCGAAGACGTGATTCGGCGCATCCGACCAGCCAAGGCCGCCCTGCGTAATGCCCGGCGCGCCGACAACCAGTGCGGCGAGCACGATCAGGCCGATCGAAAGGTAATCCGATTTTTCAATCGTGGGTCTCGCAGAGGAATCAGGATGGGCCACGCTTGCATTCGTCATCCGGCTTACTCACCGGGAAAGGCGAATTCGCTGATCTGCATCTCCACCGACTGGCGGCCGTTCCACTCGTTGACGATCGGTCGAAACGCCACCCGGCAGCGGCGGTGGTCCATCAACTGCGGCCGAACACTCGCCTGCCCGAAGGCGATTCCCTTGCACTGCGAACGCCCGTCGCTGAGTGTCACTTGCAGGTGTGTGCCGCCGTTGCCAACGGCCCGCGGCTCGCCGACGAGCTTTAACTCCTCCGTGGCCAGCAGGGGGGATGGATTGCCTGCACCGTACGGCTCCAGTTTTCCGAGGTCGGCCACGAGCTGCGTATTGAGATGCCCGAGCGAAGCCACGTCATCGATGCTCAGCTTCGGGAGCAGGTCGCTCGGAGTCAGCATCGTCGCCGCACGGCTCCACAGTGCCTCACGAAAGGCATCGACCTGATCAGAGGCGATTCGTAGTCCCGCCGCCATTGCATGCCCGCCGTGTGAAAGCAGATACGCTCCGCAGGCCGCGAGGGCCTCGTGCAGCGGAAAGTTGCGGATGCTCCGCGCCGATCCCTGTCCGATGCCGTTTTCCAGTGCGATCAGGACCGCCGGCTTGCCGTAGACCTCGGCCATCCGACCCGCGACAATACCGACCACGCCGGCATGCCAGCCGGAAGAGGCCAGTACGATGGCACGAACGTGGTCGGAGTCCTGACCGGTCGCGGCGATCATTTCGTGGGCCTCGCCGATGATGCGCCGCTCAAGAATCTGGCGATCCTTGTTGTGACGATCGAGCATCTCCGCAATCCGTCGGGCCTCGGCCGGCTCGGCGCGCGTCAGCATCTCCACCGCCACCTGCGCATGCCCCATGCGGCCGATGGCGTTAAGCCGCGGGCCGAGTTTGAAGCCGACGTCGTAACCGGCGAGCTTCTTGCCGGAGACACCGGCCATCTCCAGCAGGGCCTGCACCCCCGGCAGCTTGCTGTTCGGCAGCCCGAGCAGGCCATGATGGACCAGAACCCGGTTCTCTCCGACCAGCGGCACCACGTCGGCGACCGTTCCCATCGCGGCCAGGCCGATGGCATCCAGCAGAAAATCCCGGAACGCCGGTCGAACCTTCGCCGCCCCGCTGGCCCGCTGCGCGATCGCCCAGGCCAGCTTGAACGCCACCCCCGCACCCGATAGGTGCGGGTTCGGATACACCGCCTCGCCCTCGTCGGCGATCGACGGATGCACCACGAGCGCTGCCGGCAGTTGCCGCCGGCCCTGCGCGTCGGTCTTCGGATGATGATGGTCGGTGATGATCAGTTCGATGCCGAGATCACGGGCCAGTTCGGCCGGCTCGATCGCCGTCACGCCGCAATCGACGCTGATAATCATCTCCGCGCCGTCACGTGCAAGCGATCGAATCGCATCGAGACTGATCCCGTAGCCCTCTTCCAGTCGATGCGGAATATGAAAGATCGGCTCCCCTCCCGCCAGTCGAATACAGTGCCACAGGATGGACACTCCCGTGATGCCGTCCACGTCGTAATCGCCGAACAGAACGATCTTCCGGCCCTGTGCGATCGCGGCCAGTATCCGGTCCGCCGCCCGAAGCGTCGACGGAAATGCCTCCGGGGCGTGCAGATCCGCGATCTGCGGCCTGAGAAACTGCCGCGCCTGCTCCGGGTCGGTCACCCCCCGATTGCAGAGTACCTGTGCGACGATCGGTGAGATCCGCAGGGTACGAGAGAGTTCGTCACGCTGCGGTGATGGCGGAGGTATGACCCATTCCCTGGGCATGACGTATTCCGTCCTTGTCTTTGTTTCGGACAAACAAGCGCGTTCGTGCATCAGGGTGGCGCTTGCCGCAACGACATGGCATGGTACGCTTGAGCCACCATCTTGCAACCGGCAGTTGCCGACGAATTGCAATCAACGGTTTCTTTCAACGGGCCTGGAGCGATCCGAAGACATTGACGAACACCCGAATCAAAATCTGCGGCATCACCCGGCCGGAGGACGCCTTCGCCGCCGCGCAGGCCGGGGCTGACGCCATCGGTCTCGTCTTCGCCGAATCGCCGCGCCGCGTCACGCCGCGCCGTGCTCGTGAGATTCTCGCCGCATTGCCGCCCTTCGTCAGTGCCGTCGGTGTCTTCGTCAACGCACGAGCGTCGACGATTCTCAGGACCGCCGCCGATGTCGGTTTCTCCACCGTCCAACTCCATGGCGACGAGCCGTCGGCCCTGGTGAATCAGCTCAGCGACCTGCGGGTCATCAAGGCCATGCATGTTCGCCATAGGAAATTCATTGAAGATGTGCACCGCTTCGCCGATGCCGGCGTCTGCGGAATCCTGCTCGACGCCTTCAGCCCCACGGCCCGCGGTGGCAGCGGCAAACGCTTCGACTGGGACCTCGTCAGCGGCGCGCAATCTGCCGGTGCCCTCGACGGCGTTCCGCCCTTGATCCTTGCGGGCGGCCTGACGCACGAAAACGTCGCTTCCGGCATTCGCCGCATCCACCCCTGGGGCGTGGATGTATCAACCGGCGTGGAAGATGCCCCCGGCATCAAGAACGCCGAGAAGATCGTTCGCTTCATCGCGGCGGTGAAACGGGGGTGATTGGCTGGGCCGCACCTGCCGTCCTGTGTGCCGGATTGCAGTGCTCCACTTGCCTGACAATAGGGCCAAGCTAAACTTCTGGTTATGAATACGAATCGAATGACTACCGTTGTGGCCGTGGCCCTTGGGCTTGTCTCCGGTTGCGCGGCACCGGATCGCACGCCCGGAAAGGCAGCCCCGGACTTCGAGCTCAAAGACCTAACCGGGAAAACAGTCTCACTCTCCTCGCTTCGCGGCCAGCCCATCCTGCTCACTTTCTGGGGCGTCGGGTGACCGCCCTGCCGTGCGGAGGTTCCGCACCTCAAGGCCCTGCATCAGAAGTATGCCCCCAAGGGTCTGAAGATCCTCGCCGTCCACGCTTGGGACCACCGGGAGACGACCGCCAAGGTCGAGGAATTCGTCCGCCAGCAGGGTATCCAGTACACCGTGCTGGTTGGCGGCGGCACGACCTTCCGCGAAAAGTACGAGGGCAAGTCAATCCCCCATACCTTCTACCTCGATCGGGAAGGCCGGATTGTCCGGAGCCAGATCGGCGAAGAAACCATGGCCACGATGGAAAGCATTGTCAGGCGCATTCTGAAACAGGGGTAAGAACCGTTGCATTTCGAGGCCGATGTTTCGGCAAAAAGGTCCGAAAAAAACAGGATTCTGAGCTTGAAGTCTGAAAGCTGGCTAAAACGTCAGATTTCGGATGAAGATTATTTTGCTGATTTGTTGCCGACTCGGCTTGATTATGACCTGACTTTTCTGTTATAAGTGGACCGGATATACAAGGTTACTCAGGTGTAGCCAATGAGTGGCATCGAGCGTTTACCTCGACTCGTGAGGGGGATTCGCTCCAGACATCAAGAAGGGGAAATGATCATGATTCGAAAGTTCAGTGTTCTCGCAGTCGCGCTGGTCTTCTCGCTGACCAGCTTCGCCTCCGCCGACGTGCTCATGCCGGGCTATGCCCAGTATGACGTCAAGACGGAGACGGTCCTCGGCGATTCCTACGCGGTCGAACCACGCGCCAGCGATTTCGCGGATTGCATCTTTGATGTCAGCGGCATCGACAGCAACGACGGACTGTTCGCCGCCATCAACGAGCGCTTCCTGGTCGACGTCGCCGCCTGCATCGGGCTGCCGAGTGGCACGCCCGTCGTCATGAACGGCATCGGCTGGAACGTTACCATTTTCGCAGACAGCCCCAGTTGGCGCAGCGAAATGGCTGTCTATTTCGACGACAGCGCGCTCTCCGGTACGAGTGCCTTTGCGCTCACGCCGGGCTTTGGCGTCGATTCCCCGGGCACAGCGACGTACAACAGCGGCGATGCCACCGGACCGGCACTCAAGCTGCTTTCCGTCGGCCTTCCGGATCTTTATCTGTCCGATGGTCTGCTCTATATCGAATTCTTCGAAACCTTCGTTGACTATCCCAATGACTGGGACGGCATCTGGACGGCCGGCTTCCTGCGAATCCAGGCCTATCCCGAGCCGGCGACCCTCGGTCTCCTGGCCATCGGCGGCCTGCTCCTGCGACGCCGCAAATAAGTAAGTCATTTGTCCGCTCGCGTCGGCCGATCGGCCGCGCGGCAGCGGGTAACTGGTTCCAACATAAACGGGCAGCGCTGCGAAGCGCTGCCCGTTTTCTTTTTTAAGTATCCTACTTCACTCGGAGCCATCCCTAGAGAACCGAGGGTGGGCGATGAAGTGAAGATCGCTGCTGAAGGCCCTTTATCCCTTTGTCGCCTGCACGACTTCGCTGATCGTCGTCAGGCCGCGGCGCACTTTGTTCCAGCCGTCTTCGCGAAGGAGGACCATGCCGTTCTTGATGGCCTCGTTCTTGATCTTGCCGGCGCTGGAGCGTTGAAGGACAAGTTCCCGTAACTCATCATTCAGCACCATCAATTCAAAGATACCCTTTCGCCCGGAGTAGCCGGTGTTGCGACACTCGCGGCAGCCGCGCCCGCGATAGAGCGGTTCACCGTTCCAGCCCAGATCGGGTGGTACCTCGCTCTTTTGCGGGACGTACTCTTCCTTGCAGTGCTTGCAAATGGTGCGCACGAGCCGCTGGGCCAGCACGGCCTCCACGCTGCTGGCCACGAGGAACGGCTCAACGCCCATATCGAGAAGACGCGTCGTCGCGCTCGGAGCATCGTTCGTATGCAGCGTAGATAGCACAAGGTGACCGGTCAGCGACGCCTGCACCGCCGTTTCGGCCGTCTCCAGGTCTCGAATTTCGCCGACCATGATGACGTCCGGGTCGTGCCGCAGGAAGGAGCGCATGCCCTTGGCGAATGTAAGCCCCGCCTTGAGGTTTACGCCGACCTGGTTGACGCCTTCGAGGTGATACTCGACGGGGTCTTCGACCGTGAGGCATTTAATCTCATCAGACACGATCGTATTCAGCGCGGCGTACAGCGTGGTCGTCTTACCGGAGCCGGTCGGACCGGTGACGAGCATGATCCCGTGCGGCTGACGGATGATGTGCTCGAAAATCTTGAGCATGTCCGGATCAAAGCCGAGGTCCTCCAGCGAAAGCAGGATCGCCTGCTTGTCGAGGATGCGCATGACCACGCCTTCGCCGAACACCATCGGGATGATGCTGACGCGAAGGTCGATCTCGCGACCGTGAACCTTGATCTTGAAGCTGCCGTCCTGCGGGACGCGCCGCTCGGCGATGTTCAAATTTGAGAGAATCTTGATACGGCTGATGATCGCCGCCTGCAACTGACGAATCTGCGGCGGCACGTTCGTATTGCGCAGAACACCGTCCACGCGGTAGCGGATCTTCAGATCGTGCTCGTAGGGCTCGATGTGCACGTCGCTGGCCCGCTCGTTAATCGCTTCGAGCAGAATCTCGTTCACCAGCTTGATGACGCTGGCATCCTGAGCCATCTGCGCCAGGTCGCCGGCGGATTCCCCCACGTCGCTGACGACCTCAAGGCCGTCTTCGTCAACCAGCTGGCTGACCGTGTCGCCGCCGACGCCAAAGTGCTTCTTGATGATCTCGTTGATCTCGCTCTCTTTCGCGAGGACCGGCTTGACCTCCAGCCCGCAGAGCATGCGCAGCTCGTCGAACGCATAGATCTGAAACGGGTCCGGTGTCGCCACCCGCAGCGAGCCGTTGACGCGATCGAGCGGAATCAGCTTCGCACGATGCACCAGCTTCGAGGGCATCTTGCGAAGCAGCTCGACATTAACCGGAACACTGTTACCCGTCAGATCGACGACATCAAAGTGATACAGCTCGCCCAGCGCCTCGAGTACGTGCGTCTCGCTGCAGTAGCCCAGCCGGACCAGCACGCGGTCGAGGCGATCCGTCGGTCCGCACTGTTCATTGGCGGCCTTGAGCTGCTCCTGCGTGATGGAGTTCCTCTGAATCAGAATGTCGCCGAGATTCACGTCGCGTCGCCTGTCTCAAGTTCGTTGGACCGGTTATCGGTACCGACTCCTGCGCAGTCCTCGGGCGCGTGCGCGCCACGTCGGGTCACTGGAATCTTACCGCAAGTATCGGACAGGGGTTGCAGCAGGATCACGGCGGAAGACCACGTCGGAAGACGAATCTTTACTCGCGCGATCGGTCCCGCGCGATTTTGCGTCACGCTGGGTGAGACATCATCGCTTTTTATAACATCTTGCCAATAATAAACTTATCTTCCAGAAGCTACCGTTAGTTCCATGATACCCGGCGCTTCCCACGCCCAGCGATCGTCGGTCGCCCATCGAAGAGCGGCCAGCATCCCGGCGTACTCGCAGGCGCAGCAGAATAATTCGGCATCCCCGCACGACTCGATGTTCTGTCCGAAAACCTGCATCGGCCGCGTGGCTGCATGTTGCTTATCCCGCAGAAAGGCCGGGTCCTTTGCGGCTTCTCTGTCGAATCGAGCTCGCTGCTCGTGCCGCAACCTCCACAGACCGGTCTGAATCTCTGCGATCTTTTCCTGTACCTGTCTGAGGCAACGCAGTCCCTGACCCGCCGGCAGCGGCTCAAAAGTAATCGGTGCTTGCGGGTCAACATGTGGAAACAGCCAGCAGAGCGAACAGAACTCGCCCCAGACCTGGCGCAGCCGAAGAAGTATTTCTTCCTCGCTGTAGGATTTGAGCATCTCACGGTCGATCAGAATCTCCCGCATCCGAACGACCGGCCCGGGCGGCGGGGTCCGTATATCGTGCGTCTCGGGCGGCTGTCCGGTCCGCTTGCACCAGGCGACCCGAAGTGCGACTACATTGGCCTGTACCGCCTGCGCGGCAGCGGCGATGGCCTCAATCCCGCGCGGGCGAAGTGCAGGCAAGACAGGGGGTAGTTCCATGGCCTGATCGTAGTCTTGTGTGCCTTCCGGTAACAGTCGGTGACGGCAGGCAGTTCATGCTGCAGCGAAGGTAGTTCTGTCTGTAGGGATTCGGCCGGGTAGAGGGTTTCCAGGCCGCACACCAGCGAACATAAACGGATTCAGAGATTTCGGACTCCTCTGATATCGATCACATTCGCTGGACGTGGTGTCTCAAGAATGGTCTGTGTGAGCAGATCGAATTGAGCAGGGTCGATAAGTACCGTCATCCGCCGATGAGAATCGCCTTCGGCCACCCCTCTTTCGGGCCGATACCACTTGACTGAATCGTGCGGTTTTCGGTAGGATAATCAGGAGTTAGTCAGCGAGCCAACCTGATTAGCTTCGCGGTAGTGCCTCCCCCCGACGCGATGGGAAGAGAGAAGACCGAGTACTTGCTGGTTTACTCGACACAAATACGGTGAGCATACACACAGCGGGTTGACACCCCTTCGGCGAGCCGAGTCGGAGCGGGTGCAACTCTACGTGCATCGGGTCGACGTAGCGCGCGTGAGTGCGGTAGATCGATCCAATGGAGATGGAAGGAAGCAATTGGTTCGGTTTGATTCGGCTTGGGTGCGTCGCACCATCATCGGTGCGCGCTCGAAGCCGTGGGATACGAAGTGGTGGTGTCTTCAGGTTTCAAACAGGCATTCTGTCGAGCATTTGAGCTCAAGTTCTCATTCACATGGAAGGAGCAGGATCAATGAAGAGGCAAACCGTGCTTTTCGCCGCGTTTTGCACGATCGCGTGTTTGAGCATGCTGATTCCTACAGCATCGCTCCGAGCCGCTGATGGCGGTTCTCCCGACAGTCTGGACAACATCGGCAAGGCCGAGGGCATGCGCATCAAGCAGGCCTACCCGGCGATCATTCCGGATTTCGCGGCGATCGAGCCGGGCGCGCGGCCTCGCGACGGCGTCACCTGCGAAACCGCGCCCTGCGAGATCATCGTCTATTCGAACAGCGGCGGCACCAGCGCGACCGTCTTCGGTGATCAGGGTGGCGTCCCTCTCTACGACGACATCACCATGATCGGCCAGGATCGCTTCATCTGCCGGATCTCGCTGATCGTAGGCGGCATCAACAACAGCGGCGGCACGATTCCGATGACGCTCACGATTCGCAATGGAAACATCAACCCCGACTGTCCCGACAGCCCGAATTCCATCATCCTCTTTCAGACCGATGTGGACCTTCCGCTGACCAACCCGTTCAATGTTATTTCCGTCTCATTCAATCCGCCGGTCTTTATTGACGCAGATTTCCTCTGGGTCGGTCTGAGCACCGCCGCGGAGCTGGGTGACAACGACGCATCGTGGTCAATCGCAGGTCCTGCTGAAGTCGGCTCCACCAGCGACCTTTTCGTGATCCCCAACGGCAACGGCGTCTGTACCTTCGGCGCCGGTGGCGACTACTTCTTCTTCGGCGGCAGCCCGATCGCCGGTATGGGCATCCAGATCGTCGCCAACCCCGGCCCTCCGGGCGCCTGCTGTCTTCGCGACGTTGACGCTGGTGGTGGCAATGCCCAGTGCGACGACGGTGTTGTCCGCTCGGCCTGTCTCGTCAGCACCGTAAACGTCTGGAAGCAGGGCGAGTGCGACGATTTTGGTTCCGATCCGCCTTGTACGCTTTGTATTTCCGACACGCAGGCCTGTGCAGGTGCGTCGCTTGAAGGCGAAGCCAACTGCACACCGGGCTACCGCGATCTGTTCAACCAGGGCTGTCTTGAGGCGCCCTTCAGTTTCTCGCCCATCTCCGTGCCTGGCGTGGTCTGCGGCACTTCCGGCAACTATGCCAGCTACTGCACGACCAACTCGCAGTGCGGCTCCGGCGCCACCTGCGACGTGCCCACCGAAACTTGCACCGCGATCAATGCGCGCGACAACGACTGGTATCGCTTCGTTCTGACGCAGGATACCGAGGTGACGGTCCGGGCCACCGCCCGCTTCGCTCACGAAATCTCGCTCATGAACAACGGCGGCGTCAATGCCAGCATCAACTGTCCGACCGCCGTTACCGCGTTCCTCGATTTCGACCGCGGTCCTGCCTGTTCCGAGATCGGCTTTACCCGCTGTCTCCCGCCCGGCGAGTGGATCATCCGCTACCGGCCGGATGTCTTTGCGGGCATCCCCTGCGGCACCAAGTATCGCATCGAGCTTACCGCGGCTTCCTGCTCGCTCGTGACCGGTGCCTGCTGTGATACCAGCATGGCCGGCTGCACGAACCTGGCTCAGATCGCCTGCACCGGTCGAAACGGTGTCTATCAGGGCGACGGCACCACCTGTGCCGTCGAAGGACTCGCCTGTCCGGGCGTGCCCGCGAACGACACCTGCACCACGGCGATCCAGCTTAGCGGCGTCTCGGTCAGCGTGACCTATGACTCGAGCTTCGCCAACAACACCCACATGGCCTATCACACCTCCGGTCCTCCGGACGTTCCGGACGTCTGCGCGGTCGGCCAGCCGGCCGGCCCGGCACCGGCGATCGTCGCCGACGTATACTACCGGTATCAGATCCCGACGATCTTCGATGGCAATCCGCAGAACGATGGCGACCTCGTCATCAGTGGTGTGGGTTCGACTTATAACAGTTGGATCGTCGTCTATGGCGATCCATCAACGACCAACCCCTGCAACACTTCGCTGTGTTCGAGGGCCCAGGTTGCCTGCAACCAGTTTGCCCTTAACGTTCCGACCGTCCCCGGCAAGGTCAACGGTGATGCTCACCTTGTTCTGCCGGTCCAGGCCGGAAGCCCGACGCTGTTTGGTCCGGGCGACTGCATCGTGATCCGTGTCGGCGGAACGGGCGCTGCCCCCGCCGGCCGTGGCCCGGGTCGTTTGAATATCGACTTTATCCCGCGCTCGGCTCCGTACTCGCTGGATACAGGTCGATGCTGCTTCGATAACGGCACCTGCACGGTTTCACTGACCGAGGCCGCCTGTATCGGCGCCGGCGGTCGACCGCGCGGTCGCACCGACTTCAATCAGGGTGACCCGCTCGCACCGACCGAGCCCACGGCTGGTTGTGCGGCGACACCCTGTCCGGGTCCGGGCCAGGCCTGTTTCACGGCCTTGGACTTCAACGCCTTGGTGGGCAGTTCGGGAACGATCACTCGTGCTGTCAACCATGTTCTCTACTTTAAGTATGAGCTTCCGGCCAGCGGCGGTGTCGTCATCGACACCTGCGGTTCGGCCGGCAATACGAAGATGGCGGCCTACAGCCGCGTCGAGGACAGCCCCGGTCTGGGCGAACTTCATGGTGACTGCGACCTGGCGTCGCTCCTCGCCGTGAACGACAACTGCACCGTGACCAGCTCCTCGGCCGATGGCGCCCTGGCGACCTCGAGTTGCTACGGCGGTCTGAACGCCACCTTCGATTCGTGCTTCTGTCTGCAGGTCGGCAGCTCGCCGGCCCTTCAGCCCGGCAACATCATTTACATCGCGATCGGCGGCCCCGGCACCTCGGGCGGCGCTCCGATGTTCGGCGATTCGCCGCGGCACATCTTCGATCCGGTCCTCAGTGATTTCGCCGGCACACTCACGTACCGGTTGAACATCACCACGGTCTCGAACTGCTTCGCCTGCTCAGCCACCTGTCCGGGCGGCGCTCAACAGGAAGGCGCCGACGCGATCTGTGCCGACACCAGCGATCCGGCACCGCAGGACCAGTGGAACGGTGGTTGCAGCACGTCGCCGCCGGCCTTCAACGGCCCGTCGATCGACTGCAGCAGCGGACCGGTTCTCATCTGCGGCACGGCCGGAAACTATCGACGGCCCTTCCCCTGTGACAACGCCCTCGACTGCCCGAACAACGCTCCCTGCAGCGGACCGGGCGGCTTCTGCATCGGCGCGACGCCCTTCGTCGCCCGCGATCAGGACTGGTACCGCATCACGGTCGACCAGCCGTCGGTCATCCGATGGCGTGTCGTCGCTGCTGAGTTTGCGGCCCAGCTCGATATCTTCAGCGATCCGGATGACGACTGTGCAGGTCTCTTCGTCTTCGCCAGCGGAGACGTCGAGTTCGCCTGTGAGCCGCCGACCGGCACGCCGTCCAATCTTGAAGTTTCCGCTTCGGTCTGTGCAGGCACCTACTACCTGCGCATCACCCCCGCGGTCTTCGGCGGTCTGGGCGAGACGAGCTGCAACGCCGAGTACGTCGTCGAGGCCTCCTGTCAACCGTTCGTCCAGCTCGCGACCTGCTGTCCGGGCGACATGAACGCCGACGGCAAGGTCAACGGTCTGGACATCCAGAAGTGGATCACCAGTCTGTTTGCGCCGCCGACGGCCTTCGACAGCTTCCTCGGCTGCTTCGCGGCCAACTACTGCCGCGCGGACGTCAACAACGACGGCCTGATCGACCTGTCCGACCTGCCGGACTTCGTCGATCTGCTCGTCACGGTCAACAAGCCGGTTTGTACGCTCGGTGCGGACTGCTCCGACCCGGCGACCAGCCAGCAGCCGTTCGATTCGACCGGCGTGACCGTCAGCGATCTGGACAATCTCGCCGATGCCAGGGCAGCCGAGTGCTTCCGGCCTTCGGAGTCGGGTCAGATCACCACCGTCTGCTGGTGGGGTACCTACCTGACGCTGGCGGGCTCTGCCTGTCCGGCCGAACCGGATTGCTTCCAGATTACCTTCTACCAGCCGCGATCCGGCTGCAGCCCGGGTCTCGACAATCGCTGTCCGAGTCTGAGCGTCATCGGTCCGGGCAAGCAGTACGTTGCTGATGTGACCCGCGTGGCCTCCGGTGGCATCATCGTGCCGGCCGGCATCGTCACCGAGTTCTTCTACACGGCGACCCTGCCCACCCCGATCAGCGTCGTGGCCGGTCAGTGCTACTGGATGGAGATCCTCAACAACACGCCGCCCAACGACGTGACCGGTTGTCTGTGGAACTGGGAACAGTCTCCGCAGGGTGACACCCGCCACGCGTGGATTAACGGCAACTCACCTCCCGGCGAAATGCCGACCAACTACAACGACTGCACGGTCCGTACCCGTGACTTGGCCTTCAGTCTGAACCTTCGCATTGCGAAGGACGGCTGCAGCAAGCCGCTCGGTCGCTGCTGCTACGATCCGCTGCCGCTCGGTGGCGTGATCTGTGCGACGACCACGGAAGACGACTGCGTCTACCTGCGGAATGGTCAGTGGTCGGACGGCGGCACCTGCACGCCGATCAATCCGCCGTGCGTGGTCGGTCGCTGCTGCTACCTGGATGGCTTCGGCGATACCCAGTGCGCCAGCACGGTGCAGTCGGCTTGTATCGCGGCGGGTGGTCTGTGGACGGAAGCCGCAAGCTGCCCGTGCCCGACCGGTCGCTGCTGCGTCGGCAACATCTGCTCCGACAACCGCACGGAGATCTCCTGTCTGGCAGAAGGTGGTATCTGGGGACAGGGTCAAACCTGTTCGTCGCCTTGCCCGACGGGTATCTGCAACAACATCGGTCGCTGTCAGCTTCCGCATGTCGTGAGCGGCCTCCAGCAGGGCGCCTACGTCAGCGATGATGACGACCTCATCACCGTGGCCGACGACTTCCGCCCGGTCTTCACGTCCGGTCTGAACTACGTCGACCAGATCTGCTTCCGCGGGTTCCACCGCCAGGGAACGCTGGATTGCAGCCCGCTGGCCGAGTCCGAGACTTTCCGAATCACCTACTACGGTACTAGCGGCAACCTGCCGAATACCTCGGTGATCATCGGTGGTCCGTTCAACGTGACGCCGCTCAAGAGCCAGCCGGTGCCCTCCGAGGGTGTCGTCGGCGGAAGCATCCAGTACCAGTACGAGGCGTTCCACACGCCTGTACCGGTCACGGCCAACCAGTGCTACTGGGTCGAGATTGTGAACACCACGCCCAACGCGGCCTGTGTCTTCCTCTGGTCAACGTCCAACGAAGGCGGCAACCTCCGTGCGGCGATCCGCAAGACCGGCGGTGCCAATGCCTTCCCGTACCAGATGGTCGACCGAGACCTGTCCTTCTGTCTGGGTCCGGTGAATCTGACCAGTACGTCGTGTCCGTTCACGGCTCCGGCGGCTCCGCCGAATAATCAGTGTCTCAACGCGACGCTGCTCGGCACCGGTCCGGTTGCTAACGTACTTGGCACGACCATCGGCGCGACCAAGGAGCCGAACGCGGCTACGGGTTGCGGTGAGTCGGCCACGGCCGCGGACGTGTACTACCTGTGGAATCAGGGTCCAGTGGCGCGAACCACCGTGTTCACGCTCTGCTCGCTGGATACAACCTTCGATACCGTGATCGGTGTGCACCGAACCACGGGTACCAACGTTCCGCCGGGCGGCTGTCCGCCGACCGGTGTCACGCTGGCGGCCGCGCTGGGCGGATGCAACGAGGACAGCAATGCGTGCCCTGCGACCTTCGGATCGAACGTTCTGTTCTTCCAGGGACGCCAGTCGCGCGTGCAGATCGGTGCGGCGAACCTGCCGGCCAACGGCCAATTCCTCATCCGCATCACGGGTACCGCCAAGGGCGGCCCGAGCAACAACCCGCCGAACGGCCACTTCCGCCTGAACATTACACAGTAAGTTCAGACGAAGCGTTCGTGTGATAGTTAACCCATCGGCCCCTGGCGCGACATGCGTCAGGGGCCGATTCTTTTTTTTTACACGCCGGGAGGGTTCACTGCACCGCCGAACGACCGTCCGCGTCTTCACCGTGCAGCGATTGCTTGAAAGGATCGTACAACATCTCAATGGCAAAAAGCCGCGACGGATCAATCCGAACATGTCGCGTCTCGAGGTCTTCAAGTGCCGGACGGATGGCATCGCGAACCTGTTCGATCAGTGCCGGTATGCGGACCCCCATGAAGACCTCCGGCAGACCCTCGAACAGTTCCTGACACGATACAAAAACCTGGCGCACGCCGATCGCCCGGCCGCGCCGAAGCAGCTCCAGCGTGACCGCCGCCTGAATGATCGCTCGATAAAATCGCTCACGCAACGGGTGCCGCACCTGGCTCCAGATTTCTTCCCACGCGTCGTGGGCCTCGAAGTACTGCCCCTCATTGAAAAGGCGCACGCCCTCCAGCCAGATGCGGCGCTCTGATTCCAGCGGCAAATCAGTCGGCGGCATGACGAAATTCAACCCCTGTGTCAATGATGCAAACGATGGCCAAGGGCAGTTATCCGCGCCGAAAGACATCTGTACTCAGGTATTTCAGACCGGAGTCGCACATCAGCGTCACCACGGTCGCGCCCGGCCCCAGTCGCTTTGCCACGTCAAGGGCGGCGAGGACATTGGCACCGGACGACGTTCCCGCGAACAGGCCTTCTTCGCGAGCGAGCCGCCTCGTCATCTCTTTCGCGTCGTTGGTGCGAATCGGCAGAATCTCATCGACCAGCTTCGGCTCCCAGAGCGGCGGTGTGTAGCCGATGCCGACGCCTTCAATCTTATGCGCTCCCGGTGCACCGCCCGAGAGCACCGCGGACTCCGCCGGCTCGACGATGACGATTTTGACACCGGGCTTGTATCGCCTGAGCACGGTGGACACGCCGCGCGAAGATGCCGCTGTGCCCACGCTGTGAACGAAGGCGTCGACGTTGCCTTGCGTCTGGGTCCAGATTTCCTCACCGAGTGGATAGTAGCCCGCGATGCTGTCCGCGTTGTTGAGCTGGTCGGTCCAGCAGGTATTCGGCTCGCGGCTCATTTCACGGGCCGTCGCGATCATGTCCTGTATGAGTGTTTTCGTCGTGCGGCCGCCCTCGCTGGGAACGAGCGTAAGTTCGGCGCCAAGAGCCGCCATGTGATCCAGCTTCTCCCGGCTGAATGCATCCGACGTAATGATCCTGATCTTGTATCCCTTCGCGGCGCAGACCATGGCCAGCGACGCTCCGGTGCTGCCGCCGGTGTATTCGATGACCGTGCCGCCCGGCTTGAGCCGCCCGTCGGCCTCGACCCGCGAGATGACAGCTACGGCCATCCGGTCCTTCATGCTGCCGGTCGGGTTTTCCCATTCGAGCTTGGCGAAGATGCGTGCGCAGCCCGGCGGGACGACCCTGCGCAGCTCGACGAGCGAGGTGTTACCGATGGCATGGAGGATGTCCATTCGAAGACCAAGTAGAAAGGAGTTCCCTGCGTCTCGCAACGGCCTGTCACCAGGGGTCATTCCAGACCGGCCTTGGCGATCATCTCCAGTGCAGAACGATCGACCTCGCGATGCATCCGGCCGGGCGCGGGACCGTGCGGCCTGTTATACTGCACGGATGGACCCGTTGAAGATTTATGAATATCTGACCCGGACACGCGAGCGCGTTCTCGAAGCGATCCGACCGCTCTCGCCGGAACAGTATCATCACACTTTCCACTTCGGTCTCAAGACAATTGGCTCAACACTCTCGCACATCATGATTTCCGAATGGTACTACATCGAGCGACTCGAAGGCCGGCCGGTGCCGCCCTACGACGAGTGGCCGATCAAGTACGAGAACCCGCCGACGTTCGACGTCATCGAGCAGACGTGGCGAGCACAGACGGCCCGTGTCCGCGCGGCGCTTGCCACCGAGCGCAACTGGAATCGCAAGATCACGTATCTGAGCTTTCCCGATGACCACGGCAGGCGCTTCCACATCACCGCAACGGCGGGCGATTTCTTCACTCAACTTGCTCTGCACGAAGTGCATCACCGCGCGCAGCTCATGGCCATGCTTCGCGAACTGGGCGATGCCGTGCCGCCGCTTCAGGACCTGGACTACAACGAAATGATGTTCGAGCGGCAGGAAGCATCGCAGCACTTGTAATCCCATCCGGAACTAGTCGAACCGGGCCTCCAGGACGTCAACTTTGGAGTAGCCCAGCAACGTGCCGGTGGCGTAAGCGAGATCGATGAGTGCGACCTGATAAGCGACGATGGCGCTCACCTCGCGCGACTGGGCATCGCCTAATTGCGCCAGCGCCTCGAAGACTTCCCGCATCGTTCGCGTACCCTCGTCGAACTGCTTTCGCTCTGCGTCATAATTGACGCCGGCGGCGATGACGGTTTGCCGCGCGGCAAGCATGCGCTGCCAGTTCTGATTGAGCACGTCGAGCGCATCATACACTTCCTGTCGAATGGAGAGTTCCCGTGCGGATCGGGTCGCGAGCCGCTGCGTTCGCGTCAGAACGGCGCGGCGAAGCTGAGATTTACGTAGTTCGTTCGTGACAGGAATCTCTCCACGTATGCCGACGGCGAAGTCGCCCTTGTCAAAGTCCCAGGCATTCTGCCAGGCCGTGCCGAAGGAGCCGCCTCGATCAAGCAGGCCATACTCAAAGTCAAGGGTGATCAACGGCAGTGTCTGATTCTTCGCAAATTCGATTCGCAAGTCATCGGCTGCGACCGCCAGTTCAATCTCCAGCATTTCCATGCGATTCGTCACTGCCTCGCGCACCAGCGTATCGGCGCTCAGCTCGTAGAGCAGCAGACGCGGCGGCGTCGCACTGAGAAGGCGTGTTGGCGAGTTGAGGTCGAGACCCTCGATGTTCAGGATTCGCTTGAGATCGCGCTCGGCGATGCGCTCGGTGGTCTCGGCAATGATCAGCGACTCCAATTGCTGGGCCACACCAACTTCCGCACGGATGACCTCGATGGCCGGTATCAGGCCCTCCTGCGTGCGCTTCTGTACGATTTCCAGGTTCTTTTCTGCAAGGTCGATCAGGCGGCGCCGAATCTCCAGCAGCTCGCGCGCGCCGTAGAGCTTCCAGTAGGCCTTTTCCGCGGCAGCGAGCAGGCGAATCGCCACCAGCTTGGTCCTGGCGATGCTCGATTTCTCTCCCAGCCGGGCGATGCGAATGGCGGCCGTGTTGACATCGACGCCGGCGTTACGCAGCAGCGGCTGGCTCAACGAGAAACGCGTCGCGGCAATGCTCTGATCCGAGGAGAACGGTGACAGCTTGTTGTCCTGATCGTAGTACTGGCCGAGACGAAGTGTGGCGCCGGTCGGAAGCGGTACGAGCAAGCCCAGATCAGCGTCGAAGCTCTCCTTGCGCTGCGCGACCTCGGTCAACTTGACGGTCGAACCATCCGTCAGCCCCTGCTCGGATTTCGATTCCCCCGATTTCCCGCCCTTGTCGCCCGACAGGCCCTTTTCAAATGTCTTGATGGCCTTGTCGAGCGAAGTACTTTTCTCGGAGAGCTGAACGACATCGCCGTCCAGCTCGGGCAGATCCTGCTTCTTGTAGCGTGCACCGACCATGATGGCGGCGTCGAATCTGGCTTCCTCTTCACTGATTCTCGTTCGAGAGATTTCCGGGTCGAGCATGTAGATGGCGAGATCGAGGTTATTACCAAGCACGTGTCGTCGAATCTCCTCAATCGTAAGTTCCATCGAGGACGGAACGGGCTGTGTGCTTGCATCAGACTGCTTCATTTGCTCGAGCCCCTCGTCGATGGTAAGGGGCTTCGTACTCGACTTCGCCTCAAGCCGTGCCAGGTCGATGTTGCGCAGCCGGGTCTCAAGCTTCTTTTCGAATGCGGGATCCAGTTCACCTCGCCAGAGCGAGCATCCTGCAACGGGCGCGAGCAGGACGGCCGCAGCGAATGTCTGCGTTAGGAACGCGCAAGCGAACGAACGTCGTCGCCATGCGTGTGCGCGACGCCCCAGCTTGAGCTTCGCCTCCGACACGATCACTTGGATGCGCCCCCCTTCTCATCTTTGCCCGCTGGAACCTCCGTAGAAATGACCGGCGGAAATCCGTTGAGCTGCCGCCAGATCTCGTAGCCCAGCGTGACGCGATTCAGGAGGACCCAGCCCTTGGCACGAACACCCTGTCGAAGGTAGAGCGCATCAGGCCATTCCGGCTGATCAGGGTCCGGTACCACGAGGATTCGAAACTGTCCCTTTCCGTCGTCGGTCGGATCGATGAGAGCCACCTTCCCGCCGAAGGTTCCAACGGCGACAGACGGCCAGCCGACAAACTGGACGGCCGGCCAGCCCTCGAATTGCAGGCGTACCGGCGTTCCCTCCCGGACCAGCGGCACGTCATTGCCATCCATCCAGAGTTCAACGCTGCGATCATCCGTGCGAGGCACGAGTTCCATCAAGGGTTGACCGATGCTGACAATCTGGCCGTCCTGGTTGGCGTAGAGCCGAAACACAATCCCGTCGCGCGGTGCCCGCACGACCTGCGACGCCTGGCGTGAAATGCTCACCTCCACTTTTGCGAGACTGGCGAGCGCCTCCTGTGCCTGGCCTCGGGCCTCGTTCAGGGCGGCGCGAGCAGAATCAATTCTCGCTTCCGCTTCGGCGCGGATGCGGGCCAGTTCGGCTTCCGTCGCCTGAAGTTCGTTCTTCGAGGCGGTGAGCGTCGCCTGTGCGCTGTCCACGCTGGTGCGTGCGAGGTCGTAGTCGCGTTCGGCGACTTCAAAGTCCCGCCGGGATACAAGCCCGTCGGAAAGCAGATTGCGATAGCGCTCGATTTGCGCCTCCGCGGCCCGGTATGCCGCGCGCGCGGCATCGAGAGAAGCGACGGATGACTTGACCTTCTCTTTTGCCATATCGACCCGGAACGACGCGGCAGCGAAGGCCAGGTCGCGCGTGGTTTCGAGGTTTGAAACCTGCTGCTCGTACGCCGAGGCCTTGTCCCGTGCTGCTTCATATTTACCCTGCAGGGCGTCGCGCTCCTGATTGAGGCGAGTGACAAAGTTAGGATCAATGTCCGAAATCTCGACGAGGGGATCGCCGGCCTCTACGATCGAACCTTCCTGCACGTACCATCGAACCACACGGCCGCTGACCGGTGCGTCGACGTCCTGCCGTCGTTCGAGCGGGGTAAAGGCCACCACACGACCGGCACACCGGAAGTTCTGCTGCCACGGGACAAGCAGCAGGCAGACCGGAACGAGACAGAAGACAACGGCAGATGCCCGTGCCGCGCGCCCGATCCAGGGCGGACGCTGCACCATCGAGAGGGCGGCAAACCGGTGATGATTGGTCGTCAGGGTCATCGTTATCCTCGAATCCTGTCTCGCAGAATCCTCGCTCCGAACGAAAGCGGACCACTGCGTGCGCTAGGGTGTGGCGGCGAGCGCCGCAGGGGCCGGACGCTCACCCAGATCCGACAATCGATACACACGGTGGATGCCGGGATGCTGAAACGCGTGTCGACCTAGAATGAGAACTGTCCAGCGATGATCGGGGCTCAACAGAGCGTTGAGCGCCATGTCTCGCGCATCGGAATCGAGGTCGTCCAGAACATCGTCGAGAACGATGACATCAGGACGACCGACAACGGCGCGGGCAATCATCAGTCGCTTGATTTGCCCGGCTGAGAGCGGCGCACCCGAGGCGCTGAGCTGCGTCGCAAGACTGTCAGGCAGGGTGCGAATCTCATCGAGCAGACCGACATCGATCAGCGCGGCACGCACGGCCTCGGGCGTGACGGAGGCGCGCCCCATGCAGACGTTCTCTTCGATCGATCCTTCGATCACGCCACTTCCTCGAACAACGGCAATTCGATCGCGAATGGCAGCGAGACACAGTTCGCGGAGATCGACGCCGCCGAGTTCGATATGTCCGGAGTTCGGACGACGCAGTCCGATCAGCAGATCCGCGAGCAGACTCTTGCCCGCGCCATGACTTGCCGCGATGCCGACGCGTTCGCCGGCGTTAAGCGTGAGGTTGATGTTGCGAAGCACCGGCCTGGCGGGATCAAAGGCGAAGGTCACGCCGCGCACCGCGAGCGTGCCGCCGGTGCCGCGCATTTCAGTGGCATGGCCACTCTCTCGCTCGAGCGGCAGGTCCATGAGCTGGCCCAGCTTGTCGACCGCGGCCAGCAGGTCATAGACGCCTTCCAGTTGCTTGCCGAACTTGCTGAAGGAAACGAGCAGGGCGGAGACGATGAGTTCTGCGGCGACGAGCTGACCGAGGGTCAACTGTCCCTCAAGAACGAGCCAGCCGCCAAGCGTCAGCAGTGCCGTCGCAGCAAGCACCTGAAGGGTCGTAAAGCCGATAATCTGCCGAAGCACAACGACAAAATGCGACGAACGTGACTCGATGTAGTCAACAGTCAGCAGGTCCGCGCGTCGGCGGGCAAAATCAGCAGCCCCCGACAGCTTGAAGGCGAGAGGATGTCGGGCGATCTCCTCCAGTGCCGCGGCTACGGCATACTTGGCCTTTGACTCGCGTATCGAGGTGTGGATCGCGCCGCGCCCGAGTACGACGACAACGAATGCAAGCGCAACCACAAGGATGGCGTCAAACGCCAGGAGAAAAGGGTGATAGAAGGCCAAGATGAGAAGACCGACCACCATCTGCAAAAGCACCGTCGCGCCGTCGAGCAGCAGCATGGCGGCCACCTTCTGAACCGTGACCACGTCGAAGAAGCGGTTGACAAGTTCAGGTCCATGCTGGCGGTCATAACAATCCGCCGTGACACGTGGGAGTCGATCCGTCAGATCGGCGACGACTCGGACAAAGAGACGGCGCTGCATCACCTCGACGACATACGTCTGAAGCACGCGGATCATGCCCGCGAGCGTCAGGAAGCCGAACAAAAGGATTCCCAGAACGACCAACGGCTGGATCAGTCCGCCGAATGAGACGAAGTTGACCAGCGCCTGAACGGTCACCGGCGTGGCCAGCGAGAGCACGCCGACGATGACGCTGAACATAATTACGAGCACGATGTCGCGGCGCTCCGAGCTGAACAGCTGAAAGAGCCGGCGGATCGGGCCGATGGGCGTCTGGCCGAGACCCTGGTCGTGAGCATGATCGGCGTGCGTGACGGCAATCATTACGGGTTCCTTCTTATGCTGCTGCATGCCTTCTTGTCAGGTTCGGTCTTCGCCCGCCGATCGAACGGCCTCGCGAACCAGCCGCGCCAGGCGATCGACGGCCCGGGCAATGGCGGTGTGGGCTTCCGAATCGTGCAGGTCCGCCGTTACAGCGCCTGTCGGTTCGATCGTCGCTCGAATTCGACATCGCGCCTGTCGTCCGCCCCCGGGTCGGTCGACCTCGTCGAATCGAACACAGACTTCTGTGATCGCAGAGCGAAATCGCCCCAGCGTAAAGGCGATGCGTCGGCGGGCATGTTCCCTGAGCGTTGCCGCCTGACGGCCGTTCAGACCGAGAAATCGAATCCGCACGTTTCTTTCCTTTTTCGAACCACCACGATGAATCAATACGAGTAGAAAATAGACTGGACAGAGACTTAGGACTAATAGATAATAAATATCTGTCTATTAGATTTTATAGAAGTATTACGCGGTATGGACTGGCTGAATTACCACCACCTCCTCTATTTCTGGACGACCGCCCGGGAGGGTACCCTCTCAGCTGCGGCGCATCGTCTGCACCTCGCCCAGCCGACCCTGTCAACGCAGATCAAGGCCCTCGAGCGGTCGCTGGGCCTGAAGCTCTTTGAGCGGTCCGGCCGCCGTCTGCATCTGACGGATGCCGGTCAGATGGTGCTGCGTTATGCCGATGACATCTTTGCCATCGGCCGAGAGCTGATGGATTCCGTCCGAGGTCGACCGACAGGAGCACCGCTGCGGCTGCAGGTTGGCATCGTCGATATCGTTCCGAAGATCATCGCGAACCGGTTGCTCGTTCCGGCGATGGAACCCGAGCCGGTTCGACTCATCTGCTTCGAAGGCAAGATCGAGCAACTCGTCGCACAACTGGCGATTCACGAACTTGACATGGTCATCGCCGACACGCCCATTCCCCCCAATCTGAACGTCAAAGCGTACAACCACCTGCTCGGTGAATGCGGCGTCACCATTTATGCCGCAAGGCAGACGGCGGCGAAACTGCGACGGCGGTTTCCGGAGTCGTTAAGCGGTGCGAAGTGGCTCCTGCCGACCTCGAATCATACGCTGCGGCGATCGCTGGACCGTTGGTTTGATTCCAACTCAATTCGACCGGTCATAGCCGCAGAATTCGAAGACAGCGCGCTGACCAAGGTGTTCGGACAACAGGGCCTGGGCTGCTTCGCGGGCCCCTCGGCGATTGAGCGCGAAATCTGCCGTCAATACCAGGTGGCCGTCGTAGGACACATCGAGTCGATTCGTGAGCAGTTCTTTGCAATCACCATGGAACGCAGATTCCACCATCCAGCAGTGATCGCGCTCGCAAAAGCCGCGCGGGAAGATCTGCTCAAACCTCGCTGAAATGCCCGATCGTACGGGAAGCACCGACTGCCGGAATTACTCCGGCTTCGTGCCGGTCTGCTCTCCTGTCGGCGGCAATGCGATAGCCCAAGTCGCCGTCTTCTTGTTAAACGAACGTTCCTCGAACGCGAAGGCTATGAGAGGTGAAAGTGGAATGGAGGCCGCAGGAGAGGACAACTCCGGTGAGCGGCAATCACACCGAAAGCGGGTGGCTCCCCCTTCTCACCTTTCTCCCCTTTCCAGCTCTATTGCTGCGGAGCGGCAATCGGGGCGACTGGACACCAGTTGAACTTTTCTACGCCGGAATCCGCGTTTTTGACCATGCCATACGGGTTTGGCTGATGAATCGAGCGCGCAGCTCGGGAGTGGACGAACGACGACCCTGAACAC